>JANSXC010000040.1 GCA_024743115.1 bacterium | reverse complement strand
CGCGGACACCTGCAGATCTTCCTCGTCTACCGCAACTTCGTGCGGCAGCGCTTCAACCGGGACGGTGACCGGAACATCACTTCCGCAACCTCACTCGGGCTGGTGCCGCGGGCGGTGCAGGTGTCCGAAGTGCTGCGGTGGCGGCAGGACTGGGGGGATCTCAGCCCGCACCCGATGAGCTTCTGCGCCAACTCGACCGTTCGTAGGGACTTCTTGGAAAGGGTGTAACGAAACGCTCTGTCAGCCGTCGCTCGGTGACCCTGTGTCTGTTCCCACTCAATCGATCAGTTCACAGGTCTTCGAGGAACAGGATCAGGGCTTCCTGGTCCGGCTTCGGCAGCGACTGGTACGCCGTAGTCACCTGGGTTGCTTCGCCCGCGTGCGCGAGGATCGCGCCTTCGAGGTCCTCGGCGCGGCCGTCGTGCATGTAGGGCGCGGTGTCCTTGATTCCCCATAGTGGCGGCGTGCGGTAGAACCCGACGTCGGCGCCGGGTTCGGACATGCCGCGGTAGCCGCTCGGCATGACGTTGTGCAGCAGCAGGTTCGAGTAGAGCGCGACCGGGCCGCTGTTGCCCATCAGGGTCGGGATGTGACAAGTGGCGCAACCGATGTTCGTGAACACCTGCTCGCCCGTCGCAACGCGCGGATCCGTCGAGCCGCCGCGCGTAGGCGCCGGCAGCGATGCCATGAACGCGGCGAGGTCATCGACCTCGGCCTGGCTGAGTTCCGGATCGGCGATGCCGTCACCGTCCGTGGGGGTGTTGAAGCCACGGCCGTTGTCGGGCGTCGTGATGCCGAGCTCGCCGGCCATCGCGTCGTTGGCGAAGTCCGCGAGCCGCGGGATCTGCGCCTTCCAGCCGAATCGCCCGATCTCGATCGTGCCGCCAACGTTGAGGCGGCGGGCGACGCCGAAGATGCCGTCGCTGTTGGCGTCGGTGGGGTCTTCGTGCGACGCGATCTCGGGGCCGGAGATCGTGTCGATCAGGCCCGCGCCGAGGATCGACGGGGTCTGCCGTTGCTCGAAGACGTCGGCGGGAATCGGGCCGAGCGGGTGCTCCTCACGACCGGGCATGTTCGGCGAGTAGAGCTTGCTGAGTCCCTGGCCGCCGGGCAGGTTCTGGAAGGGGCCGACACCTTGGTTGTCGTGCGCGAATCGCGTGACGTTGAGTTCGAGTGGGCCGGCGCCGCCCATGACCGGATCCTGGTGGCAGGCGCGGCAGCTGTCGCCGTTCATCTCGGGCATGCCGAGCCCGTCTGCGACGTGGAACGCCTTGTCGAACAGGTCACGGCCGTTGGTCACACTCGTGCTCTGGCCCTGCGGCAGGCATACGAACGCGACTGCGGCGCCGATGCCGATCGCGAGGAGATGCTTGTGGGTGGAGGTCAGTTCGAACATCACAGGTGCCTCAGGAAAGCGAGCACGTCCTCGCGTTCGGTCGGGGTGAGAGCCATGTAGTCTTCCGCACTCGCGCTCGCTTCACCGCCGTGCATGCGGATTGCTTCGTCGAGTGTCGCGGCGCGACCGTCGTGGAGGTAGGGCGCGAACTTCGAGACGCCCCAGAGCGGGGAAGTGCGCCACTCGTTACCGTTGTGGATCGGGCTGATGCTCGAACTCTGCGGCGTGCCGAAGTTGATGCCGTCCGCGAGTGCGGGCCCCATCTCGTGGAGCAGCAGGTCGGTGTAGGCGCGCACGGGACCACGCGACGAAGTCAGCTCGGGGATGTGACACTTCGCGCAGCCAAGCCGGTCGAACAGCACTTCGCCGCGCTCTGCCGCTTCGTCGAACGGCAGCGGTTCGGGGGGCGCGAGGAAGCGCGTGAACGCGATCAGGTCGCCGAGTTCGTTGTGCGTGATCTCGGGGTCTGGCACACCGTCGTTGTCCGTAGTTGCGGCGTTGGGGGTGCCGGTGCCCTGCGGCGCGACACCCGGCGCGAGCGACACCGTGCCCGCGGCGCCGAGGAACGGGTTGCTCGTGATGCCCATCTGGTTCATCAGCGGTGCGCGCGTGAAGAACTCGATGTTGTTGCTCTGCGCCTTTTGCCCGAAACGTCCGACGCCGACGGCGTCCGTGTTGAACCGGCCGCTGATGCCGTCGCTGTCGCTGTCGTTGGGATCGGCGTTGGCCTGGATCGTCGCGTTGCTGATGAACTCGAATAGGCCGACACCGAAGATCGGGATCGAGTTCCGCTGCGAAGAGATGACCGGATAGAAACCGTTCACCATCGGCGCGCGGATGCCGTCGAGGCGATGCGCCGGTTGAAGCGGCTGGCCGAACGCGGGTACGACGACGCTCGGCAGGCCCGTGAGGTTGAACTGGAACGCCGGGCCGATGCCGGGGTCGACGACGGCGACGTAGAAGTTGCGGTAGAGCTCGCTGCTGCCGCCGATCGTCGGCTGGCTGTGGCACGAACTGCACGAGGACGCGTTGTAGAGCGGGCCGAGGCCTTCACTCGGCTTGAAGCGCTTCTCGAAGAGCACCCGTCCGCGTTGGAACGCGGCCAGTTCGGTGGGCGTGAGTCCCGGCAGCGGGTCACCGAGCTCGACCGCCTGCGGCTGAGGCTGGGGGTTCGGGCCGGGGCCGATCGGTGTTTCGGTCACGCCAGTCCCGTGCTGGCACGCGGTCAGCGACAGCGCGATGAGAACGATGGAATCGCGGAACGGTTTCCCAGATGGTGGCAAGGTGTCGAGCTCCCGAGCGAGGCGCAAACGGACGTCCAGAAGGCTAGCACAGACGCGGTCGGTCGGCATGCCGTTGTGTCGCTCCCGATGGGCGCTTCGGCGGTCGGTGCCGCGTCCGATTTGCGCCGCGGCAGATTCCGTCTATTCGGTCTGACGCCAGGTCGTTGCGACGGTCGATCCGGACATGACATCCCCTCGGAGCGGCCGATCGCGCCGTACGTTCCTCGCCAGTCTCGGCTGGTCGGCCGCAGCCTGCGCCGCTGGCCCGCAAGGGGCTTCCGCCACCGTGCGACCGCACGTCGTCCTGCTCGGCGACTCGATCCTCGACAACGCGGCCTACGTTCCCGGCGAACCCGCGGTGATCGATCAGCTGGGCTCGGTGCTCGGGGATCACGGCAGCGCGACGCTGCTCGCGCGGGATGGCGCGGTCTGTGAAGACGTGGCGGAGCAGGTCAGGGCGGTCCCAGCCGACGCGACGCACCTCGTCGTGAGTGTGGGGGGCAACGATGCCCTCGGTCACATCGGACTGCTCGATCGACCCGTGCGTTCTTCGCGTGAGGTGTTTGCCGAACTCGCGGCCGTGCATGCGGAGTTCCGGCAGGGCTACGCCGCCATGCTCGCGAGCGTGCAGGCCGCTGCCCGCCCTGTCGTCTGCTGTACGATCTATGATTCGAACTACGAGTCACCGAAGAAGCACCTCGCGGATGCGGCGCTGACGGTGTTCAACGACGTGATCCTGCGCTGTGCGCGGACGGCGCGGGTTCCGGTGATCGATCTGCGGGCGATCTTCCGTTCGCGCGCGGACTACGCCAATCCGATCGAGCCGTCGGCGCGCGGCGGGCGCAAGCTCGCGGCGGCGATCGCCGCGATCTGCGAAGGATATGATTTCACGCGCCCGCGGACGGAACTGATCGGTTGAGTGGTAGGCACGGGCTCTACTTTGGCAGTTCGAAGCGGATCACCCGCTCCTTGCCGCGCTCGAGCACGGTGAGCTCGACAGGATCGCCGCGGTCGAGGTTCAGCCGGAACCAGGTCAGGAACGCGCGGCCGAAGCGCCGCTCGCGGTTGCCGTTGACGGCGACCAGGATGTGGTGCGGTCGCAGGCCGGCGCGGAACGCGGCACTGCGATCGCGATCCCGACCGAAGAACGGGGTCACCGCGAGGGCGTCTTTTGGCCCTGCCTTGGCCTGCAGCGGAAAGAAGCCGGGGGCCGCGCCGAGCACGCCCTGCGAGATCGTCATGCGCCAATCGAGCACGGTCCGCCGCCAGTCGCCGGTAGGCCGCAGCGTGCCCACGTGACGCTTGCCGCCGCGCAGCCAGTGCACCTCGATTGCGGCCGGGTCCGTTGCGCGGTGCAGCACTCCGCGGAAGTCGGCCTGGCCGAACAGTCGACGGTCGCCGGCAACCGCGAGGCGGTCGCCGCCACGCAGCCCGATCGCCGCGGCCGCTGAGTCGGCAGTCACCGCGGTGACGAGCAGGCCGTCGTCGCGATCGAGCGTGAGGCCGACGTTCTCGGGCAGTGGCCACGGCCGCGTCGCCGCGCGCTTGTCGAACGTGCCGGCGACCTGCGACGTCGCATGCAGCACTTCGCCGACCTGGTGGCAGTGCAGGCAGGTTTGACGTGCGGCGTACGGCACCAGCTCTCGCCAGCGTTCGTAGCCTCCTAGTGATTCCGGAGAGAGCACCGGTGCCGCGGCCGGCACGGGATGGCCGTCCACGTGCCAGTCCCGGCGGCGCGGGTCGTAGTGGTGTTGGAGCACGCGTTGCAGCGTCGACCGCAGCGCCGCGACGCTGATGCGCGTCGTGTCCGAGACTTCGTCGCGACCGCCGAACACGCCGTAGAGCTGCGCCTCGGGCGACAGCAGGTAGCCCCACCACGACAGATCGAAGTCTTGGTAGCCCGCGGCCGGCAGCCGCACGAGGTCGAGCGCCATCGCGTCGGTGAGGCGAACCGTGATGAACTGCCGCAGCAACGGCGTGAGTTCGTCGCCGCCCTCGAGCACGTTCTTGTCGAAGCCCGAGCACTGCTTGCAAGGCAGGCAGCGCAGCGTCACGAACACCGGGCGACCCGTCTCGCGGGCCTCGGCGAGCGCGCGCGACAGGTCGTCGCGCCAGCGGACCTCGGCCTGCGGCCCAGGAACCTTCGCCTGGCTCGCGCCGAGGATCGTGTCCCAGTCGGGCTGTCGCGCGGGGGCGGCGGCCTGCGCGGGCGTGAGGTCGCAACCGGCGAGCAGGCTCGCGGCGAGGACGACAGCGCGCAGCGGAAACGCAGCGGTGGGGGTCATGCGGCCGTAGTGTCCGGGGCGGGTCGTGGGTTCCACGATTCTTCGGGAATCCGGGAACCTCGGCGTGGGAACGGGCACTCTGGGGGCGTGTCCGAACTGCTGCGTCGCCCAGGGCCGGAACCAGCTGAGCCGAAGCCGGATGGCCTGCCGTTCTCGCTCGTGCCGCGCGCTCGGGCGGACGCGGCGTGCGGCGAGCCGGTCGCGGTGCGGGTCGACGCGGAGGCCCTGCGGGGTGATGTCGACGAGTTCACCGTGCTCTACCGCCGGCACTATCGTCGGATCGCGTCCTACGTCCTGCGCCGGCTCGGCGAACGCGAACTCGTCGAGGAACTCACCGCGGAGGTGTTCCTGCGCGCGTTCGAAGCGCGCGTCAGCTATCGCGGCGCCGTGCCCGTCGTATCGTGGTTGCTCGGCATCGCGACCAACCTCGTCTGTCGCGAGATCCGTCGGCGTCGGCGCGAGCGCCGCTGGCGACGGCTGACGCGACCCTGGCAACGCCGGGCCACGCCATCGGACCACGCCTCCGAAGTGGCGGACGAACTCGCGCACGTTCGTGCACTCGTCGATGAGTTGCCGATTCATCAGCAGGAAGTGCTCACGCTGCACTGCCTGGAGGAACTGCCGCTCAACGAGGTCGCCACCGTGCTCGGCATCGCGCTCGGCACCGCGAAGTCCCGGTTGTCGCGCGCGCGGGCGAGTCTGCGCGTGGCGCTCGAGTCGAGAGGCGGGCGTTGATGCTCGAGCGACACTTCGAGGAACTGCGGCGGCAGCAGTGGTTTGGCCGGCCGCGCTCCGACGAGCTGGCGTGGCGGCTGCGGCAGCGGCACACGTCACGACCCGGCTTGCAGCGCGCGGTGCAGTGGCTGCTCTTGCCGCTCCTGGTCCTCAGCGTCGCGGCGACGGTCGCCGGCGTGCGCCAGTGGTTCACCGTACCTCTCGCAATCGAGCTCGACCTCGACGGCACGATCGTCGGTGCCGGCACCACACCGCTCCTCGTCGACGAGTCGGGCCCGTACCCGGTTCGCGTCGAACTGCCCGGTCATGGCCCCGTCGACCTCGAGGTCGAGCTGCCGCCCGATCTGCCGCCGAGCGCGCTCGAGGGGCGGCGGCTACACGTCATCTTCTCGACCGATCCGGGCGGTCCCGACCGCGCGAGTGGGGCGACTGGCCGGTGATCGGTTTGGGGCCTGCAGGCGTCGCCAGGTCATCGCAGGCAGACCTGGAGTCCGGCAGTCAGGGCGATCTGTTGAGTAGCCGATGGGCTGGGGTCGAGCAGGATGCCCTGGAATCCGAGCGTGACCCCGGCGAACGCTGGGTTGTTCGGAAAGGAGATCGACCACGGCACGGGAGCGCCGGTCCAGGGCGTGCCGGAGAAGTGAGTGATCAACGACCCGAGGTCCAGCACGAGTTCGCCAGCGCCGCCCGCCATTCCCCAGCCCGGGTAGGCGATCCCGCACGGAAAGCGGCTCGCCATGATCGGCGTTGCCAAGAATGCGACGAGCGCGCCGTGGTTCTGCGTAGCCAGCGGGTTGTGTGCGCCGAGGATCATCGTCGATCCCAGGACTGGACCGCCCGACAGAACCGAAAAGCTGCCGGATGGGTTTGATCCGCACCCGAGCGGGTAGATGCCATCGAAGGGCGAGAAACGGAAGTCGGTGATGATGACTTCGACCGGCGCGTTGTTGAGCGGTGCCGAGCCCGAGTTCAACCAGAGATTGAAGCGGAAGCGCTCTCGGCCAGGCGTAGGCACGTAGTGCTGCCGGCTCGGGTCATGCAGGTACGTCGCGCGAATGTAGGCCGGCTGGCCAGCCGCGCTGCATGGCGTCTCGGCGCCGTCGACCGCGACGAACTCGATTGCCGACGGAGACCATCGAAAGTACCGGGTCAGAATCGGTGGCGGCGGCAGCCGGGGTACCGTGTAGCGGCCAAGGTTGCCGTTGACCTGATACGGTTGGACGACCCATTGCGAGGATGTGGGGTCGTTGGCGTTGTTCCAGCGGCTGTCCTCGAAATCGATCTCCCGGTGCGGGCTGCCCGGAGTCTGTCCGTCGCCGTAGTTGTCCCAGACGAATGCGCCGAAGGTGACTCGAGGATCGAGTGAGCCGACCTGCGACTCGGTCGTGAACGAGTACGTTCCGTAGCCGAGGCTGTCGAGGAGCATGACCTCGGTCGACCACCAGTAGGAGCCATGTTGCTTCAGAGTCAGATGAAGGCGGCCTGCGGCATCGACCCACACATCGTTCGTCCGGCTCGAGAACCGGTTCGATCCTGGATCGACCGGCAACGGTCCATCCTTGACAGCCCAGTCGTGACCAGCGAAGGAGATCGTGCGTCCGGGCCGTTCGCGGGTCACGGTCGCCAGCGTCTGTAGGTTCGATGGGATCCGTGGCGCGCTGAGCGCGACCGGAGCCGAGACACCCGGTGCCAGCAGGGCTGCATGGATGATCGTGGCGTACCGGTCGAGTCCACCGGTTGCGATGGCAGCCGTGAACGTGCCGCTTGCGCTCACCGGGACAGAGGGACTCGCGGCTGTCGGCTTGGACCACCAACCGAGGCCTTCGACCAGGATATACACCGCGACGCGATGGCCGGCCGGTGTGATACCGGTCACCTGGCCGGTGATCTGGCCCATCGTTCCGTAAGCGGGAGTGGTCAGGATCGTGATGGCAGGTTGAGTCAATCCAGCGCCGGCCAGGAAGAGGATCGACGCGAGCAACGTGAGAAGGTGTTTCATGGGAACCGAACTGGAATGGGGCCGAAGTGGGCGGGGTGCCGGGTCGCATCGCCGGGCACGGGGCCGAACCTCAGTGCAGGCGCACCGCGATCCGGCGGCTCAGCGACGCGGGGACGAGCGCGGGTGAGACCGCGGCAGCCTGGAAGAAGATGTCGAGTCCGACGAACTGCGGGAGGTTCGGAATCGAGGACGTCACCGAGCCGGGTGCTGCGCCGTTGGCGAAGAGGACGATCGGGCCCGACAGCAGGATCGCGCCCAGCCCGCCAGCTGGCGTGTCACCGGGAAGGAATGCGGCCGCGACGAAGAAGGCCCACCCCGGTGGCGCATCGACCTGGTGAGTCAGAGATGAACCGACGGTTGCCGGGCCGCTCACCGAGTAGTCGACGACGTTGAACTCGTCGAACCCCAGGTCGCTCCAGGCAACGCCGTCACCGTCGGCGTCGAGGTTGCGTGGATCGGAGTGCGTGTCCAGCCCCGTGATCGCAGTGGTCGGATGGCCGGCCTCGAGGGCCGGTGATCCGGCCGCCAGGCGGTAGTCGTGTTGCGTCGGGTCGACGAATAGCGGATCGGCGAAGATGTTGAACCCGAGGTCGCATGGGTGGTTGTTCCGGTTGGTCCAGACGGCCGCGCCAAAGCTGACGAGGCACCCGGAACACGCCGTCGTGTTATTGTGGAACGCGTTGTAGTGGACTGCCGAGTTCGTCGTCACATCGAGAGCCGTCTCGCAGTCCGCGAAGATGTTGTTCGCGATGTCCACGGCGAAGTCCGCGCCTGCTCGCACGCCGTAGTCACAGTCAATGACCGTGTTGCCGGCGAAGGTGCCCGAGGCGGTGGCGTTCTGCGCCATCTGCATCACGGTCGCGACCGCGCGGAATTGGTTGCTGCGGACTGCGATTCCCACGTCGGCGCTGCCGCACCAGACGTTGCAACTCCCGAAGCAGTTCAGGCTGATGGCCACGTCGAGGTTTTCGAACCGGCATCGCTCGATGATGGGGAGAAGCCTGCCGTGTCGGCGGCTGGGTGTGCCGACTATATAGTGGTTCCAGCCGAGCGCTTCGCCCACGAACCCGTTGGTGCAGGCATCGAACGAGCAGTCGGCGATCGTCACCGTCAGGTTCGTCCAGCCGGCGTTTACACCTCGGGCGTAGGCATGCACGGCGCTGGCTGCGCCGCGGAAGTCGCAAAACTCGAACGAACTCTGAGGCGGTGTGTTGCTCCGGGCGCGAACGCTGATGGTGCCCCAGGGCTGAGCCGTGACGAGTTCGACGAAGAGAATCCGCCGAGCGGCGGTCCCGCGCGCCAGTATCTGACCGTCGACGTAGATCGAGGTTCCGGCGAAGAAGCGGATCTCGGAGCCGGCTTCGATGGACAGGGTCTGGCCGTGAGGTACGGTGACGTCGGCGGCGACGAGGTAGGGGCTGCCCGCGGCATTCCACGTGCCGGAGACGGATCCTGAGACCGGGGTTTGGCAGGTCAGGTTGGTGAGCAGCAGCAGGGCGCAGAGCGCGATGCGAAGGAGCATGGTCATGGTCTTGTCCAGGCTGGAGTCAGGGGGGATCGAGTCGCCTTCGTGGCGACTGCGGTCCAGGCAAGTTGTGCTTGCGTCGTTTCTGGGTCAAGAAGCACCGAGATTTGAACATCCTCTTATGGGCGAAGTTCCGGATTGAGTGTCGTGTTCAGGGTGAAACAAGGATTCATGAGGCTAAGCTGAGGATCGTTACCCTCGTAAACTAGAGAGCGACGCTCAGTGACGTTCGGGCGACAATGTCGCGCTCGCCGGGCGCCTCTCGAACTCGCGAAGTCAGCGTCGAGGCGACACACGAAAAACTCATGAAAGTCCGTCTCGCCGTGCTCGACTTGATGAGCCAGTTCAACATTCCCCGCCGTGGTCCGATCGAGCAGCTTGCGGTGGATCTCGATGTGAGTCGTCAGACCGTGTCGAAGATCCTCAACGGGCACGTTTCTGCGATCACGTTGGGCTACCTCGGCCCGATCTGCGAGTGGCTCCTGGCGAACGTGCCGGATCCCGAGCGTCGACGCGGGCTACGACAGATTCTGCCCGGCGCCCTGCTGCGGTACTCGGGACCGTGGGACGCGCTCTGCGAGGTCGACCGACTCGTCTTGCATCTTGGTGAGCGCTACTTCGAGAAGATTGGTGCCCGCAGCAGCCACCGCGATCCCTGGATCTCCGGCGCGGATTCTTCTGTTGCGACGCGCATCACCCAGCAGTTGACCAGCGATGGTGCGAGGTTTCAGGATCTGGCCTGGGACAACGTTTCGTTGCACATCGCTTCGAGCCGGCGAGCCAAGGCGAAGAACGCGGCCACGGACATATACGCGGCTGGAGAAGGCCTCAAGAAGCTGAAGGACAGAGAAAACACCGGCTCCCTGCTCATTGGGTCTCAGCGCGTGAACCTCCTCACCGAGGCGTTTATCGCCGACTTGTTCGATTGTGCGCCATTCGAGCGGGCGGCGAGCAACGGCGGGGTTCCGGTGTTTCTGCGGTACCGTGAGCCGAGCGAAGACATGTTGCCGGACAGTTGTTTCGGTTCTGCCGAGGCGCCTCCCGGTCGCGTCAGGAGGCGCGGCGTCGGCTGCTACTGGCGCTCTTCGCGAGTGGGGCCTTGGGAGCTTGCGCCGTTTGAAGCCGGCAAGTCAGACTCGGGGATCGTCGTGGTTGCGGAAGACCAGCAGAGGCGGTCCATGCAGGTGGCGCTGTTCGGCTATTCAGCCGGCGCGACCAAGGCGCTGGGGAAGTTGTTCTGTGCCGAGCCGCATCGGTTCTGGCCGCTGCCGCGCAAGAGCGGTTCGAGGCGGTTCGAGGTGTTCGTTGGTTCCGCGAGCCTGGCTGGCGAGGATTGGGCGTGGACGATCACTCCGACCTCGCCTTCGGAGAATCGCGACTCGTCGGTGACTTCGCGAGCCAGGCGGGCGAGGTCAGCGCGGTGAAGCGGCCCCGTCGGCCTCGGCCGGCGCCAACTCGTGCCCGGTGTAGGTCAACAGTCGCGCGTAGTAGTCCTCGAAGAACGCCGCCGAGCCGGCCACGTAGCCTTCGACGGAGATGCGGCCGATGCCTTTGACGTCCTGCGCGAAGCCGCTGTGCCACAGATCGGGAACGAGCGCGGTCGGGGGTTCGTGGTCGTGGCGCGTGCGCCAGAGTGCCGCGGCGAGTTCGAAGGCCTGGGCGCGGACCCAGCGTGGCTTGTGGCCGGCGTCGATCAGCGCGAGGTAGTCCGCGCGGCGCGTGGTATCGGCGACGTGCTCGGCGAACAGTCGACGCATCGCGGCTCTGGTCCGCGGCCCGAACTTGCCGTCGACCGCGAGCTCGGGGGCCGTCGCGTCGCGCAGCAGGAACTGCAACGCGGCGGTCCGCGACGCACCGTTGCCGCTGTTGAAGTCGGCGAACACGAACGCAAGTCGCGGGTCGTGCGTGATGCGCGGCGCGATGCGGTCCGTGCCGGCCGGGCCGTAACGCCGCTCCCACAGCCGGCGCACGGTCGCGAGGGCGCGCGGTGGCAGCTCCGTTGCGGCAAAGTCGGCTCGCAATGGTGGCGCCAGATCACGCACGAGCAGGTTCGCGATCTCGCGCGTCCGTTCGCCGATCACGCCGTCGAGCGCGATCGGGGTGCGGGTCAGGTCGGAGAGGTGCTTCTGCAGCAGCGCGAGCGGTCCGCGTTCTGCGGGCAGCGTGCCGAGCCAGTCGCGGGCCAGCGTGCGGTCGTCGGACGATGTCAGGCCGGTTGCGCCCTGGGACGTGAACCAGCCCAGCAGCCGGCGATCGGGC
The DNA here is from genome assembly GCA_024743115.1 of bacterium. GTDB lineage: Bacteria > Planctomycetota > UBA1135 > UBA1135 > UBA2386 > JAGQRA01. The sequence goes on along the minus strand of JANSXC010000040.1, from coordinate 27,894 downwards.
ACATGATTCCGCACGATCGGATCGAGCACCGCAACGCAGGCGGCGACCCCGACCTCGATATCGGCGGCGAGCTGCTTGATGTCGTGGGCGTCGAGTTCGCGGCCGAGCGTGCGTTCGAACACGTCGTGCAGTCGCCAGCGCTGCACCTGCATCGGGCCGATCGTGCGGATCGGGTCCGGCACGCCGAGCTCGTGGACCAGGTCGGGCACGAGCCGCATGAACAACCACTCGAGGTCGGTCGCGAGGAAGTGCGATTCGCGCCGCACCTGGGCCGTGACGAGCGCGATGTAACCCGGATCCGTGGTCGGCGCCGCGCGCACGATCGCTTCGGCCCACCGCCCGGCTTCGGTCACGCCGTCTTCGGCGAGCACGCGCGACAGCGCGCTGACGAGGCGTTGCTGCGCCGGTTCGAGTGCTCGCGTGGCCTTGGTCCGAGGTCGGCGCGCGGGCGCCAGATTGTCGAATCCGAAGTATAGCGTGCTCAGAAGGTGCCCCGCGCCGTAGATCGCGCAGAGCCAGAGGCTCGTCCAGCCGAGGACCCGGATCGTCGTTCCCATGTTCGCCGCCTGCTGCCGACCGCCTCATGCGATCGGGCCGCGAACTATTCCTACCGGGTCAGCGGATCTCGTGGGCGGAGAAGTTCTTCACAAGTCGGTGGCGCGAACGACAAGTCGTAGTGGGACTCCTGTCCGACTCTTGACGAGAACCACTACCGCCAGCGCACGGGCTGCGCGCGTTTGGCCCGGATCGCGCGGACGCCGAGCGCCTGGCCTTCGTCGCGGCCCGAAACGGCGGCCCAGACGCCGCTGCTGCAGCGCGGATCGCGCAGTGTCGAGATGCGGGTGTAGGCCCCGGCGAGCTTGCTGCGGGCGAGCTCGCGCTCGGCTTCCATGATCCGGCCACCGTCGATGATGCGGCGGTAGAGCACGCGGTGATCCTCGGTCTGCTTGCTGTAGAGCGCGATCGCCTGGCGGCCCGGGCCACGCACCAATGCCATGTGCTCGTGCGCGAGGTTGCCGGCGTGCAACTCGGGGTCCTCGGCGAGAACGCTCGACTGCCACCGCTTGCCGTCCTCCGATCTCGCGAGCAGGATCTGCCCCTTGCCGTTCTTGCGGCCCGCGGCTGGGTAGAGCACCGTGATGCCGCCGAACGGATCGATGAGCAGCGAACTCGCGTTCGATACGAAGCGGCCGGAGGCCGGTCGCACGCTGATCTCGACGTCCTTCGGCTGCTCGAACTTCTGATCCGCGAGCGCGAAGGAGCGGTAGCCGATCATCGAGTGACTCGGCGACGTGCGATACGTCGTATGGGCGCGGCCGTCGAGCAGCTGCAGGTTGGCCCAGACGCCGTACGTGGCGACGTTGATCGGGAACGGGCCCTGCCAGGCCGCGGCGTCCGGTGAATGCACGAACAGCCCCGAACTCCAGCCGCTGGGCCACGGCGGTCGCTTCGGCGCGCGGTGCGTCGTCACCAACGTGGCGACCGTGCCGTCGGCACCGATCGCCAGGTCCGACACGCCGAACTGATCCTGGTCGCCGTTGCCGCGGCGCAGCACTTCGGGTTCGTCGAGCCAGGCGCCCTTGTTGGTGTCGAAGCGCTGGTAGACCGCCGAGCTGTATTTCTCCTGGCCGAGGCGCGAGCAGCGGACGACGTGGAGCACGCTGGAGTCGGGCTCGCCCGCGAGCGCCCCGTAGTAGCTGCGGAGCGCGCGCGAGCCCGGTACGCGTCGCCACGACGTGCCGCGATCGGCGCTGACGTGCAGCCAGAGTTCGCGGTCTTCCGGCTCGCTGTCGTCGTGCTCGGCGACCATACACCAGATCCGGCCCTGCCCGTCGGTCGCGAGGCCCTGAGAGAACGACCGCATGGCCGTGATCGTGCGGCCTTGCACCGCTCGCGCGATCAGCGGCAAGCCGTCCGCCGCGACGGCACCGGGCTGCTCCGGCTCGGCGGCTGGCGCCTGGGCGTGGGCATGGGCCGTACCGCAAGTGGTGGCGAGCAGGGCGAACGACATGCGGGCGACACGCATGGCGGCAGGATACGCGGCGTTGGCGCGTCGCGGCAGTGGGTCGGGCATATACTTCCGCGCTTCGATGGAACTGATACTCACCGTCGCGATCGCGACCCTTCTGGCGTCGTTTCTCTGTTCGTTGTTCGAGGCCGCGCTGTATGCCGTGACGCCAGCGCAGGTTGAACTCGCGAAGCAGCAGAAGCGGCAGGGCGCGGATCGCCTCGCCCGCTTGCGAGACGACGTCGAAGAACCGATCGCCGCGATTCTGACGATCAACACGGTCGCGCACACCGTCGGCGCTGCGTGGTGCGGTGCGATGGTTGCCGCGGCCTACGGCGAGGACGCCGTCGTATGGTTCGCGACGATCTTCACGGTCGCCGTGCTCGTGCTGACCGAGATCATTCCCAAGAGTCTCGGCGTGCGGCTCGCGGCGACCTTCGGGCCGGGGCTCGCGTGGCCGCTGCAGGTGCTGACGTGGATCGCGTGGCCGATTGCGCGACCGACGCGTGCGGCGATGCGCTGGCTGACCGGCGGGCACGGGCCGCAAGGGCCGAGCGAGGACGAGGTGCTCGTGTTCTCGCAGCTCGCGCGGCGCCACGGGATGGTCCGCGGCGAAGAACATGTCTGGGTGCGCAATGCATTGCAGCTCGATCGTATGCAGGTGCGTGAGCTCATGACGCCGCGGCGTGTGGTCGAGATGTTGCCCGCGACGATGACCCTCGAGGACGCGGTCGCGGCCGCGGATCGCTGGGTGCACTCACGCGTTCCCGTGCACGAGGAGGGCGACACGGATGCGATCCTCGGCGTCGTGTATCGACGCGAAGTGTTCGACGCGGTCGTGCGGGCCAGGCGCGGCGCCTTGGCCAGCACGGCGACGCTGGCGGAGCTCATCAAGCCACTGGAGAACGTGCCGGAGACCATGGCCGCGCACGAGCTGCTGCATCTGTTCCTCGAACGCCGGCGACACCTCGTCGGGGTCGTCGACGAGTATGGTTCGTTCGAGGGCATCGTCTCGCTCGAGGACGTGCTCGAGGCTCTGCTCGGTCAGGAGATCGTCGACGAACACGACGAGATCGTCGATCTGCAGGAGCATGCGCGGCGCTCGAACCCGCACCGCGACGTCGAGGCACCAGGACCGCCGTGATCGCCATGACGGAGCCGCCGCGCCCCTTTTTTAGCGATCGGTTGACCCCGCCCGGGGCGTCTCGGGCATGAAGCACTGATGGCCACCCTTCCGCCCGATTGTGAGACGCAGCACCTGTCCGGGTCGGGCGCGCTCCTCCGGGCCCTGGCGGGTCAGGCGCATGGCGTGCGGCGCTACCTGCGCGTACTCGGTTGTGCGCCCGAGCGGATCGATGACATGATTCAGGAGCTCTGTGTCGTCGCGCTCGAACGCGGCTTCGAGTTCCGCGGGAATGCGGCGGCCGGCGCGTGGCTGCGCGCGACGGCGAAGCGATTGTTCCTCGCCCAGTGCCGCAGTGGTCGGCGCCGGCGCGAGGTCGAGATCGCGGACGAGGTCTGGCTCGCGCAATGCGGGGAGACCGATGGTTCGGGTTACGTCGAAGCGTTGCGTGATTGCCTTGCGCAGGTCACGCCCGAGCAGCGCGAGTTGCTCGAGGCCGCGAGCGACGGGGATTCGCGGGTCGAACTCGCGCGGCGCTTCGCGCGGCGACCCGAGGGCATCAAGTCGGCGCTGCGGCGGCTGCGGGCGCTGCTGCGTGAGTGTGTCGAACGCAAGCTCGACGAGGAGCGGCAATGAACGAAGTCCGAGAACGGCAACTGCGGGACGAGGCGTCGGAGCGCTTGTTCGACGTGGCGCTCGCGGAGATTCTGACGATCGATTCCGCGCCGCCTACGGCGGATACCGTGTGGTCCGAGGTCGTCGCGCCTGACGTCGACGTTCGGCCGCGGCGCGAGAGCTGGCTCGTCGCCGCGCTCGTGGTGTTCGCGGTCGCCGTCACGGTGACGACGTTCCTCGTCACTCGTTCTGGCGATCGCCGGCAAGCGCAGGATCCCGTTGAGCCGCTGCCACCGTCGCAAAGCGTGGACGGTGAGCCGGGGCTGCTCGCGCTCGATCCCGGCACGCAGAACATCTTCATCCGGAATGCGATGCCGCGTGACCTGGCGCACCTGCGGCGATTCCCCGGGTTGCGCTGCGTGCGGATGAACGCCCGGTTCTCGGGCGGTGGCGATCAGGTGTGGCGCAACGCGGCGCCCGGAGTGCTGGCGCCGCTGGCCGAGCTGCCGAAGCTCGAAGTCCTCGGTTTGCCGTTCCCCATGCCGGTCAGCGTGGGTCACCTCGAAGTGCTGCAAGGGTGTGAGCGCCTGCGGGCGATTTCGTTCTCGGGTCGGGTGCTCGAGTTCGATGCTGCGTTTGCCGGCGCGCTCGCCAAGCTGAAGCGATTGCGATCGCTCCATCTGAGCGCCGTCCCCGTGACGGCCGCGGGTCTGCTGGCGCTGCGTGAGTTGGCGAGTTTGCGTTCCGTGCGGCTGTGGAGCTGCCCCGGCTTCGACGCGGCGGGATTTGCTGCGCTGATGCAGGTCGAGAAACTCGAGCGGGTCGATCTCGGCGGCCTCGGCCCGCAGCCCGTGCGCGACGTGTTTCCCGGCGAAACGCCGCTCGATCGCTGGGAGCCGGAGCCGGCGGACCTCGAACGGCTCGCGGGCTTGCCCGCGCTGCGGTCGTTGCGCCTGGGGGGGATGCACCTGACGAGCGCCGCGATCGCTGCGCTGCCGCGGGCACTCGAAGAGCTGACGCTCACGTCGCGGGACCCGATCGAGCCGGAAGTGTTCGCCGCCGTGCGTGAGCTCGCCGGGCTCCGCAAGCTCACGTTCGGTCGGCTCTGGGGTGAGCCGGAACAGATTCGGGCGGCGGAACGGGCGGCCGCGGCGGCACTTGGCGCGTTGCGGTTGGAGAGCCTCTCGTGGGCGAACCCAGCCGGGCCCGAACTGCTCGATGCGATCGCGGCGCAGCCGCTGTTGCGCGCGGTCGACCTGGCCTGGACCGAAGGTGTCGAACTCGAGCGGTTGAAGTCGGCACCGGTGCTCGAGTCGATCGAGGTGGTGATGCGATGGCGGTCCTGGCGCGCGAGCGAGCCGCCACCCGAGTTCGTCGTCGAACGGCGTGAGCAGACCCTGCGCGAGCTGGCGACCTCGCGCTCGTTGCAGCAGTTCTTGTTCTGGGCTTCGACCGTGAGCGAGGCCGACGAAGCGCGGCTACGCGCTGCGATGGGGCCGCGAGTGCAGTTCGATCTGCGGCGTTGAACCGGTCGGCAGGGAATCCCGCCCGAGCCGGCCCCGGCGGCACGTCGGTTGCGGACCGAGGCAGATATGATCCTCCCGTTCATGGTCCGTTCCTTCCTCCTGCGCATGGTTCCGATCCTTACGGCATCGACGGTGTTGCTCGCGCAACCGGACCCGGAGGTCACGGAGGTGCTCTACGATCCGGTCGGCAACAACAGCGGTCAGCAGCGCCTCGAGCTCGTGAATGGCTACCTGCCCGTCGACCTGACCGGGTGGACGCTGGCGACCTCGGGAGGTGCTGTGGCGCTCCCGGCGGTCACCCTGTCGCCGTATGGGGTCACGCTGCTGCACCTCGGAGTCGCGGGCACGAGCACGCCGACCGACCTCTACCTGCCGACGGCCCCGGCGCTCGGCGCGATCGACAGCGTGGCGTTGTTCCGCACGTCTTCGACGAGCAACCACCAGGATCTCGCCGACTTCGTGTCCTGGAACGGTGGTACGGCATACATCGGGCTCGCCGTGCAGGCCCGGCAATGGCCTTCCGCACAGGACACTGTCTCGTTGCCGCTACAGGCAGGCTGCACGCTCGCGCACTTCGACCAGATGGCGTACGGCAATCGGTCGCGGCCCGAATCCTGGTTCGCTGACTGCACGCCGACGTTGGGCACGAAGAACGACGGCGGCGGCCTCTTCGTCTACGGCTACGGCTGTCCGCAGCTCACGTACCAGCCCACGATCGGTTCGGGTGCCGAGGACAACCGGCCCTGGATCGGGCAACCATGGGAGCTCGACGTCTACGCGCTGCCGCCGGTGCCGACGACCATCTTCGTGGCGCTCGGTTTCTCGGGCCTGGGCACGCTGCCGCTCGACCCGTTCGGCATGCCGGGCTGTTCGTTCGAGGTCGATCCGCTCGTGATCTTCGCGCGTGCGATGCCGGCCCATATCGGCGACATCTATCTGAGCCTGCCGAACGATCCCGGCTACGTCGGCCTCGAGATCCGCGTGCAGGGGATGGTGCCGTTCCCCGGGGCGAACGCGGCGAACATGCTGCCGACCCGGGAGATTCGCGGCACCGTCGGTTCGCGCTGAAGAACGGCGGTTCGCACCGGGATCGACGCTGCGGTGGCGGCGCCGGTGGTTAGACTGCTCCGTGTGATGATGCGCCCCGTTGTCTGGCTGATCCTGTCCGCGGGACTCGCGAACGCGAGCCTCGTGGGCCAGAACGCGGCCCCGGTTCGGCTGACCTCGGCCGCGTTCGATCGCGTGCTCTCGCGAGTGCAGGTCAAGCTCGACAAGGTCGACATCCACGAGGACCACTCGACGTGGCAGGATCCCTGGGTCGTCGAGTCGACGCACTTCCAGGTCCGCACGACAGGGGGCTACGGCTACGGGCGTGAGATCGCCGCCGGGCTCGAAGAGCGATTCGAGGAGTTCCAGCGCGTGCTCGGCATCAAGCATCGTCCGACGCGCAAGCTGCCGATCCTTCTCGTGCCGGACGTCGGGACCTACAACCAGTTCGGCGACAACAGCGACGAGCATTCGTCGTTCTACGGTAGTTTTCATTCGCCGAACGCCGGCGGCGCCGTGGTGGCGTCCTTCCACCCCAACGCGGCGTGGATGCGCATGCAGGTCACGCACAGCGCGGTGCACCAGTGGGTTGCCGACGCGTTCCCGCAGGCCAACCTGCCGGTGTGGGTCAACGAGGGGCTCGCGGCCTACTTCACGCTGAGCTGGGACTACTACTATCACCTCGACCAGTTCGAGAAGCTGAAGCAGGAGAACAAGCTGTTGTCGCTCCAGCGTCTGCTGCGTGAGCCGATGAGTCGCTACGGCGACGCGACGGGCGCGCAGACGCGCTTCGTCGAACTCGCGATGCTGTTCTGCTACCTGATCCGCTTCCGCGAGGACACGCGCACGCAGTCCGACGACGGCGAGGGGCCCTTCCGCGACTACCTCGTGTTGCTGTTGAAGAACCGCTCGACCCGGGCCTCGGAGCTGCGCGATATGTTCGTGAGCGATATCGACGCGCTCGAGAAAGCGTTTTTCGCCTACGAGTTCCCGCGCTGAACCTCGCGGTTTCGTCGGGCTGGACCGGGAAGGGGCGCGGCGACGAACATCGTCGAATCGGCCGATTTTTCGCGTGACGCGCGGTCTGCAACGACGTCCCTCGTAGGTTCGAAGCGGTTCACTAGCCGCAAAACCAAGGAGTAGTCATGCCCCGGATCGGCGTCGGCCTGTCGTTTGCTCTCACCGCATATTCTCTCTGTCTGCCCGCAGCGGTCGCCCAGAGCACCGCGCGAACGGAGGGTTGGGCCGAACGCGGTGCCCGGCCGCGCTACTTCGCGTCGCTCTACCCCGTGGCGGGCCCGGCCGGCGGCCCACTGATCGTGCGCCGCGGCGTCGTCCGCACCTGGGACGGTTCCACCTGGGCCCGGCTCGCCTCGATCGCGGCCGGTGGCACCGGCGCGATCGTCGACATGGCCTGGGATCACCAGCGCAACCGCACGGTTGGTCTCGGCCTCGACCTCACGGTCTTTCCCTACCAGTTCCGCACGTTCGAACTCGTCGATGGTGCGTTCCAGATCCTCGCGGCCGTCCCGGGCTCGGTGCCGCTCGAGTTGCACTACGACCCAGCGCTCGGCGGCGTCGTCGCGTTCTGCGATACGGCGACCGGCACGCAGGACTATCTGTGGAGCGGCACGGTGTGGAACCCGCTGCCCGCGAACGTCCGGCCGGCCCATGTGCGTTCGACGCTCGTGGCGGATGGCCAGCGTGCGCGCCTCGTCGCATTCACGCCGGACTCGCCGGGGCCGGGTGGGCAGACCTGGGAGTGGGACGGGACGACGTGGACGCAGCAGCAGCCGTTGGCATCGCCGACGGCGCGGGACTCGACGGCGATGGTCTTCGACCCCGCGTCGGGTCTGACGATGCTCCACGGTGGTCATGTCGGGTCGACGACTCTGCGTGACACGTGGCTCTGGGACGGTTCGAACTGGGTCCAGAGCACGGCTCCGGCGCCGGCGACCACGGCTGCCGTCGAACTCGTCCTCGACCGCACCGATGGCGTGCTGCTGCTCGACCGGGCCGCGATGTCGACCCGTGACTACCGCTGGTCCAACGGCACGTGGGTGCCCGGCCCCGAGTCGCTGCGCATGGTCGATCAGACGCTGCTCGGCAACGACCGCGCGCGCGGCGTGCTGACGATGCTGCAGGGCGATCGCACGTATGACTGGGATGGCTTCGCCTGGCGACACCTCGCGACGGGTGGACCCGGTCCGCGTCTCGGCACGACGCTGGCGTTCGACCCGAGCAGCAACGACATGCTGCTGTTCGGTGGGCACGTGGGGCCCCAATCGCAACAGGACACGTGGCTGTGGAACGGCTCGCAATGGCGCCAACGGACTCCCGCCAACCGACCATCACGCCGCCACGGGCATGCGATGTTCACGAGCAGCGCGCTGAACGGCGTCGTCCTGTTCGGCGGCACGAGCGGGCCGCTCACGTTCTCCGACACCTGGCTGTGGCAGAACGGCACGTGGACCGAGCGGTTCTTCGCGGTGCATCCGCCGGGCGGCCGCAGCGTCGGCAACGGCGGGCGACCGGGCCAGACGCCCATCGTGGCGTCCGGCGGCGAGCTGTGGTCGTTCGGTGGCATCTGGCAGCTGCTCGACGCCAACATGCCCTACCCGGCGGTCTCCACGATCGGCCTGACGCGGGGTGGCAACCCGGTGGTCACCGCCAATGCCAACCACTGCTACGAGTTCCGCAACGGCCTGTGGTACAGCCACACGCCGCCCGATACCGAGGTGTCCGACCTTGGCTACGATCCTGTGCGCGGCGACATTCTCGGGGTCGGTTTCGGTCACGAAGCCGTGTTCTCGACCGAGCTGGCGACGAGCGCTCCGGTCGGACAACCGTGCACGAACGATCGGTTCGCGCTGTTTGCCGCGGGTGACCCGTTCCTCGGCAACGGCGAGTTCCGGGTCCACGCCGACGGCGGCGCCGGCTTCGCAGTGTTTGCATTCAGCCTCGCAAGCACTCCGAGCCAACTCGGAGGTGGCTGTATCTCATACCTGGCCAACCCGATCGCCGCCGGTTTCGTCACCAGCAACGCCTACGACGTGGCGACCTTGCCGACTCCGATCCCACTGTCCGCCAGCCTGCGCAGCGTGCGGCTCTGGCTCCAGTCCGCAGGGCCGCAGCCGGGCGGCCCCTTCGGCGGGCTCGCGGTGTCGGCGGGGCTCGAACTCGTGATCGGCGGCTGACGTCGGCGCGCGGTGAGGCTGGGGCGAACTTACTGCTTGAGGCGCTCGATCCAGGTTTCGACGCGTGAGTCGCGGCCGCCGGCGCGCTTGAAGGCGCGGAAGTGGTCCAGCGCCTGTTCGGGGCGGTTGAGGTAGTCCATGTAGACGATGCCGGCGTTGAGGTGGGCGGTGACGTCGTCTTCGTCGATTGCGGCAGCGCGGTCGAAGCGCACGGCGGCCTGCTCGTAATTGCCGAGCTGGAACATCGCCATGCCCCAATTGCGGAACGCGACCCCGCGGTTCTCGTCGAGCTCGCATGCCGCGGCGCACTGGTCCGCTGCGAGCTGCCAGCTGCTTTGGGATAGATGGAGTGCGCCGAGCAGTTCGTGGATGCGGGCCGGCTGGGTCGGCGATTCGCGGAGCGCGCTGCCGAGCAGTTCGATTGCGGAGCCGATCTCGCTCTGACCCGCAGCCACGAGTCCGCGCAGCATGTCGAGCGTGCCCTTCTCGAGATCGGTCGTCGCGAGATCGGTGACGAGTCGTGCCGCTTCCTGCAGCTGGTCGCGTGAGATCAGCAGCTCGGCGAGCCGCGCGCGCGGTCGCGGTTCTTTCGTCGGTGCGGCCTGCACCGCGTCGCGATACTGCCGTTCGGCGGCCGCGAGATCGTTCTGCTGCAGGTAGGCGTCGCCGAGTCCGACGAGTGCTGGCCAGAACGTACCATCCAGTCGCTTGCTGTCGACGAACGCCGCGATCGCCGCTGCGGTTTCGCCTGCTGCGAGCAGGCAGCGCCCGAAGTAGTATTGCACGCGTGGGGAGTCGGCGTGCGTCTTCGCCGCGGCTTCGAGGATGCCGCGTGCGCCCTCGAGATCGTTCTTCGCGAGCTTGATCGCGCCTTGCCCGGCGCGGGCATCGGCGCAGTTCTGGTTGCGTGCCAGCGCCTGTTCGAACCGTTTGCTGGCTGCCGCGAGGTTTCGGCCATCGAACCGGATCCAACCGATGCGGGCCTCGGCGAGTGCGTAGCCCGGATACCGCTGCAGTGCCTCCTCGAGGTCGGCGACTGCCGTATCGGGGTCGCCGCGCAGTCGCGACGCCTCGGCGCGGATCAGGAAGCCCTCGGCATCCGCGCACTCGAGCCGCATCGCGTCGGACATGGTGCGCATCGCGAGCTCGGGATCACCACGGCCGATCGCGGACTCCGCGGCCTCGAGCAGCCGCACGTACTCGGCTTCGTCCGCCGAGCGCGAATCCTTGGCCTTCGCACGGACGAGCGGCACGGCGCCGTCGGTCCCGCCCTCACCGTTGCCGCCGCCGAACATCACGAAGCCGAGAATCGCGAGCGCGGCGACGCCGACTGCGCCGAACACGAGCGGCTTCTTGCTGCCCGCGCTCTCTTCGCCACCGGCGCCACGCCGCGCGGGCCGCTTCGTTGCGCGGCGCGAGGCCGCGCGGCGCTGCGGTGGGCGGGCCGTTTCTTCGACATCGACCTCGTCGAGCGCCTCGAGCATGTCCTGGGCCGACTGGAAGCGTTCGTCCCGTTCCTTCGCGAGTGCCTTCGTGAGGATCGCGTCGATGTCATCGGGCAGGTCGACGTCGGGCGCGGTCTCGAACAGCGAAGGCGGCGGCTCCGTCGTGCTGCGGACCAGCGTCTCCGTGAGGTTCTTGCCCTTGAAGGGCTGCTTGCCCGCGAGCATCTCGAACAGGATCAGCGCGGAGGAGTAGAGGTCCGTGCGCGTGTCCGCGTCCTCGCCCTGCCACTGCTCGGGTGCCATGTAGAGCGGAGTGCCCATCACGCGGCCGGTCTGGGTCTGCAGACTCGCTTCGAGCGGCCGGTCGACGAGTTTCGACAGCCCGAAGTCCAGCACCTTGAGGCTCAGTTCGCCCGTGGTGCTGCGTGTGACCATCAGGTTCTCGGGCTTGAGATCGCGATGGACGATGCCGTGCGCGTGGGCCTCGGTCAGCGTGCCGAGCAGCTGGCGCGTCAGTCGCATGGCGTCGCTCGGCTCGAGCGCCTTCTCGCTTGCGAGCACCGTCTTGAGGTCCCGGCCCTCGACGTACTCCATGGCGAGGAAGAACTTGCCTTCTTCGTTCTGGTCGAAGTCGAAGATCTGGATCGCGTTGGGGTGGTTGACCTGGCCCGCGGCGATGCCTTCGCGTTGGAAGCGTTTGAGGACCTCTTCGTTCACCTGCAGGTCGCGGTGGAGGATCTTGATTGCGACCTTCTTCTTGAGCGAGATGTGCTCGGCGAGATAGACGGTGCCCATGCTGCCGGCGCCCAGTTCACTCAAGATGCGGTACTTGTCGTTGAGCGTCGTGCCGATCGGGCCGCTGGCCTCGACCTGCACGTGCTGCGTACCGCACTTCGGGCAGAACTGGAACTCGTCCTCGCTCTCGTAGCCGCAGTGGTTGCAGGTCGTCATGCGCGGTGGTCGTCGTACGCGGCGTTCGGGCCGCAGTCCAGACCCGTGGCCGCGGAATCCCCGCGGGTCTCCCACCCGACGGCTGCGGCCCGAACGGGGTGGTGCCGGGCACATTTCAGCGATCGCCGGCCAAACGATCGTTGGCCGGGTTTCGTAGGCTCCACGGAATGATCCGCTCGCCCCGCGTGTCTGCGTTCACGTTCGCCGTCTATTTGATCTTTGGGTCGCCCGGCGCGGTGCTCGGGCAGTCGGCGGCGCAGCCGTCCGATGTGGGCGAACGGCCGAACCACGATCCGCGATTGCCGGCGGTCGGCCCCGTGACGGTGGTCGGCGAGGCGCGACTGGCTGTGGCGTTCTCGATTCGTTGGCCGAACGGTTTTCGCTCCACGCGCAATCACGACGCGGTGTGGCTCGTGGTGCGCGGGCCCGACGGTCGCCGGGCCCCGCTCGAGCTCGCGACAGCCGGTCACGAGGTTGCGGGTGCCGTGGCCGGGGTGGTGGTGCCGAGCGACGATCGCCTCGGCGCCATCGTCGAGCCGACGGCGGACCACCAGGGCAGCGTCGACTGGCGGGTTCAGCTGCGGCTCGCCGCGCCGGCCCCGCAGCAGGTCGCGGTCTGGGCGGTCGGCATGGTGTTCGTGCCCGGCGGCGCGTTCGAGGCCGGCGACGATCATCCGACCGCGCTGCGGTTCGGGGCGATTCACACGCTCGTGGAATCCGCCGCGGCGCCGCTCCACATCCGATCCGAGGCGGAGCTCGCCGTCGGGCGTGAGGTCGGCGAGTTGTGGTACGACACCAACCAGTACATGGGCGATCAGCAAGGGCCACTGCCGGGGGAGTGGCCGAAGGGCACGCGGGCGTTCTACGTGATGAAGCGGGAGCTGACGCAAGGCTTCTACGCGCGCTACCTGAACGCGCTGCCGACGGAGTGGCAGCAGCGGCGGGCACCGCTCGCTCTTACCGGGCGCGAGACCGAGACCTGTTCGATCGTCGAGGTCGACGGGCGGTTCGTCGCGCAGGCGCCGATGCGGCCATGCAACTTCGTGTCGTGGCGCGACTCGTGTGCGCTGCTGGACTGGTTGGCGCTGCGGCCGATGAGCGAACTCGAGTTCGAAAAGGCCGCGCGCGGGCCGAGCCGGCCATGCCCGCTCGATTACCCCTGGGGCACTGGCAGCCGGGAAGGGGTCGAGCGGACCGTGGAGCGCACGCGGGACCTTCGCAGTGCGAGCGTCGCGGCCGAGGCCGGTTTCGACGCCACGGGTCGGGTGCGGCTCGGTGCCTCGTTCTACGGTGTGCTCGATCTCTCGGGCAGCGTCTGGGAACGCGTGGTCTCACTCGGTCACCCGATCGGGCGCGCGTTCCGCGGTACGCACGGTGACGGCGTGTTGTCGGCGGCCGGCGACGCGACGAACGCGGACTGGCCGGCTGCGAGTGCGGACGACAAGTCAGCGTTCGGCATCGGCTACCGTGGTGGGGCGGAGTACTTCGCCGCGGCGAAGCCGGACAATCCCACCAACCCCGCGAGCCCGGTGGCCTTGCGCACTTACGGCGCCTGGGAGGGGGCCGCGCGCTACAAGACGTACTCGGCGCGCGGCTGTCGCACCGCGAACCGGATCCCGACTGGCGTGCAGCGTGCGGCGCTGCACGCCGACCTCGAGGCGCGGGTCGAGCGCGACCAGCGGGTTCGTGGAGCCTTCGAGCGCGTAGCGACGGCAACCAAGGCCGAGCGGGCGGAGATCTTTGCTGCGGCGCGGCGGGTCGATCGCGACAACACGGCGTTCATGATGCGGATCGTGGACCGATTCGGCTGGCCGACCGATGCGATGTTCGGCAGCGGCGCGGCGCGGGCCGCGTTCCTGATGGTGCAGCACGCGGATCACGAGCCCGAGTTCCAGGCCCGGTGCCTGCCGATCCTCACGGCTGCTGCCGAGCGCGGCGAGGCCTCGAAGGTCGCGGTCGCGTACCTGACGGATCGCGTCCGCGTCAAGCAGCACAGACCGCAGCTGTATGGCACGCAGTATCAGACCTTGCGTAGCGAGGACGGCAAGGGCGCCGTGCGGGACGAGAACGGCAAGCTGACCTACCTGCTGCCCATCGTCGAAGAAGTCGATGAGCTCGACTCGCGACGGGCAGCCGTTGGCCTGCCGCCTTGGCGAGAATACGAAGCGCAGATGGCCGCGATGCAAAAGCGGGAACCGGCGACGCAGCCGCGGCCGTGGGACGGCAAGCTGCCCGCGCGCGCGGATCGCCGCTGACCGCCGCGCTTGGATCGGGATATTCCCGGAACAATCGCGAGCCAGCGTTTGCGGCGCTGGTGCGACCTCAACGCGCGAGCGGTGACGCAGTGCAGCTCCGGCGAGCGCCGGAGTGGGCGAGCCGTTCGGTTTCGCAACAGACTAGAAGGGAAGAAGGGAGATCCGAGATGCAACGTTCGATTGCAAAGGCGGGAGCGGTCTGTGCGCTCCTTATGTGCTGGCCGATGGTCGGCTGCAGCGGTGGTGGAGATTCTGCGACGTACGCAGTCCGTGGAACGGTCGAGGGGCTGGCGCCCAACGAGACGATCGTCGTTCAGCTCAACGGCGGCAACGACCTGACGATCACGGCCGACGGCCAGTTCGAGTTCGCCGGTGAGCTGCCGGGGGGCATGCAGTACACGGTTACCGTGCTGTCGGGGCCTTGCGACTACGTCACCATCAACAATGGCACGGGGACGCTGCAGAGCGACGTCAGTGACGTGTCGATCGTTTGCACGACGTGGCGCGTGCCCGCAAGCCAGCAGGACGCTCTTAGCCCGCTCGGCAGCGATGCGGACGAGGCCTACGTAGCGATCAACGCGAGTGGTGACATGCTCGTCGTCTTCGTCCAGGAGGATGACCTCGACGAGGAGCAGATCTTCGTTGCGGAGTTCACCAATGGCGTGTGGACCAAGCCGATGGATCTCACCGATCACATCAGCCGTTCGGGCGACTACAGCTACAGCCCTGCGGTCGCGCTCGCGGACAACGGGGATGCGCTCATCGTCTGGTCGCAGTACGACGGTAGCGACGACCAGGTCTACGTGGCGCATCGTCGCAACGGCACCTGGACCTATCCGGCCGATGAGGACGACAACCTGAGCGTCGCCGGCCGGGACGCCTACGATCCGCAGGTGGCGATGTACCCGACCGGCGAAGCGATCGTGGTCTGGGAGCAGAGCGACGGCACGCGAAACCAGATCTTCAAGAGCGAGTATCGCAGCGGGACGTGGGTCAATCCCGCCAACCTGACTGACAACATCAGCCCGGACGCGCAAAGCGCCTACGATCCGCGGGTTGCCATCGCCCTGAACGGTGACGCCGTGATCGCCTACCGCCAATACGATGGTTCGCGCTATCGCACGATGAAGAGCGAGCTGCGCAGCTCGGTATGGGCCCATTCGACCGTGCTCGCGGATGCGATTTCACCGGCCGGTCAGCACGCCGAGGGGATCGACGTGGCGATGTCCGACAACGGCGACTCGCTCATCACCTGGCGTCAGTCCGATGGCTCGCGCTATCAGACGTTCAAGAGCGAGTACCGTTCTGCAACGTGGACGCATCCGACCGGACTGGCTGACAACATCAGCCCGGACGGCCAGCACGTCTACAGCGTCGACGTTGCGATGGCGCCGAACGGGGACGCGCTCATCGTGTGGCACCAGTACGACAACGTGGGGGCGGACGCCGTGTTCCGGAGCGAGAACCGGAACGGGGTCTGGACCCACCCGAGCAACCTTGCGGACAACCTCACCAACGACCAGGTCGACTGTGAGAATCCGCAGGTCGCAATGAGCAACAACGATGCCGCCATCGTGTTCACGCGCGACTACGGGTCCTACGACTGCGTCTACGTCATGGATCTGCGCAGCGCCACCTGGCGCGAGTCACGGCGCCTCGCACCGGCGCTGACGGACGCGTGGGAGCCACGCGTCGCGATGAACGCGACCGGGCGGGCAATCGTTGCCTGGCCCGCATGGACCAACTCGGGCGACCGGGTTTACGCCAGCTACTACCGCTGATCGCGTGACCGGCTCTCGCGGAATCCGGGTTGCGACCACGGTCACGACGCTCCTGCTCGTGATCGGTGTCTCGCTCGTCGTGCGCGGCGAAGGGGCACCGGTTGCCCAGCCTGTGGTCGCCGTGCCCGCCCGCCCCCGAGAGCCGGTCCTCCCCATCGTCATTCCCCCCGAACCGACTCCACGCACCATGCCCCTGTTGCCGACCGATCCCCTGACCGGCGCGGCTGCGGTTGAACCCGCTGCCGCGCCCGCGCCTGAAAGTCGACTGCGCCTCTACGGTTCGGCCGCGGCGTTACGGCTCGTCGAGCTCGCGCTGGTTGCGGCCGATGCACCGAGTGTCGCGTTCGTTCGAGGCGCGGACGCGGCGCACGAACGTTCGCGGGAGTTCGATGCGGCGGTCGTGCTGTCGCCCGTGGGTGAGAGATTCGCTCCGGGTGGTCTGCACTGGCGCCATCTCGGCGACTTCGTACCCGTCGTGCTCGCGCCGCTCGATGATTGCTCGGAGGGTGCATCCGACGTGGACTCGCAGCGGGGTACGTTCGTGGCCGTGCGTCGCTGGCTACCCTTGATCGAACAAAGCCTGCCGCAGTTCGCTGCGAGCCGTGGCCTGCACGTGCGCTCCGAACGCGACCTGTTCGCGCTCGAGCGCGTACGGCGCCGCGAGCCTGGTGCCAGCGCCCTCGTCAGCCTGGCGGCGCTCGATCGCGCGCCGTTCTTCGGCGCGGCGACGGTGCCGCTGCGCGGCGTGCAGCCGTCACGGCTGGCATATCGCACGGGCGACTATGCCTGGGGGATGCAGGTGCACCTGGTGTTTCCGCAACGAACCGCGCAGGTCGAACGATTGCTCGACCACCTGCTGCGAGGCGCCGGTCGAGACGCGCTGCGCCGGGTGTTGATCTGATCCGGGCCGGCCCGCTCGCGTGCCAACCCGGCTCGGGCGGGCCTACTTCGAGTTGCCGCGCCGTGGGCCGAGTCGCGCGAGTCGGGCCTCGGCTTCGCGGGTATGGATGTGGTTGGGGCCGATCGCCGCGTGTAGTGCCTTGGCGCTGTTCTCCAGCAGTTGTCGGGCCTCTTCCGCGCGCCCGAGTTCGAGCAGCACTTCGCCGAGGCGGGAACGCGTGTCGTCCGCGTGCCAGAAGCCCGGGCGGTGTAGTTCCTGCAGTTCGATCGTGCGGCCGAACATCTCGGCGGCGCGTTCGAAGTCGTGTTGTTTCGCCGCGAGCGTCGCGAGAACGTACGTCGTGTCGCCAACCTTTTCGTGATCGGCGCCCAGAGCTTCCTGGCGAATTGCGAGCGCCTCTTCGAGCGCGGTCTGCGCGCCATCGAGATCGTCGCGACCGATCAGCAGCGTGCCGAGGTTGTGCAGCGCCTGGGAGGTGCTGCCGGGGTGGTTCCTCTGGCGGTGGATCGCGAGCGCTGCGCGCAGCAAGTCCTCGGCGCGTTCGAGTTCTCCGAGCTGCCAGTGGGCGGTGGCGAGATTGTTCATCGCTGCCGCGGTTTCGCCGTGTTCGTCGCCGTAGCACGAACGACGCAGCGCCAGCGCTTCGGCGAAGAACTCCCTGGCGCGCTCGACGTTGCGGCGCCGCGCTTCGGCGATGGCCAGCGAGGTCGCGATGTTGCTGCCGAGCACCTCGTCGTTGGTCTTCTGGGCTGTGTCACGCGCGGGTTCGAGGATCGCGATGGCCTCGTCGATCCGGCCGGCCTGGACGTGGGCCATTCCGATCTTGCTTTGCGACTGCAGGATCTCGCGGTGGTCGGTGCCGCCGACCGCGAGGCTCTTCTCGCGCAGCGCGATCGCGGTTTCGTAGAGTCCGATCGCCTCGTCGTAGGCCGTCACGTACTGATACATCCGACCGAGCGCTTCGTAGACGTAGGCGCGCATCGACGGATCGACGTCGCGGTAGTCCGCGAGCCGGGTCGCGGCCCGATCGACGAACTCGCGCGCGCTGAGGTCGGGGCGCGGTCCGCGGCCGTCGCCGTCGAAGAGGTCGATGACGAGCTGCAGGATCTTGGCGTTCTGGTCGGCCTGATGACGCGCGAGTCGGGCCTGCTCCGTGGCCCGGTTGGCCTGGTAGAACGTCGTCGCGCTGCCGATCACGAGTGCGAGCGCGACGAGTACGGCGGCGGAGACCGCCACGCGGTGGCGTTCGTAGAAGCGGGAGATCCGATACCACGTGGTGTCGGCGCGCGCGACGATCGGCTGGCCGCGCAGGTGTCGGCGCAGGTCGTTGGCCAGGTGTGCGGCGGAGGCATAGCGGCGGTTGGCCTCGCGTCGCAGCGCGTAGAGCACGATCTTGTCGAGATCGCCACTCAGCGAACGGCGCCAGCGCGCGACGGACACACCGCGGAGGTCGGCCGCGCGGCGGCCCTCGTCGTCCGCGCGCAGCCTCTGGCTCGGAGCCTCGATCACGGGATCGGAAACGACCGCGAGGATTTCGGAGGGGTGGTGGCTGGCGAAGTAGTAGGGCGTTTGCGCCGTGAGGAGTTCGTACAACACGACCCCGAGCGAGTAGACGTCGCTGGCCATCGTTGCCGGCAGGCCACGGACCTGTTCGGGGCTCGCGTACTCCGGCGTCAGGAGGCGCGTCGCATAGGGTGCCGTCGTCGGATCGGCGTTGCGGTCCGCGAGGATCTTGGCGATCCCGAAGTCGATCAGGTGCGGTGTGCCGTCGTCGTCGACGAGGATGTTGCCGGGCTTCAGATCCCGGTGAATGATCGAGTTGTCGTGCGCATATTGCACGGCGTCGCACACGCGGCAGAACAGCTCGAGCCGGGCTTCGATGGACATGCGCGCCTGATCGCACGCGTCCGTGATCCGTTCGCCGGCGATGAACTCCATCGCGTAGAACGGTTCGCCGTCGGGCGTGACGCCGCTCGACAGGTAGCGCGCGATCAGCGGGTGATCGAGCGAGGCCAGCAGCTCACTCTCGCGCCGAAATCGCGCGAGGATCTCGGTCGAGTCGGTGCCCGGATGAACGATCTTGAGCGCGACGGGCACGTCGGGATCCGTCGGCGTGTGCGCGCGATACACCGTGCCCATTCCGCCCGCGGCCACGACGCCGTCGACCGTGAACTCCGCGATCGCCGACCCGACGCGGGGATCCCGCAGGAGCATCAGTCGGTGCACGGCTTCGGACACCGTGGGGGAGGCCGTGTTCTCGAGGAATCCGGGGTCGGCCTCGGTCTGCGCGAGCAACGATTCGACCTCGGCGCAGACCTCGGGATGGTCTGTGCGCCGCGCATCGAGCCAGGTTCGGCGTTCGATCTCCGCCAGTTGCCGCGCGTGGTCGAACCACTCCTCGACGAGGCGGAAGTGTTCAGTCGGCGGCGGCGCGTCGGTTCGGCCCGCCTGCGAACGTCCGGCCTGAGAACGGGTTGGCGAGTCGGTCATCGCGAGTCTCCGGGGCTGCCGATCTCGCGCATCAGCCACGCTTTGGTCAGCGCCCACTCCCGCTTGACTTGCGCCAGCGAGATGCCGATTGCGGCGGCGGTCTCGCCCAGACTCAGTCCCGCGAAGAAGCGCAGGTTGACGAGCGTGACCTTGCGTTCGTCGATGGTTTTCAGGCGTTCGAGCGCTTCGTCGAGTGCGACGAGGTCGATCGGGTTGTGGTCCTCGGCGAGAACCTCGTCCGTCAGCATCTGGGTCGTACGCTTGCCGCCGCGCTTGAGGCGCGTGCGATCGCGTTCGTGGTTCACGAGGATGCGGCGCATCATCTCCGATGCGACGCGGAGGAACTGAGCGCGCGACGACCACTGTGCGCGGTGTTGGCCCGCGAGGCGCAGGTAGGCCTCGTGAACGAGCGCAGTTGGTTGCAGCGTGTGGGACGAACGCTCGCGATGCAGGTGGGTCTGGGCGAGTCGGTGCAGCTGAGTGTAGACGAGTTTGGTGAGATGCTGGACGTCGGACTCGGCCGGCGGAACCGTGGTGGGGGTTCGTGTCACGTAGTGGGGGAGTGCGGGGAGTTGGCGAGTTGGCGAAGTGTCGGCGAAGCCCGATCCTAGCAGCGATCTCGGAGGCGGAATAGCCGCTCAGGTGGCCGGTTGACGGCTGATATCGGCGGATTCGGGTTTCGCAAAAAACTGCGAGCCGGGGCCCGTTGGGCTGGTGCGTAACAGCAGTTCGGGAATGAGAACCCGCGCGAGAGTGGAGCGTCCGCACGGGTTGTCGCTACGCTCTGTCCGTCGGCCGCAGCCCCCTTCGCGCCTCGATGACGCTCCGTTTCACGCCCGTGTTTCGCGCCCTCGGGTGCGCCCTGTTCTTCGTTCTCGTCGCTTCCGGGCAGCTCGCTGCGCAGGTCGCGGCGGAGGTGGTCGCCGAGGTCGACACGACGGCCTATCCCACGTCGGGTCGCGCTGTCCTGCACCTGAAGTTCACCCCGAGTGTCGCGCTCGACACGCCCTACGCCGTGCGCGTCGAACTCTGGCGGTCGGGTCGGCGGCTCGTGCGGCGTGAGCATTCGCCGCCGGTGCCGACGCGCGAGTGGCAGCCGGGCCAACCCGTCGAGTACGACCTGCCGCTGTTCTTCGCGTTGCCGGGCAAGTCTCGCGGCCCGATCGAGGTCCACGTCGGCTTCTTCGATGCCGAGGCCGATGCGGTTCTGGCGCCGGCGAACGGCGCGCGCGGTCGCGACGGACTGAATCGCATGGCGCGGTTCGAACTCCCGGAAGCGACCGCGGAGTTCGACGCCGCGCTCGTCGAAAGCACGATCGCGGCCGCGACTGCCGAGGCGGCGAAGTCACCGGCCGCGGCGTGGGATCGGCTCGAGTTCGCGTTCCGCAGGACGGCGGACTACCCGCTCAAGAAGCAGCTGCAGACGGCGCTGCTGCAGGTCGGCCGGATGGCGCCCGCCCCGCTCGGGTTCGAAGAAGAGGCGATCGTCGCGGCGCGCATTCGACGTGAGCGGGCGCGCTACCTGCGGCAGATCGCGGGCCGACTCTACGATCGTGGCAGGTTGTTCGGGGCGCTCATCCTGCTCACCGAGGTCGGCGGCGATCTGCAGGCGGACGCCGATCGCGCGGTGCTCGGTGCGCTCAACGAGGCGCGCCGGGTGACGAAGGATCGCGACGCGATCGCGGCGAAGGCGTTTGCGGCGACCAAGGAGCAGCAGGTCGAGGTGTCGGAGCTGGTGCTGCAGCATTCGGATGAGTCCGAGCGCCTCGAGTTCGCCGTTCAGCTCGGCAAGAAGTCACAGAAGCGTGCGGTGGCTCGCGCGCTCATGGAATCGATCGAAGCCACTCCCGGTCTGCAGGACGAAGCCGAGGCGGCACGCCGCGAGCTCGAAGCGCAATGGCTGAAGGACGTGCCGGCGAGCGAACGCACGGAGGCTGACGCGGCGCGGAACCACCCGTGCTGGGCGCGGACGAGCCAGCGCGTGAGCCATCGCTTCGTGATCATCGGCCCGAAGCGTTTACTCGCCGCGATCCCGGCCGACAGTCTGCTACGGTTCGACCTCGCTTATCTCTACCTCACCGACCTCTTCGGGCGGGTGCCGAACCCCGAGGGCGATCGCGTCACCGTCTACTTCAAAGAGCTCTGGGAGTTCGGCGGTGGGGTCGGCGGCGGCAAGATCATCGACATCGGTCGTGCGAACCCCGAGATCAAGAAGCTGCGCATCGACGGTTCGCTCTACTACCACGAGCTCACGCACTGCATCGACGACACCAAGCCGATCTACGGTGGCATGCGCGAAGGTCTCGCCGACTTCGGCGCAGCGTTCACGCAGCACGAGCTCGGTCAGGTCGCGGCGGCGCGGCTCGCATTCGGCAACGCCAAGCGCAAGTTCCTCGGCGACTACCTCGAACGGGACCTCGAGTACTGGCGCATTCCGAACTACGGGCCGAGCGCCGGGTTCCTGCTGCACTTCATCCAGGAATACGGCAAGCAGGGCGGCGGCTACGCCTGGCAGCGCTACCGCGAGTTCTTCCGCAACTACCGCGTGTGTGAGGTCAAGGACGGGCGCGCTCCGACGATTGCGCGGGCGTTTGCGTTCCATCTCGTCGAGGCATTCGGCGAGGCGGCCTTCGAGGACCTGCGGCGCTTCCGCTGGCCGCTCCTGAAGCAGGACCTCGCCGCGGTTCGTGCGGAGCAGCGCGCCGCCACGCGATCGTTGGCGACGGGCGCGCTCGACGAGTCGCCGGGCTCGCCGGTGCCGCGCGATCTGGCGGCGGAGCAGTTGCGGCGCGAAGGCGCGGGCGTTCCCGATCACCGTCTCGAGCTCGGGGTCGTCGAGGATTGGTGGGTGATCGGGCCCTTCAAGCGCGAGGGTATTGATCCCGACGCGTTTCGGTTTCCGCCCGAGCTCGAGATCGACCTGAAGCAACGCTACGCGAGCATCAACAACAACCCGACGTGGCGGCGGCCCGGCCGCAAGCCGGTGACCGTCGACGACTCGGGGTGGCTGCGGTTCCACTTCTCGTACATGGACAACAGCGCGATCTACGCGCTGACCCACGTGCGCGTCGAGGACGCGACCGAGGCGTGGTTCCACCTGCGCGCGGACGACGACGCGACGCTGTTCGTGAACGACGAGCTCATCGGCAAGTTCGACGGCCACCGTGGCCCGCTCGGGCCGTGGCGGCCGGGCTGGCGCACGATGCTGCCCGACGCGATCCGGTTCCGTGTGAACCTGCCGGCAGGCCGCAACAAGGTGCTGCTCAAGGTGCGCAACCGTCGCGGCGGATCGGGGTGTTCGCTCGCGATCGCGCAGCGGAACGGCATGCCGTTGCCGGGCTGGCGCACCGATGCGGAGCCGGCCAAGGAGAAGTTCGCGAAGATCGAAGTGCCCGACCCGCGTAAGTGGCACGCGCGGCTCAAGCTCAACTGCTCACGGGGCGGCGCGCATCGCAAGCTCGAAGCGACCGTCGGCAAGTGGCGCGTGCGCAACAAGGCGCTGCACGGCACCTCGACCGATCGTGGCGTCGAGTGGCGCAAGTACACGGTGCGGCCGGGCTTCCCCAAGGACTCGCCGTCCAATCTCGCGTGGCTGCCGACCAAGCTCACGAAGGGGCTCGAGGCGTTTCGTTTCACGCTCGATCTCGCGCCGCCTGCGAGTGCGGGTAAGCCGAAGCCGCCGAAGCTCTGCGTGATCTTCCAGGGTGACGGTCGCCGGGACGGGCTGTCGGGTTGGACGTTGATCCTCGTGCCGCGCCGCGGCCGGGTGCAGGCCCGGCTCGAACGTTACGACCGGCTGGTCTACCAGAGCGAGCCCGTGGAGTTCGTGCCCGACGAGAAGAAACCGACGCGGCTCGAGCTGGTTCACTACGGCAAGCGCCTGACCGTGCGGCTCGGTGACGCGCTGCTGTTCGATCAGGCCCCGATTCGCACGATTCCGTCGATGGAACGGCTCGGCATTGCGACGTGGGGGCCCGACCTTCGCATCAGCGCGATCGAACTTCGTGCTCCCGGTCGGACCCGTTGACGGAGTAGGTTGCGAGCCAATGATCGCGCGAGAACTCGTCGCAACGGCCAAGATCGCGGATGGCGGCGAACTCGCCTGCTACCGCCACGACCGGGACTACTTCATCTGCATCGGGAACACCGAACTGATGAGCACCCGGGTGCGCGGGTCCGAGGAGATGCTCGCGGAGTTCGCTATCGAGCGCCGCGGCGCCGAGCACGTCCGGCGCGTGCTGGTCGGTGGACTCGGAATGGGGTTCTCGCTCGCGCGGGTGCTCGAGCTCGTCGGGCCCGACGTCGAGGTTGCGGTCGTGGAGCTCGTTCCCGAGGTCGTGCAATGGCACGAACAATACTTCGGTGAGTTTGCCGGGCACCCGCTGCGCGACCCGCGCACGCAGCTGATCCAGGGCGACGTCGTCGATCACTTGCGCGACTGCACGAGCATCTACGACGTGATCCTGCTCGACGTCGACAACGGTCCCGATGCGCTGGTGCGCCCTGGCAACCGCAGCGTCTACAGCCAGCGCGGCCTCGCCCGCACCCGCACGGCGCTGCGCGCGGACGGCGTGCTCGGCATCTGGTCGGCGAGTGAAGACGGACGCTTCGAGAACCGGTTACAGCAGACCGGGTTCGACGTCTCGCGCCGCTGGGTGCGCGCGCGGCGCACGAAGGGACCGCGCCGAATCATCTGGACCGCGCAGCGCCTGTCGTAGCCGCTCTATCGCGCGTAGCCGAACTGCTCGAGCACGCTCGCGAGCCCGCGGGTCGCGATCTCCTGCTGCTCCGACGAGAGGTCCTCGCGCCAGCGGCCGATGCTCGCGCTCGGGCTCTTGGCGGTTGCGTGGCTCGAGAACAGCTTCTTGGCGCCCGCGTCGACGAATGCCTCGACCTCCGGCGTGACGTCGAGTTCGAGGAACTCGAAGATCGCTCTCACCTGCGCAGCGTTGTCGGTCATCAGGTCCTCGTAGCGCACGCGAACCGACTGCCGCTGCGCGAGGATGGCGGCCGTGCGTTCGAGGAAGTGGGCCATGTGCTGCACGCGGGTTTCGAACGTCGAAGTGTCCCAAAGGGCGGGTTGCTTCTCCGAGAACGCGAACGTCGACGCGATCGTGTCGCGTGGATCGCGCACGAGGTGGACGAAGACCGACTCCTCGAACCACTTGGCCGCGAACTCGAGGTCGCGCACGCCCATGACCTTGTCGCCGTAGTAGTCGCAGCTGGCAAGGTCTGGTCCTACCCGGCGGTAGAGCTCGTCGACGAACGGCCGCATCACCGACAGATACGAATGCGCTACGGCCTCCGTGTACTTCTCCGGCAGGATGCCCGGCGTCGCGAATCCCTCGCCGTCGTCGATCGCCTGGCTCGAGGGCGTGCTCGAGAGCAGGAACGTCTTGCGCAGGAACGTGACCCACGCGGCCTCGTTCGTCATGTGGATCCGAGGGTGGCTGCCGAGCAGCGCAACGGCGTAGGTCGAGCCCGATCGCGGACCCGAGACGAGGAGAACCGGCCTGGCCATGTGACCGAAACGTAGCAGAGCCGTCGCTCCGGCTCACGCTCGGGGTCGGCTGCAGCCGATGGCAGGGGCATGTGCCGTGCCGGAATCCGTCGACTCGTCCAACTGACCGGGCTGCTCGCGATGGCGGGTTGCTCCATGCACTCGACCGCCACCCGTTGGAACGGTCACGTCGGGTCGGCGGGTGACCCGGTATTCGTGCAGTCGTCGACCTACGTTGGCGTGCACCTGTTCGGAGTCGTCCCGTTCATCGGGCAGACGACGATCGACGAGATGGTCGAGGATTCGACGCGGCACATTCCGGCCGCGAAGGGGCGGCGGCTGCGGCTGGTCGAGACCGAGAGCAACAACTACTGGTACGGCGTGCCGCCGCTGTCGTGGTTCTTCTCGCCCGTCGTGACGAGCGTGACGTTCGAATACCAGCCGTCCGCCGCAGCGCTCGCGGAGGCCGGCATCGACCACCCCGGGGTGATTCCCGCGAATCCGGCCAGGTGATCGGGATGGCGCGGAACCGCGCCCGGCGCCCGGCGTAGATCTCCGTCATGCCGCGCCGTCGCCAGAGCATCGCCTACACGATCCGGGACCTGATTCCGATCGCCGTGTTCGCCTCGCCGATCGTGTTCCTGCTCGCCGACCCCTGGAAGTCTTGAATCGAAGCCGAGGTTTGCGGCCCCCGGGTGGCGGCCGACGTGCAGCTGCTCGCGTTCGCAGCAGACGAGTTCTACGGGATCCACGAGCGCTGGCCGACGCACGCCGAGTTGCTCGAACTCGATGACGCTCTACCGCGCCGGGACATGTGGGATCAGGAGTACACGTTCGAGATGACGGCCGCGGGCGAGCTGCGGGTGCGGAGTCCGGGCATGGACGAGGTGCCGAACACGGCCGATGACATCGTGTCCTGGTCGATGCGCGGTGGGCAGCGTTATGCCGAGCGCCGCGAGTGGGAGGAGCCGGAGCAGGTCCACGAGCGGAATGGCCAGCCGTTTGCCGGCGCACGAAAACGGGTGCGGTGACCGAGATGGGTCGGGCGGCGCGAAAACGCCGCTGGGCCGGCTCGAGCAGCCCGGAGGGGTGTCCGGCAAGGGGACGCTGCGACGGCCCGGTCGGGGTCGGCGCCGTTCTTCGTGATATCTTCCTGCGGACTCTCGCCACCAGAAGTCCGCAGCCAATGGCCCGATCTCGTCGACCTTCCCGCGCCGTGCTGGCGCTCGCCACTTGCACCATCCTGCCGGCCCTGGCCGCTCAGCAACCGGATGCGATCCCCGTTGCCAAAGGCGTCGCGCGTGCCGCGCTCGCCGATCTGCCCGTACGGATCGAGCCGAACCTCGGGCAGTGGCATTCGCCGGAGCTCTACCGGTTGCGTGCCGGCGGGCTCGACGTCTTCCTCGAACGCGACGGCTGGTCGTTCTGGCTGCGGGAGCCCGACCCCGTGGCGGGCGGCCGGCGGCCGTCGCGAGCCGGGGGACCCGATACCGTCCGGGGCCGGCGCGCGGTGGCGCTGCGCATGGGGTTCGTCGGCGGCGGCGCAGCGCGCGTGTCGCCGGAGCGCCCGCTACCGGGCGTCACGAACCACCTGGTGGGTGACCAGAAGGGGCATCGGGCCAACGTGCCTGGTTATGCCGCGGTGCTCTACGAGGAGATGTATCCCGGCGTCGATCTGCGGGTTCGCGAAGGTGGCGGCCATATGGAGTACGACCTGCTGCTCGCCCCGGGGGCTGCGCTGGATCAGGTCCGCGTCCAGGTCACCGGCGCACAGGCGCTCCGCATCGATTCGAACGGCGCGCTCGTGCTCGAAACCGCGCTCGGGGACGTTGTGCAGCCGGCGCCGGCGACGTGGATGGCGGCTGCCACGGCGGACGGCCAGCGTGAACCGGTGGCATGTGAGTTCGTGCTGCTCGGGCGCGACACGTTCGGCTTCGCCGCGCCCGACCGCGATCCCACCCGTGCGCTCGTCGTCGATCCGCCGCTGCAGTACGCGTCGTACGTCGGTGGTTCCGGCTACGACGAACCGTGGCACGTCACGGTGGCGGCCGATGGCGACATCCTCTGTTGCGGCTATACCGAGTCCGCCAACTTCCCGGTGACGCCCGGCGCCGTCCAGACGACCTATGGCACCAACGCGGACGGCTGGATCGTGCGGATCGATCCCGGTCAGCCCGGTCAGTTCGAGTTCGCGACCTACGTCGGCGGCGTCAACTGGGACACGGTCTATGCGGTGCATGAGCTCGCCTCGGGCGTCCTCGCGTTCGCGGGCGGCACCCAGAGTCCGAGCTTGCCCGTCACGGCGAACGCCTACCAGTCGCAGCTGAGTGGCCCGACGGACGCGATCGTCGGCCTGCTCGATGCCGGTGGCACGACGCTCAACGCGTTGACCTACTTCGGCGGCTCGGGCACGGAGTGGGCCAGAGGCGTGGCGTTCGATCTCGCGCTTCAGCAACTCGTCATCGCGGGCTCGACCTTCTCCGTCGATCTTCCGACGCAGAACGCCTACCAGCCGAACAACGCGGGTGGCACCAACTTCCGCGATGGCTTCGTCACGACGTTCGACCTGGCGCCTGGCGACCTCTCGACGATCGGGATGTCGACCTATCTTGGCGGCTCGGGCGACGATTGGCTGGCGATTGCGAGCGGCGAGACGCTCGGCATCGTGACGGTCTACGGCGGAACCGAGTCTGCGGACTTTCCGACCTCCGCGACGGCGTTCCAGCCGACGTTCACGGGCGGCGGCGCCAACTGGTGGAGTCAGGCGATCGGTATCGCGCAGCTCGACCTGCTCAACAATGGTCTGGCGTACGGCACCTACGTCGACGCCGGGGGCGACGAGGTGGTCGGCGAAGTGCATGCGAGCCTCGGTGGCCGGGATCTGTTCGTCGTCGGCACGACGACGTCGATCAATCTGCCGACCACGCCTGGCGCCTACCAGAGCTCGTTCCAGGGCGGCAGCAACAACCAGGGCTTCGTCGCGGGTGACGCATTCGCCATGCGGATCGACACGACGATGGCGGGGGCCGCCGGGCCAGCAGCCATTTCCGGCTGT
>JANSXC010000023.1 GCA_024743115.1 bacterium | reverse complement strand
CGTCGACGGTGGCCTCGACGCACCCGCACTCGCGCTTGCGCCGCACTCTGACGGCAGCCTCGCAGTGGGCGGCAGCTTCGACCGCGCGGGCCGTGTGGTGTCAGGTCGACTTACGAAACTCGCTTCCGACTGCCCGGCCACCGTCACCTACGGCACCGGCGGCTGCAGCGGCAGCGCGGGCCCCAACACGCTCACCGCGATCGACTTGCTGTGGACCGGCACGACGCTGCATTCGCGCGCCGACGGCCTGACGACCAACGCCCTCGCGCTCGGCGTGTTCGGCCTCAGCACGACGAACGTACCGTTGTCCGCACTCACCCCGCTGAGCCTGCCAGTCTGCACGTCAACCGTGACGCCCGACATCACCGGCTTCTACGTGCCAACGAACGGCATGCTGACGCTCGAGGTCGTGATCCCGGAAGCGCCGGCCCTCGCCGGGGTCATCGGTTACCAGCAAGTGGTCGCCGCCGAGCTGGACTCGCAGGGCGTGATCACGGCGGTGACGAGCACCAACCGGATCGCGGCGACGATCGGGGTGTTCTGAGCCGGGTTGCTCGCTGTCGCGAGCAAACCAGCTCCGGACCACGCCGAGCGCCTTCGGCGCTCCGCTTGGGTTCTGAGCAGCCGGCGGCAAGCGCCGCGTCAGTTGCGGCCCAATTGCCTACAGAGACATCGCTTGCCGGATCGGCCTACTACCGATATGCTGTATTTCAGCATTACTGAGATACGGAAGGCATGCCAAACCGAACCACCATCAACGAGCGCGGCGTCGTCACCATCCCGGCAGCTCTCCGGCGGGCGTTTGGCCTCGAGGCGGGTGCCGAGCTGTTTATCGAGCAGACCGCAGAGGGCATCCTGCTCCGACCATCGATCAGCGTGCCGATCGAGTTCTACACGGAAGAACGCATCGCTGAGTTTGCCAGCGACGAGCAGGCGATCGAGAACCTGCTGCCCAAGCCCAAGTAGGACATCGTGCGGCTGTTCCTGGATGCAAACGTGCTGTTCTCAGCCAGCAATCCAGAGAGCGTCTTCTTCCGCCTGATCAAACTCGCCATCGAGCAGGCGGATGCTGTCATGACGAGCGACCTCGCCCGCGAGGAAGCCCGCCGCAATCTCACTCTGAAGCGGTCGATCTGGCTGCCGACCTTCGAAGCTCTCGTCACGCACCCTCGCGCCGGAGAAGGGAAGGGAATCCAGATCCATCCCTCTGCCCTGTTCGAACTCCCGGTTCAGTTGGCGGACAAGGACGCTCCACTCTTCTGCGCCGCGATTGCAGCGCGGGCCGACTACTTCGTTACGGGTGACCGCCGTGACTTCGCACACTTGTTCGACCGAGAGATCAGGGGGGTCACAACGATCACACCCAAGCAACTCGCCGAGAAGCTCGTGGAACTCAACGAAGGCGGCGAAGCCTCATCCTGAGGTCGACTCGGGTTCGCGCTCGAAGAAGGTCGGCGACCCGCCCAGGTCGCCCGAGAACTCCGAAGCCGCGCAACCCAGAGGTTCCACCACGACCACGCCCACAAGCTTCACGCTAGCCCCCACCACAACGATCGGCGCCACGATCACCGCGGTCGCGGCATCCGCGACCAACGTCACGGGCGTAAGCAGGATCCGCCTGCAAGTCGGCAGGCCGGGGTCGTCACCGACGGATTCTCTGCCGCTGACCTGACGGCAGTCGCTGTCATCGCTCGGCATCCGCCCTTCTTCGCCTTCGACGGACTCTCGTGGCGCCACCCTGCCCAGCCCCCGCAGACTTACCGTCATGCGGCCGGGCAGCGGCCCGAGACAGACGGGAATCCCGAGCACGCCGAAGTCGACGTGGAGGTGACCGTGTGCAACTGGCACGAGGATCTGGCCACCGCAAGGATACCAAACACGAGTTCGTTCCTGGCGACGGTGCGCATAGCGTTGGGTATGGGAACGCCGGTCACGGCCTTGGGCGCAGTGCCCGATCAACGAACCCTGCGACGTTACGTCGAGCGACGCCGCGGATATAGCCACCGACCGCGCCGCGCCCAATGCGCTCCCTGTCGGACGGCAGCAGGTCTCATCTCGTGCAGTTGCTCCGATGTCTGGCCTGAGGGGATTCGTCGTCACGATCGGTACACTTGCGGCCGTGCTGGTTTGGCGGGCATCGCCATACGGCTCCTGGATCGTAGACGATGCCGGTATCACGCTGGCCTATGCGCGGAACGCAGCCGAGGGGCTCGGATGGGTGCACTTCCCCGGAGTCGAACCCGTCGAAGGCTTCACGAATGCTGTATGGGCCTGGGTCCTCGCCGGTTTCGCGTACCTCGGCCTGCTGGACCCTGTCTGGCTACCCAAGATCCTGGGGCTGACCTGTGTCCTCGTTGCCGGCATGATCGTGCGGCACGTGGGGATGAGGACGTTCGGCGCTTCGTCGCTGGCTGCGAGCGCGGTCGCGGGAGCCCTTTGCTGTCACGCGAGCATCGTGACCTGGGCGGCGAGCGGGCTGGAGAATGGTTTGTACACCTCGTGGACTGCCGGCCTGTTGATGACTGCGGCCGTGGTCTGGGAGCGCCCTGGCACGAAGATGACGGTGACGGCCGGACTGCTAGGCGGTCTCGCGTTCGGCATTCGACCCGACGGGCTCTGGTTGGCGGCGATCGCGCCCATCGCGATCGTTCTTGGTCGACACGACGACTGGCGATCGCGACTGCGACAATCTCTCGTCTGCGCCGGAACGAGCGGCGGCGCCGTGCTGCTCATCACATCGTGGCGCGTGTCGACGTTCGGCGACTTCGTGCCGAACACGTTCCGAGCGAAGGTCGGGTCACCGGCAGCGGCGCTGCCGGACCTTACGGCGGCTTTGGCGGTAGGAACGGCTCTGGCTGGTTGCCTGCTCGTGCGCTGGTCCTGGCCGCGTCTTCGAACTTGGCGATGGTCCGCCCTGCATGCATTGGTCGTCTATCTGGTCCTGGAGGTCCTGGCGTCGAGAATCGGGCACTGTCTCGGGGGCGACGCCGGCGCAATCGTGTTGGCCTTGAGCTTCGCTTCGGCCGGATCCAGAACATCCGACACCAGACGAGTGTGGCCAGTGGCCGTAACAGCGGGGCTCGTGCTCTACGAGAGCCTGCCGGCGGATTGGATGGGGCTCGATCGGTTCGGCTCACCCTTCGTCACGCTCGCCTTGCCCTGGGTGCTATTCGAACTCGGCGCGCGAGCGCACGAGTCGGTCGGCGTGCTGCGACTCTTCACGCGTCTTGCCGTAGGCGCCTACTTCATCATCATCGTGACGAGATCTCTGTCTGCCACGTCCGAGTTCGTCGAGCAACCCGTGGTGCCGATGGCAACCGTTCAACGCAATCACGAACGGATGGCGGGTTGGGCGCACGAAGCTGGGGTCCAAGACCCGACGGTGCTGGTCGCAGATGTCGGCGGCGCCATGTGGTCGCGGCAGATGGAGGTCGTGGACCTCGCGGGCCTGTGCGAACGAACGGTCGCGTCGTTGCGACGGCAGCCAACCCTCCTGGCCGATTGGATCTTGCACCAGCGCCAGCCGACTTTCATCCAGCTCCACGACTCGTGGAGTGCGCGGTCAGGACTGTTCGAGCATGCCGATTTCCGCAGGGACTACCTCACGATCGAGGAGTGGCCCGAGGTAAGGGCAAGCCGGATGGCGGGGCATCCGGTAGTGGGTGGGCTCTACATCCGTCGAGAGAATGCGCCAGACGCGGCGACACTGTCCAGATGGCGCGATTAGTTCCGCTTCGAGCTTCTGTCCGAACATCGCCCCGGGCCTCGAGCCCGTCATCCGAGAATCACCAGTCGGTCGCCGCGCAAGACGAGCGGAACAGAGACCGCGCCCTCCAGCACCATCCCGATCATGGATCCAAAGACCACCCGCACCTCGAGCAATCGCGACCGAGTACGGGCTACGTAGCCCTCCGGGGCCACGCCATCTGCCCGCTCGATCAACTCGTCGTGTCGATCGGGACGTAGACTTCGTAGCGTCGTTCTTTCGCGCCACGGACACGCCGAATCGGCCCAGTCCACAGTGAGTGAACCGTTCGCTCCTGGCCAACCGGTATCAGCGCAAAATGGAGGTGCGCCGCTGTCCCTTTGCCGTATCGCTCCAACTCGATGTCAGAGTCGAACCGCAGGCGCACCATCGCTCCACGAATCTCGGGCTCGTAGCCCTCGTTGACGAGCTCGCTCGCCGCATCTCGATCGGCGACGACGGTGACATCGACCACGACCATCGACACGCGCGTGGGCCTGATCGCGACAACGATACCGAATGCCAGAAGGAACAGAGCGGCGTAGGACCCGAAGCCGATCAGCAACGTGCGGTGGAACCGCTTCTCATTCGCGACGTGATCGAATCCGGTGTCTGCCAAGACTCCCGGACTCACCCGCGAATCTCGCTCTTGCCATCGCCGAACAGTCGCCGTCGCTTGGAACGCCAACGCGGCGTCCGATCGGCGCATAGGTGAGCCAGGACAACCGCGGCGACCACGACGGCCGCGGCGATTGCGGCGTCCGAATCACTGCCGAAGCGGTAGCCCGACTCGATGATCGGCTGGCTTTCCTGGAAGAACAACGGCACAACTCCTCCAGGATAACCCGTCTGTCGCATTGGTGCCGACCCTCGGGGTGGCATGCACAGACTCGGCCGCCTACCGCAGCAAAGCGTCGATCTCACCCACGATCGCCTCACCCCAGAGGCGATACCCTGCCGGCGACAGGTGCAGGCGGTCGGGCATGATCTTCTTGTCGATCGTTTCACCCCGCTTCACGAAGGATTCGCCGATGTCGCGATACACGACGCGATCCGTCGCGGCGTAGCGCTCCGCGAGCAGTTCGTTGCTCGCGACGCAACGCTTGGCGGGCGCGCCATTGCGCGGACCGCGTGGGAAGATCGCGAGCAGCAGCACCTTGGCGTTCGGCAAGCCGGTCAGGAGTCGGTCGACGACGGCTTCGACGCCCTTCGCGATCTCTGCCGGAGAGCATTCACCGTGCGTCGCGTTGTTGGTTCCGATCATGACAACCGCGACCCTGGCGTCCTTCGCGAGCGAATCGGTCAGTCCGCTGTCGAGGCGCCACAGCACGTTTTGCGTCCGGTCACCCGACAGTCCGAGGTTGATCGCGCGTCGTGGCTCGAACAGCTCGGCCCAGACCTTACGACCCGGACCGCCCCAGCCTTGCGTGATCGAGTCGCCGACGAACACGACCTCGTACCCACCCTGCTTGGCCTTCCTGGCGTTCGCCGCAACGCGATCCACCCACCACTTCGCCAGCCGCCTGGTCGGGTGCACGGTGCCGGCGACGCGTTCGAACTTCGGCGCGGGCTCGTTCGCCAACGCATCGAGTTCTTCGAGCCGCACTCGAACGCTGCGGATGAACGGCCGCTGCCCCGGCTCCCAATGCCCATAGGTCGTCACCACGAACGTGCCGTCCGCGAGCACTTCAACGCCGGGATACGCGCAGTCGGTGCCGCGCCAATTGCGCGACAACCGCACGCGATACTGACCTTCACTACCCGTGATGAGATCGGCGAACGTGCCGACCCACGCGACCCAGTCGCCGCGCGTCGGGCTACCCTTGGCCATGTCACGGAACGAGATCAACAGTCGCCCGTCGGGTGCATAGGCGCCGACGTGGCGATCGCCACCGATCGTGATCGGCATCGGCCGCATCGGACTCCAGCGATTCGCCTCGTCGTCGGAGAAGCAGATCTGCGACGGGAACTTGCGCGAATTCTCGCGCAGCAGCATCGCGATCCGGTTGCCATCGGGCGAGCGGATGACGCCGGGCTCACAAGGGTGCAGCGTCTTGCTCGCGACGACGATCGTCGGCTCGCCCCAGGTCAGTCCGCCATCGCGTGACCGCGTCTGATAGACCGTGAAATGCGACCGCTTGCCGCCCTTTCGAAAGAAGCGACCGTCGTCGTGGAAGAACGCGGCGTACTCCCCGTTCTTCAACCGCACCACCGAACTCATCGCGACGATGCCGCCGAAGTCACCGATCGGAGCCAACGGCGTCCACGTCGCGCCGTTGTCCTCGGAGATCGAACTGCGGATCGGATAGAGCCCGGAGAACAGCACGAGTCGTTCTTTGCCCGCGGGATCGGTGAGCCGGTGGATCGTCGGCGTCTCCTTGCTCGTCGCCCAGTTCTCGGGCACGGGTAAGGGCTTGCTCCAGGTCAGGCCCGCGTCGTCACTGCGTTGCAACACGATCGGGCCGCGGCCGTGACCCTTGGGATGCACGCACAGCATCGTCCTGCCGTCGGCGAGCAACACCGTGGTCGGATGGCCGAGGTAGTGGCGGGGGTCACGATGGACCGTGACCTGGCGAGCGGTGTCGCCTTCGAGGTCGAGCCAGCGGGCCTGCGCCGGGGCGAACGCAGCGAGACCGAGAACACATGACAACGAGCGAGCGAGCATCGCCCCATGTGACCGCGCCGGCAGCCCGACGCCAATGGCGTTACACACGACATGCGACCGAGCCCCCCGCCCGCTATCCTCCTCGCCCCCGATGACGCTCGTCACGCTGGACAAGATCACTCGCAGCTTCGGCCCTGACCCGGTCCTGGCCGAGCTCTCGCTGCGCGTCGACGAAGGCGACCGCATCGGCGTCGTGGGC
The DNA here is from genome assembly GCA_024743115.1 of bacterium. Taxonomy (GTDB): domain Bacteria; phylum Planctomycetota; class UBA1135; order UBA1135; family UBA2386; genus JAGQRA01. The sequence goes on along the minus strand of JANSXC010000023.1, from coordinate 98,273 downwards.
GACAATGGCGCGGGCAAGACGACGATGGTCCGCATTCTCGCGGGCGGTGACGAACCCGAGAAGGGCAGCCGCAACCCGCGCAAGAACCTGCGCGTGGCCTATGGCGAGCAGATGCCCGCGATGCCGGCCGGCACGACGATCCTCGACTTCGTCCTGCGCGGCAACGGCCAGCATGACGCACTCGCGACCGAGATGCGCGAGCTCGAGACCGCGATGGCGAACGGCAACGACGCCGCACTGAAGCGCTACGGCGAGTTGCAGACCGCGTTCGAAGCCGGCGGCGGCTACGACCACAAACACCAGGTCGAAGCCGTGCTCGGCGGCCTCGGGATCTCGGTCGCGGATCAGCGCAAGGACGTCGCGGTGCTCAGCGGCGGCGAGAAGTCACGCGTGCAGCTCGCGGTGCTGATGACCACGCCCGCCGATCTGCTGATCCTCGACGAACCGACCAACCACCTCGACCTGCAGGGCATCGAGTTCGTCGAAGGCTTCGTCAAGCGCTATCCCGGCGCAGTCGTCGTCGTGAGCCACGACCGCCGATTCCTCGACGCGATCGCCAACTCGATCGTCGAGGTCTCCGATGGCGTCGCCACGCGCTACAAGGGCAACTTCTCGGACTATCGCAAACAGCGCGATGCCGCGTTCGTCGCCCAGGCGCGCCAGTTCAAGAGCCAGCGCGAGTTCGTCGACAAGGAGATGGACTACATTCGCCGCAACATGGCGGGGCAGAACAGCGCGCAGGCCAAGGGTCGGCTGAAGCGCCTGCAACGGCTGCAGCTGATCGACAAGCCCAAGGGTAAGCGCGCGCAGATGCGGCTCACGTTCGGCACGACGACACGCGGTCAACAAGGCCAGACCGCGATCGAGTGCGAGGGCATCACCGTCAAGGCCGGCGATCACACGCTGATCACCAACGGTGACCTGCGCGTCTGGTTCGGCGAGGTGACGGGACTGCTCGGCCGCAACGGTGCCGGCAAGACGACCCTGCTCAAGCTGTTGGCGGGTGTCTCCGGCCCTGCCGCGGGCAACGTCAAGTTCGCCCACAACCTGCGCATCGGCTACTTCAGCCAGGAGAAGACCGATCTGCCCGTGCAGGGCACGGTCATCGAAGCACTGCGCGTGCTCGACCCGACCGTCGACGAGGGCACGCTGCGGGACCACCTGGCGCTGTTCTTGTTCTGCGGCGACGACGTCGAAAAACCCGTGAGTGAGTTGTCCGGCGGTGAAAAGCAGCGGCTGTCGCTCGCGCGCATGACGCGTGCCGAGTTCGACCTGCTCTGCCTCGACGAGCCGACCAACCACCTCGACGTCGCCGGCACCGAAGGCCTCGAGCAGGCGCTCAAGGAGTTCCCGGGCACGGTCGTGCTCATCACCCACGACCGCCTCCTCGTCGAGGAGGTCGCCGACCGCGTCGCCTGGGTCGAGAACGGCGCAATCCGCACGTTCGACCAAGGGCTCGAGCAATGCCAACGCGTACTCGCCGAAGAACGGGCCGCAGCCCGCGCCGCCGAGTCCGCCGCGAAGGACCGCGCCGCTGCCAAAGCCAAGGCGGAGAAGCCCGCACCGAAGAAGGCCAGCGAGACGGGCAAGATCCGCAACCCGCTGATGTTCGAACGCCTCGAGCAAAAGATCATGGACCTGGAGACCACGATCGAAGAGCTGCAGGCCGCGATGCTCGAACCCGACAACTATGCCAGCGCCACCAAGATGAAGGAGCTGCAGGCGCAGGAGGCGAAGAAGAAGGCGGAGCTCGCCGAGGCCTACGACGAGTGGGAGAACTGGCAGTAGTGACCTAGACGGGCACTGCCGCGACAGCCGCGACTTCGATCAGGAACTGCGGATGCGCAAGGCCCGCCACCTGAACCACCGAGATGGTCGGTGGATTCGACGTCTGGCCCCAGACCCGCCCGAAACCCTGGAAGGCGACCTGCGGCGACTGCCCGGCAAGCAGGTAGATCGTCCACTGCACGACGTGCTCCGGTCGTGCGCCCGCGGCAGCGAGCGCTGTCTGCACGTTGCGGGCGACCTGCTCGCTCTGCGCGGCGAGGTCGTCGGGGCCGACGATTTCGCCACCGGCATTCACGGCGTTCTGGCCGCCGACATAGACCGTGCGACAGCCCGGTTCGATGGCGACCACCTGGGTGAAGGCCGGGTTCTGGTGCAGCCCTTCGGGATTGATGTAGTCGATACGGGTCATGTGGATTGGGAACTCCGTTATCAGGACAGCAACAGCCGGGTCTTCTCGCGTATCGAGTCGTCCTCGACCAGGCTCAGGGCGAACTCGCGCAGCTCGTCTGACTCGGCACGCCGTTCGGTGTGGCTCATCACGGTGCGGTGGAGTTCGACGTGTTCTGCGTACAGCTGAGCTTCACCGCCGAACATCATCGCGAACTTGATCGATTCACGTGAGTCCGTCGGTCCCGGCCGCGCCTGCAGACGTCGAACACCCTCGTTGAGTCGTCGGGCTGCCCCCTGAACGCTCGCCTTCGATTCGGGCACGAACCGACCGGCAAGTTCGAAGTCCTCCGCCGCGACGAGGTAGGTCAGGGCGAGATCGCCGCACTCGCGGGCGACCGCCTCGTCCAGTTCGAGCAGCTGACGAAACAGCGGGTAGTTGCGATCGTCTTCGCCCAGGTAGTGGTTGATGCTCGTCACGTCGTGAAACCAGCTGCGCCGACCGTACTGGCCGGGGCCGCCGCAACCGCGCAGCAGATCTTGCACCTTGCGATCGCGCACGCTCCGCAGGGCATCGAGCGCCTCGGGGTAGCTCTCGCCGAGCTTCGCCCAGTCCGAAAGGGCGTAGGACAACCGCACCCCGTAGACGGCCGGATCTATGGCCAGCGACTCGTCGTGGAACCACTGATACTCCGCCAGGGCCTCGGCATAGCGCCCCGCTTTCGCCGCCGCGCGGCCGGCATCCAGCCGCGCCATCGGGTCGATCGTCATGCTCGCTACTGCCCCAGCTGCTGCAGCGCCTGCTCGAGTGGCGGGAAACCCGGCCGTAGTTTCTGCGCGCGCAACAATGCGTCGCGCGCCTCGGGTTTGCGCTTCTGGTCCAGCAGCACCTGGCCGAGCAGGAACCACGAGTTGAAGTAGGTCTCGTCGATCTGCAGCGCGCGGCGATAGTGGCGCTCAGCGTCTCGCAATCGGCCCTCGCTGTAGTAGGCAGTCGCGAGATTGTTGTGCAGCTCCGAGAACCCGGGGCTCGTCTTCAGCGCCTGCTCGAACAATCCGATCGCGGCCTTGGTCCGACCGCTGCGGGCCAACACGCTGCCGAGTTCGATGCGTGACATATCGTGGCTCGGATCGAGGCGCAGTGACTCGCGGAGTGCGCGCTCGGCGTCTTCGAGACGGCGCAGCCCGATCAGGCACCTGCCGAACTCGAACCACGCCATCGCGTTGCCCGGCTCTGCCTGCCGCACGCGATCGCACACGCCGAACGCCTCCTCGAACCGCCCGAGTTCGCGCAGCACGCCGGTCAACTGCAGCAGGAGACCGGCCTGCGCGCCGACCTTCTCGATGTCGCGCCGCAGGCTCGCGGCGGCGAGTTCACGCCGCGCGTCGAGATCGGCGGTCGTGAGCTGCAGGGTCAGCGTCGCCATCTCGTCGGTCGACTCCTGGCCGAAAGCAACGCGGCGCGGCGGCTGGAACGGGTTCTGCGGATTGTCGGCGCTGTTGTCGAACTCGTACTCGAACGCGATACGCGTACCCGCGGGGAGCGGGATAGGTTCGCGATAGCGGTAATCGTCCTGCCAGTCGAAGTCCCAGCGATCGATGCGGAACAGATCCTTCGAGCTGCCGTCGGGCAGAGTCGCCGTGCCGCGCATGCGCCGACAGAGATAGTGCGCGTGCGGATAGATCGAGAACACCTCGACGTCGACCGGGAGCACGAAGTGATCCCGCAACATGTGACCGGTCTCGCCGGGCGCGAGGTCGATGTCGTCGTTGAACAACACGAGCGGATACGACACGACGGTCGGTGCGCGGTCGGTGAAGTAGAGCCCGAGGCGCGGCACCACGGTCTCGACCTTCCCCGTCGGGGTGAGATGCAGCTGCAGCACGAGGTCGCGGCCGGGTATCAGACGCCACGCCATACCCTCGGGGGTGCGTCGCACGTGTTTGCCCGGCGTCCAGCCGAGGAAGTAACCGTCGGGCGCCTGCGCATTGCCCTCCGACATGCCGGCGAAACCGGGCTCGGGGTCGAGCGCGTCGCGCCGCCGCGATTCCCCGGTCGCATCGATCGCGACGACGGCGTGGTGCACGGCAGGGCTCCCCGGCCGGATCTCCATGGCCTCGACGAACCGCACGCGGTCGACCGGGATCGGGATCACGTAGTTGCGAAACTGGTCAGGCCCGTCGGCGGGCACCGTGACCTGCTCGTCGAGCGACAACACGAGATCGGGCTCCCGCAGCTGCCAATCGGACGTGAACTCCGGACACGGCGGCTCGTCGGCGGCTTCACCGCGCGGCATGCCCGCCGCGACCCAACGCCGCAACACGTCGATCTCGTCCTCCGCCAACCTCCGGCTGTCGAGGAACTCGCCGTGACTCGGCAACCACGGTGGCATGATGCGATCCTCGACCACGCGCATGATCTGGCGGCGGCGCTTGCGAACGTCGTCGTAGCCGAGCAACGAGAACGGCGTCGGACCATCCGGGTGATGGCACGGTGTGCACGAGCGGTAGACGATCGGCGCGACGTCATTGGCAAAGGTCGGCTCGCCATCCGCGGACTCGGCCCCACAAGCGGCCAGCAGCGCAATCAGCACCAACGGGGGCAGCCGGCAGGTCGATTTCGACGCACACATCACGCCGGCATCGTAGCCAGTGCTTGCCCACGGCGAACCGGCGTGCAGACTCTCCGCGTGACTCGACTGCACCGCCATCTGCACGACCGCGTGCTCGCCGCCCTCGAAGCGCTCGGCATCGACCGCGCCGCCGCCGAACCCGGTGTCAGGCTCGGCCCGCCCAAGAACCGTGATCACGGCGACGTCGCGCTGGGCGCGTTCCAGCTCGCAAAGGCGGCCAAGAAGGCGCCGCCGGCACTCGCGGGCGAGCTCGCAACGGCGATCACGCCGGATGACGTCATCGAGTCGGTGAGCGCGGCCGGACCGTTCGTCAACTTCCGGTTCCAGCGTGCGGCGCTCGCACAAGAAGTCGTCGGCGCAGTGCAGAACGAAGCGGCGCCCTACGGCCCCGCGGAGTCGACGGACCAGGTCGTCTGTATCGACTACAGCTCGCCGAACATCGCCAAGCCGTTCCACATCGGCCACATGCGTAGCACGGTGATCGGCAACTCGCTGCGTCGCATCCACCGCCACCTCGGCGCAACCGTGCACGGCATCAACCACCTCGGCGACTGGGGCATGCCGTTCGCCAAGATGATGACGGCCTACATGCGCTTCGGGAACGAGGAGCAACTGCATGCCTCGCCGATGCGCTACATGTTCGAGCTCTACAAGCGCTACGGCAAGGCCGCGGAAGCCGAGCCGGCGCTCGACGAGGAGGCCGCGGCTCACTTCCGCGCGCTCGAGAGCGGTGAGGACAACGAAGAACGTCGCATGTGGCAGATGCTGCGCGACGAGTCGCTCAAGGCGTTCCAAGGACCCTACGACCGGCTTGGCGTGACGTTCGATCACATCACGGGCGAGTCGTTCTTCGAGGACAAGATGGCAGGCGCGATGGAACGCGTGACCAAAGCGGGCGTGCTCGAGGAGAGCGACGGCGCGGAGGTCGTGTGGCTCAAGGAGCAGGGCATCAAACAGCCGTGCATCCTGCGCAAGAGCGACGGCACGACGCTGTATCACACGCGCGACCTCGCGGCGGTGTTCTACCGCGAACAGACGTTCTCGCCGACTCGCATCCTCTACGTCGTCGGCGCCGAGCAGAAGCTGCACTTCGACCAGCTCAAGGGCGTGCTGAAGAAGATGAAGGAGGGCATCGCGGACGCGGTCGAACACGTGCCGTTCGGACTCGTGCTCAGCCGCGGCGAGGCCGGCAAGTGGGAGAAGTTCGCGTCGCGCGCCGGCAATGCGGTGTTCCTCGACGAGATCCTCGACGAGGCGGTCGCGAAGGTGCGCACGATCATCGCCGAGAAGAACCCGGACCTGCCCGACGCCGACGCCGTCGCCGAGCAGGTCGGCGTCTCGGCGATCGTGTTCAACGACCTCAAAGCGTCGCGTATCAAGGACGTCAAGTTCGACTGGGACTCGATGCTCGCGTTCGAGGGCGACACCGGCCCCTATGTGCAGTACGCATGCGCGCGCCTGTCGTCGATCCTGCGCAAGGCCGAGACGCCGGTGCCCGCGATCGATGCGATCGACTTCGCGCAACTGGTCGACGCCGAGCGCGTGCTGCTCACGATGATGGACTTCGGCACTGTCGTCCAGCGCGCCGCGGATCAGAGCGAACCGAGCGCGATCACCAACTTCACGCTCGCGCTCGCCGGCGAGATCCACAGCTACCTCCGTGAACACCACGTGCTCGGCGCCGAGCCAGCGGTCCGCGACGCCCGCCTCGTGCTCGTCGACGCCGCGCGCCGCCTGCTGACGACTGCACTCGATCTTCTGGGCATCCCCGCACCGGGGCAGATGTAGCCCGCATGTTCGCACGAACGATCGAACTGCCGCGCGCGACCTCCAAGGGTTGGCTGCTGGCCACCGTCGCCGCGAGCATCGGCAGCGTCGTGCTGGCGGGGCTCCAGCCAGAGCGGATGTGGTACTTCGTCTGCTTGCTCATCGGTTCGTGGGCCAGCTACTGGCACACCGCGCGGCGTCCCTCGCCGCTCGCGTTCGACAGTGACGGCCTGGTCTACGAGAAGCATCCGATTCGCTGGGCCGACGTCGCTTCGATCGAACCGCCATCGGCCAACGGCGAGATCACGCTGCGCCTGCGCCGCGCGCTACCCGATCGCCTCGACCCGGGTATCGGCGGCGGCAAGGACTGGCTGCTGCTGCGATGCCGCAAGTTCGCGCTCGACCCCCTCGGCGTCTACACGCTGCTCGTCGGCATGTCGCGCGAGGCCGCGTGGCTACTCGGCGCCCCCGACGACGGCCCACCACTCGCCGCGCGCACCGGCGAGGACGCGGCGATCGATGTGACGCCCGAAGACCGCGACTAACCGCGAACCTCAGAGTCGCGCCGGCCGCCAACGCCGCATCAGCGCGGTGCCCCAGTAGAACAGCGGCGTGTCGAACATCGCGACCAGGGCTTTGAACAGCCAGAGGTCGAAGATCATGCCGGCCATCTCGCCGATGCGCTTGTCGCCGGCGAACAGCACGAACACGACGAGCGCCGAGTCCAACAGCTGAGAGACGATCGTGGACGCGTTGTTGCGCAACCAGAGGTGCCGACCGTTCGTCAGCGCGCGCCAGAAATGGAACAAGCGAACGTCGACGAACTGCGCAGCGAGGTAGGCCACCATCGACGCGCCGATGACGCGCCAGGTGTTCGCGAACGCGGCGTCGTAGGTCTCGTCCGAGACCGGGCTACCCGGAATCGCGTCGAACTGGCTACCGAGCCACAGCGCCAGCAGCGTGAACAGCGACGCGGCAAACCCCGACCACACGACCATGCGCGCACGCCACTTGCCGTAGATCTCCGAGATCAGATCCGTCGCGAGGAACGTGATCGGATAGGGCAGCGATCCCGCTGACAGGACGAACACCTTGAAGCCGAGGTCGACCGTCAGGAACTTCTGCGCGATCAGATTGCAGACCACGAGCGACGCCAGAAAGATCGCCGCGAGCAGCAGGAAGCCGAAGTCGGCCGGCCGTTCCTCGGGGTCGATCGGATCGAGGGTCGTCATCGTGACAGGCGCAGTACGACCCACTACAGGATCGCCCGGTGGGCGCTCGATAGGGTCCTAAGTCCCTTTGTATCAGCCACAAGAGCACGGTGCCACCGAAGCTTCGACCACCGGCCGCACCGGACCCGCGTGGTCCCCTCCGAAATCCGCCCGGATTTGGGGCGGTTTCGCTTGGGCCGCGGATCGGGGCGCCTTAATCGCGTTCGCCACGCCACCTTGTCACCCTTGTCGCCCGCCCCAATCGTGACCGAGACCGTCCAAAGAACGCCCTGGCGCCAGTACTGCCGCATCCTGCGCCCCGAGATCGCCGACCTGCGGACGATCTTCATCTACGGCGCAGCGAGTGCCGTTCTGACACTGGCCGTGCCGCTCACGGTCGACGCGGTCATCAGCAACATCACGTTCGGCACGCTGCTGATGCCGCTGATCGTGCTGGTCGGCATCCTGCTCGGGTGCCTCGTGATGCAAGGACTGCTCGGCACGCTCCAGCGATTCGTTGCGGAGATCATCGAGCGCCGCATCTTCGTGCGCGTCGTGAGCGATCTGTCGTGGCGCCTGCCGCGCGTTGACATCCGCGCATTCGACCAGAGCTACGGCCCAGAACTGGTCAATCGCTTCTTCGACACGATGACGGTGCAGAAGAGCAGCACGAAGCTGTTCCTCGAAGGCACCAACATCGTGCTCGCGACGACCGCAGGCATGATTGTGCTCGGGTTCTACCACCCGCTGCTGTTCGGCTTCGTCATCATCCTGCTGTTCGCGATCGCGTTCCTCGTGTTCGTTCTCGGCATCGGCGGCGTGAAGACGGCCGTCGCGGAGTCGACGGCCAAGTACGAGGTCGCAGCCTGGCTGCAGGAGATGGCACGGCACACGACCGCGTTCTGCACGCAGGGCGGCGCCGCGTTCGCGCAGGACCGCGCCGAAGCACTCGCGGACTCCTACATCGGCGCGCGCAAGCGCCACTTTCGGATCCTGTTCCGGCAGATCTGCAGCGCGTTCGGCCTGCAGGTGATCGCCAGCACCGCCGTGCTCGGCATCGGCGGCTTTCTCGTCATCGATCAGCAGCTGACGCCCGGTCAGCTCGTCGCGAGCGAACTGATCGTCACCGCGATCGTGGTCAACATCACCAAGCTCGGCGATGTGCTGCAGGTCTTCTACGACGTCTGCGCGGCCTCCGGCAAACTCGGCAAGCTCGTCGACCTGCCGCTCGAACGGCAGACCGGTGACGCGCTCGAGCCAACCGAGGACGGCGTCAGCCTCGACCTCGACGGTGTCTGCTGCGAGAGCGAACGGCAGTACACCTTCTCGGTCGCGTCCGGCCAGCGGGTCGCGCTGTTCGGGCCGACCGGCGGCAGCGCGAGCCGACTGCTCGACGTGCTCTACGGGCTGCGCGAACCGAGCTCGGGCCATGTCACGATCGAAGGGCTCGATCTACGGCAGCTGCGGCTCGACCACACGCGCGACGACTTCGCACTCGTGCACGGCACCGAGATCGTGGAGGGCACCATCGGGGAGAACATCGCGTTCGGCCGCGAAAACCTGGGTGCTCAGCAGATTCGCGACGCGCTCGTCGACGTCGAGCTGTGGGACGAGGTCATGGCGTTGCCCAACGGCCTGGAGACCGTGCTGGCGACCCGTGGTCGGCCACTCTCACAAGGCCAGGCCATTCGACTGACGTTGGCCCGCGCGATCGCGCGCGAGCCGCGACTCCTGCTGATCGACGGCGCGCTCGACGGCCTCGCGCCCGTGATGCGCCAACGCATCGCTCAGCACCTTCTCGATCGCCGTCACAAGTGGACCGTCATCGTCGTCACCGCGGCGCCCGACGTCGCCGCCGAATGCGACCGCCGCATCGACATCGAACTCGACTTCGCCAAGGCGAAGATCGCCGCCGACCCGGAGGGGTCGACCAATGACTGAGATCCGCGATCCCGTCGACTACCCGGTCATGGAGCTGCCGACGCTCGAGCGCGCCGGCAAGCGCCGCGTAACGAGAAGGTTCGGACGTGCGATGCTGATCCTCCTCGTCGTGACGCCGTTCGTCCTCGCATTCGCGCCCTGGCAGCAAAACCTCCCAGGCATTGGCCGCGTGATCGAACTCGACCCCGTCAACCGCCCGATGCCACTGCAGGCCCGCACCGAGGGTCTGATCATGCGCTGGCACGTGCGCGAGGGTCAGCTCGTGAAGGCCGGCGACCCGATCGTCGACCTCGCCGACAACGACCCGGACATCCTCGACCGTCTCCAGGATCAGCTCGATGCCGCGATCGCGAAACGCGACGCCGCGAAACGCAAGCGCGACGAAGTCGAGCGCCAGGTGAAGTCCGCCGAGCAGGCCCGCGAAGCGGCGATCCGATTCGCCGATGATGAGATCGCCGCAGCCGAGCAAAAGCTGATCATGGCGAAGCAATCCGTCGAGGTCGCGAAGCAGAAGCTCGCGCTCGCGAAGTTCGCCGAGGAGATGTTCGAGGGCATGTTCGCCGATCAGATCGGATCGGGCTTCGACGTGCAGAAGGCACGCCAGGAGCGCAGCGTCGCGGAGGCCGACCTGCGGGCAAAGAACGCCGCGGTCGCGGGCGCCGAGGCCGAACTGCGGGCGAAGAAGAGCAAGAAGGACAACGTCACCAAGGCCGAGCAGGTCAAGGTGCAGGAAACCAGGGCGAAGCAGAACGGCGCCGAGGGCGACCTCGCGACCGCCGTGGGCTCGATCCCGAAGCTGAAGCGCGATCTGGAGCGCCAGCGCCAGCAGCAGATCAAGGCGCCGCTCGACGGCTACGTGCAGAACCTGGTCGCCAACGGGCAAGGCGGCGGCTTCGTCAAGAAGGGCACGACGCTCGCGACGATCGTGCCGGCGACGAAGCAGCTCGCGGTCGAGCTCTGGATCAACGGCAACGACATCACGTTCATCGACGTCGGCCGTCACGTGCGACTGCAGTTCGAGGGCTGGCCCGCGATCCAGTGGGTCGGCTGGCCCTCGGCGGCCGTCGGCACGTTCGGTGGCAAGGTCGCATTCATCGACCGTGCCGACGACGGCACGGGCCAGTTCCGCGTCATGGTCGTGCCCGACGAGCGTCCCTTCGCCGAGAACGAAGGCCCGATCGTCGACTGGCTGCGCAAGCTGCTGACGGTCGAAAAACCGGAGCACCCCGAGGCACGCACCCACGACGTCAACCCACACGCGTGGCCTGGCGATCCATGGCTGCGCCAGGGTGTGCGCACCAAGGGCTGGATCGTGCTCGACCGCGTGTCCCTCGGCTTCGAGGTCTGGCGCCAGCTCAACGGCTTCCCGCCAACGGTCAAGAAGCCCGAGGACATGAAGGGTAGTTCGGAGGGCGGCAAATGACCGCGCCACGGAATGCACTCGCAGGGATCGTCGCACTCGCTGTCGTCGCCGCGAGCTGCGCGCCGTGGCCCTACCAGCCGGCACCGGACCGCTTCGAGTACGTCGTGCCGGTCGGAAGCGACACGGTCGAACCGACCCTCGCCCCCCAGGCGAAGTCCGGAGCCAGCACTCCAGAGGCGACCGAACGCCCGACAGCAGAAGTACCGGCACCGTCGGAGCCCGCTGAGCCACTCGCGCTCGAGGCCGTGCTCGACTCGGTCACGAGTCGTTATCCACCGTTCCTGAGTGCATTGCTCGAACGTGATCTCGCGACCGGTCGCCTGACGCAGGCGATGGGGTCATTCGACGCACAGCTGTCCGCGAAGGTCGGCGACCGCGTGCAGGGCTTCTACGAGACGACCGTCGCGGAAGGCATGATCGAGCAACCGCTCGCTACCGGCGACTCGATCTACGGCGGCTATCGCTGGAGCGACGGCTTCCTGCCCGACTACTACGACGGCCGCACGCAGTCCGGCGGCGAACTCGTCTTCGGCGCCCGCGTGCCGATCCTTCGCGGGCGCGATACGGACAAGCGCCGCGCCAGCGTGCGCAAGGCCGAGATCGGGGTCGAACTGGCCGAGCCGAAGATCCAGAAGGCGCGCATCGAGTTCGTGCAGGCCGCGAGCCGCGCCTACTACGGCTGGATCGCGGCGGGTCGAAAGCTCGTGATCGCCCGCGATCTGCTGAAGCTCGCGACGGATCGTCAGGCGGGCCTGCAACGCGCGGTCGACCGCCAGTTCCTCGCACAGATCGTGCTCGCCGACAACGAGCAGCTGATCATGAAGCGGAACATCCTCGTCGCGAAGACCGAGCGCGGCTTCCAGCGCGCCGCGCTGCTGCTGTCGCTCTACCTGCGCACGGGCGACGATCGCCCGATCGTGGCGAACGAGAAGATGCTGCCCGCCCCGACACCGGTCGCGGGAGAGATCTCACCAGTCGCGGAGAGCGACCTCGTGCGGGCATTCCAGAACCGGCCCGAGGTGCGCGCCCTCGAACTCGAGATCGACAAGACCGAGACCGAACGTGCTCTCGCAGAGAACGATCGTCTGCCGAACCTCGACCTCGTCGTCGAGGGCTCGAGCTCGCTGAGCAACGGCCCCTACAAAGACCGCGAGGATCTCGAGCTGTTCATCGGCGGCGAACTCAAGATGCCGGCGCAGCGGCGCGCGGCACTCGGCCGCATGCAGCGCGCGACGGCCGAACTCGCACGCCTGCGGCTCGAGCAGCAGTTCATGCGGGACAAGATCCTCAACGAGATCCTCGACGTTCGTTCGGCTGTGCGCGCTGCGCTGCAACAGCTCACGGCCACGGAGCGCAGCGTCGAGCTCGCCGACCGGCTCGTGAAGGCCGAACAACGCGCGTTCGAGCTCGGTCGCAGCGATCTCCTGCGGATTCAGCTGCGCGAGGCGCAGCTCGCGGACGCCCAGGGCACGGCCATCGACGCGCGCTTCCTGCTCGAACGCGCGCTCGTCGACTACCGCGCCGTGCTCGGCTCCGGCCGCTGACCTGATTCGATCGCGGGCATAGCGCGGCTACGGGTTAGGATCCCGACGCGCCATGGACGTTCTGCACGTCATCCACCAGTTTGCCCCCGAGAGTCGCGGCGGGTCCGAGTCGTACCTGCTCGACATCGCGAAGCGTCAGCGGGCGCACGGGCTCGATGCGCAGGTGCTGACCGGATCGATGCACGCGCGTGCGGCGATCGAACTCGACGATGTGGAGGACGTCGAAGGCGTTCCGGTCCACCGCGTGCACCGCAACGATCTCTACTTCGACCACCACACCAAGATGTGGCACCCCGAGGTCGAACAACTCGTCAGCGACCTGCTGCAGAAGTGGCGGCCCAAGCTGCTGCACATCCATCACTGGGTGCGGCTGACGTGCAACCTCGCGGAGATCGCAACGCGTCTCGACATCCCGGTCGTCATCACGCTGCACGACTACTACACGAGCTGCCCGCGCGCGTTCCGCCGGCGGCTCGGGAATGCGATCGAGGACCACTCGTGCCAACGGCCGCTGTCCGCGGAGAGCTGCTCGTCGTGCGTGCCCGTCTACGGCCACGAACCCGCGCACGAACTCGCGGCCGGCGTCGAGATCTTCGCCGACCACTACCGCGCGGAGGTCGCGCTGGCACGCGCGGTACTCGTCGCCGTCGGCTCGACCGCGGACCTCCTCGCGGCGATGACGGGCATGCCGCGCGACCGCTACGAAGAGCTACCGCTCGGCTACCACCCGCGCTTCACCGGCATGGCGCCGTTGCCCGCGCCGTCGAGCGACGCGCCGCTGCGTTTCGCCTACTGGGGCACGATCGGCCGCCACAAAGGCGTCGACGTGTTGCTGCACGCCTTCCGCCGCGTGCACGAGCAACGCCCGGGCCGCGCCGAACTGCACGTGCTCGGCGAGGCCGACAGCCCCAAGTTCGCCGCCGAGCTCGAACCGCTGAAGGACGGCCTTCCCGTCACGTTCCACGGCGCATTCGACGCGGCAGAACTGCACGCCACGGCGCCGCACGTCGGCGTGTTTCCGAGCACGTGCATCGAGACCTACGGGCTCGTGCTCGACGAATGCTTCGAGCTCGGCCGACCCTGCATCACGAGCGATCTCGGCGCCGTCGCGCAGCGCGGCGCGATCGCCGGTGTGGCGAGTCGCGCGGGCGACGCGGACGACCTCGCGGCGGCAATGCTCCGCTTCCTCGACGAACCCGTCCTCTGGCAGCAGCTCGCCGACCGCGTGCCCGGCCACTCGATGTCGCGCGAAGAGCATCTCGAAGCGCTGCTCGCGATCTACGAGCGCGCGCAACGCGAGCCAGCCAAGGAACCCGTGTTCCAGCCGGTCCCCGAACTGCGGCGCATCATGTTCCTGCAGCTGCAGCGGGAAACCTCGCTCGACAAGATCCGCAATCATGAAGGCCCCGTCTGATCGCCCGTCACTCGGCCGACTGCTGCTCTGGCCGACGCTCCTCACGCTCGGGATCAGCACGGCACGGCTCATCACCGAGGTCCTGGGCATGGTCACGACCCGCTCGGGCGGCGCGCTGCACCCGCTCGGCATCACCTGGCTCGTGTTCGCGACCGGGGCTTTCCTCGGCTGGCGCCTTTCGGGCGACGGATCCGGACCGCGACTCCGCCCGGGCTGGAGCGCACTACTCGCCGGCGGGGGATTGGCAGCCGTCATCGCAGCGGTGATGGCGAAGTTCGGCCCGCTGATCGGCAAGTCCCCGGAGGACGTGCTCTTCGGCGATGTTCGCGCGGCCGTGATGTTCATCATCGCCGTGACCGCTTTCATGACCGTGATCGGCCTCATCGTCTGGACCCGGATCGCGATCGCCCTGCTGCTCTACGCCATCCCCGCGCGACTCACCGTGCTCGCGTTCACCTGGCTCGCCAAGGTGATGGGTTGGGACACGCACTACACGAAGTTCGGGCCACCCGGCATCGAGCTCGACTCCGTCGCGGAGACGCTCGTCAGCGCGTCAATCGCGCAGCTCGGCTTTTGGGTGCCGTTCACGATGGTCGGCGGCACGTTCGCCGGCTGCGTCGCGGCGAGCCTGAGGCGGAATCAGGCGGCCTGACCGCTCGAGTGATTCGGGTTCGTCAACCCGACGAGCGTGCGCCAGACGGCCAACACGGCGTAGGACACGCCGGTAGCAAAGAGCCGGATCACGAACCCGTAATCGTGATCGCCCGCGAGCAGCATCGGTCCGAAACCGAGCCCGAGTCCGATCACGAGGCCGACGGGCCAGAGTCGACCGATCCAGAGGACGATCGGCGTCGCCAGCGGCAGCCCCAGACACACGAACGTGAACTGGTGCGCGATCACCGTCGACTGCGGCGGGATGTCGTCCGAGTAGACCGGCACGGGATCGTAGACCGTGTAACCGGCGGCGGCGATCGCGAGGATGCCGGCGAGCACGGCGATCCACCGCAGCAGGTGTAGTGCGGTGTGCGCGACGCGGCCGAGCGCGTCGATCTCCGGTTCGGCGTTCACTTCAGATGCTCTTCGACCAGCGGTAGTAGCCAGCCCGCGACGCGCCGGCAGCCGAGGTCCGAGAAGTGCCAGTCCCGCTGCAGGAACAGCTGGCGGCGGTCTTCGGCGGTGACGAATCGAGCCATGAGATCGACGACCTCGAACCCGCGCGCCGCGAGCATGCGCTGCAGTCGATCGTGGCCGCGGCCCCGTTCGTGCAGCTTCGCGTCGAGACCGTACTCCGTGAGCAGCTTGCCGTAGTCCTCGACGACGACGCGGTAGGCCGGCAGCAGGACGACGATGGTCGGGATCCCCGCGGCCGCGGTCTCGAGCTCCGCAAACGTCGCGTCGAGCTTGCCCTCGATGCTGCGCAGGAACGGTTCTTGATCGTCCTTGCTCGGATCCCGGTCGAGGAACACACCCTCGTCGATGCGATACGGAATGTTGGGCCGCTCCTGCGCGAGCTTCTCGATCACGAGCTGATCGATACGTTTCTTGGCGACGAGCTTCTCGAACGTGTTCCACAGCCGTGACCAGACGCGCAAGCGAAAGCGCCACGACTCGCGCAGCTCGGCGGTGCCCGACGCCATCAGCCAGCCGTCGACGACGCTGAGCGGATCCATGAGGGTGTTCTGCACGTCATTGCCGACGTAGAGCACCGCGACGACGACGTCGGGTTCGAACGCCTCACGGAACCGTGTCAGCGTGTAACCCCACTCGCGCGGACCGGCACCGAACATGCCCGCGTTGCCGACCGTGACCTTGTGACCGGCGGCGCGCAGCTGTTCCTGCAGGCGCGCCGGCACGGTCGCGTCGTCGGTGACGCCCTGACCCCAGATGTAGGAATCGCCCAGCACGAGCACGCGCTTCTCACCCGCGACGCGCGCAGAGATTTCCGGACCGCGCAGGCCGAGCGCGTTCATGTGAACGGGCACACCGCGGCCCTCGACGAACTGCTCACCTTGCCAACCCGGCGTCGTCTCGATCCGGCCCTCGCCGTCGAGCTGGTAGAACCCGCGCATGTCCTCGAGCGGCAGACGCAGCGGATCCCAGATGCGCAGCGCGATCTCGGCAACCAGGACCGTCGAGACCGTCATCGCCAGCGCGGCCAGCAGATAGAACTTCAGGCCGCGGCGGCGACGCTTCTTGGGCTCGGTGGGCTCGGCCATCCACCGCACCATCGGCCGCGCGGTGTGCCGGCGCAAGCGCCTTCGCCACCCTCAGCGTGGTTCCCGAACCAGCGGCACCTCGATGCTCTCGCCAGCCAGCGTTTCGAAGCGGCGCATCCGCACGGCCCCACGTTCTTCCCACAGCAGGAACCACTTGCCGGCTGCCAGTTCGAGACCGCGGCCGAGCGTCAGGCGCGTCGAGTGCCGCACATCGACATCCTCGCCGAAGCGATAGCACTCGACACGGCCCAGTCCATCGCCCCCCTCCCTCGGCCACCCGAGCTGGACGCGGGCAGGCTCGCGAAAGGTCAGCTCGCCGAGATCGACCTCGGTGAGGCCGTCGATCCAGCGGGGACCGAGATCCAGAGTGCCGGCCGTCGGCGACGTCACCAGGATCCGATACTCACCGGGCGCGAGTCCCGGGATCGCGAAGGTGCCGTCGGGCGATGTGTTCAGCACGGTGCCGCGACCGGTTGCGACCTGCCAGACCGCGACCCGATTCTCGGGGACGATTCCCGCGCGCCCGCGCAGGGCGCTGCCCGGCATACCGGTCGCCACGAGATCGAAGATCACATCGAGCCGCCCGACCTCGGTCACACCCTGAACGGCCACGGGTAGCGGGTGGGACTGCCGCGACCAGAGCAGGAGACGGCCCGGGACGGCCGGCACGTTCGCGAACTCGAACGTCGCGTCCTTTCGGACATCGACGCTGTCGGCCCAGGAACCGTCCTTGGCTTCGAACTCCACGCGCCAGCCTTCGGCGCTGTTTTTGCCATCGGTAGGCAGCAGCACGCGCCCCGTCATCCCGCGCCCCCGTGCGAGGTGCACGTCCTGGGTCGTGGTCCGCCCGACCCCGACCGCGACCGTCGCGCGACCGATGCCCGAACTGCCACCGCCCGCGCGCACGCGCGCCTGTCCGGTCGCCACTTCCTTCAGGACGTAGCTGCCGTCGGCGCGCGTCCGCGTTCGACCGAGCGGCAGATCTTGCTCCCGGCCCCAGATCACGGTCGCGCCCGCGACCGGCTCGCCGCGATCGTCGTAGACCTTGCCCTCGATGCGGCCAAGGTTGCCGGCATCCGTCTCGCCGAACGCGAACCCGACGATCGGCGGCGGCGGCGGCGGCTCCGCGTCGGCCTCCTCGATCTCGCCGGTCTCGATCAGCATCGCCTCGCGCAACCGGGAGAACGGGTGCAAGCCCTCCGACATCACAAGGCTCGTCCGAAAGACGTTCGGCTGCACGCTGCCCCGGTGACAGGTCGAGCAGTTCACCAGGTCGTGCGGCAGGGTGGCGCCGCACGTCGCACCACCACCTCCACGTGCCACCAGCAGTGTGATCTCCCGGACCCGATCCGCCTCGACGTCGATCGTCCGCAGCGATTGCCCGTCGCCGCCGAACATCAACCCGAGATCGATGCGCATCGTCCGCCGCCTGGCTCGCCAATGCAGCAGGACGACGCCGTCGGCAGCCGCACCCGAAGGCCAGAGATTCACTACACCGCCGGCCGGGCCGAACCCGACCCTGGCACCCTCGACCGGCAAACCATCCCGATCGACGACGCGACAGAGCACCGACATCTCGAACGGGTGCGCAAGCGCAGCCTGGAACGCGGCCGCCGGATCGACGCGATCGGACGCGCTGTCGATGGGCTGCACGGAGGCCGACCCCACCCGGGCCGCAGTCGCGCCAACCGCTGGATCCGGCATTTGCGCGACCTCGCGCGTTGCCGGCTCGGGTTGCTCACTCTCGTAGAACAGCGCAAAGCCGGCGACCGCAACGATTGCGGCGGCCACGGCGAGCACTTTGGTGGTCTGTGTCATGATGAAGACGGCCGTACCAGCGGCCGCCGTTGGGGTCTCGGGTCGGCGCAGGACGAGCGGCAGCAGCGCGCGCCACTGCCCGCCGTCCTCGCGGTCACAGTCGGCGCGCAGCTGGGCGAGCCCGCGCTGCAGCCGACTCTTCACGGTCGCGACCGGGACCCCTTCGCGTTCGGCGATCTGCTTCGGCGTCAGCTCTTCGAAGTAGCGCCTCAAGAGCGTCGACCGGAACGTCTCCGGCAGGCGCCAGAGCGCCTCGGTGACGAGCCGCACGCTCTCGTGGCGATGCAGCAGATCGTCGGGCGCCGGCGCCGCGGCCATGCTCACCTCGTGGGCGATCGCCGTTTCGCGCTGCTGCCGCCGCGCGGCGGTCCGCCGGTGATTGCCCGCGAGGTTTCGCAGCACCGCCCTTAGCCACGCGCCGAGACCGTGCGGTCGTTCCGGCGGCGAACGCAACGCTCGCAGCGCGGTTTCCTGCACGAGATCCGGGGCATCCGTCGGGCCGACGAGATCGCGAGCCAGCGCACGCAACGCGCCGGCGTGGCTCACGAGTTCGGCGGCGATCTGATGCTGGGGAGTCATTCGGGTCAGCGTCCGAAAGTAGCACCCCGCAGCGCGGCTCGAGGATGCACGGAAGCTCCGAGTTTTTTCGCGGGGCGATCCACGGGACTTTCGCGCGGGCCGGCTATGGTGCTCCTCCCGATGGCCAAGAACCCTCCGTTTCGGCGCGTGCTCATCGCGAACCGCGGCGAGATCGCCGTGCGCGTGGCCCGCGGCCTGCGCGAACTCGGTATCGAGTCGATCGCCGTGCACAGCGACTGCGATGCCCGCTGCGCTCACGTGCTCGCGGCCGACCATGCCGTCGCGCTGGGCGGCGACGTCGCCGCCGACAGCTACCTCGACTTCGACAAGATCCTCGGCGCCGCGAAGCAGACCGGCGCGGACGCGATCCACCCCGGCTACGGCTTCCTCAGCGAGAACGCCCAGTTCGTGCGTGCCGTGCGCGACGCGGGTCTGACCTTCCTCGGCCCCAACCCCGAGGCGATGGATCGGCTCGGCAGCAAGAAGTCGGCACGTGAAGAAGCGATCGCCGCGGGTGTGCCCGTGATCCCGGGCACCGAGAAGGACCTGTCCGACGAAGAACTCGTCAAGGTCGGTCACGAAATCGGCGTGCCGCTCATGGTCAAGGCGAGCGCAGGCGGCGGCGGCCGCGGCATGCGGCGCGTGGACCGCCTCGAGGATCTGCCGGAAGCGATCGCCGCGGGTCGGCGCGAGGCCAAGGCCGGCTTCGGCGACGATCGCATGATCCTCGAGCGTGCCGTGACGCCAGCGCGCCACATCGAGATCCAGGTGATCGGCGATCTGCACGGTCAGGTCTACTCGCTGCACGAACGTGAGTGCTCCGTGCAACGGCGGCATCAGAAGGTGCTCGAGGAGGCGCCGTCCGCGGTCGTCGACCCCGACCTGCGCCAGCGCATGGGCGACGCGGCCGTCGCGCTGTGCCAGCGCGTGGGCTACGACAACGCGGGCACCTGCGAGTTCCTGCTCGACGACGACGGCAACTTCTACTTCCTCGAGGTCAACACACGCCTGCAGGTCGAGCATCCGGTCACCGAGCTCGTTACCGGAGTCGACCTCGTGCATCTGCAGGTGCACGTCGCCGCGGGCGGCAAGCTCGATGACCTGTTGGCCGATCGCGACCTCACGCCTCGCGGACACTCGATCGAAGCGCGCATCTGTGCCGAGTCGCCGGAGCAGGGCTACCTGCCCGCCGCCGGCCTGCTGCGCCTCGCGCACGAAGCCAAGGGCCCCGGCATCCGCGTCGACACGGGCGTCTACACCGGCTGGGAAGTGCCGGTGCACTACGACTCGATGCTGGCCAAGCTCATCGTCTGGGCCCCGACGCGCGAGATGGCGTGCACGCGCCTGAGTCAGGCGCTCGCCGACACGGCCTACCTCGGCATTCCGACGAACATCGACTTCCTGCGGCGCATCGTCGACGACCCGGCGTTCCGCAACTTCGAACTCAGCATCGACATGCTCGACCATCGCCCCGAACTCGCCGCGGGCCCGTCCGATCCGCCCGACGACCTCACGCTCGCCGCAGCCGTGCTGGCCCAGGCGGTCGCGCCACAGGCGACGGGCGGCGGTTCGGCCGCATCGGCTGGCCGCGCGGCGGCTCAGTCGACGGCGATCTGGCAGGACCTCAACGGCTTCCGCAGCTTTGGAGGTCGGCGATGAAGGTGCGCAAAGACATCGTGCGCGGCGACGAGACCGTGCCCGTCATCGCCGAACACGTCGAAGGCGATCGCTGGCGCGTTCGCGTCGGTGAGAACGTTCTCGAACTCGGTGCCCACGCGTTGCCCGGCGGTGGCGTGCGACTCGTGCAGGAGAACGGCGACGACCGGCAGGTGCGTACCGTGCACGGCGTCGCCGCGGGCCAGGATCTGATCGTTCGCCTCGACGGCCGCACCCACAAGCTGTCACCGCCCGCAGGCCGCGGCCCCGGTGGCAGCGCCGGCGGCGACGGCATGATCCTCGCGCCGATGACGGGCACCGTGCTGAAGGTCGAGTGCCAGCCCGGCGACACGGTCGCAGCGGATCAGACGTTGATCGTGCTGTCCGCGATGAAGATGGAACACAAGCTCACGGCGGGCGTAGCCGGCACCGTGCAGTCCGTCGACACGGAAGTCGGCGGCACGGTCGAGCAGGGCGCGATCCTCGTCGTGGTCGAACCCGAGGCGCAGAACGGATGAAGCAGGATCCCCGTTACCCGATTGGCCAACTCACCCTGCCGGGCAAACTCACGCCGGCCCAACGCTGCGAGGCGATCGGCGAGATCGCCGCGCTGCCGACGCTGCTCTACGAGGCCGTGCGCGGCCTCGACGACGCGCAGCTCGACACGCCGTATCGCGCGGGTGGCTGGACGCTGCGACAGGTCGTGCACCATCTCGCCGACAGCCACATCAACGCCTACATCCGCCACAAGCTCACGATCTCCGAGCCGATGGCCGTAATCCCGGCCTACGACGAAGGCGCCTGGGCCGAGATGGCGGACGCGAAGGCCCCGATCGGCAACTCGCTGCTGATCATCCAGTCGCTGCACCAGCGACTCGCGCACTGCCTGTCGACGCAGCCCGAGCGCGTGTTTCAGAAACGCTCGGAGCACAGCGCCGACGGCATCAAGACGCTCGACGACTACGTGGCCACCTACGCGTGGCACGGTCGGCATCACTGCGCGCACATCACGACACTGCGGCAGCAGAAGGGCTGGTAAGGCCCTTCCGGTTCTGGCAGTCCCGGGCCCGACCTACTGCCAGTAGAGCCGGTCCCAGACGACGCGTTCGACCTGCCCCTGGCCCGCCTGCTGCGGGAACAGGATCTGCGTGAGCTGGCGGCACATCAGGCCATCGAACGTCGCGCGACACTTCTCGTCCGTGAGGTCCGTCGCTTCGCAGACCTTGCACGCGTACTCGATGGCACTTGCCCAATTGTCGCGCACCGAGTCGGACGCGAACTGCATGTCGTTCTCGACGCCGCTGAACGACAACCGGAACGACACACTCATGCGGCGACCGTTCGCCATGCGCCAGTCGTGCTCGATCGAATCCGACTTCGCGAACGCGCGCATCGCACCGGTCGACATCCGCCCGGTCTCCGACGCTCCGCCCATCGCGCCCTCGAACTCCTCCCCGGCCATCGGCGCCGTTTCGGCCGCGGGCGCCGGCGCCGTCATGGACCCCGCCCGAGTCGCCATGCCGGACTCGGACTCCGCCATGGCCATCGAATCGCCCGACCCCATTGGGGACATCGAACCAGCTTCCGGAGTCGGCTCCGGGCCCGACATGCAGCCGGCCAGAACGAATCCGAGACAAACAACACCTGTAATGCTCCTTCCCATCGCGCAACGGCCATCGGACGTTTCTGTCGGCAGGTTGAGCGGAGCTCCGGCGCTGCCCCATTTCGGGACGTGCGGCGGAGTTGGAGCTACGCTGTCGGGCCAATGAGCGGCCCGGCTCCTTCTTCCACAGCGTCCGACGCGCTCCCTCGCCGGGGCCTCGGCGGCCTCGACGACCTGCTGTCGGCCCCGAAGGCCCGACTCGCGCGCCGCTTCGTCGCGACCGGGCGTGCGCCCGACCCCGCGGAATTTCACCGTGCCGGCCTGACCCTGTCGCCGACGGAGCAGACCGCGATCACGCGCTGGCTCGAGTCCGGCCTCGCGACGACCGTGCGCGAGCAGCACCGGGCGCAGGACGGCACGATCAAGCTGCGCCTCGGCCTCGTGGACGACCGCGAGATCGAGACGGTCGCAATGCCCGTCGGCGCCGTCTGCGTTTCGAGCCAGGTCGGCTGCGCGGTCGGCTGTCGGTTCTGCGCGTCCGGCATGTTCGGAGTCGAGCGCCACCTCACCGCCGATGAGATCCTCGAGCAGGTCGTGCACGCGCGCCGCCTGATGCCGATCGATCGGGTCGTGTTCATGGGCATGGGCGAACCATCACACAACCTCGAGAACGTGCTCACCGCCGTCACGCGCATCCGCAACGAAGCGTTGATCTCGCCGCGACGGCAGACGCTGTCGACGGTCGGGGCGGTCAAGGTGTTCGAACGCATGAAGCGCTCCGAGTTCAAACCGTGCCTCGCCGTGTCGCTGCACCTCGCGAATGACGCCCGCCGCCGCGAGCTGCTGCCGCGCGCCCATGGTGACACGGTGCAGGACATCGTCGCCGCCGCCGACGAGTACGGCCGCTCGATGCGCACCCCGGTACAGTTCGAGTGGACGCTGCTGCGCGGCGTAAACGACGGTGATCGCGATGTCGATCAGCTCTGCGAGCTGCTGCAGGGCGTGCGCGGCTACGTCAACTTCATCGTCTACAATCACGTCGACGGCCTGCCGTTCGAACCGCCCTCGCGTGAACGCATCGTCACGATCGTGCGGCAGGTCAAGGAACGCGGCATCCTCGCGACGATCCGTGACTCGTCCGGTGCCGACGCCAACGCGGCGTGTGGGCAGCTGCGCGTGCGGGCGATCTCGTGAGATTCCTGAGTACCCCCGACGCGCCAGCGGGGATAGCGCGATATGACGCCCGTGCGAGAGCTGCCCCGGACCGAGACCGCCGCCCCGTTCTGCGGGGTAGATCGCGCTGAGGATCCGATCGACGAGTTCGTCGGTCGGCATCAGCGCGCGCTGTGGCGCTTCGCGCAACTGCTGGGCTGCCGCGGCCAGGTCGCGGAGCAACTGTGCCAGGACGCGTTCGTGATCGCGATCGATCGTGAGCAACACGAACGTGCGGATGCGGCGGCGGCGGCGTTCTTGCGCCAGACGCTGCGGCATCTGTGGCTCAAGGACCAGCGCGCCGAGCAGCGCCGACAGAAGCATCACGCCGCCGCAGCGGCGATCTGGTGGCAGCGTGAGGCAGAACTCGACGATGGCGATGGCTGGCTCGATGCGCTCGGACGCTGCGTCGGCGAGCTGCCCGCGCGGTCGCGACACGTCCTCGACCGCACCTATCGTGACGGCGCAACGCGCAGCGAGCTCGCGACAGAACTCGAACTGTCAGACCACGGCGTCCGCAATCTGCTGCACCGGCTGCGCACGGTGCTGCGAGACTGCATTCGACGGAGACGGCACTCATGAGCACCGACTCGATGACGGAGATCGAACACGCGGTACTCGACTGGGGCCTGGCCGAACGGCTCGGCGGCGCCGAAGCGCCAGACTTGCGCGCGGACGTGCGGGCGAGGCTGCAGGAGGAACGACCGTACAGCGCTGCACAACGACCGGCCTCTCGTTGGCTCGCGGCGGCAGTCGCGTTGCTGGGTGTCGGTGCAGTGATCGGCACCGGAATCTGGTCGCTCAACGACCGACAGGAAAGATCGGAGCTGCAGGACCCACAGCACCCGGCAGAGGCGCCCGTGACCGTGACGTCGCTCGCGCAGATCGAGAAACTGCCCGCAAACACCCGCACCGTGACCGGCATCGGACTGCGCGACGAAGCAGTCGCCGGACTGCGCCGCCTCGGAGAACTCGAATCGGTGACGCTGCGCGCGACCATGCCGTCGCCAATATCGCCCGATCGACCGACGCGTCCCGTCGGCACGATCAGCGACGTGGCATTGGATCACCTGGCCAAGCTGCCGAACCTGCGGCGGATCACGTTCACGTTGCAGGACCGACTCACGAGCGCCGGCCTCGCGGAACTGCTCACGCGCCACCGCGGGCTGCAGCATCTCGGCTTCGAAGGCATGGCCGCGCCCAATGCGCTGATCCGCGTGCTCGAAGAGACCGACAACGTGACCTCGCTGGCGTTCGAACAGGTCTACGGTTTTGGCGAGTCCGCAGTTCGCCGCGTACTCGCGCTGGATCGCCTGCGCGCGCTGTCGTTCAGGAACTGCCTCGACGTCGACCCAAAGTGGTTCACCAACCTCGGCAATCTGCGGCGACTCGAGACACTCGATCTCGGCGCCGTCGGCATGTCGCGGTTCGCCACCGTGACCCCCCCACCGCCGCTGGGCGCGACCGATGACGTCTGTGCGCAGCTCGCCGCGTTGCCCAGGTTGAAGGAGCTGTCGCTCGCGAACTCGTTCATCACCGCCAAGGGGCTCGCGCAGCTCGCGGATCAGCCAATCGAACGCCTGGACATCAGCGGCTGCGCCGGCCTGACGCCGGCCATCGTCCCCGAACTCCGGCGCTTCTCGCGCCTCGAGTGGCTGAGCGTGAGGAGCAGCAGCAAGCTGGGACCCGAAGTCCTCGCCGAGATCCGAAAGCTGTCTTCACTTCGACTACTCAGGACGTCGGCGGGCGACGAACGCCTGCCTGCCGATCCTTCCGATCGCTGACGCCCGGCTTCGAACGCTACTTGTCGGCGCCCGCTTCCTCGGGCTTGCGAATCTTCGCGAGCTCGATCGGCAGCACGGGCTCGCGCTTGCAGAAGTCTTCGAACCGACGCTCGATCTCCTGCATCGGCACGCTCTGCTCGATCTTGTCGCCGCGTTCCTCGAGCGCCTTCTTGAAGTTGTCGCAGTAGAAGCCGTTGCTCGCGCGCTCGACGGTGAGGTCGCGGTTGCCCTCCGCGCCGACCGCGATCATCTGCAGCTCTTCACTGCGACGGATCTCGATCTCGTTGTCCCAGAAGAACCGGAACGTCGGCGAACCGAGCATCGCGTCCTTGAGCTGATGGTCCGCGACGAGCACGTCGGAGGCGCTCGTGTCGGACGCGATGCCTTCGTTCTTCGCCCGGCGCGTTTCGACCGCGACCCGGCGCGCCATCTCACCAGCGGCGTTGTTCGCGAAGTACTTCCCGAACTCGCGCAGCGCCATCTTGAAGTCGCGCTTCGACAGCGGCAGATGCAGTTCGATGCGACCCGCCTCGAGCCGCACCATCTTCTGCTTGTCGCGCAAGAACTCGCGCACGAGTTCTTTGGTGTCGCGATCGAACTTGTGGCCATCGTAGCCCGTAAGCATCGCGCCCTGGATCAACAGCTCGAGCATCGTGTTGAGCTTGGCGACGAACTCCGTCGCGTCGTTGATACGTACGAACTGATAACCGTTCAGCTGACCCGTCGGGTCCGTGAACAGCTTGCCGTTCTCCACGGACACGTGCTTCGCGAGCGCAGCGGTCTGCTTCGGCGGCTTGACCACGTCGACCTTGAGCGGCCAGTTGGACCAGAAGTAGCACTGGCCCCGCGCCATCACCTCGTCGTACTCCTCGAGCGCCTTCTTGACGTCGCCGCCATCCGAGCCCGTTTCGTAGAACAGGCCCTCGTAGACGACGAGGAAGTCGATGCGGTCGTTCTCGGCGTCGTAGCGCATCGTCACGTGCTGTGCGTCGAACTCGAGGCAGCTGGCTAGCGTGAGGCAGATCAGGAGGGGGAGGAGCTTGGTGATTCGGAGCATCGTGCGGGGTCGGCAGGGTCTGGGTGTCGTCGCGAAGTAGAGCGCAATTGTCACGATTGTGTTCGGCGCGGGAGAAAGAACCCAACCGGACTCACAGCCAAGCGACAGAAAGCTAGAGTTCCGGACTCCTCGTTTCCTCGGCTCTCGCCCCGGAGCACCCCACGCCCATGTACCCTCGGTTCCTCGCCACAGCGCTGGCGCCGTTCTTCGCCCTCGGACTCGCCGCCCAGGACGAAGACCAGAACAGACTCCGCAAACTGCGCGACGAAAAGATGGCGCTGCCGTTCGTGCAGCACGCCGACTGGACGTTCGACTACGACGAAGCCCGCCGCCGAGCCAAGCTCGAGAACAAGGTGATCTTCGCCTACTTCACGCGCTCCTACGCCGGTTGACCGCCCTGCACCGCGCTCGAGAACAACGCGCTCTCGACCGCCCGCTTCGCCGAGTTCGGCAAGCACGTAGTGCTGTTTTGTCACATCACCTCCCACGTCGAAGGCGACCCCTATCCCGATCTGCTGCAACAGAAGGGCAACCGCGCCTTCCCCTCGCTCACGTTCCTCGACCCCGCCGGCGAAGTCATCGCACGCCAGCCGTCACGCGCCCGCACCGTCCCCGCGTTCGAGAAGACCCACCGGGCGTGCGCCAACTACCTGAAGCTCAAACGGCGCGTCGACGAGGGTGACGACAGCGCCCGTCCCGAACTCCTGATGGCGCAGATCGAAATGGGCGGCATCGACTTCGAGACCGCGACGAAGACCCGCAAGACCCTCGGCAAGCTGCCAACGGAGCAGGACGAGAAGCTCGGCAAGCTGCTCTTCGAACTCGAGATCAGCGAGACCGCCAAGCGCGTCCGCACCCGCAAGCAGGCGATCAAGACCGGCAAACAGTTCCTCGAGATCTGGAACTCCGGCCGTGCGCCAACCGGAGAGTCCGCGTCGAGCTTCTACGCGTTGGTCATGGAGTACGCCTACGACCAGAAGGACGCGAAGGTCTACGCCCGCGCGTTCAAGCGCTTCGACGAGACCGCACCACAGGGGCGGAATCGCAAGCGGGTGATCCAGCGCATGCAGCGCCGGCTGGACGAGCTGAAGCAGCGGCGGGATGGGTGACCCCGATCTAGTGATCCGCGTGAGACTGGCCGGTCACCATCGCCGCTGCAATCACCGCCACCCCGACGATGTCCTCCGCCGTCGCACCGCGTGACAGATCCAACCACGGCCGCGCCAACCCTTGCAGCAGCGGGCCGTAGGCCGCGAATCCGCCCAGGCGCTGCGTGATCTTGTAGGCGAGGTTGCCAGCGTCGAGGTCGGGGAAGACGAAGACGTTGGCGCGGCCTGCCAACGAACTGTCGGGTGCTTTACGGGCCGCGACGTCGGGCACGTAGGCGGCGTCGAATTGGAGTTCGCCGTCGCTTTGAATCTCGGGGTGGCTCTGGGCGAAGCGTTCGGCGGCAACGCGCATCTTGTCGACCTTGGCGTGGCTGGCGCTGCCACGGGTGCTGAACGACAAGAACGCGACGCGCGGCTCGGCGCCGGTCAGGCGCTCGTGGTTCTGGGCGGTGGCGAGGGCGATGTGTTCGAGCTGTTCGGCGGCGGGATCGGGGATGACCCCACAGTCGGCGAACGACAGCACCTCGGCATCCCGTGCCATGAGGAAGAACGACGAGACCAGCGGCAGGTCGGGCTTCGTGCCGAGGCAGTAGAGCCCGGCGCGAATCACATCAGGGGTCGAGTGCACGGCGCCTGCGACACCCGCGTCGGCGTCGCCGAGCGCGATCAATCCAGCGCCGAACATCGCGGGCGAACTCGCGAGCTGCTCGGCGCCCGCGCGATCGAGGCCCTTGTGGCCGCGGCGTTCCAGCAGCAGTTCGACGACCTGCCCGAAACGCGGATCCTTCGCGGGGTCGTCGACCCACACGACCTCACACAAACCGTCAGCGACGAGCTGGTCGCGCGCGGCGGCGGTGCGCGGGTCCGCGGTCTCGGGGAGCACGACGCGCACGGGGCGCGCCTTGACGCGTTCGCGCAGCTCCGCGAGGACCGTCATGCCTTTCGCCCCTAGCCTCAGCGCTCGACTTCGAGCTCGAGCAACCCGAGCCCGTGCGTCTTGCCCTGCGCGTCGGTCTTGAGGCTCTCGCTGCCACCGCCACCGAGCGAGTCGCGCAGGATGAAGTTGAGCGCGAACATGTTCTTGGCTTCGTAACGCGTGACCTCGCCCTTGCAGATGCCGGCGAAGTGCTGCTTCACGCGCTCCACCGTGACCTGCTCGCGGATCAACTCGTAGTCCGCCTCGTTCGTCACGAAGATGCCGACGTTGCTACCGTCACCTTTGTCACCGCTGCGCGCGAACGCGAACTCCTTGAGCTTCTGCTTGCCCATCACGACACCTCCACGCGCACGTGGGCCTGCACCTGCTCCTTGTCGAGCAGCGCGGGCCAGTAACCGACGATCTCCGTGGCCTTGGGTCGGCCACCTGCAAACCCGGTGACACCGGGTGGCCCGCTGGTGACGAGTGGCACGAGTTCCATGCCGAAGCGGTTGACGCGCTGCTTGTCAGGGCACTTCACGCCGACGCGCAGCACGACCTCGGGCGGATCGTTCGACTCGAGGATGCCCTCGTGGCACACGCCAGCGCCAACGAACTCGACGACCTTCTCGTGTTCCTCGAACTTGCAGCCGTCGAGCTCCAACCGGCCGAAGACGATGTCCGCGCAGAGCCGCGCCTTGGCGATCGCATCGGGACCGGCCACCGTTAGCTGCCCCATCGCCTTGTAGCCATTGAGGTAGCTCAGCGAGACCTTGTAGCTGTCCGTCGCCGGACCGCCCTTGATGCCCGAGAGCTTGACGCGGTCGGGACCGTCCTCGGTGATGACCGCGGAAGTGAAGTCCGCCGTGCAGTCCGGGCCGAGGTAGCGCTCGGGGTCGCCCATCTCGTAGAGCAGCTGGGAGACCACCGTGTTCTTGTTGAGCAGGCCGCCGGTGCCGTCGTGCTTGGTGACGGTGAAGTCACCGTTCGGCGTCGCTTCGATGACCGGATAGCCGATGCGGACGAAGTCCTCGACCTTGCGCCAGTCCGTGAAGTTGCCGCCCGTGCACTGCGCACCGCACTCGGCGATGTGACCGGCGACGGTGCCGGCCGCGAGCTTGTCGAAGTCGGTCTTGGACCAGCCGAACTCGTGGACCATCGGGCCCGTGACGAGCGCCGGGTCCGTAAGCCGACCGCCAATGACGATCTGCGCGCCCTGCGCCAGACACTCGGCGACGGCGAACGCGCCGATGTAGGCGTTGGCGCTGAGCAGCCGATCCTGGATGTCCGACAGCGGCCGACCATCGTCCATGTTGGTCATCGGGTGACCGTCGGCAACCAGGTCCGGCACCCGCGCGAGGATGTCGTCGCCGTCGATGATGCCGACCTTGAGACCTTTGATCCCCTGGCTGCGCGCGAGTTCGAGCACGGCCTCGAGGCACGCCTCGGGATTCACCCCGCCGGCGTTGGCGATGACCTTGATGCCCTTCTCGTGGATCGTGGGCAGCGTGCGCTCGAGCATCTTGACGAAGTCGGTGGCGTAACCCGCCTTCGGGTTCCGCCCCTTGAGCTTCTGCATGATGCTCATCGTGACCTCGGCGAGATAGTCGAGGGCCAGGTAGTCGAGCGGCCCTTCACGAACGAGCCGAACCGGTCCGAGGATCGAGTCGCCCCAGAAGCCTTGGCCGTAGCCGATGAGAATCTTGTCTGGCATGGGTCGGGTAGGAGTTTGCGGGCGAAGAGGATAGCAGCAGTCCGCCGCAAAACGCCCGCCACCGCGCGTCAGCAGGCCGAAATCCCGGCGAGCAGCAGTTCGGCCGCGCGCTGGCCACTGGTCCAGGCAGCCATGACGCCGCCGCCGACGCACCAGTCGCCACAGGCGGTCAGTCCACTCGCGGGATCGTGGAACGCGCCGATCGCGAGCGGGGCGGTCGGCACGGCGAACTTCCAGCGGTGCACGTGCGAGTACTCAACCCCGGGCAGCGTGACCCCGAGTCGCTCGGCCAACGCGCGCTGCAGCGTCAGATGAACGCGTTCCGGATCGGTGTCGAAGTGCCGCAGCGACCACTCCGGAGCCGCGTGCACGACCCAGCGTTCGCCGGGCTCCCGGCCCGGCTTGCTGCTGTCGCAGCCGATCCACGCGAGGGCGGAATCGCGCACGAAGGCGCCGTCGAAGCGGCGCGGCAACGATTCGGAGAACGCGAGCAGCAGCGCGTGACACGGCCGGGATTCGACGGCCATGGCCTGGCTCGCGAGCTCCGGCGCGACCTCCGCGACCAGCTCGGCCGCCTGTTCGCCCGGGATGGCGACGACCACGTGATCGAAGCCCTTGGCCTGCGAGCCGTCCTCCGCGGAGAGCGTCCAGGTGCCCGCTTCCCGCGCCAGCCCGACCACGCGCGTCCGGGTCGCCAGCCTGAGTGAGCCAACGAGCGACCGCGCCAGCGCCGTCATGCGTGGCACGGCCACGTACCGCGGGCCGCCCACGACCTCGCGCTCGCCCGCACTGGTCAGCTCGACGATCCGCCCGTTCCAGGGCGCAACCACGCCGGCCGCCTGCCACTCGGCGATCGCCGCGGCGGCATCCGGCGAATCGGCCTCAAAATACGGCACGCCGGAATCGAACGAATGCCCGTCGCCACGATGGGTCGCCATCCGGCCAGCCGGGCCCCTGGCTTTATCGAATACCGTAATGCTGGCCGCCCCCTCCGCCTGGAGCCGGCGGGCACACGTGAGCCCCGCGATGCCCGCTCCGAGGACCGCAATCCGACCGAGTCCTGTCGCACGCCCGCTCATCCACCCCCGGTTCGTGAACGGTGCGGCCGCGGATGCGAACCGGATTCCCCCGAATTCCCGGTAACGCCGGATCCGCTTCGTCGCCCTGGCTTTTGGCGGCTTCTTGCAGATCGTCTGGACCTCGTCGCGCCGTCTCGCGTTGGGACAGGCCGTGGCGAGCCCGGGTTGACGATCCGAGGACTCGCCGCGACGCTCTCTCCACGGTTCTCGGCATCCTTTTTGGAGGTGTCGGGCAACTCTCCTCCGCGAGCACTCAGCGAGGCGCCGCTCGCAACGCCACGAACTACCAATGAAGACCCCCGCGCTCGGCCTGCTCCAGGCCACCGTTCTCACTCTTCTCGGCTCCGTAACCCTGGCACAGGTCCCGGGTCCCGACGCCCAGTTCCTCAACCGGGACGCGGCCGCACGCGCTCAGGAGTTCGAGGCCAAGAGCGCTGCGTTCCAGCGCTTCGTCGAGCGGGTGCCGGGCGAGTGGCTGACCCGCTGGTGTCCCGCCACCGGGACACCGAAGCAGGTGTTCGGCCCGGGTGTGACCGTCGGGACCTGGCGCGGCAACTCGCTCGAAGAAGCCCGCCGCCACGCCCACCTGCTGCTGCTGCAGGAACAAGAACTGCTCGGCCTCGGCGCCTCCGAGTTCCGCGAATCGATCGGCACGCGCATGGGTCGCACCTGGTGCTTCGTCTTCGACCAGTACTACCGCGGCATTCCGGTGATGCGCGGCCGCGCAGACGTGCGGGTGCACATGGTCGGCAAGGTCTCGATGTTCGGCAGCGTCGCGTGGCAGATTCCCGGCGACTTCGTGACCGTGCCGCAGCTGAGCGAACTCGCTGCGCGACAGATCGCGTGGCAGAAGCTCGGCAAGGTGCCGCCTGCGAACCACCAGCCCGGCGGCGACCGCAAGTCGCGCCTCGTCATCTGGGGCGATCAGCACGCTACCGGACTGGCGCCGGTGCGCCTGGCCTGGGAGATCCCCGTGACGGCGATCGAAGCGAACGGTGACGGTCCGGCTGGCCGCTACATCGTCGATGCGATCACGGGCGATCAGCTCGAGTACATCAACGACAAGCACGAGTGCTTCAAGGGCTGCAAGTTCCGGTCGCACAAGACCGAGCGCGAGCCGACGGGCCCGGCGTTCGCGATTCCCGGTGTGACAGCGACGGCCACGCCAGAGTCGACCGCGCCAGAGTCGACCGCCAAGGTCGATGGCCCGGTGCTGAACGCGACGGGCGTCGTGATGGCCTGGGTGCGCACGGGCGTCGGCGCCTCCGGACCGCTTAGCAACGTGCCGCTCGCGAACCTCGAGATCAACGTGTCGGGAGTCGGCACCGTCTTCACCGACAGCACCGGCTCGTTCACGGTCACCGTTGCCGCGCCCACGCCGGTCACACTCGACCTCATCGGCGAGCACACCCAGCGGGTCGGTGGCACCAACGCACCACAGGTGACGGGCGTTCTCAACCCGGGCACGACGACGACGTTCCAGTTCCTCTGGGGCAGCGCACCGCCGGACTTCGCGTCGCACACCGGCGCCTATTACTGGACTGACGCGGTCAACGAGTACGCGCGCAGCGTGCTCGGCAACACGAGCCAGATCAACTCGCTCGACTCGGTCGTGCCGACGGTGAACCTCAACAACACGTGCAACGCGTACTACATCAACAACACGATCAACTTCTACAACGCCGGCGGCGGCTGCAACAACTCGGCCTTTTCGTCTGTCGTCGCGCACGAATGGGGCCACGGCCTCGACGACTTCTACGGCGGCATCTCGCAGACCAACGGCCTGAGCGAAGGCTGGGCCGACATCCTGTCGATGTACCTGCTCGACGATGCGGTCATCGGCCGTGACTTCTTCACGCAGGGTGGCTTCATCCGCGCGGGCACCAACGTGCGCCAGTACCCCAACGGCGGCGGCGTGCACGATCAGGGTGAGTCGTTCATGGGGTTTGCGTGGAAGCTCCGCCAGCGTCTCGCGCAAACGCTGCCGAGCCGCGCTGCGGCGATCACGCTCACGGAGGACATCGTGCTCGGCACGATCGTCGCCAATGCCAACGATCAGCAGGCTGCGGTGCTCGAGGTCTTCCTCGCGGATGACAACGACGCCAACCTCAACAACGGCACGCCACACGATCGCGAGCTGATCTACGCGTGCAACCAGCACGCGCTGCCCTTCCCGGGCAACAGCACCTACACGACCACGAACGACACGTGCGCGACCGCGATTACGGTGCAGAACGGCCTCAACGGCCCGTTCACCTCGAGCGGCGCGACCAACTCCGGCATCGCCTGGCCGTGCGGCAACGGCGGCAAAGACGTGTGGTTCAAGTACGTGTCGACCAACTTCGGAACGCTGACCGCCACGACCTGCTACAACGCCGCGTTCGACACGGTGATTCAGATCATGTCGGGCGACTGCGGCAGCCTCTCGAGCGTCGGCTGCGACGACGACAACTGCGCCGCGTTCGCACCACAGTCCTCACTGACCGTCACGGTCACGCCGGGCACCTACTACATCCGCGTCGGTGGCAAGAACAGCGTCGGCGGGTCGTTCAACCTCAGGATCGACGGCCCGACCGGCAACCCGGCGGCAACGACGCAGTACGGCGCCGGCTGCTATGCCGAGTCGAAGGCGTTCTACGAACAGTTCGCCAGCACGTCAGCGTTCGACCTCAACAACACGAACATGCAGCTGTTCTCGCTGGGGAACGCGTACTTCGCGCTCAGCGGCGGGGCGT
Source organism: bacterium (assembly GCA_024743115.1). Taxonomy (GTDB): domain Bacteria; phylum Planctomycetota; class UBA1135; order UBA1135; family UBA2386; genus JAGQRA01. The sequence continues at coordinate 64,687 of JANSXC010000023.1, read as the reverse complement.
TCGTGGCCCCGAGCGGGAGCGCGACGACGCTGACGCTGACCGACGACGACGAAGCAACGGTCAACCTCAGCGGATCGTTCGCCTACCCGGGCGGCGCGACGTCGAGTCTGGTCGTCTGCTCCAACGGCTTCGTATCCGTCGCGACCGGCAACGGCACGAGTGCGACACCCGACGCCGCGGGGTGGCTCGGCAGCACCGAGCCGCGCTGGGGCATGTGGCACAACTTCGATCCGAGCGCAGCCGGCAGTGGCCAGGTCAAGTTCGAGGAGGTCAACGGCATCGCCTACATCACGTGGGACGGCGTCTACACGGCCGGCACGACGACGCCGAGCACCTGGCAGATGCAGTTCGAACTCGCGGCGGGGACAGTGACCTACGCCTGGCAGACCGTGGGTGGCACGACCGAACCGGCGCTGGTCGGCTACGCGCACACGACGCCCAACCTCGACCTCGGCAGCATGGACATCTCGGCCGAACTGCCCGGCACGTTCACGACCTCGGGTCAGAACATGCTCGGTCTGACGCTGTCGACCACACCGCCGCAGCTCGGCACGAACGTCGTGTTCACGACGATCAACTACCCGGTCGGCAGCGCGCTCGGCTTCCAGGTCATGAGCTTCACGCGCCATGATCCGGGCCTGCCGCTCGCGGCGCTCGGCATGCCCGGCTGTTTCCAGTACGTGAACAGCGACGTCTCGGTCGTGGTCGTGCCGGTCAGCAGCCAGTCGACGTTCTCCGGGCCGATCCCGAACAGCAACGGCCTCATGGGCGTGCGCTTCAACGCGCAGACATTCGCACTCGCGCCGGGCGCCAACACGATCGGGCTCGTGTCGTCCAACGGCGTGCACCTCGTGATCGGCACGTAGCCCGACACTTCAGCCAATCAGAAGGGGTGCGGTCGCCAGGCGGCCGCACCCCTTTTGCGTTCTCGGACCGCCGCATTCTCGAGTGCGAAGATACGTCCCCTGCCCGAGCACTCTCCCTGCTCGACCCAGCGCCCGTATGAACGCGACGAGCGGGTCACGCACGCGCCGCCGAGACTTCGCGACGGCTCGCGCCTTCTGGCCTTGGCCTTTTTGGCCTTCTGTGATCGGCGGCAAGCCATGACTCGGTACGTTGGCGAATCCCGAGCAACTCGACAAGGAGCGTCACGATGAGCAAGAACCTGATCTTCTGCTTCGACGGTACGAGCAACGACCCGGCGGATGCGCGACAGGAGGTCGGCTTCGGTGGCAGTGTCCCGGACGAGAGCATCACCAACGTGCTCAAACTCCACCTGCTGTTCGGCGGCGACCTCGTCGACGGTCAGCGGTTCGAGGCCCAACGGAGCTTCTACTACTCCGGTGTCGGCACGTACGGCAACCGCGTCCGCCGCATCGTCAATGCGCTGTTCTCGCCCGAACATCGCGACGTCGCGACGATCCTGCGAGCCGCCGTCAAGGACGTCGACCAGCACTACAAACCGGGCGACAGAGTCTTCGTGTTCGGCTTCAGTCGCGGTGCCGCGCTCGCACGCCGCTTCGCCGCGATCGTCCGGAAGAAGAGCCGGTTCGACGATCTGAACGTGCAGTTCCTCGGCGCGTTCGACACCGTGGCCTCGATCGGCAAGCCGAACCTCGACGAAGACGACAAGCCGGTATCGGACGTCGTGTTCGAGGATCGCAAGATCTCACCCGCGATCAAACAGGCCCTGCACCTCGTCGCGCTCGACGAGCGGCGCAAGGCATTCATGCCGACGCTGATGAACGCGGAAGAACGCGTGACGGAAGTCTGGCTGCCGGGCGCCCACTCGGACATCGGCGGCGGCTACCGCCAGGACGGCCTGTCGGACATCGCGCTGCAGTTCATGCTCGACGAGATCGAGCGCCGAGGTCTCGGACTGGCGGTGCTGCGCGACGACGAGGTCGCATATGGCGAACTCGAGCCGGAGGACGCCGACTACCGCATCATGCCGGACGACGTGCTGATTCAGCCGAACCCCCAGGGCATCAATCACCAGCAGGAACGGGCCCGGATCGCGACGCGCATCACTCTCGGCGCGCGTGACGTACGCGTCATTCGCAACGATCGCACGAGCCGCGACGACGTGCCGGTCGTGCACTGGGCCGCGAGCGAACGCATTCAGCTCGAAGACGCCTACCGGCCCGAATCGCTACGCGGCGTGAAGCACGAGATTCTCCTGCCGACCAACGAGCGCATCGAATACGCCGGACTCCGCGAGCACTCGTTCGCCGTGCCTCTTCGGCAACTCGACGTCGGCGAGACGATGGTGCTGCGCTGCTTCGCGAACCTGATGCACAACCGCACCAAGCTGTTCGTGTCAGAGCATCACGAATACGTGTTCGAGGTCGATCGCAGCCAGACCTGGAAGGACGCCAGCATCGTCTGCGGGCCCAATGGCTGGACGCGCGACGACGTACAGCTCGGGTTCAAGGAGATCTTCATCCGCTGGAAGGAGGACGACCGCCGACATCCGGATGCTGCCTGGTTCGAACTGCTCGCTTCGGTCGACGACGAGGACCGTGACATCGTCCGCGTTCTCGATCACACCGCCGATCAGAGTCCGATGCGCCCGGCTCGCGACGGTGAGCTCTATCTCTTCACCAACGACCTCCCGTCGAAGTACGACAACAATGCCGGGGTCATGCTCGCGACGATCCGACGTGTGCGCTGACAGGAACCTCGCAGGCAGCACTCTCGAAGGCACGACCCTCGAAGACTGGGCCCAGCGGTACATCGAGTCCACTGACCTGGACCACAAGCTCGCGCCGCCGCCCCCTCCCACCGCGTGGCGGCAACCGACGCCAGCACCGAAGCGCCTGGTCAGCGCGGGCCGCCCACCCGAGCTCGAGGTCGTTGCGCGCGCTCCGCGCTCGCCGACGCGCTCGCAGATGGGCACGCCGAAACGGCGCGCCCAACTCCTCCACACGTTCCTGCATCACGAGTTGCAGGCCGCCGAACTGATGTGCTGGGCGATCCTCGCGTTTCCCGATACTCCGCGCGCGTTCCGCCAGGGACTGCTCGGAATCTGCCAGGACGAGATCCGCCACATGGGCCTCTACCGCCAACATCTCGTTGTGCTCGGTCACGATGTTGGCGACTTCCCGGTGCGCGACTGGTTCTGGCAGCGCGTCGCGTCGTGCGAACGGCCGTTGCAGTTCGTCGCGCTCATGGGCATGGGTCTCGAGGCCGGCAACCTCGATCACACGAAACGCTACGAGGAGTGGTTCCGCGAAGTCGGAGATCACGAAGGTGCCGCGCTGCAGCGAATCGTTGGCGATGAAGAGGTCGCGCATGTGCAGTTCGCGTGCCACTGGTTTCGGCGGTGGACCGGCGATGACGACTTCGAAAACTGGCGCCAGGAACTCGTCACCCCGCTGACGCCGTCGATGATGAAGGGCAACGAACTGGATCGGGAGCGCCGCGGCCGCGCCGGCTTCTCCGGCGAGTTCCTACGTCAGCTCGAGAACTGGCAGCCATCGTGACGACCATCGCGTGGGTGCTCGCACTCGACGCCGATCTCGAGCTCGGCGATCCCGAAGGCTATCGCCCGTCGGCGCGCGCGCAGGAACGTTCGGCGGCCTGGGCACGGCGGTTCCTCGCCAGTGCGAACCGCCTCGCCCCACTCGGGGTTCGCCATCAGGCGGTCGACGCTGTTGCGAGTAGAGCAGCATCCCGCTCCGACGAAGTGCTCGTGCAGGCGTGGTGTCCGACTCCGCGCTCACGTGCCGTCGCCGAACGCGCGAGACTGCCTTGGCTGGCCGCACCACCACTCACGACACTGCAGGACGCGAACCACCGCGCGTTCGCCTGCTCGCTGCCGCGCCGACCGGCGAGCGGCATTCCGGCCGGGCTGCCGGGTCGCGAGTTCGTGCGGACGATGGCGGCCCTCGACGCGATCCTCGCCGGCGAACCTCCTGCCGACGGCTGGCTGCTCAAGCGGCCGTTCGGTTTCAGCGGGCGCGACCGCAAACGTGTCGCGGCTCCGCTGCCTGGCAGCGGACCACGCGCAGCGGATCGGCGTTGGGCCGAAGCTTCGATGACGAGTCATGGTGTCGGACTGCTCGTCGAACCGTTCGTCGACATCACGCTCGAAGTGGCGCGGCACGCCTGGCTCGATCGCGGCGGTGAGCCCCTCATCGGCGGGACCACAGAGCTCGCCGCCGACGAAGGCGGTGCCTGGATCGACAACGTGGAGCTCACGAACGGCCTCGACGATTCAGAACGCGCCGCCCTCGATGCTGCCGTGCACGAGGCCGCCAGCCAACTGCACATGATCGGCTACTTCGGACCGTTCGGCATCGACGCCTACCGCTATCGCGATGCGTCGGGCACCGAGCACTTCGAACCACTCGGCGAACTCAACGCGCGCTACTCGATGGGCTGGTTCACCGGTATGGGTTCGCGGCAGCCGGAGTGGATCGCACGCTTGCGGCGGCTCGCCGAACGTCAGGTCTGAGCACTGCCGCGAACGCCAAGCGGCTTCAGTCGAGCGCTGCGAGGAACTCAGCAGGCGGCACCCGCAACAGATCCTTCAGCGGGCGATCGCGATTCGCGGCATGCCACGAGGCCACGGCACGCCAACCGACGTAGTAGCCGCTGCGATCGGGCGCGCCGGGCACCGAGCGCAGCGGCGAGCCCGCGTAGTAGAAGTCACCGATTCGCCGCATGTCGCGCGAGTCCGCGAGGCGGCGAAACGCTGCCAGGATCTTCGCATCGCGCTTCTTGGCCGCCGCGAGCTTCTCCCGTGGCCACATCAACGCTGCGTGATCGCTCGTGCCCTCGAGCAACTGCTGCGACACATAGCTCGCGACACCTTCGTGGATACAACGACCAAGCAGTGTGCCGTCGTGCGAACCCTGCAACGTGTGCACGAGTTCGTGCGCTACCGCGAGCTTCAACGCCGACACGTCGTCGAACGCCGCGAGGTTGAGCGTCATCCGCATGCGCCCGGTGACCTCGTCGCGACCGATGACCTGAGCGTTGGTCGCATCCGGTTGCGTGACGACCACGTGGACGATCGGCCGCGGACCGGTCCGGCCGCCGAGCGCGCCGGCCACGCGATCATCCAGCTCCTCGATCACGGCGCGCAGATCGACCGACGTGAAACGCTCATGGACTCGATCGAGCATCGCACCCTGCGTCGCGAACTGGTTACGCGTGTAGGCGAACAGATCGACCCCTCGGCGAACCGCACCATCGAAGATCGACTGATAGCCAGCGAACGCTCGGCTCACGCGCAGCGCTGCTTCATCGCTCGAATGCCGCCAGGCGCTGCGAATGCGGAAGAGATCCTCGTCGAGTCGGACCAGGCGAAGTTCGTCCGCGGCGACCCTCAACGGGTCGGCGATCTCACCACGCGCGACGGTCTTCTGAAACGTCATGGCGACCCATCCGGGCCGGCGAAGATCGACCGGTACCGAGATGCAATGGAAGACCGCCCGCTCCGTCGCACCACAGAACAGCGCCAGCGTCCCGCCGCCGTCCGGATCCGGCCGGACCAGAGCGAGCCCGGCATCCACGGGAAACGTGCGCCCCTGATAGCTCACCTGCCGTTCGGAGAACGTGATCCCGAGCGCCTGCGCCAACCGTGCGACGGCCGCATTGTTCGTCGGTGTGCCCGCGACGAGCCGACTGGCCGCCGGGATCGAGTCGGCGGCATCCGCGTCGACGATCCGGTAGCTGCGTTTGAGGTACACCTTCGCGAGCTTCTCCCATCCGAACGTTGCCAGTGTCCGGCCGCTCTTCGAGCCCGACTCCGCGTCACTTCGGACCAGGAGCCAGGACACGTCTTGCGCCACGGCTCCCAAGGAGAGAACGAGGGCGATCAGCGCCGCGAGGAGTCGGTGAGTCGTCATCGCATCGATTCTTCGTGCCAGCCATTCAGCGACCGGAGGTCCGGGCGATGAGCCCGAACGCATCGATCATGCTACCGCTACGACCGTGGATCCCGATGACCGGCGCGCCCGGGATCTCGAGCCAGCGCCCGAACCCTTTGCCCGAGCCCCCGGCCCAGTCACCGAACACCGGCTGGCCTTTCGGGTCTCGTCGGCCGGGCTCCGCCAGACAGGTCACGAGACGAAAGCCGTCGAGCAGGTTGCCACTGACGACCTCGACACCGAGCAGGCGATGGCCCGCGGGCACGACGACCTCACGCGGACCACCACGAACTTGACCGAACGTCTGCCCCTCCGAGCCATCGGAGTAGAGCGCCTGCACCGAGCCGATCACGAGATGTCCGCTGTAGTGCGCAGTCGTGTACCGGAGACCGCGCAACGTGCGATTGCCTGCGGCCAGGTCGGCAGGCTCGATCGCATCGACGAACTCGCTGCCGCCACCACCGCCGGCGAGAGTCGTTCGAGTCAGGCCGTTCGGGCCCCCGTCGGCGGGGGCCGCGGCCTCGTCGCGCAGCAGCTCGAGGCGCAGTCTGGCCGCGATCTCCTGATTGCCGATGCCTTCGTGGTATCGGATTGCGAGCCGGCGCGCTGCGCGCACGGGTTCTGCCGCACCATCCGCCGCGCGTATACAGCCGTCGCACGCCGCCACGAACGCCTCCGCGATCTCGCGGTGGTACTGGCCGCCGAGCCCACGCGGCAATGCGTCCTCGAGCACGCGAACTGCAACCCGCGGATGCTCTTCGAGCGCCCGAACCAGCACCCGCAAGCTCGACGAAGCGAGCTTCTGTGGCACGCGCTGGTTCGCGATCCCGGTCATCAGCGTGCGCCAGGCCCGCTGCGCGTAAGGGTTCCGACGCAGGGTCGCCGACAGCGCCTTGAACGATCCGGCGGGCGCGCGCCCACCGAGCATCGTGACCGCAGCGGCACAGAGTTCGGCAGCCTCGAGCTGCGACATGCCATGTCGCATCGCGCGGGTGAGCACCCGCAGATCGCTTTCGTATCGGAGGCCGGTCAGACCCCATTGCCCGAGTACACCATCGGCATTGCCGAGGTCGTTCACCCGATCGAACGCCGCATTACGCCCCATGCCCGTCAGCCAGCACGGCCAGACGTGACCGGGGCCGCCGCCATACGTTGCCGGGCAGCCGAGCGTGCGGAGCACGGCCATCTGATACTGCGTGTTGACCGTGCAGACGCCGCCGTGCTCGATCATGTTCGCGAGCGTATGCGGGTGGGCATCAAGCCCCTCGTGAACGTACGGCACCTCGCTGAACAGATGGCGCAGCTCTCGGACCGGCTTGCCGCGATATCGCTCGAGGGCCCACGCGCGTTCGTCGAATGGCACGTCGTTGAGCGCCGTGAAAGCGAGCAGTTGCCAGTTCGTGTGCTCGACCCGCGCCGCGAGGTCACGCCGGTGCTCGGCATACCACGCGAACGACGCCGCCATGCCAGGGATCGCGCTGCGCCCGAACGTCCACGGCTCCCACGCGAGCGCCGGCACTTCATCGGTTCCCGAGCTCCACGCGAGCGCAAAGCCCACGGCGAGATCCGGCAGAGCATCGACCGCACGCGGGTGGGCGCGGCGGAGCGAGTCGAGGCGAACGTAGAACGCGGGCTCGGGCGCCACCGCGCTCGCCCATACGACCCGCCGCCGCAGCCGCGCTCGGTCGTCGAGCCAACCCCAAAAGTCTTTCGCGACGCGCGAGCCACAGACCTCCTTGGCGCGCGCGAGCGCGAGCCGGCCGTATGCGCGCTCCGCGCCGTCGTGCCAGCGGCCCGATCCGAGGATCCGCGCGAGCTCGCTCGCGGCATCGAGGGGCGACCGCGGAGCTTCGGCTTGAGCGCTGAGACCGCGATCACCCGCGCTCAGGACGATCGCCAGCAGGCACGCGGAGGAAAACCGGTTTCTGGTCATGCGATTTCTTTCTGCCGAAGGAGACGCTGTGCCGAAGGGGATGCCGGTCATGGTCGACCGTCGATAGCCGGCGAAGAGCACGCACCGATCGGGCGCCGACAGGTTCGTTTTCGGGCAATTCTGGCCGGAGGAACAGCGCGTCTTCTGCCAACGCGAAGACGCGGCACTGGTTCTCGCTTCCGGTCACTATTCTGGGGCGGTTGCTCTCATGAGGATTCGCGCAGCCCACCCATCCGACTCGGCGGAACTCGCCGAGCTGTTCACGAGTTCGGTTCACGGCCTCGCCAGCCCGCACTACGACGCGAACCAGCTGCACGCCTGGGCGCCGAATCCGCCGGATCCCGACTACTGGCGGCGTCGACTCGCGGCAGTCGACGTCCGGGTCGCCGAGATCGACGGGCAGCTGGCCGGGTTCGTCGGCTTTCACGACAACGGTCACATCGACCTGATGTTCGTGCACCCGGACCACGCGCGCTCCGGGGTAGCAACAGCCTTGCTGAAGCACGCCGAACACGAACTCGCAGCCGTGGGAGTGGTGTCGTTCCACACCGAAGCAAGCGAAGCGGCGCGCCCCTTCTTCGAACGCCAGGGCTTCGAAGTCGAGCGCCACGAGTTCGTCGACGCCCGCGGTGTCGAGATCGGGCGCTACGTCATGCGAAAGCGGAAGGGGAGCTCCGCGCCCGGGCAATAGCGTCGACGATCAGAACGTCGGCCGCGTGCGTGTGATACCGCTGCGATTGCCAGCACGATCCTTGACCGAGAACGACAGCGTGAACAACAGGCTCGGCGGCAGCGGTACGTTCTGGACCAGCGTGAACCCGGTCGCATCCGCCTGCTGCAGCGTCATGCCGCCGAGCAGACCACCCGCACCGATCGGAATCCCAACGGCCGCGGCCCGCAGCGTGCCGGGATCGATGTCGGTCCACCCATCCGGATCCTCGAAGCGCAACGTGACCGTACCGTCGACGCGGATATCCATCGTGACGCGCGGGCCGTTACTCGCGACGCTGCCGAGTTGATGGATCGCGGTCACGGCGTCGATGTCGGCGCTCCCGGCACCGGGGTCGAAGATCGGCATCCCGAGACTGTCTAGCGATTGCCCGCTGACAACGTCGACGAGCCGTACCTGATCGATTGCCATGAGATCGACGAGACCGGTCTGCACGAGCGGGTCCGCTGAGAGATCAGCCAGGTCGAACGCATCACCGCCCGCCTCGACGACATCCCGCGGATCCGCGCCGGGCGTCGTCGCGAGCACCGGTGTCTGCCCGGCGAGACCCGAATAGGATCCCACCGGCACCGTGCCGAACGGCCCGGGTTGCTGCGTGGGTCCGAAGTAGCGCGACGGGAAACGAGCGAAATGCACGCCGTCACTGCTCACCTCGACGAATACCACCTCCGCGAACGTGGCGAGCGCGTTCGACGCCAGGCGGAACGCGTTCTCGCTGACGATGAAGTCGGCACCCGGACCGTCAACGATCGGCACCGAGAAGCCGAGCGTGAGATCGCCCGCGATCCCGAGTGAGTGCACGTGCGCGGTGCCCGCCGGCGCACCGAGCGCGTTGCTCGGCAGAAAGATGCCGCCGCCCGCGTTGCCGTTGGTGTTGCTCGCGATCACTTGCGTCGCGAACATGCTGCCCTGAGCCGCAGCGAAAGGAGAGATTGCCGCCGCGAGGGCGATCGCGCCCGCGGCAAGGAGTCGGTTCTGATGCATCACGTTCCGGGCGTCCTACGCGCCTGGTGAACCGCCGAACGAACGAAGTCGCGGCGGATCGGGGTGACTGATTGGACGGTGCCACTCGAACGCGGCGCCGGTTCCACACGGGTATCCTGACTCCCGAGTCATCCTACTGGCGATCCCTTCCCAGCCGGACTACGCCGCCCGGCCAGTGGTATCGATCGCTGTCGTCGTCGGTCACAGTTGCGGGACAGCGCCGGATTTGCACCGGACTTCCCCGCGTGGGACGCCCTGCTCGTACCCGGGCCGGCGAACCGAAGCAAGCCCACGCGCCGATCGACGCTCGCCCGCAACGAGAATCGCGCCTCATCTGAACCACGTCGCGCAGTCGTGGCATTGTGACGACGTGACGTCCACTTCGCCGCAGCCATCGATCGACGCTCTGCTCGCGCACGCCGACTGGGTGCGCCGGCTCGCGCGTTCGATCGCGGGCGAGACGCTCGCCGAGGACGTCGCGCAGGACACCTGGGCCGCGGCCCTCCGCACGCCACCCGGATCCCAACACAACCTGCGCGGCTGGCTGACCCGGCTGGTGCAAAACTTCGCGCGGCAGCACCGCCGCTCTGATCGCCGACGGCAACAGCGCGAAGCTGCAGTGGCGAATGCCGAGCCGCTGCCCTCTTCGGCCGAACTCGCCGAACGCGCCGACCTTCATCGCCACGTCGTCCGCCACGTGCTCGCGCTGCCAGAACCTGGGCGCACGGTCGTGCTGCTGTACTTCTTCGAAGGCCTGCCGTTGCGGGACATCGCCAACCGGCAAGGGCTGCCGCTGGAGACGGTCCGCACACGCCTCAAGCGTGCGGTCGCGAGTTTGCGCCGAACGCTCGGAGCACGCCGTCAACGCGCGCTCGCGCTGCTCGCGGCGCCGGCCGGAACGACCATGGCAGGGACCGTTTCATCCACCCTGATACCGGCACTGCTGATGTCCGTGAAAGCCAAACTCCTCGTCGCTGCGATCGTCGTCACTGCGCTCGGCTTCGGCGTGCAGCTTCTCAACGATGACTCCGCGCCGACCCCGATGCAGACCGAGGCCGTGGCCAACGCCGCGGGCGACGCGGCATCAGCGACGACGGATCCGCAGCGAGACTCGCCAGCGAACGCCACGACCGAATCGAACAACGAGCGAGAGCTCGTGCCGACCGCTCCCGAATCCGACTCCGCCACGAAGAGCTCCACCGCCGCCGGTCCCCGAACGCACCTTCACGGCCTGCTCGTCGGCATGGTTCGCGACGCGCCCTGGTCGACGCAGCTCGTGCTCGGCGCCGGGGGCGCCGATCATCCGGAGCTGCGCGCCGCCGTGAACCCGAACGGCACGTTCACAGCCGACGTCACTCCGTGGATCGACGGCCCTGGCGGCATCGAGCTGATCGCTGACGACCCCGGCTATCTGCGCCTGCGACGCACGCTGTCCGCTGCGATCGTTCGCAAGAGTTCCGAGGAGCGGCCACTGAAAGTGCAGTTGACCGCCGCCTGTGCTCTGCGCGGCCGCGTGCTCGCCTCGACGACCGGCAAGCCAGTGCATCGCGCGCCAGTTTCGGTCCATCTCGTGCGGGAGAACCAGCCGGTCGCACAACCGACCGACTCGTCCCACACGGACTCGGACGGTCGCTACGAGATGCGCGTGCCGCGCGGCGCTGCCGCACTGGTCGTCGCGCTGCCGCCCGCGGATCTCGAGGTTCCGAACCTGGGCCAGATACCGATGATCGGCATGCTGTTCCGCCGCGCCGGGCAGAAGGGCTGGTTGCCGGCGAGCACGAGGGTCGTGGCCAGTCCGAGTCGCCACACCGACGTGCTCGACACGACGCTGCATCCCGGCCACGCGGTCACCGGCACGTTGCGCGAGGCCGACGGCACTCCCGTGCGCGACGCCGAGATCAACGCGCTGGTCGACGACAATCCCGTGACGCTGTATCCACCGGCCGCCGACGTCCGGTGGTGGCACGGTGACATCCTGTGGTTCGACATCGCGAATACGACGACCGACGAGCACGGCCACTTCCGCCTCGACAACCTGCCCGCGCGTGAGTGCGACATCGTCGCCGAAACGTTCCTGCCCGACGCTTTCTGCCTCGGCGACAACATGACGCGCCGCGTGACCGCACCGGCACAGAACGTCGAGATCGTGCTGCCCACCGCGGTCGTGACGATCCGGGTCGAACACGACGGGAAACTGGTCGACGGGTCGTGGCTCGAGCTGCGCGGCGAACGCACGAACCTCAAGGGGCACACCAACGGTGGCCGGATCCGATTGATGTTCGAACCCGGAAAGAACGTTCGGGTGACCGCCGGCGCGCCAGGTTTCACGGAGAACTGGATCGAGCTATCGACGGCCGCAGGCTACTCCGAGCAACGAATCCCACTCACCCCGGCACCCGACCGACGGGTGACGCTGAAACTCGAAGGCGTGCAACCAGCGACGGCTCACTTCGTCTGGCATCGTCTCGACCTCGAACCCGACACCAAGCGCGTCGAGCCTCGCCGCTTCGAACAAGCCGGCGACGACGGCGTGTTCGAGTTCACGGATCTCGAACCCGGCCGCTATCGCGTCGAGATCTGCCGGCCGCGACGGCCGCAGGAACGGCTCACGTGCGAGTTCGCGAACACCTCACTGATCGTCGACGTGCCGTTCGCCGGGCAGGTCGAACGCACGCTCGCGCTGCAGCGCGGCGGGCGACTGCGGATCCGCGCCACGACGCCGACCGGTGAGTTTCTCGCGGGCAAGTGTCGCGTCACGGACCAGGCCGGGCGCGACGTGCCGTTGCGGTTCCAGATCGGCGGGAGCGGCGGCTACGTCACGACACGCCATGGCAAGATCGCGGCCCGGGGCGTCAACGAGGCCGACCGGCTCCTGCCACCCGGCCGCTACGACCTCACGGTCGAGCTCGACGACTGCGATCCCCACCATGCGGCCGTGCTGATCGAGGCCGGCGAGATCGCGACGGTCGAAGTCGTGCGCACACCCGCTCGCTGACCTCCGCGGCGCCGCAATCGCGAGCGACCTGGAAAAATCGGGATCGGAGCGACCAGAATCGGGAGTGGCGGTGTCATGCACCAAGACTCCGATGCGGCACGATCCTCAGCAGCACCTCGAAGCGCTCCTGCGCGAAGAACCCTATCTGCGCGCCCTCGCGCGGGTCCTGGGTGCCGGCAACGCCGAGGAAATCCTGCAGCAGACCTGGCTCCACGCCTGCGAATCGGGCGGCGGCAACGTCGAGCGCCCGCGCGCGTGGCTCGCGCGCATCATGCGCAACGTGACGAAGAACCTCGCGCGCGGTGACCAGCGCCGCCGCCGGCGCGAGGACGTCGCTGCCGAGAATCGCTCGGCGCCTTCGTCCGTCGAACTCATGCAGCGCGAGGAGCGCCGGCGCCAGTTGGTCGAACTCGTCGACGCGTTGCGCGCGGACCAACGCGAGGTCGTCTTGCTGCGCTACTTCGAAGGCCTGCCGCCGCGCGAGATCGCCGACCGCCTCGGCCTGCCGCCCGAGCGCGTGTGGAGCCTGCATCGCCGCGCGATCGAACGACTCCGGCGCGTGCTCGACGGCTCGGCCCGGAGCAGCGGTCACAGCGACCGTCGCGCGTGGCTCCTGCCGCTCATCGGCGCTTCTCCCACGCTTCCCCTTACCCCGACTGCGACACCGAACCCGTCGAACGCCGTGCCACTCGGCGTGCTCACAGGAACCCTTGCCATGACGCTCAAGACGAAGCTCGCCGCGGCAGCCACGGTCCTGGCTGCCATCGCCCTGCTGGTTTGGTGGCCGAACGACGAGTCGCCGACGACGTTCCCGTCGACGACCATCGCGGCCGAGTCACCCGACGCCGCGCAGGGCACTCTCGACGAGAACGGCGACGCGAGCGCAGCGGGCGCGCGCGATGTCGAACGCGACGCCGTCGCAACCCGCGAGTCAGCCACGCCGGCCACCACCGGCAGTCTCGAAGTTCTGATTCGACACGCGGGATCCGAGCGCGCCCCCGCGGCGCACGCCACCCTTCATCTGCGACGTTCGCGCTCCGACGTGCGGCTGGCGCACCGTTTTCGCGCCGATGCAGAGGGACTCGTGCGAATCGACGACCTCGAACCCGGACGCGTCACAGTCTGGGCCGATCGCTTCGACCCCGGGCGTGGCGCCGAGATCGTCGCGGGCGAAACCGCGACGCTCGAGCTCGCGCTGCCGGTCGGCCAGCTGGTGCGCGGCCGCGTCGTCGATCCGGACGATCGCCCCGTGGCCGGCGCGCGTATCGACGTTCTGATGCCGCACCTGCTCGGACGCGACCCGGAGTCGCTGGCCATATCGAACGCCGACGGTCAGTTCGAGATCCGTGGGGCTCCGCATCCGAGCATGCTAGGTGCGCGTGCGCCGGGCTATCGCGCGTCCGCTCTGAAGTTCGCCTACGGCAAGGAAGGCTCGACGGTCGACGTCACGCTCCGGGTCACGCCGGGTGGCGGCATCGTCGAAGGGACGGTGGTCGACGCCAACGGCGCTCCGATCGAACAGGCGATCGTCTGCGTCGGCAGCGGTCGCGTGCAGGGGGTCGGCCAGGGCAACATCGAGGATCAGCCACCCTTGCCGGCGTTCCTGCGCACCGATGCGAAGGGTCACTTCCGCGCAGTCGGCGTGGCACCCGGCGAGAACCCGGTCTGGGTCCGCGCGCGAGAGATGGCGCCATGGCGCAGCAGCTGCGTCGTCGCGGAGTTCGGCACTTCCGTGCTCACCATCACCATGCAGTCCGGTGGTGTCGTCAAGGGTCGGGTGCTGACCCCGGCCAGCCAGCCCGTCGCCGGCGCCGAGGTGATGCACGGCTATTGGGGCGACATCGGCCATGTGTATGCGCATACGGATGCGGGCGGCAACTTCGAGCTGCGCGGCCTGCCGACCGGCACCGTGAAACTCGTCGCTCAGCACGACGAGGACGGCAAGTGCGAACGAGCCGTCGAGCTCGTCGGCGGCCGGACGCGAGAACTGGATCTGGTGGTCAGCAAGGGGCTCGAACTCACCGGCCTCGTGCGCGACGACGACAATCAGCCAGTGCACGAGGCCAGCATCCAGGTCACGGCCCGTCGCACCCCGACCACCGAGGGCTGGGTCAAGTTCACGCGCACCGATGCGGCCGGCAAGTTCGCGATTCCCAACTGTCCGGCAGAACGCGGCCTCACCGTCGAGATCACTCACGAAGACTTCGCGCCGCGATCGCTCGACGATGTGCGACCTGAGCAGGGCACGCTCGACGTGCGGCTGCAACGCGCGGATCGCAGCAATCAGATCAGCGGAACCGTGGTCGACCCGAACGGGAAGCCGCTGGCAGGCGTCGCTGTGAGTGTCCGGTGTCGGGGGCGGGATCGCTACTACGAGCCGGTCACGACCACCGCGGACGGCAAGTTCGCGTTCGAAGAGCTGCCGACCGGCCGTTGGACCGTGACGCTTCGAAGCGACAGTTATCCGGAGCCGCGAATCGAACCGCGTGACATCGGCCCACAAGAGCACTGGGACCTCGGGAAGGTCCGGTTCGTCACCGGCGGCCGCGCAATCATCCGCACGAGCCCGGCGCCGGCCGCCGACCTCAAGTTCATGATCGCGGATACACGCTCGCCTGCGCGCTGGGCAATCCACGCCCAGGGCGAGGAACCGACGACCCCGATCCTTCATCCGGGTGAGTACCGCCTCATGGCCTGGGGCAAGAACGCCGCCGCGCAAGCCGTGACGTTCACGATCGTCGCCGGCCAGCGCACCGAGGTCCCACTCACGACGCCGACCGGGGTGCACCAGCGGCTGGAGTTCTCGTACGACGCCGAGTCCGAGGTGTGTTACGGCGCAACGCTCGCGGTCTACCGGGGCGAGGAGAAGCTCGTCGATCGCTGGATCCCGACGAAGAAGGGCGAACCGTTCGGCTACGACCTGTGGCTGCTGCCCGGCAAGTATCGAGTCACGCTCGCCGGCAGCCTGCGCGGCGAGACCGAGCTGACGGTCGGTGACTCCACCACGAGCCCGGTCACGGTCGAACTCCGCTGATCCGGGTTCGACTGCTGCGGCCGCGGTCCTATGCTGAGCGATATGGGTAAGGCCAAACTCGCCCTGTTTCTCGTCAAGCACCGCAAGCTGATTCGCATCGCGCTGATCGTTCTCGCGCTGGTCGGCGCGTGGTTCCTGTGGCAGCAGTTCGCGTGATCGCCGACCGAACGCCCGACTGAACGCTGTCATTGGCACTTCGTCGATCGCGCCAGTCCGCGCTGCGGCACGGTCGATGACGAAGCGTGCCCGATGTCATTGCCACACCCGCCGTCGCGCTCGTCGACCGCCTGTTGCGCAACGCTCGCGAACGCGGCGCCAGCGACCTGCATCTCGACCCGGGCGAAGACGGCATGCGCGTCCGCATCCGTCGTGATGGCGCGCTGCACACGCTCGAAACCCTGCCGGCAGAGCTGAGCCAGCACGTCGTCGGGCGCTGCAAATCGCTCGCCGAACTGCTGGTCTACCGGCGGGACGTGCCGCAGGAGGGGCGGATCGGTGCAGAACGTTCCGGCATCGGATGCGAGCTGCGCGTCGCGACCTACCCGACGTTGTTTGGCGAACGGGTCGCCCTCCGGCTCGACGCACCGGATGGTTCGCCGTGCGCACTCGCCGAGCTGGGTCTCGAAGAACCGGTCGCCAAAGCGATCCATCACGCGATCGAACAGCCCGACGGGGTCGTGCTGCTGACCGGCCCGAGCGGCAGCGGCAAGACGACGACGCTCTACTCGTGCCTGCGACATCTCGTCGACCATGGGCCAGAGCGCACGATCGTCACGGTCGAAGACCCGGTCGAACGTCGGCTCGATGGCGTCGTTCAGACCGAGGTCGACGCCGCTGCGGGGCTCGACTTCACGCGGGCGCTGCGCTCGCTGCTGCGTCAGGATCCCGACGTGCTGCTCGTCGGCGAGATCCGCGACCGCGAGACCGCCGCGATCGCGCTCGAAGCCGGACTCACGGGTCACCTCGTCGCTTCGACGCTGCACGCCGGCAGCGCGGCGGAGGTGTTCGCCCGATTGCTCGAGATGGGCGTCGAACCGTTCGTCCTGACGACGACGATTCGTGGCGTCCTCGCGCAGCGACTGCTGCGCCGCAAGTGCGCCGCGGCCGGTGACATCACCAGCGACAAGACCAGCTGCGATGATGATTGCGACCTCTGCCAGGGCTCCGGCTACGCCGGCCGCCAGCTCGTTGCCGAGTGGCTGCCGATGGGCCCGGACCTGCGCCAGGCCGTGCTCGATCGCGGCGACGGCGACGCGCTCGCAAAAGCCGCGGCGAACTCCGGCTTCTCTACGCTGCGCGCCGCAGCCGAACGACTGGTGGAACGTGGAATCACCGATACCCGGGAGGTGGAACGTGTCCTTGGCACAAGACGACAGAATTAGCACAGCGACGGATCCAGGCGCCGACCCCGAACCGTACGGCGACCTCGCGATGTTCCACCGCAGCCTGGCGGGGCTGTGTCGTTCGGAGCTGCCGTTGCCTCACGCACTCGCGAGCCTGCAGGACGACCTCACGAGTGGGAAGTTGCGGCACGAGTGCGCCGACATGGCCGCGGAGATCGAGTCAGGCGTGCCGTTCGAGGACGCGTACGCCCGCCGGTCGGAGCGGTTCCCGCCGACCTACCGCGCGCTCGTCGAAGCCGGGCTTGCGAGCGGTGATCTGCCGGGCGTGCTCGACGAGATCGCACGCGACGCCGGGTTGCGCTCGCGGGTTCGCGACCAGCTGCGTCGTCGACTCGAACTACCGCTGATCGCGGCGGTCGTCGTGTTCGTCATCGGCGCGCTACTGACACTCACGATCGCGCCCGTCGTACCGACCTCACCACCGCTCATCAACGGGCGCGTCGAGCACATCGCGGCGCCGCCCACGGGGCTGTTCGTTGTCACGAGCGTCGGCCTGCTCGCGCTGTTCGCCCTGGTGCTCGGTGGAGTTACACTGCTGCGCAAGCCACTCGACCCCGGCTCAGGGCCGCGTGGTTGGCGGTATCGGCTGCCACTGTTCGGGCGACTGCACGGTCACGCGGCGAAAGCCGGCTTCGCCACCACGCTGGCGCTGCTCCTGCGCCGTGAGCTGCCATTGCCGCGCGCGCTCGCGCTGTGCGCCGCGAGTTCGGACGGCTCAGAGATCCAGGCGCAGGTGAACCGCATGGCGGCCGCCGCCGAGGACGGCGCGAGCCTCGCCGAGTCGATCCGCGCTGGCGACCTCATCCCGCCCAGCTTGCTGTGGTTCGTCGAGTCCGCCGGATCTCCAGCGGCGAGCGCCCGCGCGCTCGACGACATCGCCGCGATCTATCGCCAGCGTCTGCAGCGCGCAACCGACCGCGCGACGACGTTCGCGCTACCCGCCGTCGAACTGATCATCGGCCTCGTCGTGCTGACGTTCGCGATGGCCTACGTCCTGCCCGCCTACGACCTGTTCGGACTGTTCCGGCTGTGATGCTCGCCGCGCTGATCGACCCCTCCTGGTGGCTCGTCCTGGCCCTCGGGGTGCTGCTCTGCATCGTGCACGCCGTCGTCTTCGGCCTGCGCTGTCGGCGGCTCGCCGAGTTCGAGCGCAACGTGCTCGAACTGATGCAGCTCACGACCGCTCGGCAACAGGCCATCGAACCAGTACTGCGACGAGCGGCGCTCGAGGCGTTGCCGCGAGAACGCCGGCGGCTCGAACGGATCGCCCAGGAACTCGAGAGTGGCGCGCCGTTGAGCGCCGCGCTGAAGTCAGGCGCAGGTCGCGCATTCGCACCCGAATCCCTCGCGGCAATCGCGACGGCCGAAGGCAACGCCGCGCTGCCCGCCGTGCTCGCCGATCTCGCAAGACGTCGGGATCGCGGGGCGGCGTTGCGCTATCGCGTCGCGCTGGCGGCGACCTATCCCGCGCTCCTGAGCGTGCTGCTGCTCGCGGTGAGTTCGAGCTGGGCGTTCATGGGGGTTGTCGACACGCCGACCTCGGCGGCCGCGCCGAACCCGGTCGAGGCGGCGATGCTCGGCCCGTGGCTGACCGCGATCGCGTGCGTCGCGAGCGGTGTCTGGCTGCTGCTGGCGTTCGGCTGGCGCCCGAGCGTCTGGAACCGGCAGCTCGGCGCGCTCGCGCGCAGGCTGCCCTGGCTCGGCCGACACCTCCGCCTGATGCCGGCCTCGCGTGCGCTGCGAGCGTGCGCCACACTGACCGCGAGCGGCGCCGACCTGGCCACCGCGCTGCGACAGGCTGCGCCCGCGGCCGCCGACTGGCGCTCCGCAGTCCAGCTCGAAGCCGCAGCCGAACTCGCGGAGGGCGGCGCGCCACCCGAAGAAGTCTGGCAACACACCGGTCTGCCCGAGTTCGTCGTGGCACGACTGCTGACCGGACGCGACTCCGCCATCGCCCTGAGCACGCGCCTCGGCGAACTCGCCGACCAGTGCCAGCAGCGCAGCGTGCACGCCATCGAGCGCGCGCTCGGTTTCGCCCAGCCGGTGGTGCTCGTCGGGTTCGGTGTGCTGATCGCGGTGCACTTCGCCGACCTCATGACCTGGATCGACAGCTGGCGCTTCTCGGCGATGGAGGCGATGCCGTGGTAGTCGACCTTTCAGCCCGAGATCTTCTTGCCAAGGAGCGCGGCCTCACAGTCGTCGAGTTGATCTGCGCGTTCGCGATCCTCGCCACGCTGTCGATCGCCGTAGTTCATACCCAACACAGTCAGCCGCGCGCGACCACCCGCGCGTTCCAGGAAACCCTGGCATTGCGACTCGCTCAGGCCGAACTCGAATCGGCACGCGCCAAAGTCGGACAGCTCGTGATCGGCAGACAGCCGATCGATCTGCCGGGAGCCGCGCGATCGTTGCCGGACGCACGCGGCTGGCGCACCGCCAAGCTCGTCGCCCCGGGGTTGTTCGAAGTCGACGCGATCGTGGAGTGGCGGCCCGCGGCGATCAAGGAACGCGCGACGGTTCGGCTGACGACGCGAGTCGTAGCATTGGAGACGAGACAATGAGCGCCCGAACGTTCGCTGCCGAACGCGGCTTCACCTTGCCCGAGCTCATGGTCTCGGTCGCCCTCCTCGCGATCCTCAGCGGTGTCGCCGCGGGCATCGGCTCACAGGCGTGGCAGGAGCACGAGACGCTGTCCGGCTATCAGGCGGACGTTGCGGACGTGCGCCGCGCGCTCGCAACGGTCGAAGTCGACCTGCGCGATGCCGGGCAGGTCGACCGACGTAGCGAAGACTTCGTCGTGACTACCCCGACCGAACGAGTGACCTACCGACACCGGGACCACGAACTGCAGCGCATCGACGCGGCGGGCCGCGTGCAGACACTGGCCCGGTGTTTCGCCGGGTTCGCGATCCGAACGGAGGGCGCGCTCGCACACGTGAACCTGGTCATGCGGCCCCGCCTCCGCGGCGAAACCAGCGCGGGCCACCCTGCGACCACGCTCGAAACGACGGTCCTCATGCGCAACCGGGAGATGCCACGATGACGCGCGATCGCAACCCGGAGCGCGGCGGCGCGCTCATCATGGTTCTCGTGCTCGTGGTCGTGATCGGCAGCCTGACGAACAGTCTGTTCCATAACGGTCGACGCCTCACGACGGCAACGATCGGCGAACGCGACACGCTCGCGGCGCTGCAGGCCGCGGAAGGTGGCATCGCGCAGGCGCAGTGGCAGTTGCGCAACGACCCTGACTACGGCGGCGAGACCCTCACGATCGGCGGCGCCGAGGTCACCATCTCAGCCCACCGCGTTGCTTCGACGGCCGAACGCTGGCAAGTTCGATCGCATGCTCGACTGACCCGCAGCGCGAACTCCTCGACGCGCGCACAACGTTGCGTGAACGTCACGTTGCTGCGCGGCGCGCCGGCGGGAGTGCCACGAATCGTGGACTGGCACGAGCGTCGTTAGCGGCGAAGGCGGCGGACCGCGCCGCCACCACACCGCGCTACTTCACTCGCGAGTACGCCGCGTTGCCGATCTTCACGGCGACGACCTTGCGACGCTTGGTCTGAAACTCGAACTCGAGCTGCCGCCACGGATTCCACGCGACATACTCGCCCTTGCCGATGGGCATCACGGCAAACGACGCCTTCGCCACCTGCGGGTTGCCCGTGAGTATGCGCGCCAGTCCGGTGTCGTCGCAGTCGAGCCATAACCCATCGCTCCAGAGCCTCAGCTCGAACGTGGCACCGCCCTCGGCGCGATAGCGCCCGACCAGCTGCTTCAATGCCTTCTTCTTCGCCGGGGCGACGACGGGCGGCAGCTTGCTCCGCGGGCGCTTTCCGAACAGCAACGATTCGAGATGCGCCGCGATCGTCGCGATCGGATCGCCACTGCTGTTCGCCAGCACCGCGACGCACGCGTCGCGCTCC
The DNA here is from genome assembly GCA_024743115.1 of bacterium. Classification (GTDB taxonomy): domain Bacteria; phylum Planctomycetota; class UBA1135; order UBA1135; family UBA2386; genus JAGQRA01. Next base: position 43,800 of record JANSXC010000023.1, on the reverse strand, counting down.
GGGTACCGCCGGAACTGACAATGGAAACCGCGCACGTCGCCGCCATGCCAGGCCATCGACGAACCGTCAGGCGCCTTACCGACGTACCAGCCGTAGGCGTAGTCGCGACCGTGGGCCATGCGCGGAGCGTGCGGATGAAACAGCTTCTCGCGCGCTGCCGACCCCAGCACGGTGTCGTCGAGCAACGCCGTGTGCCAGCGCAACAGATCGCCGACCGTGGTCACCGCACCTCCCATGCCGCGGTACTGCCATTCGTACGCGCCGTAGGGGTGGTCGATCGCCGTGCGGCCTTCGAAGAACGCGGCGCGCCGGGCGTCGAGCTTGCGATCGCCGTTGAACCCGCTGTCTTTCATCCCCGTGGGCAAGAAGAGCTTCTTTCGGCAGTAGTCCGCGAAGGACATCCCGCTCGCCTGCTCAACGATGCCGGCCAGTAACGCATACCCGCCGTTCCAATAGTCCCATTTCTCGCCGAGTGGGATTTTCGGTCCATCGCCAAGGTACACGACCACGGCTCGCTCGAGGTTTCGCCCTCGCCCTTCGGTATTCGTCGGCGGCACACCCGACGTGTGCGCGAGCAGATGATGGATCGTGATCGCTTCGCTGTGCTTCGGCACGCCCGGCAGGTGCTTGGCGATCGAGTCGGTGACCGCGAGCTTGCCATCCTGCTCGAGATGCAGGATCGCCGCGGCCGTGAACTGCTTGGTCAGGGAAGCGACCTCGAACAGCGTGTGCTCGGCGTTCTTGCGCCCACTACGTTCGTCGGCGAGGCCGTAGCCGCGAACGAACACCGGCTTGCCCCGGTCCGCGATCAGCACGGTGCCGCGGAAACCGAACGCCACATGGCGTTGCAGAATCCGGTCGCACTCCTTGACCAGCTTGCCCTTGGACTGCGCCACGACAGCCGGCCCCGCCACGAGCACGGCCAGCGCCAGCGCCAGCGCCAGCGACGCATGTCGGAGTTGACACCTCATAGCGTCGACAAACCCGAGCGCGCGAGGGTCGCAACGTACGGATCGTCGCTCTCGGTGGCTGCACGCAGCGCGGCCAGTGCGACTTCATCGCGCGACTCCGTGACTTTGAGCACCTGCGACAGTGCCCACGCAGCGTAGCCACGACCCGGAAAGCTCTCGTCGTTGACCGCCGCCACGAGGCTCGGGATCGCCGTCTTGCCGCACTCCTCGAGTCGATCGACGACGCGATTGTTGAACACCCGATGCGCGTTGCCGTCCTCGAGCAGCGCCACGAGCCGGGTCACGCTGCGCGGCAGTTCGGCCGCCGCTTCTTCGCCCGCGCGATCATTCTCCGCCGTCGCCGACCGCAGCTTGCCGAGCCCTGACCGACTCAAGGCCACGACGTAGCCATCCGCGTCGCGCGTTGCTTCGACGAGCGCAGACATCGCCTCTTCGGGCTGCGGGGTGACGCCGATCAGCACATTGGCGAGTGCCCAGGCCGAGTAACCACGTGACTCGCCGTCCCGGTCGCGAATCTGCGCGACGAGCGGCGCAATCGATGGCCGACCGATCTCGACGAGGCGATCGACAATGCGATTGTTCGCGGGCACGTGCGCATTGCCGTCACGCAGCTTCGCCGCGAGCTCTGCGGCCTCGGAGCCTTGTGCGCCCCCGCCCGTCGAAGTCTTGGTGATCGGACGCTTGCGCTCGATCTCGGCACGCCAGTCACCATGTTCGAATGCCGGCAACAATCGGCGATGAACACGCAACGCGCGCTGATAGCCCCGCGTGATATGGCTCGTCCCGATGTTGCCGACCGGCGCTTCGTAGCCGCCGAGTTCGGGGTTGGCGTAGGGCATCGCCTCCGCCGCCGCGGCAATGTAGGCGCGGCGCTGCAGTCGATCCTCGGGCAGGTTCTCGACGACCCAGCACCAATGCAGCTTGGCCCAGTCACGATCGTCGTCGAACCAGCACGCGACACCCGCATAGAAGTGCACCTCGGCCAATCGCGGATGACCCGCCGCGTGTTGCGTCAACGGCTGCAGCAAGTCGCGGGCTGCGGTGTAGTTCTTCTCGGCCAGCATCCGCCGCCCGCGTTCGAGCTCGAGGTCCACTGCGGCCGCTTCGGCGTGCTCGCCACCGCGCATGCCCTCTTCGAGTTCGGCATGCCGCGGCCAGTCCGCGCGATAGCGCGCGATTCGCAGCTCGCCGAGTCGGGCCGCCAGTCGAACCGCAGGTTCACCCGCAGTCGCCGCGTACGCCGCGAGGGCGCCGTCGTAGTCGCCGAGCTCTTCGAGAAGCGCCCCCCGCGATGGCGCGGTCTCGGCCTCACCGGCCGGAGCCTTCGCGTACTCGGGATGGTCGGCCAGCAACTCACGCAGCCACTCGAAGACCGCGTCTTTGTCGGCGTAGAGTTCGGTCTCGCCCAGGATCCGGCCGTCCGGCGAGAACGCGGCGAAGTAGGCCCAGGGGTTCTCCGTCTGACCGTCGACGAACGCCGAGGCCTTCGCGTCTCGCCCCTTGCCGGGCCCTCCGCGATTGAAGAAGAACGGCACGAAGCGCCGGTTGATCAGGTCGATGACACGTCGTTCTGCGAAGCACCCGGCTCGCATGGGTTCGGCGCCGGGTCACCAGGTGCCGGCCGTCGCGCAGCTCGCCCCCTTCTCGTCCACGCCGAATGAAATGCCCTTGATCAGGATCATCCGCTGTTCGGCAACCGCACGCTTCCGTGCGACCTCGAAGTGGCCGGGCAGCACCCACTCGATCCGGGAGCTGTCACACGGTCTGCTCGGTGATGGTCGATCCGGTGATGGCCGATCCGGTGATGGCCGACCTTGTGACGGGAGGGTCGCCGCGACGAGTGCCGCCACCAACGATACGCGATTGAACGAGTTCTGCATGACGCACCCTGTAGAGGGAGGGGCTGGCCGCAACGTCCAGGCCCGAATTAGATTCTTTCCTCCCCGTGACCCGCGCCTCCGAAGACTCCTCGACGACCACTGCCTCGCCTGGTGACCGCGATCTCGCGGCGGCGCAGGCTGGCGATCCGCAGGCGTTCGCGCGGCTCGTCACGCCGTACCGCGCCCGCCTCATTGCACTGATCACGCGCCACGGCCGCGACGTCCTGCTCGCCGACAGCGACGCCGAGGATCTGGCACAGCAGGTGTTGCAGACCGCCTGGCACCGGCTGCCCGCTTTCGAGGATCGTGGTGAGGATTCCGTGTTGCGCTGGCTCGCGACCATCGCCCGCCACGCAATCCACGATCGCGTCAGATACCTCGGCGCCAAGGGCCGGCGTCGGGCACGTTCCGCGACGCCGTCCGAGTTCGGGCACGTCGCCGCGCACGAAACCTCGATTCCGGGACGCGTGCACCGACGGCTCGAAGCCGAGCGACTGCAGCGGGCGCTGGCAGAACTCGGCCCCCACCAACGCGACGTCGTCGAGCTACACCTGCTCGAGGCGCGCAGCCTCGGCGACATCGCGGCCGAACTCGGGATCTCGAAGAACGCCGCGTGGGAACGCCTGCGCCGCGGCTTACTGCGCCTGCGCGATGCTCTGCGCACGACCTCGGACGAACGGCAAGCACCGTGAACGACCGCCCCCCCAGCAACGAAGAGCTCGACGCGATCGATCGCGAGCTGCGCGGACTCGCGGACGACGAGACGGCGTCGACGCGCACGCGGATGCCTTCCGAGTTGCAGGAACAGCTCGATGCCGTGCTGGTCGCGCGCCGCGAGATCCTCGCCGACACCGGTGGCACACAGGTCGGACCGGAGCCGACGCCCTGCGCGAGCGGTCAGCGCGTCGGCCCGTTCGAACTACAGGAACGTGTCGGCCGCGGTGCGCAGGGGGAGGTCTGGCGCGCGGCCGATTCACGACACGGCCGGGTCGTGGCGTTGAAGCTCGTCCCGCGCTCGCGCGACGACAACGACGTCGCGACGCGGCGCTTCGAACGCGAAGCCGAGCTCGCGCGACGACTCGATCACCCGTCGCTATGCGCGGTCTACGATGCCGGACGGCTCGACGACCACCTCTTCCTGGCGATGCGCTTCGTCGATGGCCCGAGCCTCGCTGAGCTGCGGCCGACGCGCGAACGACGCCCCGGCCCGGCCAAGATCCGCGAGGCGATCGAAATCTGTGCACAGCTCGCCGACGGACTCGCGGCCGCGCATGCGGTGGGCATCCTCCATCGCGACGTGAAACCCGGCAACGTGCGGATCGACCACCACGGCGTGCCGGTACTCGTCGACTTCGGACTCGCGCGCGACGAGCAGGCCGGCGTCTCGCTCACGGGCGATGCGACGATCGGCACCCCCGCATACATGCCGCCCGAGGCCCTGGTTCAACAGCGCGGTCGGCGGCAGGGCCATGACGCGCGCAGTGACATCTGGTCGCTCGGTGTCGTGCTCTTCGAGCTCGTGACCGGCGAACGACCGTTCGAAGCCGCCACGCGTGAAGGGCTCTACCGCGCGATCACCTGCGATGCGGCGGCGAACGCGCGGCGCAGCAACCCGAACGTCACGCGCGAGGCTGCCACGGTCATCGCGACCTGCCTCGAGAAGGACCCCGACCAACGCTACGGCGATGCATCGGCGCTGGTAACGGATCTTCGCCGTCTCACTGCCGGCGAACGTCCGTTGGCACGCACGCCGGGACCGATCCTTCGCATGTTGCGATGGGTCCAACAGAACCCGCTGCCCGCAGCGATCGGTTTGCTGCTCGTTCTGCTCCTCGGCTCGTCGCTCGCCCTGCTCGACCGCGCGATCGATGCCGAGCGCGGCGCGCACGAGGCGCTGACGAACGAGCGGTCTGCGCGCCGCGCCAGTGACGGCATGCGACTGATCGCGAACGCCAGGACGCTGGCGGATCGTCAGCCCGGGCTCGCGCTCTCGCTCGCGTTGCTCGGCACCGAGCGTTGTCCCGACGCGTCGGCCGACGACGCGCTGTTTCACGCGCTCCAACAACCGTGGGACGAACGGATCTGGGACCTCGGAGCCGGAACGGTGCACGCGATCGCGTTCTCCCCCGAGGGCCGGTGGCTGGCATGCGCATGCGACGACGGTTCGGCGCACCTGCTCAACACGGTGACCGACAAGCGATTGCTGCTCCCTGGCCAGGGTACGACGCGGCGATGCCTTGCGTTCCTCGCGCCCGACCAGGTCGCGATCGGCGACGACGATGGCACGGTCTTCGTCTGGCGATTCATCAAGGACGCAGTCGGCCACTACACCGTCGGCGACCACCCCGTGACCGCAATCGCAACTGCCCCCGGCGGTTTCGTCGCCGGCGATGCCGCCGGACAGATCCATCGGTTCGCCCGCTCGTCATCGGGTCGGGGGTGGCAGCTCGACCGCAGCTGGCAGGGCCACTCCGAGGCGATCACGAGCCTGACGTTTCGTGGTGGCACACTCGCGAGCAGCGGTAACGACGGGCGCGCCGTGATCTGGCGAACCGCAGCCGACGAACCGCAGCGGACATTCACGCATCCGATGCCCGAACTCGGCGGCGCGACGTTGTCGCCGGATGGCTCGACGTTGTTCTGTGCCTCCACGGACAATCGGCTCTGGAGCTGGAACGCCGACACGGGCGAGCGTCGGTTCATCGCGACGGGCCATCGCTCCGGCCTGTTCTCCGTCGCCGCGCATCCTTCGGGCCCGTTCGCGGTCACGACGTCGTTCGACCGCACGGCGATCCTCTGGCATACGGATCACGGCCGAATCGTTCGCCGCTTCGGCGGTCACCGGCGATCCGTCGTCGATGCACGCTTCTCACCCGATGGCTCGCTGCTCGCGACGGCATCGGCCGATGGCACCGTGCGACTCTGGTCTACACACGCCCCGATGGCGGCCCAACGCTTGCAGGCCGCCGGCCGCATGACCAGCGCCCAGTTCAGCGCGGACGGTGAAGAATTGATCGTGTCCGGCGACCGTGGCGCCGCCGGGATCTGGAACCTGCGCGATGGTCAACGCCGCCACTCGTTCGGCAGCGACCGCCCGGCGCGCGCGATCTGGGCCTGCCCGAGTCCGGACACCAGGACCGTCTACAGCATCGACAACCGTGGACGGCTCCACGCCTACGATCGGGCCACGGCAACGACGCGGCACTGCGCGGACGTTCCGACCAGGGTCGTCGACATGCGCTACACGCTGCTGTGTTCGCCAGGCAGCGACCAGGTTCTGATCGCCGCCGCATCCGGAAGAGCGTGGCTCTACGACACCGTTGCGCTGCGATCAGAGCAACCAGGTCGGCTGCCCGAACCGCTCGCGATTCGCGGCCTCGCCAACTTCTACAACGTCGGCCGGACACCGCGCGCCGGATTCCTGCGCGACGGCCGCCGACTCGTGACCGTGATCGAATCGGACGACCACAGCTTCGTCGTGCTGTGGGATCGTCGCTCGGGCAAGGAGCTCGCGCGCCACGATGCCGGCCAGGGCTTCGTCTTCTCGGTCGCGATGCACCCCCTCCGCAATCGCATGCTGCTCGGCTGCAGTCGCGGCACCGCCGAAGAGCTCGACCTCGACACCGGCGAACGGCGCACGCTGTTCAAGACCGACCCCTTCGTCACGAGCGCGCGCTACGACCACCGTGGCGAACGCGTCGTCGCTGCGGATCAGCAAGGCGGCATCTGGCTGTGGCACGACGGAACGGACGCGCGCAGACTGCAGGGGCACGAGTCGGTCGTGTACGACGTCAGCTTCTCGCCCGATGACCGGACCGTATTGAGCACTTCGTGGGACGGCAGCGCAGCGCTCTGGAACGCGACGAGCGGCGCCCGACTGCGAATCGTCGGCAGCCGCGCCGTACCGATGTTCGATGCGAGTTTCGCCCCGACAGGGGACTACCTCGTAACGGTGTCCGACCACGGCTTCGCGCATACCTGGCCTCTCGACCCACTGGCGTTCGTGCGGGCGCATCACCGCCGCGAAATGACGGCAGAAGAACGGGCGAGGCTGCAGATCGACACGGCAAAGGCGCAGTCATCAGGGCATTAGTCCGACTCCGAATCGGCGCGCCTTGACTGCGATCCGGTCCAGGCCCACGCTGCACCGCCGCGCCCTCACTCATGCTACGCATCTACCTGCCGTACGCGCTTTCCGGCTTCCTGAGCCTCGGGTTCCAGGTCGCCTGGTTTCGCGTCTTCACCGATCGTTTCGGATCGACGAACCTGACGTTCGCGTTCGTTCTCGCGAACTTCATCGGTGGCATCGGGCTCGGTAGCCTCGTCAGCCGTGCCGTCACGACGCGGCTCGGCAGCTGGCTCGGCATGCAGAGCCAACTGCGACTCTACGGACTCGTCGAGATCCTCGTCGCAATCACGACGGCGCTCACGTTGCTGTTGCCGTTCCTGCCGGCCACTGTCATCGGAACGTTTCCGTACGAGGCCACGGGCGACATCCACGAACCCACGCTCGCCGCATCGTCACTGCAGTTCGCACTCAGCGTCGCGTGCGTCTTCGTGCCGTGCTTCTTCATGGGCGTGACGTTCCCGCTGCTCTGCAGCGCGTTCGGCGGACGGGCAACCCTGCCGTCCGTGCTCTACGCATGGAACACCGTCGGTGCATGCCTCGGCGTGCTGGCGTGCGAGTTCGGGCTCCTGCCGTGGCTCGGGCACTACGTGATGTTCGGCACGCTTGCCGTGATCAACCTCGGGCTCGGCATGTGGTTCCTCACCTTGGGTGGCAAGGCCACGGCAACGGCAGACGAGCCGACCGCCGCACCCGCTGCAGTCGAGACCCAGAAGGCAGCGGAACAACCTGACGAGGCCGGCGAACCCGTGTACGGCCCACGGGTACTCTTGTTCGTCGCGATCTTGAGCGGGCTGCTCGCCGGTGCATTCGAAGCGGACGTCCTGCGCCGAATCCAGTTCTTCGACTGCAAGACGGGTGCCGTCCTGTCATGCGTTTCGTTCTGGGCGATCCTCGCGATCTTCCTCGGTAGCGCGACCGTTCGCTGGTGGCAGGGCCTGCGGTTCCGCCACCTCCAGATCGCCGTCACCGCCGCGTTCGCGATCTACGCGCTCGTCTGGGGCGCGGGCCACGATCTGGCACACTGGGCCAACGCCGGCGACAACGCCAACGCGATCGCCGCACAGCCACCCTTGCCGCCCGGTACGAGCTCGAGCTTCCAGTTCTTCCCGTTCGGCTACAGCCTCGGTGCAGTTCTGGTCTTCACGGGCATCTTCGTATTCCCGGCGTTCTACCTGATGTCGCTGCTGCTGCCGCGTATGTGCAACTCGGCGCAGGCTGCCGGCCAGCATCTCGGCCGACTCTACGGCGCCAATACCGTCGCGTTCTGCGTCGGCGTGGTCGCGTTCACGACGTTCGTACCGGCCGTGAACATGTTCTACGCAATGCGCCTGATGCTGACGCTGTTCGCGCTCTCCGCGCTGACGATGTGGCTCGTCCGCCCCGCGTCGAACCGGATCGGCCTGCCGGTCGGCGTGCTCGCCGGCGGCTCGCTCGTCGCGGCGCTCACGATTCCGGCCGACTTTCCCGCCGACTGGTTTCCGCCCGAATCGCCGCCGGCGAAGTACAAGATCCGCGCCTTGAAGAGCAACGGCGCCAACACCACCTACGTCGTCGCGGCACCCGAGGGCGATGCACTCTACTTCGACCATCATTCGATGTCGGGCTGCAACATCCCCGCGCAGCGATACATGCGGATCATGGCGCAGTTCCCGCTGCTTCTTCAGGAACAGCCGAAGTCCGCGCTGCTGATCTGCTTCGGCGTCGGCAACACGGCGTCGTCGATCGCGTCGAACAAGAGCATCGAGCAGATCGACATCGTCGACCTCAACCACCGCGTGTTCGAAACGGCACCCGAGTTCGAAAAGCACAATCGCGGTGTCATCGAGGACGAGCGCGTTCGCCTGATCCATGACGACGGCCGGCGCTACCTGAGCATCGCGGACGCGACCTACGACCTGATCACGAGCGAACCGCCGCCCCCGATGTTCCCCGGGGTCTCGCGTCTCTACTCGACGGAGTACTACCGCGACGCCCGCGATCACCTCACGCCCGACGGGATGATGTCGCAGTGGTTTCCGATCGATCAGATGCCGATGCCGGCCATGCGGGCGGCCATCGCGTCGTTCATCCATGTCTTCCCCCATAGCCTGCTGATCGTTGGCAGCGACACCAACTACGTAATCGTCGGCAGCAAGAAGCCCTTCCGATTGCCGGTCCTCGAGTCCCGCTTTCGCGCCTCCAACGGCGTCCGCTCGGACCTGCGCCCGACGGGCATCCACACACCGGTCGATCTGCTGCTGCGCGTTCAGATGTGTGGTCCGGAGCTGATCGAACGCTTCGGTGACGACCCCGGCGTCAGTGACCTGCGGAACGACTTCTCGCACGTGTTTCACGATCCGACCGATCCGCCCGTCCTGACTTTCTCGCCAAAGCGGGTGCTCGACGAACTCGCGGCTAGCGGCCTCGCCGAACTGCAGTGCCGTGACGATCTGCGGTATCAGATGACGCACCTCGGGCGACTCGCGTCGCTCGTGCCCGATTATCCTCCGCGCGCACTGGCCTCGGTGCCCGCGAACCCCGAAGTCGGGATGAGCGACGCCGATTGGCTCACCGGCTTCATCCTCGTCCTCCAGGCCAGCAGGGATCTGCGTGACAAAGAGCCCGACATGGCGCTTCGCAACATGTTGCGGGCCCTCGATGTCGTCCCGGAGTATCCGCTCGTCCTCAAGGACACCGCGCGGATGCTGACCGAGCGCGGTCGAGCCAAAGAAGCGCTCGGCATCTGGCAACGGTTGAGCGTCGCCGATCCACGGGACTCGACGCCTGTCGCATCAGCGGCGCGACTCCTCGTCCAGATGGGTAACGGCCCGCAGGCACGTTCCGTACTCGAAGCGGCGCTGCAACGCTTCCCATCGGACGTCCAGCTGCACGCGACCTACGCCGATGTGCTCTATCGACTCGAGAAGTACAGGGACGCGCTAAAGGCCTACGACCGCGCCCTCGAACTCGCCCCACGGAACGGTCAGCTGAAGGCCGCCCGCTCCCGCTGCCTCGAGAAGATGCGCTGACCGGCCGCGCCGTGCGCGAGCCTTGCTTTCCGCATCGATTCGCCAGATCGTCGCGGCATGCGCACCCGCCGTTTCCTCCCTTCGCTGACGTGCACAGCCGCCGCCCTCGTGCTGGCGGCGTGCGGCGGCGAGAGCACGTTCGACCCGAACAATCGTGAGGTCGCGTGGACCTACACGCCAACCCACGGCACCGCGCTTCCGGAACACCTGACGGCGACCGGCGCCAAGGGCGACAAGATCGCCAAGGGTTGGAGTCTGCGGCTGCACGATGGCAAGCGCCTCTCGATCAAGCCATTCGAACTCGCCGAGGAGCACGAACTCTTCGGCAAGGTGACCCTGCTCATCAACCTCTACGACAGCTCCGGCGAACGGATCGGCATAGTGCGGACCGAACCGATCACGGCCGAGAACGCCGCGTTCTCCTTCGATCTCGAGGAAGCCAAGGCGAAGCGCCTCCACGACGTCGTCATCACGTTCAAGAACGGCTGAGGGCTGCCGGGCGGTCGGACCCCGTCAACGTGCGTAATGGAGGCGGTGCAGTTCCCAGCGCAGGCCCTGCACGAACAGCGGCGCGGCGTTCGGGTCGAGCCAGCGCATGAGCTCGAGCAGGCCGGAGCGCGCCATGCCGACCCCACCATCCGTGTTCCGATCGGGTCCGGCCCACACGTGCAGGAACGTCGCACAACCACGACCCCGCTCGAGCGCGATCGTGTTGTTGCCTATCATGATCCCGAGCTCGTATTCGTCGCCGCGCAGCATCGACTCGTAGACCCGCCACCTCGAGCGTGGGTCCAGGCTGGCGGATGCCGGAATCGTGCACCAGCGGTTGTAGTCCGGCGACTCGGCGTCCCTGACGAAGAAATCGCGCTCCGTCGCGTGGCGGTAGGCCAGCTCGACATCGTCCGGCGGTGCCGCCGAGTAGCCGAAGGCCGGCCCGAGGTCGAAGATCCCCATCACGGACCGGCCATCGCAATCGGTCTTCGTCGGGGTGGCAGTGAGGCGATTCAGACCGTGATGCCCGACGCCCCATGCGAGGCCCGCAGCGCCGTACCGCACCGCAATCGGCGCGCCGACCGCTCGCCACCCGCCGTCACTGCGCGCGAAGCGCTGGATCTCGCCCTCGGTCGAAAGCACGTTCCAGCCCGTGGAGAGCACGACCTGACGGCAGGTCGCGGGCAGCCGCATGCCATCCAGCGATCGTCCGTCGACCGTGCACGCCACGGCCAGCAGCGCGCACGAGATCCAGGCGCTGATTGCGACCAACGTTCGAGGGCGGCCCATCATCGCGCTACATGTCACTCATGAGGCGGATCGCGATGGCGGTCATCGTCGAGTTGCCAGGGTTGCCATAGCTCTCCGCGGTCACGACGATCGCACTCGCGCCGATCGCCGCAGCTTCGATCTTGAGTTTGTCTACCTTGTCCTGGTAGCTCATTCCCATCAGGCCCGTACCGCCCTCGACGTGCAGGTGCGCGAGCTTGGCGTGCGCCTCCATGGGCATCTCCTTGAGCACCTTGACCGTCGCAGCGTCAACGGGCTCGCCATAGGCAGACTCGTCCATCGGTGACACGCGCACGACGCACGCGGCCAGGAGCATCGCGGGCAGAATCAGGAACAGGTAGTTCAGACGTTGCTTCATCGTTCGTTCTCCTTGCAGGATCTTGGATTCGAAGGTCAGCGGGTCTGCTGGACCTCACGCATGGGCCGGACACCGAGGTAGTCGACATGGGCGGTGGCCTCGTAGCCGCCGCGCGTCGACGCCGTCACCTTGACGTCGGTCGGACGATAGCTACCGCCGCGCGCGACGCGGGCAGCCGCGCTCTGGAACGGCGCCATCGGATTGCGGTCTCGCGCGGCCGGCTTGGCGTAGAACCTCGGGTCGTAACCGTCGCGACACCACTCCCAGACGTTGCCGTGCATGTCGTAGAGGCCGAACTCGTTGGCCGGGAACGACGCCACCGGCACGCGGCGGTCCCGATTGATCTGGGCCTGCGACGGCTGCAGCTGGTCGCCCGTGTGCCACCGGGTCGTGGTGCCCGCGCGGCAGGCATACTCCCACTGCGCTTCGGTCGGGAGCTTCAGGCCCCACTGCTGCAGCGCATCCGCACTCTCACGCCACGACGCAGACGCGACCGGCATCGTTTCGCTGCCGGTCTTGCGCGCCTTCGTGAGCCGGAACCACTGCGCCACCGTCATCTCGTACTTGGAGATCAAGAACCGGTCGAGCTTCACATCGTGCACGGGCCTCTCCCATTGGCTGCCCGAGTCGGAACCCATCCGGAACTGCCCCTCGGGGACGAGCACGAACACGAGCCCGGTCTCCGGCTTGATGATCGGCTTGCCGCCGCTCCACGCCGGCTTCGAGCCAGACGCGGTCAGCCAGTAGAGCGGATGGCCGGAGTCCGGATCCGGCCCCAGGTGTTCCATGCCGTCCTGCGGACCGATCGGTGAGGGGTCGGGGACGGGATCGGGGACGGGTTCACCCAGCGCCAGAACGTCGGCCAACGCTCGCCGCTTGACCCGCAAGTCCTTCAGCTCGTCGAACGCCGAACCCGGTGGCAGCCGCCGCAACCGCGACGAGACCGTTCGCATGCGCGCGGTGACGTCCGTCGCACGCCGTCGCCATTCGGGACTCGGCCGGGCCTGCGGATCATCCCGACGAAGGGCGTTCCACTCTCGCAGCAAGGCTTCGGCCGCAAGGGTCAACTCCCGCAGAGCCACCAGGCCGAGCCGCGGTCGCACCGTCGTCTTGGCATCGACCGCCTGCCCGGGCCCGATCGCCTTGCCGGTACCATCCTCGAAGCCGATCACGAGTTCGGGCACCTCGGTCGCGATGCCGGCCTCGGACAGCCGCGCCAGTGCCTCGGTGAGTGACTGGGTCGCGTCGCCGAGATCGGGGAAGGTCGCGCTCCGCTGTAACTCGACCACCGCGGTGCCCGGTTGGGCGCCGCTCCGCGCGCTCGCGACGATCATGTGGTCGCGCGCTTCCGGCGGCAGGTTGGCACTCAGCCCGAGCGCGCCGAGTACGCTGCGCGCATCCTTGACGGTCAGACCGACGAGACCGTCGAGCGGAATCGGCGCCGGCACGGGCGGCTCACCATCCTGCTGCTCCACCATGACGTAGACGACGCGCGCCCCGTCCGGCACTCGGCCACCAGTCGCCGGCGAGACCGCGCGAACGACCGTCGAATCGTCCCAATTGCCGGGCAACCCCGGCCCAAAGCCAAGATCCGAGAGCCGCGCGCTGGCGTCGCGCACCGGCAGGTTACTGATGTTCGGCATCTCCTTGGAGCGGTTGACGACGAGCCGAACCGTGCTGCCGGGCCGCAGCGACACGTTCGCCGCCGGCTCGGTTCGCAACACGCAATCGCGTGGCATGGCCGAATCGAAGCCGCCGACTTCTACGCCCACCAGCTCGGCAGACCTGAGCTGCTCGCGCGCGTGCTCGAGACTTGCCCCTTCCGCGATCGCCGGAACCGAGGCCAGCTGGTTGACGATCATCACGACCTCGGAGCCACGCCGCACGCGCGAGCCCGCAGTCGGATAGGTCGCGAGAACGACGCCGGTCTCGTGGTTCTCGTCGAAGCCAGCGACGATCTGTTCGGCCGCTCCGAGGCCGCTCTCGGTGAGCCGCGTCGCGGCGGTCGATTGCGTAACACCCACGAGCTCCGGCACCTCGCTGCAACGGTTGATCGCGAGCACGGTCGGTGTACCCGGCGCCGCGCGATGGCCCGCCGCCGGGTAGCTCGCCAGCACGACATCGGCCGGCTGGTCCGGTCGATAGCCGTCGATCGTTTCGCCCAGCTCGAGGTTGGCAGCTGCCAAGGAGGAGGAGGCATCCGCGACGCTCGACCCCACGAGGTCCGCCGGCACCTGCACCATCGGCGACGCGTCGGGAACGGTGGTCGAAGCGGCGTTGTCGACGATTCGCTGCAGGTTGAGCGGCAGCAGGAAGAACAGCGCGAGGAACAGCCCCGCCGCCACGGCGACCCGCTGCACGGGTGCGCTCGTCAGCGTCACGAACACCCAGGCGAACGGCTTGAACCCCCATCGCAGGTAGCTCGAGTTCTTGACGGCCTTCTGGAGGTTCTTGCGCGCCCGGTCGCGCTCCTCGAGGTACTCCTTGATGCTGCGGCGCTGCCACTCCTTCAGCCGCTCGAGCTTGCCCAGGTACTTGCCGGTCTTCTCGGAACAGTTCTTCTCGATCTCGGGGCTGTAGGGGAACGGCAGGTGGTTGACGAGCGTCAGGTAGGGGTGGATGAGGTGCGGATTGACCTCGTTCTGAGCCGCATCCGCGAACTCTTCGAATCCGACCTCGATCAGCTCGTCGCCGACCTCCGGCTTCAATACCTCGCCGAAGGGACCCCGCGGCTCGAGTTTGACCGGCAGGATCGCGCGGTGCACGAGACGGGCATCGATGCGGGCCTGCTTGTCGAGCAGCTTCTTCGCCGCGGCGGCGAGTTCGCCCTTCACGTAGTTGCTCTGCTGCGCCTCCTTGGAGACGACCACGAGCACGCGGTCACAGTCTTCGAGGCCCTCGAGGAGCTTCACTTGCCAGTCCTGACCAACCCCGATCGAGTGCGGAGCAAACCAGTGCTTGCGCTTCGCGCGCTTGATTCCCGGCAGGATTTCGTCCCGAACGAAGCGATCGTTCTCGCTGGAATAGCTGACGAAGACTTTCTCTCGGCTTCCGAACATCGTGGATCTCCTTCGGGCGGCCCACGAGTTCTTACTCGCCGGCCGTCCTCTTCCGTCGGAGACGTTACCACGAATCGCGGATTCGTGGGGCAGGCCGAGCCGCCTGCATCCGATCGCGCCGGAGTGCCGACCGCGCCTGGGCCAGACTTAGTAGATCCCGACGCGCAACTCGAGCGCGTTCGACGTCGTCGGTCGATTCACATTCGGCCCGAGGACCGGACAGTGCGCCGCACCTTGAACGCAGAGCTCGACACCGACGAACGTCGGATCGTTCGGAATGGTGAGCGAGTAACTCGTCGAGCGCTGGGCGCCGATCCTCAGCACGGCCGCATCCTCCGAGCAGCTCTGGACGCAGCGCGGCATGCCGAACGGGGTGAGGTCGATCCCGGGGTCGAACTTCGTGAGGCCGAAGACGAAGCCGGCGAAGAGCGTCCGCTCGAGCGAGTCCAGAACGAGATCGATGGTCGTGCCGAGGAACGGCCGCGCGCTCGTGGACAGCACCATCGGCTCGATCTCCCACGACGAGGTCAGGACGCTCGCACCGCTGGACAGATCCACCTGGCCCGGATCCGGGTTCCCCGAGCCCGGGGTCCAACCGATCAGCGTTGTGCCCGTGCGCGCCGCGCAGTTCTGGTAGCGCAACGCGACGTTGCCGTTCTGCTCGAACGCGATCTGGAACGTGTTCAGCTCGGTCGTGCCCTTGCGGGGCACCTGGTCGAACGTGACGAACGCGGTGCCGGCGACGGGGTCGGTGTCGAAGTAGATCGCGCCACCGGCGGATGGGTCGAGATCGTTCCAGAGCGCGGCTAGCTTGCGCCCCTCACGCAAGAACGCGAACACACTGGCCGAGTTCCCGCTCGCATAGGTGCCACGCAGGTTGACGAACCCGTTGCTCGAGATCCAGAGCTCCGTCGTGTCTCGATTCTCGTAGGGGAACGTCCAGCCGAGCGCGACCTGGATGACCTGATCGTCGTTGAACGGTATCGGACTGCTGGTCGGCGTATGCCACTGCAACGGCCGTTGGCGAATCGTGTGACCGAGCGGCCGCGGCGTGAACTCGAGGCTGCTGTTCTGCAGGTCGATCGGACCGTTGAACAGTTGGTAGAACGACGAGTAGTGCGCGTTGCAGCTGTAGCCGAAGCGTCGCGCGCGCGCGAGGACCCCGTTGCCGGGCGCGACATACACGTCGATCCGGCCGACATTCCCGAAGCCGCCGGGCCGCCCGCACGGTTGGTTGCCGCCGTTCGACGCGATTCCCGAGAACGGCGCGGACACCGTCGACAGCGCGGTCAACGTCACGGGGTGACCGAGGATGTCGCTCGGAAACGTGTCGAACTGCGCCTTCGCGTTGTACGACGTCGCCGAGGTCCGGGCACTCGTGCACGCACCGAGCACGCCGTACCAATTGCCCGCGACGCACGGTATCGAGGTATCGATGATCCGATCGGACAGCTCCTGGTTGGCGTAGAACAGCTGGGTGCCCACCCTCGTGACCGGCAACGTCGGGGGCGGCGTCGTGCCGAAGTCGATCACTTCGACGACCTGATACGGCTGGTTGAGTTCGTTCTTCGCCTCGAGTCCGAGGATGTGGAAGTTGACCGGCGCCTGAAAGTAGAACCCGCCCGTGTCGATCGACGACGTGATGGTGAAGAACTGCGGGGGCAGCGGGATCTGCGCCGGCACCGCGATCGCGAGGACAAGGGGCGCCAGGACACGGAACGAAACGGGAACAGGAGGGCGAGGCATGGCCGAGGAGTCGCCAACGGGCACCGGGCACTGACAGGAGGTTTTCCCGGCGGGGCGGCCATCGAATCTCTTCGCCCGGCCCCACATGGGAAGGCCCCGTTGACAAGTCCACCGGCGCGGATCATGTTAAGAACTTACACACTTCGGTAATTGCTTACGCAAATGAACGAGGCACGCCCCTTCTACCACGCCGCCGGAGCGCTGACGCTCGGCAGCCGGCTCCGCGCCCTCACGGCGACCCTCACCGACGACGCTACGGCGATCTACGACCTCTACCAGATCGGGCTCGACCCCCGCTGGTTCCCGGTGTTCCTGCTGCTGTCCCGCTCGGGCCCGCGCGCCATCTCGGAGATCGCCGGCGAGATCGGGCACAGCCACGCCTCGGTGAGCCAGATCGTCAAGGCGATGCGGGCCCGCGGAATCGTCGCCGTGACGGACTGCCGCGACGATGGTCGACGTCGGCTCGTCGAACTCAGCGCTACTGGCCGCGAACTACTCGCGCGCGCCGAACCGCAGATCGAGGACGTCGCGAGCGCCGCGGACGAACTGCTCGAAGGGATGGAGCACGATCTGTGGGCAGCGCTCGGCGAACTCGAGGAACGGCTGCGCGCGAAGAGCCTGAACACGCGGGTGCGGGAACGCTACGCCGCAAGGGTGCGCGAGCGTATCCGCATCGATGACCTCACTCCCGCCGACGCCGAGGTCTTCGCGCAGCTCAACTTCGCGTGGATCGAACGCTACTTCGAAATCGAACCGTCCGATCGCGCGGTGCTCGAAGATCCGGTCGGTGGCATTCTCGATCGCGGTGGCAACATCCTGCTCGCGCGCCTCGGCGACCGCGTGCTCGGCACCGTCGCGCTGTTGCGACACGGCGACGGCCTCGAACTCGCGAAGATGGCAGTCGACCCGTCCGCACAAGGGCTCGGCATCGGCGAACGCCTCGGCCACGCGGCCATTGCCCGCGCGCGCGAACTCGGCGCGACGCATGTCTACCTCGAGAGCAACCGCCGCCTGCGCCCGGCCATGCGACTCTATGACAAACTCGGGTTTCGCGAGATCGCCGGCGAGCCGTCACCGTACGCCCGCTGCGACATCCAGATGCGTCTCGAACTCGAGTAGCGGCCGACTACGATCGTCGGGGTCCGTTCGCATGCTTCTCGTGAGACTCCTGACCCCGACGCCGGCCGGTCGATACGCGACGGCCCGACCCGCCGCATGAGCCCGCTCCGGTTGCTCGTGCTCGGCGTCGTGATCGTGCAGGCCGGACTGTCGGCCTGGTATCTCGGCAAGCTGACCCTGCGCGACAACCGCGTCGGCCGCTGGGAACTGCTGACGGCGGGCAACCCTCGCCGCATCGATGCCAGGCTCGGTGAAGGCGCTGCCGTCTACCATCTCATCGAGGAGTCCGTCCCGGACAGCGCCTGGCTGTTCGTCGACTGGCCCGCACCGCTGCGCATCGACCCGGCGACGACCACTTCTGCCGAGCGATATCAGCCAGTCATCGATTGGATGCAGCTCGTCGAGCAGCTCCGCACCCTCACCTACCCAACACCGACCGTTTCGCGTGCGATGCCCAACGCGATCCCCACCGCCGAGACGATGGCGGCATCGGGAACGACGGTCTGGGTGCTGGGCCCCGGCGCCGAATTCCTCCGCCAGATCAAACCACTGCTGCCACCGAAGATCGCCGACGATCCACTGAGCTTCGGTCTGCCACGCGGTCGCAAGGGCTGGACCATGGCCGCCGAGAACGGGAGGTGCCAGCTGTGGCGATACCAGAAGGACTGAGCAGCCAGCTCTGGACCCTCGCCACCGCGGTCGCCGCGCCGGCCGGCCTCGGCATCGGGATCGTGCAGGCGTTCGGCCTGCGGTTCACCAGCGGTCGCCGTGAGTTCGCCGGGCTCGCCTATCTGATCGGCCAGCTCGCCCTCGCGCCGCTGACGTTCCTCTGGCTCGCGACTGGCAAACCGACGCCGGCCCTGCTTCTGCCCGGCAGCGCGATGCTCCTCGGCGGCGCGCTGTGGCTTTGGTCGCGGCGACGTCAAGCAGCAGATCCCGCACCAGCACGGTCACCGCAACCGTTCGACTGGTTGCTGATGTTCGCGACGATCGCGTGCGCGCTCGTGTTCGTCGATCAGTGTCTGGTGCAGAACTTCCAGCCGATCATGGGCGGCGACGAAGGCCTGATCTGGAACGCCAAGGCCCGCGTGCTGTATTGCTCGCCCGACTTCGCCATCGGCTTCGGACTGACGTTCCATGTCGGCAACCCGGACTATCCGCTGCTGAACCCGCTGATGCAGTGCCTGGCCTACGCGAACCTGGACGGGATCGCGCTCTACGAGAGCCGAATACCGATCCAGGCGTTCACGTTCGCCGGCCTGATGCTGCTATCGGGCTCGCTCCGTCGCTGGGCGAACCCGATCGCCGGCACCGCGATCCTCGTAGCGGTCGCGAGCACGCCACTGCTGCAGTACGGCAAGACCGCGATGGCGGATGCGATGCTCGGGTGCGCCATGCTCGCGGTCACAGACTCGTTCCTGCGGTACCGCGCGACCGGGTCCGCCGTTCACTGGCGATTGCTCTGGGTTTCGTTGGCGCTTGCACTGGCGATCAAGAACGAGGCCAAGATGCTGCTCGTCGTGTTCGCCATCGCCGCCACGGCCAGCGCGCTGCTCGCGAAGCTTCGGCCAGCGTCATCGACGAACGCGCGGCCGAGGTTCCGGCTGCTGCCATGGCTCTGGGCAATCGTGCCTACGACCGTGCTGCTGCTCGGGATGGCGTTCAATCGCCAGTACGGCCTGGTCACCCTGATCATGAACCCCGCGATCAACCAGGGTCAGGGCATGCTCGAGCGCTTTGCGAACAACTTCACGGCGCAGATCGGCACGGTCCTGACAGGCTTCGGAGCGGAACTGATCGCCTGGTCGGGGCGCTGGCTCCTGTTGCTCTGCCTGCTCGCTGCACTGTTGCGCTGGCGCCAGTGGCGAGAACCCGCGATGACGGTCGCGGTCTTCGTGTTCGGGGCGCTGCTGGCCTATTCGCTCGTCTTCATCACGTTCACCGCGGTCGCGTGGGCGCTCGCAACGGGCACCGATCGCATGACACTGCACCTGCTGCCCGGCGCGGCGCTGACTCTCGGCGCGCTACTCGGTCCTCAGGACCACGGCACCGTGGACCGGGGCGTGACGACCGCCGACTGATCAGCGGCGCGCGCGCCGCGGCGGTGGCCAATTGGACAACGTGCCGCGCAGGTGGTGGTCGAGTCGCGCGCGGTGCGCGCGCGACAGCTCGACGTGGCCGGGCGGGACGCCGCGCCGGATCGCGACGTTCAGCCGATGCAGCACACGCCGCCGCAACGGCTCGGGCAGGCGCGCGAAGGCCGGCGAGTGCAGCAGCGGCGACAACGGCAACGAGAACAGCGAACCGTTCTCGTCGAGCTCGCCCAACCGCGAGCCGTCCGCCGCCATCGGCCAGTGCGCCGAGTACGCCGCGGTGAACTCCGGATCAGGAACGATCCCGTCCGCCGCGAGCGGCGCGATCCGCTCGAGCAGGAGCAGCCGAACCAGCTCGTGAGCGAGGTCATCGATCCGATTCGCAACTTCCCGGTCCGCTGCTGCGTCTTCGTTGACGAGCCAGACCCGGCTCACCATCAACGCGCGCACGAACGCGTTGTGCACCGTGACATGGTGTTCGAGCGCGAGCAGTGCACCGATGTCGCTCGTCGGCCGCGGGTACCGCTCCGCCCGGAAGTTCCAGTCGAGTTCGGCGATGGACTGCAGGCGGCGCGAAGCGAGCACGTAACCGCCCGCGTCGTCGCGCCGCGCGATCGCATTGCCACGATGTGACGTCGAGATCGTGCCGGTGACGAGCCAGCCGCCCCAACGCTCGGCGATCGGCGTCTCCTGTTGCACGTTGCTCTGCGGCGCCTGCTGAATCGGTTCCCCGCCCGCATCGGGGAAGACCGAGCGCGCGAGCAACCCGGGCTCGTGCCGTGTTCGACTCGTGCCGTGACAGCTCAGGCACGAGTCGTCGCGCACGATCCGCGGCGGCTCGTCGGCCCGCTGCGCCAACGTGTAGAACGCGAGCCCGAGCCGATCGTCGCCGACCGCGATCTCGAGCAACGGCGCGCCGGGGATCCAACCGACGTAGGCATCCCGACCGAAGTACACCGCACGCGGATTGCTCGGCCCGATGTGCTGCCGCTGTTTGCTCGTCTTGCTGAACACCAGCGTCTGACTCTCGACGGGTATGTCGAGCCGTTCGAGCAGACCGAGCAGGTAGCCGCGCTGCTCGTCGAACGGTAGTTGGGCGACCCCGCTCTCGAGCTGAGCGTCGAGACGGGTCGCGGCATTGTCGGCTGTCGCCGTCGCATAGTGGTTGGGAGCACGCCCGTGAAACCCGGGGCCGCGCGGCGCCGGAGCGGCGGACTCTTGCGCCACAACCACCGACGCGAAAGCGAACGTCGCCGCCGCAACAGCAGGACTGCAGCGGTCACGCACAGGCAGCGACCGCCTTACCCGATGAGCGCGACGCCCGCCGATCGGTCAGATCGCGCCAGATACCCGCGATCAGCACCGCAGTGAACACCACCTTCAACACGATCCCGCGCCACAGGTCCGCGGGTCCGAGCACGACTTGCAGCCGGAGTCCCTCGATCTCGGCATGATATTCGGCAACCGACGCCGACGCGGTCTCGATGGGCTGTTGCGGCGAGGTCATCGCCATGATCCTAGCGGCACACGCGACGGAGAGCGTCTCTTGACCTGCGATCGCGCGTTCGGATAGCAACGCCGCCATGCGGACCGCGGCACTGTACATCGCGTCGATTCTCGCGTTCGGTTGCACGCTGGCGGGCGATCCCGAACGGCAATCCTCGGCGCCCGCCAATGGGCGGAGTACGGAGCGCCCGACGAAACTCACGCTCGATCGAATCCTGTCACGCTCGCAACTGACGGGCACTTCACCGAGCAGTCCATCGTGGGCGCCGGACAGTTCGCGGCTGGCGTTTCGCTGGCGGGACGTGAACGGCACTCGCAGCGAGATCTGGCTCGTTGAGGCCGACGGCAGTGACCTGCGGCGCCTGAACCGTACCGCCGGAAACAGTGACACCGAAGGCCGCGCCGCCGTGCGTCAGTTCGCGTGGCTGCCCGACAGTTCGGGGCTGGTCTATCTGCAAGCGGGCGAACTGCGACGGACGGACCTCAACGGCAACTCCCGGCCGATCGCGGCCATCGCGGGCGGTCCTTCCGATCTGCAGGTGTCGCCCGACGGGCGCTATGCGTCCTTCCTGAAGGCCGCGGATCTCTGGCTCGTCGAATTGGCCAACGGTCGGGTCCGGCGCGTCACCACCGTCGGCGTGCCCGCGATCTCGAAGCTGCCGCTCGGGCGCTATCATCGTCCCGACGTCGAGATCGGACCGTACGTCTGGGGCGGCCCGACATACGCCTGGTCGCCGGACAGCCGGCGTATCGCGGTTCACCATGTCGATCGCCGGGAGATGCGCACGGTGCCGTTTCCGAACTATCTCGGCAAGGAGACCGAACCCAACCTCGTACGGCGCAGCTATCCCGGCGACCCCAACGAACGGCGCACCGTCGGCATCCTCGCGGTCGAGAGCGGGGAACTCCGACTGATCGATCTACCCGACCAGACTGACGTGCGTATCGTCGACTTCTCCTGGTCGGCAAGAGGTCGCCTTCTGATCGACCGTGAGGCCGACACGGCGGTCGATCGCTGGCTGCACGTCTACGAGCCGTCGAACGATCGATTGCGCGAGGTCTTCCATGACCACCGCGAGACGCGCGTCTACACGACCTGCGGCTCCGCCTGGCACCCGAACGGGCACCATGTGATCGTGCTCGCGGATCTCGCGGACCGCTATGGGCTCTACTCGCTCGGGATCGACGGCGTCGCATCGAACCTGCCGACACCACGACTGCTGACCGACCCGCGTTTCGACGTAACGAGCAGTCCGATCGTCACGGCGGACGGCGGGATCCACTACACCGCGAACGCGCCGAGCCCGTACGAACAGCACGTCTTTCGCACGACGCTCGACGGCGGCACACCGACCCGACACACGACCAGACCGGGTCAGGCGCGACCCTATCCTGCCCCGAACGGCCGACGGCTGGCGGTGCTGCACAGCGCCGATCTCTCGCCGACCGAACTCTTTCTCGTCGATTACGGCGCGGACGACGAGCGACGCATCACGAACTCGCGCCCGCCCGCCTTCACGGCGCAGAACTGGGCGACACCACGTTACGTGACGTTCCCGAGTGGCGTCGACGACGCCACTCTCCACGCGCGGATCCTGGAGCCGACCGATCTCGACAGAACGCGCCGACACCCCGTGATCTTCGGCCCGGTCTACTCCAACACCGTTCGCAACCGCTGGGCGGGGTTCTACGGTCTGTTTCAGCAGTTGCTCGTCGCCAAGGGTTACATCGTCGTTCAGGTCGATGTCCGTGGCAGCACGGGCTACGGCCGCGAGTTCCGCGAAGAGTTCCTGACCGACTTCGCGGGCAAGGATCTCGACGACCTGGCGAGCGCAGTCGCCTATCTCGAGAAACTGTCGTACGTGGATCCCGACCGCATCGGCATCTGGGGCAGCAGCTATGGCGGCACGCTGACGGTCTACTCGCTGTTGAAGAAGCCGGGTCTGTTCGATGCCGGAGTCGCGTGCGCCGCCGCGGTCGACCCCTACTTCTTCGGTGGTGACGACGTCGCGATCGTTCGCCGCCCTGACACCCACCCCGACGCATTCCGACGCGGCGCCGCGCAGTACGCGGGCAATCTCCAGGATCCTCTGCTGCTGATCCACGGCATGCAGGACCAGGTCGTGCCGTTCAAGACCATCGTCGCGCTCGCCGAAGATCTGATGCGACAGGGCAAGGACTTCGACTTCGCGTTCGCGCCGGCCGCCACTCATGGTTGGACCGGACGGCGACACTACGCGCGATACCTGCTCGGCAAGCTCATGGCACACTTCGATCGCCATCTCGGTCGTGGAGCCGACGGACTCTCCGAGAAACGCTGATCAAGAACGCCGACACCGTTGGCGTCCGACGATGGCTCAGGTCACAATGTGAGCCATGGGATTGGAAGTACTGGATGTTGCGATCGGTCTCGTCGTCGTCTACCTCGTGCTCGCGCTCGTTTGCACGACGGTGGTCGAAGCCATCGCTCAGTATCGCCGCGAGCGTGCCAAGACGCTGCGCGACGGCGTCGAGCGCTTGATGGGTCGACACAGCCGCGCGCTCTTCGACCGACCTGAGATCCGGGCGCTCTCGGGTGACAAGACGAGTACCAAAGCACTGCGGAGCGTGCCGTCGTACATTCCGAGCGAGACGTTCAGCGAAGCGTGTATTGCCGTCGTCGCGGACTACGACCCCAAGAAGGACGGTATCGAGCGCACGTTCCTGCAGCGGCTGACCCTGCTCGAAGACGAAGCCAACGATAGCGATCGCGAGGTCGGCTTCGCCCGCCACATGCGAGAGCTGTGGCAGCGCGCGGACCACGACCGCGCGAAGCTCGCACCGCTCGTCGCCCAATCGTTCAATGACGCGATGCAGCGCATCGGCAGCAACTATCGCCGCTGGGCGCAAAAACTGACGTTCGTGTTCGGCCTGTTGATCGTCATAGCGGTCAACGCCGACACGGCTCGTATGACGCGAGTGCTCTATGACTCGCCGGCAGCCAGGGCCCAGGCCGTCGCCCAGGCCGAAGCACTCGTCGCGAGCCACTCGGGGGAGAACGCGGCAAACAAGACCGAGATCGAGTCCATGAAGTCGGCTGTTGCCGAACTGAGGAAGCTCGAGCCCTTGCTCGGTTGGTCCAAGGGAACCATCAGCACCCTGACGGACACATCCGGCTGGGAACGCTTCGGCGCCTGGCTGACCATGATCTTCGGCATGCTCGTCAGTGCGCTCGCGGTGTCGATGGGCGCACCGTTCTGGTTCAAGACCCTGCAGTCCATGCTCAGGGCCCGCGCCAAGATCACCGGCGAAAGCTCCGATGCGAAGGCCGACGGCGCGAAGAAGGACGGCAAAGCCGGTGACGGGGCCGGCGACGGCCAGTCCGATGCGGCAGCGAAGCCGGCTGTGAAACCCGACTTCTCGACCGCATTCTCCGCCGCCGACTTCTCGCACTCGAACGGCAACGGCTACTGGCTCGGCAAGTTCGCCGAACTGGCGTATCAAACCGAAGCCGGGTTCCAATCCTCAATCGCCGGGTGCAAGCCCGAGTCACCGGCGAAGCTGATCGACAACGGTGGCACACAGGTGCACGTCGCAGAGTGGAAGAACTTCGTCATCGTCGCATTCCGCGGCACCGAGACCAACGTCGAGGACTTCTGGACCGATGCGCAGTTCGTGCTGCGCGACTGGTCAGCCGGCGGCAAGGTGCACACGGGCTTCCACGACGCCCTGGCAGACGTCTGGGACCAACTAGTTGCCTACCTGAAGAGCATCGGCGCCAATACCGAGAAGGACGGCAAGACCGTCTGGCTCACGGGTCACAGCCTCGGCGGCGCTCTCGCGGTGCTCGCGGCATCCCGGCTGTGCCACAAGAACCTCACTGCCGTCGCGGGTCTCTACACGATCGGCCAGCCGCGCGTCGGCGATGCCGACTTCGTCAAGGGCCTCGACGACGTGATGGGCGGCCGCTACTTCCGCTACGTCAACCATCGCGACGTCGTCCCGCGCGTCCCCGCGCGTGCCATGAAGTACCACCACACGGGGAAGGTCCTCTACTTCAATGGCGACGGCGTTCTCGAGGTCGAGTCCGCCGGTTGGACCCGCTGGCTCGACGTCGCGTTCGGCGGCAACACCGAGCTCAAGGTCGCTGTGAAGGAGTCGGCAGGGGACCACAGCGCGACGGAGTACGTCGAGCGGTTGCGCCGGGCGCTGGGGTAGACACCGGCAGAGATTGCACCGGTTGGCAGTGATTTCGGTACCCGGTTCAGGCGCCGGCTGCGCCTCATGACCGGACCCCACTGCGAACCATCATGAACGACCGCCCTCTGCCGGCGCGCGCCATCGCCGCCATCTTCTTCTCCAGCGCAACGGCACTCACCGCGCCCGCACAGACCGCTCCCCCACCCGCGACTGTCGTCGAGGCGTTTGCGAGCGTGCAGGTCGGGGACACCTGGATCGACCTCGGAGCCCTGCAGGGGCTGCCCCCGGCGAGCCTGCAGATCCACCGCATCCGCGCCGGCGTGACCACCAGCGTGTTCGACGCTCCCGTCACGACTCGCGCGCTGCGTGTTCCGCTCGTGCAACCGGCCGCAACAGGGGATCGCTACGTCATCACGATGTCTGGCGGCAACGGCCCGGCTACGGCGTCGGAGCTCCGAACGTTCGACAGCGCGGGCGACTTCAACGGCGACGGCGTCGTCAACATCGCCGACGCCACGACGATCATCGACTATCTGATGCTCGGTGACCGACCGACTCGGGCGAGCGACCTGTGCGGGGACTGTAACGGCGACACCAATCTCGACCTCGCCGATGCGATCTACCTGCTCGAACACCTGTTCCAGAACGGTCCCGCGCCGCAACCGCTGGCAACGGGTGCCGCGATCGCGCCGATCGGCATCACGACCGCGCCGGTGATCGCGGAGTTCATCACGGCGCTCCAGACCCAGACCCACATCGAACGCGCCGACTACGCCTATCTGCGTCTCGCGCACATGGGCGACACCGCCGTACCAGCCCTGATTGCCGCCGCGGCGACCGTCGATCCGACGCTACCCTGCCAGGCCGAGCGGTGCTTTCATCCGATGAGCTCCCAGCTCCATGGGCGCCCGAGGGTCGCATCGGTGCTGCTATGTCTCGTCGAAGCGATCCGCACGCAACGGTCGCGACCGTTCCTTCATCCTGAACTGCATGGCGCCAGCGGCCTCGCGACTTCGGCGGAGCTCGCGCAAGCCGTGACCGATTTCGTTGTGTGGGACCAGCAACACACCGGCGTGCCGGTCTCGAGTCGCCCGGCACCCCAGCTGAGCGGCGGCGTGACGATGCCGACCGCGATCGCACCGTCGCTGACCGGTCTCGCTGGCGCCACCCCGATGGCGATACTGCCGCAGACGGCCCCGCTTCGCGGCCTGCCGGGGCCGCACGTCGACCCCAACAACCCGCACGCGATGATGCGCTACATGTGGGTTCAAGAGGACCCTGAGTCGCCTCCGATCGAAGGATCGAACTGCATGCTCTGGGCGCTGCGCTGCCTGATCGGTTGCGAGATGTGGTTCCGCGACGGCCACACGCTGGCCGATCTGATGGGGCACGAAGGCTTCGAGGGTCCGGACGATTGGCCGAGCCCGGTCTGGGAGAACGTGGCCGTGATTCACTGGCTGTGCCCTGGCCAGGAGCCGAGCGCCGAGACGGCTGTGCACTTCCTCCGCCAGGGCTACGACGGCAAGTGGAAGTCCAAGAACGGCACCGCCGGGCCATTCGTCGACGGCATTGACGACCTGTGGAACTGGCTGCTCGAGGGCAATTACCTGCCCGACGACCCCACCAAGACGCTGCACGTCGAGTACTACTGGCTGCCGCTCTAGCACAACCGGAGATTCCGAGAGAATCCTGGATACCCCCTCGCCGATCGAGGAGGTAACCACTGGATGCACTCGCTGACTCTGGACGCCGCTGGCGACGACGATCGCTGGGAACCCGACCAAGCCTCGGCCAGCAACACCGCCGCGACAACGCGACAGGTCGTCGAGCGGCACGCATCCGCGCTGTTTCGGTTCGCGCGTGGCCTCGGAGCCGATCGGGAACTCGCCGCCGATCTGACGCAGGAAGCATTCTTGATCGCGTGGCGCAAGGGCAAGCAGGATCTGCCCGCCGCCCCGCTCGCAACGTTCCTGCGCCGCACGGTGCGGTTTCTCTGGCTCGCGTCGCGAACGCGCGATCGCCGCGCCGAAGCCGCCATCAGCGCCGCCGCCGAGCGCCTGTGGCGCGAGGACGCCGCCCGCAATGATGACAGCGGGCTCGACGCGAGCGATGAGCTCGTGGCGGCGACCCGACAATGCGTCGAGCAACTCGAAGGCCGCGCGGCGCGTGCAATCCACCTGATGTATGGCGATGGTCGCAAGCGCGTCGAAATCGCCGAAGCACTCGACATGACCCCCAACGGTGTCCGGACCCTGCTCGCCCGAACCCGCCGTTGGCTCGAGAACTGCATTCGCAGACGCATGCCATGAACGCAACCCGGATTGCCCGCTCGCGGCGACTGACTGCCGCTCTCGAATCGGCCACGGGCCGTGATGTCCCGCCAGATCTCATCGATCGCATCACTCGCGAGCTCGAGACCGACCCTCGTGTTCGGCGTCCGTCACGGACACCGAAGTTCTTCGTCGCCGCAGCGGCCACGCTCGGGATCGCGGTGGTTCTCGCAATGAACTCGTTCGGGTCAGGATCGAGTGAGAGATCGCCTCAGCACGAGCTGCAGGATCCGCAGCGCGCGACGAAGAACGGCAACGCCGACAACCCGCGGCTGACGACAGCAATGGTTCGCGAAGCAGTGCTGTCCCTCGCCGTCGCGCCAGCACCCGGCCCCGCGGTCGGGCGTCTGCTCGACGTCTGCCGCGACAGCCGCATCGCCATCGTCGTCGACGCCACGATTGCCGCGAAGTCGCACGTCGATCTCGCAGGTCTCGGGCGTCGCGAATCGATCGAGCACATCGCCCGCGAAGTCGGCGCGGGCGTGGCCGAGTTCGATGGCGTGCTGCTGGTGAACTCGCGTGGACCGAAGCCGCGGGCACTCGAGCGCTCGCGGATCACGCTCGATGCGCGCGCTGTAACGATGCAGCAGCTCGCCAAGGTCGTGCATGCGCGCGCCGGGGCCAACCTCGTCGTCGCGGCCAACGCCACCGGCCAGCTCGATGTCGAGGTCCAGAACGTGCCGTGGCGCGCGCTACTGACGGCCGCGGCCAAACAACTCGGCCACGAGGTGATCGGCCACGGCAGCGCCCTCACGGTTCGGCCAGCCACGGAGCGGCCGAAGCGCGTGCCCGCGATGCAGCAGACCTCCGGATCGAGCGTTCAGAACGTGTTCGATGGATGGGCGAAGGCTGTGGGCCTCAACCTGGTCATCGGCGCCGGGATCGACGCGGAAATCGCGATGTTCGCATTCGAGCCCCGATCGAATGGCCTGCTGCGTGCGATCGCTGCCAGCGCCGGCGCGGAGGTGGTGGACGAAACGCGGGGCATCGTTCGCATCGTGCCGACGCTGGATCGCGGCAAGACATCGACGCATACCGCAGAGAGCATCAGCGAACTCGAACTCTTGCAGGCGGCAGGCCCGATCCCGGTCACCCTGACCGCTGCCGGCAAGCCACTGACCGTGTTCGCCGCCAATGTCCGAACGCTCGATCTGGTCCGCGCCGCCGTCGCCGCAAATGGGCTAGGGTTCGTGCGGCGCGGTGACCACTACGTCGTGCACTGAACGATCGGACCTCGCAATAGCGGCACCTGGCCTCCTGGCATAGTGTGCCGGGCAACGGTCGACTTGCGACCGTGCCCACATGGCCACGCTCCCCGAACTCGCGACCGAGTCAGCCGCCACCGCTCGACGCCAGGAGTTCCTGGTCTCGACCGGCCTCGCGATCCTCCTCGCGGCGCAC
This sequence comes from bacterium, assembly GCA_024743115.1. Lineage (GTDB taxonomy): Bacteria > Planctomycetota > UBA1135 > UBA1135 > UBA2386 > JAGQRA01. The sequence goes on along the minus strand of JANSXC010000023.1, from coordinate 14,740 downwards.
ATGGCGGCCTACGGCTCCTGGATCATCGACGACGCCGGGATCACGTTCGCCTATGCGCGAAACGTGTCGACCGGCTTCGGCTGGGTCGCGCAACCCGGCGCAGCGCCGGTCGAAGGCTTCACGAACCTACTCTGGCTGCTCGTGCTGCTGCCGTTCTTCGCGCTGGATTGGTTCGATCTCGTCTGGACGCCGAAGCTGCTGGGCTTCGCCTGCGCGTTCGGCTCGGTGATCCTGACGCGGCGCGCGATCCGTCACACCGCGCCAGAGCTCCGGCTCTGGGGTGACATCGGCCTCTTGTTTCTCGTGCTCAATCCGGCGTTCGCTATCTGGTGCGTGTCCGGCCTCGAGAACGGCCTCTTCGCCCTGCTCACTGCCGCGCTGCTCGTCAGCACTGTCAGGTCGTGCCGCGCACCGACCGGCGCTTCGTTCGCGGCAGCAATCGCGGCCGGTGCGATCGCCGCGCTCACCGCAGCGGTCCGCCCCGATGGCCTCGTCCTCGCCGCGCTGTGGCCAACTACCACACTCGTGCTCGGGGACCTGCCGATCGCGCGACGCGTGCGACTCGCCGCCACCGCGAGCGCCGTCACGATTCTCGGCGTTGCCGCTCTGACCTTTTGGCGATGGCAGGTCTTCGGCGACTTCGTGCCCAACACGTTCCATGCCAAGGTCGGCGATACCTGGGGCCGAGCCAGCACCGCCGCGGCCCTCGCTCTCGCGCTCGGTGGCCTCCAACTCTTGCGGCAGCTGCCGCGGCTTCGTGGTCGCCGACTCGCCGCCATCGTGCACGCGCTGCTCGCGTTCGCGACGCTGGATTTGCTCGGCGCCAAGGGCATCACACGCAGCCTCGCCGGCGAACCCGGAATCGTGCTCCTCGCACTCGCGTTCGCCGTGGTCGGCAGTCGACCAGCACGCAGTTCGGCGCCTTGGGTCTACGGCACGATTCTCGCGCTGATGGGCTATCAGGCGCTGCCACCGGACTGGATGGGTGAGTGGCGCTTCGGCACCGCGTTCTCGTTGCTCGCGACGCCCACGATCACCCTCGCGCTCGGCACGCTGTTCGCCGCGCTCACGGGCAAGCGCCGGTGGTTGCTCGCGGCAGTGTTCAGTGCAATCGGCATCGTGGCCCTCGTGCGCGCGACGGACCGCATGCTGAACTTCCGCCAGAACCCGACCGTACCGATGACCTCGATCCTCGAACTCAACGAACGCTTCGTGAGCTGGGCCGCGGATCTCGAGCTGCCGAACGCCAAACGCGCCTCCGTCCTGGCAGCTGACATGGGCGGCGCTCTGTGGCTCGACAAACTCGACATGATGGATCTGGCCGGACTGTGCGATCCCGAGTTCGCCCGGCTGCTCGGCACACCAGAGGCTTGCGCCGAGGTAGCCCTCGCACGCAAGCCGACGTTCATCGAGTTTCACAGCGACATCGCGCGCCGCTGCGGCCTGCCCGATTCGAGCGCGTTTCGTCGCGACTACCTGCCGATCGTGGAGCAGGAAGACGACTACGCGACCCGAGCCGCGGGCCGCCCGATCCGTACGGGATTCTACGTTCGCCGAGCCCTGGCCCCCCCCCCCGAAGTCATCGACCGCTGGCGCCAGAGCCTGCGATAGTGGTTTCATCGCAACTTCGAATGATCCAACGAATCATCATCCTCGGTGCGGGTGCGATCGGCGGCAGCGTCGGGGCACTGTTGCATCGCGCTGGCATCGACGTCGCGTTCGTGGCGCGCGGTGAGCACCTCGAAGCCATCCGGCGTGCGGGCCTGCGCCTGCGAATGCCGTCTGGCGAGTTCTGCGCGCGCTGCGCGACCTTCGGCCGAACCGCCGACGTGAACTGGTCCGCTGGTGACCTCGCCGTCCTCGCGACGAAGCTCCAGGACGCCGAGCCGATACTCGACGAACTCCGAAACGCGTCGGGGCCAACCTTGCCGGTCGTCTGCATGACGAACGGTCTGCACGGCGAGAAGCTGGCGGTGGCGCGATTCGACACCGTCCTGAGCACGATGGTCTGGATGCCCGCGACGCACCTCGAACCAGGTGAAGTTCGACTCCATACGACCGCGTGCCCCGGCGTGTTGGATACCGGCGCGGCCAGCGAGCGCGGGCTCGCGCTGGCGGAGGCGTTCTGCCGAGTGCTCACGGCCGCCGGGTTCGATGCGATCGCACGCGAAGACATCGCCCGCTGGAACGCGGCGAAGCTGATCACGAACCTCGGCGGCGCCGCGCAGGCCATGGTCAAGGACGACTGGCAACGGGTCGCCGCCGCCGCACGCGCCGAGGGCACAGCGGTATTGGACGCCGCCGCAATCGACCGCGTACCCGAAGACGAGTTCGCCGAGCGCGTTGCCGCCATCGATTGCGTAGCTGTTGCCGGTGAGGAACGTGGCGGCGGCTCGACGTGGCAGAGCCGTCAACGCGACAAGCCGCTGGAGTCACCCTGGATCGAGGGCGCCATCGCCGCGATTGCCGAGTCCTGTGGAGTGCCAGCACCGATCAACGCGTTGCTTGCGGCACTCGCACGTGCACCGCGCGAAGTTTCGGCGGTTGAAGTGCTCGCGGCTGACGAGTAGCCGGCCACGTCACTTCCGCGTCCGAACAGCGCTGATCAGCCAACGGCCGTTCGCGTCGGCTCGCAACTCGATCGCGTGGCCCGCGAGCACCGCGGTCACCGTCGCGCCGTCGCCGCCACGAATCTCGAACCCGGCGCTCTTCGGCAACCGCGGGAACTCCTTGCGATTCGTGGTCGCGAGTCTGGCTGCCAAGAACGGCCGCACGATACGCCAGTCCTTGCCCCCGAGCGCACGCAAGAACCCACGCGTTACCTGGCGCGGCCCGATCCACCGATCCACTTCCTGTTGCGGCCGAAACGCCATCGCATGCTGCCAGGGCAACGCATCCGTCTCGCCGACGAACTCGAACCCGTGACTCGCCATCTCCCGAATCACCTGCGCCTTGCTCATCATGTGCTCGGGCTTGATCGGCACTTCAGGATCCTCCGCGCGAAACTCGACGAGCACGACCCGGCCGCCGGGGCGAAGCGCCCGGCGCACGTGACGCATGACGCGCACGGGGTGCGACAGTTCGTGATAAACGTCGACCATGAGCACGAGATCGCACGAAGCATTCGCCAGCTTCGGGTCGTCGACGGTCGCTTCGACGAAGCGCAGGTTCTCGAGCCGGCGCTTCTCGGCGCGCACACGCAGCATGGTCAGCATCTGCGGCTGCAGATCGACGGCATGGACGACACCCTTGGCACCGACCGCTTCGGCCAACGGCAACGTGTGATAGCCGTTGCCGCACCCGAGATCACAAACGGCCTGCCCCTTCGCGACTGCGAGCCACTCGCGCAACAGCGCGCCGTTCTCTTCGTCCTCTCGCGTCTTGCGCATCAGCCATGCGGCTCCGCGCCAGTGCATGGTGTGGGCGATCCGGCGACCGAGATACTGTTTGCGACCCTGCGGCGTCTGCTCGGGATCCTGGTCCGCCGGTTTCGGCTCCACCTGCGCGAGGGCCCACAGCGCGGGCAAACAGCAAGTAAGCGCGGAGAGCATATCGTGACCAAGATAGCGCATCGCGAAACAGTCGGCGCAAGCGTTTGACACGCTCGCTATGCCGTTCTTCGGGTTGCTGCCGGCCGCCGGCTACGCCAAGCTGTTCTCCCGCTCGACCCAGATGACTCCAGAAGGAACGCCTCATGCTTCGCGTCGCTCCGGCTCTGTTGCTCTCCACGCTGCTATGCTCCCAGGAAAGCGTCGAGCTCCGGCGTTTCGTTCCGGCTACCGCGCAAATCGTGGCGCGAATCCAAGCGCCAGCCTGCTGGGCTGAATCCTTCGGTCGCACGAAGCTGGCCGATTGGTTCCGCGGGCCGACGTTCGCTGAACTGACCACCTCGATCCGCGAGGGCTTCGATCGTGCGCGCGACGACGACCCGGTCATCCAGGCGATGACGATCGAAGTCATCGAGGGACTCTTCGCGGACTATCGCGGCGAGATCCTCGTCGCCATGCAGGTGGACACCGAATCCCCAGTAGGTTCACCGGCAAGGTTCGCGGCCATGATCACTCTGGTTCCGGGTGGCGACTTCGCCTTGGCAGACCTGCTCGCCGCTTTTCGCCGCGCGGATGAGCTCTTTGCGGACGAAGTCGAGGCGATACCGATAGAAATCGGCGAACACTCGTTTCGAATGACCGCCGATACGCTGGCGGCCACGCAGTTGGAGCTGGTGGACGACCACCTGGTGATGTTCGTCGGCACGGCTATCGAGGAGTTCGGTCCGGAGATGCTGGCCACTTCGAATCGTGCCGAAGCCGTGCCTCAGGCAGCGCCGCTGGCGATCCGGGCATCGCTGGACTTGTTCGTCGATGGCTTCACCAGGGGATTGGGCCTCGGACTGGGAGCGGCCTCGGCGCAGGAGTCCCCGATCGACCCCCGAGACCTTGCCGACCTGCTCGGAGCGTCTCAGCTCGAGGCAATCGAATTGACCATCTCCGCTGATGACGAAGCCATCGTCGCGGACTTGTCGCTGACGACGAAGTCGAATGCCGGCCTGCTCGGCGCGCTCCTGGTGGAGCAGGGTCGGCCCGCTCTCCTGCGGCATGTACCCGCCGACGTCGAGACGTTCGACGTCGGCAGTCTCGATCTCCCCGCGGTGATGCGCTCTTTCGACGGACTGTTGGATCTCACCGACGACGGGGATGCCTTCCATGCAGCGTTCACTGAACGTACCGGCGTGCGGCTCCGTGAGGACCTCTTCGATCATCTCGGAACCGAGTTCATGATCCTCGGCGGTATCACGGACCTCTTCCGCCGCCTCGAGGAGATGCGAACCCTCGCAGTGCCCGACCCTAGCCGATTGTTCGCAGACGTTTGCCTGGGCCTGTCGCTCCGCGACGGCAACGCGATTGCCAGGACGATCGACACGCTCCTGAAGTCGTCGCACCTCGACAAGGCCCGGCGAAATCAAGAGTACGGCGATCACGTCATCCACCTCATCTCCGTCGGCGGCGTACTCGCGTTCGAATACGCTGTCACAGAGGATCTCCTCCTCTTCGTATTGGGGACCCGCGGGAACGGTTCTGACTATCTACGGTCCGTGTTGGACGCGACCGTCGACCCCGCGGGCCCAGGCAGCCAGATCGAGGAGCAACTGCAGCGGCTGCGGCCGGGATGGAGCGGCATCGGCGTCACTCCCATGATCCAGTGCCTTCGCACCGTGACTACCGCCGCAATCGCCCATAACCGGGCCGGCAGACGCAGCGTGCCGACCGAGGAGGGATTCCGGATCTTTCAACGGATCCTCGACGACCTCGAAAACTCGGGGCTCGATCAGCTGTTCTGCGCGACCTACACCTCGGCCCGGCAGTATCGCAAGGTCTTCCGCTGGTAGGGTCATGCGCCGCTGCCCTACTTGCGCCCGTGCACCTCTCGAACAAGAAACTGCCGCGCCTGCTTCGGCTGCTGATCTGGCTGATCCTGATCGGCGCGGCCATCCGGTTCGTGCGGTTCGGATACGGCCAGTTCAACGGCGAACCACTGCGCATCTCGCAGATCGCTTTTCCCATCGTCAACGTGTGGGCCGCCATACAGCTGCGCCGCGGCCTGCGTGAAGGCCTCGACTGGCTGCTGATGCTCAATGCCGCCTTCTGCGCGCTGATCGGCTATGGGCTGCTCTTCGCGGACGTGGAACCGAGTGGCCGGGTCCTCGGATCGCTCGCCTGGCTCGTCAGCACATCCGCCTATCTGCTCTGGTGCCGGTATCGGCTGCCGTGGCGCGAGCGCGGCAGCTATAGCCATTGGATGTCGGATCCGGACGTTCGCGAGGATGCCGCGGCGTGGTTTGCCACGCGCGACCGCCTGGTCGAACAGGATCGCATCGACCCGCCGGATCCCGACGAGCTCGTGAGCGAGCTGCTCGAGGACGCGGATCTCGAGCTGATGCGCCACCGGCTGCAGGCGCAGCCCGAACACTTCGGCATGGCGGTCTTTCGCGCCCTCGATCGGCGCGACTTCCACAGTGACCCCGAGGTGCTGATCCTGCTGATCAGACTACTGCCGGAGTCCTTGCACGAGCGCGCCGTCGAACGACTGCTCCGATGCCTGCCACACGTCGCGACTGACGAGCGCGGCACCGTGCTGGAGATGCTCGCTGCGACAGGCAGACCCGAGGTTGCGCCACTGCTCGCGGAGGAGCTGGCGGGCGAGCAGGCCGAGAAGGTCGCAAAGGGACTCGCCACGGCCGCGAGAGCGGACCGACTCCACGACGAACTCTACTCCGGTGTCGAGGCCGCACTGCGCGAGGCCGCGGGAGCCGGCGAAGACGACGGCGCCGCCGCGGTCGTGCTGGCACTGCGCAACCCGGAGATCGTGCGCGATCTGATCGCAAGCTCGCACGACCTCGAATCGCACTCACCGCGCGCGCTCGTCGCGATCGCCGAAGCTGGCGTGCCGCTGCCGGACGAGGAGATGCTCACGCTTTGGCGACACGTGCGCGACGAAGGCGACTGGTATTGGTGCTGGCGATTGTTGGAGTTCGTCAGCGTGCCGGAGCAAGACCTCCGCGACCTGCTCGCCGAATGCCCGGCGTTCTTCGGCAACGGCGAAAGCTTCAAGGAACTCATCGACCAACCGAATCAGGCGCCGCACTACTCCCGCCTGGCATATGGCCGCGCACTCGAACAACTTCAGGCCCGTGAGGTCGGCGACATCGAAGATCTGCTGCGGTCCGCCATCGCAATGGATCGCGGGCGCGTGAGTGACACCGCCGCGAGGCTGCTCGGCAAGCATCTCGGAGCACCGCAGGACTGGTCGTTCGAAGACGTCGCCGACAAGTCACCCGGTCAGCGCATGCTCGCGACCCTGAGCCTGGCACACAGCTATGCATGCAACGGCGGCTTGAGTCACGCATTCGACTGCCTGCTCGAAGACGAGATGTCGGCCCTCGAACCGGCGCTCGAAGTGGTCGCCCCGGCCGAGGTTCGCGAGATCTGGCTCGCCGCGATGCGCGCGATCTCGCCCGATCCACTGCCGGCCGACGAGGGCGCCCGCCGCGAGCTCATTCGCAGTCGCTACGACGAAGTCGAGCAACGTCTGGACGAACTGAGTACCGCGTTCTATCGGCTGACTTGGAAGCTCGAGATCGCCATGGAGCTCTACGCAATCGAGCACAAGGACGAACTCGCAGGGCACTGACGTCGGTGACCGCGCGCATCAACTGCCATCCGATACACTGCAGCCGTGCAAGCACCGGACGATCCGCGATTCCCACTGCTCTACGACGAGCTCCGACGAATCGCCCGACAAAAGCTCGAACAGCTGCCAGCCGGGCAGACCCTGCAGGCCACGGCGCTGGTGCACGAAGCCTGGCTGCGACTGGCCGAGACCGACGGCGAGCCCAGCAGCGAGCGCTTCCAGGATCGCGAACACCTGCGCTGCGCCACCGCGCAGGCCATGCGTTGGATCCTCGTCGACCACGCCCGGCGGCGCACGGCCAAGAAGCGTCCCAACAACCGCGCTGACGTCGACCCCGAGAGCCTGTCGGCTCCGGCCGACGACGGCGACCCCGAGGGTTCGGTCGTGCGGCTCGACCGCGCCCTGGCCGAACTCGAACGCCAGGATCCACGGCGCGGCCGCGTCGTGCTGCTGCGCTACTTCGCCGGACTATCGGTCGAGGAAACTGCCGCCGCCATGGAGCTTTCACCAGCCACCGTCAAGCGCGACTGGCAGTTCGCGCGCGCCTGGCTGCTGCGCGCGATGGCCGGGGAAGATCCGTTCGCGACCGCCCCCGCGGGTGATCCCGAAAAACCGTGAGCCCTGACGCCACACCCGACGAGTAGACGGCATGAGTGTGGATATCGATCGGCTGGCAGAGTTGTTCGACCAGCTCGTCGGCACGCCACCGACGCGTCGGGCCGCATTCGTGGCGACCGTTGCCGAGCAGGACGCGGTGCTGGCGGACGAGCTGCGCACGCTGTTCGAGGCCCACGAGCAGCCCGACGCGGTCCTCGACCAGGCGCCCGAGTGGCCGGACGAGTTGCAGCCGAACGCGATTCCGAACGACCCCGGGGCGCTCGAGGTCCCGGCCGACGCTGTCGGCGGCGCGGCCTCCACCGCAGCACGCGGCCAGCTGACAGGCACTCGCCTCGGGGCGTTCCGGATCAGTCGCCTGATCGGCGCCGGCAGCATGGCCGAAGTCTACGAAGCAGAACAGAATGCACCGCGCCGACGCGTGGCCGTGAAGGTGCTGCGCTTCGCCGCGGCCGGAACCGGCCTCGCGAGTCGCTTTGCCAACGAGGTCGAGACCCTCGCGCGTCTCGATCATCCGAACATCGCACGCGTCCTCGGTGCAGGTGCGGCAGAAGGTGACGGCCAAGAGGGTCCGGCGTCGTTGTCGTGGCTTGCCATGGAGCTGGTCCCCGACGCGCGACCGATCACCGACTACTGTGAAGAGCGGGGCGTTCCGCGCGACCAGCGCGTGCGGATGTTCGTTGCCACCTGTGATGCAGTGCATCACGCGCACCGCCGCGGCTTCCTGCACCGTGACCTCAAGCCCCAGAACGTCGTGCTGTCGGGCAGCGACCGCGCGGACCCAGTGCAGTCGGTCAAGGTGATCGACTTCGGCATTGCGCGGCTCATGTCGCGTGAACAGCCGGAACTCGACCGCACGCGCCACGGCGAGCTGGTCGGCACGGTGCTCTACATGAGCCCAGAGCAGGCGAACGGCGCGCAAGACGTACTCGACGTGCGGAGCGACGTCTACTCGCTCGGAGTGCTGCTGCATGAACTGCTGCTCGGACGGCATCCATTCCTTCGCGGTGACGAGACCGTGTTGGAAGCGCTGGGCAAGATCCGCAACGCCGAGCCGATGCCGGCGTCCGGCAGCGACGAGTTACCGACCGACCTCGCGGCGATCGTGGCATGTGCCCTGCAACCGGATCCCGAACTGCGCTATGACGGCGTCGCGGCGCTGCGCGACGACCTGCAACGGTTCCTGAACAGCGAGCCGATCGCGGCGCGGCCGCCGAGTTGGCTGCACCGCTTGCGACTACTGGCGCGCCGGCGTCGCGCGTTGTGCGCCGGGCTTGCGGCTGCCGGCCTGCTACTCGTCATCGGCATCGCGGTCATCGTCACGCTCTGGGTACAGGCCGAGCGATTCGGTCGCGACCTCGCAAAGGCCCAGAACGAAGCCGTCGAACAGCAGCGCACCCTCGACGAGGCAACCACCGAACTCGGTCGCGTGCGCGAGCGACTGGCGGTCATCGCGCGTGATTCCGCCAAGGGTGTCGTGGTCGCGTCCGAGCGTCGACTGGAGCAGGTCCAGCGCCTCGCAGAACGACGACGCATCGTGTCGGCCGCCTTCGATGCCTTGGAAGGCCTTCGGGGCACGTTGATCGAGGACGCTGACAGCCTGCAGTCGCTGCTCGACGCCTACATCGAGGTCAGCCAGCTGCACGGCGGTTACTGGTTCTCGCCGAAGGAGGAGTCCGAGGTCGGGCACCGAGCGTTGGTCCGTGCAAAAGAGCTGGCGCGGCGCCTCGCCGCGTTGCGTCCGGACGACGCCAGCCAACGCCAGCTCTGGCGCGCCCTGCACAGCTTCGCCGACAACTGTCGCCGGATCGGCAAACGCGAACTCGGGATGGCGGCGGCGGACGAATGCGTAGCACTGGCTCGCGCGCGGCTCGTCGATCGCAACGACGATCCCGACCGCACGGCGGACCTGCTGTCGTCACTGTGGACGCGCGGCGATCTCTGTATCCTCTACGACTCCCAGCAGGGCATGAGCGACGCCCGCGCTGCGCGCGAACGGGCGCTCGACGCGCAGCAGCGCTTCGGGGCCGCGGAACCGAGGCGCTGGCGGTATCTCGTCTGCTGGAGCCACTTCCGCCTCGGCGCCTGGCTGGTCCATGTGCCGGGCGATGTGAACGAAGGGCTCGAACAACTGCGCATCGCCGGCGACCTCGCGCTCCAGTTGTACGCCGATTCCGGCGACCGCAGGACGCGTCAGGAGATGCGCACCCAGCTCGCGCTCGAGATCGACATCCTCTTGCGCGAGGATCGCGTGGCAACCGCGCGCAAACGGGCGTTCGTCGGCATGAAGGCGATCGAGCGGCACGGGCTCGAAGACGCGTTCGCGCTCTCGACCTGGACGCGCTTCGCGGCCCGCGTCCTCGACCAGGTCGGTGAGGAGGAACGCCAGCGCCTCGCCGAACGCATCGAGACGCTGTGGGGCTCACGATCCGCGGACACGCTCAGCAAACTGCATACGACCAGCACTGACTTCGTCGTCTTGCTTGCCGAGCGCGGCCTCGCCGAGAGCGTGCCGCTGCAGCCGCTGTTCCGCGCCGCAGTCGCAGCAGCCAGACTCGAGGCCGAGAGTTCGCCGACCGCGCGCAATCAGTACGATCAGTTGGTGCAGGTCCTGCCGCAGTTTCGCTAGCTCGCAGCCGACAGTCCGAAAGCCCGCGAGTTCGGCCTGAAAATCGTGAGCCCTCGCGAACCGTTCGACGAGAGGCGGGTATGCAACCCATGACCGTCCTGTTGTCTTCTGCCACGGCCGGCGCCGCCGCCGCGTTCCTCGTTCACCTCGCCGTCTCGGGCGCGGATCCCGCGCAGGCGACTGCGGCTCCCGAAGTCGACTCGGCCCGCCTCCTCGCCATCACGGAGAACCTGGAGTCGCGTCAGCGTGAGTTCGAACAGCGCATGGCTCAGCAACTGCAGAGCGCGAGCGCGACACCGATGCGCGTCGCCGCCGGACCAACGATCGACCGCGAGTTCGTTCTCGAACTCGTGAACCAAGCGCTGGCAGACCGGCAAAGCACCGAGGCGCCCGATGCTCGCCACCGTGGCGAAGGCGAGGTCGACCGGAGCAAGTACTCGGCGACCGACTGGTACGACGAGCTGCGCACGCTTCAGGCATCGGGTGAGAGTACGGCCGAACTCTGGGCCCAACTCGAAGCCTGTGACCGGCTCGACGAAGTGCTCGACGTCTACCGCACAGCGGTCGAGCAGGCGCCGCAGTCGACCGCAGCTCACTACGAGCTCGCGTGCGCGGCCCACGCCGCGGCGATGAGCCGCCCCAACCACGAACAAGGGCGCTGGTGGCGCGAGTCGGACTCCGCCTACGGCGATGTTCTCGAACTCGACCCCCAACACTGGGACGCCCGTTACGAAAAAGCCGTCAAGCTGACGTTCTGGCCCAGCTCGTACGGGCGCATGCCCGAGGCCATCCAGCACTTCGAAACGTTGATCGAACAGCAGAGGAGTCTGCCCGTGGAAGGCCGCCACTCGCAGGTCTACTTCCAGCTCGGCAACCTGCACGCGCAGCGCGGCGATCTGAAGGAAGCCCGGTCCGTCTGGCAGCAGGGCCTGCAGCGTCACCCGACCGCGAGCCGCCTGCAGCAGCGGCTGCAAGCCAACTCGGGGCAGTGAGCAATCACTCCGTCCACGGCTCGCGCATCGTGACGAATTCCTCGGCCGCGGTCGGATGGATGCCGACGGTGGCGTCGAACGTCGCTTTCGTGGCGCCAGCTTTCAGTGCGATCGCGATGCCCTGAATGATCTCGCCGGCGTCGGGGCCCATCATGTGCACGCCGACGACCCGGTCGGTGGCGTCGTCGACGATGAGCTTCATCAGCGTGCGCTCGTCGCGGCCGCTGATCGTGTGTTTCATCGGCCGGAACGTCGACTTGTAGAGCGTGATGCTCTCGAACTCTTCGCGCGCCCGCTCTTCGGTGAAGCCGACGGTGCCGATGTTGGGCTGGCAGAACACCGCCGACGGGATGAAGTCGTACTCGACCGCCCGCTGGATCGACCCGAACTGCTTGCGCGCGAACGCCATGCCCTCGGCCAGCGCAACCGGCGTGAGCTCCATGCCACCCGTGACGTCGCCAACTGCGAAGATCGACGGCTCGGACGTACGGAAGTCGGCGTCGACCTCGATGTAGCCGCGGTCGTTCCGCTGCACGTTGACGTTCTCGAGCCCGAGACCCGTGACGTTCGGTTCGCGCCCGATTGCGTAGAGCACCTGGTCGACCTCGACCTCCTTGCCGTCGGACAGTTTGCACAGCAGGCCGCCCGCCGTCCGTTCGATCGAGTCGATGATCACCTCGAAGCGCAGATCGATGCCCGTCTTCGGCAGCTCCTGCGCCGCGAACTCACGGATGTCCTGATCAAAGCCGCGCAGGAACAGCGGCCCGCGATACAGCTGGGTGACCTGCGCCCCGAGCCCAGCGAAGATTCCGGCGAACTCGACGGCGATGTAACCACCGCCCGCGATCATGATCCGCTCGGGGAACTCGGGCAGATCGAAGACCTCGTTCGACGTGATCCCCAGCTCCGCCCCGGGTCGTGTGTCGCGCCGCGGCCAGCCACCCGTCGCGATCAGGATCTTCTCCGCCGTGTGACGCTGCCCGTTCACCTCGACCTCGTGCGGCCCGACGATCTTCGCGCGGCCCCGGATGATCTTGGCGCCGGCGTTGCCGAGCAGCTTGTCGTAGATCCCGTTCAACCGACCGATCTCGTCGGTCTTGTTGTTCCGCAGCGTGTCCCAATCGAACTTCGGTGTCTGCGCCGCCCAGCCGAAGCCCTTCGCATCCTCGAACGCGTGCCGAAACTCGGAGGCGTAGACGTAGAGCTTCTTCGGCACACAACCGACATTGACGCATGTCCCGCCCAGGTAGAGATCCTCGGCAACCGCGACTTTTGCGCCGAACCCGGCAGCCATGCGCGCCGCGCGCACCCCGCCCGAACCGGCGCCGATGACGAAGAGATCGTGGTCCATGGTTCCTTCGTAGCAGAGAACGCCTGTCGTCGATCCCCAAAGTCCGACACCGAACAGATCGACGGCCCGAAGGTGCCGACATCCCCACCCGTTCCTGCGAGGATGCCCGCCCCAAATGAAGACCCTCACCGCTGCCACGCTCGCCTTCCTGTTCGCCGGCTGCGTCACGCGTGGCCTCGAGCCAATCGTGCTCGAAGGGCCCGAACTGCATCCCTCCCTGGTGACGCGAAAGCTCCCCGACGTCCTGGGGCTGCACGTCGACCGCAAGGTGCTCCGCGGGAACCCGACCCGCTCGAGCGCACCCGACTTCGTCGAGCACATTACGCGCGCCAGCTCCCAGGGTCGCCTTAGCAACCAAGGGATTCGTGAGGCGCTGTACGCTCTCTACCGCGCGGAGAAGGACGTTGGCTTCTACGGCCTCGAAACCGCCGCCATCGAGGATGCCGATCGCCTGGAGGGAATCGTGCGCGACATCTGGGCGATGAACGCGAGCCTCGACCGTGCCAAGGTGCATCGGCGGGGCAAGGTGATCGTCATCGTGTGGACCGATGGAGTGGCACCCGACTGCTGGGCCGCGGTAAACCGCTGCATAGCGGAACGACTGTGATCCAAACACCGCCCTGCAGAAAGATGAACGGGCCACCGGACCGCGCCTGGCTACGAGCTTGCCGGGGCGGTCATTGCCTGCAAGGTTGTTCGCGAGGCGGCCATGCCTCGCCGGTTGGAGGACATCAGCGCCGGAGCAGTCCGGACCCGCGCTTACCGCCGTAGCCTGACCAGGGTGCGACTACTCACACTTCATGGCGAGCCCGGGTCGAGCTCGCGCATGAGCCATGATTGCGCCATGCGCAGTTCGCGACGCACGGTGCGTGGCGAAATGCGCATGGCCTCGGCGATCTCGTCCGTCGACATGTTGCCGAAGAAGCGCATCTCGACGATGCGCCCCTGCCGTTCATCGCGCTCCGTCAATAGCTCGAGCGCCTCGTGCAAGTCGATCAGGTCGAGGTCCGCGGGTTTGTGGTCTACCACGCGAGTGGACAGCGTGACCCGTTCGCGATCCCCACCGCGCTTGTCGGCCGCGCGCGCGCGCACGTGATCGATGAGCAGGTTGCGAATCGACTTCGAAGCGAACGCCAGGAATCGGGATCGCGAACGCCAGGTCTGATCGGATGCCTGCAGTCGCAGGTAGGCCTCGTGCACGACCTCGGTGGGCTGCACGGTTTGACCGGGCCGCAGCCGGCGAAGGTAGCCAGCGGCAACCTCGCGCAGCTTGTCGTAGGCCGTGTGGATGTGGACGTCGACCGGGTCGTCGTCTGGCGGTTGCTCGGGAACCATTGGCGAGATCAGGGGGAACGACAGGGTCGAGGATATCGCAAGACCTTGCAGAAAGACAGGTTATGCCCATGGCCAAGAATTCGGGCCCCTGGATGGCCGCAAATCCGCGGGATTCCGTGGTCCTGATGACGGGCACCGCAATCGGCGGGCTCGCACCCAGAGAAGAACCACGAGGACTGCCGAAATGAACTTGTTCCACTGTCACGCCGCGCTCGCATCCGCCGCGCTCTCCCTTTGCATCACGTCGAACGTCGCGGCCCAGGCCTGGGTCCAGGGCCACGGCGGCAACTCAGGCAGCAAGTACTGGCTGGCCGACACCAATGGCGACGGTCTGGACGACGCGATCGAGCTCCGCGGCGACAACCGCTCGTGGACGGCAGTCGCCAACGGCTCGCACTTCGAATCACCGACCTACACCGGTTTGTTGGTTCAAGGCGGCGAGGGCATGTGGGGCGACGTCAACGGCGACGGGCGCGACGACTACGTTCGCTTCCAGGCGTTCAACGGCCGCTGGCATGTCGAATCGGCGTCGTCGTCCGGCACGTTCCTCTTCGCTGAGCAAACGTGGATCACGGGCCACGGGATCGGCTCGGACCGTCGCTGCCTCGACGACGTCAACGGCGACGGCCT
>JANSXC010000035.1 GCA_024743115.1 bacterium | reverse complement strand
CTGGTCTTGGGCCGAGACGTTCGAGTACGACCGCAATGCGGCGGGCGTAGACCGCGGCTGGGTACGATCGGAAAACCCACAGGATCCGAACAACGGCACGATGAATGCGGGGGCGGGGCTCGGCCTCAGCTACTTGCGCGAGATCGGCAAGACCTATCGCCTCGGTGGCTACGAGATGGGGCAGCTCGTCAACGGCCAGCGTTCCTGGCGTTGGCTCACGACCTGTGTCCTGCAGCCGGGGTTCAACTGCATGGGCATGACGGTGACGCGGCACATCGAACGTTACCGCTACAACCCGTTGGCCACGCTCACGGTCGATAGCGAGCTGTACGAGTACCTCGGGCCGCAGACGACGGGCCCGGCGTGGAATCGGGTTGCCAGCTATCCAGGCGGCGCGATCGCGTTCCATGCGCAGTTCGCGGACCAGACCAGGTCACGCCTCGTCGTGTTCGGTGGCTCGCGTCAGCCGGCTTCGGCTTCGGATGCGAACATCCGCGAGTTCGATCCGTCGACCTCGACCTGGACGACCTACCTGCCACCCGTGACGATTCCGCCGACCCCGTGGCCGACGCGCCGTTTCGGTCACTCGATTGCCTACGACGAACGCCGCAATGTCGCGGTGATGTTCGGTGGGTTCGATCTCAGTAGCACGACCGGAGCGGTCCGCAACGACACCTGGGAACTGTCCTGGGACAACACGGCCAACACGTGGGTGTGGAACGAGATCGACTTCACCAACACGCCGGGTCGCCGCCCGGGTGGTCGGATGCTGCATTCGATGACCTACGACCCGGTGCGCCAACGCGTGGTGCTCACGGGCGGGATCGCCAAGCCGTTCCTCGCGGCCAACAGTGGCGTCTGGCCGTTCCGTACCAAGCCGACGCTGACGACCTACCCGCAGGCCTACAGCGACGTGTGGGAATGGGACGGCACGCGCTGGGAACTCCGTGCGCCGGCCAATCACCGCATCGAGCGGTTCAGTGCGCCGACGGCATGGGATCCGGCCTCGGAGCAGTCGATGACGTTCGGCGGCATCAGCCACGCGGGCATCCTGCCGGCGGTCATTACGACGCGCTTCGAGGCGCTCGATGCCTACGGGCCGCAGGAACTCGCGACGACGGTGAACTGGGGTTCGAGTTGTCCGACGCCGGGCAACTCGGTGACGGGCGGATCGGGTCAGCGGCCGTACGTCGGCACGAAGTTCGATGTCAGCTGGTCGTTGCCGAACTCCGGGATCAACTACCTGCCGATCCTCTTCGTCGGCGTGCAGCCGCTCGTGACCAACCTCGGGTTCGTCGGATTGCCGCAGTGCAACATGCTCATCGACCTCAACTTCCCGATCTATCTGGCGAACAACCAGACGCAGTTCGAGGTCGACATCGTCGATGGGCCCTACGGCGGTATCCCGATCTACACCCAGGTCTCGCTCATCGATACCGCGACCATGAACGTCGCCGAGGTGACGGACGTCCTGCAGCTCAACCTCGTGATGCGGTGAGCTGCAGGGCTCAGTAGATGCTGATGAGCTGCGTCGTGACCGGATTGGTCGCGGCCAGCGAGTTGGAGTCCCACGCGACGACCGCGTGGTGGAACGACACGCCGGCGAGCGCGAGCGGCAGCCCCGGGGGGACGACCCACTCGGGGGTGGCGCGGCCGTTGGCGTCGAGTGTACCGCTGCCCGATTGGAAGAACGCGGGGTTCAGCATCAGGACGTCGGTGTAGAGGTCCCGGGTCAAAGGGATCGCAACGCCATTCACGACGGTCGGGCCGAGGCCCGTGGCGGAGCCGAAGATCTGGTAGTTCTTGCCCGCGTGCTGCGGCCAGTCGATCCGCATGCGCAGGTTGCCGCCCGACTGGATCGCAACGCCGCGCCAGCACGCCTGGAACGGTTGCCCGACGTCGATCAGGTCGTAGGTGTGAACGGCGCCGGGGCCGTCGGGATAGTTCCACGGGTCGTCGTCGTAGTAGTTGTCGCCGACCAGCAGCCCATGATCGAAGAGCGCCACTGCGTCGCCGAAGTGCGCGCTGAAGCCGGTGAGCGGCGGCACGACCCAGGCGAGGTAGCGCCAGCCCGAGGCCGAGCGTTGGAAGACGAACGCTTCGTCTTCGGCGCCGATCGCGAGCCGGTCGCCGGAGAGATCCATGGCTCGGCCGAACGCGGTCGTTGCCGTCCACGTGGGGGACGAGATGACGGCGGGTCGGTTCTCCCAGTTCGGCAGCGAGAGATCGTAGTCGAACAGGAGGCCGGTCTTCTGGGAGCCGGCGTAGGGTGCGAGCGGAGCCGACACGATCAGGTGGTTGCCGTCGCCGTCGAGCCGCGAGCCGAACCCGGAGTTGGGCGGCAGTTGGGCCGGCGCCAGCGCGGTCGTCTGGGTCCACGTGCCACCGACCTGCGTCAGCACGCGGACTTCGGAGGTGCCGTTGCTCCCGGTCGACAAGAACAGGCGGCCCTGGAGCATTGCGGTGGCGGTGCCGAGGCCGGTGCTCGGTGTCAGGCTGTGGCCCGTGATCGTTTGCTCGAGGACCCAGTTGCCGGACTGCCGCACGTAGATATGCAGCGCGCCGCCGGCGGGATCGTTGATCGCGGTGACGAGCAGACGCTGGGAGTCGTCGGAGATCGCGACCGCGCTGCCGTAGCTGCCGCCGTTGGCAGTCGGCGGATAGAGGTCCAGGTTGCGGGACCAACTGCCGGCGGCACGTTCGTAGATCACGCCGGCGCCAGCGCCCGCGCCCTGGGTCGAGTCGCCCGGGTCGCCGAGCAGCGCGAGGTCGCCGCGCAGGGCGACCGCGCGTCCCATGGCCACGCGGCCCGCGCCAGTGCCGCCCATGAGCGCCGAGCGCCGCCAGAAGCCATCGCCGAGGTAGGAGTAGTGACCACAGTTGAAGCCGTTGGAGTGACCGAACAGCGCCTGGTCGCCGTCCGCTGCGAGGCTGGCGCCGACGCGTTCCTGGTGGAAACCGAAGTGTCGCACCGGGCGGCATTGGCCGGGGAGTGTGGTCGAGAAGAGGGGGATCGCCGTGGCGAAGGCCACGGCAGCGGCGCCGGCAGATCGGAGCATGGCGGATTCCTGCGAGTGGAAGCGACGGTGGGAAGGGCGGCGTGTCGCGGAGCCATGGTAGGCGATCTGGCCCATGCCGTGGGGTTTCCGGGCCGGGGACCGTGGCCGTTGGCGCACCCTCGGACCGTCGGCCGGCCGCCAGCGGGCGCTCACGCCGGACCGAAAGCGCGAACCCGGTGGCGCGCGCCGGCCCAACTCGTAAAGTCCGCGGCCCATGACTCAGTCCTCCGCCAAGCCCGCGGCCCAGGATGGCCTCGCGTTCGAGCGTCCGCTCAAGGAGTTGCAGAGCAAGATCGACGAGCTGCGCAACCTGAGCAAGGACTCGCACCTCGATCTTTCCGACGAGATCGCGACCCTCGAGGACCGGCTGCAGAAGCAGACGGCCGAGGTCTACTCCGGGCTGTCGCCGTGGGAGCGTGTCAACGTCGCGCGTCACGCCGACCGGCCGATGACCTCGGACTACGTGCAGCTGATGCTGGACGACTTCGTCGAGCTCCACGGCGATCGTGTGTTCGGTGACGACGCCGCGATCGTGACCGGGCTCGCGAGCATGGACGGCGTCCGTTTCCTGCTCGTCGGGCATCGCAAGGGCAAGACCGTCAAGGACCGGTTGGCGTGCAACTTCGGCTGCGCGCACCCGGAGGGCTACCGCAAGGCGCTGCAGAAGATGCAGCTCGCGGTGAAGATGAAGCTGCCAATCGTGTCGTTCATCAACACGCCGGGCGCCTACCCGGGCATCGGCGCGGAAGAGCGCGGCCAGGCCGCAGCGATCGCGAAGAACATCCTCGAGATGTTCGAGATGCCCGTCCCGATCATCTGTCTCGTGATCGGCGAAGGTGGCTCGGGCGGCGCGCTCGGCATCGGCGTGGGAGACCGCGTCGGCATGCTCGAGAACTCCTACTACTCCGTGATCTCACCCGAGGGCTGCGCGGCGATCCTCTGGAAGAGTGGCGACAAGGCGCCCGAGGCGGCCGAGGCCCTGAAGCTCACGGGCTCGGACCTGCTGCGGCTCGGTCTGGTGGACAAGGTGCTCGATGAGCCGCTCGGCGGCGCGCACCGTGACCAGAAGGCGACGGTGCATGGCGTCAAGGCGCAGATCCTGAGCTGGCTCGAGGAGCTCGGCAAGCTCTCGACGGAGGAGCTGCTCGCCCAGCGCTACGAGAAGTTCCGTGGCATGGGCAATCCGCACGCGCCGAAGAAGGCGCGCAAGTAGCCAGCCCTGGCGGGGCGGCGGTCGCCGGATATCGGGGACGGGCGGCGTCCGGCCGGGCATTCAGCCCGGGTCACGGGCGGGATTTCGACCCGGAACCGTGTGGAGAACCGGATTTACGTCCGCCAACCTGCCGCTCCCGACTCGCAGGCGCGCGCGGACGCCCGTATTCTGAGCGACATGGCAGCCCGATCGTCGACCGCCCGTCTCCAGCAGCTGCAGCACAGCGCTCCGGAACTGCCGGGCGGCCTGCCGCGCGATGTGGCGGAGCTGGCTGGCGCGACCGAGATTTCCGACGCCGAACTCGTGCGGCGCACGCTCGCCGGCCAGGAGGACCCGTTCGCGGCGCTCGTCGCGCGCTACCAGAAGCGCGCGTTCTGGATCGCCTTCCACGTGCTCGGCCGGGTCGAGGATGCGCGGGACGTCGCCCAGGAGGCGTTCGTCCGACTGTTCCGCTCGCTCGAGCGCTACGACTGGTCGCGCAGCTTCTACACCTGGTTCTACCGGATCGTGATGAACCTCGCGATCGACAGTCTGCGCAAGCGCAAGAGCGCGCGCGGGAAGAACCTCGAGGACCATCTCGGGGCGCTGCCCGACGCGCGGGAGCACGATGGCCACGCCTGCCTCGAGGCTCGGGAGCGCGACGAGCAGGTTTGGCAGGTGCTGGATCAGCTCGATCCGAAGTTCCGCGCGGTGCTCGTGCTGCGCGACATCCACGGCCTGAGCTGCCGGGAGATCGCGCCGATCCTCAAGGTCACGCACGCGACCGCGCGTTGGCGGCTGCATCGCGGCCGGATCTACTTCCGTGAGCTCTGGGAGCGCTCGATCGAGCGTGACGAGGCGGCACGCACCGATCGCGGTGCGAATGGCGCCGGCGGTGCCGGAGACATCCTCACGAGCGAGGAGTTCGAGGCGTGAGTGCGGGCCTGCAGGAACGCGACGGCCCGCAGCAGGGTCCGCGCTGCGAAAACGTGCGCCGGTTGCTGCCGCTGTTCGTCGGGGACGATCTGGATCGTTCGATGGCGCGAGCGGTGTCAGGTCATCTCGTTGATTGCGTGAAGTGTCGCGGCGAGGCCGCCGGCCTGCAGCAGTCGCAAAAGGCGCTCGTGGCGGCGGGGGACTTCGTGCCCGCAGGCGTCGACGAGACGATGTTCGAAGATCTGCACGACCGGACGATGGCCGCGGTCGAGGCCGAAGTGGTCGCGGCGGGCGGCTTCGAAGGCGACGGCAGCTTCGCTTCGCCGCGCCTGCCGTTACTCGCGCGCGGTCTCTGGGCCGCGGCGGCTGGTCTGCTGTTCTGGCTCGGCTGGTGGAGCGTGTCGCAGCCGGGGTCCATGACGAGTTTCGATGGGGCGCCGTTCGATCGGCCGGTGCCGACCGCACGGAGTCTCGGCGAAGGCGCCGAACTCGTCGTGCCGTGGTCTGGCCGGCGTGCTGCGACCCGGCAACTGGGCTACTCGCCCGACGGCGATGGCTACCAGGACGCCGCGGAGGGTTCGGGCATGATGCTGCGCTGGAACCTGCGGAGCCTCGAGGACGAAGACGACGTGATCGGTGGCTTCGAGGGCCCCGAACACCTGGTCGATGAACTCGCGGAAGTGCCCGCGGAAGTGCCCGCGGAAGTGCCCGCGGAAGTGCCCGCGGAAGTGCCCGGGGCCCGCCGTTCGTCGGGCCGCGCAAAGTCGCGCGCCACTGGTGGTAACGTCCGCGAGAATCGATAGATCACGGCTGCGGTTTTTGGAGTCTTGCGGCCGCTCGCACGTAGGGCGGAGCATGAACTCGAAGGCATTCGGATGGATGTTTGGGGTTGCCGTGGCCGGCCTGGCGCCGACGGCCCCGTTGTTCGCCCAGCAGCACGAGCGCACCACGGAAGAGCGGACAGCCGAAGAGCGGATCGGCGAGGAGCGCGCCGCGCCGCCGAAGGCGAGTCAGCAGTCGGTGAGTGAGTGGATCGACGAGCTTGGCGCGGAGTCCTACAAGCGCCGGGTCCGCGCCGAGCGGGCGCTGCGTG
Source organism: bacterium (assembly GCA_024743115.1). GTDB lineage: Bacteria > Planctomycetota > UBA1135 > UBA1135 > UBA2386 > JAGQRA01. The sequence continues at coordinate 45,743 of JANSXC010000035.1, read as the reverse complement.
ACCTCGGCAAGGCGGCGTTGCCCGCGTTGCAGAAGGCTGCGGAGGCAACGGCCGATCCCGAGGTGCAGTGGCGCAGCAAGCGCCTCGTGCGGCAGATCGAGCGCGGCGGCAGCAGCGGCAAGGCCGGCGACGTCGAGGCACGTGAGCCCGGTCGCCGGCAGGCCCCCGCCGCGCCGGGCCGCCGCCGCGGCCTGCCGGAGGCGCGCGATCAGTTCGAGGACATCTTCCGGCGCATGGAGCGTGACTTCGGGGTCGACATCCCGCGTCGCCGGTTCTTCGCCGACGACTTCTTCAAGGATCTCGATCAGCAGTTCCGCGACCTGCGCGACATGCAGGGGCGGCTGCAGGGCATGTCGCAGGGCATGAACATGCAGGTCGGACCGGACGGTGTGCGCGTCGAAGTCATGGAGCAGAACGAGGACGGCGAACTCGAGAAGAAGGTCTACGAAGCGAAGGACATGGAGTCCTTCCAGGAGCAGTACCCGGACGTGCTGAAGGGGAACGGCCTGTCGTTCGACCTGTCCCCGTTCGGCTTGCGGTCGTTCCAGGGTTCGCCGTGGGGGGCTTTGCCGTTCGACGAGCAGAACCTGCCGGAGTCCTGGCGGCCGTTCCTCCAGGATCGTGGCAACCGGCGCCGCGCGCTGATGCCGTTCGTGCAGATCGACCCCGATGCGTTCGATTCGCAGGACGATCCGTTCGCGCCGTTCCAGCGACCATCCCGGCGCAACGTGCCGAACGAAGCCGCGGCTCCGCCCGCAGACGGTGAGCGGCTCGGCGTGCGGATCCGTGACCAGATCGCGCCGGCCGTGCGCGAGTTCCTCGGCCTCGAGGACGGGGTCGGTCTGATGATCGAGATGGTCCAGGATGGCACGCTCGGAGCAGCGCTGAAGCTCGAGCGCGGCGACATCGTCACCAGGATCGGTGGTGAGGCCATCGGTTCGGCCGAGGACGTGCGGCGGGCGCTGCGTGCGATCCCCGAGGGCAAGGACGTGAAGGTGGAGTGGATCCGCCGTGGTCACCGATGCGAGGACAGCGTCAAGAAGCGCTTCACCGCGCCCGAGGCAGTCGTCCCGAAGGCGAAGGCGAAGACCTCGCGCCGCCCGGTCCTCGAGCGGTCCGGGCTGAAGAAAGCCAGCAAGGACAAGCGCATCGTGCGCTGATCAAGCGCGGCAGCGCGGTTCGATCGCGCTGCCGGTCGCGCTACCGCAATGGGGTGCGGCTCAGGTCTGCAGTCGCAGCTGACCGCAGGCCGCGGACTTGTCCGCGCCGCGCTGTCGCCGCACCGTGACGTTGAGGCCGCCGCGGCGCAACGCGTCGGCGAACGCATCGACGCGCGCGTTCGCGGGGCGGTGCAGGTCGCGCTCGGCGCGAATCTCGTCGACTTCGTTCCACGGGATCAGGTTGACCGTGCACGGCAGTCGCCCGAGCACCTCGACCATGGTCACTGCGTCCTCCGGGCGGTCGTTCCTGCCCTCGAGCAGGACGACCTCGTAGGTGACCTCGCGCCCTTTCTGGCCGAAGTAGCGGTGCGCGGCGGCGACGATCTCGGCGACCGGGTTGCTGGCCGTCGGCACGAGCTCCTTGCGCAGTGCGTCGTCGGCGGCGTGCAGCGATACCGCGAGGTTGTAGGACGGGTCGGCGGCCGCGAACCGTTCCATCTGGCGGGGGTAGCCCGAGGTGCTCACGGTGATGCGCCGCGCGCCCATGCCGATGCCGTCCGGGTCGTGGATCCGCTGCAGTGCGGGCAGCAGGGCGTCGAGGTTGAGCATCGGCTCACCCATGCCCATGACGACGAGGTTGGTGAGGTTCTGCCCTGGCTCGAGCCGCGAGCGTGCATGCAGCACCTGTTCGGCGATCTCGCCCGCCGTGAGATTGCGGCGGACGCCACCGAGGCCCGAGGCGCAGAAGATGCAGGCGACCGGGCAGCCGACCTGCGTCGAGATGCAGAGCGTCGTGCGGTCGCCTTCGGGGATGATCACGCATTCGACCGCGTCGCCGTCCGGCAGGCCGATCAGCAGCTTCTCGGTACCATCCGTGCTGAGCTCGCGGTGGCGGATGTGCGTGTGGCGCAACGGGTGGCGGGCGGCGAGAGCCTCGCGCAGGGTCTTGGGCACGTTGCGCAGGCCGTCGTAGTCGCTGGCGCCGTGCTTCCAGAGCCAGTGATCCACCTGGCGAGCCTGAAACGGTTTGCCGCCCGCCGCGACGACGAACTCGCGGAGCGCATCCGGTGTCAGGTCGGTGAGTGCGGCCGATGGGTCGTTCGTCGCGCCGCCCGCGGTCGGAGCGTCGATGGCTGCGGCGTCGCGGGGCGCGCCGCTGGCAGCGTCGTCAGGTCGGGACACGGCTAGCCGCCGCTCAGGCGCTGTCGCGCTTGCGTCGTTCGGCGCGGTCGCCGCGGCGGGTGCGCTCGAGTCGTTCCTGCACGAAGTCCTCGGTCACGACGATCTGCTCGCCCTTGCGCGAGGCGATGTCGAAGCGCAGGTCCAGGAGGACCTCCTCGAACATCGTGCGCAGGGAGCGCACGCCGGTATCGCGCGTCATCGCGATGTCCGCGAGCGCGGCGAGGGCCTCGTCCGTGAACTCGAGCTGCACGTCGTCCATCTCGAACATGGACTGGAACTGCTTCACGAGCGCGTTCTTCGGCTGCGTCATGACGCCGAGGATCTCGTCGCGCGTCAGCGACCGCATCGGCGCGACGACCGGCAGGCGGCCGACGAACTCCGGAATCATGCCGAAATCGATGAGGTCCTTCTGGTCGAGGAAGGGAATCAGTCGGTCGCGTTCCTTCTGGTTCGTGACGAGATCCATCTCGCCGACCTCGGCCGCGAGTGGGTCGTCGAACCCGATGACGTTCTGGCCGAGCCGGCGGGCGATGAAGTGCTCGATGCTCGAGAACGTGCCGCCACAGATGAACATGATGTGCTCGGTGTTCACCTGGATGTAGCTCTGCTCGGGGTGCTTGCGGCCGCCCTGCGGCGGCACGTTCGCCACCGTACCCTCGAGGATCTTGAGCAGGGCCTGTTGCACGCCCTCACCGCTGACGTCGCGTGTGATCGAGACGTTGCTCGTCGTGCGGCCGATCTTGTCGATCTCGTCGATGTAGATGATGCCCTGCTGGGCGCGCTCGACGTCGAAGTTGGCGTTCTGCAGCAGGCGCAGCAGGATGTTCTCGACGTCCTCGCCGACGTAGCCCGCCTCGGTGAGCGTGGTGGCGTCCGCGATCGCGAACGGCACGTCGAGGATGCGCGCCAGCGTGCGCGCCATGAGCGTCTTGCCGGAGCCCGTCGGGCCGACCAGCAGGATGTTACTCTTCTCGAGTTCGAGGTCCGGGTTGTGGAAGCGGGCGTGGAGCCGGCGGTAGTGGCCGTAGACCGCGACCGACAGCACCTTCTTGGCGCGGTCCTGGCCGATCACGTACTCGTCCAGCCGCTTCATGATCTGGTCGGGCGTCGGCACCTTGTCCTTGAGGACCAGGTCCTTCACGAACGTCGGGGTGTCGCCCTTCTGCTTGCGGTCTTCTTCCTTGAGGATCGAGTTGCAGATCTCGATGCACTCGTTGCAGATGTAGACCCCGGGCGGTCCCTGGATCAGCGACTGCACGTGGTGCCGCGACTTCGCGCAGAACGTGCAGCGTTCGACCGTCTTGCCCTTGCCTGCCATGAACTGAGTGAGCTCGTGCTTAGTAAGCTGATGGTTGTTCGTTCCGGGCCGGCGGCGCAGAGCGTCGACCGAACCGGGCTGACCGTATCTAGTCCACGGTCGAGGGCAGGACCAGCCTGCGGAACGCGGACGCCCCCAGTGTAACGGTCGTGCCGCCCGGCCGCCCGATTTCCTTGCCATCCGGGCTGCCGCCGCGGCAACTTGCGGTGACAGCAGGGGGCGAGACGGCCTCGGTGGACCTGACGGGTTGCTGAATCTGTCGGGCTTTCGGGCCCGTCGGTTACTGAGCCCGCCGGTTACTGGGCCGTCTGGACGATCTCGTCGATCAGGCCGTACTCCTTGGCCTCTTCCGAGCCCATGAAGAAGTCGCGGTCGCTGTCCTTGGCGATCTGGTCCACGTCCTTGCCGGTGTGGTTGGCGAGGATCTGGCTCAGGGTCTGCTTCAGGCGCAGGATCTCGTCGGCCTGGATCTCGATGTCGATGGCCGTGCCGCCGACGCCGCCCCAGGGCTGGTGGATCATGATCCGCGAGTTCGGCAGCGCGTGGCGCTTGCCCTTCGTGCCCGCTGCGAGCAGCAGCGCGCCCATCGACGCGGCCTGCCCGATGCAGTAGGTCGCGACCGGGCACTGCACGAACTGGATCGTGTCGTAGATCGCGAGGCCGGCCGTGACGCTGCCGCCGGGGCTGTTCAAGAACAGGTTGATGTCCTGGTTCTTGTTCTCCTTCTGGAGGAACAGCAACTGCGCGATCACCGCGTTGGCCACGCCGTCGTCGATCGGCGAGCCGATGAAGACGATGCGGTCCTCGAGCAGCCGGCTGTAGATGTCGTATTGACGTTCGCCGCGGCCGGTCTTCTCGATGACGAAGGGAATGATGTAGTCGTTCGCGATGCTCATGCGCTTCTCGTGAATACGCTGCACTTAGGCAGCGCCTGGAGTTCGATCAACTGCCCTTCTTATCGACGGCGTTCGCGTTCGCTCTGAGAAAATCGCGCACCTTCCGTTCGAGCAGCGCCAACTCCAGCTCGCCCAGACGGTTGTTCTCCTCGAGGTGCTCACGCACCTGGGCCGGCGTGGCGTTGTTCGCATCGGCGATCAGCTGGATCTCCGCCATCGCATCTTCCTGCGTCACCGACAGTTCTTGCTTCCTTGCGACCGCGTCGATGAGGAAGAACATCCGTACGCGCTTCTCGGCCTCCTGGCTGGCGTCGCCGCCGGCGTTCTCGAGCTGGGCCTTGATCTGCTCCTCCGTGAGTCCGGCATCACCGGATTCTCGGATGCGCTGCTCGAGGCTACCGAGTGCGGCCTGCTTCTGCTGCTCGACCATCGACGGCGGCAGCTCGACGGGATGCTTCTCGAGCAGATGCTCGATGCACTGCTCCTCCTGGCGCTGCTTGCCGGCGCGGGTCTTTTCCGCAGCGATGCGCTCGCCGAGGTCCTGCTTCAGCGCGTCGAGGGTTTCGAAGTCGAGGCCCTTCGCGAGTTCATCGTCGATCGGCGCGGGCGTGACCCGGTTGATCTCCTGCACGGCGACCTCGACTTTGCCCGTCTGGCCGCGCACGGCCTCGACCTCGAAGTTGTCAGGATAGGTGATCGCAATCTCGCCGGTGCCGCCCGCCTTCAGCCCGAGCACGGCCTTGGTGTAGGCCTCTTCTTCGCAGCCGTTGATCGGCCGCCGCGTCTGCAGCTGCGCGCCTTCGCGCTCGCGGACCGTCCCGCCCTTCTCGTCGAAGAACTTCAGGTTCGCCTTGAGGAAGTCGCCGTCGATCGCCGCGTCGTCGGCTGGCTGCATCTTGCGCTTCTCGTGCGCGATCTGCTTGAGCGCGTTCTCGATGTCCTCGTCGGTGGCCTCGGTCTCGAAGGCCTCGACCTCGATCCCCGTGACGTCGCCGAGCTCGATCGTCGGGCGGACGTCGAGGCGCGCCACGAATTCGAGTTCCGTGCCGCGCTTGACCGTGAGCTGCTCGAACTCGTCGATTTCGACGTTGCCGACCGGCTGGATCTCATTCGTGCGGCAGGCTTCGCCGAGGTAGCGGTTGAGCAGCTGCTCCTTCGCCTCGGCGAGGATGCTCTCACCGAACCGCTTCTCGATGATGGCGCGCGGCACCTTGCCGGGCCGGAAGCCCTTGATCTGAACCTGCTTCTGCGCGGACTTGTACACCTCGTCCAGGTGCTCGTCGACGAGGGGCGGGGGGACCTTGATGGTCAGAGAACGGCTGCAAGGGCCGGTCTCGGCTACCTGGACTTCCATGGACATCGCGTGATCGGCGGGGGTTGGGGGCGCACACGGGCGGCCCGGTGAATTCGGGGGAAGCATCATCGCGGCGGCCCCGGGGCCGGTCAACAGTGGGACCGGCCATCCCTGTCCGGGAGGCCCGTTTTGCTGGGCAGCCTCTTCGGCCGCTGGGGCGCGGCTACTTCGGGGGCTGCGGTTTCGGAGCAGCTATCTTGGTGCAGCTATTTCGGTGCTTGGGCCTTTCGCAGCTTCTTCAGGGCCGACTTCACCCGGTCGTGCTGCAGTGCCGTCTGCATCACGGGGTCGTCGAGGCCGAGCGCTTCGAGTTCGGCGACCGTCATGCCCGAGTTGCGCATCGCTTTCGTGAGCTGCGACCAGCGTCGACGATGGGCTTCGCAGCGGATCAGGCCGACGTAGGCGAACCGCGTCAGCGAGACGCCGCCGCTGTACTCGATGATCTTCTCGTAGTCGTCGGCGGCATCGGAGTAGTCGCCGATCGCGAAGAGCAGGCTGGCGCGCTGCTGGTAGAGCGCGGCCTCGCGCTTTCGCTGCGGCCGCCGCAGCGCGTCGTCGAGCGTGCGCTTGAGGCGGGTGACGCCCTGGCGGTCGCCGATCGCGCGCAGCGTGATCGCGGTCTCGACGGCGAGCGAACTGGTCTTCTCGTCCTCGAGCAGGCGGTGCAGGCGCGTCTTGGTCGGGTCGTGATCCTCGGGCGCGACCGTCGCGAGGGCGCGCACGATCTGGCGGGTGTCCTGCCAGTCGACGCGTTCGCCGAGCAGGCCGAGCAGCGCGCGCGCCGCGCCGTCGTGGCGTTTCACCGCGGCGGCGAAGTACTGGATGTAGCGCGTCAGCAGGCGATCTTCCTGCTCGTTGCTCAGCGCCTGCACGACCGTGTCGGCGACCTCGCCGGCTTCGGCGGCGGTCAGGTAGTCGAGCACCTCCGTTCGCAGCGAGCGATCCGTCGAGCCGAGCAGGCCGACGGCCTGCTGGGCAGCGGCCTTGCTGCGGTGGCGACGTAGCGCACCGAGCACGAGCAGTTGGTCCTGGCCCGCGGAGTTGCCGAGCCGGTCGACGAGCAGTCGTTCGGCCTGCGGGGTCACGGCGTAGCCGAGCAGGCGGATCGCTTCGCGGCGGGTGACCTCGTAGCGGCTGTCGAGCAGCTCGGCCAGCGCGTCGACGAACGATGCCGGATCGAGTCGTTCGAGCACCCGGCGGCAGTTGCCGGCGAGGTTGCGTGCTGCCTCGCTGGCCTGTTTGGGTTCGAGCTTCTCCAGCAGCAACGGCACGACGCTGTCGCCGAGCTCGGCCGCGTCGGCGATGCGCTTGTCGAGGAACTGGTGGTTGGCCCGGTAGGACAGCTTGAGGTCCGTCAGGAACGGTGCCAGCGCCTTCTCGGCCGCAGGCCTGGCGCGTTCGGCCCGGCCACGCGCGATGTTGGCCAGCTCGGTGAGCTTGACCTGGGCGAGGAGCGGGGCCCCGAACGTGGCGGGGAGGGCGATCGCGAGCGACAGCAGGACGCGCATTCGAAGGATGGTAGCACTGGAGTGCGGGCCCGCCAGCGTCCGATGAGGCCGGCATGTGGAACTACGTGCTCCGTCACCGCCTCCTGCTGCGCGCCATCTACCGCCGTTCGACGCCGATCTCGCCGGCCGCGGAATAGGTCCACGGACTCGAGCCGCTACCGGGCGCCGGGTAGCGGATGCGCGGAACGGCGAGTGCCAGGCGATCGTGTGCGAGCACTTCTCCGAGTTCGGGCTCAACGCCCATACCAAGGCGTCGACATGAAGATCGGCGCGCTCGTGCCGGCTCGGTAGCGGTCGGCTCCCCGGGCGTCCGTAGCAGCGAATCACGTCGACCCCCGGCTTGTCTCCCCGCCCGCGGGCGTCTCAGATGGGCGCGTGCGTGACTTCGACGTGATCGTGATCGGCGGCGGCCATGCCGGCGTAGAGGCGGCGTCGGCCGTGGCGCGGCTCGGCGCCCGCGCGGCCATGGTCGTGCTCGACCCCGAGGCGATCGGGCGGATGTCGTGCAACCCCGCGATCGGCGGTCTCGCGAAGGGGCAGCTCGTGCGCGAGGTCGACGCGCTCGGTGGCGAGATGGCGCTCTGCACGGACGCGACCGGGATCCAGTTCCGCATGCTCAACACGAGCAAGGGGCCGGCCGTGCGGTCGCCGCGCGCGCAGTGTGATCGCGAGGCCTACAACCGCGAGATGGTGGCACGCGTGTTCGCGCGGGACGGGCTGAGCGTGGTGCCGGGTGAAGCCGTGCGCATCCTCGCGGCGGCGAACGGCGATCACGTCGCGGGCGTCGAACTTGCCGACGGCACGCGGCTCGCGGCGCCCGCGGTCGTGCTGACGACCGGCACGTTCCTCGGTGGCAAGCTGTTCGCGGGCGCGGACGAGCGGCCGGGCGGTCGCCACGGCGAGCCGCCGGCGGCCCGGATCAGCGCAGCGCTGCGCGAGTTCGGCATTCGACTCGGACGTCACAAGACGGGCACACCGCCGCGGCTGCATCGCGACACGATCGACTTCTCGGGGCTCGAGGAACAGCTCGGCGACGAACCGCCGCAGCCGTTCTCGTTCCGCACCGAGCGGCTCGAACTCGAGCAGCTGCCGTGCTGGCTCACGCACACCAACGAACGTACCCACACGATCATCCGCGACAACGCGCACCACTCGCCGATGTTTCGCGGGCTGATCCAGGGCAGCGGGCCGCGCTACTGCCCGAGCGTCGAGGACAAGGTCGTGCGCTTCGCGGACAAGCCGTCGCATCTGATCTTCCTCGAACCCGAGGGGCGCGATTCGACCGAGGTCTATCCCAACGGCATCAGCACCAGCCTGCCGGTCGAGGTGCAGGAGCGGTTCTTGCGTACGATCCCGGGGCTCGAGGCCGTCGAGATCGTGCGACCGGGATACGCCGTCGAATACGACTACATCCTCACCGACCAGATCCGCGGTGACCTGCAGGTCGCGACGTTGCCCGGGCTGTTCGCGGCGGGGCAGATCAACGGCACGAGCGGTTACGAAGAGGCCGCGGGGCAGGGGCTCGTTGCCGGGGTCAACGCCGCGCGGTTCGCCCGCGGTGAAGCCCCCGTCGTGATCGATCGCGCGACCGCGTATCTCGGCGTGATGATCGATGACCTCTGCCGCGTGAACCCCGACGAGCCGTATCGGATGTTCACGAGTCGTGCCGAGTTCCGGCTGCTGCTGCGCAGTGACAACGCCGATCGCCGGCTGCTGCCGCTCGCCCGCGAACTCGGGCTCGTCGACGCGGGATTCCTCGCGGGCGTGCAGCGCAAGGAAGACCGCGTGCGCGGAGCTCGCGAACTGCTCGACAAGGTTTGGCGCGACGGTCGCACGCTGACCGAGTGGCTGCGGCGACCCGGAGTCGGGTTCGCCGAGGTCGAGGCGCATTGCGTTGGTCTCGCGGCGCTGGCGTTGACCGCGCAGGAGCGCAGCGAGGTCGAGGCCGAGGTGAAGTACGAGGGTTACATCGCGCGCCAGCGCATCGAGGTCGAGCGGCTGCAGCGCCTCGAGCACAAGCGCATCCCGGCCGACTTCGACTACGCGCAGGTGCCGGGTCTCAGCAAGGAATCGCAGGAACGGCTGCAGCAGCGGCGACCGTTGACGGTCGGTGAGGCGTCGCGCGTGCCGGGCGTGCGGCAACCCGATGTCCAGCTCGTGCTCGTGATGCTGCAGAAGCACCGCGTGCCGAAGTCTGGTGTCACGCCGGCTACTTCGTGACGGGTACGTCCAGCCGTTCCGTCGATTCGAACAGCGCACCGTCGAGTAGCCAGTCCTGGAACCGGAACGCGACCGGGTCGAGCCATGAGGGCAATGCGAACTGCCAGCTCACGGTGGAGCCGATCGCCAGCGGCATGAGGCCGGGCCGCGCGGCCGTGCTTGCGTCCTGCTGTGCGGTGAGGCTGTCGAGCAGGATCAGCAACAGCAGGGCGGGCATCCGAGTCGGGGTTTCGGGCATCTCCCGCAGAGATCAGTTGCCGATCGTGCGGTCGTTGGGTGCCGCAAGGAACTCGGCGCGGGTTTGCGGTGGCGGTTGATCGCCCCAGAGCCGCACAACGCCGCCCGGCACAAGTTCGGCCAGGCGGTCGGACGCCGACTGCGGAGCGTCCGCATCGGCCGAGAGGCCGATGACCGCCTCGCCCATCCACTCGCGATAGAGCCAGCCGCCGGCGGTGCCGGGAACCTTCGCGCGGGGAAAGCAAATGCCCTCACCGTCTCGCATGTAGCGGTCGAACGTGCGCACTACTGCCGCGGCATCCAGCAGCGGTGGTTCGTCCGCGCCGGCGGGCGGATAAACCCCGTCGAACTCGAACAGCGTCTCGAGCAGCGCTTCGAGGCTGCTGCGGTCGGGCAGCAGGCAGTAGACCTCATACGTTTCCATGGCAGCGCCGCCGAGAGTGCGTTGGAGAGGCCCGGGGCGCCACCGATTTCTTTGCGCGTCAGCGGGGTGCGTGGGCGCCGCCGCAGCTGCCCATCGTGCCGGCGCGGCCGGTCCGTACTCGCGGCCATTCCTGGAACTCGTCGAGTGGACGCCACTCGAGTTTGACCGTGCCCGCCGTGAGTTCGGTCACCCGGAACATCACGGCGAACTTGCGGTCGCCGCTCTGGATCACTTCGAGATACGACGTTCCGACGACGGGCCGGATCGAATCATCGTGCCACATGTCGGGCGGCGCGGTCGGTAGACCTTGCCGGCGGGGGCGGGTGCGCAGTTCGAACCGGCCGAGTTCGATGGCGCGCGACTTCATGCCGCCGATGGCGTTGATGTGCAGGTTGCCGCAGCGGTTGAACACGAGGTCGACCTGGTTCTGGTGCTCGGCGACGTCCCCCGAGTCGTAACGGAAGCTGAACGCCGAGGTGCCGTAGGGGCCGTTGTCGTTGCGCTTCGTCAGGCGGATCGTCGAGGTGCCGCAGACCGGTTCGCCGTCTGGCTCGGCCGGGAACTCGATCCGCAGTCCGTTGTTGCAGCGCACGCCGCAGGCCCGCAGGTGCCGACAGTGCCCGGCGAGACCGGTCAGGCCGGTCTGGCGCAGGTCGAGATCGCGGACGCTCGCCGGCACGTGCCGCAGATGGTCGGGTTCGAGGCCGATGCAGCCGGCGAGCAACAGGTGCCGGAGTTTCTGGGTCTTGCCGAGGCTCTGGAGGAAGCTGCCGTCGACCCGCGCTCGCACGGCCAGCGCGACGAATCGTCCGGCGCGGATTTCGCGCAGACACGCGTCGTCGAGCTGCTGGTCGCGGCCCTTTGGTTCGAGTTCGTCCTCGAGACCGAGGTGCTGCAGTCGCGGCAGTTCTGAGAGGCTGCGGTAGGCGCGCGGCGTGGCATCGAAGCGGCCGGCGATACGCATGCCGATGACGCTCTCGATGCCCGCGAGGGCTTGCAGGAGCGCGTTGTCCACCGTGGTGTCTTCGAGCCACAGCATGCGCAGGTCGGGGAAGCGTTCGGCGAGGACCGCGAGCGCATCGGCGTCGAGGTCATGGCCCTTGATCTTGGTGGTGGTGGGGGGGGTGTTGATGATGTCGACGATCTCGCGGACCTCGACGTACTCGCTGCCGTCGTCGGGGTTCTCGACCGGCTGCGGGTCCTGCGGGTTCGACGCGCCGGCAGCGGGCTCGGGGCCTTGGGTTTCTCCGGCCGAGGCCGGTCGCGCACCGGGCGTCTTGTTGTCGATCTCACTCGGATCGGTTTCGTCCTCCGAGCCTTCGATCATCAACGCCGTCGTGACCGCGCCGGCGAGCAGTGCGGCGATCAGCGCCCGCCGTGACAGCGGCGAGCCCTTCGGGGCGCCGTCCGCGGGGTCGTTGTCCGTTGGGTCGTCGTCCGCAGCGAGGCGGTCGAGCACCGCGTTGCGCACGTCGGGTGGTGTCTCGTGGCCGTCGAGCTCGCGCAGGCCGAGGCCGACGCGGTCGTCGAACAGTTCTTCTCGATCGGTCATCGGTGCTCTTCCTGGTTGGTCTTGCGGTCGATGCATTCGCGCAGGCTTTGACGAGTGCGGGCGAGCAGGTTGCGGACGGTGTTGGCCGCGACGCCGAGTTCATCGGCGATACGCTGGCGGCCGAGGCCGTCGCGGTAGGCGAGGTCGAGGGCGCGCTGCGTGCGCGGCGCGAGCGATTCGCGACAGCTCGCCAGTGCCGCGAGCCAACCCGTCATCGTCGGATCGTCGCGGCCGGACTCGGGCGCCAGCAGTTCGTCGACCGCCGCGGCGCGCTCGACCGCGCGCCGGCGAGCAAGCCAGCGTTGCCGATCGATCCAGAGCCCACGGGCGATCGTTCGCAGCAGCGGAGTGGCGTCGGCGCGAGCCTCGTGGCGCCGGAGGAACGTCAGGAACGTGTCCTGTACGACATCGTCGGCTTCGGTTGCGGGGGCGCCGAGGAGGCGAAGGTAGCGCCAGATACCGGCCTGATGCGCGGCGATGAAGCCGGCGGGGTCGACGCGGGGCGCTGTCGCGGCGGCGGGTCTCGGCTGCGGCGCTTTCGGCTCGGCCATGGTGGGTAGGGTCAGCTCGGTCACGCGGAGAGACCGACCGAACTCGTTCAGGGTACCTGGCAAACCTGCGAAAACTGCCGGCGCGGGCGCCCTGTGAGCAGCCCGTCACATCTGCAGCACCGTCTTGACAAGGGTTTCGGTGTCGGCGTCGGGGCCCGCGGCCGCGTTCTGCGCCTTCTGCACCTTGGTGCGCGCATCCTTCTCCGTGTAGCCGAGCGTGACGAGGGCGGCGATTGCGTCGTTGGCCGACTGGCTCGGGATCACTGCGGTCGGTTCATCGCTCGGCACGCCGAGGTCGAGCTTCGGCATGATCTCGCGCAGCTCGAGGCACAAGCGTTCGGCCGTTTTCTGACCAACGCCCTTCACGCGCTTCAGGGCGGCGGCGTCGCTCCGTGCGATGGTCGCGGCGAGTTCGGTCGGCGCGTAGACGCTCAGCAACGCGAGCGCGATCGATGGTCCAACGCCGCTGACGCCGAGGACGCGGCGCGCGAGTTCGCGTTCGGCCGGCGTCGAGAACCCGAGCAGTGACGGCGTGCCGTCGACGACGTGCAGGATCGTGAACACCTGCTGGACCTGCCCGACGGCGAGCTCGGTGGCGGTGCTCAGCGAGATCCGGCACTCGTAGCCGACGCCGCCGCAGAGCACGACGACGCGAGAGGCGTGCTTCTCGACGATTTCTCCGCGCAGGTGGTCGTACATGGCCGCCACCTATAACCGGGGGCGGCGCGTTCGAGAACGGCGGGTTGCCGAGCCGCGGTTTCGCCGTTATCGGCCGCCGCCGACCGGGTCGCTGAAGACGACGTCGGCGGGCGGGTCGCCGGCCGGGAGCGTGAGACCGCCGGTCTTGCTGACCGCGATGCCGTGGCCGACGACGACAACCGTGCAGCCGGGGTTGAGGTCGATGAGTTCGCTGAACCACTGTTCGTTTTCCGGCGTCGCGATGCGCGTCGACGCGGTCTCGAACTTGCGCTGCGCGGGCTTGGGATCCTGGATGGCGAACTCGTTACCGAGGTCGGCGGGGGTGATCGAAGCAGCGGCGATCGGGGCGATGAGGCTGATGCTGATGAGGAGAGTGCGAAGCATTGTCTTGTCCTTGGAAGGGCCGTTGTGGCCGGTTGTCGTGGGCTCGCGATGCGCAAGCCATTCGCCTCGAAGGCGACGTGGCCCGTCGTTTGTCACGAGGTGCTTCACGAAACTTCGCGCCCGTGTGCCCGGCATCCGTCGAGTGCGCGCGTAACCTGACCGCGCCATGGTGCGCTTCCGAAACCTGCCGCAGGTGCCGATCGATCGGCTGCCGATGCTCGATGCGCTCGTTGCCGCGGAGTCGACGACCGCGTCGCAGCCGTTCCACGGCTGGCAGGTCTTGTTGATCCAGCATCAGTTCAACAACCAGATCCCGTTGCCGAAGGCATTGATCGCGCTCGGGGCCAAACCGAGCGACGTGCACTGGCTCGACATCCCTTACACCGCGCATCCGGTGACCGTGGCCGAGGTCGAACGTGCGGGCGTGCCGCTGTCCAACCTGCACGTGCACGATCTGCGGCTGGATCAGGACTACGATCGCTATCAGGTCGCGCGCGCGATCGATGTATTGCGCCCGTTGCTCGCCGACGGTCGCCCCGTGCTCGTGCTCGATGACGGTGCCTACGCGCTCGATGCCCTGACCACGTTGCAGCCCGACGCCGCGGTGCGACTCGCGATCGTCGAGCAGACGACGCGTGGCCACATCAAATGCAGCTTGCGGCCCGAGCTCATGGCGATGGCACAGCGCTTCCCGGTCGTGGATGTCGCGCGTTCGCGTCCCAAGCAACGACTCGAGCCTGCGATCATCGCCCACACGATTCGCGCGGCGCTGCTCGACCTCGCGGACGCCCGGCCCGAAGTGGCGGCCGCGCGGCGTTGTCTCGTGCTCGGTTACGGCACGATTGGCCGTTCGCTCGTCGAGGTGCTCGCCCGAGAGGCGCTGCCGAACTGCACGTTCGTGATCGGTGAATCCGATCCTGCAGCGGTGGCGACGGCGCGATCCGACGGTTTCGTGGCGGGCGATCTCGCTGGTGTCGTTGGCCCGTTCGATCTCGTCATCGGTGCCACGGGCCGTCGCTCGTTCGGGCCCGAGAACGTCGGCATGCTCGCGGACCATGCGATCCTCGTGAGCGTCTCGTCGGGCTCGGTCGAGTTCGCGCGCGAGGAGTTCGCGGCCGCGGCGCTCGATCCCGAACAGGCTGACACGCTCTGGCGGGCACCCGCGGACCTGCACGCGATCCATGACGACATCGAACTCGACTGGCGTGGCCGGCGCATCACGATCTGCAACGGCGGCTTCCCGCTCAATCTCAACGGCCTGCTTGCCGCAGCACCCGTGGAACTCATTCAGCTCACGACGACTACCATGTGCTCCGCGGCGCTGCAGGCGGTCGGCGAGTCCCGTTGCGGTTGGGTGCCGCTGGGCAGCGAGCGCGAGGACTGGCTCATGCAGGCCTACGCTGACCACCTTCGGATTCACGGCTACCAGCATCCGGTGTTCGCGAGTTGACGCCGCGGTCGTATAACTCGGAGCAGACCATGGCTTTCGGATTCCCCGCGCGTCACCGTGAAGACATCGACCTCGTCGTGCCCGGCGTTCCGGCTTTGGACATTGCCGTTGGCGCGTGCGAACGCCTCGGCTGGAGCGTCGCAACCCGCACCGACACCGAGCTCGAAGCGAGGGTTGGCGCCAACCTGTTGAGTTGGGGGGAGCGGCTGATCGTGCGCGAGGTGTCGCCGGGCAGCCTCGCGGTCGAGAGTCGCTGCCGTCTGCCCACTCAGTGTCTGGACTGGGGCAAGAACAAGAAGAACGTGGTGGAGTACCTGCGTGAGCTGCGCGACGTCGCGGAGTTCGAGCGGCAGCTGCGCGGCTAACGTTCGCGGAAGAATCGGAAGTAGGCGCGGTTTCGTTCGGTGCGGAGCGCTGATCGAGCGGCGCGGAGAGGCGCCAGTTCGGGGCAGTCGGAACAGCGGAACCAGACGATGTTCTCGCGCGAGATCGCGTCGGGGTAGAACGTCCGCTGCTGCAGCGCGTACCAGTCCGTGCCCCTCTGCCCGAGGTCTTCACTCAGCCGGGCGATGGCCGCGCGGGTGAGGCGGCCGGACCGTTCGACGAACGCGGTTGCCCGCGCCGGGTCGTCGGTGCCCGGGTTCGGTCCGAGTTCGATGGTCTCGACCTGTCCGTTCTTCAGCGCCGCGTACAGCGCTGCCTTCCGGATGCGTTTGCTCTGGCGGCTCAGTTCGAGTTCGCGGTCGTCGAAACCGTCGATCAGAGTCTGCAGCTCGCGCAGCGCATGCTCCGACAGCTGCTTCTTCTTCGGGTTGAAACCGGAGTCGGCGATTTGGGTCGCGCCGTGACGATTCGCGGGCTGCTTCGCCGGCCGGTCGAGCAGCTCGTGCAGACGGTCTTCGAGGTGGCTGCGCAGAGCGTAGTCGGTCGGCGTCGACTCCGACGGGGCGACCGTGGGTTCGCTTGCCGCGCCTTCCGGGCCTGCTGGCGCGGGTGCTGCGGCGGCGGTTGCCGGATACCGTTCGCGGTCGGGCGGCCGTTCTTCGGACCCGACGGTCGGGTTCGGATTGGGGGCTGCGCCAGCGGTCGTTCGGGGCGGCGAGAGGGCGTTGTCCGGGCCCTCTCGATGGAGGAGCAGCCAGACGAGGCCGGCCGCGATGACGCAGCCGGCGAGCGCGAGCAGAAGAACAGTGCTACGCGCCGGCCTCATGGGTCGCGCGCGGCGATCAGCCGCGCAGCGACAGACCGAACTCGTCGAGCTTCGTCTTGATCTCGTTGAGCGAGGTCTGGCCGAAGTTCGGGCAGGCGAGCAGTTCGGCCTCGGTCTTGTTCGCGAGGTCGCCGATCGTGCGGATCTTCAGCAGGTCGACGATGCGGCGGCTGCGGACCGACAGGTCGAGCTCCGTGATCGGGCGACGCATCGGGTCGGGGCTGTTCGGATCCGGGGCCTCTTCGGGCTTCATCGCCGGCTCGCTCGATTCGCCGAGGTCGCGGTTCATGAGCTCGTCGGCCGTCATGCCGAGGCGGAGGCCCTTGTTCTTGAGGATCTCCTTTATTTCGTTGAGGGAGGTCTCGCCGAAGTTCTTGTAGCTCAGCAGCTCGGCCTCGGTCTTCTTGACCAGGTCGCCTAGCGTGCGGATGTTCATCTTCGCGAGGCAGTTGCGCGACCGGACCGACAACTCGAAGTCGTTGATCGGCGTGCGCAGGAGCTTGTTGCGCTTGTCGTCGCGGCGCTCCTGGTCCTCGTCGTAGTACATGTTGAGCGCGGCGGCCGCGTCACGGCGATACAGGCGCGCGCGCGAGTTCTCCGGGTCGGCCTGCAGCGCGAGGTCGAAGCACTGCATCGCACGGCGGTAGTTGCCGATGTCCTCGTAGAGGATGCCGAGGTTCATCACGCAGGCGGTGTTGACCGGTGGCGCCATCAGCGCGCGCTCGTAGAGCTCGCGGGCCTCTTCGTCCTCACCGCGCAGGTCGACGTTGACCGCGAGGCGGAACAGCGCGTGCTTGTGGCTGTCGTCGAGCGCGAGCACGTCGTCGTAGCACGCGATCGCCGCTTCGGTCTCGTGGTTGAGCTCGTGCACGCGGCCCTCGAAGTACTTGCGATCCGTTTCGCCGAGGTGCGCGTTCAGCGCCGTGAGGTCGGCTGCCAGTCGTTCGCTGTCCGCGACCGCATCGAGCGCGCGCAGCCAGGCGAGCGCCTGAGCGGCGTCGGTCTTGCGGTTGGGCAGGACGTTCTCGACCTCGGTGATGTTGCCGAGCGTCGCGTGGCTCGTGGCCAGGCAGAGTGCCACGGCCGGGTTGCTGCTCTCGCTGCCGAGCAGTTCGATCGCCTCGGCGTGGCGCCCGAGCGCCCAGACCGCGTAGCCGCGATTGGCGCCGCGCGCCATCGGGCTCGTCAACCAGTCACGCAGCTGCTCCACCGTGTTCACGTTCTTGAACACGGCCGACTTGAACTCTTCGAGCTTGGTCGGGGTCATCTCGCCCCCGAGCAGAGTAGAGGGGTCGATCGAGCTGGGTGATTCTTCGGGCACGGTGTCCGTCATGTCCGTCATCGATATCCTGGCGCCATCGGGCGCTTGGTGTCCCTTGCAGTATCCCGAACGCCGACGGCCACTTGCCGACGAACGCTCCCGGCCGGGACGGACCGGTGATTCGGGGCGAAGAGACTAGGAAGCGGGGTGGTTCGGGTCAAGTTCGGTCGGCCGCAACAGCCAGGAGGCAACCGTAGTCGATCGTCCGGGCTCAGGCACGGACCTCATCGTAGATGCCGAGCAGCTGGTGCGCCATGTCGTGAAACGATCGGGCGCGGCTGCGGGCGCCCGCGGCGAGGCGGGTGACGAGTTCGCGGTCGTCGGCGAGCCGCTGAATCGCAGCTGTCCAGGCCGAGACGTCGCCCGGTGGCAATACGAAGCCTTGTTGGCCGTCCTCGACGGAATCCTGCAGCCCGCCGACGCGACTGACGAGCACCGGGCGGCCGGCCGCGAGCGCTTCGCGCACCGTCAGGCCGAACGCCTCGTGCCACAGCGCTGGCGCGACGAGCACGTCGATCGTCGCGAAGCGTGCCGGCAGCTCGGCGAGACCGTAGGGGCCGTGGTAGCGCACGCCATCGCCGGGCTGCAGACGCTGGAAGCAGCGGTTGAGATACGTCTCGTCGCCGTGGTAGGGGACCGCGTTGCCGTGGATCTCGAGCGTCGCCGTGCCGGGTGGTAGCGCCTGCAAGGCTTCGATCGCGACGTGCAGCCCCTTGCTCGCCATGAGGGTGCCGAGGTAGCCGAGCCGCAGCGGCCCGTCATGGGGAGTCGCGGCGGACAGTTCGTGCAGGTTGCCGGTGTCGACGCCGTTCTCGACCGCGACGAAGCGCTCGGCCGGCACACCGAGCTCGACGAACGGCGCCATCGCGCGCGGGCTCGGCACGACGAGCCGGTCGGCGGCCTGCAGGACGGCGCGCGCGCGATCGTGGATCGACTGCACGCGTTCGCTCCCGTTCTCCGCGTTCAACCACCACGGAAACGTCTGCTGCAGACACTCGCTGCAGCGCGCGATCTCCGCGCGTTCGCAGACCTCTTCGCGCTTGTGGAACATCTGACCGCGCGGGCAGAACAACCAGTAGTCGTGCAGCGTCAGCACGACGGGAACGTTCGCGGCCTTCAACGTCGCGACGCAGTCGGTCGACAGGCCCGTCAGGTGGTGGACGTGGGCGACGTCGAAGCGTTCGCCGGCGGCCGCGCGTTCTTGTACGAACTCAGCGAGTGCCGCTGCCATCGGGCGTGACTCGTACATCGCGGCGAGCGAGTCGCAGCCTTCCCAGCGGTACGCGCACCAGGTGATCTGTGGCGCCGTGGCCGCGGACTCGGGAACGCGCGTGCCCTGCGGCTGATCCGCGAGCGTCGCGCGTGCGAACACGTGCACGTCGTGGCCGGCGCGGACCAGCGCATCGGCGAGGCCGACGACGTGCTGCTGCACGCCGCCGACGCTCTCGGGTGGCAGGCCGTGGGTCAGCAGCAGGATCCGCATGACCGCACCTTGCCGGCTGTGGTCGGCGCCGTCAAATCGGTGGTGGAGGTCTGGCCGCTGGCAGGGCCTGCGGGGCGCCGCCGAGCTACTTCGCGCGTTGCATGATCGCCACGAGCTCGCGACCTGCGGACAGGATGCCGTTGGCCGAGCCGCGCCAGATCGCGGACTGGCCCGGCGCGAGCGGGCGTTGCAGGCGAATCCGTGCGCGGGAGATTTGCGGGTGTTCCACGAGCACGACGTCGGCCGGCAGCGAGAACGTCGGGAGCTTGCTCTGCGTGCCGGTGCCCTTGTTGGTCGCATTGGGATTGCTGCTGCCCAGTCCGAACAGGGCGGCACTGAGGGTGAGTTCCTTCCGGCCCGGCTCGGCGATCTTCGAGATCTCACCGTCGAGTTCGAACCGATCGCCGAGGCGCCGGATGTTCAACACGACGCCAGCGCCGACGCGTTCGCAGCGCGGGTCGGGGATCCGGGCCGTGCCCGCGACCTCGACGTCCCAGTCGCGAATGACCGAATAATCGCTACGCACAGCGGCCGCGCTCCAACTGTCGTCGACCTGAGTGAGTCGCGTCACGGCAAGTACACGGCTGTCGGCGGCAGGCTGACCGTCGGCGGACCACTCGGCGCCGGCTGGTGCGTCGTAGCACGTCACCGTGATCTCAGGGCCTGCGGACTTGGACTCGAACCAGCGCATGACCGCGGCCCCGATGGACCACATCGCGCGATCGACGGCGACGAAGCGTTCGGCGTGCACCGCGTCGTCGTCGTCGTAGCCGTCGATCCACTGGGCCTCGGAGCCCGCGATGTCTTCGAGGTTGGACCACGGGTCGTCGCGTTCTGGATCGAACCTCAGCTCATGGTCGCCGTCCTGCAGCACGGGCACGCTGCGAAAGCCGCCCGCGTCGCCACGCATCGAGAACGCCGCGAAGTCGTGGCCGCCGACCCTGGTCGGCGGTGCCAGCTGCCACTGCGTCTCGAGCTGCAGGGTGTAGGTGTGCGTGGCGTTGCCCCAGCGGTGCACGGTCTTGCGGCCCGGGCGCATCATGACGACCCGTCCGCTCTCGGCGATCGACATCCGAGCCCGGTCGATCGGTCCGAGTCCGGAGTGGCCCGTCGGGATCTGCCCGTTGGGGTCGCCATCGACGCAGCGCGCCACGGTCTCGAGCAAGCCCCACTGTCCCGAAGGCGCGAGCTGGGCGCGCACCGCGACCATCGTGCCGAACCGGACGTCGGCGGGCACCGGGTTGGCGATCGACGCCTCTTGCGCGATCTCGACCTCGTAGTCGAGCACAGCGGCGGTCTGCATCACGTCGCTCAGAACGTGCAGGCGCCCCGGAACGATCTCGGCCGTGCGATCGAGTCGGACGCGTTCGCCGAACTTCGACTTCTCCGTCAGACGGACGACCAGCTGCAGGCGGGGCGGCAGTGCGGCGCGCAGTTCCGTGAGCACGGTCTTGGCGGCCTCGGCAACCTGCTCCGGGACGACGAGGCTGCGGTTCCAGATGCGCACGTCGTCCGGTAGGCCGAGGCTCTGGAACAGGTTTTCGAGCTGATTCCTCGTGAAGTAGCCGGCGCCGCCGAGGTCGCGCAGCCGATTGAAATCCTCGGTCCACGGCGAGCCCGCGAACCAGGTCTCGCCGCGAAATCGGCGGCTGCCGGCGAGGCGATCGCAGCGCACGATGTCGAGGTAGGGTTCGCGTTCTTCGGCTTGGAAGAGCAGGTCGTGGAGCGGCAGGACGACTTCCTGCGCCGGGATCGTGACAGCAAGGGGGAGGAGCAGCGCGCTCGTGAGCGCGAGTGGGGTCAGGCTGACTTCTCTCATGGCGAGGACGTTACGCGAATCCGGCGCGCCGTGCGGCGTTCTGCCGGATGCAGCGCCGGCTGGGCTTGCCGTTCCCGAGCTTGTTCGTGGCTCGGGGTTGCTGCACGATCGCGGTTGTGACTCTCGCCGACAAGCCGCTGGTCATCGGCCAGCATTCCTTCCGGTCGCGCCTGTTCCTCGGTACCGGCAAGTATCCGTCGATGGACTCGATGGTCGAGGCGCTCGAGGTGTCGGGCACGCAGTGCGTGACCGTCGCCGTGCGCCGCATGCAGATCGGCGTGCCCGACGGCAAGTCGCTGCTCGATTACCTGCCGCGTGAGAAGTACGTGTTGCTGCCGAACACGGCGGGCTGCTTCGACGCGGACCACGCAGTGCGCACGGCGCGCCTCGGCCGCGAGCTCGGTATGGGTGATCTCGTCAAGCTCGAGGTGCTCGGTGATCAGCAGACGCTGCTGCCCGATCCCGTCGGCACGCTCGAGGCCGCGAAGACTCTCGTAGCCGAGGACTTCACCGTGCTGTGCTACACGAGCGACGATCCGATCCTCGCCAAACGCCTCGAGGACGCGGGCGTCGCGGCGGTGATGCCGGCTGGTGCACCGATCGGCAGTGGCCAGGGCATCCAGAATCCCAACAACATCCGCATCATTCTCGAGCGCGCCAACGTGCCCGTGATCGTCGACGCCGGCGTCGGTACCGCGAGCGATGTCACGATCGCGTTCGAGCTCGGCGCCGAGGGGGTGCTGCTCAACACCGGCGTCGCGCTCGCCAAGGAGCCGGTGCGCATGGCGCGCGCCATGAAGGCCGCGGCCGAAGCCGGGCGCGATGCGTTCCTCGCCGGGCGCATCGGCCGCAAGCTCTACGCCAGTGCATCGTCGCCGACGGCGGGCGTGATCGCCGGGGAATGAACGGACCGCAGAACGGTGCGGCGGGGGCGGCGTGACCAGCGCGGGGCCCCAACCCGGCGGTGCCCGGCCGCCGCTGGCCGATCTCGCGCCGATCCCGCAAGCGGTCCTCGCGGCTGGCACCGCGGTCATCGCGTGGACGGTCGACTTCTGGCTCGGTGTCATGCTGCTGTTCGTGCTCGTCGGTCTGTCGCCACCGCGCGTCGGCTGGCGGCCCGTGCGCGCGAGCCGCGTGCTGCTCTGCTACGCACCGTTCGTCGTGCTCTGGCTCGCGATCGCGATCGGCTATCTGCAGTTGATGCACTGGTTGGGCCATCCCGTGGCCCCACAGGCGACGCTGCGGCAACTCGCGGGCGGTGATCCGAGTGCGGCGCAACTCGGCCTCGTGCTGTTCGCCGTCGTGATCGTAGCGCCGCTCTGGGAAGAGCTGCTGTTTCGCGGCTATCTCTACACGGCGTTCCGTTCCCGCTCGTCGTTCCTGCTGTCACAACTCGGCACGGCGCTGCTGTTCGGCCTCGCCCACGGCGTGGCCTATGCGTTTCCGATCGGCGTGCTTGCGCTGCTCTTCGGTTGGCTGCGGCACCGCTACGATGCGCTGCTGCCCGCGATCCTCGCCCACGCGATCCACAACGGGCTGACGGTCGCGGTCGCGATCGCCTGGCCCGAGACTCTCGACTGGATGTACCCCGCATGAGCCCCGACTACACCGGCACGCCGCCCGAGCGTGAGTTCCTCATCCATCCCGACATGATCGGCCGCTTCACGCGACGCGGTGGTGCGATGATCGCCGACAACGCGACGGTGGTGGGGGACGTGCGACTCGGCAAGGACGTCGGCATCTGGTTCGGCGTCACGATCCGTGGCGACGACAGCTGGATCGAGATCGGCGACGACACCAACGTGCAGGACAACACGTGCGTGCACATCGACGTCGGCGCGCCGCTCACGATCGGTCGCGGCGTCACGATCGGTCACTCCGCGATCGTGCACGGCGTCGAAATCGGTGACTACGCGCTGATCGGAATGGGCAGCATCGTGCTCGGCGGCGCGCGCATCGGCGAATACTCGATCATCGGTGCGGGTGCGCTCGTCAAAGAGGACGCGGTGATCCCACCGCGGTCCGTCGTGCTCGGCATGCCGGGTCGCGTCGTGCGCGAGGTCACCGAGGAGGAAATGGCCGGCCAGCGCTGGCGGGCGAAACACTACGTGCAGCGCGCCGCCACCTACCTGCGGCCCGAGCAGTAGCGATTCGGCGCCGGTGCACTGGCCGGCGCTCGGTAACAACGACGGGGGCGCGCTACGGGATGCCGATCTCGAGATCCAGCGCGTTGCTCACCGCGATGCCGAGCGCGTTCGCGGCCGGGTCGATCATCGCGACCTGCGTGTAGACGTGCAGGTCAACGACGGCCGGGGAGTTGGGGACCACGAACGGGAACTGCCCCGCGCCCGCCGTGTCGGTGAACACCGCCGCCGTGACCTCTGGCGCCGCGAGGATGTCGCAGCCCGCCCCGCCGAGTCCAGCGAGGCTGTAGGGCAGGGTGTTGCCCATGTACTGCGAGTCCGAAGTGCCGAGGAGGAACAGTGCGAGCGCGGACGGTGCGGCCATGCTGAGGTCGAGGTTCGCGGTCTGACCGGTGACCGGCAGCCCGTTGCCGACGAGCGTCGGGACGGCGCCTGGTTGGCCGCCGTTCTGGCAGGACAGTCGCCAGGCCGGGCCGTCGTGGATGCCCGGCGGCAGTCCGAGCCAGAAGCCGAAGCCCGGATCGACGAGAGTCGGTGTCGCCGGTGACGCGCCGCCCGTGACGAGCGCGGGAACGATGTTGTCAGCGCGATGCACGATCCAGTACGTCTGGTTGGCGTTGAGCTGGAGCGGCGGGTTGGCCGGTGCGCTGTGCCAGCCGGCAGTGCCCGTGAGCGTGATGGTCAGCGACGCGATCGCGCTGGCCGCGGGTTGGCCGCCGGCGTCGGCGTGGATGCTGACGGTGTCGGTGAGCGTCGAGCCCGTGGCCTGCGTGTAGAGTTCGATTCCCGTGACCGTGATCGCGCTCGTCGGCGTCGCCGCGTACGCGAGCACGAAGCCCGTCGGTGCCGGCGGTTCGAGGGTGCCGCCATTGCCGTTGCTCTGTTCGCAGAACGACGGCGTCAGGCCGCTGCCGGGGCAGCCGCTGCCGTAGGCCGTCACGATGCCGGGGTTGGTGCTGCAGGAACTCACCGGGCTCGGGATCGAGTGCGTCGTCGTGAAGCTCGCGAACAGGTCGTTGCAGTTGGGGGTGCCGTTGTTGAGGTTGCCGTCATTGTCGTCGAGTACGAACACCTCGCGCAGGGCCTGCGGCTGGCTGCCCGGGTTCGCGGCGATCGAGCCGATGAGGATCTGTTCGGCGTGTTGCAGGCCCTGGGTGCTGCCGAGGGACGCGATCAACGCTTGCCGTGCTTTCCAGCAGCCGCCCATCCAGCTCTGGCCCTTCTCGTGAACGCCGGATCCTGTGGGGAACTGGTGGTTGTTGGTCGCGTCGCGAACGTGTTGCCCGGCGCCCAGGAAGTCCTTGCCGATGAGTGGCTGTCCCGTGAACAGGATGGCCACCGCATCCGCGATTCCTTCGGACAGACCGTCGTTGCTCGTGATATTGCCAAACGCGTAGTCGAGTGCGTGACCCCACTCGTGTTCGACCACGGTACTGAACGCCATCTGGCCCGTGCACTGACCTGACTGCGCGATGCCGAACGAGATCTGGTTGCCGGAGAAGAACGCGTTGCAAGGGGTGCTCGTGTCCATGACGTTGACGTTGATCGAGTCGAGGCTCGCGAGCGTCGCGTTGTTCCCGAGGATGTGGGTCTGGCGCACGTACTCGGCGACGCGATCCGTGAGCGAGTACGCCGTGGCCTGTGCGATGTCGCTGATGGGCGAGCTCGCTGTCGTGAGCTGGATCGTCGCCGGGGTGCCCGGGGTCGCGGCGACCGAGGTCGAGAGCTGCGCACCCTGGCCCGTCGTCGTCGAGCCGACGTGCGCCGCATTCTGCAGGTCGACGAGTATCGTGACCTGGGCCGTGCCCGCGTGCTGGATGTCGAACGCGCCCTGAGCGTCGGTGAACGCCGAGTTGCCGCCCTGTACCTGCACGCGCACGCCACCGAGTGGGACGTTGCGTGGCGTGCTCGCGGGCGAGATGTCGTCGGCGACGAACGCCATTACGGTTCCCGTCACGTTGACGAACGGACCGTGGAGCGGCGCGCCACCGGTGGACGCGGATGACGGCTTGGGCCGGTTGCGGTTCGTGCGGCCACGCTCGCGCTCCAATCCGTACTTGTCGTGGCGATGCTCGAGCACGGCGCCCGTTGTGGCATCGACGAAAGCGCGGCCGTCGACGACGGCGATCTGCCAGGCGAGGCGCGGCGTCGTCCGGACCGTGCTGAGGCCCTTTGCCCAGATCACGAGTTCGCCGGGTATCGACGTGCCGACGCGGTCGGTGCGGCGCGGGATCCCGAGTTCGGCGACGGCGTTGGCGGCAGCGAGATCCGCCGACAGCTGCGGGGTCGCGGTGAAATCGGCGGGCAACTCGAATGCGACGCTGCCGAACAAGGCGACGACGCCGTTGGTCTTGAGGCGGACGTCGAACCGGCCATCGATCACGGGCAGGCCCGCGAAGCGCTGGTCGTAGACCGCCACCCAGGTGTTGCCGATGCGCGTGAACGTGCGTTCGACCGCGGTCGAGTTACCGGTGCCGAGCAGTGCGGCGTGTGTTGCGAGGAAATCGCGCGCGAGCCGCTGCGCGCGTTCGCGGTCCTCGACGGCCGCTGCGCTGATTCGCAGGCCGGGGCCGTAGATCGCCTGCGGCGTACCGGCGGCCGCCGACCACTGCACATGCCACTCGCCGGGCGCGCCGAGCGCCGCGAACCGCTCCCAGGCCGTGCGGACTTCGTGGGCGCGGCTGG
This sequence comes from bacterium, assembly GCA_024743115.1. Lineage (GTDB taxonomy): Bacteria > Planctomycetota > UBA1135 > UBA1135 > UBA2386 > JAGQRA01. The sequence continues at coordinate 20,146 of JANSXC010000035.1, read as the reverse complement.
CCTGGGGCTGGTCGGTGTGGCGCCACCCGTTGGCGGATTGCGCACCGAGTGACGGGGCGCAGAATGGTGGGAGGATTGCGGTGAGCAGGAGAAGATGGAGTCGTTGCATCGCGATGTCCTGGGGAACGGAGGTGGGGGCCACCTCCTCTTGCGGGGGCGGGCGGCAGTGGATGCAAGATCGTCACTTGTCCTCGAGGGCGACCTCCTCGCCGGTCTGCACCGTGACCTCGTGCTCGCGATCGGCGATGCGTAGCGTGATCCGACCCGGCGGAACTGTGACGAATCGGGAAGTTCCGCGCCGTTCCAGAGTGAGTGGCATCCGCAATGTTCGCCCGTCGAGGCGTTCGAGATGAACGATGGCGGGCTCGGTTGTCGCTGTGGGGTCCGGGGTCCAGCTCACGGTTGCTGTCGGTTGCAGCGTGAACACCCCGTCGCGGCCGGTGCCCTTGGCGCACAGCGCTTCGGTCGCTGTCCCACTGAGCACGAGGACCTGCGTGTTGTCGGGGTCGATGCCGGCCTGTTCGAACTCGCGACTCGGTCCCACGGGTACGAACACGACACTGCGTTCCGCATCGGCGGGCATGAGAACGACCATGGCAGGGTGGTTGGCTTCGCCACCGCGAATCTCCCCCCTGATGCGGGTCTCCTCTGGGTGCAGCGTCACGGCGGTGGCGCGATCGGCGCGCGTGAGGAGCAGGCGCCGGCCGATGTCGAGCACCTTGCCCTGGATTGCCACGTCGAGTGTCCAGTGCCCGGGCGGCAGCTCGACCACCACGCTCTTGGCGGCGGACCTGACCAGCGGCTGGAGTCCGCCCCCTTCGGTAGCGAGGAGCAACTCGGCGCCGGGCCGGCAGTACTGCTCGGGCACGGTGATCGTCACGCGGCATCGGGCGGTCGCAGCGCTCACCGATTCCGGGTCGTCAACGGCTGCCGGTCCGGCGCTGTTCGTTGTCGTGCCGGGCTCCTGGTGCCGGTGCACCACGAGTTCGAGTGGAGTTCCGGTCGCCGATGCGGCTGCCCCGAAATCCTCGAGTTCGATCGGCCGCGAGCCACGAGATTCGTAGTCACGCGTCCAGGCGACGAGTTCGAGTCCCGGTGTAAGCGGCATCGCGAACGTGAACCGGCCGCAGCCGTCGGTGCGTCGGGGATGTTGCAGCAGCGAGCGCGCCTGGCCGAGTCCGGGCACCAGTGCGGCAACGATGGCGTCCGGCACGGGGTGGCCCCCCTCGTCGACGACCTGGCCGTGAAGGTTCGAGTAGGGCTCGAGCTCGACGTCTCCGAGGTCGAGTCCGCCATCGACCACGGTTGCCTCATCGAGCCGGATGGTGGCGCCGCCGACACCGGATGCGAGGATGTGCACGCTGCCGCAGTCGGAGGGCAGGTCGGGGACCTCGAACGTTCCATCGGCCGCGAGCCAGTGGGTGGTGGCGCGAGGTAGCAGCTGACCGGTCGTGTCCCGGTCGGTGAGTCGGGTGATGACCACTGCGCCCTTGCCACTCGACGCCGTGACGCGACCGGTCAGCCGCTGGATCGTGGGCACGCGCACCTCGAGTTGCTGCCGCTCCGCGACCCGGATGACGAGGCGGCGGCCGGAGCCCGCGTCCACGGCGAGGTGCGCGGCGGGCGTGGTCGGCGCCGGCAGCGTGAACCTCCCGGCAGCGTCCGAGTAGGCGCGGGTCGGTCTCGGTGGTGGCCGCGGGTTGTCCGTCAGCTCGACTGCGAACACCTGGGCGCCGGCAACCGGGTCCCCGTTCGAGTCGAGCACCAGGCCCTGCAGCGGTGGCCGTTGCGGGCGCCGCAGCCAGACCGTGTCGAGGTGCGACTCGATTCGGCGGCAGCGGCAGTCGCCCGTCCTGCCGTGAAAAGTGATCGTGTGGCTGCCCGGCAAGAGGTGCGGGATGGTGAACTCGTCCCGGGTGACCGGCATACGGGTTTCAAACCCCGATTCGTGGGTCAGCCACAGCTCGCCCGGGGTCGCGGGCGCGACGTCGGCTCCTTCGAGATGGACCGTCAACGTGCGGGTCGCGGGTTGCAGCGTGACGGTCTCGGTTGCGGCGCCCGCGCTGCGGGCGTGCGGCGGACCGGTTTGCGGTTCGATCCTGGCGAACCAGCGCCCATCGTGGCCGTCGGCGACCAGCGTGCCGGCGCAGTTGCGCCAGACTGCGCGCAGCAGGAACTCGCCGCGCTCGTCGACTGGCGCCACGAGTCGGCCGCGACGAGCGGTTTGTGAGACCGTCGTATCGGAGAACGGGTCGAGGGCTTCCGGTTGCGCGAAGAGCGTGACGCGGGCGATGTTCGCTGGTGGGGGCACGCGGCCACTCAGGGTGCGGCCGTGGTAGCCCAGCAGGACGCCGACGTCGTGGCATGGTTGCTCGGCAGCCGTTGCCGGGACGGCGACGACCCGTGGCGCGAGCAGGCCGCAGCGGTCATCGACGAGGTCGAGCACGTAGCTGCCGGCCGGCAACCGAAGTTCGAACTCGCCGGTCGTGGTGACCGCTGCGGTCGCCGCGGCTGCTCCGTTTGTCAGTTCCTGCAACCTTGCGGCCGCCGCGGCGGCGTCGGGATCGAGCGCGACACCAACGAGGAGGACGGGGGTGATCGCGGGTGCTACGGCGACGGCGCGCAGCGTCGCATCGCGCCACTCGTAGGCCGTGCCGACGTCGACCACGCCGCGAACCGTGACCTCGGGTTGGGTGACCGCGATCCGTTCGGTCGGGACTGTCGCGGGCTGCTCGGCTGGGGCATAGATCGCCGCCGTTCGCGAGGGCCTGGGCGGGGCCGGCCTGGCCGGCACGCCGTCGAGGTCGATCGTCAGCATTGCGATGCCGAGCGCCACGATCCCTGCCGCTGCGAGCGGCAAGAGCCAGAGGCGCAGGGTGCCCGGGTTGACCGGGAGGGTGCGCGTTGGTGGCAGCGCGCGGCGCACGATCGCGGCTCGCGCCCGCGGTGCGCACGCGGCATAGAGCGCAACGCCGAGTCCGGCCGGCAGCAGTTGGCGCAGCAGTCGCAGTCCGCGTTGCAGCTTGGAGCGCACGGTCGCGACCGGAGTTCGCAGGGCGCGCGCGATCTCGACAGCGCCCTGGCCATCGACGAGGCGCCGGTGCAGTACGTCCCGGTAGTTCGCCGGCACGCCGCGCAGCGCCTGCTGGATCATCGCTGCGGTTTCGCGTTCGGCGAGTTCGAGACTCGGGTCGCGATCCGCGATCGGGTCGGCCGTGAGCGCCGATCTCTGGCGGCGCCGGCGCTGTTCTTGTGCGACGTGGCGCAGGATGCCGTAGAGCCAACCGGTCAGCGATCGGTTCGGGTCGAACCGTTCGGCCTGACGGATCGCGCGCAGGAAGGTTTCCTGCACGAGATCCTCGGCGTCCTCGGGGCGGCCTGCGAAATGATGTGCCGCGGTCGCCACCTGTGGCGAGACGGCCTCCAGCGCGCGATGCAGCGCCGTGGCATCGCCGTCGGATCCGAAGCGTGCAAAGTCGAGCTCGGGGGTCGCGGTCTCGGAGCTGGCGAGAGAGTCGAGCGGCAGATCATCCATGCGAGGTACGAGGGCCGAGGCGGTCGACCGCTGGCGAGGGTGGTCGGGGCGCGAGGGCCGGACGTGGAACAACTCGGGAGTGGTCCACGGACTGCTAGGGTCAGCGGCGATGGTGGTTTCGGATTCTCTTGGGCGGTCTCGTCGGGAACTGCGGCGCCGACGCGAACGCCGGCAGTCCGCGGCATGAGCCCTTGATCCGGCACCTCGAACCGGATGCAAAATCCGCGCTGAGGGTCGAGGCCCCGGATCCGGCGCAACTCGTTTGCGGCCGGACGCAGTCCTGCCGCATGCGGTTTGCCGCAGAGTCTCGTCTCGCGACATGACCGAAGCCGGGTTGGTATCGGACCTTCCGGAGAACGCGCAACATTGGGCGGCGGGGCCGGTTGCACAGTGCTAGGCTGTTGTCGGTTCGATTTCCCCCGGGCCGAACATCCTCTCCCCAATGACTATCCCCACGTTCTCCAGAGTGCTCCCGACAGCGTCACTGCTGTCCCTCGTCGTCCTGGCCACTGGCTGTGCCCGTCATTCGGGGGTGCCTGTGACCGACGCCGGGACCGGCGTGCCGCGCTTCGAGACGCGGACCGAGATCAGTACGGGCACGGGGCAGCACGCGGATTATCACGTCGCCGATCTCAACGGCGATGGCGTGCTCGACATGGCCGTGATCGGTTTGTCCGGAGAGCTCAAGGTCCTGATCGGCAACGGCACGACGTTCGACGACGGCCAGGAACTACAGATCGACGGCAGCCCGATCTGGATGGACGGCGGTGATTTCGACGGCGACCAGGACATCGATCTCGTCGTCGTGCGCATCGGCAACAACACGGCCAACGTCTACCTCAACGACGGCACGGGCACGTTCTCGCCCGGCGCCGAACTGCAGGTTGGCACGCACGCGCTCGCGGTCGTCGTGGCCGACACGGATGGGGATACCGATCTCGACATCGTCGTGACGCGCCAGGTCGCACCCGAGGTGCGGGTGTTCACCAATGACGGCTCCGCGCAGTTCGGCCTGCAGAACTCGCCGATGCTGCCGAACGGTGGACTGGCGTTCAACCTCACGGTGGGCGATGTCTCACGTGACGGTCTGCCGGACCTCGTGATCATGGATCCGCTGAACTCGCGGGTCGTCGTGTTCCTGATGACGCTGGGTCAGTTCATGCCGGTGTTCGAACTGGACGTTCCCGGTGGCCCGCGCGCGGCGTCGCTCGGCGACCTCAACGCGGATGGTTTCCTCGACATCGCGGTCTCGGCGTTCACGGCGGGCAAGCTCGTCGTCATCACCGACATCGACTTCTCGGGCGGCGGTGCGACGCCTGCGCCTTACACGTCGTTCGACGTGCAGCTCACGGCGGCGCCGACGCTGAGTGCGATCGGTGACGTCACGGGCGACGGTCTGCAGGACCTCGTTGCGTGCCAGGAAGGTGCTGCGAGCATCGTGGTCGCGCCGCAGCTGCCGAGCGGCGGCCTCGGTGACTACGAGCAGCTCGATGCGACCGGCCTGCCGCTGCGGCCGTTCATCGGCGACGTCGACAACGACGGCAACAACGACCTCATGGCGTTGTCCGGTCTCGGCGATCGCATCAACCTCTGGCGCGCCGACCAGAACGGCCGCCTGCTCGGTGCCTACAACTACGACGCGATGCTGTCCGAGGCCGCGTTCCTCGGGGCTGGCGATTTCGACCGCGACGGCGAGATCGAAGTCGCGGTGGGCGGCTTCACGAACACGCAGCTCGCGTTCATGAAGCGCAACGCGGCTGGCCGGCTCGAGACGGTGCGGCTGATCGACATCGGTTCGACGGTGCTGCAGGTCGAGACCGTCGATCTCGACCTCGATGATCGCCTCGACCTGCTCGTCAGTGTCGCGGGCGGCGTCAAGGTGCTGCGCAACCGCACGGCGGCCAGCGGCATCGATTTCGAGGTGCTGCCGGGCCTCGCCGTGGCGGTGTCGACTGCGAGCTCGCCGTTCGGCGTCACCGCGGCCGACTTCGATCGCGACGGCTTCTTCGACATCGCCGTCTGCGATTACGGCATGAACACCGTGCACGTCGTGCAGGGCACGTCCACGCCGTTCGTGTTCGGCAACGAGCAGGTGATCTCGCTCGCCGGCGCGCCCGCCGACCTCGTCGCCGCGGATTTCACGGGTGATGGCAACCTCGACCTCGCGGTCTCGCGCGTCGTCAACTCGGACATCGCGATCCTGGAGAATGACGGGTCGGGCAACTTCACGCAGCTGCTCGCGCTGCCGGTCGGTCAGGCGCCGAACTACCTCATCACCGGCGACTTCGACCGCGACTCGACCGCGGATCTCGTCGTCAGCAACGGCGCGGACGGCACGATCACGATCCTGTTCGGCAGCGCCAACGGCTTCTCGGGCGTGAGTTTCCCGGCCGGCCAGACGCCGACCGCGTTGCTCGCCGACGACCTCAACGGCGACGGCGTCGACGACGTGCTCGTGACCTCGCTACAGAGCGGCGACTTCCGCGTGCTGGTCGGCGACGGTCAGGGCAGCTTCCCGAACATCTCGCGCTTCCCGGGCACGCTCGGCGCGTCGGATGCGGCGCTCGCCGACATCGACGGCGACGGTCGCCGGGATCTGCTGATCGCGAGCCTGATCACGAGCCGCGTCTCGCTGGTGCGCAACATCTTCGAGAGTGTGCCGCCGCTGCTGCCCGCTACGCTGACCCGGTGAGTTCCGCGACCGATCCGAACGCGTCCATGACCGGCGCCATGCCTGCAGACGGCGAATTCATGGGCGTCGTGCTCGCGGCCGGCAAGGGCACGCGCATGCGCCCGTTCAGCGAGCATTGGCCCAAGCCGATCCTGCCCGTGCTCGGGCGGCCGCTGATGTCCTACCAGCTCGAGATGATGGCGGGGCTCGGCATCCGCCGCGTCGTCGTCGTGATCGGTCACCTCGGCCACGAGGTCGTGCGCGCGCTCGGCGACGGCAGCGAGTGGGGCGTCGAGATCAGCTACGTCGAGCAGGAAGAGACGCTCGGCATCGCGCACGCCGTCTCCCGTCTCGAACCGCACGTCGATCGCGCGTTCTTCCTGTTCCTCGGCGACATCTTCTTTCGCACGGAGAATCTCGGATCGATGGTCGAACGCTTCCGCGCCGGCAAGCTCGGCGGCGTGCTCGCGTGCAAGCGCGAGCCCGATCTCGAAGCCATGAAGCGCAACTTCGCCGTGCTCACCGACGCCAACAACGTCGTGCAGCGCGTCGTCGAGAAGCCGCGCCACCCCCGCACCGATCTCAAGGGCTGCGGCATCTACCTGTTCGACCAGACGTTCTTCGACAGCGTCCGCCGCACGCCCCGCACCGCGATGCGCGACGAGTACGAGATCACCGACTCGATTCAGATCTACCTCGAGGACGGCTACCCCGTCGAAGCCGCCGAGGTCGTCAAGGCCGACATGAACGTCAGCTACCCTGCCGACCTGCTCGACCTCAACCTGCAGATGCTCGAGGCCAGCGGTCAGGACAACCTCATCGGCCAGCCCACCGAGGTCGCGGACAGCGCGCGGCTGAAGAACTGCATCGTACTACCCGGCGCGCGGGTTGGCGCGGATGTGGATCTCGTCGACTGCCTGCTGTTTCCGGGGGCGAACGTCAGCGCGGGTAAGGCGCGCGTGCGCTCGATCTTCACGCCGGACGACGAGATCCGGTGTGTCGTGGAAGGGTAGGTAGCGGGCCGCACGGGCGGTGATGGCCCCGAGGCCATCCGAATGGCCGATCCTTAGCTTGCTGGTCGACAACTCGGCAAAAAGATCGGGGAATCACCGAACGCAAACGGAGGTGCGCTCGCTGGCCGCGGCGAATGGCATCGTCTTCGCGAATCCGGGCCGCAGCTCTGTGGGTTGTCGGTGGAATCCTCGGTGGTTCTGCGGGGGTGGCACAGTCTGCGGCTGACCTTCGCTCGCCGGAGTCGCACGCCGAACCCGAATCACGAGCGGAACCGTCACACTGGGCCTTCGTTGCGCCGATCCGCGCGGCGATTCCGGATGTTCCTGACGACGGCTGGTCGCGCGACGCGATCGATCGGTTCGTCCTGACCGCGATGCGGGAGCACGGGTTCGAGCCGTTGCCGGTCGCCGACCGCGCAACGCTGATCCGGCGCGTCAGTCTGGATCTGACCGGGTTGCCGCCGAGTCCGGCCGCGGTCGAGGCGTTCGTGAACGACACGCGTCCGGAAGCGTGGGGGCGACTCGTCGATCGGTTGCTCGCGTCGCCGCAGTGTGCGGAACGGCTGGCGGTGCACTGGCTCGACCTCGCGCGCTACGCGGACAGCAACGGCTATCTCGAGGACTCCCAGCGCCCGGGTTGGGGGTGGCGCGACTGGGTGATCGATGCGTTCGATCGCAACAAGCCGTTCGATGCGTTCACGGTCGAGCAGCTCGCGGGCGATCTGCTGCCGACGGCGACGATCGCGCAACGCACGGCGACGGCGTTCCTGCGCCAGCATGCGGTTGCTGTCGAAGGCGTCGGGCAGCCCGGTGAGTACCGGCACCGGTACGTCGCGGATCGGGTCGCGACGACGGGCGCGATCTGGCTCGGACTCACGGTCGGTTGCGCGGAGTGCCACGATCACAAGCACGATCCGATCTCGCAGCGCGAGTACTACGGGCTCTACGCGTTCTTCGACAACGTGCCGGAGCGGGGACTCGTCGGGGATGCGCCGGTGGCGCCGCCGTTCTTGCGGTTGCCGAACGCCGAGCAGGGCGCGGCGCTGCTGGATCATCAGGCAGCGATCGATCGCCTGCATGAAGAACTCGACCGCGCCGTCGTGGCGAGCCGTGAGGCGGAACAGGACTGGCGGCGCGAACTCGCGAGGGCGACGAACTCGTCGGCGTCCGTCGGGCCGGCCGCGTACTTCGCACTCGATCGCGAAACGCCGCAGGCCCGCTTGCGCGGCGTCGGCATAGCGGACTGGGTTGCGGGCGTGCGCGGCAAGGCCGTGCAGCTGGCGGGCACGGATGCGTTCGTCGACTGCGGCGAAATCGGCGACTTCGGTGCTCGTGACGCGTTCACGGTCAGCGCGTGGGTGCGGCGCGAGGACAAGGGCGCGCCGACGACGGGGACGATCGTCGGCAAGGTCGACGAGGCGCGGCAGAACCGCGGCTACACGTTCGGGCTCGACGACGGCCGACCGTTCCTCGAACTCGTCAGTGCGCGGGCGCCGCGCGACGGCATCTACCTGATGGCGCGCGATCCGCTACCGAACCATCGCTGGCACCACGTTGCCGCGTCCTACGACGGTTCGAAGCGGGTGGCGGGCTTCCGCCTCTACGTCGATGGCGTGCCGGTCGCGCTCGAGCCGCCGAACGCTCGGGCCCGCGCCGAGCTTGCCGGCGAGATCGATCGCGTGGCGCCGCTGCGCATCGGGTGTTCCGATGGGGATCCGTTCACGGGTGCGATCGACGAGGTGCGGCTCTACGGCACGGTCCTGGCGCCGGCCGAGATCGCGGCGATCGTGCGAAGCGACCTCGCGATGACTACGGCCGAGGGCCTGGTGCACGAACACTTCGTGCGTCAGGTCTACCCGGCGACCGCGTCGATCGCTCGCGAGCTCGCCGACCGCCGCGCCGCGCGCCGGGAGCTGCTCGAGGACGTGCCGGCGGTGTCCGTGATGGCGGAGAACGAAGAACGGCGTCCGACGCACCTGCTGCTGCGCGGCGACTTCACGGCGCCGGGGGAAGTGGTTGCGCCGGGCGTGCCCGCGGTCCTGTCGGCGTTCGCGTCGCCGGATGGAGCGCGCAACGCGGCGCCGAATCGGCTCGCGCTCGCGCGCTGGCTCGTCGATCCGCGGCATCCACTCGTCGGCCGCGTCACGGTCAATCGACTCTGGCGGCTCGTGTTCGGCCGCGGACTCGTGCGCACACCCGCCGACTTCGGGACGCGCGGCGATCCGCCGACCCATCCGGCGTTGCTCGACTTCCTCGCGCGTGAGTTCGTCGATGGCAGCGCCTCGCAGAAGGCGTGGGACGTCAAGGCGCTCATCAAGCGTCTCGTGATGACAGCGACCTACCGGCAGACGAGTCGGATGTCCGCAGCAGCGTTGCGACGTGATCCCGACAATCGCTGGCTCGCACGGGCGAACGCTCTGCCGCTCGCGGCCGAGTTCGTGCGCGACAACGCGCTCGCGATCGGTGGGTTGCTCGATCGGCGTGTGCGCGGCCCGAGCATCCGTCCGTGGCAGCCCGCCGGAGTCGGGGTCGCGGCGAGTGCGCGCGAAGGCTTCGGCTATCGGCCGAGCCCGGTCGCGGATCGCAACCGGCGCGGGCTCTACGTCGAGCGCCGGCGCAGTGCCCCGTTCGCCTCGTTCGTGATGTTCGACGCCTCGGCGCGGGAGGTCTGCACCGTCAGCCAGACGCGCACGAACACGCCGCTGCAGGCGTTGGTGTTGTGGAACGATCGCGTGCACCTCGAAGCGGCGCGCGGGCTCGCCAGGCGAACTCTGGTCGCGGCGGGAGATGACCTCGAACGCTTACATTTTGCGTTCCGCTGCTGCGTCGCACGATCGCCGGAGGCTGCCGAAATCCGGACGCTCCGGCAGTTGCTGCAATCGCAGCGCGCGCACTATCGCGCGGACCCAAAGGCGGCCGCAGCCCTGCTCTTGCTCGGGGAAGAACGCGCCGAGGACGGGCCCGACATCGCACCCGACGCACCGGAGCTGGCCGCGTGGATGGTCGTGGCCAACTCACTGCTGTCGCTGCACGAGACGATCACGAGGACCTGACATGCCCACCGATCCAGCCACGCCAGGCGTCGCCAGCGCCGCGCCTCCTTCGCGGCGATCGTTCCTTCGCGGCAGTGCGGCGGCTCTGCTCGCTGCATCGACCGCGCGCGGATCGATGAACGTGGAACGCTCCGGCCCGCACTTCCCGCCGCGGGCGCGCCGCGTGATCTACCTGTTCCAGGCCGGCGCGCCGTCGCAGTTCGAACTGTTCGATGACAAGCCGGTGTTGCGCGAGTTCGACGGTCGACCGTTGCCCGCGAGCCTGACCCGAGGCGTGACGGTCAACGACCAGCTCCGCGACCGCAAGCTGCTCGCGGCGGGTGCACCGTTCGGCTTTCGCCGGCACGGCGACTGCGGGCACGAACTCTCCGAGCTGCTGCCGAACCTCGGTGCCGTTGCCGATCGCATCGCGATCGTGCGCTCGATGCAGACCGAGCAGCTGAACCACGACCCCGCGCTCAACCTCATGCAGACCGGCCACCCGGCAGCCGGGCGACCGAGCCTCGGGGCCTGGGTCGGTCACGCGCTCGGCAGCAGCAATCGCAAGCTGCCCGCGTTTGCGGTGCTCGTGTCGCGCGGGCGGTGGTTCAGCAATCCGCTCAACGCTCGGCTCTGGGGCTCGGCGTTTCTCTCCGGGCGACATCAGGGCATCGAGCTGCGGAGTGGCAGTGATCCCGTACTGTTCTTGCGCGATCCTGAAGGCATCGCGCGTGAGCAGCGTGCCGCCCAGCTCGCCACGCAGCGCGAGCTCCACGCCCTGCATTGCGCGCGCAGTGGCGACCCGGAGTGCAGCACGCGCATGGCGGCCCAAGAACTCGCCTATGAGATGCAGGCCAGCGTGCCCGAGGCGCTCGACCTGACTCGGGAATCGCCGGCGACACTCGCGCTCTACGGCGCGAAACCCGGGCAGTCCTCGTTCGCGAACAACTGTCTGATGGCGCGTCGGCTCGCGGAGCGCGGCGTGCGGTTCATCCAGCTCTATCACAAGGGTTGGGACCATCACTACCAGCTGCCGAAGACGTTGACCGCGATGAGCCGTGAGGTCGACCGGGCGTCGGCGGCGTTGTTGGTCGATCTCGAGCGCCGCGGGTTGTTGCACGACACGCTCGTCGTTTGGGGCGGCGAGTTCGGTCGCACGCCGATGAACCAGGGCGGGCAGGGCGGCGACCGCTACGGCCGTGATCACTGGGGCAAGGCGTTCTCGGTCTGGCTCGCGGGTGGTGGGGTCCGGGCCGGCGCGGCGATCGGGCGCACGGACGACTTCGGGTTCGACGTCGTCGAGCGGCCCGTTCCCGTCCACGACCTGCATGCCACGATGCTGCACCTGCTCGGGCTCGACCACGAACGGCTTACGTTCCGCCATCAGGGCCGCGACTTCCGGCTCACCGACGTCGCTGGTGAAGTGGTCGCCGAACTCATCGCCTGAGCATGGGCGCGTCACGCTATCCTTTGTCTTCTGATCAGCCCTGGCGCTGACGGGAACCACCCCCGAATGTCGAACGCCAACGACCCGTCGCCGAATCGCGAGCCCGTAACGCCGGACTTCGAGGAGTTCTTCGCCAACTGTATGCCCGCGCTCGAGGCGTTCCTGCGCGCGCAGGTCGGGCGCGCGCTCGCGGCGCGGGAGTCGATCTCCGATCTCGCGCAGTCGGCCTGCCGCGAGGTGCTCGACGATCTCGGGTCGCTGGAGTTCCGTTCCGAGGATGCGTTCCGGGCCTACCTCTTCCTGCAGGCTTCGCGCAAGGTCGTCGATCGCGCGCGCTTTCATCGCATGGAGAAGCGCGATTCGCGGCGTGAAGAACCACTCGGCGTCGGCAACGAGGCGCGGCGGTTGCTGCAGGACTTCGCGTTGACCGTGACGCCGTCGCGCGCGGCGAGTGCCACCGAAGAGCTCGCGCGTGTCGAGAGCGCCCTGGAGGAGCTGCCCGAGCGGCAGCGCGAGGCGGTTCTGCTGAGCCGGGTGGCGCGCATCGACTACTCTGACATCGCCGAGCAGATGAGGCTGAGTCCAGCTGCGGTCCGCGGGCTGGTTGCGCGTGGGCTCGCCGGGCTCGCCGATCGGCTGAGCCCCTGACGCCTGTCCTTCGTCGTGAACGTGTCGTGACCTCACCACCAGACAACTCGGTGCCGGACAACTCGGGCTCGCCGCCGCCGCCCGACGGGCAGCCGAACGTCGACCGCGAGGCGCTGGGCAACCTCGTGATCCGTTGCATTCTCGAGTTCGAGCAGCACGGTGAGCCGGCGATCGAGCGCCTGCTGGCCAGTGAACCCGGGCTCGCCGATCGCGCGCGTGAGCAGCTCGAGGCGCTGCGCTCCGCGGGGCTCCTCGTCCCGCCAGCACCCGACCCGCAGCGCATCGGCGGCTACGAGATCGTGCGACGACTCGGCACGGGTGGGGTCGGTTCGGTCTACCTCGCCGAGCAGTCGGAACCCGTGCGTCGGCGGGTTGCGATCAAGGTAATCCGCCCCGGCATGGACTCGCGTGAAGTGCTTGCCCGGTTCGCGCTCGAGCGGCAGGCGCTCGCGGCCGTCGACCATCCCAGCGTTGCGCGCGTGCTCGATGCCGGCACGACCGCGGACGGCCAGCCGTTCCTGTGCATGGACTACGTGCCGGGCAAGCCGATCACGCGCTACTGCGACGCCGAGCGGCTGACGATCGACGAGCGCGTCGAACTCATGGTCCGGGTCTGCGATGCCGTCCAGGCCGCGCATCAGAAGGGCATCCTGCATCGTGATCTCAAGCCGAGCAACGTGCTGGTCAGTCGCCGCGAGGATCGTTCGTGGCCGACCGTCATCGACTTCGGGATCGCGAAGTCGCTCGGGCCGCGGCTGCTCGACGTCACGCAGTTGACCGGTCGCGGTCGCATCGTCGGCACGCCGGAATACATGAGCCCCGAGCAGGCCAGGAACGAAGCCGACGTCGATACGCGTACGGACATCTACGCCCTCGGCGTCGTGCTCTACGAGCTGCTCAGCGGTTGCCTGCCGTTCGCCTCGGAGCGCCTGCGCACGCTCGGCAACGCCGAACTCGTGCGTACGCTCGGTGAGGAACAACCAGCACGAATCGAGGTCGCAGCGATCTCCGGCGCAGAGGCCGGCAAACGGGCGCACGAGCGCCGCACGACGGTCGCCGGACTGGCGCGCGCGCTGCGCGGCGAGCTCGATTGGATCGTCGGCAAGGCGATCGACAAGGATCCCAACCGGCGGTACGCGATGGCGGCCGATCTCGCGGCGGACCTGTCGAACTATCTGCGGCGGGATCCAGTGGCGGCCGGGCCGCCGACTACGTGGTATCGCTGGCGCAAGCTCGTGCAACGTCATCGGCTCGAGTTCTCGGCGGTCGTCGCGGTCGTCGTCGCGCTCACCACCGGGCTCGTGCTGAGTTTGACGTTCTATTCGGAGGCGCGCGCGCAGAGCGAGACGGCGCGGGCGAGTCTTGCGGTTGCGATCGATGCCGTGGATCGGATGGTCAAGGCCGGCGACGACCGGCTCGAGGTCGTGCCGCGGATGGAGGAGGTGCGGCGCGAGCTGCTCGCCGAAGCGCTCGAGCTTCACGAGCGACTCGCCGCTTTGGCGCAGGATCAGATGGTGGACCTGCGGACGATTCGCGCGTTTGCGGGGTTGGCGAAGGTGCAGGCGCAGCTCGGCGATCGCGACCTTGCGCTGCAGACGGCCGCCGACGCCAAGGCGCGTCTGTTGCAGTTGCCCGCCACGGCGCTCGCGCAGGCCGATGCTCGCTCGGTGCGGCTCGAGATCGCGTCTCTGTGCGCCATCTGGACCCATACGTCGACGGGTGACGCGGCCGTGACCAAGGGCTTCCTCGCGGAGGCCCGCGCCGAACTCGCGGCGCTGGCCGGGATCGCTGGCCGGCGCACGGCGAACCGTCTGATCGGGGCGCAGGTTCTCGTTCTCACGGCGGAGGTCGAGCGCGGTGATGCCGGCACGACGCGGGCCCTCGCGGACGAGGCTACCGCCCTGCTCGATCCGATCCTGGAGCGGGCGGCGGGTCGTTCCGAGGCAGTCGGTGACGAGGATGGTGGGGTGGCCGAGCCGGCCGAACCGCTCCCCGAGCCCGGCGTGCTGGCGCCGGCGCTGGCATCGATGAGTCAGGTCGCCCGGTTGTTGCTCGATGTCGGTGACGTCGAGGGCGCGACCGCGGTCGCGGCGCGCGCGCAGGCCGTCGCCGCCGCGGAGTTCGCACGCGATCCGGACTTGATCGCGCGGGCGCGCCTGCTGCCGGCGATGGGGGCGCTCGCGACGATTCGCTATCGTTCGGAAGAGTTCGGCCGCACGGTTGCCGAACTCGCGCCGGTGATCGAGACCCGGCGCCGGCTGGCGCGGGACTTTCCGGGGTTGCCGACTCATCGGCACAGCCTTGCCGTGGCGCTTGGCAATTCGGCCTTGGCACAGGAGCGGCTGTACGAGTTCGACGACGCCCTCGCCAGCCTGCGGGAGGCGTTCGAGCTCTGCGACGCGCTCGTCGCGGAGGAGCCCGAGGCCAGTGACTATTCGCGCCATCTCGTCGCGGCGGCGACGGCGCTCGTGCACCATGCGACGATTCGTGCGCGGTTCGGAATCGGGACGGATCGTGAGATCGCGGACGCGGCGCGCCGCCGGGCCGCAGCGGTGATCGCCGGCGACGAACGGTTTGCGATGTCGGCCAATGCGATGCTCGACGTGCGCGCCGAGTTTCACCGCGTCGAGGGCGTGATGTTGCTCGGTCGCAAAGAACTCGAGCCCGCTGCTGCGGCGCTCAGGCTCGCGATCGAGGCGTTCGATCGGCTGCGCGAGGACCGGCCGGGGTTGCCGCGTATCGCGTCGCGGGCGCTCAACGTGCGAATCAACCTCGCACAAACGCTGGTCGACCTCGAGCGGTTCGGGGACGCGCTGGCACTCCTGCACGATGGGTTGGCGCAGCTCGAGGCGCTGGCGACGAAGTTGCCGAATCGGTCCGACCTCCGGCTCTGGCGCCGCCAGCTCCTCATGACCGAGGCGCGCGCCCGGATCGGGTTGGCGCGCTTCGACGGGGTGATCGGGTTGCTCGATCGGTACCTCGGTCTGGCGGACGATCCGAAGAACGATCTGATCGGCAATCAGGAGGTCGCCAAAGTGGCGCTCGGAGCGGTTGGGACCGCCGCGGACGAGGAGTGGCGCGAACGGTTCGCGGTCTACTGTCGGGAGCGCGTTGCGGCGGGAGCGCCGACGACGTCGGCCGCGGGCGCGCCACCTTCGACGATGGCGCGGATCATGGCGAGCAATGGGCTACAGACGTTGGTGGCGCTCGAGCGCCGGCTCGGTCGCGTGCGGGCGGCAGCCGCCGCGCAAGCGCGCGTGGTCGAGGGTTACGCGGCGGCGTTCGACGGGCGGCCATCCGAGCGGAGCAAACGCCGGCTTGCGACGGCGCTCGAGCAGCTCGCGGCGCTGGCCGACGCCGCGAGTGATGCGCCGGCGGCGGCTGCGGCGCGCGAGCGACTCGAGCGCCTGTCGGGCCGCTGATCGCCGCCCCCGACGGGCCGCGATGTCGGGTGCTTCGGGCCAGGCTACGCGTTCGCGGGAATCGCTGGTTCGCCCGGCCAGTCAGGCGGTAGAACGGCGGCATGTTGCCCGCCACTGCCGCGCTGTCGTACCCGGACAAGATCGCCGATCTCCGGGAACGCCTCGGGTCGCTGCCCGGGGCCGTGGTCGCGTTCTCGGGTGGCGTCGATTCGACCGCGCTGCTCGCGGCCTGCGCCGAGAGTCTCGGCGATCGCGTCGTCGCGGTGACGGCTGACTCGCCGTCGCTGCCGCGCGTCGAGCTGCGCGAGGCCGAGGTGCTCGCGCAGGAGATCGATGTGCGTCACGTCGTGCTGCCGACCGACGAACTCTCGCGGAGGGGCTATCGCGACAACGCGGGCGATCGCTGTTACCACTGCAAGAAGGAACTGTTCGTCAAGGTCGCCGAGCGGCGCGCCGAGATCGCACCGAGTGAGTGGGTCGTGGTCTACGGCGCCATCACGGATGACCTCGGCGATCACCGTCCGGGCCAGGACGCCGCGCGCGAACACGGCGTGCGGGCACCGTTGATCGAGGCCGGCATGAGCAAGGACGACGTGCGGCGCTACAGTCGCGAGCGCGGCCTGCGCACGGCGGACAAGCCGAGCTTCGCGTGTCTGTCCTCGCGCGTGCCCTACGGCAGTCCGATCGACCGCGCGGTGCTCGCGCGCGTCGAGGCCGCCGAAGACGTGCTGCGCGAACTCGGCTTCCGGCAGTTTCGCGTGCGGCATCACGATCAGCTCGCGCGCGTCGAGGTTGGACCCGACGAAATGGCGCGTGCGTTTCAAGCACGCGAGGCGATCGGTCGCGGGCTCAAGGCCGTCGGCTACACGTTCGTCACGCTCGACATGTTCGGCTACCGCACCGGCAGCATGAACGCCCTGCTGCCGACCCGAGGAATGGAGTCGCCCCGATGAAACACCTGTTCGTCTCGTTGCCGTTGGCGCTGTCGGCCTACTCGACGGTGCTCCTGGCGCTCTCGGCTACGGCCGCTGCGCAGACGCCCGGCCTGACCGACGTCATCACCGAAAAGCGTGTCAAGGAAGTCGTCACCTGGCTCGCCCACGATGACCGACGTGGCCGCGATACCCCGAGTCCCGAGCTCACCGCGGCGGGAGAGTGGCTCGCCGAACGGTTCCGCAAAGCGGGGCTGTCCGGGGTGCCCGAGGGCAAGTGGTTCCACGAGTACACGCTGCCCGGCCGTCGGCTCGACTCGACCGAGATCAAGCTCACGCTCGATCGCAAGTTCCGCGATGACGAGCAGAAGTTCGAACTCGTGCCAAACGACGACGTGCGGATCTATCGCGGCAGTGATGTGCTCGCCGGCGATCTCGAGCCCGCGACGGTGGCCAAGGGTGACGATCGGGTTCTGCGCCAGATGCTGCGCGCCAACTCGGGGCGCCGGCCCGTCGTGATCGAGGTCTCGACCGACCATCCGTATTGGCGGGAGAGCGCGGGCAAGCGCTCCGTGCTCGGCGGGCGGCGGCGTGCGTCGCGGCCGGTGTTCCTGGTGCGGGAGGGCATCCTGCCACCGCGCGAGGGGGGCGGCGACGAGGCCGGTTGGGCCGCGACCTGGGCGACGCCGACGAGCGAGCGCACGGACATTCTGCTGCGCAACATCGTCGCCGTGCTGCCCGGCACGAGCAAGCGCGAGGAATACATCGTCGTAAGTGCGCACTACGACCACGTTGGCGTCGGGCGGGCCGTGGGCGGCGACACGATCTACAACGGCGCGGACGACAACGCGACGGGCACGACGGCCGTCGTGCTGCTCGCCGAAGCGCTCGCCAAGATGCCGGCGCCGCAGCGCAGCATCCTGTTCGTCTGCTTCTCGGCGGAGGAGAAGGGGCTGCGTGGCTCCAAGGCGTTCTGTGACCGCCCGCCGGTGCCGCGCGAGCAGATCGTCGCCAACGTCAACATCGAGATGATCGGCCGGCCACCGGAAGGCAAGCCGAAGCACGCATGGATCACGGGCGTGGAGTACAGCGACTTCGGCGACGTCGCCGAGGCGGCGTTCGCCCGGGGCGGCATCGAGCTCATGGAGTTCGGCATGGCCCGCATGTTGTTCCGGGCGAGCGACAACTACTCCTTCGTGCGCCACGGCATCGTCGCGCATTCGATCAGCGCGGGCTCGCTGCACGAGGACTACCACAAGCCCGGCGACGAGGTCGCCAAGCTCGATTTGCCGCACATGACCCAGGTGATCGTCGGGCTCGCCGAGCTCGTGCGCGAACTCGCTGATCGCGACGCCGCGCCGCAGTGGAACGAGGCGGGCAAGAAGATGCTGTCGCGCGTCCGCAAATGAGCGCGCTCGAACCGATTCCCGAAGCGCGCGCCGCGAAGGTCGAGGCTGCGGTGGCCGAAGGTGACATCGGCCGCGCCGTCGAGCTGCTCGAGATGTGGATCGACTCGCACGCCTACACGCAGTGGGCGCTCGAGCGGCTCGGTCGCCTCTGGCTCGCCGCCGGGTTCCGGACCAACGCCGGGCGCGCGTTGTTCTGGGCCGGGGTGCGTGACGGGGAAGGCGTCCAGGGCGCGATCGATCAGTTCTTGCGGGAACACAAGCGGGATCCCAAGCGCGTCCTGCGGTCACTGCGTCGCAAGGCGCTGTTGCCGCTCGCGGGCTATCCCGGAGCAGTGCGCCGTGATCTCGAGAAGCTCGGCATCAGCGCCGACATGATGCAGGAGCGTCTCGAAGGCAAGACGAAGACTGCGCCGGGCGAGTCCTGGTTCGGCTGCCTGCTGACGCTGGTCTTCGTGATCGTGCTCGCCGTCGGGGTGGGCGCGGTGGTGCGCGCCGGCGTGCTCACGATCCTCGGCTGGTTCCGTTAGACGGCCCAGGCGAAGGGCGCCACGAGCACTCAGCGATGGTGCTCGTCACGCCCGCGTGGCCCGCGACTCAGCGGTCGCGGCCGCCGGGGACCCGGTTGCCGTTGCCGTCGCGGTTGTAACCGCTGCCGCCGCCGATCCAGTCGTTCTGGCCGCGGTTCTTGATCTTGATCGGCGGGAACACCGGCCAGCGGTCTTGTTCGATCGGCGGGTCAAGCGGCTCGACCGGCTGCTGTTGCTCGGCGACACAGCGGATGCGCCAGCTCCAGCCCGGTTCGAGGTGGGCGCCGCGGGTCAGGGCCCGCAGTTCGTCCATGACGAAGCTACCGCGCTTGATCGCCATCGGATGCGGGATGATGCACACGGTCGCCTGGCTCGCGACCAGCTGGCCGGCCGGGTTGAGGATGTCCAGCATCACCCAGCTCTGCACCACGGGCTTGTCCGTGCGGTTTTCGTAGTGGAACCGGCAGCGCAGGTATTCGTTGCCCGGGAAGCCATCGAGGGTGATCTCGCGCACCGTGACGCGGCCGTGTCCTGGAAAGTTGAACACCTGCGGGACGGTGTTCTGCTCCCGAAACACCCGCTGCGTGGTCTGGAGCTGACGCAGCTCGAGCTCGAGCTCATGTGCGTTGTTCCCTTCAGGAGAACGAGTTGCGCACGAGGTGAGCAGAACCAGCAGGGTGGCGGAGACTGCTTTGGAGGTGTTCATGGCGTTCTGAAGTGCAAGTTGTGGGCCACGCGGTGGGTCGCGCGGCGATTTCTCGGGCTGGGCGGTCGGCCCCGATCCCATAGGCCATCCGGCCACCCGTTGAGACGGTCGAAGCGGGGGATTCTTGCGGTGTTCGCGGCCTGGCGAGTCGGCGGCCGCCGAACCGCCCTTGCCAGCGCCATGGGCGCGGATCCAGGCGCGGTGGTCGTCACGAGCCTCGAATATTCGGCGACCGCGACGCAGCGGCCGTTGCGCCATGCCACCTCTCCCCAATCGCTCCCTCCTGACCCTTTTCTTCGGGCTCGCAACAGCTCTTTGCACTCTGGTGCTGACCGCAGCCGACGGCCTGGCTCAGGAGCCGCGCGCTGCCGTCGCCGATCGGATCACCGCGGAGGTCGAGGCCGGCTACCGCGCCTACCACGCGCAGGACTACGGCACCAGCGTGGACCGCTACGCCGAGGCACTCGCGCTCGGCCACGACGACGCGAGCATCGCCTACAACGCCGCGTGCAGCGCGGCGCTGGCGGGGCAGAGTGATCGCGCATTCGGATTCCTCGATCTCGCGGTCGGCTTTGGCTGGATCAAGTCGGCGCACCTGCAGAAAGACGGTGACCTCGAGTCGCTGCATGACGATCCGCGTTGGGCGGAGGTCGTGGCGCACGCGACCGCGGCCGAGCGCAGCGTCGCGACACGGTGGGGCTCCAAAGCGTTCCAGACGCCGTATCGCAAGAACCTGTCGACCAGCGAGAAGGCGGCCGGGCTGGCGAAGCTCTGGAGCGAGGTGAAGTTCAACTTCGCGCACTT
>JANSXC010000010.1 GCA_024743115.1 bacterium | reverse complement strand
GGTGAGCGCGGCAGCGCGCTCGTCGGCACCATCAGGTCCTGTTGGAACTTGTCACGTCGTCTGCCGAGGGCCATGCACCGTTTCTACGTACGGCTAGGTCGAGGTGGCTTGTCGGGTCGACGTTTTTCAACGGGCTGTTAGTCGTCCGAGCCGCCGAGGAACCGGTACGCCGCGGCTCCCATCGCCGCGCCGAGGATCGGCGCGACCCAGAAGAGCCAGAGTTGACCGGTGGCCCAGTCGCCGACATAGACCGCAACGCCCGTGCTGCGTGCTGGGTTCACCGAGGTGTTGGTGACCGGAATGCTGATCAGGTGGATCAACGTCAGGCCGAGCCCGATCGCGAGGGGCGCAAATCCGCCCGGCGCACGCTTGTCCGTTGCGCCGAGGATGATGAGCAGGAAGAACATCGTCATCACGACTTCGGTGACGAGCGCCGCCGTCATCGAGTAGTTGCCGGGCGAATGCTCACCGTAGCCGTTCGATGCGAAACCACCGGCGAGGTCAAACCCCGCGGCTCCCGATGCGATGACGTACAGCACGCCGCCGGCCGCGAGCCCACCCACGACCTGCGCGAGGATGTACGGCACGAGTTGGTTGGCCGGAAAGCGACCACCCACCCACAGTCCGATGGATACGGCCGGGTTGAGATGGCAGCCCGAGATGTGGCCGATGGCATAGGCCATCGTCAACACCGTGAGGCCGAACGCCAACGACACGCCGAGCAGGCCGATGCCGACCTCGGGGAAGGCCGCCGCCAGCACGGCACTGCCACAACCTCCGAGGACCAACCAGAACGTTCCGAACAACTCCGCTGCGTACTGCTTCATGGACTCTCCGCGGTGAAGACCGCATTTCGGTGAACCCACGAAGATAGGAGCGAGCCCGCGGCGACTGGCGGGAGGAGAGTACTGACTTTTGCAGCACGTGTTCGACGCGGGACCCTTGCTGCACTACCCGTGCCGTGCTGTGGAACGCCGCCGGCGCCGAAGCGTGCGTGCTGGCGGCCTGTCCCGGGGCCCAGGCGTCGATCAGCCGCTCGTTGGAAGCGCGGCTCGGTGGCGCGGACGGTGTTGCTCCCGCCCGAGCCTCAGACCTTCGCGATGAAGGCCTCGAGATCGTTCTTGAGCTCCTCGAGCCCGTACTCGCGCACCGTGATGCAGCGGTAGATGATCGTCTCGAGGTCACCCGGCGTCTTCGGGTTGAGGACGTGCGGCGGGCTGTAGCTGAAGAAGTAGCTCAGCGAGAGGCGCTGTGTTTCGCCGCCGCTCTGCTGACCGGCGAACTCCCACGGCACCTCGTCGAACGGCAGCGTGCCGGTCAGGATCTCGTAGATCATGATGCCGATCGCCATCACGTCCGCCTTGCTGTCGGTGAGCAGGAGCGGGTTGTAGTGCGGCGTCGTCGTCACGATCCGGCGCTCGGGCAGCCGCATCGCCGGATCGAGCATGACCACCTTGCCACTCGGCTTGACGATCACGTTCTCGGGCTTGAGGTCGCCGTGGTAGTCGAGCGTGCCCGACTCCTGCATCGCGAGCAGCGAACGCGCGATCGCGAGGAACCAGTTGAGGTGGATGCCCTCGAGGCTGCGAATCTTCTCGCGCAGCGTCTTGCCGCGGACGTAGTCGAGCACGAGCACCGGCTCACCGTCGACCGTGATGCGATCGAGCAGCGTCACCATGTTGTCGTTCTCGCTGGCCGCGAGCAGGTCACCCTCGTGCTGGAGCATCGCGCGGATCTCCTGACCGTCGAACAGGTCGATTCGCACCCCTTGAGGCTCTATGAACACCGCCTCGGCAGGCAGTTCGTCCGGGCTGATCCCATCCGGCGTCCGTCGCGAGGTCACCTCGAGCAAGCGAGTGACCTGACGGCCCCCGCCAGTCGACGCCCCGACCTTGATCGCCACCTTGTTCCCGGTCTCCTCGTCTTGAGCGAGGTAGACCGAGGCGAAACCGCCTCGGCCCAGGAAACGTGTGATCCGGTAGCCTTTCAGGACTTCCCCGACCGCTAGCTTCATCATCCGCAATTCCCAGTTGCTGTGCGGGGGCGAGTCCCCGCGCCGAATACTTCGGTATCCCCTTCCCTGGAGTTGAGTTACGCCCGATCGGAGGAACGTTCCAACCGTGGCATCGGGGCTTCCAACTAGTGAATTCCGAACGTTTCGAGCGGGCTCCGCACCGCCCCCTCCGGACTCTGGCCTTCGACGAACCAATGGAACGTCCCGCCGAAGCCGAGACGCCGCGCGAGCTCAGCATTCGGTCGGATCGGACTGTCGTGGAGATCCTCCATACGACCGAGTTCACGATAGCCGGCGTCGAAGATCACCAGTGAAAACGGGGGCCGCGCGGTCGTATGCCATGCGAACAACGCTGGCACACCTTCAACCGGACCCCCCGGTGCCAGCGGTGTGATCGCCACAAGCCGCGAGGCTTCGGCAACCGATAGAACCCGGGTCGAGTCCACCCGCACCCCCGACGCGAGCGGATACTCCGCCTTCACTGCTGCGAGCAATGCAATGCCGACCAATCCCCAGCCAACGACCCGCGGCCACCACGGCTGGGGTGCTGCCGAACGGCGCCGGCGCACCTCGGCGCGCACGCTCTCGCTCCATTCGCCCACCGGATGGCGAAACGGCCGTCCGTCCGGGCGGACCTTGCGACGCCCGGCCCGATCGGTGCCGAGGTAGCGCAACGCCGAGAACACACCCCACTTGCCCATCGAGACCATGATCGGAACGACGGACGACTCACCTCAGCGCTTTCCCGGACTCCGGGGCGTACTGGCCAAAGCGGCAGCCCCGATGGCGGCGGCGCTCGCAACCCTCTGCCTGCTGCTCGGCCCCGGCTGCAGCGGCGGTGGCGGCGGCGGCGCCCCACAGTCCGGCCCCGTGCTCTTCGCCGCGGCCTACACCGGCAGCAACCCGTCACCGCAGAGCGGCGACACCGTGCTGTTGTTCTTCTCCACGGACGTGCAGTTGGCGGGCGGCGCGGTCCTCAGCGACGCGGACTTCACGCTGTCGGGCTCGGATTCCTTCGGGACGATCAGCAGCGTCTCGAACAACGGCTCACGCTCGATTGCGATCGTGGTCGGCAGCGGAGTCTCGCTGACTCCGGGGTCGACAACCATCGCGCTGTCGATGGACAACGACGTGATCCAGGACACGTCGGGACGCGCCGCGGAGATGTCCGATGCCGTGACCCTCGGCACGAGTGACGGCAGCAACCCGACACTCTCCAACATCACGATCGCCGAGATCGACGGCGAACTCAACGGCACCGGCGCGGCTGGCGGCATCCTGCAGGTACCGCAGAACGGCTGGTCCATCGACCTGACGTTCAGCGACAACGGCACGATCGCCGCGGCGAGCACTTTCATCGCCGCGAGCATGCCCGTGTCGACGCCATCGGGTAGCCAAGGCGCCGGCACCAACCTGACGCCGTTTCTCACCCTCGGGGCGACCACGGCCACGACAGCGAGCTTCACGGTCCCGAGCACTGTCTCGTTCCCCGCCGGCGACTTCACACTCACCTGCATCGTCGTCGACACGTCCGGCCTGGCCTCGAGCCCCCTGACGTTCACCGCGCGCGCCCGTCAGTTCCCAGAAGGGCTGCGGCCGTTCGAGACCAACGTCAACGCAAGTCAGGTGTGGTACCTCGACTTCGCACGCGACGTCGAGTCGTTCAACGTCGTCACGTCGCCGACCCACGAGGTCCAGGTCGTCGAAGGCGCGAACTCGGTTGCCGACTTCGTCGACATCCTGCGTGTGATCGGCCTGGCAACTGCGTCACCGGTCGCGCAGAACAGCTGCACGGGCGACGTCAACGACAAGACGCAGGACCGCTTCAAGACGGAGCTGCTCGCGGCGCTCACCGTGCTGTTCCCGGGTGCGAACGTCACGTTCACGACGACCCAGCCGGCTGGCACGTTCACGGCATCGAGCGTGGGCTACTCGAGCTTCCCCTACTCGCAGATCAGCATTGCCGGCTCGGCGACCTCTCCGGGCACGCTCGGGATTGCGATCTTCGATCCATCGAACACGACCCAGGACGACAACACCCAGGTCGATTTCGGCGGCACACGTCTCGGCGTCTTCCTGCACACGATCGCCGATGCCGGATTGCAGGGCCCGGGCGCGAGCCTGTTTCGGCAGACGTTCGACGATCTCGCACCATCGCGGGGCGGCACGCCCATCGGCGCCGACGCCAACGACTGCCAGCGCATCGACGATGCGCTCAACGACGGGCGCGCGACGACGATCGACAACGCCATCGCGGACTTCGCGCGCTTCACCGCGATCGTCATCGCACACGAATGCGGCCACTCGATGGGGCTCGTCGAGAACGGGGCGATGCCCATCGGGCTCTACGGCAACGACACCACGAACTTCGGCGGCTCGAGCGACGGTCACATCAGAAACACGAGCCTGTTCCCGACCGGCGCCACGAACGTGATGAGCCCGACCCTGACCTACTCGGCGACGATCGACCCGGCCTCGATGTTCAACACCCTCAACCTGGCCTACCTGCGCGAGCAGATCTTCTACGGCAACTGACATGCGCTGCGTTTTCACCCTCACCGTTCTCGCCACCACGGTGGCGACCCTTCCGGCGACGCTGCGCGCGCAGAACCTGCGACGCGGCATCAGCGATGCGGATCTCGTTGCCGTCGCGCGTCAGGTCGGCAAGCGGCCGCACAACGACCGCGTCACGCTACACCGGGTGCAGATCCTCGAAGACGTGTTCGGCAGCGACGGCCGCGCCGCCGTCACCGTGCTCGATTGGCCACGACTCAGCGTGCATCAGCGACCGATGCCGCGACAGTCGCGGCTCTACTGCCTGCGTAGCGCCAACGTCACCGCGTCGCGCCTCGGTCTGCCCGCAAGCGAGGGGCCGTACTACAAGATGGTCGGCTGGCCGGGCAGCAACCCGCTCGTCACTGGCGACCGCAGCAAGAATCCGATCGTCGGCTTCGCGAACGTCATCGCGCGCGCCAAGGCGGGCGCATCCGCCACGTCGACGGCGAGCGAGCTCGCCACGATCGCCGTCCGCGGCGATGCCAGCGTGCGCATCGAAGCCGCGCGGCTGCTGACCGAACGCCAGGATCTTCGCAAGGTGATCGCGGCCCCGCAGTGGAGCCAGATCGTCGGTCGCGCCACGGGTGAAACCGAGGACGTGCCGTTCAAGATCGCGCTCGCCGAACTCTGCTCCGAGCAGCGCCTCGAGGGCCTCGTCGACAACCTCGCCGTGTCGCTCGGCCCAGTCTCCGATCCGCGCTACGCCCGCTGCGTCGGTCGCATCGCACGGGCCATGCACGGCGAGGGCGCCTCGGCGATTCTCGAGCGCCGATTGCCGAACCTCCGCAACCCGCGCGACCGCGTCGCGGTGCTGCGCGCGATCGGCGCCACGAACACCGAAACGGCTCTCGCACTGCTGCTGCGCCTCGACAAGGTGATGGGCAAGGACGCCGCGGTCGAAGCTGCGCTCGCCGAGCACCGTTCGCCACAGGCCAAGGCCGCCGTGCTGCGCCGGAAGCAGTAGTCGGCGCAAGCAACGCCCGCGGGTGACCCGCAGGGCTACACTCTGCCGCATGCAGAAAGTCAGCCTGCGGGAGACGTTCGCGAGCTTCGACGAGGCCTGGGTGCCGAAGATCGCCGGCGAACTGAACGGTCAGTTCGTCAAGGTCGCAAAGTTCGACGGCGAGTACGTCTGGCACTCGCACGCCGCCGAGGACGAGATGTTTCTCGTTGTGAACGGTAATGTCGAGATCCACCTGCGCGACCGCGTGATCGCGCTGGGGCCAGGCGAGTTCACGATCGTGCCCCGCGGTGTCGAACACAAACCGGTCGCGGTCGGTGGCATCGCCGATGTCGTGATGTTCGAACCGCAGTCGACGCGGAACACGGGTGCGACCGATCACGATCGTACGATCGAACCCAAAGACCTGGAGCGGCTGTGATCGCGCGGAGCTGGCACGGCTCGACGACCGCGGGCAAGGCTCGCAGCTACGTGCAGTACCTCGAGGAGGTCGTGCTCGTCGAACTGCGCACGATCGACGGCTTCCGCAACATGCTCGTGCAACGGCAGGCAATCGACGGCGGCTACGGCTTCACGGTCACGACGCTCTGGGACTCGATGGACGCAATCGAGCGCTTCGCGGGGGACGACCCGACCGTCGCCGTCGTGCCGGCCGCAGCCCAGGCGCTGCTGTCGAGCTGGGAATCGCAGGTCCGCCACAGCGAGGTCGTGCTGCAGGCGTGATACGTCAGTTCTGCACGTCGACGGCCGGCAGGCGGACCTCGCCCGCGGAGCGTGGCAACACCTCGATCTTCACGCTCTTGTGCGAGAGGTCCCCGGCCGAGGGGTAACCGTCGCCGTTCTTGTCGCAGACGGCAGTGACGTAGTAGGTCCCTGGGTGCAGATAGGTGAACGTCATCTCGGTCTCGCACGCTGTCAGGCGCGAAAACATGAGGACTCCGTCGAACGTCGCCGTGCTCGGATAGCCGTGACGCATGAGGAACTTGCCGTCGGCCGCCG
Organism: bacterium; assembly: GCA_024743115.1. Classification (GTDB taxonomy): domain Bacteria; phylum Planctomycetota; class UBA1135; order UBA1135; family UBA2386; genus JAGQRA01. The sequence continues at coordinate 242,420 of JANSXC010000010.1, read as the reverse complement.
TAAGCGGCGACCTCGACAGGTAGATCTCCATCGGCATGTCGCGCAACCTTGCACCGCGCTCGAACTCGACCCGCAACGTCGCCAGATAGGGCATCTGATCGATCCGAATCGGGTCGCCACACAGCTTCGCGAGACTGAGGACCGAGAGGTCCTTGTCTTCCCAGATGTAGCTGTAGGAGGTCACCGGCACGCCCGCGCCCCAGTCAGGCAAAGGTAGGCCATCGGCGAAGTCGTACGCAGCGTCCAGTGCCGGGAACCCCACGGCCTTGGCCGCCGATCGCGCGAGTTCCGGATGCATACGTCGGCCCTCGAAGCGCATGTGCCGCTTGGGTGGGCCAGCCAGGCCGAGGCGGCTCGTGTGAGACGTGAACACGAGGCTCTCGCCGGTGAACGCGAGGTTCATCCACATGATCCCCTCGCCACCGTACGCGTCGACGAGCCGGTATTCCGTCGACTTCCCGTTCTTCTGCACCCGATCGAGGACGAAATAGCTCGTGCGGTAGATGCCGTTCAGCAACCCGCCGTTGCGCGCCATGATCGTGCGCGTGCCGCGCAAGTCCGCGACGAAGAACGAGGTGAAGAGGTTGCCGAGCGTCCCACCCTCGAAGATCGCATGCACGTGAGACGGAGCGATCGCGCGATAGTCCCAAGCGAACCACGGCATGTCCTGCCCCATCAGGTTCATCTTGCCGACCCAGTGGCCCTGCAATCGTTCGAGCAGGTCGAACCCATGCTTCGTGACATCGACCGGCGTGATCAGTGGCGGTTCGAACGGTTCGTGCTCGGGCGCGAACGCCGGGTCCCCGACGTTGAGGTAGCCGCCATCCTGCCAGGCGCGAAAGAGATCGCGCTGCCGCTGCGACATCATTCCGGCTGGCGGCATGGGGTCGCGCTCGTCGTTGATTCGCGCCAGTAGCTCACCGCTCTCGACCATGCCACGCACGTCCTCGTACGTATCGAGCACGAAGTCGCCGTCCGGGTCGTCGCCGTGGTGACAGGTAGCGCAGTAGTTCGAGACGATCGGGCGAATGTCGTTCGTGTAAGAGACCTCCGCTGCAGCGGCTCCCTGCTCCGGAGACTGCGGCCCCGTCGAAGTACAGGCCACGACGGAGGCGCTGGCGACGATGGCAAAGGGGACGGCCAACGAACGGTCCAACAGATTCGAATACTTCATGGGGCAACACCGAGCTAGGGCACCGCGTGGATGCGTTCTCGCTCACAGTAGATTGTCAGACTAGACAATCTATATTACAATCCCCCAATGCCCCGCCGCTCCCTCGCCGCCGAACGAACGACGCAAATCCTCGACGCTTTCGAACACTGCGTGGTGCAGCACGGGTTGAGCGGGGCTTCGCTCGAAATGGTCGCGCAGACGGCCGGAGTCCAGCGCAGCATCCTGCGGCACTACATCGGTAACCGCGACGACCTGATCCACGCGATGGCAGAGCGCCTGACCGCGCGCTACCGGGTGCAGCTGAAGGAGATGGTCGACCTCGTCGGCGACCACCGCCGCTTCGAACGGCTCGTCGACCTGCTCTTTGCCACACCGTCGGACGAGGACTTCCACGACGTCGTCCTGGCCGAAGCGCTCATTGCCGGCGCCGAACACGATGCGCACCTGCGTGAGCTGATGTCGGCACTCGTAGAAGAGACGATCGCTGCCGTGCGTGACATCCTCCGGCTGGAGCACCCCGAAACTGGCGCCCAAGGGCTATGGGAGGTCGCCCACGGCATCGTAGGCATCTACTTCAACCACGGCTCACTCCACCCTCTGCAGCTGCCTGTCCGACATCGCTCGGCGGCCCGGGGTTGCGCTCGACGATTGCTCGCGACGCTCGATGGGTAGCTACCGCTGGCGAACGCGCCGGATGATCGCGAGCGCCAGCTGCCGTTCACGTAGCGTGCGGCGTTCTTGCAGCTCGGGGGCGATCGGCGCGAGCGTGACGCCGTTGCCGCGCCAGCGCGAGGCGCCCGGCTCACGCCGAGGGTTTGTCAGGAACGCTGCGCCGCCCATGCCGAGCGTCCACTCGACCATCGGCCGCATGGCACGACCGGCGAAGAGCGCGAGGCGCGGCGCGCGCGGGCCGTGCAGCGCGAGTTCGAGCTCGTAGCCACCGCGCAGCAACCAGCGCAGGTTCTTGTGATCCGCCCGGCGCAGCCCCGCGCCGGCGGGAAAGATCGTCGTGGCCCGCCGCGACGTTGCGGCGACCGCTGCCACCGCCGGCTGGAGATCCGGGTCGCGCGAGCGGTGAACGCGCGGCAGTTCGCCGAGCGCCCTGGTCAGGGGTTCGGTGAGCACGACGAGCCTTTCGGTCGGCGCGTCCTGCTCACGCGTGACGGGCACGAGCACGCGGTCGAGCGCGATGAGCGGGCCGATGGCGATCGCGCGGTAGAGCTCGCCGCCGTCGCCGCAGCAGCAGACGCGCGGTCCACCCCAGAAGTTCGAACGCACGGACTCGCGCACCGGTCGACCGCGGCGCCACAGTCGCAGCTGTCGCTCACCGTGCACGACGACGACCTCACGCACCTGCCGACGCTGTGCCTGCGAAAGCTTGATCCGGAGGCGCGTGGCATCGCCGAGCCGGAGTTCCACGCCGGTTCGAAACGGGCCGCCGACCGCGCCGTCGCGCAGATGAAGCACACCGTCCGGCGCGAGCAGTAGCTCGCGGCCGCTCGGGAACGTCAGCTTGACACCGACGCCAAGACACTGCACCACGATGCCTCCCGGCGTCGTGCAGCGACCCGCCGCGACCCGCAGCGGTCCGGGACGGCGGGTATCGAGTCCACCCATCCCCAGCCCGAACGCCGCGAGCGGCACGGGGTCGACATCGTCCGCGAGCACGATGCCAGGGAGCGGCATGGCGCGCTTCGCAACTGCCGGTTGCCGACCAGGCGACTTCTGATCTGGCGCCCGTTGGCCCGGCTCCTGTTGGCCCGGCGCCTGCTGACCTGGAGCAGTCGAACCCACGACCAGGGTGACGATCAGCGTCGAGAGCGCCGCGTTGACGAAAGATCCCATGCTGTGGGATCTATCGGCCACTGACAGGCCCGGACTCCAGGGGGTCTATTCAGCCGTTCGGGAGCTCGACCCCGAGCTGTTCGGCGAGTTCGCGCAGGAACGCGCCGACATCGGTCACGATGCCCTTGCTCTGGGCCGAGCCACGATCGCTGAGCTTGCTCACGACCGCCGGGTGGATGTCGACGCAGACCGTCATCACGTCGGCCGGGATCATGTTGCCCGTGCCGATGCCGTGGAGCATCGAACTCAGGATCACGACGAGGCCCGCGTTCTGCAGGATCTCCGCGTAGCGCGCCTGAGCCTTGATGAGATCCATCTCGGTGTCCGGCAGCGGCCCGTCGTCACGGATCGATCCCGCGAGACAGAACGGCACCCGCGCCTCGACCGTCGCGTGCATCACCCCGGTCTCGAGCGCCCCGCTCTTCACGGCGTTCGCGATATTGCCTTCCCGCCGAATGCGGTTGATGGCGCGCATGTGGTGCATGTGGCCGTGCACGGCCGGCGAACCGGACTCGAGGTCGATGCCGAGACTCGTGCCGAAGTAGGCCGCTTCGATGTCGTGCACCGCGAGCGCGTTGCCGCTGAGCAGACCATCGACGAGCCCCGCGCGCAGGATCGCCGCCAGCACGGGCGCCGCACCGACGTGCACCACGACCGGCCCCGCCACGAGGATGATCTTGCGGCCCTCGCCCTGCACGCGTCGCCACTCGCGCACGACCTCGGCGACCTGCGAAGGCAGGCGACGTTCCGAACTGGCCTCGCCCTGCATGAAGCCGAACTTGCCCTCCTGCAGCTTGCGCGACGTGTGCGGCGTCACGCGCACGCCGGCATGCCCGGTCACGACCTGCTGGCCCTGCTGCAGATCGCGCAGCTTGATGCACTGCGCGTCCTCGCCGTCGACGACGACGGTCGCGTCCATCCGCTGATTGCGCACCGGCACCCACGAACCATCGATCCGTACCTCGGTCGCGAGATTGGTCGTCGAATAGAACCCCTGCGGCGCCACGCCATCGGCCTCGACCGCCGCGATCGCCGCGTCCTGCGTCGCCGTCTCGCTGAGCCCGAGCGACATCAGGTCGTCGCAGACGCGTTCGAACACGGCATCCGAATGGGCAGTCACCTCGACCTCGAGTTCACTCTCGTCGGCGCGATTGGTGCCGATTTCGAGGCGCACGATGCGATACGTGGCACCCGCAGCCTGCACGGCCTCGAGCGCATCGGAGAGCAGGCCGGAGTCGATGAGGTGGCCTTTGACAGCGAAGGTGGCGACGGTCGGTTTGGTCACGCGCAGAAGCCTACGGTCCGGCGCCTTTGGACCGAACCGTTGGCCGAGAGAAGTCGGAAACGACCTTCGGAGCGGCGCTACTCGCGCACGTAGGGCGTGTAGTACCAGCGACCACCGAGCGACCGCGCTTGCTCTCTCGAGTACCGAGACGATTCCCAGAACGAACGCCTTCCCGACCACCTGGGAAACGGTGACACGCCTTCGGGAGTGGGCACCTCCCCCTCATGATCGTAGATGAAGAAGATGTTCGAATTGCCGCGCGGGTAGGCGAACACGAGCTCGGTCTCGTAACGAAGAACCGCCCCGCCAGGAATCGCTTCGCTCTCACCGGCGATCACCCGCTCGAACGAACGCAAGTGCCAGCGGTGGAACATCCACTCCTCCACGCCGGTCACCATCGCGACCAGCAGCAGCGCGCCACAAACAACACCAATCGCGATACGGATGTTGCCAGGCCACTGCAGATCACGGCGCCGAACCAGCGTCTCGGGAACCCGGCGCGAGCGTAGCCACAGTCCACGGAACACCAGAAGCATGCAGACCAAAGGACCACCCAGCATTGCTGAGCCGATCGCAATCAGGCTGAGGTACCCGCCGAAGTCGACGTGCAACCGAAACACCACGACCGCTGTGATCCCGATCGTTACGACCGGACCAGTTGAAAGCAGGGCCCTCGGAGCGATCGGATCCATGGCGCGCACGGGTTGCCAGCCACTCATCCGGCACTCGTGGTCTCCCGCAGTCAGACCACGACCATGGGAACCAACCGACATAGCCGCCACGATAACCCCATGAGCCGCTTTCAACAGGTGCACCCCGTGCTCGCAGTGCGCGACGTCCGCAAAACGGCGCGTTGGTTCTGCGACCACCTCGGCTTCCGTCCGTTGTTCGCGGACAACGATGCCGAACCGCGATATGCCGGCATCGGCCGCGACGACGTCGAGATCCACCTGCAGTGGCACGGCGAGGAGGAATGGGCCGCTGGCCTTTGCGGCGCGGCCTACCGCTTCCTGGTCGACGACCCCGACGCCTTGTTCGAGGAAGCCTTCCAGACCGGGGCCGTCCCACCCGGCAAGCAGGTCGACGACACGGACTGGGGCACGCGCGAGTTCGGCCTCTACGACCCCAACGGCAATGCGGTCTTCTTCTACCGCGATCGAGGCTAACGGCCGCAGCCCCAGCGCATCACTTCCTGCTGAGGTGATCCAACGAGAACAGGTGATCGGTGGCCTGCAGAGGGGAGTGGCACGCGCGACAGGAGTTCAGGTCCTTGCCAGCAATCTCGCCCCCTGGAGTGAAAGCGGCGAAGTCCCAGTGGCCGTTCCGTAGCCCCTCTCGGTAACCCTTACCGAGATGCTCGCCGCGTTCCATCACGGCGAGCAAGGCCATCGGTCCGCGGATGCGCCGACCCAGGCTCGAGACTTCGATGTCGCCTTCGCCATCAACCCTGGCCTTGTAGACCTCCGCGACGATCACCGAACCGAACGGCAGCTCGTTGCGTTCGTTCGGCCCCTGCATCGCGATGTCGTTGGCGAACAGGCGGATGATCTGGTCGTGGTTCTGGACCCGATCCAGGCTCAGGTAGTTGGTGAACGTCTCCCGGTAGTTGGGCGGCAGAGCGATGCCCGTTTCGGGATGCGTCACCGCTGCCGGAGCGGCTACCGGCAGCGACGCAGCCGGCCCGCGGCGAGGCTCCGTTCGACAGTTGTTGAAGACGAGGGCAACGGCAACGCAGAGGAAGGCGGTCTTGGGATTCATGGCGGCACCTGTTTTGGATCAATCACTCCAATATACCCCGCGACGCCTTGACTCAACCTCGTTCTGTAGTATTCAATTCAAAACTGGCGAGACATGCCGCGCCCTCGATCAGTACCCGAAGCACAAGCCCTGGATGCCGCGTTGCGAGCCTTCTGGTCCAAGGGTTACGACCGGACCTCCATTGCAGACCTCTGCGTGGCAGTCGGGCTGGGGCCATCCAGCATCTACAATGCCTTCGGGAGCAAGGCGGAGCTGTTTCGGGCGGCCATTCAGCACTACGCGCAGACCTATGTCGCACCCGCGCTGGAACTCGTTGCGCAGCCCCGAGATCTGGACCCCATCGATCTCGTGCGCAAACTGATGCGCAACTTGATCAAGGTCTATACGGCCGCGGGGGACCCACGGGGTTGCGCCATCTTCCAGGGTGGTAGCGGCGCGGCTCCGACGGACTCGGTCGCAGCCGCCATCACGCAACAGCTCAAGGACGCCCTGCGCGAGAACCTTCGGCAACGGTTCGTCGAATACGATCTGGCCGGCAAGCCACTTGCCTCGCCGCCTCAGACGCTGGCCATCGTGATCCTGAGCGCGCTCAGCGGAGTATCCCAACTGGCGTGTGATGGCGTCTCTCGACCCGAGCTATTCAAGGCAGCGGACCATGTGGCCCGTAGCATCCTCCGACAGGACGACTGATCGCCGCTCTGGCGAGCTCGAGCTAACGTGCCAGATCGAACAACAGCCCCACACCACCGCCGATCAGCGCCCCACGCCCCCGGCGACCGCGCTGATGCCCGATGATCGCGCCGAGACCGGCGCCGAGCGCGGTGTTGATCGGGAACGTCGAACGGCGCCACGTGCGGCGACCGTAGTGACCCCAGTAGGGGTCGTAGTAGTTCGACACCGGGCGATACGGATAGTCGCCGTAGAGCGTGCGGTCCTGCCAGTAGACGTCGTCGTAGCCCTCGCGATCCGAACCGTCATCCAGCGGCGGCAGCTCCGGGCGCGCCGGCGGCTCGACGCGCGGGGCACTGTCGATCTGTTCTTTCAGCCAAGTGTCCGTGACGCTGTCGTCCTGACCGATGCCGACTCGGACGACCGGCACGGCAGTGCGGACCGGTTCCGCCGGCGCCACCGGCTCCGTTCGGACCGCATACTGCGGCGCGGAGCACGCGGTCGACAGCAAGGCCGCAATCGCCCCTGCCATGGCCATGAACACCGGTCGCATCGTCTTCATCATCGTTCTCTTGGGCTCGTCAACCACTCAGCGCAAGACGTCGTCGTCCGTGTCACTTGTTCCACGCCAATCGCAGCGTGTAGTCGGCCGCCCGCGAACTCAGCGACGTCCATTCGAGGTCGACCGTGTGGCCCGGGCCGATGATCTGCACCTGCTGATTGGACGAATCGCCGACCGGTCGGCGGTCGGCGTCGAGGAAGGTGACCTGGGCGAGGACCTGGATCTGTTCGCTGTCGATGTTGCGCACAGGCACGATCACACGGAACCCGTTGCGACCCTGCTCGACGAGCGCGGTACCCACCCGCACGACGTCCTGCAACGACGCGTCACTGACCACGACGTTCGACACCTGCTCGGCATCGTTCTCGATCGCGTACGCGGGATAGGGCCGCGCCGCACACGACGTGAGCATCGTCGATGCGAGCATCGCCGAGGCGGCGAGCAGTGCTGGAAAAGTTAGCCTGGTCATCAAGATCCCTCAGGGAGTAGTGGTCCGGTCGAGGCCGGGTAACGAGCGAAACAGAAACCAGCTCTCGCCGGCCTCGGGGACGTCGATCGACCATTCCTGACGCAGTTCGGGCAACACCCGGCCGCCGCCGTCGAGGAACTCGATCACGAGTTGGTGGGCACCGGCCGGTACGTCGGCGCAGAGCGCCTGCACCGATCCCGGCAACGTCGGCCAGTGCCGCACGTCGGCCCGCGTCGTCGTCAGCAGCCCGAGAAGGATGAGCGCGCCGCCCACGATCGCGGCCGTCTCGGCCTTGTTGCCCTTCTTGAACGCCGACACGCGCAGCAGGGTCTCCCCCGCGACGAGCGCCGTCTGCTTGAAGACCGCCTTGCCACGACGGATCCCCTCCATCACGGTGCCGCCGCGCGTCGTCGCCTGGTAGTCGACGTCAGAGATCACGCTGCTCCGCCCCAGCGGCTCACCGTCGAGAAACACCTCGGCGCCAGCTGCCGGGTGGCCGACCGGGCGAAAGCGGGCCAGCTCGCCATAGCGCCCGCCGCTCACCTTCTGGGGTCCCATCCCGCACTCGAACAGCAGCACGACGTTGCCCGCCGCGGGCGCGCCGATCACGACACTCTCACGATCGTTGAGCGAGCCGTGCGCCGCAACGAACGCGTTGGCGGCCTGCGCCTCGGCGAAGAAGCTCGCGGCGTCTTCCTCGAGCCCCATGAGCAGACTCATGCGACCCGCCATCCAGAACAGCAGCGGGTTGTCCGCCTGGAATCGTTCGTCCGCGACCTCGGCATCGGCGAGGATGCCGCGTTTGAGCGCCGCGCGCGCGTTGTCCGGCTCCCCGCGCCAGAGGTAGGTCAGCGCGAGGTAGAACGCATTCATCCCTTTCTCGTAGGGGTCGCCGCGATAATGCTTGCTGCTCTCGCTGCCGACGATGGCTGCGAACTCTTCGCCGCCGCTCGTCGACCAGTTGCCCATGATGCGGCCGGCGATGTCGAAGTGCCCGAACGCCGCACTCGTGTTGCCGAGCATGAGCTCGCACTGGCCGAGGATGTTGCGAACGAGCGCCTCGTTCTCGCGCGGTCCGTTGGCGAGTTCCTCCGTCATCGCGTCCGCGACCGCGGCCACATCACCGCCGACAAAGCGGTGCATCGGCACGCGGGGCATGCCGATCGCGCACGCGCCGAGCAGCGCGATGCAGGCGAACGCGGCAAAGAGTCGCATCGACGACAGGCGCGCGCTACCGCGCGATGACGGACTTCTCCGAGTCGAACTTCGCCTCGTAGTCACCCTTCCAGTACTTGCGGCTCGATTCGAGATCCGTGAGCTCGAAAGTCACGAGGTAGTAGGCCGACTTGCGATCGCGCGCCTGCAGCACGCGGTCCTGGATCTTGCCCTTGAGCAGGAAGTCGGCACCGAGCACCGGCGAGGTGCGACCGCTCGTGTTGGCCACCGCACCCGAACGCTTCGCCGCGCGCTCCTTGCGAACGGCCTCGAGCGCTTCCGGGCTGCGATCGAGCACGATGAGGTCGCCGCCGAACGCGCGCAGCAGTTCGGTCTCGATCTTCTCCGTGATCATCCGCGAGTTGATCGGATCGGACGACTCGTTGGTCAGACCCTGCGTGAAGATCGAGATCGTCTGCCCCTCGGGCACGCGCAGCAGAACGCCCGACGCCTTGATCTCGCGAACCGCCTTGTCGGCCATCGTCCGGATGTCCTGACTGCGGAGATTCGCCCCACCGACGGGGTCGGGTTCATCCGGACTGACCCGGCGATCGATCGTGCCGCGGCACGCGGTGGCGCCGAGGACGAGGAGCGCGAGCAGGAGAGACCGACTGAGAACGGATCGGCTGATACCAGGCATGACAGTCATCGATGGCAGCTTATCTACGGGTTGGCGCGGCAAGTTCTGGTGGCGGCGGCAGATCCGGCTCATCGGCTGAACCGGCCGCCCACCCTGTCGTTTGTCGTCACGTCACCCTCTCAGCGCAAGATGCGTCCCGGCGTTTCGCAACGTTCTGGCTCCTGGCCTCTTACCGTCGCACGCACCGCGCGTATGCTGGCTGGACGGACCCCGCATGACCGAACTCGCGAACCACCTCACCGAACGCATCGGCCAGACCCTGCGGGGCAAACAAGAAGCGATCGAGTTTGCCCTCATCACCCTGTTCTCGGGCGGCCATCTGCTGATCGAGGACCATCCGGGCGTCGGCAAGACGCTGCTCGCACGCTCGCTCGCGCAGGCGCTCGACCTGCCGTTCCAGCGCGTCCAGTGCACCGCCGACCTGCTGCCCGCCGACATCGTGGGCGCGCAGATCTACCACCCCAAGACGGGGGAGCTGGGGTTCCGGCCCGGACCGGTCTTCGCGTCGGTGCTGCTCGCGGACGAACTCAACCGCACGCCGCCGCGCACCCAGTCCGCACTGCTCGAATGCATGGCCGAGCGTCGCGTCACGGTCGACCGCGACACGCACGAGCTGCCGGATCCGTTCTTCGTCATCGCGACGCAGAACCCGATGACCTCGGCCGGCACGTATCCGCTGCCCGAGAATCAGCTCGACCGCTTCCTGCTGCGCATCCGACTCGGTTATCCGGACACGGAGAACGAGATCGACGTCGTCGCCCACGAGGACGGTCACCGCATCGTCGACGATCTCGCCGCGGTAGCAAAGGCCGAAGACCTCGCCGCCGCGCGTGCCGAGGTCCAGAAGGTGCGCTGCGACCGTGAGCTCACGGCGTTCATGGTCGAACTCGCGCAACGCACGCGCACGGCCTCGGACACGGTGCTCGGCGTGAGCACGCGCGGCGCGCAGGCATTGCACCGCGCCTGCCGCGCGCGGGCCTGGCTGCAAGGTCGCGACTTCGTCGTGCCGGACGACGTGCGCGCGCTACTCGTGCCCGCCTGGGCCCACCGCCTCACGACGCAGAGCGGCGGCGATGCCGAGGCACTGCTTCACGAGGTGCTCGCTGAGACGCCGTTGCCGGACTGATCCGATTCGAACCGACTGACCCGAATCAGACTGACTCAAGGACATGGCAGCTTCGCACGGCTCGATCGAACTGACGATGCGCGGTCGCGTGCTCGCGTGGCTGGCCGGCCTCGCGGGTGCCGCGGCCTGGCTGGGAGAGGATCCCAACGCGCGGATCGCTGCGGCTCTGCTCGCTGCACCACTGCTCGTCGATTTCGTCGCCAAGCAGCGCCGCATGCACGAGACCAAAGTGCGCATCGCGCCACGCCGCACGATTGCGGGGGCGCCGTTCACCGAGCAGATCACCGTCGAGCACCAGGGCCGCTGGCCACTGCGCGAGTGCCTGCTGGCTGAACCGCGCACGATGCGCACCGAACCGCCGCAACTCGTGCCCGTGCTGCGACCGTACGAATCGCGCCGCGTGACCTATCGGGCGCGCAGCCACCGCCGCAGCCACATCGTCGAACGAGTGTTCGTGCTCGTCTCGAGCTGGCCGCTCGGGCTGTTCCGCGCGCGCGCCGTCGTCGCCGTCGCCGCGGACCTCGTGACCGAACCCGCGCGCGTCCGCCTTGCCGCCGAGATCCTGACGACGGTCGCCGAACGAGAAGCGGCACCGCGCGATCGTTCCAAGCTCCCCGGCCCCGAGTTCCATTCGCTGCGCGAGCACATGCCCGAAGAGGATGCGCGCGGCGTCCACGCGCTGCGCAGCGCCGCGCTCGCGACGCTCGTCCGCCGGGTCACACGGGGCCGCATGCCGCGCACCGTCGGCATCGTGCTCGACCTGCGCCGCCCGCCCGGCCGCCGGCTCGAAGGCGGCGCCCGCCGGTTCGAGTGGAGTCTCGGCGCGTGCGCGACCCTCGTGACGCTCCTGCGATCGCGCGGCGCCGAGGTCGACGTGGCCGTGATCGACGCCGATCCAACCCGCCTGCTCGTACAGAGTCCCGTGCGTGAGGTCGCACTCATGACGCTGCTCGCCGAAGCGCAGCCGGTCACCCATCAACCGCTGCCTGCGGGGATCCTCGAGAGCCTGCGCGAGTACGAACACTGCTATTGGATTCCGGCAGGCTCGTTCCAGGCGACCGCCGACCACGCACTCCTGCCGACGGCCGTCGAGGTGATCGGAGGCGACGAATGAACTGGCAGTCCTCGCACCGCGCTGCCGATCGCATCGCCGCGCTCGCGCTGCTCGCGTGCGGCATTCTCGCTGTCGCAAACCTGCCGGCCGGACAGCTGCCGATCGGCTGGCTGCTGGCGTGGACCCTGCCCGCGATGTTCTTCGGCTGCCTCCGGCGCCGACCGACCCGTCCGTGGCTGCGGGTGATCCTCGCGTCCCTGACGCAGGTCGCGGCGTTCGCACTCGCGCTCGAGTACGCCGGCGCGCTGTCCCGCCCGGCGATCCTCGCGTGCACGATCCTGCCGCCGCTCGGCTTCGTGACCGTGCGACGGCGCGATGCGGATGCGGCGCTCGGCCTGTTCCTGAGTTTCTGCGTGCTGCTCGTCGGCGTCATCCTCGGCGGCATCCACCTGCCGCTGCTCGCCGCCTACGGCGTAGCCGCGTGCGTGTCACTGCGCTTCGAAACCCATCTCGCTGCCCGCGCCGCCAGCGTCGGTCACCGCCGCGCCATCGCGGCGCCGATGCCGTTGCGCCCGGTGCTCATCGCCGGCCTCGCGATCGCGCTGCCGTGCCTGTTCGTCGCGTTCGCCGTCGACCGCACGCTCGAATGGTTGCCGTCGCCACTTCGAAGCGACGACGGCACCGTCGAGAACACCGCGACCAAACCCGCGGGCGGCGCAACTGCCGGGCTCGATGATTCGTTCGATCTCGGCGGCGGCGGCGTGCTCGCGGATCTCGCCGGCGAGGAACTCGTGCTCGTGCGGACCGACGATCGCAGTCCGATGCCGACCGATCTCTACCTGCGGTCGGGCTACTTCGACGTGCCCGAAATGCAGCGCTGGCGCGTCGGACCTCGCAACCTCGCGCGGCCAACGGGCACCAACCACCTACTCGGCCGCGCGGAGGCGGGGACGCCCGAGCGCACGCTCGAGATCGAGCGGTTCGCCGGCGCCAGGAACTTCGTATTCGTGCCGCCCCACGCAACCGAACTGCGGACGGTCCCCGGCCTCGTAGTCGATCGCCGCCGGCTCTGGGTGCGACAAAAGCGCGGCGCCGATCAGACGGACTACGCGGTGTCGTATCAGGAGCTGACCGGCTCGCTGCGACGGGACCAGGTCCATTCCCGCGGCACGCGTCTCGGTCTGCTGACACTGCCAGCCGAACTCGATCGCGAACGCTACCTCGATCTGCTCGACAGCTTCGGCGCCAGCGGCACGACCAGCGAGATCACACAGCGGATCGCCGCGGGCCTCGCCGCCCGTTGCCGCTATGACCGCATCGAGCCGACCGGCCCCTACCTCTACACGATCGACAACTTCCTGTTCGCCGACGGCGATCGCCGCGGCTACTGCATGCACTTCGCATCCGCGGCCGCGATCATGCTGCGCCTGCGCGGGATCCCGTGCCGGATCGGAGTCGGGCTCTACGGCGGCGAGCAGGACCGCCGCGAACCCGAAGCACGGATCTACGGCTCGCAGCACGCGCATGCCTGGGTCGAGATCTACATGCAGAACCGCGGCTACGTCGTGTTCGACCCGACGCCGCCCGACGAGCGCGGACGACGGATGCCGTCAGAACTCGCGCCCACGGCCGAAGCGGACGATGTCGCCGCAGCGGATGCTGCCGGGCCCGGGTTCTGGTCCGGACTGCTCGACTTCCTGCTGCAGCCCTGGCTGCTGCTGTCGATCATCGTGCTCGCGATCGTCGCGACGCTGTGGCCCGGTTCGCGGCCGGCCGAGCCCGAGATCGTGGTTCCGCGATCGATCAAGACCGCCCGTCGCATGCTCGTTCGGATCCTGCGCGCTCTTGCGTCGCGCGGCCATCTGCGACAGCGGGGGCAGACGCTCGAGCAGTTCGGCGCCATCCTCGGAACGCACGACCGCCTGCCCGAGGATGTCGCCCTGGCGTTCCGGACCTATCAGGAGGTGCGCTTCGGTGGCTACGAGTTCGACGTCGAACGCGAACGCCAACTGCAGTCCGGGATCGCGAGTGCACTCGCGATCGAGCCAGCAGTCATCGAGCCGCCCACCAGCGGATCAGACGTTAGCAATCGGACGACCGACTCGTAGTCGGCAGACGATACTCGAGCGTCAGATCGTCGCCGGTCGTCGTGGCACGAAGTTCGCCGCCACAACGCGCCATGATCAAGCGAGCGTTGAACAGCTCGTTGCCGCCCTCCGTTTTCGCATCGGCATCCGCAAGAGGCCGCGCCGAGCCGCCAACGGCCGCCAGCGTCCGGGCGACGACCTCTGGACTCGCCGGCGACGCCACGATACCGAGCGCGACAGCGGGACGCTCGCGACCACCGGCCAGCGCCGACGTGACCTCGCGGGCATCGACACGGAGACGTCCGCGGCACGCCTGCAGGCCACGGATCGTGCCGGCCAGCAGCGCCTGAACGACCTCGGCCTCGGGCACGCAAACGCTGGCCGACGTCGCGACCTCGACCTCGAGTTCGATTCTCTGCTTGGCCGCATGCTTGCGCAGGATCGCCACCGCATCGTCCACGAGATCCGCGACGGGTCGGGGCCGCCATTGACGAGGCTCGTTGCGGAGCAGGTTGGCGAGCACGCGCGACATCGCCGTGCCGCGTCGAATACCCCGATCGAGTTCGTCGAGGAGTCCCTGATCCTCAACTTTCTCGGCCAACGGCATCAACGTGTCCGCCAGCGCGATGCCGGAGAGCAGCAGGTTCGAGAGATCGTGCGTCATCCATCCGGAGAGCTCGCCGAGCCATCGGACCCGAGCGCTCTGCAGCCGCACGCCGTGCCCATCGCGATCACCGCCGGCGAGCACCCAGGTCACACCCGCGTGCTCGACGCGGCGAAACCCCCGCGCGGCGACGAACGGCGCCGGCAGCTCGTCGTAGCGCTCGACGCCCACGAGCGCGAGCAGGTCACCCATCAACCGATTGCAGGGCTCGATCCGCCCCCTCGAATCGACCCGACCGACCGCGTCCGACAACTCTTCGAGTGGGAGCTCCCAACCGTCATTGCTGGGCTGGACACTGGACTGATCGGTCAGCTGGTCGCTCATGGTTCCCCGAAGAACGCGGAGGCAAGGGCTCCGGACAGGCTATTGCAAAGCGAGCACGCGCGCCCGCCCTCGGTCGAACGTCACGCGGCAACGACTGAGCAGGTCCATCCCGAGCACACCGTGCACCGGGAACGAGCCACCTTCGCCACGTGGCACGACCGGCAACGTGACGCCACGGAACCGGGCGTCGGAGATGCGAAGCACGAGTCCACGGACCTCCCGCACCGCAATGAGGCTGCCACCGACCGTTCGCACGCGGCGAAACGACGGCACTGCTTGCCGGCCGAGCGGCAGCGAGTCCACCCCCGCGGCGGTCAAGCTCGAGTGACTGGCGCCGGTATCGAACACGAACCAGAGCTGGCTGCCCTCGATCACGACGGGGATCAGACAGCGGCCATCGACCCGCACGCACTGCACCGATTCGTGCGACGGCAACCCGCGTGGCAGTTCGAGTACGACGCTATCGCGCTCGGGGTCCACGGTGATCCGGAACGCGCCGAGCTGGTCGAGGCCGAGAACGCCGCGCGGCACCCGATCGGGGCCGCCGTGCAGATCGCGTAGCATCATCGCACCGTCTTCGATCACGAGCACCGGGATGTTGCCGAGTTCGATGTTGCCGACGGCAAAGCGCGGCAGCAGCCCGACCTGGATATCGATCGCGCGCCCGGCGCTATCGACGGCGGCGCCGCCGTTCCGCAGGCCCCGAACGCCGAGTTCGCTCGCGAACGAACGCGACAACGTCGTCATCGACGTGCCGGTATCGATCGCGAACGGTCGCTGCAGGTCGCCGGCGCGACAGAGGAACTCGGGGATCGGACTCTCGAGCAGCGGCTGCTCCGTCAGCAGCGGGCCCGACTGCTGACGCCGAAACGGCAGCAGGCGCGAGATGCCGGCGAACGCCTGCCGCCGCGGCGCCTCGTCGCCGAAGGACCCGACCTCGAGCGGCACCATCGATTCACCGAAACGTCCGGCCTGGAACAGCAGATCACCGAGCCGGCCGCGCAACGCCCGATCGACGGCTTCCTCGACGCCCGCGTTGCGCGCCCAGCGGATCGCGGTCAGCTGATCGCGGATCGCGACGTCGTCCTGCCACCGAAGCTCGGCGACGACGGAACTCCAATAGGCGATCTCGAAGTCCTCGGGCCACATCGCACGCAGCCGTTCGATCGAATCCGCAGCCTCTTCGAGCCGGCCATCTCGCAGCCACAGGCGCGCGGACTCGAGGACCTCGGTGCGCGACGGGCCCGGGGTCGGCGTACGGCAGCCGGCGATCGCGACGATCGCGACTACCGTAGCGAAGCCGACCTCAGAGCGAGGTGACGTCGATGCTGAAGGAGCTGAACGTGTCGACATCGCGTTCGATCTCGCCGATCGACTGCAGGAACGTCGTGACGCTGCGATACGGGTTTTCCAACGTGGCGAGGATGCCACCACCCGAGGTCGAACCGAACGCGGTCACCTTCAGCGAGTAGTTCTTGGCCGTCACGAGCGGGTTCTGCACCTCGTCAGGGAGCTTGACGAACTCGAACGACGTCGTGCCAGGCGGCACGAACGCCTCCCACAACAACAGCTCTGCCGTGTTGTCGGAGCGCAGCTCGATGTGACCGTAGAGCGTTCCGGGCGGCAGCGTGAACTCGACCGTGAACTGGCTCGCACTCACGACGCCACCATCCAGCGGTGCCGTGATCGTCGGCGCGGGCAGCATCACCGGCGGCTGGATCGGACCGTTGCGATCGAACTCGACGAGCGCGTTCTGCGACTTCGTGCCGCCCGCGACGGCGGCCGTCGCACTGACGAACGTGACCCACCGCCATGCAGCGAGATCGCCGTCGAGCGCGGGCAGCAGCAACGACAGGTCACCCGAATGGTTGCCGTCGAGACCTCGCACGACATCGATCGCGAGGTTGCGCGAGTTCGCCAGCGCGACGTCGACGGCCAGGAATCCCGCGAGCGTGGCATCGAGATTCGTGAGCACGCCCGGCGCTGTGAACGTGGTGTTCGCGATGTGATCCATCGGGATGTCCAGCGAGGTCAGCCCACCCTCGATCGGTTCGAGCTCGGGCGCCACGGCGAGCTTGTCGAGGCGCCGCCCCGCAGAGGTGTCGAGCTCGGCCACCACGATGTGGCCACCGCTGCGGTCGACCCCGGCCCGGTAGTCACCGTGTGTCATCGCCGGATCGGTATCGATCGGCAGCGCAGAAGGGATCGGAAAGCCCTTGGCGACCGCGTCCCACCACTCCTGCAGCGCGATCCGGCGGGTCGCCCGCAGCTCGTGCGTCGCGGTGCCACTCGCGCCCGTGATCGTGCCCGCGAAGAGCCCGTGGCGATCGAACTGACCCAACGGCGTGCGCAACGCCTGCTGTAGCGGCATCTCGAGCTTCTCGCCGTCGGGCGTATCGATCGACATCGCATGAACGACGACGCGACCCGGCCGTTCGCTGCGATGGGACGCAGTCGCGCGGCGGTCGAACGCGCGCTCGGAGAACAGCACGCCGGCCTCGCGGGACTCACCCGCGAACCCGCTGTCGACCGTCGCCCCCCGCACGAGGCCCGCGAGGAACAACGGACCGCCACCCATCGCGTCGGTGATGAGCACGCGCGAGCTGCGGGAACCGGCGAACCACGCGAACTCGTCGTAGAACTGGAACGCGTCGAGCCAGCGCTGACCGTTGGCCGAGAAACCCGTCGCCTGCGCATAGAACGCAAAGACGCGGTCGCGCGGGAACGCATCCTGGAAACCGAACCACAGCGCCGGCACGTCCTCGAGCGTCGCCCGCCCGTCGGCGTCACTCATCGTCGCGCGCGCGACGTTCCCGAACAGTGAACTCACGCGCGCCGGCCGAAAGCTCTCGGCACGCGCACGCTTGACCTGCTGGATCCGCATGTTGTTGGCCGGCAGCGTATCGAGCGTGGTGTCGCCCACGTCGACCTCGAACGTGCCGTTCATCATCACGCTCGTCGTGGCGATCACAGGCAACCAGTCACCGCCCGCGTAGAACTCGACCGTGGCAGAACGTGCAGTCGTGTTGTCACCGAGCGTGGCCGGCACGCCGCTGACGACGAACGTGCCGTCCTCCTCGGTCCGACCCCAACGGCCATCGACGTTGACGAGCGCGTCGCGCACGGGGATCACGGGATCGGAGAACGCATCGACGACGCGACCGCGCACGCTGCCTGTCGTGACCGGCGTGCCGAAGGCCCAGAGGCCGCCACTCGTTACCCCGGCAGCCGCGTTGATGACGCCCGCGCCCGCGGTCCCGTTCGCCATCTGCGTCCACGCGCCGGTCAACGGATCGAGGTGATAGAGCGCAACCGTGCCGTTCACACCGAGGTCGTAGCCGACAGACAAGTCGGCGCCGGGCGACACGGTCAGATCCATCGGCGCAACCCAGAGCGCAGCGCCCATCAGCACGCCATCCGGGAGTTCTCCGGGCAGGTGCTCGGCCTTCAGCATGCCCGTTTCCACCTGCACTGTGCTCGCACCGCCGGTGGCTCCCACCGAGGATCCGTTCGTGAAGAACAGCGAGCCGCCGAGACCGAACGGGTTGCCGAGGTTCACCGGCCCCGTCAGGGTGCCGACCGGAATCGTCTGCGCGAAACCGACACCCGAATTGGGCAGGTGGAACACTACGGGCAGGTCGTCACCGACGAGCTCCATTGCCGCCGTGAAATCCCCGAGCCGATCACCGGGCGACGCGGCGGCCAGCCCACCTTCGACGCGGATGAGGTGCCGGCCTGCGGGCCGAGCGAAGAGGTCCCCACGGCCGTTGCGCCCGGTCAGTGTGGCAACTCCGGTCCCGAGAATCGTCACGCGCGCACCGGCAACACCCGCGTTGTCGTCGTCGTAGACGTTCACCTTGCTGCTCGTATCCGGCAGCGGCTCGAAGCGCGGACCGATGTCGGAGCCATCCCCCTGACAGCCGACCACGAAGAAGACCACGGAGGCAGCAGCGCCGAGCGCAACGATGCGAAACGGATGGGACATTGGCTTGGCTTTTTCGAACTGCGGTCTCGACCCGGCGATGCTAACGGCCACGACCCGGTCGATTGGCGAAGCGATCCGGCTCGGGCGGCGTCGCCACACGGCTGCGACTGCCGTCGGGCCCGATCATACGCACACCGACCACGACATCGTCCAGGCAGACACCGCGCAGAGTCGCGATCATCTGCTGGCCCCGCGATGGGCGCGGCTTGGCGGCCTCCTGGCTCACGACGTTCGTCCAGTCGGGCGACGTCGTCTCGCGCCACACGAACTCACATCGCGTGTGCCCGACGGGCGGCGTATAGATGATGTCCGTGTCGTAGGCCTCGCGGCGCAGGCGAGCGCCGCGCACGAACGGCGGCGGCGGCGCCGAAGCGAGCTCCGCGAGCGTCGCGACAACGATTTTGGTGACGCGCGCCGTGTAGCCGTAGTCCGCGAACTCCGGCAGATCGCCGTACTCCTTGCCACCCTGAACGGTGATGTTCTGGTGCTGGCGCGAGAAGTCCTCACGCGGCTCCGAGAACCTCACGGCCGGATAGCCTTCGTTGAAGAACGACCGATGGTCGCCGCCGCGGCCGTAACGATCGCCGCGAAAGATCAGTTTGACCGCCAGCTCGTCGCCGACGTGACGGCGACCGGCGAACGAGCACGCGCGCGCCATGCTGCGACCGAAGCTGTCGTTGCCCGTCGGCGCGTAGCTGAAGCAGCGGACGTAGCGATCGTACTTCTTGCCGTCCATGCCGGTCGTGTTGCCGACGATGTCGCACGTGATCATGCCGTCCACCTTGGCGTCCTGCGCCGCGAGTGCCTTGGCGTGCGCGGCCGAGCCCAGCAGCCCCTGCTCCTCACCGTCGTACGCGACGAACACGAGTGTCGCAGCAAACTCGTGCGGCGCCATCACGCGGCAGGCTTCGAGGGCTGCCGCCGTGCCCGAAGCGTCGTCGACCGCGCCCGGCGCCCGCCCCTCGCCGTCACTGCCCCGACCGTTGCGCGAATCGTAGTGACCACCGATGACGTAGATACGCTCGGGATCGGTCGTGCCGCGCAGTGTCGCGACGATGTTCACGAGCGGGATCTCGGCGGGCATTCCCCGCCTCCGGCACGGCATGGTCACGGCCTGCCGTGCCACGGTGAGCCGGCCACCGGCCGTCGCTGCGATCGCCCGATACTGTTCCTCGAGCCACTTACGTGCGGCGCCCGTGCCCTCGGTATCGCTGTCGGTGCGCGATAGCGGATGGCGCGAACCGAAGCTGCAGAGCGTGCGAACCGTCGTTTCGATCCGCCCCGCGTCGACAGCGGCGAGCATCTTCGCCACGCGTTCGGCGATCGGCGCCCGTGATGCCACTTCCTGCGCCGCGATCTCCGGCGTCAGGAATGAGCCGCCGAGCGCCAGGACGACGCTGAGAGGAACGCGCACCGCGGATCGGATCATGCCAGTAGATCTACCCCTTCCATGCCCCTGGCGGGCGACAGACCCAGGATCGGCAGCAACGTCGTAGCAATGTCACAAAGTCGCCCGCCGGCCGCGAGCTTGCGATCCTTGACTGCGTCGCCACAGATCACGAACGGGACGGGGTTGGTCGTGTGCGCCGTGTGAATCCCTCCGGACTCGGGATCGACCATCATCTCGACATTGCCGTGGTCCGCGGTGATCGCGAACGTGCCGCCGAGGTCGAGGCACTTCGGCACGAGTCGCGCGAGGGACTCGTCGATCGTCCTGACGGCCTCGACGGCCGCCGGGATCTCGCCCGTGTGACCGACCATGTCGGCGTTCGCGAAGTTGAGGATCGTCACGTCGGGACAGCGATCGCCCGTGAGTTCGCCGAGCAACGCATCGGTGACCTCGCGCGCCGACATCGAGGGCTGAAGATCGTAGGTCGCGACCCTGGGACTCGGCACGAGCAGGCGACGCTCGCCGGGCAGCTCGCGTTCATCGCCGCCCGAGAAGAAGAACGTCACGTGCGCGTACTTCTCCGTCTCTGCGATTCGCAGCTGACTCAGGCCGGCCTCGCTGATCACCTGCGGCAGGATGCCGTTGAGGTTCTGCGGCGGATACGCAACCGCGCACGGGAAGTCCTCGCGGTAACGCGTCATCGTGACGTAGTACACCTGCGGGAACGTCGCGCGCGGGAAACCGTCGAAGCCGTGGCTCACGAACGCTTCGGTGAGCTGACGAGCGCGATCCGTGCGGAAGTTGAAGAACAGGATCGCGTCGCCCGTTCGAACCCGACCGCTGTCACGCGAACCGATCACCGTCGGCAGCACGAACTCGTCGGACTGATCGCGCTCATATGACGCAGCGATCGCCGCCTGCGCCGACTCGGCCATCTCACCGGCGCCGAGAGTCAGAGCGTCATAGGCCTTCTGCACCCGATCCCAGCGCTTGTCGCGATCCATCGCGTAGTACCGCCCAATCACTGTCGCGATGCGACCGACGCCGAGCGCCTGCATCCGCGTCTCGACGGCTTCGACATAGCGCTGCGCGGATCGCGGCGACGTGTCGCGGCCATCGAGGAACGCGTGCAGCATCACCTGGTCGCCCACCAACCCCTCGGCCTTGCACAGCTCGAGCAACGCGTCGACGTGCCGATCGCTGCTGTGCACTCCACCGTCGGAGACGAGCCCGAAGAGGTGCAGCGCCTTGCCGCCCGACCGCGCATGCTCGATCGCGGACAACAACGCCGGGTTTTGCTGGAAGCGCCCCTCCGCGATCTCACGGTCGATGCGCGAGATCTCCTGATAGACAACCCGACCGGCACCGATATTGAGGTGGCCGACTTCGGAATTGCCCATGAGACCACACGGCAACCCGACGTCCTCGCCGCTCGCTTCGAGCGCGGTCGTCGGCCAACGCTGGCAGAGCTCGTTCCAGAACTTCGGCTCGGCAGCCGTGATGGCGTTGCCGGGTCCGGGGTCGGCTTGACCGAACCCGTCGAGGATCGCGAGAACGAGCGGCGGGCGACGGTTCGTCATGCGAGCGCGCGCTCCACCTGGTCGGCGATCTTCTGCTGGTGGCGTTGGATCTCGGCCTGCACGTGACGCGCCCGCTCCATCGTCGAGTCGGCGAGCTCGCGATTGGCGAGGAACGCCGCATTGATGCGCACGTTGAGGAACGCACCCTCGGCCGAGGCCAGCAGCAGCGACGCACCCGACGCCAGGTCACTGACGATCGCCTTACCGACGCAGTCCGAAACGCGATCCATCGCGACGAACACGTCCCGGACCATGCACAGCGTTTCCTCGGGCACGACCATCGCGCCGACCAGGGCTTCCTGGATCGCCTTCTGGCGCAGCTCCTTCTCGCCGTCGGTGTCCTTCTTCATGCCGTAAGCCGCGCTGACGAGATCGAACGACTTGCAATCGCGCTCGGCCATCGGATTCAGGCGCTCGAGATGATCGCCCAACACCTGCTCGACATCGGCGAGATCGCCCTCGCGATCGACGTTGGCCTTCTTCCCCTGCGAGAACCGGACGACCATGAGGAACAGGGCCGTACCGAGACTGCCGGCCATGGCCGCGGCGGCGCCACCACCGGGCGTCGGCGTCTTGGCCGCGAGGGACTCCACGAGCTTTTCGAAGGGTTGCTGGATCATTGCGGCAGCGAGTCTCGGCAGCGCGGCGGGCGGATCAAGAACGGATCGCAATCCTGACCCCGGCGCTTGCGTTCCGGGCCGCCGGCGCCAGAGTGCGGCCATGCGCCGGCCCGTTTTCGCCTGTCTCACCGCCCTCCTGGCAGCCGCGTGCAGCTCCCCGCCGCAGCTCCCGCCGCGGGCGCTCACGCTGCTGGCGGAAGCACCCGAGGACCACCCCGCCCGCCTCACGTTCTCGGGCGGCCACGTCATCGCGACCGCAATCGCACTCGGCCCGGGCACCCTGTCCCCGACCGTGAAGGCAACGATCGACGCCGTCGCCCCCGGCGGCGAAGAGGTGTTCCGCGGCCGCGAGTGGAGCGCACGCGGCCAGGGCTTCCGCATCGAGAAGCGCTATGAGGACGCCGGCACCGAACACATCCGGACCGCGCTCATCGCCGACGACGGCCGCGTGCTCGAACGCGCGCACTCCGTCGCAATCGCGGAGGTCCCGAAGGAAGTACTGATCGGTGCCATGCAGGCCGGCTCCACGGTCGAACTGGCGCTGATCGTGTCCGGATCAGAACGCGAGGAGTACTGGCAATGCGAGGTCAGCGACCGCCTCGGCCGCACGTTCGACGTGCGCGTCGGCCTCGACGGCACCGTGCTGGAAGTACGACGGCGGGTGCGGGCGCGCGTGAACGTGTAGCCGTCGAGCCGCTAACCGGCTCCACCTGCCACCGGCAACTCGATCGGCTTGAAGTCGATCGCGTCGACCGAGGCGAGGTAATATCGAATGCCGTCAGCAACGCCTTGGAAGCCGAACTTATGGGAGCTGCCATGGAGATGCCCGTAGACGCAGAGTTCGACGTGCGCGTCGCGTAGCAGCGGAACGGCGGGCGTCTCACGGCCATCGGCGAAACGCGGCGGGTAGTGGACGAGCGCGATCGTGCGCTTGCCGCCTTCGACGCAGCCGCCGAGCTTCTTGCCCTCGGCGATCGAGAGCTCCAGGCGATGAAGCTCCCGCGGGAAAACCTTCGCGGCCTCCTGCTGCGCCCATGGCACGTCCGGCGGATCCCACAACCGTGAACCGACGACGACGGTGCCGTCGGGCATCTCGATCGCGTTGTTCTGCAGCAGACGAATCGACGGATCGATCACCTGCTCGACCTTCTTGCGCGACTGCCACCAGGTGCAGTGGTTGCCCTTGATGAGGATCTTCTCGCCCGGCCGTTCGCCGAGCCACTGCAGGTCGGGGAGCGCCTGCTCGAGGTTGAGCCCCCACGACGTGTCACCGCCGACGAGCATCCAGTCCTCGGGCCCGACCATCGCGTCCCACGCCTCGCGCATACGGTTCGCGTGGTCGACCCACTGCGGGCCGAAGATGTCCATCGGCTTGTCGACGCCGAGGCTCAGATGCAGGTCACTGATGGCAAACAGACGCACAGCGGGCCCGTGAATACGTCACGTCGGACGAATCCACAAGGTGGCGGCCATTCAGCGCCGCGCGCGCCCGACGTAGCCGAGCTGGTGCAGCATCGCTTCGACGAAGCCGCGGTGGTGGTCAGCGCTCGCGTTGGTCACGACCATCGGGGCGTTCATCTGGTGCGCGGGATCGAGCAGCTGGCGGGCCGAGAACAGGCTCTGACCCAGCATGCGTTCGTTGGCGGTCACGCCATCGCCGAGGATCTGGAACAGCAGGTGCTGCGCGTCCCAGCTCTCGGCCGCGCCATGCAGTCCGAGTTCGGCGCTGTAGCGCAGGGCGTAGTCGAGGACGACCGTCTCGAGGACCGCCGCGAGCAGGAGGGTCACGATGCGGTAGTCGCCCGTCTTCTGCGCGAACTCCAGGCTGCGCAGGTTCATCGTGATCATCGAGCGCAATCGTGGGTCCTGGATCGTTGCCGGATCGAGCAACCCGGCCGCACCACCACCCGCCGCGGAGGCGGGGCCGGCAACGCCGGCCCCCGGACCCGGAGAGCCCGGGCCACCGAAACCGACGAGCGGATCCTCATCAGGCAACGGCGACGTCAGATCGATGACCGGCACCGTGCCCTGCGATACACCCGGCGCCCGCCCGCTCGGGCCCCCGGCAACGCCCGGACCCGTGCCGGTAACCGCGCCCATGGTGTCGAGCTGACCCTGACGAATCAGCGTCTGCTCCTGCACGTTGAACAGCTTCTGCTGCAGCCGCGTCTTGAGTCCGCGCGCGCCATCGCCGGGGATGTCACGCAGTTTGGGGATCGGCAGTTCGACCAACGGCTTGGCCGCGATCTCGATCGCCCAGTCCGCGATGAGTTTCTGCTTCTTGGCCAGGAACTGACGCTCCTTCGCATCGCGCACCTCGGGCCCTTCGAGCTTGAGATCGATCGCGTCGACGTAGCGGCGACACGACGCGACGAGCAAGGCACGGTCGGCATCCGCGAGATCGAGTTCCACCAGATCGTGCGATCCACTGCTGCCGCGCTGCAGGTAGTCCCGGAGCCGTCGCAAGTCGCCGTAGGCCTTGGGCACGTCACTGGCCTCTTGACCCGCGTTCGCCATGCGATAGCTGCCCAGGTGATCGAGCGCGAGGCGCACCGCTTCCACGAAGCACACCACGACAATCTTCTTGACCCGCAAAACGTCCATTCGGTGCGTGTTAGATCGGATTCGGCGAAACCCCTCCTTTAGCACGCCGTTAGCATCCGGGCCCACGCCATGGGCTCGATTCAGGACCGCCTCACCAAACTGCTCGGCCGCGACCGGGTCCTGCACTCGCCGGACGCCCTACTGGCATGGGAATGCGACGGTTTCACGGTCCATCGCGGCCGGCCGCTGGCCGTGGTGTTGCCCGATTCGACAGCCGAGGTGCAAGCCGTTCTACAACTGCTGCACGCAGCAGAAGTGCCGTTCGTACCGCGCGGTGCGGGCACGTGCCTATCGGGCGGACCGACCGCGGCCGGCGATGCGGTCGTCGTCGACTGCTCGCGGATGCGGCGGGTGTTGGAAGTCTCGACAGTCGATCTCTACGCCATCGTCGAGCCGGGCGTCGTGAATCTCGATTTGACCACTGCGGTTCACGAGCACGGCCTGCACTACGCGCCCGATCCGAGCAGTCAGTCGGTTTGCACGATCGGCGGCAATCTCGCCGAGAACAGCGGCGGCCCGCACTGTTTCAAGTACGGCATGACGACGGACCACGTGCTCGGAGCCCTCGTCGTGTTGCCCGATGGCTCGCTGGCGCGGCTCGGCGACACCGCGGGACCGCGGGCACCACACGGTCTCGATCTCGCGGGCGTGTTCACCGGCAGCGAGGGCACGTTCGGGATTGCGACCGAGATCACCGTACGGCTGAGCCGTGACCCCGAAGCGATACGAACGCTGCTCGCATCGTTCTCGACGATGGCCGACGCGTGCCGCACGGTGAGTGACATCGTCGCCGCCGGGCTCGTACCGGCGGCGCTCGAGATTCTCGATCGCGCGACGATCCGCGCGGTCGAAGCATCGGTCTACCGCGCGGGTTATCCCGAAGACGCGGCAGCGGTACTGCTCGTCGAACTCGACGGCCCAGAACTCGTCGTCGCCGAAGAAACCGAAGAGATCGCGGCGATCACGCAGCGGCACGATGCGTTGCGGCTCGAGGAAGCCAGCGACCCGAAAGAACGCAAACGACTCTGGAAGGGCCGCAAGGGTGCATTCGGCGCAATGGGACGACTCAACACCGACCTCTACGTGCTCGATGGCGTCGTGCCACGCACGCGACTCGAGGACGCACTCAACGGCATCGAGGCCATCGCGCAGCGATACGAGGTCGTGCTGACCAACGTGTTCCATGCCGGCGACGGCAACCTGCATCCCAACATCAGCTTCGACGGTCGCGATCCCGAACAGGTGAAGCGCGTGGTCGCGGCCGGCAAGGAGATCCTCGAGCTCTGCGTCGAGCTCGGCGGCAGCATCACGGGCGAACACGGCGTCGGCACCGAGAAGATCGACCACGTGCCGATGATGTTCCGCGAGTCGGATCTCGAGGTCATGGCGCGCGTACGCGGCGTGTTCGACCCGACCGGCCGCTGCAATCCCGGCAAAGCGATCCCCGAGCGCAACGCGTGCGCCGAACCGGCGAAATGGCCGCAGATGGTCGCGCGCGTGCTCGACGAAACGGAGGAGACCTTCGGACCGGACGGAGGCCGTGCGCCTTGACCGTTCTGCGACCGAAGAACGCGGCAGAAGTCGCGGCGACCCTGCGCGAGACGAACGGACCGGTCCGACTGATCGGCAGCGGGTCCCAGCAGGATCGCCTGCCGGCCGCACCCGATGCTGTGCGCATCGAACTCGCGGGGCTCGACGCGATCGAACGGTTCGATGCGGGCGATCAGACCTGCACGGTCGGGCCGGGCACGACGCTGGCCGCGATCCAGGCGGCGGCCGAAGCCGAGAATCTGGGCCTGCCCTGCGCGCTGCCGCAGACCGGGACGGCGGGCAACACCGCGGGCGGGCTGTTCGCCAACGATCCGATCGGTGCGTTGACGGCCGGCGGCCCGACACCGCGCTCGTCGCTGCTCGGGATCGACGCGGTGCTCGCGGACGGCGCCGAGTTCCGCTCGGGAGCGCGCGTGACCAAGAGCGTCGCTGGGTTCGACCTCCACAAGCTCTTCGTCGGCAGCCGCGGCCGACTGTTTGCGGTCACCCGGCTGCATCTCCGCCTGAAGCCGCTGCCGCGCAGCACCCGGTGGTTTCGGTGCGAACCACAACCCATCGCCGACGCCCTCGCACGGTTTCAGACCCTGCGTGGGCTGCCCGCCCCACCGGCCGCGGTGCACCTCGTGCGCGATGGCAATGGGAGCCCCCACTGCCGCGTGGTCGGCAGGTTCGAGGGCCGCGAGTCGTTCGTAAACGCGATGCACCGAACCCACGAACTGCCGCCGGGCGAACCGATCACCCGCCTCCTGCTCACACCGACGCCGGGCGGCGAAGTCCTCGCAGGGATTCTGCGACCGAGTCGAACAACCGATCTGCTCGCGCTGACAAACGACGACAGCGCGTTCATCCTGCACGGTGGCGGCCGATTCGAGCTCGCGACCCCGAACGCCGCCGCGTCGGACGCGCTCCTGCAACAGCTACCAGAGCTGGGTGGTCACGCCACGATCGTCGCCGGCGAACCCACGCGCCGCGGCACGGGCACCCCGATCGATCCCGGCCAGCAGCGCCTGTCCGAAGAACTGTCCCGCAAGCTCGACCCCGATGGCAAGCTCGTCTGAGTCCGGCGTCTACGCCCGCACGCTCGATTGCGTGCATTGTGGCCTCTGCCTGCCCGCCTGTCCGACCCACCGCGTGCTCGGCGTCGAGGCCGACTCGCCGCGCGGTCGCATCTACCTGATGCGTGCGCTCGAAGAGGGCCGCGTCGAGGACGCGGATGCGATCCGCCCGTTCCTCGATCGCTGCCTCGACTGCCGCGCCTGCGAGACAGCGTGCCCGTCGGGCGTGAAGTACGGCGAAATCCTCGAGACCGTGCGCGCCGACCTCGAGGAAGAAAAACCTCAGCGCGGATTCACGGCGTGGCTGACGCGCACGCTGCTGTGGCAGGTCGTCGCGCGCCAGCGTCGCCTGCGGCTGCTGTTCTGGTTCATGCGCCTGGCCGAGTTCCTCGGCCTGCGGCGACTCGGGGTGCTGCTGCGCCTCGTGCCGAAAGCCGTCGACGAGATCGCGCCCGCAGTGCCGACCAATCCGCAGCGTCGACCGCTACGGACCGGACTGCATGAGCCACCGCCCGGCGTGAAGCGCCGCGGCATCCGCGTCGCGCTGTTCACGGGCTGCGTGATGGAACAGATGTTCGGCGACGTCAACCGCGCGACACTGCGCCTCCTGCTCGAGAACGGCTTCGACGTCGACGTGCCGGCAGAACAGGGCTGCTGTGGCGCGTTGCTGGTCCACGCCGGGCAACGGCAGCAGGCCCGCGAACTCGCGGCCAGCAACATCGAGGCATTTCGCAACGCCGACGTCGTCATCAACAACTCCGCGGGCTGCGGCGCCGCGATGAAGGAGTACGGCCACCTGCTGACCGGCGACGCGTCGGCGGCCGGTGCGAAGTTCGCGGGCAAGTGCCGTGACGTCAGCGAGTTCCTGGCGGCAGAGGGCCTGACTGCGACGCCCGCCGAGTGCCGGCAGACCGCCGTCTACGACGACCCCTGCCACCTCTGCCACGGCCAGGGCGTTCGCAGCCAGCCGCGCGAGCTGCTCGCGGCGATTCCGGGCTTGCGGCTCGTCGAACACGACCGCCCCGAGGACTGCTGCGGCTCCGCCGGGATCTACAATTTGCTGCATTCCGACCTCGCCGGGAAAATAGGTGCGCGCAAGATCGAAGCGATCCAGGCAGCCAATCCCGACCTGATCGTGACCGGCAATCCAGGTTGCATGATGCAGCTCGACAGTCACAGGCGACGGACTGGCCACTCTGCCCAGGTCCGCCATCTCGTCGAACTGCTCCTGCCGCCCGAATGACCCGAATCCTCCCGCTCCTGATCCTCGGCTGCCTCGCCGCGATCGGCTTCACCGCCTACAGCATGCTTTATGGCGGCGGTACGGATCACATCCGGGTTCCGGTTCCGAAGGTGGTGCCGGCCGCCGAAGGGCCGGCCTCCGAAGGGCCAGCCTCCAAAGGGACCAACCCGGGCGACGGCGCGGGCGGATCCGGCACGGCAAACGCCACGGCAACCAGTGGCGACGACGACACCGGAGCAGCTACGAACAACGCGACGGGAGCCGCGGAGATTGCCCCGAGCGGTGCCAGTGACCCGCTGGCCACCGCCGTCACGAAGGCGCGGCGTAGCCACTCGGCCAACACCGCGGGAAAGATCGTCGAGCAATTGCAGCGCCACCTGAAGGACCGCCCCGAGGATCGCGACGGCTGGCGTCACCTGGCGGCAGCCCTGCTGCAGAAGGTCGTGCAGCGCGGTCACCTGCTCGGCATGCGGCCGGGCCGACCGGTCTACAGCGAGCTGCCCGCGGAGATCGCCGCCGACCTCGACGCCGCGCAATCGGCACTCGCGAAGGCCGGCCAACTCGGCGACGACTCTGCGGAGCACCACCGTCTCGCGGCCGAGATCATGAGCCAGCGCATCACGGGGCTGTCGACGGCCCTCGAGTGGAACGGCAAGATCGAAGCCGCGATCACCGCGGCCGGCGAACGCAACGCCGACGATCCGCAGCTCCACCTCGTGCTCGGCGTACGAAAGCTCATGGCGCCGCGGTTCTTCGGTCAGGACATCGCGGCGGCACTCGAACACTTCCACTACGTCGCCTCGGCGCGCCCGGACGACGAACGTCCGGCGATCTTCGCGGCGATGGCGTTCTACCTCACCAAGAAGCGGCTCGCGGCGATTGAGTGGCTCGAGAAGGCCGTCGCGCGCAACCCACACAACTTATTCGCGAAGGTCGTTCTGAAACGACTGCGGCGCGGTGAGAAGGACCCGTTCGGTCGCAACGTCACCGCGACGGAAGCGGCCGCGAACAAGGACAAGTAGCCGTTCGCGGCTCGGGCAATGGGTCGGCTCAGCGCACCGAACCCTTGCTCTTGGACTTCTTCAGCGTGACCCAGCCGTCCTTGGCGCCGGTCGCCTTGGCCTTCTTGGACTGCTTGGCCTGGCCCTGACCCTTCTTCTTGGCGGCGTCACGAACCCAGAAGAGGCCACCCTGGCCTTCACCACTGTCGATCACGTCCTGCCAGCGCGCCTTGAACTCGGCCTTCTTGTCGTCGCCGCCCTTCTCGAGCCACTGGAAGACGTTGCCCTCGGTGCCGCCGAGCCCCTTGAACGCGGGCTCGATCTCGACCCACCTGCCGTTCTTCGAGTCCTTGACCTCGGGATCGAGATCGAGCTGGACCCGCCAACCGTTGTCGCCCGCGCTGGCCTTCTCGACCCAGCGCCGGCGCAGGCTCTTGGCCTTGTCGTCGTGACCGTCATCACTGTCACCTTCGCCGGACTCGGAATCGTCCGGGTCGCGACGACGCAATGACTTCATCACCTCCCGGCGCACTTCGCGCTCGCGATCGGTCATGTCGCGCCCGAAGAAGCGCCGATCGCCGTCGGAATCTTCGAACCGGACCGCACGCCGCCGCCGGACCTGCGGATCCCGCGCACCGCGCAACCGGTAGCGCACACGTTCCTTCGCAGAATCGGAGCCGCTGTGACCATCGCCGTGCCCGTGATGGCCATCCATCGTGGCGTGCGCCTTGGCCATCAACTTACGGATCGCACGCAGTTCGTCGCGCACACCCTGAATCGCCTTGACGATGTCGGCATCGCCGCCGGAGCCCGTACCGACGTCGTCACCGCCGGAGGACAGGAACGACAGACCACCCTTCTTGACCTTGGCAACTGCGCCACCATCGCCATCGATGCTGCCGAAGTAGACGCGCCGATCGCCGTCCTTTTTCGCCCGCTTCAGGGCCACGACACGGCCATCGTCGTCGAGGCGACCGTAGATGACGTGATCCTTGTCGGGCTGCCCGAGAGCGAGAACGCGGCCGTCGTCGTCGAGGCGGCCGTAGACGACCTTGCGATCATCACCGTCATCGACGAAGTAGGCGACACCGCCCTTCTTCTTGGACTTGCCGCTCTTCTTGTCCTTGCCCTGCTTCTGATCGAGTGCCTTGTAGTAACCGTAGGTGGCCTTCGACACCTTCTCCGCGTAGTCCTTGGCGAAGGACTCGTCGTTGATGATGCGACCGATCAGCCCGCGGGCGGGCTCCTGCTCACGATCGAGCACGATTCGTTCGACGACCGGCTCACCGCTCTCGGCATTGAGGACGATGCCGCCAGCCACCGGGCGCCCCTCGGAATCGATGATCCGACCCTGGACTCCCCGCAGCAGATCAGCCGCGCGGCCCTGGCGCTTGCCATCCTTCTTGGCCTTGCCCTGAACGATCGCACCCTTGGCAAGCTTGGCCAGGGCCCCCGCGTAGCTCTTGCGCGCGCTCTCGTAGTGATCGCCGTGGCCCTCGACGACGTCGGGTCGCAGCGTCTTGGCATAGCGATAGAACAGGTCGGCGTGCTTGGCGTCGCCCTGCTTCAGCTCGGTCATCGCGGCCTTGAGCGCGGCGATCGCCTGCTCATGCGCCTCGCCCGACGCTTCGCCTGCGCGCAACAGCTCGAGGGCTTCTTCGAGGCGAACGCGAACGCGCTCCCCCTGCTCACCCTTCAGAACGACGGTCGGCGACGCCTTCGAGCGTTTGACCTTCTTGGACTGCGCAGGAACTTCACAGGCCGCGGTCAGCGCAACGGCCGCGATCAGAGAACGGATCAGAAACTTGCTGGTCATCAGGTTCACCTCGCTTCAGGAGTGGATGATTCGTTGGCTCGTCGCGCCGCCAGCGCCCTTACCTGGGCGCAGGACCGCTCGACGACAGTCAGCCGCTGCGCGATCTCGTCGATCAGCGGCTGCACGGTTTCACGTTGTGAGTGGGTCACGGCGCGCGCACGCAGCGCCGCCAGTTCACGCTCGAGTTCGGAGTACTCCGCGTCGAGCAGTTGCAGCGCCGACGCGAGCATCGCGCCCGTCGACGAGCCGTTCGCGTCGAACGCGCTGTCGGCACCGGCGTGTGGCTGCCCGACGGGCTGCCCCACAGCTGCCGGCGGCAGATCCACGCCGACGAACGGTTCGGTTTCCTCGGCCGACACACCCGGCGCACCGAAGGTGAGCGCCGAGAGCGACGCGCCGCCAACGGCCATCGACCAGATCGGTCGCGGCTGGCCAGCGGCGCCGCGGTGGAGGGCGGTTTCGACCCGTTGCCGCAGCGCGGACGGCCGCGCAGCCATCCCGAGCGCGAGCTTGGGCACGACGGGCGCGGGCTTGAGCCAGGCCGCGACATCGAGGAGGCACCGCGCAACCGCGGTCGGGCTCGTCTGCTCGGCCGCCACGGCATCGCACCGCAATTCGACGAGGTGACTCCAGCGCCGCCGCACCAGGAACAGCAGAACCTGCCACGGGAACAACGCGTGAATCCCGGCCCCGATCCACATCCAGACCGGATCACGTCGGCGCAGATGTGCGATCTCGTGCACGAGCATCGCGCGCAACTCCTCGTCGGCGAGGGAGTGCGCCCGCCGCGGCAGGCAGATCTCCGGACGGACGAACCCGAACGCGATCGGCGTCAAGATCTCCTCGCTGCGACTCACGTGCGGCGACTGCCGCAGGCCGAGATCGTGTGCGGCGGCGGCGGCCGCGGCGAGTGTGCGACCGTCGGTTTCGGGCGTTCGCCGGCGCAGGACCGCACGCAGTCGCAGCTGAGCGCGGAGCAGCCACAACCCACCGCCGAGACTCATGCCAACCGCGAGCAGCGCGAGCCACTCGGCCGGCGACCACGATGGAGCGTCCGCGACGACCGCAACCGGCATCGGCTCGGCGCCGTCGGCAACAACGGAACCTTCGAGCGTGCCCAACAGGAACGGTGCAACCTCGGGCGCCGCGATCGTCAACGGCAGGGCCGTCGTCGCGAACAGCATCTGCGCCGTCGCGCTCGCGACGGCCGCCCAGAGCGACAGCCGCAGGATGCGTTCTTGCCACGCGATCGCGCGCGAGCGCAACAGCACGCTAACGAGCAGCGCGAGCCCAAGGATGCAGGTCGAGTGGATCGCGAAGGTCAGCAACCAGTCGGCGATCGCCTGCAGTGGCAACCAGGACATCACGCACCCTCCTTGCCGTCATGACCGGCGCGGCCGCCAGCGCGCCCCGAGTCCTCGGCATCGGCGACGCGGCGACGCAGGTCCTCGAGTTCGTCGAGTTCGATCTCGCCGGCGCGCAACAGATGGTTCACGAGTTCGAGCGGATCACCGTCGAATAGCCGCGAGACCAGATCCCCGACCATGTTGCGCTGGACGAGATCCGGCTCGACCTTCGCGCGGTAGAGGAACTGCCGCCCGTTCTCACGGTGGGTGACGAGCCCCTTCTCCTCCATCTTGCGGAGCATCGTCGCGATGGTCGTGAGCGCGAGCCCGCGGTCAGCGAGCGCGGTATGGACCTGGGCCACCGCAGCCTCCCCGCTCTGCCAGAGCGCGTGGAGGATCGCGAGTTGGAGGTCGCCGAGATTGCGTGGGCCGTCAGTGGTCATGGGCTTTGTCTACTACCGTGGTAGTCGGCACAACTACTCTGGTAGTTGACAAAGCCTCCGGAAAACCCGCCAATCAGCAAAAGTGCCCGACCAAGGAACTGATCGGACGAGTGGGAAAAGCAACGGCCGGAACGTGGAAAGCGGTGGCCCGAAAAGGGCGCTCCCAGCTCAGGATTCGGCGATCAGGTTTCGCCGTCCGGGCGAGACGCCCGGATCCACCCCCTCACCCGGCCTTCCCCGGGTCCGGTCTGACCGGACCCTAGGCTTTCCCACTCAACCGATCAGTTCTAGCCGCCAACGGGGGCGACGATGGACCAGGCGGCACGGGTGGCCGACATCAGCCCGTTCGGCGAGTTCGGGTCAAGCACGAAGAACTGCGTGTAGAGCGACGTGCCGATGTAGAAACCGAGCGGCGGCAGGCTGATCGGGACCGTCGTGGAGCCGGCGCCCGGACCACCGCCGACGGTCTGACCCCAGATGGTCGCGACAGAGTTCTGTCGCAGAAAGCAACCGTTGGGCGAGAAGCCGAGCAGCGTGCCGACATCGGCTGGCAACGGCACCGTCTGCGGGCCGGAGCCGAACGTGGTCCGGTTGTCGCCGATCATCAGGATGCAGAAGCGCTGCGACGACGCGTTGCTGATGCGGTGGTTCCAGACGATGCCGGGCCACGGCAGGTTGACGACCTCGTAGTCGGGCACGTGGAAACCCTCGCCGGCGCAGCCGCTGCCGTAGTAGAGCACAACGCCGTCGCGACCGGTGAAGCGCGTGATCAGGCCGACATTCGCCTGAACCTGGCCATTCGTCGCGCTGGGGTTGCCCGTCGAGTAGAGCCGTGAAGTCGCGCTGAAGCCGGAGAGCGTGCCACGGTTGTTGTACTGGAACGGCTGGTTGCCGCGGCTGTTGCCGAAGATCTTGATGTCGACCACGATCGGTCGCGTGAAGTCCCACGTGAACGTGGTCCCGAACGGAATCGTCATGACGACGGCGCCCGGCGCGCCGGCCGCGAGCTGCACGTTCTGCCGCGGCAACACGATCACAGGCGTGTCGTCGAAGTTGCTCGCGTAGACCCCCGTGATGCCGAAGCCCTTGCCGTGGCCGATCGACACTTCCATGTCGAGCATCGTGGCGTTCGACGACTGAATGGATCCGGCGAAGAACTCGAGCTGGTTGAGACGCACGGGACTCGAGAACCCCGAGGCGCCCTGCAGCGTCCACGAGTTGTACCACTGCTGGTAACGACCGACGCCACCTGCAAACGGGCGATCGACGTTGCCGGGCGCCGAGTTCGGTGCCGTGACGGTCGTCGTCTGGGCCGCTGCCATGGCGGTAAGGAGGAGGAAGGAGGTCAGGTGCAGTCGCATGATCTACTCGGGTGGGGGTCCGGAATTGCGCCGAGAAGCAATGGAAGTCTACCGGATCCGATCCGGGAAGCGTGGCAGAGGTCCCGTCAGACCCCGAACCGCTCATTTCGAGAACGGCCAGGCCCCTGGATCTCACGAAGTCCTAGTTCGCCAGTCGTCCGAGGCAACGGCGATTCGATGGGTCTCGTCGGCCAGCATGCTCACGTCGGCTCGGCCATGGTCAGGAGCGGTCGAACGCGACCCTCGACGCCGAAAAAGACCGGAGATTGCGAGTGCAGCGCAGGCAAAAAGCACGGAGAGAGGGCATGACCACACCTACTCGAATCGCCGTGATGACCACGGCCGGCCTGGCCAGCATTCTCTTCACCACGAGCGCGGCAGCGCAAACCACGCGCATGGTCTGGGCCTCGGGGCTCGACGCGAGCAGCAACATGTTGAGTCCGGAGTCGGCACTGGGAGCCCCGGACGATCTCGAAGCCGTCCCGATCGGCCACCCTGCGGTCTCGCTCGTATCGGGCTTCGGGGCCGGCGAAGTGACCACGCCCTCGACCGCGAACCTCGCCGCGTTCCTGGGTCTCAGCGAGACGGCACTGGCAGAGCTCGACTTCATCGTCTTCGAGTTCAACGGCTCGATCGGCGACGGCTTCGAAACCTCGACCTGGGAGTTCCATGACGGTTCGCAGTCGGTCACGGTCCAGCACGACTTCACGGCCCCGATACAACCGTTCGGGCCGCTCTCGAACTCGGCGTTCTCGGCGTTCTTCGGCTACGCGAACCCGAACACGTCCGGCGAGCACATCTTCCTCGGCTTCGACCTCGACGGTACCGGGCTCGATCTGCAGTCCCCGTTGCTCACGGTTCGCATGACCGCCAGCAACGGCGCCGTGGACAACCCCGACGTCGACGGCATGGCGTTCCTGCGGCCGGACCGCGACAGCGATGGCCTGGCCGACGCGGCGGAGTTTCGCCTCGGAACGGACCCGACCAATCCAGACTCGGACGGTGACGGGCTGACCGACGGAAGCGAAATCGACATCGCCGACGGCACGGGCTGCCCCGATCCGCTCGTCGCGGACTCCGACGGCGACTCGCTCGCGGACGGCGTCGAAGTCGCGCAAGGCACGAGCCCATGTGATCCCGACACGGATGGCGACTCGATCCCCGACAACATCGACCCGCTGCCGACCGACCCGACGGGAACGGAGTCCTACCTCGCCAACGATCTACGCGAGTTGAGTCGACTGATCCGCGCGCTACCGCTGTCCACGATCAAGGCCTGCTCCACGCGCTGGGCGCGCGCTCGCCGCAACGCCATGGCGCACCGGATCAGTGCCGCAGCCAACCTGGTCAACCGCGGCCGCTTTCTCGCTGCGACCGCACTGATTGCCAGCGTGGAGCGTCGGGTCGACGGCGCGGGCCGGCCGCGCGACTGGCTCGAGCCGGGTCCGGAGCGCGAGGCCCTCCACGCCATCGCCCAGAGCTCACTCGCCCTCTTGGCATACTTGAATCACTGAGCCCGGCGATCGCTGCGAGGGCGCCCGCTCGCAACCGCGCCCGCGACGCGGACGCGCCACTCAGAAAAACATCGAGTGCTGGATCTTGAGATTCAGCGCCTGTTCGCCCGGCACGAACGACCCGTCCGGCTCCTTGCCCCAGCTGCTGCCCAGCACGGTGAAGAAGAAGCAGCCCGGCTGATACACCCAGCGCAGACGACTCTGCCAGCCAATGACGTTCGACTCGTTGTCGAATTGGATCAGGTTGAACACGCTGAGGTCGGGCGTGAAGTGCAGGTTGAGGCGACCGGCGGCGACGTGGGTGTTGAAGCTCCGGCCGGGGCCGAGGTCGACGACCGAGACGTCGTAGTCCCCGGCGACCTCGAGCAGCGGCGACACTCGCCATTGAGCCTCGACTCCGAGCGTGTCGCGCGTGCCGTCGAAGAAATCGCCGGTCGAGCCGCTGATCTCGAGATCCCACGGGCGGCCTTCGTTGGTGTTCAATCGGAAGCCGGTACGCGTCGCCCAGTAGTCGCCGATGCTCACGGGCACCGTGCCGCGGAACAACCTGAAGTTCTCGTCGACGAACTCGAAGTTGCGCTGGAGGAAGACGCTGGCAGAGTCACCGTTTTGGAACTGCACGCCGACGCGATCGAGGCCGAAACG
This sequence comes from bacterium, assembly GCA_024743115.1. GTDB lineage: Bacteria > Planctomycetota > UBA1135 > UBA1135 > UBA2386 > JAGQRA01. Next base: position 205,394 of record JANSXC010000010.1, on the reverse strand, counting down.
CTGCACCTGCGTCTTGCCGTCCCATTCGTCCTGTCGGTCGATGTCGACGTTGAAGATCAGGTTGCGGATCACACCGCCCTCGGGCATTCGCGGCCGATACGTGAAGTCGATCGTCGAGGCACGTGAACCCCGACGCCGCACGAAGCCGAGCGCCGGATCGAAGTCGTCGCTCACCCAGCGTGTGCCCGTCGTCAAATCGAACTCGCGACCCTGGCTGCGCAGTTCGAACCCGAAGCTCTCGCCATCGTCGCCGGATCCCGAGCCCGTCGAACCGACCACGTCGACCGTGAGCTGCAGGTCGAGATCCCCGATGAACTCCGGCCAGCGGTGATAGAAGTCGACGCCGAAGACCTGATTGCGCGTCGCGCTGCTCGGGTCGCCGTTCGTCGCGATGAGCCCGAACGTCGTCTGCTGCCCCGCCGCGTACTTGAGGCGCGCGACGCCGAGGTTCTCGCTGTCGAGCACCGCGGTCTTGTCGGTCTGGACGTTGAGCAGGCCGACCTCGAACGGCCCGGCTTCACCCGTGAGCTTCACGCCGCCGAGCAGCGGCACGATCTGGCCCGAATCGAGGCCGATACGCCGCGTGAAGAACGGCAGGAAGTTGGTACCGCCCGCGCGGCGCGCCCCGAACGTGTAGTAGCTGCCGCCATCGAGGAAGAAGTCGCGCAGCTCGGGGAAGAACAGCGGGAAACGATTGAAGTTGATCTGCCGGCCATCGTTCTCCGTTTGCGCGAAATCGGTGAACGCGGTGGCAGCGAGCGTCATCGACGGCGTGACGCGGTAGTAGACCTCGCCGCCCATGTCAGGATCGAAGCGCCAGTCGTCTTTGTCGACCGCGCGATCGCGCGTCGCTGCCGCCGCGATGTAGGGCACGACCTGCAGACCGATACCGGCGTCGACCTCGCCGAAGCCCTCGAGCGTCCCGAACTCGCTGATGCGGAAGAACGGCACGGCCTGCACGGGGTTGGCCCACTGATACTCCTCGTTGCGCGTCCGCAGGTAGCGCCGGCAGTTGAAGCCCCACGACGTCGCGCCCTCGAGCCGCGGGATGCTGCGGAAGGGGATCGCGACCTCGGCGACCCAGCCGCCCGGCACGACGTTCGACGCGCCGAGCCAGACGGTGTCCCACGGCTTGTCGAACGAGTTGCCGTTCGCCGAGACCAGCGCGTCGCCGATCGAGCCGCCCGCGCCGATCTGGAAGAAGTAGGCCGTACGGCGGTTCTCGAACGGGTCGAACAGGAACTCGACCCGATCGTCGGGATCGAGCCGCGCATCACGCGTGCGCTGCGTCGCGCGGATTTCCTGGTCGTCGCGACAATCGATGTAGATGTAGAGGTAGTCGCGGTCGTGCAGGAACCGGATATCGGTCCCCTGGTCGGGGGCGCGCCCCTCCCACGGTTCCACCATCACGAAGTCACCGATCGAAGGCGCCCGCCGCCAGCACTCGTCGTCCAGCACCCCGTCGATGTTCGGCGCGGCGGCCGGATCGACCCGACCGATCCGGGCCGCGCGGCGGTTCCCGCTCTGCGCGGTTGCCACGACGGCAAGCAGGGCGACGGCCAGGGTTGCGAGGATCCGGACGGACATCGGGGCCGAGCACCTTACGACCCTCGTCAGCGAGCGTTAGGAAAACTCGGAGCCCGCGCGCCCGAGAGTCGCAACGATTGCGTCCCTGCAGATTGGCAAGCCTGCTGGCAACTCGTCCGGCGGCCTCAGAGGCGCTTGGCGGGGCGCCGCATCTTGAGCCCCTGGACGCCACCCGTAGCGGGCGCGGGTCGCCGCGGGGCGCCACTCGCACCGGCACCACCCGGCCCCGCACCAGCGAGATCGGCCATGCCACCGCTCGGATCGCCGAGGTCGCGCCGCCCGCGCTCACCGCCGCCGGCGCCCGCCGGCGACATGCCCATGCCCGACGGCGCAGCCGCGCCCGGCGGCGGCGCCTTGACCGGCGTGGACTCGACGCGCTTGCGTACGTCGTCGGGGCGATTCGACCGCGCCACCGCATCGTCAGCCGTGATGCGACCCTCCGCGTAGTTCCTCAGCAGCTGATCCTCGAGCGTCGACATGCCGTGGGCCTTGCCGGTCTGGAGCAGGTTGAGCATCTGCGAGGTCTTGCCCTCGCGGATCAACGACCGCACGCCATCCGTCGCAACGAGGATCTCGTGCGCTGCGACCCGGCCGCCGCCGATCTTGGGCACGAGCGTCTGCGAGATCACGCCTTGCAGCGTGCTCGACAGCTGCACGCGAACCTGCTGCTGCGCATCGGTCGGGAACACGTCGATGATGCGGTCCACGGTCGAGATAGCGCTCGTGGTGTGCAGCGTGCCGAACACGAGGTGACCCGTCTCGGCTGCGGTGATCGCCATCGAGATCGTCTCGAGGTCGCGCATCTCGCCGATCAGGATCACGTCCGGATCCTGCCGCAGCGCGCGCCGCAGTCCCTCACTGAACGAGCTACAGTCCTGACCGATCTGGCGCTGCGTGACGTAGCACTTCTTGTCCGGGTGCACGAACTCGAGCGGATCCTCCATCGTCAGGATGTGCCCGCTCTCGTGCTGGTTGATGTAGTCCAGCATCGCCGCGAGCGTCGTGGACTTGCCCGAACCGGTCGGGCCCGTGACGAGCACGAGTCCGCGTGGTTTGGCGGCGAGTTTGAGGCAGATGTCGGGGAGCCCGAGCTTCTCGTAGTCCGGGATCTCGTCGGGGATGAGCCGGATGACGAAGCCGACCGCGTTGCGCTGATGCAGCGCGTTGACGCGGAACCGTGCGACGTCGGGCAACGCGTAGGAGAAGTCGATGTCCTTCTCGTTCTGGAAGCGCTCCCACTGATCGTTGCTCATCAGCTGGCGCGCGAGGTTGGCGGTCATCTCGGGCGTGAGTACGCCGTGCTCGGATTGCGGCTGCACCTCACCGTCGATGCGGTATCCCGGCGGTGAACCCGCCTTGACATGCAGGTCCGAGGCACTGGCACGGACCATTCCGTGCAACAGATCGTTGACTTGTAGACTCATCGTGTGGCTCTCCCCAGGCTCGCCCTGGCTACCGACCAGGCGCGCGGCGGGCATCGGCAGATCCCTCCAAGTGCTTGACGGTGAAGCAGATCTGATGGCCCGATCAGAGACCGGCCGGCATGTGAAGGCCCGGTCAAGGTCCGACACCAGCGCCGGAAACCGAACGGAACGCGGCGGCAACGTCGACTAGACTGCGGGGCCCGACCGCCATGACCGAACAGCCAGGAATCCCGATTCGCCGCCTCCTCGAGGACGGTTTCGGCCGCCAGTTTCGCGAACCAGACGCCGCCGCTCCCGAGAGCACGGGCGGTTCGAACCCCGCGATCGGACCGACGCTGGAGATCGGCAGCCGACAGGAGACGTTCGTCAATCGCGAGCTGTCCTGGCTGCAGTTCAACCGCCGCGTGCTCGAGGAAGCACGCGACGGCACCAACCCGCTACTCGAACGCGTCAAGTTCCTCGCGATCGCGAGCACGAACCTCGACGAGTTCTTCGAGATCCGCGTCGCCGGCATCATGGAGCTCGTCGAGGCCGGCCTGCACGGCGAGAACCCGGACGGCCTGAAGCCCCAGGAAGAGCTCGACCGCATCCGCACCGACGCCCGCGCGTTCACTGCCGAGATGCACGCAACCTGGCGCGATGACCTGCTGCCCAAACTGCAGAAGGAAGGCATCGATTTCCGGCAGATCCACGAGCTGACCAACAAGCAGAAGAAGTGGATCGACAAGCTGTTCAAGGCCGAGATCTACCCGATCCTGACGCCGCTCGCGGTCGACCCGGCACACCCGTTCCCGGTGCTGCTCAACAAGTCGCTGAACGTCGCGGTGCTACTGCTCGATCCGCGGCATTCGCGCCGCACCCCGCGCATGGCGGTCGTGCAAGTGCCGCGAACGTTGCCGCGCATCCAAAGGGTCCCCGAACTCGACGGCGAGAGCACACACGTGTTCACCGCCGAGATCGTGCGCGACAATCTCAAGGAGCTCTTCCCCGGGCTCGACGTGGTGCACGCGACGACGTTTCGCGTCACGCGCGACAGCAACATCGACGTCGACGAGTTCCAGTCGACCGACCTGATGAGTTCGATCGAGAAGGAACTCGTCAAGCGGCGCCGCGGTGAACCCGTCCGCCTCGAGATCGACCAGGATGCGCACCCGGACATCGTCGACCGCTTCGTCAAGGCGTTCACACTCGAGCTCGACGACGTCTACTACTGCGACGGCCCGGTCAACCTCGGGCGCATCATGGAGCTCTACAACCGCCTCGAGCTGCCGCTGCTCAAGGACAAGCCCGCCAAACCGCGGCGCGTCTGGCGCTGGGGCAGCGCGGGCGAGATGTTCGGCGACCTGCGAGAGGCCGACATCCTGCTGCACCACCCTTACGACTCGTTCTCGACCGTCGAGGACTTCGTTCGGTTCGCGGCACACGACCCGCAGGTGATGGCGATCAAGCAGACGATCTACCGAGCCGGCAGCAAGAGCCCGATGGTCGACGCGCTGATCGAGGCCGCGCAGCAACGCAAGCAGGTCACCGCGATCGTCGAGCTCAAGGCGCGCTTCGACGAGGAAGCCAACATCCTCTGGGCGCGCCGCATGGAGAAGGCGGGTGTTCACGTCGTCTACGGCATCGTCGGGCTCAAGACCCACGCGAAGTGCACCCTCGTCGTGCGACGCGAGGACGACGGCTTCCGGCGCTACTGCCACCTCGGCACCGGCAACTACAACCCGACCACCGCGCGCCTCTACACCGACGTGGGGCTGCTCACGGCCAACGCCGAGATCGGCGAGGAAGTCGCTGAGACGTTCAACATGATCACGGGTCACACGCGCGTGCCCGTGATGGAGTATCTGCTCGTCGCGCCCTTCGCGCTGCGCGACAAGGTTCTCGCGCTCATCCGCGCCGAGATCGCGAACAAGAAGGCGGGCAAGAAGGCCAGCATTCGCGCCAAGCTCAACAACCTCGCCGACCCGGCGGTGATCACGGCGCTCTACGATGCCTCACAGGCCGGGGTCGAGATCCAACTCTGCATTCGCAGCGTGTGCTGCCTGCGACCCGGAGTGAAAGGTCTCAGCGAGAACATCACGGTGGTCACGATCGTCGATCGCTTCCTCGAACACAGCCGCGTGTTCTGCTTCGAGAACGGCGGCAACCCGCTCGTCTACCTGTCGTCTGCCGACTGGATGATCCGCAACCTCGATCGCCGCGTGGAGGTCGCGTTCCCCGTGCTCGATCCCGAGATCAAGCAGCGCGTGCTCGACGAAGTGCTCGATCTCTCGCTGCGCGACAACCAGAAGGCGCGGCGAGTGCTGCACGACGGCACGTTCGAACGCGTCGAGGTCGCGGCCAACGATCGTCCAGTGCGCAGTCAGCTCGCGCTGCTCGACAAGTCGAAGAGCCCCGTGATCCCCGGCGAAGGGACGTCCTCGCGCCCGGCCAAGGGTCGGAAGCGCAAGAAGAAGAACTGACCGCGCCCGGCCGGCGACCCTACTTCGACCGGCCCTTCTTCGGCTGGCGCTTGCCGCGATAACGCCAGCGCGGATCCGCCACGTGGGCCTCGGTCAGGCAAAGCTGCGCCCGCGCGACCACGGCAGGATGGTCGGCCGCGACGTTCGTTCGCTCGCCGGCATCCGTCGTGATGTCGTAGAGTTCGATCGGCGCATCCGGATCGTCCCGCAAGCCGTTCTGCACCGCTTTCCACTGCTGCATGCGAACCGCGCGTTTGCCGCCGGCTTCGTAGAACTCCCAGTAGAGGTAGTCGTGCTGCCGCTGCTGACCCTTGCCGGTCAGCTCGGCAACCATCGAGATACCGTCGATCTCTTCCGGAGCGCTCGCCCCGGCGAGTTCACACAGCGTGGGCAGCAGATCCTGATGGCCACTGATGTGATCCGACACGCGCCCAGCCGCCACCCGACCCGGCCACCGCGCGAGCAACGGTACGCGAATGCCGCCATCGTAGAGGCTGCGCTTCATGCCCTGGAACGGGCCATTGCTGTCCCAGAACTTCGGATCGTGACCGCCCTCGCGATGCGGACCATTGTCCGATGACAGCATCACGATCGTGTCGTCGTCGAGCCCGAGTTCGGCCAGCAACCCGAACAGGCGACCGACGTCGTCGTCGAGCTTCGTCATCATCGCCGCGAACCCGGCAATCGGATTGCGCACTGCGGTCCGCCGATCGTCACCGCCGTAGCGTCCGACCTTCTCGTCAAACTCCGGATACACCTTGCGGAAGCGCTCGTGGTACTCGGGCGGCGCCTGCATCGCCGCGTGCGGGATCGTCACCGGCAGGTAGCAGAAGAACCGGCGCTCGCGGTTGCGGCGCACGAACTCCAACGCGGCGTCGAAGATCACATCGTGGGCATAGACCTTGCGATCGAGTTCGAGCTTCTTGCCGTCGCGCCAGAGCCAGCGCGGGTAGAAGTCGTGGGCGAACGCCTGGTTGTAGAACCCACAGAAGTGGTCGAACCCGAGGGCCAGAGCATCGCTGTCGCTGCCCGGTCCCCCGAGCCCCCATTTGCCGAAGCAACCGGTCGCGTACCCGGCACCATGTAGCAGTGCGGCAACCGTCACCGCATCACCACCGATCGGAAACACGTTCTCCGGCTCACCAGGCGCGCGGCCGTTACCACGTACGGGCGTGTGACCCGTGTGCTGCCCGGTCATGAGCACGCTGCGCGTCGGCGCACACACCGTACTCCCGGCGTAGTGCTGCGTGAACCGCAGCCCCTCGCGCGCGAGCCGATCCATGTGCGGCGTCTTCAGTTTCTGCTGCCCGTAGCAGCCGAGATCACCCCAGCCCGCATCGTCGAGCAGGATGTAGACGATGTTCGGGCGCTCGGTCGATGCACGAACCGGCGGCCGCTCTGCCACCTGAGCCGGCAACGTCACCACGAGGGCGGCAGCCAGAGTCGAGAGAGCAACGTGGCGAATGGCGCGCATGCCGGGCACGATACCGCCAACGTGCAATCGATCCGGGCAGTCCTTTGGACACTGCTATGCGCAGTTCTCGTGAGCTCGCCGACCCGTGGCCAGGAGGCAACCGACCCGGCCGTCGAACGCATTGAGGCCGAAGCCCAGGCCATCGCCGACGCCGCGACCATCGATCCCGCGATCAAGGCCGCGGCCGCGCCGATCTATGCCGCCGCGATGGAGTTCGCCCGCGCCGCCGCCGCGTCCCGGGCCGCGGCGACCCGGGCGCGCGAGGCCGCGGCCGCTGCACCCGAACTGCTCGCGGGGGCCAAGCTGCAGCTCGAGACCCAACTGCCGCCACACCCCGAAGTGGCGCAACTGGCCGACCTCGAACCGGCCGAACTCGAGGCTCGGCTCGCGACCGCGCGCTCGACGAGCGATCAGACGGCAGCCCGACTGCAGGCCAAGGAATTCGAGCGCCAGCAGCGCGCAACCCGGCTCGCTGCGCTGCCGGGGCTCATCGCGGACGCGGCCGCCAACACCACGCGACTCGAAGCCACCCAGCCGAACCCCATCGCTGACGAGCCCCCCCAGATTACGGCGGCCAACGCGACCCGCCGCACAGCAGAACTCGACGCGCTGCTATCGCGCACCGCCGAACTCGAGGCGGAGAAGCTTCAATACGAGGCGGAGTCGACACTGCTGATCGCTCAACGGGACGTGCTCCAACGCGATCAGCGCCACCAAGCCGCGCTCGTCGAGCGACTCGACAGCGCCGCCCAGGAACGCCGACGCCGCGATGCCTCCGACGACGCCGACACCGCGGATGCGGAAGCCTTGCGCGTCGACCCGATCTGGGCCGAGATCGCGGCTGCCAACCAGAGTCTCGCGGCCGAGCGGGAAGCCCTGCTGGAACGGCGCGCGACGACGGACGCGAACCTGAAACGAGCCGAAGACCGTTACGAACTACTGCACGAACGGTTCTCGACGCTGCAGGGCCGCGTAGCCCGCGTCCGGCTCAACGATGTCATCGGCTTGCAGCTGCGACAGGAGAAGGCACGGCTACCTCGGATCCGACAGCTCCATGCCACCATCGACGCCCGCCGGGATCAGCTGGTGCAGGTGCAGCTTGCCGAGTTCGACGTCGAGGACCGTCTACGGACGTTTCGCGAAGCGCGCGACGAGCTCGCGGCTGCCGCGCTGGCGAAACTACCAACGACGACGAGCGCTGCTCAGCGCCAGCGCATCGCAGGCCAGGGCGAGCGCCTGCTGCAGCAACGCCAACGATTCTTCGAAGGGCTGCGCGGTGATCTTCAGGCGTACGCCGAGACGATCGGCAAACTCGACGTCCAGGAACGCAAACTCGTCGAAGAAGCCCTGCTGCTCGCGAACTTCGTCAACGAACGCGTGCTGTGGGTGCGCAGCACGGCTCCCGTGTGGGAGACGGAATGGCCCGCAGTCGGCTCGGCGCTCAGCTGGCTGACCAACGCCAACAACTGGGGCAACCTCGGCACCGCGGTCGGCAGCGCGTTCCGCCGCAATCCAGTTCAACTGAGCACGGTGAGTCTGCTCGCGTTGCTTCTGGTGCTGTTCTCGCGACCGCTTCGCCGTCGGATCACGGCGCTCGGCGAAGAAGGCAGCAACAGCCGCGCCACGCGCTTCGCCCCGACCGCGTGGACGCTCGTCCTGACGGTCATCGCAGTCAGTGGCCTACCATTGCTGCTCTGGCACACCGGCACCCAGATCCAGACGACCCCGGGCGTGGGTGAGTTCGCGAGCAGCGTCGCCGGCGGCCTCGCACACATCGCCATGCTCTACGCCGCGGCCGACCTGTTCCGCTGCATCACACGTCCCGACGGGCTCGCGGAAGCCCACCTGCGCTGGCCCACGTCGCGCACCCGGCTGTTGCGACGCAACCTCGCGTGGTGGCTGCCGGTGATTCTGGCGCTCGCGTTCGCGTTACGCGCTCTGACGCTGCACGGTCACGCGCCCTGGGGTGCGATGCTCGACCGACTGCTGTTGATCGCGCTGCTCACGACCACCGCCATCGTGCTCGCGCGCATGCTGCATCCCGCGCGCGGCGCCCTGGCGCAAGGCAACGCGCCGATGCCGCTCGGCCGCCGCCGCAGCTACTACGCACTCGGCATCGTCGTGCCGATGGTGCTGATCACGCTCGCCGCCGCGGGCTACCACTTCACCGCCCGCGAACTACTCTTTCGACTCGAAGCTTCGATCGGCGTCATTGCGCTCGCGATCCTGCTCTACGAACTGGCCCTGCGCTGGATGCTGCTCGCGAAACGACGCCTGGCACTCAAACAGGCCAAGGCGCTGCGCGAGGCCGCCGCGGCGAAGACCACCGACGCCGAGGTGATCCCCAGCGACAATCCGCAACTCGTCACCGAGACCATCAACCTGACGACGATCAACGTGCAGAGTCGCAAGCTCGTCGGCGGCGCGCTGCTCCTGATCGTCGTCGGGGTGCTTTGGGCGATCTGGGGCGAAGTGCTGCCCGCACTGCGCGGGTTGAACGACATCACGCTCTGGAACGTCGCGAGCGAAACGACCACCGTCGTCGATGACCGGCAGGTAACGACGACGGTCAATTCCGCGATCACACTCTGGAACCTGCTGCTCTCGCTACTCGCGCTCTCGATCACCTTCGCGGCCGCGCGCAACATCCCGGGCATCCTCGAACTAGCCGTGCTGCAGCGCCTCCGCTCCCACGCCGGCGAACGGGCCGCCATCACGACGCTCGTGCGCTACTCGATCGTGATCGTCGGCACGGTGGTCGCATTCTCGAGCCTGGGCATCGAATGGGGCAAGGTGCAGTGGCTGGTCGCAGCGGTCTCGGTCGGTCTCGGGTTCGGACTGCAGGAAATCTTCGCCAACTTCGTCTCGGGCTTCATCATTCTGTTCGAACGACCGGTACGCATCGGCGACCTCGTCACGGTTGGCGATACGGACGGCTTCGTAACGCAGATCAAGATGCGCGCGACGACGATCGTCGACTTCGACCGTCGCGAGATGATCGTGCCCAACAAGGAGTTCGTGACGTCGCGCCTCGTGAACTGGACGCTGACCGATCCGATCACGCGCGTCATCCTGCCCGTCGGCGTCGCCTACGGCTCCGACACCGAATTGGCCCGCCGCCTGCTCCTCGAGGCCGCCGTCGCCAACGATCTCGTGCTCGAGGATCCCAAACCGAAGGCGATCTTCCGCGGCTTCGGTGACAGCTCCCTCGATCTCGAACTGCGCGTGTTCATCGCCTCGCGTGACATGTGGCCACAGCTCGTCAACAGCCTGAATACGGCGATCGACGATGCGTTCCGCAAGCACGAGATCGAGATCCCGTTCCCGCAACGCGACGTTCACGTGCGCACGATGGGGCCGCTCGGCAACACGGCCGCGGATGGACCGCCCACGCAATGAGCAGCCGCGCCTCCCCAGCTGCAACAGCCCCCCTCGCGGCCGCGACGGCACTAGCCTGGCTGCTCGCGAGCGGTGAACCCGCGAACGGGCAGCAACCGACACGGGGCACCTCGACCCGGCCGCCGGTCGTGCTTCACGTCGCGCCGCACGGCACGACGCCGAACGGCGGATCCGCAGCCGCCCCGACGGACCTGCGCACGGCGCTGGCAAAGGCCGAAGCCTTGACGAACACGCAGCAGGCCGTCGAGATCCGGCTGCGCGGCGGTCGCTACCGCTATCGCGAATGCTTCCGCGTTCGCAGTCGCGGCGCCGCGCTCACCATTCGCCCGGCCGCCGACCATGTCGTCGTGTTCGACGGCAGCCTGCAGGTCGACGCCAAGAGATTCGCTGCCGTTACGGATCCCGACGAACGGGCACGGCTCGCAACAGCTGCCGCGGATCGCATCATCGCGCAAACGATCACGGATGATTACCTGGCCCGACGCCTCGGCGAGCGGCTCGTGATGCCGATCTTGCTCGACGGTCAGCCCTGCCTGCCGGCCCGCTTTCCGAACGCGGGCTATGCAACGCTGCAGGAGAACGTCCTCGAACCCGAGATCTCACCTCCTGCGGTCCCGAGCGGTCGCGAGGCCTACGGGGTTCGCGCCGGCCACGCGCCGTTCCAGGAAACCGGCAAACGCGCCGGCTGGCTCGGCTCTCTCGCAGAGCCCCGTGGTGCCTGGGTGAGGATCGGCGAACGCGCGGACGAACTCGCGGGCAGCTGGCAACAATGGGCGGCGGAGATCGGTCGCAACAGCGCCCGCAATCAACTCACTGGCTTTCTCGACGCCAACTGGCTGCGGAAGTCTCAACCCATCGTGGCTGCGGACGCCGACCGCGCAGCGTTCCGGCTGTCGCAGGCACTCGCCTACGGCTGGTCCTGGCGCCAGCGCGGCAAACCGTTCTTCGTGCACGGCCTGCTGTGCGAACTCGACGCGCCGGGCGAATGGCACTTCGATCCGCTGACGCGGCGGCTCTATCTGATGCCGTTCCGGGCCATCGACGCCGCGACCCGCATCGACCTGCCCGTCGCCGCAGGCTGCTTTCGACTCGAGCAGGCGGAGCAGGTGACGCTTGCCGGTTTCACGATCGAGCGCGCGGCATCAGGAACCCTCGTGGAGTTCGTCGGCGGCAGCGACAACACGGCCGCCGGGCTGGTCCTGCGCACCGCCAGCGCGCTCGGCGCTCGCATCACCGGCACCCGGCAGCGCGTGCAGAGCTGCGACCTCTACGACCTCGATGCGCACATCCGCCTCGCGGGCGGCGAGCGCGGCCCGGGCACCCTGCTCGCGGGTCACAACGTCGTCGAGAATTGTCACTGCTACCAGCGTGAGTTTCGGCATCGCCGGGTGCAGATCGGCATCAGCGGAGTGGGCAATCGCCTCCGCAACAACCTGGTTCACAACTCGCTCGGCCAGGCGGTGACGGTACGCGGCAATGACCACGAACTCGAACGCAACGAGCTGTTCAACATCGGCTACGAGGAAGGCGATGGTGGCGCGATCTACGCGGGCGGCGACCTCACGGGCTACGGCACGATCTACCGTCACAACTTCATCCACCATCTCATGCACAAGCCGGGCAAGGTCGAACGATCGGGCATCCACCTCGACGACTTGCAGGCGGGCGCCGAGTGCGTCGGCAACGTGTTCTACAAGTCCGCGGGCAAAGGGATCTTCATGAACGGTGGCGCCGGCAACATGATCGCCGGCAACGTGTTCGTTGCTGGCTACCGCGGCGCCTACAACGTCGGACACGGCGCGCAGAGCAACCACGATCGTCAGACTGCGATCCGCGCCGACGACAACCACGACTATCGTGGCAAGAAAGAGGACTACGTCGGCAACGCCGAACGCATCGTCGGAGTCGAGGGCTGGAACCGCGACCCATGGCTTACCCGATACCCGAGGTTCGCACTCGTGATGAACGACTCAGGACAGTTCGGACGCCTGTGGCCGATACGCTGCGTCGTGAAGCACAACGTGTACTGCAACAACATCGTGGCCAACGCGACGATTTGGTCACGCGTCGCGCCCGCGGCCCGCGCGAAGTCGGTGATCGAAGACGATCGCATCGTGACGGCTGAGGCATTCGTGGATCCCTCGGCGCTCGACCTCCGGTTCCGTGATCACGGCGCAAACCTGCCCCGAATCCCGTTCGAGCGCATCGGGCTCTACGTCGACCGGCACCGGCCGAGCCGGCCGGACCCGGCGGCGTATCGCCGCACCGTTGCCGACTTCTTCGCCGGTATCCCATGCATGCCCGGGACCGATACCGTCCTCGACTCGGCAGCGGTGATCGATGCAGCGCCGAGGCTCTCGCGTTAGTCTGACGCCCACCTCCGGTCCGGCCGCCTCTGCTTCGAAGCTTCTGTATGAGTTCAAGATTCCTGCTCTGGGATTTCGGCGACACGCTCGTCGACCAGGAGTGGATGCTCGCGGCCCCGGATGATGTCCCGGAGTGGACCGCGTGCTGGCGCGACACCGTCCGGGGCGAGCTCGCCGACTCCTGGTTCCGGGGCGATGTCACGGCGGCCGACATTGCAGATCGCATGGCGGGCGTTACCACCATGTCGCCCGCCGCGGCACTCACGCACATGCAGGATTGCTGCCGCCACGTGCGATTCTTCATGGGTGTGCTCGACCTCGCGCAATCGACCGAACTCCGCCAGGCCATCGTGACGATCAACCCCGACCTGTTCTCGCAGGTTCTGGCCCCGCACTTCCGACTCGAACGCGACTTCGAAGTGGTGGTGACTTCCTGGGAAGAACGCTCTCTCGACAAGGTCCAGATGTGCCGCACCGCTCTGTCGCGGCTGGACCCCGAAGCGGGACCGAGTGACGGCATGCTGATCGACAACCTCGCCGACAACGTCGCAGCCTGGCAGGCGGCCGGTGGCGCCGGTCACACATTCGGTGGTCAGCATGGCCTCCCTGATCTCCGAGCCGCGGTGACGGCTTTCGCTGCGGATCCGCACACTTAACCGCCGGCGAGGCTTACGATGCCCGGGATGCGTGCACTGCTCGGGCTCTTCACTCTGACGGCGTGCGTGGCCGCGCCGGGGCAGTACCCACCCGCGCTCGTCCTGCCGCCGCGCTCGATCCAGGCCGTGGACGGCTCGCAACTGTTGCCGCACCTGATCGGCAAGTCGGTATCCGAACGCGAGGGTCTGATCTGGCACGAAGTCGCAGCCGGCAACGTGCCCGAACTGCTGCGCGAACTCGTGCCGGTGACGACTCAGGCCATCGTGCAAGGCACACTCCGGACGGCGACGTTCTGGTGCACGCGTGACTACTTCGGAATCGGCAGCGACGGCGACTGGTTCCGCCTGCCGATCACCCCACGGCTCGCGGAACAGATCGCCGAACGTCTCGACTGCGTACTGCCGACCCGCAAGATGGTCGATGCGATATGGCAGCACGCGCCGGTCAAGCTGGCACCGTTCCCTTACAGCCCGTCGTCTTACAACATCACGTCGGTGGCGCTGTTTCATCAGCATCACTTGCAGATCGAATCCCAGCGCGGCAATCAGCCGCTGTCCTTGCTCGTCGCAGGCATCAAGAAGGACGTGGTCGCTTCCCACCTGATTGCCAATTGGCCCAGCCGCGTGTGCATCTATGGCTGGCACTACCAGAACGGTGCGGCGATCCAGCCATTGTCGAAGGTGCACGGCACGAGCTACGTCGACTACAGTCACGGCACCCGCCTCGTCGCTCGCATGATGGAGATCGACGGCGTGCGCACGACCGTCGATGCCGTCCTCGCGGATCCGCAACTGCACGTTTTGCTCAGTGACGAAGGGGCATTCACGAGCTGGCGTTATCCCGCGGGCACGGCCGAATCGTTCCCGATCCACGACCGTTTTCCCGCGAGCGGACCCGAACGAACGGGCTGGCGCCGCAAGTTCACGAATCCGATCAGTGTTACCGCCAATCCCCCCGCTCCCAGCGGCGACCAGACTGTCCTGCGGATCATGGACCCGGCCGGTGGAACGGACACCCTGCGGTTGTCCGGCGCCTTGGCGGGCGACGTCGAGATCCAAGCCGACCTGCTTTGCGAATATCGGCCGGGGCTCGCGAGCAACGGATTCGAGCGCATCGGTGTCTTCGCGCGCGACCAGGCCAACGGCGCGTTCGAGGGCACGCTGTCCCAGGCCGGGGCGTGTTACGCCCTGACCTGGGACTCGAGCAACGGCCGGGTCCAATGTCTGCGGGCCCATGGCGGCACGCTCACGGACCTGCTGCCGGCACCGCAATACCTGCCCGGCACGCGCTGGCGCCGATTCCGCATCGCGGCAACAGGAAACCGGCTCCGGTTCTGGCTGGACGGCGTGCAGTTGCTGGACACGACGGACAACACATTCGCCAACGGCGAGTTCGGAATCGGCTACCACGAGTACTTCGCGACGAACTCGTTCATGCGCGGCACGCGCGTCGACACGTTCCATGCCGAGGTGCCCGACGCACTCACCCTCGAACTGCGGCCGGGACTCCAACCCGGCGAACTGCGGGTGCAGCGACGTCGCGGTACTCCGGGCGATACGAGCTTCACAGCGTGGACGGTCACACGCGGCGCGTTCCCTGACGGCTGGTTCTTCGGCCTCGATCCAACCATGCCGGACCTGCTCTCCCAGGCCGCCAGCGGGCATCCGGCGTTCGTCGGCCGCTACGACTACCTGGGCCGCCACGATCTGGTCGCATACGGGCTACCAATAGGCGTCGACATACAGAGTGTTACGGTCGCACTCGACCCGACGCTGCGCACCTGGCAGGCGTCGGCGCCGACCGCAGTGCGCATCCGCTGACCGAGTAACGGATTCGGCATTGCGCAGGCCCCGGCCCGGGGCACCCGACAGCCACCCGCCAGTTCGGCAAGGTCCGATCAGGCCGACCGCGCGGGGCTCCCGGCACTGCGACCTCAGGGGGATCACGCTACGCACCTGTCCCCATCCGCGCGTGCGCACAGCACCCCGCAGATTCCACCGCGGTGAAAGCGGTACACAGGTCTTTCACGTGACCAGGGCCTGGACCGACGGGGAACCGAGCCCGGTCTCCAATCCGCGGCTTCCGAGGCCCGCCACCCATGCGAATGACCATGCGCTGCACGCTCGCAATCTCGTGCGTTCTTCTCGCCTCGGCGACGACGCTGTTCGCCCAGGACTCGAACGGTTCCCAACGCCCGAAGCTCCAGTTCATTCGTCAGAACGAGGACTGGTCCAACTTCAAGGCCAGCGAGGACGCCAGCATCTTCGATCGCCTGAAGCGCATCGACCTCAGCGATGACGGTGACGTCTGGGTCGGTTTCGGTGGCCGGGCCGACGCCCGACTCGAAGCGTGGGACGGCTTCGGTTTCGGCGCGACGACGCCCGGCAACTCGGACGAGTTCCTGCTCACGCGTGCGATCGTCCACTCCGATCTTCATGTCGGTAAGGACCTGCGGTTCTGGCTCGAGCTCAAGACCGCCCAGGTACTCGGCCGTGATCAACTACCAGGTCGCCGCCGTGGTCTCGACCTCGATACGGCCGCGGTCTACCAGGCCTTCGCAGATTGGTACGTGGTCCCGGGCAACGACGAACGGGACAGCTCGCTGCGCGTGCGGCTCGGCCGCCAGGCGTTCCTGTTCGGCAAGCAGCGCTTCGTGAGTCCGCTGCCGTGGGCCAACACCCTGCGCACATGGGACGGCATCTCGGCGCTGTTCAAGACCGGCGCGTGGGAGATCAACGGCTTCCTGAGTTACTTCGTGCCGATTCAGAAGCGCAGCTTCAACGACTCGAACGACGACCTCGAGTTCTACGGGGTCTACGCGACGAAGAAGCCGGTCGACGGCGGCCGTGGCTACGACTTCTTCCTGCTCGGCAACACGCGGCCGAACGTCAACATCAACGGCACCACGGGTAACGAACGGCGCCACACGCTCGGGATGCGCACGTGGGGCGGTCTCGGCGAGATCGCCGGCGGCAAGGTCGACGCCGAGTTCGAGGGCGCCTACCAGTTCGGCGAAGTCGGCAGCGCCGACGTATCGGCCTACTCGGTGACCGGCGTCGTCGGCTACACGCCGAAGGAGATGAAGTTCTCACCGCGCTTTTTCCTGGGCGTCGACGCCGCGAGCGGCGACTCCAGTGCGGGCGGCGACGTCGGCACGTTCCATCAGCTGTTCCCGCTCGGCCACGCCTACCTCGGTCTTGCCGATGCGTTCGGCCGCCAGAACATCTTCGCGGTCAACATCGGCGCAGCGCTCGAGCTGGCGAAGGCGACCAGGCTGCAGATCGTCGCGCACTCGTTCAGTGCACTGGAGACGAACGACGGCTTCTACACGGTCGGCGGCGGTCGCGCGCGCACGGGCGCAGTGGGTAGCAGTGATCTCGGCCAGGAGATCGACATCCTGGTGAACCACAAGTTCAACGGGCACGTGTCGGCGTACGGCGGCTACAGCTACCTGATCGCCGGAGACGGCATCAGCAACACGGGCCCCGACTCCAACCAGAGCTTCTTCTACCTCGGCGCGGCCGCGGTCTTCTGATCACGAAGGGCCGGCTCGCCGCACCTCGGCGACGGCCCACGAACGAGCGCGGCCGAGGAAGGCCAACCTCCGAGCCCCGCCTCCCGACTCCGAGCCCAGGCAGGGCTTCAGCCAATCACGTCACTCAAACGTCACCCACACCCGCGAGACCCGGACCATGACCGAAGACCATTCCGCTCCCCTCTCGACCGACTCGGGCCCGGCCGGTCCGGGCGGTGATCCCGCCCAGGACGACGCCGATCGGCGCGGCTTCACGCTCGGCAGCCTCGCGGCCGTCGGCGGGATCGCGGCCGGCTACGGCATGCTCGGCTACATCGGTTTCCAGTTTCTCAAGCCGCAGGGCGAGAGCCGCAAGGGCTGGATGCTCGTTCGGCCAGTCAAGGAGTTCGCCGTCGGGGACACCCTGCGCTACCGCACGCCCGCCGGCGCCACGGTCAACGTGACGCGCCGCGGCGAGAAGGGCGACGCGAGTGACTTCAAGGCCCTGAGCAGCGTTTGCCCGCATCTCGGTTGCCAGGTGCACTGGGAGCCGCAGAACAACCGCTACTTCTGCCCGTGCCACAACGGCGTGTTCGACGCGGACGGCAAAGGCACGGGTGGCCCACCCGGCGACGCCGGCCAGACACTCGGCGAGTTCAACCTGCGCGTCGATGCCGGCCTGCTCTACATCGAGGTCCCACTCGACGCCCTGAAGGTCGGCGCGGCCGATGCCGGTCACGAGCCCCAGCTCGAACAGCTCGCGGACTCGGGCTGCTGCCCGCGTGGCGCCGGCCACGATCCGTGCCTCGCGCCGCGCGCCGAGCAACCGAGTGACCCGAACCACGAACGTGAGGGACGCCCGGCATGACCGCCATCAGCAAGTGGTTCCACGAACGGCTGCCGATCAGCGGCGACCAACTCCGCGAACTGACCAACGAGCCGGTTCCGAACCACCTCAAACACTGGTGGTTCTGCCTCGGCGGCACACCGGCCTACCTGTTCATCGTACAGATCGTCACGGGCATCCTGCTGGCGTTCTACTACGAAGCGTCGCCGGCCCGCGCCTACGAGTCGGTCCGCCACATCACCGACGACGTGTCGTTCGGTTGGTATCTCCGCGGCCTTCACAAGTGGGGCGCCACGCTGATGGTCGCGAGCGTGATCCTGCATCAGATGCGCGTGTACTTCACGGGCGCCTACCGCAAACCGCGTGAGATGAACTGGATGATCGGCATGTGCCTCCTGATGTGCACGCTGGTCGTCGGCTTCACGGGCTACTGCCTCGTGTTCGAACAGCTCAGCTTCTGGGGCGCGAAGGTCGGTGCCGAGATCACGGATCAGGTGCCACTCGTCGGCGGCTTCATGAAGGAGATGCTGCTCGGCGGTGACGGCTACAACCAGAACACGCTGTCGCGCTTCTTCGTGTTGCACGCCGCCGTGCTGCCGGTCGTCATGATCCTGCTGCTGTTCGTGCACATCACGTTCATCCGCGTGCAGGGCATCTCCGAGATGAAGTTCGGAAACGAGAAGCCGGACGCTCCGCGCTTCTTCAACTTCTTCCCGGACCACGTCGCGACGGAAGTGATCATGGGTCTGGTGCTGATGATCATCCTCAGCGTCCTCGCGACCGCGCTGCCCGCGACGATGGGAGAAGTCGCCAACCCCAACGTGACCCCCGAGGTCATCAAGCCCGAGTGGTTCTTCTACGTCAGCTTCCGCTGGCTCAAGTTGTTCTCGATCACCGTGGCCGTGCTGACCATGGGCCTGGTCGTGTTCCTGATGTTCGTCTGGCCGTTCATCGACGGCTGGATTCGCAAGCGCTGGCCGGGATCCGAGTTCAGCGTCTGGGTCGGCATCCTCGCCGTCCTGGCCATCCTCGCGCTCACGGTGTGGGAAGGCGCCGTCGCTCACTAGTCCTCTTTTCGCTCCCCTGATCATGTCTCTAGGTTTCAAGAAGTTCGTCATCGCCGTCCTCGGGCTGATGTTTCTCGGCTCACTGATCTACGTGCAGCGCATGGAGGTCCTGCGCAAGGAACACGAGACCGCCGGTCGCGACGCTCCCGTTGCCGTCCCAGCATCGAGCCAGCGCTGCGTCGAGTGTCACTCCCAGGGCAACCCGGGCATCGTGGACCAGTGGATGTACAGCACCCACGCCCACAAGGGCGTCGGCTGTGTCGAATGTCACATGGCCAACGAGGGCGACGCCGACGCGTTCCTGCACGAAGGGGCGCTGATCGCTGCCGTCGTCACACCCAAGGATTGCGGCCGCTGCCACACCCAGGTGTACGAAGAGTTCACGCGCAGTCACCACGCGCGCGGCGGCAACATCCTCGCGTCGCTCGACAACTTCCTCGCCGAGAAGGTCGAGGGTAAGCGCGACGACACCAAAGAAGGCGCCGAACGTTTCTCGTTCAACCCGCACGGCCCGACGCCGGGCCGTTCCGGGATGGGCGACGTGAACGGCCAGGCCAGCGCGGTGCTGGGTTGCATGCAGTGTCACGGCAGCAAGATCGCCCTACTGGCCACCGACGGGTCGACGATCACGTTCGAAGAGCTGCAGCCGGACGACAACGGCAAG
Organism: bacterium; assembly: GCA_024743115.1. Taxonomy (GTDB): domain Bacteria; phylum Planctomycetota; class UBA1135; order UBA1135; family UBA2386; genus JAGQRA01. The sequence goes on along the minus strand of JANSXC010000010.1, from coordinate 185,933 downwards.
CCGACCAACCTCGCCGCCGTCGGAAAGATCAAGAAGAACGAGAACGGCAAGCCGATGCTCGATCCTAGCACCTGGCCCAACACCGGCATCGGCCGCATCAATCTCGACGGTTCGCGCGGCAGTTGCTCGGCGTGCCACAGCCGTCACGACTTCTCACCGCGCCGTGCCCGCCAGCCCGAGAACTGTGGCAAGTGCCACCTCGGTCCGGACCACCCGCAGAAGGAGATCTACGAGGAATCCAAGCACGGCGTCGCCTACCGCGACCTCAAGGATCGGATGAACCTCGACGGTGAGTCGTGGATCCTCGGTCAGGACTACACGGCCGCACCGACGTGCGCCACGTGCCACATGTCCGGCCACAGCAAGAACGGTGGCCGCATCACGCACGACGTCGGCGAGCGCATCAGCTGGACCAATCGACCGCCGGTCAGCCTCGTGCTCGACACGGACGCCAACCACAAGGTCATCAAGGAGACCGATCCGGCCAAGCGCCAGGCGCTCATCGCCGACTCGTGGCAGGACAAGCGCACGCGCATGCAGCAGGTCTGCAAGAACTGCCACACGGGCGACTACGTCAACAGCTTCTACAAGCAGTACGACGACCTCATCGAGCTTTACAACGAGAAGTTCGCGAAGCCCGGCAAGGCCATCATCGGTGCGCTGCAGTCGAACGGCCTGCTCACCAAGCGACAGTTCGACGAGAAGATCGAGTGGACGTGGTTCTACCTGTGGCACCACGAAGGTCGCCGCGCCCGTCACGGCGCCTCCATGATGGCGCCCGACTACACGCACTGGCACGGGATGTACGAGGTCGCCGAGCGCTTCTACATGGAGCTGATTCCCGAGGCGCGTGAACTGACGCACGCCGCCAAAGCGGACGGCAAGACCGCGGAGGCCGCGGCCGTGGACAAGGTCATCGACGAGATCCTCGATCGGCCGGAGCACAAGGGCAACCTCGTCGAACCCAAGCACCGCTGAGGAAACAGCCATGACAAAGAATCTCGACAAGCCGGATGCGGCTCACCCGAGCCGCCGCGGATTCCTGGGCGCAGTCGCGTCGGCCCCGGCCGTCGTCGCGTTCTCCGACCGCGACCGTAAGGCCGCCGAAGAGCTCGCCGCCACGCCACCGCAGAACCACGCCGGTCTGCAGTGGGACAAGGCACCGTGCCGCTATTGCGGCACGGGCTGCGGCGTCGAGGTCGGCACGAAGAACGGCAAGGTGATGGCCGTGCGCGGCGACGAGCGCTCGCCGGTCAACAAGGGCCTCTTGTGCGTCAAGGGCTACCAGCTACCTGCGATGCTCTACGGCGAGGATCGCCTCAAGTACCCGATGATGCGCAAGAACGGCAAGCTCGAGCGCATCACCTGGGACGAGGCTCTCGACACGATCGCGCAGAAGTTCGGTGCCGCCCTCGAAGAGCAGGGCCCGAACGGTGTCGCGGTATACGGCTCCGGTCAGTGGACCGTGTTCGACGGCTACGCCGCGCTCAAGTGGGTCAAGGGCGGCATGAAGTCGAACAACATCGACCCCAATGCGCGTCTGTGCATGGCGAGCGCCGTGATGGGCTTCGTCACGCAGTTCCAGAGTGACGAACCGATGGGTTGCTACGAGGACCTGGACGTTGGCCAGGACTTCTTCCTCTGGGGCAACAACATGGCGGAGATGCACCCCGTGCTGTTCTCACGTGTTCTGGAGAACAAGCGCAAGAACCCGGACGTTCGCATCGTCGACATCGCGACCCGACGTACGCCGACGAGCGACTACGCCGACGTCTACGTCGAGTTCCGTCCCGGCAGTGATCTCGCGCTCGCGAACGGCATCATGCACCTGCTCGTGAAGAGCGGTGCGGTGGACAAGGCGTTCATCGAGGAGAACTGCGTCTTCAAACGCGGCATCGAGGACGTCGAGCAGATCGGCTATGGCTGCTACGGCGACAACGCCGAGAGCTACAAGTTCAAGGACAAGGGGCGCGATTCGAGCTACGACGAGCTGGTCGACTTCCTCGCCGACTACACCCCGGAGAAGGTCGCCGAGATCAGTGGCGTGTCGACGTCGCAGATCAAGCTGCTCGCGGAGATGTTCGGTGACCGCGCGCGCAAGACGGTCAGCCTCTGGTGCATGGGCGTCAACCAGCACGTGCGCGGCACGTGGATGAACAACCTCATCACCGACATCCACTTGCTCACGGGCAAGATCAGTAAGCCCGGCAACAACCCGTTCAGCCTGACGGGTCAGCCGTCCGCATGCGGCACCGTTCGCGAGGTCGGCACGCTGAGCAATCGCCTCCCGGCCGACATGGTCGTGATGAAGGAGGCCCACCGGAAGAAGACGGAGAAGATCTGGAAGCTGCCCGAGGGCACGATCAACCCCAAGCCCGGCCACCATGCAGTGGACATGTTCCGCGCGTTCACTCGCGGCGACACCAAGGCCATGTGGGTCCAGGTCACCAACCCGTGGGTGACGATCCCGAACCTCCACCGCATCGAGCGCGAGCCCGGTGACGGCAAGTTCCTCGTCGTCAGCGACATCTATCCGACGCCGACGACCGACGTCGCGGATCTCATCCTGCCGTCGGCCGCGTGGGTCGAGCGCGAAGGCGTGTTCGGCAACAGCGAACGTCGTACGCAGCAATGGAACAAGCTCACCGACCCACCGGGAGAGGCCAAGGAGGACGCCTGGCAGATCATGGAGGTCGCCAAGCGGATGGGCATGGGACACCTGTTCCCGTGGCCCGACGACAACTGGCACGAGCCGATGTTCGAGGAGTACCGCAGCTTCGGCCTCGACACGGGCAAGGACCTCGCGAGTTACGAACAGCTCAAGCAAACCCCCGGGCTGCTCTGGCCGGTCGTCAACGGCAAGGAGACCCGCTACCGCTACGCGGCAGGCTTCGACCCGTTCGTGAAGAAGAAGTCCGGCGTGCACTTCTACAAGGCCAAGGGCTACGGCGAGCGCGCGGCGATCTGGCTCCGTCCGTACCATCCGCCCGCCGAGGAGCCCGACACCGAGTACCCGATGTGGCTCTGCACGGGCCGCGTGCTCGAGCACTGGCACACGGGCTCGATGACGCGGCGCGTCAAGCAGCTGCACCAGGCCGTGCCATCCGCCTACGTCGAGATCAATCGCGCCGACGCGCGCGAGATGGGCGTCAAGTCGGGTGACAAGGTTCGCCTCGTGACCCGCCGCGGCAAACTCGAGCTGGCCTGCCAGGTCGACGGTCGCGGCCGCACGCCCGCGGGCTCGGTGTTCGTCCCGTTCTTCGACGAACACCTGTTGATCAACGAGCTCACGCTCGACGCCATGGACTGCATCAGCAAGGAGCCGGACTACAAGAAGTGTGCAGTCCGGGTCGAACGCGTATGACCGCGTCCACGACAACACGGCCAACCAGGCGGCGCCGCCGAGGGCTGCTCGGCTTGCTCACTGCAATGGTCCTGGCGACCATCGTCACGACGAGTTGCGGCGACGACTCGCAGAAGCGCACGGTGGACGTGCCTGGAGCGCCGGGCATGAGCAAGTCGAGCGCCGCCGTGCGCGCGGATCGCCGCACCTACGACGGCGCGCCGCCGATCATTCCCCACCAGGATTTCGGCGCCGACTGCCTGTCGTGCCACGAGCGCGGCATGGCCGTGCCGGACGTCGGCTACGCGCCGCCGGTTCCCCACGAAGGGGTCCAGAAGCCCGGCGCGATGAGCCGTTGCCGCATGTGCCACGTGCACACCAGCGACGCCGGCGAGTTCAAAGCGAACTCCTTCGTCGGACTCGCGCAAGATCTGCGAAAGGGTGACCGCGCCCACGAGAACGCGCCGCCCGTCATCCCGCACCAGATCCTGCTGCGAGAGAACTGTGCCGCGTGCCACACGGGCCCGGCAGCGCGCGAGGAGATCCGCTGCTCGCACCCCGAGCGCGACCGCTGCCGGCAATGCCACGTCGAGCAGCGCGCCAGCAACGCGTTCCAGCGCTGAGGGCCAGCGTCGCGCCGCCCGCGTGAACCGCGCGGCGGCGCCATGCGACCGGCGGTTCGTGCCGAGGCGTGACTCGCGGCGGATTTCCGCGAATTCACTGTTCGCTCCGCCGAGATCGAGCACTGGAGCAATCGAGGTCCCCCCTCGCTGCTCGCCATGCTCCAGCCCCACGTTCCAGCCCGCCAGCCGTCCACACAGCCAGGGCCGCCAAAGCCACGCCCCGCGGGTAAGCTGCTCCGCATCGACAGCTGGAACCTATCCTCGGACTCGATCCTGTTCGCGTCTCGCGGTGACCAGAGCGCCCTCGACGAGGTCGTCATCCGGTGCACGCCGCGACTTCGCGCCTACGTGCGTGCGCACATGGGCGCCCACCTGCGCGTTCGCGAGGACTCGGAAGACCTCGTGCAGTCCGTCTGTCGCGAGGTACTCGAAGACATCCGGCAGGGGTTCGAGTATCGCAGTCGCGGCGCTTTCCTGCGCTGGTTGTTCACCTGCGCACTCAACAAGATCCGCGCCCGCCACCGTCACCAGAACCGCGCCTGTCGGGCCGCGGACCGCGAGGTGCTGTTCGATACGGCGGACGCCGCCACGCTGCTGTCACCGAGCCGGCACGCGATCGGCCGCGAGCAACTCGACCGCTTACACGCCGCGTTCGACCGGCTGTCCGCCGACGACAAGGAAGTGGTGCTGCTCACGCACTTCGTCGGCCTCGACCGTACCGAACTCGGCGAAGAACTCGGCATCTCGACCGACGCGGCACGAATGCGGCTCGGTCGCGCAATGACCCGCCTCGCAGAGTTGTTCGAGGACAACGACCCGAGCGCAACGAACTGACGATGCGACTCCGCGCCGTGAGGAAGGTGGCGTGAGCGACGCCGCCAAGCGCTCCCTGCCCGAGGCGATCGAAGCCGCTTGCTACGAAAAGTGGTTCGAACACCCGCCGGGTCAACGTGCCCACGCAGAGCAGGAGCTGCGTGCCGCCCATCCAGAGTGGTCCGATGAGATCGCGACGCTCATGAGTCGGCTGCAGACTGGCGCCGGCCTGCTCGAACTCGCCGACCCCGGAACCGCATCGAGCTCCGTATTGGTGCCGGGCGACGGTAGCGCCGACGCGCCGGAGGCCAGCCCGCCACCACCAGCGATCGGCGGCTACGAAATCCTCGAGCCACTCGGCAGCGGTGGGTTCGGCCGCGTGTACCGCGCCCGGCAACTCCAACCCGTCGATCGTGAAGTCGCAATCAAGGTGTTGCGCGTGAGCGCGATGGGAGAACGCGCTCAGGCTCGCTTCGCACTCGAACGCCAGGCCCTGGCCCGTATGCAGCACGCTTCCGTCGCGGGGGTCCTCGATGCGGGTAGGACCGCCGACGGTCGCCCGTTCTTCGCCATGGAGTTCGTCGCTGGCCGAACGATTCGCGACTATTGCGACAGCGAACGGTTGACCGTCGCCGAGCGCGTCGCGCTGATCGCGCAGGTCGGGCGCGGACTCGAGCACGCGCACCAGCGCGGAGTGATTCACCGCGATCTGAAGCCGACGAACGTTCTCGTTCGCGACCGACCAGAGGGGCCATTGCCCGTACTGATCGATTTCGGCCTCGCCAAGGCCATCGACGAAGAGCAGGACACAGACGCCGAGCAGACGATCGAAGGCAGCTTCGTCGGCACACCGTTCTACGCGAGCCCCGAGCAGGCAGCGGGCGAACGAGCCGACACGCGAACGGACGTGTACGGCCTCGGCCTCTTACTCTACGAGCTGCTGACCGGTGACGTGCCCCACGGCGCTGCGAGACTGAAGTCCACGACGGTCCGTGAAGCCTTGCGAATCGTCAGCGAGGAAGAACCGCGCAGCCTGTCGCGCGCGTTGCGTGACCACGTCGATCCGGACGGCATCGCCAACCTCCGCGCGCTCACGCCGGCCCAGCTCGCGAAACTCCTGCAGGGCGATCTCGACAGCATCGTGCGATGCGCGGTCGCTCGCGACCCGGCGGAACGCTACGGCTCGGCTGGCGCAATGGTCGCAGACCTCGAGCGCTACCTCGACGGCCTGCCGATCATCGCTCGCCGACACACGTGGACCTACCTGCTCGGCAAGTTTTGGCGTCGCCATCGCCTCGCCGTCACGGGCGCCGCGCTCTTCGTCCTGACCGTCATCGGCGCGACCGTCGCGGTCGTCTGGGGGGCCACCAGGCTTGCCGAAGAGCAGCAGCGCACCGAGAGAGAGCAGAACCGGGCACGCCATGGCGAGTACACGCTGGGTATCCGTGCCGCCAAGCTCGCTCTCGACCGCAATTCTCCGGCCGACGCACTCGAACACCTGGATCGGCTCCCCACCGGCCCGGGCAACTGGGAGTTCGACTACCTGCATCGCCACGCCCAACCCGGCGGCGAAGTGATCGACGTCGGCGCCGGAAAGCGCACCGTGTCGGCGCTCGTCTGGCTCCCGACCGGCAATCTCGTCGTCGGCTTCGAGGCCCCGCATCACTGCATCGAGGTCTGGAACCCCGCGACTCGCGAGCTCGTCCGTTCCTGGACCGACCTGCCGGCGTCCGTGCTCGAGATCTGGGCGCTCGGCAGTGACCAACTGTGCGCCTTCGTCTCCCGAGGTGGTTGGGGCCAGCTGCTCCGACTGACCGGCGATAAGTGGACCGAGATCGCTACCGCCCCCGAACGCGCCAAAGCTGCGATCTCGCGCGACCGTGAGCACTGGGTGCTCGCAGACTGGAACGGTATTCGGTTCGGCCGTTTCGACTCGACGGCGATCGGGCGGGCGCCGTGGAAAGGGCTGCTCAACTCCGTCGAGTTTGGCCTGACACCGGACGAGGTCTTGGTCGGGGCCCGTCATGGCCGGGTTGTCCGGGTCGCTCTCGCCGACCCCACCGGCAAGGAACCGACGACCCTGGTGCCCGCCGACCCCGATGGCGAATACGATCACGAGATCCGGCGCATGCACCTCGTGCATTCGCGCCGTGAACTGCTCGTTGCCCGCGACCGGAAGCTCGCCGTCCGCGACGCGGACACGGGCAAGCTGCGCTATGAGATCGAACTGCCGACCGGACCACGCCGACTCGCGGAGGATCCGACAACCGGAATCGTTCTGCTCGGAGGCGGCTGGGGCCGCGCGCTCGTCACGTCGCTGGATCTCGACACGGGCCGGACGCCCGGCAAGTGGAACGGGCACAGAAACGGCGTGTTCGCGCTAGCCGTCGAACCGAACGGTGAGCGGTTCGCCACCGCCGGAGTCGACGGCGAGATTCGCATCTGGAACCAGGACGCCCCGACCGACGCACGAACTGACGTTCTCGGTTGGGACTGCCGCGACCTGGCGATTTCGCCCGACGGCGAATTCGCCGCCTTCGGCGACGACAAGCACGCTCTCGGCGTGATGCATCTGGCGACCGGCAAGCGCACGATGCATACGAAGCAAGTCGGAGGCCGCGCCCGAGGCGAAAAGGTGGCGTTCGATGGCACGCGGATCTTCGTCGCCGGTTTCGACGGCGGCCTGCGGACCTACGCCCGGAAAGACGGCCGGCTCCTCGCCGAGCAGAGCCTCTTCGCGCGAAACAAACGGACCATCGATCTCACCCTGTCGACGGACGGACGGCGGTTGTTCGCGATCTCGTTCGATGCCGCGGAGGCGGTGATGCTCGCAGCACCCGCGATGACCGAGCTATGGCGAATCGAACTCACAGCAGGCCACCGTTCATGGTTCGCACCGGACGGTGAACGCCTGTTCGTCGCCGACTTTAGCCATCGGCTCTTCGCGTTCGATCGCGAAACCGGTCGGCAGCTGTCGCACTCACGTTTCGAAGGCGTGGTGTACGATCTGGCCTGGACGCCTGACGAGCAAAGCGTCGTCGTGTGCTTGCGCACGGGTCACGCCACCCTGTGCCGGGCTGACAACCTCGAGCCGTTGCGTTCATTCCCGCCGCACACGCTGTCGTGCTTCGCCGCCGCGGTCTCGCCCGACGGCACCCGCCTCGCGACCGGTGGCCCTGGCGACGCAACTCGGATCCTCGACTTCGAAACGGGCACCAAGCTCCTCGAACTCGACTGTCCACCCGGCAACCTGATCCAGCTGTTCTGGTCGAGGGACGGCCGCAGCCTCTCCGCCCGAATGCACGAGTGGCGGGCCCCGAGCTACCTGATCCGCTGGGATGCCGGGCCGCGCGACTGAGGGGCGACTCGCGAGGCAATCGGGGCAATATCCAAAACTTCGGTCCGATTCGCCGGGGAACGGGCCATTCGAGATCAACGGGCGCAATCCGGCGCCTCCCTGAACACTGAGATGATCTCGAAACCACATGTCGCAGCGGCGCTGCTCGTTTCCTTCTCCGCCACCAGCCTGACCACCGACGCGTGCGCCCAGAGCCCGCTCGTCGCCTTTGGCCTCGACCACGAGGCGATCGGTCAGGCGAACCTCAACCCGACGCCGGCCGGGCTCGTCGTCTCGAACCTCGGATCGAGCGGTCAGGACGGTGTGCGCATGCACGTCGGCGGTGCAGGCTGGGACGGCTTCGTCACGCCGACACCTCTGCAGCCCGGCGACGTCACCGAGTGCATCGCGATCGGCAGCGGCGGCGGCCTGACGAACGTGTCGGTCGCGAGCCTACGCTTCTCGAACCCCGGAACGGGAATCCTGCTGGAGGCCGCTGTCGAGACGGCCTCGAGCTACACGGTCGAGGCCTACCTCGATGGCGTTCTCGTCCATCGCAGAACCGGCGTCGAGTCACCGACTGATCGTGAGTACGTGCCGATCTGGGATGGGATCCCGACCCCATCCTCCGACATCCACTGGGACTTCAGCAACGGCTTGCACGGCGACGCCACCTTCGATCAGCCGGTATCACTCCAATACGGCACGGGACCAAACGTCGTCTGTGACCTGATCCGCGTGCGGCCGGAGGACTCAGTCCTGCCCGCCCTCGAACTGTCACAGGTCGAATTGCTCAGCAACGTGAACGTGACGATCGAGAACGAACGTGTGGTGACGAACGGCCACGCAGCTTCGGCCATCGGATCCGTCGGCATCAACCCGACCGTGGCAGGGTTGACGGTGTCCAACCTCGGCTCGAGCGGCCGGGACGGCATCCGCCTGTCCCCTGCGATCAACGAACGCCAGGACGGCATCGATGTGCGATGGAGCCCGCTCCCCGACCCGAGCTCACTCCCGTTCGGTCGCAGGCTCACGATCGGCGGCACGGGCCGGACGACGACCGGTACGACCCAGCTGCTCGGTGAGGTCCAGATCGAGAACCTCACGCCCGATGTGCAGCTGTCGTTCGACTACTCGACCATGGGCGCCACCGGCTTCCATATCCGAGTCTACAACGGCGGCACGCTCGCTGGCAGCGCCACCGTGACGACTCAGGGCTTCGTACTTGCCAGCCAATGGCCCGAGTACGCATGCGTGCTGCGCCCCGACGTCGATCCGTTCTGCAACTACACCTGCTGGGCCACCCCGAGCCAGTTGCTCGTCCTCGACAATGGCGCGACCTACGCCTACGTCGGCGACGAGATCCACGTCGTACCACAGGGCACGCCAAACACCCTGCGCTCGATCGAGTCGCTCACGCTCACCTCGAACGTGACCAACACGCTGCAGATCACCGGCATTCACGGCGTCAACGATCCCGCCCTCCAGACGATCGGCACGAGCTGTGAGACCTCTTCGGGTTTCGCACCCTTGAACGTCTCGAGCACTGTGCCGTTTCTCGGCACGACCTGGGACGGCCAGATCACGAACCTGCGATCCGAGACCTCGCTGGTCTTCGTCGCCATCGGCCTCGATCGGATCAACCCGGGCCTGCCGCTCGACAGTTTCGGTATGCCCGGCTGCACGCAATACGTGGCGCCGCTCGCGACCCTGGTCTTCCCAACCAGCGGGGCCAGCAGCGTGACCTACTCCCAGACGATACCCAACGACCCAGGTATGGCCGGCCTGCCGCTGTTCGTGCAGGCCATCGCGAACGGGGCCGCAAACGCCGTAACCTTCGCGACGACGAACGCGGTCGGGGTCGTCGTGCAATAACGCGCCCCCGACCAGTCAGCGAGGACGGAGCAGGTGTGCAGAATCTGCTATGTTCGCGACCGGTTCGCGGCATCGCCGACGTCGCCGTGTAATGACACTCAAACCGACTTTGCGGCCTTGCCGAAGCGACATGAAGCGGGTCGCGATCATCGGCTCGGGCGGCAGCGGCAAGACCACGCTGGCTCGCCACCTGGGTGCCATCCTCCGGATCCCGGTTCACCACCTCGACGGCACGTACTGGCGCGATAGCTGGTCCGCCACGCCTGAAGACGAGTGGACCGAGGTGCACGCGGAGTTGTGCCGGCAGCCTACCTGGATCCTGGACGGCAACTACGGCGGTACGATGGCGCATCGCCTGGCGGCCGCCGACACCGTGATATTCCTCGACATCGGTCGCTGGCTCTGCCTCTGGCGCGCGCTTCGCCGCTACCTCCGTTTCCGCGGCCGCAATCGCCCCGAGCTCCCGCCCGGCTGCCACGAAAGGCTATCGGTCGACTACCTCGCCTGGATCTGGAGCTACCGCAGCCGACGCCGTCGCCGCATCCTCGAACGGCTCGAGGCCGTCGAGCCCCAGAGAACCATCGTCGTGCTGACGTCGCCACGCGCAGTGACACAGTTCGTCGCCGATCTGGCGAGGCGCCGCGAGGCGTGAAATCGACGCGAGGAGCGAGCCGCCGACACCGATCGGTAACGCTCCACCGAGCGCCCCGGAAGAACGCTCACGGCCACCTTGCACACGACCGCGACGCGGGCACACTCCAGTCGGTGACCGTCCCGCTGCATGCCGACCACGCGCTCGTTCGAGCGGCTCGCCGCAAGGAGCCGGACGCGGTCGACTGGCTCAGCGAGAAGCTGGAGATCGTGCCGCGGATCATCGCGGTCCTCGCCAGACGCAAGGGAGTTCGCGCGCCCGAGGTGCTCGCGGACCTGTCGCAGGAGGCCGTTCTTACAGCCCTGCGACGGCTCGACACCTATCACGGCCTCGCCCCGCTGGACGCGTGGTTGCAGCGCATCTGCGAGAACACGGTGCGCGGGTATCAGCGGCGCGAACGCCTGCGAGCGGCAAACCCGCTCGAACACGAGCCGGCGAGCCACGAACGAACACCTGACGAAATCGCGGAAGCCGAAGAACAGCGCCGCCGAGTCAGCGCGGCAATCGATGCCATCGGCGGTTCCGAAGCCGAGATCCTGCGCCTGCGCTATCAGGAAGGCATGGATTATCGAGACATTGCAGCGCGCGCCGGCATTCCGTTCGCAACCTGTCGTACGCGATACTACCGCGGCTTCCAAAAGCTGCGGGACCGTCTCGACGGCGACAACCAGGAAGATCTCCGATGACCGCCGAACGCCACGACGAGGTGCGCGCCGACCTGTTGATCCGGCTCGAGTCCGGTGAACTGGATGTCGACTCGCCCGAGGTGCAGGCGCACCTAGCTGCGGATCCGGCGTTCGAGGCCGAGATGCATGCGTTCCTCGCGCTGGCGCATGAACTCGGGCCCGGCCCGGACGACGACGTGCTCGCCGAAGCGCGCGCCTCCGGTGAGCCATGGCCGGGCGCCGATCGCAGCGTCCACGAGCTCGTCACCCGTGAACTGGTCGACGGTGAACGGGCCGAACCTGCCAGTGCGCCGACGGGTCGGCCACCACTCGTCGTCAAACTGCTGCTCGCCGCTGCCGCGATCTGGCTCGGCTTCTTTCTGTGGCCGGCGACGGACGTTCCGCCACCGGCTCCACCGGATCTCGTGCTGAACTCGCAGGGCCTCTGGCCTCACGGCCAAGACGTCGACCGCGACCAGTTCCGTCGCCGCGGCTTCGTTTGGGACGACGTCCCGGCCGGGCAGTATCGCGTCGTGATCACGTTGCCGGGTCGAGAGCCGATCCAAAGTGAGTGGCTGTCAACGAAGGGTTGGCCGGCGACGGCCGTGGCCACGGAGCTTCCCGAAGTGATCGACTGGGAGCTGCAGATCCGCGGTGGCGGCCGCCGCGAATCGCGCTACGCCCGAGCCGAGTTTCGATGAGCTACCGCGGCAACCACGCGGCCACGATCGCGGCGACGCTGCTGGTTTCGGTCGCGGCCGCCCAGGATCAGAACCTCACGCAGAAGCGCGCGAACCACGCGCTCCAAGTGCTGAGGCACGAGGCCTACCGTCACGCCGAGCAGATTGAGGGGTTCGAGGCGAACTTCGGCAAACTCCTCGATGAGGCCGATCGACTGATCGCAACCGACGGCATCGATCCGGGCCCGTTCCTCGAAACGTTCTACTGGCTCAACCTCGGCGTCGCGCGCCACCTCGCAACGGCCAAGGCCACGACCGAAGAAGAGGTTCGGATCCAAGCCCAGCGACTGATCGAACTGTGGTCGAAACATCGCGCCCGTTGGCCACAACTGCGACTGCCGCTGGCCAGTGTGCGGCAATGGGGTGAGACCGCGATCTACGCCAATGACAGCGACGCGCTCGCTCGCGCGGTCGACGTCGGCCGGTCGGCTCCGCAGGACGACGACGAGTTCGAACGCGCGATGGTGCACGTTCTGGAGACCAAACTGCACTGTCACCTCGGCCGCCTCGACAAAGCGGCAGCAGCCATCGCTCACGCGCAGGCGGCCGCCGATCGGCACTATGCGACGGTTCGTGACGACCCCGAACGTGAGCCCTACGGCCGTCAATGTCTGCTCGCCGTCGCGCTCGCACGTACCGATCTGCATCTGCTCGGCGGCGACTTCGATTTCGCGCAGGAATCGCTGGCCGCGGCGCCGAGCGGCGAACACAAAGCGCTCTACCGAGACCTGATCGCCGTCGCGACGGGGCACACCGACCGCGAACCCGCACTCACGAAGTATGCTCGTGATCGGGCCAACCCGACCCGAATGCGTAAGCTCGCGTTCGCCAAACTCGCCCAGGCCAAGCTGCAGCGCGACGAGAGTGCGGCAGCGGCACCAATCATCGCGGAGCTCGCGACGATCTCACCTGTCGCATCGGGCGAGCTCGAGGGCCGTAGCGCTTCACTGAGTCTCGAACTCGCGTTGCGGCATCAGAGCGTTGGCAAGCCGCTGCTGGACCAGTGCCGCGCGGCCTTCGGCCGACTCCTCGAACGCTGGCGCGATGCTCCTCGCCTGCCTGGCGGCACCGGGTTCCTGCAGCTCGAGGATCGCAGCACACTCATCTGCAACCTGCTGCGTGCGGAGGCACTCGCAACCGGCGCGACCGAGACCGCAGTCCATCGCCTCGCGGCAGCGCACGCGGTCGCCGCCAGACTCGAGCTGTCCGACGGCAACCCGCTCGCGCCCTTGCTGTCGAACGAGCGGCACGGCCTGCTGATCTACGTTCCCGGTCGCTACGCCTCGTGCCTGCTCTGCGTCGACGGCAAGGAGCAGTCGCTGCACGAGCTGCCTGCAGCGCCAAGACTGCGGGCCAGCGTCGCGGCCATGCAACGCGTAATCGGCCGGGCGCTGAGTTCGGAGCAATGGACTGCTGCGGATCGGGCCGCGATTGCAAACGCCCGAGAGGACCTTACCGACGCGCTGCTGCCGGACACGGTTCGCGAGCGCGTCTGCGGCTACTCGCGCATTACGATCAGCGGCGCAGGCATGCTGCTCAACGCCCCGTTCGAGCTGCTCCGGCTGCCGGAGCAGAAGCGGGCGCTCGGCTGCACGGCCGCGATCGACTACGTGGCCAACGTCGTCACCGCGCGGCAGGTGCCCACATCACGGGTAGCTCATGAACACCCGCTCCTCGCCGCATCGCTGCTCTACTCACGAAACGGTACCGGCCACGCCGCACCCTCGACGATCAACGACTGCGTGGCGACCTACGCCGAGGTCGAAGGCCACCGCGCACTCGAGTTCACGGTCGACGACGCGGTCCGAACGGCAGACGTCGTCGCCGCGCTGACGAACGCATCGGTTGCGCATCTGATCGGCCACGGCGTTCACGATGCTTCGCGTGACCACGAACACGGGATCGCGTTCTCGAAGGCGGAGAAACTCTGGGCCGATGACCTGCGGGGCACGGACCTGAGCGGACTCATCGCGGTCCTCGGTGCGTGTCGCGCCGGCACCGCACCGTGGCGCCGCGGCGACGACCCACTCGCGGCCTCTCTCGCGGGCGCGATGCTGCGCGCCGGCGCCCGCTGCGTCATCGTGCCAACGACCGACGTTCGGCTCGGTCATCACCTGCGCCTAGCGGGCGAACTGCACGCGGCGCTCGCTCGTGGCACCGCACCGGCCGAGGCGCTACGCCGCGCCCGCGCATCGTTCGCCGCGGGATCGCCAGGTGAACTCGAAGCGCTCACGATGCAGGTGCACGGCCGCGGCTTCTGAGCACGACCGCGGATACCGACTCAGTGCGCCACACCGTTGTCCATCGTGAGCGGCGGCGGCATCTTCGGCGGGTTGGACTGCATCTTGTGTGACTTCACGACGACGATGGCGCCGAAGTAGCGCGACCCTGGATCCACGGGTTCGGGTTCCAGAATGGCCTCCCACGTCGCTTTGGTGAACCCGATGGACTCGAACCAGAACACGTCGCCGATGTGCTCGCTCAGAAGACTCTTGAAGTCCATCCAGCCCATCGACTGCTGCACGGCATACTCGAGGAGTAGCGGTCCGGTGCCCTTGGGTGGCTTGCCGGTCACGAGTTCGACCATCGAGATCTCGAGCACGTAACGCGGCATCGGCACCGTCGGGAACTGCACGAGCGCGTCCGGGATCGGCACCAGGATATCGAAGACGTCCCCCGGATCCGCATCGTTCAGCGTGAAGCGGAAGTGCCGTGTTGCCACAGGGTCGACCCCGTCGCTCGAGGTCGGCGCGCCATCGGGCTGCACCTCGTAGATCACGACGTCGATCTGCTGACCGGCGATCTGATCGGGCAGATTCAGGCGCAGGCCGACCATATCGACACCCGTCAGCGGGTTCTGGAATCCCACCGGCGTGCTCGCGAAGTTGGGCTCGGTCTCTGCACCGAGCACGTTCACGAACTCGATGCGCTCCACCTCGCCCCCGTCGTCTTCGGTGTCGAACGCGATGAACTGAATCTGCGAGCGTGCCTGCAGCGAGAGGATGACCTGGTCCGTCGGCCGACTGGCGACGGCCAGATCTTCGGTGCCGTCACGGTCGAGATCGTCGACGACGAGCGACGCGAGGTTGGGCAGCGGCGCCGGCGGCAGTTCGTCCGGCCGCACGTCGAGCAGGTCGAGGCGCCCTGTGCCCTGCGTCGTGATTCCCTGCGGCGTGCCCGGCAGCAGCCGGCGAACGGATTCGCCCGTCGACAGCAACACGTCGGAGTAGTCGTCGCCCTCGAGATCGAACTCGGCGAGCCCGATCGGCGCGCTACCGAGCACCAGCGTGCCACCGTCGAACGACTGCACTCCCGGCTGCCCGGTGTTCGCGAACGACAGAACGCGCCAGTCGCTGCCTTCGTCCGTGATCTGTACCAGCGTCGGTTCCGACCGGCGCCGCATCGCCAGGACTCGACCGGCCGTGCTCGGGCGCAGCGACCACATCAGGACCGCCCCCGTCATGTCGAAGACGAACGTGCCGTGGGTCATCAGCACGGCGATCTCCGGCCAACCGCCCGGCTGCCAGTCGACGAGCGCTGCGTCGAGCACCTGTTGACCCGGCGGCGCCGGAAACAACAAGGACGGCAGCATCGCATCGGTCGCATCGAGCATGCCGCAACGAACCCAACCCGGCGCGTGAGCCAGCACGCACCGATTCGGGGCGGTGTCGAGCGCCAGCGCCTCGACATCGACGGCGCCGATCCACTCGGCATAGGTCGAGTACGCAGGGTTGGCGTCCCCGAAGCCGAGGTCACCGTAGCGCAGCACTCGCAGTCCCATCGTCGTCGCAACCACGAGACGATCCGCCGACGCACCCGTTCCGGGGACCGTGGCGATCGCGTCGACCTCGCGGATCCCGCTCTCGTTCAGGTGCACGAAGTCGGCCGGCTGGAATGACAGCTTCAGCTCGCCATCGCGCACGATGACGAGACACCGC
Organism: bacterium; assembly: GCA_024743115.1. Lineage (GTDB taxonomy): Bacteria > Planctomycetota > UBA1135 > UBA1135 > UBA2386 > JAGQRA01. The sequence continues at coordinate 169,947 of JANSXC010000010.1, read as the reverse complement.
CCCGGGTGACCGGCCACGAACGAGCCAGCGACCATGTCGGTGACCGGGCCCGGAATCACAGCCGGCCAGGGCCGATAGATCCGTTCGAGCTCGAGGGCGGGAACCGCTTGCGCGACCGTCGCGGCAACGAGCAGACACGAGGTGAGCAGGAAGCGGAGCAGAGGGTGGTGGAGTCGGTACATGAGTGTGCGGTTCGCGAGTCGTTGCCCGGACATGTCCGGACGCCGGCGGCGGTTTCACATTTCTGCACCGAACCCCGGCCCGACGGCGCAAACGCGCCGTCGGTCAACCGAGGATAGCAGCTCGCTCGTTACGCCAGAACGCTACGACAGGAAGTCAGTGAACCCCTGGGCGTTGGCTGGATAGCCGGGAATGACTTTCCAGAGCTCCGTCAACGGTACCCCGAGCACCTTGTGCGCGAGCTCCGCGATGAAGTCACGAAACTCGGTCTCGATCGGCACCGCATCCTCGTAGGGCGACGTCCATTGTGGCGGGTTGAGGGCAGGCCACAGCTCACCGAACTCCTTGGTGCCCTGGTTGCCGTCGCGGCAGTTGTAGGTGCCGCCGTTGACGTGGTTGCCGATCACCATCGCAAGGCCGCCGCCACCGTGGTCGGTGCCATTGCTGCCGTTCTCGAAGTTGGTCCGCCCGAACTCGGTGACGACGACGATGGTGATCTTGGGATCGACCGGCATCGCCTGGATCGCGTCGTAGAGATCACGCAGCCCCCAGCCGAGCCAACGCAGCAGTTCGGTGTGCGTGCCGTCCTGGTTGCTGTGGGTGTCCCAGCCGCCGATCTCGATGCCCGCGACGCGCGTGGCAGGTGAGTTCGCGAGCGTGAACAGCGCCTGCTCGGCCGTCGCCATGAAGTAACCGCCGACCGGGGTCGACGGCTTGACGTGATACCAAGGGTGGCTCGATTGCATCGCGCTGAAGTCGGCGAAGCTCGGGAAGAGGCCCGACCCGAAGACGCCTGGCGCGAACCCGAGAGCCAACAGCCCCTCCTGGCTCAGCCCGCCAAACCCGAGATTGAGCGCGAGCTGCCCCTTGAGCGCCGGCGCGGCCGCGTTGTCAATCGCGTGCTGCACGCTGGTTGCCGGCAGACCGTAGTCGGTGAACGGCCCAGGCGTGAACGTCAGCGTCAGATCGCGCACGTGCGCCGACACCTGTGACGAGCTGCCGGCCAGGAACATGGCCTGCATCAACGGCGAGATGCTCACTGCGCCGGGCAGGTTGTTCGCGCCGAGATACGGCACGCCCGCTTCGGTCATCATGCGCGGCACGAAGCCGGACAATGCCGCGATCTCGGACTGCGTCGCGTCGACCTCGGGCGCCTTCTCGAACATGTCCATCGCCTTGAAGTGCGACCGCGACATGCTCGGGTCGCCGACCCGGTGGATCAGAGCCAGGTCGTCACCGTTGAAGATGTCGACGAGCCGGTCGAGGTTGGGGTTGAGGCGCGAGTAGTTCACGCCATTCAGCGATAGCCCGTTCTGGATGAACAGCTCGTTGGAGCGCACCTGACCATAGGTGCCGTCACCGTCAGGAATCAGCGTGTTGACGCCGTCGTTGCCGCCGCGCTGGAAGATGAACAGCAGTTTCTCACTGCCGTTGACCGGGCCCATGTCGAGTGCCCGCGCGGCGCTGGCCATCACGGCCTTGGGGAATGCGCTCATACCCGCCCCGAACAGGGCGCCGCGCAACAAGTCTCTTCTGTCGATCATCGTGTTCTCCTTGCCGCGTTACCGCAGTCCGCTTTGCACCATGCCCGCAGCCATGATCGCTGCGCCTTCCAGTACCGCCTTGTAGTCGTCGTTGTTCGCGATATCGAACGTGGGCCCGATGTGATTGACGACGCCGAGCATCGCGTCGAGCACGCGGAGCTCGTCTGCGAGTGTGTAGTTGCTGCCATAGAGCGACGTGAGCATGTGATCGACGACCGCGAGCAGGTGCGGCACCGAGTTCGCCATGGTCGGCGACCCCGGCAGCTGTGGCTGCACGCTGGCAACGAACTGCTCGAGGTTGATCTCGAGCGTGTCCGTCATGAACGGGACCGGGAAGTCGCCAGAGATCAGGTTCGAGGCGTAGTACGCACGCTCCAACGCCACCGACGGACTCATCTGCGCGTCGTTGCTCGTCGGAAACCCGTTCGGTGCCGGGTAGAGCAACAGCCGGTGGCCCATCGACTCCATCGCCCAGTAGGGCGCGTTGAGGTTCTCGGCGACGGGGTAGAGACCCGAGTACTCCATGGTCGAGTCGAAGGCCCGCGCGGTTGCGGCAACGGCCTGCAGCGGCAGGCGGGCCCGCGTGAAACGGGTGCGGGCGCGCTTGAAGTCCGGCGAACTCAGCAGGACACCCATGACGGCCGGGATGTCCCCTGCCGTGCCCCAGACGGCCATCATGTCGTTGAGCAGGGTCGACGTCGGCGAGAACACCGTCTGCTCATTGACGAACTCGGCGATCAGCTTGCGGCAGATGAACTGCGCCGTCGCCGGATGCTTCGCGAGTTCGACGAGCAGGTCTTCGCCCTCCTGCAGACCGGCTGGGGCGATGGGCGCCGCGATCGAAATCGGCAGCCCGGAATCCGTGAGCAGAACCGTGGGCTGGCCGGACGACGGATAGGCGTGCTCGTTGGTGTTGAACTCGAACGCGTAGCTCGCAGCCGGATCGAGGTCCCAACCGGTAAACATGCGAGATGCCTCTTCGATATCCGCCTGGCTGTAGTTCGGCACCCAGTTGCCGTTGGCATCGCGATGCTCCGGACTCACGGTGTAGAGCTCCAGGCACTCACGCGCCCAGTCCTCGTTAGGCGTATCCCCGGGGTTGATGACCTTGTTGTAGACGGTGTTGAGGTACACCATCATCGTCGCGTGCTTCGCGGTGTAACGCAGCAGGCCATAGAACGTGCCGTCGCCGCCGAGGCCGTGCTCGCGGTAGTACTCGTTCGCCTGCCACTCGAACCAGAACACGTAGTTGTTGTCGGCGATCGCCGAGCCCTGGTTGAAGTAGGGCGCCCGGGTGTAGAGCCCGGTGTTGAAGTGACGCTCCCAGAACTGCGTCATCAGTTCGCGAAGCTGCCACTCCGAGAACATCGCGTAGCCGAGCTGCGCGTAGAACAGATCGAGCGCCGTAACCGGATCGCCGAGCTGCTGCGGCAGCAGCGGACCGGCGGTGTTCACGAGATCCGCGATGAGTTGGCCACCGTGGTACTGCACGGCCGTGCTCGTCGCCTTGTTCGGCGGCGACAGCTGCGCCGTGATGTAGTCGTCCGGCCCGGTCGGTGACGACGTCAGCGTCGTGATCAACGCGTTCGTCGGGCCATACGCCACCCGTCGCGCGACGTGATGGGCGTAGTCGAACAGGGGATCAGGGGTACCCTGGGCCACGATCGGACTGGCAAACGTGCACAGTCCGGTCACGGCCAGAGCGAGAGTCGCGGTTCTCGTCATGGCGGCTACTCCCGAGACAAGGTCTCGAGGGAAGGAAGGGGATGTGTTCCCGAACCTGCCTGCGACGCGCCGCGTGTTTCGAAAATCGCAGAACCGCGACTCAGCGAAGCTGAGCTACTTCGAAGTGCGCCAGATGCGCACCGTGCGATCCATGCCAGCCGTGACAATTTCATCCGTAGCCGGCAGGAAGTAGGCATCGATGATCATCGTCCTGTGGCCAGCCAACGTGACGAGGCGATACCAGTCCGTGGTGTCCCAGATGCTGACCCGCCCGTTCGTCGAGAAGGTGAACATGCGTGGTTCCGTCGGATGGAACACGATTCGTTGCAGTATTTGGCCTCGATCAAGCTCGTACAGCTCGAATCGACCGCCCCGCTGGCGACGCCAGACAATCAGTCGGCGGTCGTACGACGCGGAAACAACGTGGCCAGCCCAGCCAGGAACGTACGCCAGGTCACCTACGTCGCCAGCGCTCCCGACTTCCTGCAGGGGCGACAGGTCCACGCCTGACCACTCTTGAAGCGTACCCGTGTTGGTGCCGGTCAGCAGACGCTCACCGGAGGCCGAGAAGGCCAACCGCTTGAGACGGGCTCCGGCCTCGACAATCTGCTGCGCGAGCAGCCTGCCGCTCGGTTCGTGTAGCGCCACTCGGCCGGCAGTGCTGGCCGTCGCGAACACCTTGCCATCGGGCCGCCAGGCGACGTCGACGAGATCGCCATCGATGGACTCGAGCGACTCGAGCTCGGGCGAGCCAAGCGATCCGAGTCGCCAAAGGCCGTGGCCCACGACCACGAACTCGTCGGTCCCCGGACGTAGTGCGATCGCATTGACGCGCGCGGATGCCCCAACGGTGCCGCGCAGTCGGCCCTCGGAACGTCCCCAAATCGCGATCTGATTCGCACTATCGACCGAGAGAATTCGCTGGCAGCTCTCGGTCGCAGCAACTGCTCGAACGGCCTTCTTCTGCCGATTCAGAGCCTGTCGCGCGGCGAGGCGTTCGTAGCGCCAGGCGCGAATCGTGCCATCGTACGCCGAAGTGAATACGCGATTGCCATCTCTTGTGGCGACGATTCGGCTCAGCGCGGCTTCGTGCCCGAAGCCGGGCGCTGTCAAGAGTGCCGGGCCATCTGCAATCCTCGCGATCGCGACCATCGGATTGCCCTGCCGCGAGACGATCAGACGATCACCGCCGGGCGCCCATGCGACAGTGCTCAGCGCACCCGTCATGACAGACTCGGGCTCGAGGCTGTCAGCATTCCAGATGGCGACAGCGTTGCCCCCGACCGCCGCAATGCGAGATGCATCGCCAGACCTGGTGAGGCACGTGATGGTCCCCCGCTTGTCGAAGAGCTCAGCGCGCGCTCGCAATGCCTGCGGACCACCAGCGGCGGTCAGATCCCAGCGCCAGACTTCCCCGCGGAAGTTGCCGGCAAACAGATAGCGACCGCTACCGGCAAACTCGACCCTCAGCACGGGCGGATCCTGATCATCTCCGATGCGATGCAGCAGCTCGCCGCTCTCGAGGTCGAAGACGTGGACCTTGCCCCCTCGAAACGGCGACGTTGCGCCCGCGACGGCGCCGAGGCGGCCGTCGGCCGAGACCGCGATGCCGTTTACGACGCCGCGCCCGGGCAGCTCATGGGTCAGCCGCGAGCTGCCATCACGGAGGTCGACGATCCGGATCTTTGCGCCGGTGCCGAGGCCAGCACACAAGGCCGCGTTCTGACCCGCGAATCGGACGAACCGCACATCCGAATCGAGCTCGAACGCAGCCAGCTCCACGCCATCCTCGGCGGAGAGCACGAGCAGCCTCCCGTTCGGGTGACCCACCACGAGTCGCTTCTCGTCTCGATCGAGGTCGAAGTCCGCGATCACCTGCTCAGTCGAATCGTCCGCAGCGAACGGCATGATCACGCGCTCGCTGCTCTCAAAAGTACGGTTCAAGTAGCGCCACTCCCAGGCACGCTCAGCCGGCGGGGCCTTGGCCAGTAGATCGTGTGCCAGGCTGACTTCGCCCGTGCCTGCCATCGCATTCACGGCAACGACTCCGGAACGGTAGGCCTCGCGCTCTGCGTTCGTAACGGCGTTGCCCTGGATCCAAATCCCCGCAATCGCGGCGCCCACCGAAACCAGAACGAGCGCCGTGATCGCGGTCACGAGTGGCGGGTTTCGTCGCGCCAGGAGTTGCAGTCGCCGGAGCATGCCGGGCCGCCGGGCGACCACGGGCTCACTGCCGAGCCACCGCTCGAGGTCCGCGGCGAGTGCTTCGGCCGACGAGTATCGATCACCCGGATCGCGAGTGATCGCCTGGAGGATCACGGCTTCGAGATCACGGCCGAGCGCCGGCGCAAGGTCTCGCGGGTTTCGAGGTGCGGTCGAAGTCACGCGTTTGGCGGCCTCGGCGAGCGCCACACCCTCGAGATCGAACGGTTGCGAGCCAGTCAGCAGCCGGAACGCGACCGCGCCGAGCGCGTAGACATCCGCGCGCACGTCCGCGACATCGCTCTCACCGGCGAGCACTTCGGGCGCGATGAAACCGATCGTACCGATGATCTGCCCGGCCATCGTCACCGCGGTCGCCCGCGCGAGATCGCCGCCCTGCACGCGGGCGACCCCGAAATCGATGACCTTCGGTCGACCATCACTGCCAACCAGGAGATTGGCCGGCTTGAGATCGCGGTGGATGACACCCTTTTGATGCCCGTGGTGCACCGCGCGCACGACGTCAATGAGCAACCGCACGCGCGCCGCGGGGGCCAGCCCGCTGCGCTCGGCATGCTCGACGATCGTGCACGCGTCGTGCACGTATTCGAGCACGAGGAACGGCAACTCCCGCTCTCCGGTCGCCGTGGTCTCGTCATGGACGCCAGCCTCGATGACCTGGGCGATGTTGGGATGCCGCAGGTGTGCGAGCAATCTCGCCTCGTCCTGGAATCGCCGGCGCATTTCCGCATCGAACGAGCCTTGGCGCAGCACCTTGATCGCAACCGTTCGTCGCGGATCGCGCTGGCGCGCCTCGTAGACATCGCCGGTTCCGCCGTGACCGATCCGCCGAATGATCTCGTAGCCCCGGATCGTCCCGGACACTTCGGCATCATGCTGACTGAGTCGGTCGGTCAGTGCATCGAAGCCGGCGCTGCGATCGTACAACGCGGTGTGCGCCCCCTGCTCGAGCAGGTCACGTACCCGGGTGCGAACCCACTCGTCCTCGCTGAGCTCTAGCAGGCGCGCCTCGCGTTCGCCGGCGGCCTCGGCTAGCAGCGCCTCGAAGTAGCGCAGCGCGAGCCGCTCCTTCTCCGGGTTCGTGCCTTCGACCATGATTGCGAGCCTACGTCCGGGAGTCGGTCACTGCACCGTGAACTGAACCGGATTGGTGCTGTAGACCTCGTCGATCGTGGTGCCAGCAAACACGGCCACCTGCATCGCGAGCGGCAGACCCGTGGCGCCGGCCGGTAGCGCGAGCTGGTTGCTCCACTGCCCACTGGCGTCGGTGAACAGGACTCCGAGCACCCACGCGTTCGAGATCTCGAGGCTCGCCCACGGCCCGAACGTGACGCCGCCATTCGGCGTGATCGCGCCACCGACCGCCAACACGGTCAGGACCGACGGGGCGCCACCGTAGAGCGTGAGGTCGAGGTTCTGGCCAGCCTGGATCGTGTTCCCTCGGTGAAGCCACGGCGTGATCTGAGGCACCGCGCTCGGCGTCCAACCGTTGCCGGTGATGTTGGCTTGCGGTGAGTCGGCGGTAAACCCGACCGGCAACGCGAAGGGCTGGGCCGCGAGTCGCACGCTGGACGACGCGGATGCATCCGTGAATTGGCGCCCGGTCGCATGCTGACGCATTTCGATCTCGAAGCGGTACACCGTCCCGGTCAGCACGTTGAACGACGCGCTCTGAATCGTGCCATCGGCGACCGCGTAGGTGAGACCGGAGGCCTGCGCGACGAACGCATTCGACACGGCATCACGGATCACGACCCGCGGCGTCAGCGCCCTGGCGGCAGCGTTCGCAGAACCGGCGATCAACGCACCGAAGACCTCGAACTGCACCGTCGCATTCACGGGCGTGCCAGGCGCCGGTCCAGTGAACACGACATCGTCAAAAATCCAGCCGGCCGTGGCGCGAGACTCGTCACTGACCGCTGCCGACTGTGTCGCATACGTGTAGAAGTCGATCTGGTGCGGAGCCGTGTAAGCGTAGGCCTCGTTCGCGCCATAGTTGCCCGGGTGGAAGTAGACGTAGCGCTTGTCGTAGGACGTCGTCGGATGCGTAGCGGTCGTTTCGTAGCCAAAGCCGTACTGCGTGCCGCCGAAGAAGCGCTCCGTCTTGGCGTAGTACGACTGGGCTCCGACCGTCGTCGCAAACGTGCCGGTGACCAGGAACAGAAGGGTCGAAGTGGTGAGGTTCATGCCCCCCCTCCGGCAGCGCCGGGCCGCGTGCACCGCATTTTCCGGAAAGTATCGTCTTTGGCTCGGTACGCTGGCCCGTGATGCAGTCGGACGCTTCAAACCCCGAAGGCGACCTGTTCCCGGTGGTCTACACCGAACTTCGCGGGTTGGCCCACAAGGTGCGGCAAAACGGCCGGCCGAGCCAGACCCTGCAAACCACCGCTCTCGTTCACGAGGCCTGGCTCAAGCTGCACAATGCCGACCTGGGTTTCGAGAACCGGCTGCACTTCCTCCGCACGGCGGCCCAGGCGATGCGCCGGATCCTCGCCGACCGGCAACGGGCACGGTCTGCGGACAAGCGCGGCGGCGGCAAAGAGGAAACTGCCCTCGACGAACAGCTAGCGGTCTTCGAGGAATGCCGGATGAAGGTCACGTCGCTCGACATCGCGCTCGAACGACTCTCGAGCTTCGATCCCGTCCTGGCGGAGATCGTCGACCTGCGGTTCTTCGCGGGGCTCGACGCAAAAGAAGTCGCCGAGCTCCTCGGGATGACGCGGCGCCAACTCGACGGCAAGTGGGCCGTTGCGCGCAGCTGGCTAGTGCGCGAGATCGATGCGATCGAATCGACCGAAGCAATGCAGTGAGACCAATTCCATGCGCAAGTACGAGGACCAAACCCCGCTCTACGACGTCTCCCACCTCGCGATCCTCGACAAGGGCGTCGACGAATGGAACGCGTGGCGTCGCGACAACCCGAACATCCGGCCCCAACTCGTCGGCGCCAACCTCCATGGCGCGAACCTGGCCGGCTTCGACCTGAGCGGCGCCAACATCAGCGACTGGCACCACTCGACCAACCTGCGCGACGCCACACTCACGGGCGCCAACCTGCAGAACGCCGAGATCCAGTCGGCGGTACTGCTCGAGGCCAACCTCGATGACGTCAACGCCGAGGGTGCAGTGCTCCGCCGCGCCACGTTGCGTAACGCGAGCTGTCGCAACGCCAACTTCCGCCGGGCCCACCTCCAAGAATCCGAGCTGACCGGCACGCACTTCGAGGGCGCGGACTTCACCGAAGCCTGGCTCGCGCGCGCCGCGATCTACGACACCTACTTCGCCGGCGCCAAACTCGTGGACTGCTACGTAGCCGGCGTTTCGGCGTGGGACGTGCACATGGACGGCGCGATCCAGAGTGGCCTCAACATCTCACGCAGTTTCTCGGACGAGGAGAACGAGGAGAAGCCCGGCGAGTCGATCACGGTCGACGACATCGAGGTCGCGAACTTCGTGCACATGGTCAAGGAGAACGCCAAACTGCAGAATCTACTCAACGCCGGGTCTGCCAAGGCAGTGCTCATCCTCGGCCGGTTCACGCCACCGGATCGCAAAGCAGTCCTCGACGAACTGCGCATCAAGCTGCGTGCGCACGACCTCGTGCCGATGATCTTCGATTTCGATCGGCCCGACGACAAGGACTACACCGAGACCGTCCAGGCGATGGCCTCGATCAGCCGCTTCGTAGTCGTCGACCTGACGCAGCCAAAGTCGACGCCGCTGGAGGTCCAGGCCCTCGGTATCAACTTCAAGGTCCCGATGGTGCCGATCTTCGACGTGACGAAGGACAAGTTTCCGTTCGCCATGTTCGAGAACCTGCAGATCTTCCCCTGGGTGCTGCCCGTCCTCGAATACCAGGGCAAGGACGACCTGATCGACGTTCTCAAGGCCGCCATCGTCGATCGCGCCAATCAGACGCACGAGATGCTGTCGCAGCAGAAGGCCAGGGGGCTACGGATGATCAGCACCGAAGCATTCCGCACGAAGAACGTGCCGCCGCCGCCCGCCGGCGAGTCGTAGCACGCTCCTCACGTCCCGTTCGCCGAACGCATCCTTCCTCCGCCGGCGTGCCGCGCCATCTCGGTATCGACCACGCGCTCGCGCTCGGCCGAGAACAGCCCCAATCGACCGCGTGCTCCATGGCCTCGGGTGCCACGAACTCGGCGTACTCGTCGAACAGCCGACGTTCCGTGCGCGCCTCGATCTCCTTCTTCGCGCTCTGAGCCTCCGCGAACGCAAACAGCCGTTCCGAGATCACTCTCGAAACGGCTGTTAACCGGTGCTTTCGCACCGCCTTGAGTGGCGAGGGCGACGGGACTCGAACCCGCAACCACCGGATCGACAGTCCGGTACTCTAACCAATTGAGCTACGCCCCCACGCCTTGGGGGTCGAGGATGCTAGCTCCGGCGCCAGCGTTTGCAAGAGTGCTTTGCCGCCGGCTGCGCACTGACCTCCGGACGGCCGAAGTGCCGCGGGAGCCGGTCTTTGAGGCCAACTCGGGGCCAAATAAAAACCGGCCGCCGGGGCGAACCCAGCGGCCGGCGCCACTCTTGCTCTCTCTCGTCTCAGCCAGCCAGTGCTTTGGTCTGGTGACCTCGACACTGACTAGCTTCGCTTGATTGGGAGATAGGATGCACAAAAAGCCAACGCAAGGGCGCGGCCCCTGACTGCGGCGCCACCGGATTCTCCCGCACCCTCCCGCACCCCGCCCACGCTCTCAGCCGCCATGCCCCTGCCGACCGCCGACTCGCCGATCCACCGCCTGCAACTGGGGTTCGCGGGGCCGGATGGGGGGCCCCGGCCCCATCTGTCGGTCGACGGCATGACGCCCGAGGGGCCGAATCTGTCGCACTGGCCGGGGAATCGGACCCCGGCCGCGTTCAAGGCGGACCTCAGCACGGGGATCGCGTTCCGGTTCGTTCGGGCCGGAACGGCAGCGCACGCGGAGTTCCTGGGCGACGTCGACTGGGTCGTGAACGACCACTACGACACCGATGGATTCGCGTCGCTGCTGGCGATCCTGCAGCCCGAAATCGCAGCGCCACGCGAGGAGCTGCTGCTCGCGGCGGCGGCGACGGGCGATTTCGGCTGCTGGCAGACGTGGCGCGGGTTCGCGGTCGATCGCATCGTCGCGAACATCGCCCGTTCGGACTCCCCGGCCGCCAACGTGTTCGCCCGGATCGACGACCCCGCGGAACTCGCACTGCGCCGCTACGAGTGGCTGCTCGACAACGCGGTCTCGATCCTCGATCACCCCGGCGGCTACCGCGCGCTCTACGAAGAGGAGATGGCGCGCGTGGAGCAGGAGATCGATGCCGGGATCCGCGGCGCGATCGAACGCACGCATCACCGAGAACTCGGCTTCACGACGCTGGCGAGCAACGGCCCCCGGCATCGAATGACGCTCAACACGCTGGCAGGGACCTACCGCGTGCTCCACACCGAACAACATGCGGACGGGCCGCACTACCGCTACCACGATCGCACCGAGAGCTGGTTCGAGCTCGTGACGCTCGCACCGCCACCGCGCCACGACCTGCGCCCGCTGGCGGAACGATTGACCGAGCTCGAAGCCCAAGCGACCGGCGCGACTCCCGATGGCGATACGGCCCCGACCTGGAACGCCGACCCGCCGACCGCGCCGATCCCCGAGCTGTATCACGGCATCGCCGCCGAGCAGGAGTACGGCCAGATCACACGCGAACTCGCGCCGAGCGCGTTGTCACCAGCGACCGTCGAGGCCGAGTTCGTCCGGTTCTTCGCGACGCGCCCGAACAACGCCGCGGGCTCGACGTAGATGCGTTCTCCGGCACCGATCACCCGCGCGCTCGCCGCCCTCGGTCTCGTGATCGGACTCGGTGCGATCTGGAACGGAGATGGCGCGTTCTTCCGACCGCGTCTGCACCTCGATCTGCTCGGCGCACTCGGGACGGTCGGGCTCTGCGCGATCGGGCAGTGTCTCGTCATCCTCGGGGGCGGCATCGACCTGTCCGTCGGCGCGGTCGTCGCGCTCGCGGGCATGACGTTCGCGGGCCTGCAACTGCACACCGAACTGCCGTGGCCGCTCGCCGCCACGATCGCGGTCGCCGTCGGCGCGGCCGCCGGCCTCTTCAGCGGGACGCTCGTCGGCCGCCTGCGCGTCCAACCGTTCCTCGCCACGCTCGCGATGATGGTCATCGCCCGCGGCCTGGCGCGCTTCCTGCCAGAACTCGCGGGGCAGGCCGCGAGCTCGCGCTTCATCCCGCCCGGCAGTCGCGACCCGGGGTTCTGGACCTGGCTCGCGGGCCGCGTCGGTCCGGTTCCCGTCGCGGCCATCGTCCTGGTCACGGCAACCGTGACCGTTGGCGTGTGGCTCCAGCGCAGTGTGTTCGGGCGGCACCTGCTCGCGACCGGGCACAACCCCGAAGCCGCGCGCCTCGCGGGCGTGCCGACCCGCCGCGTCCTCGCTGCGACGTACGTCCTCAGCGGCGTATTCGCGGGCCTCGCCGGCATCGTGCAGGTCGCGCGCAACGTCCAAGGCAATCCGTCCGCGGGCGAACTGCTCGAACTGCAGACGATCGCAGCTGTCGTCGTCGGCGGCGTCAGCTTGCAAGGCGGCCGCGGCAATCTGTGGCTCGCCGCACTCGGCGTGCTCACCCTCGGCCTGCTCGAAAAGGTCCTCGCGCTCAACGGCGTCCCGTCACACTGGCGCCTCGTGATCCAAGGCTTCATCATTCTGACCGCCGTTCTGCTGCAAGACCGCCAACGATGATCCGTCGCTCTCCGTCGAACGTTCCCGTACCGCCACGCCGCTCGGCGCTGCTGCTCACCATCGCAACACTCGTCGCCGTCGCCGCCTGCTCGGGCGACGGCGCCAGCGAGGGGGGAGCCTCCGGCACGGGTGACGGCGGCACCGGCTCCAACACTGCCCCACCGAAGTTCGCGGACGACTCGTTCCGCATCGTGCACACGGCCGACGCTCGCTGGAAAGGCGACGTCGCGCAACGGGAGATGGAGGCCGTGCTCGAACGTTTCCCGCAGATCGACGTGATCTACGCCCACAACGACGCGATGGCCCGCGGCGCCGCCCTCGCCTGCCAGCAGAAAGGCCGCACCGAGATGCGCATCCTCGGCGTGGACGGACTGCCGGACGAAGGGCGCAAGTGGGTAGAGGCAGGACTCCTCGAGGCGACCTACACCTATCCCACGTGCGGCGACGAGGCGATCAAGCTCGCACTACTCGCCTGCAACGGCGTCGATCTGCCGAAGCGAATCCAGCTCGGCACGCGCCAGTGGACCAAGGGCTCGCTAGCAAGCGGCGGCGGCCCGATCAACTCGCCGGGCGAGTTCATGTTCACCAACCTCTGCGCGCAGAACGGTGCAGCGCTGACGACAGCTCCGAAGGAAGACGTGATCTTTCGAATCGGCATGGCGCAGTGCACGGACGACGAACCGTGGCGCGTGCAGATGGGCAAGGACCTGAAGGCTGCCGCAGCGAAGTTCCCGCAGATCGAATACGTGTATCGATCGGCCAACGACGACGTCGAGACGCAGCGCGGCATCGTTCGTGATTTCATCGCGCAGAACCTCAACGCAATTCTGATCTCGCCCAAGGAATCGCGCGCCCTTGCGAGCGCCTGCCGCGAGGCCGTTGACGCCGGCATCAAGGTGATCGTGATCGACCGCGAGCTCGGCGGCGACGACGGTGACTTCACGACCTTCATCGGCGGTAACAACGAGCGCATCGGCGCGGCTGCCGCGCGCCAGGCGCTGGCGATCCTCGGCAACGGCGGCGGCACGATCGTCGAGCTCCAGGGGCTGATGACCTCGAGTCCGGCGCAGGAACGCCACCGGGGCTTCCGCGACGAGCTCGTTCGCGAGATCGAGGTCATCCACCGGCACAAGCAGCGCAACAAGTAGCGGATCGCCAGTGAGCCAGGGGCACCGGCTCGCTAACCTGCTCCGCCCCAACCCCGACGGATCGCCGCCATGAACAAACAGGATCTGCTCAAGACCAAGGTCGAACACATCTCGCTCGACACCTTCAACCCCGTGCCGCTCGTCGACGCGATGGAGAAGATGGCGTTCCAGGCCCGCAACACGGCCCGCGCCGCGCGCATCTACGAGATGATGCTTCAGGACAAGGATTGCGCGGTCGTGCTCTGCCTCGCGGGCTCGCTGATCTCGGCGGGCCTCAAGCGCGTCATCCTGCAGCTGCTCGAGAACGACATGGTCGACGCGATCGTCTCGACGGGCGCCAACATCGTCGACCAGGACTTCTTCGAAGGCCTCGGCTTCCACCACTGGCAGGGCACGCCGTTTATCGACGACAACGACCTGCGCGATCTCGCGATCGATCGCATCTACGACACCTACATCGACGAGGACGAGCTGCGCATCTGCGATGACACGTGCAAGCAGATCGCGGACTCCCTCGACCCGCGGCCCTATAGCTCGCGGGAGTTCATCGCGGCGATGGGCAAGCACCTGAAGCAGAACGGCAAGAACCCCGAGTCGATCGTGCAGCGCGCGTACGAGAAGTCGGTGCCGATCTTCTGCCCCGCGTTCAGCGACTGCAGCGCCGGCTTCGGACTCGTCGAGCATCAGTACAAGAACGGACTCGTCGGCAAGCCGATCCTGAGCATCGACTCGGCGAAGGACTTCCTCGAGCTGACCCGGATCAAGATGGCCGCGAGCGACACGGGGCTGTTCATGATCGGCGGCGGCGTGCCGAAGAACTTCGCGCAGGACATCGTCGTGGCCGCGGACATCCTCGGCGAAGAGGCCGCGATGCATAAGTACGCGATCCAGATCACGGTCGCGGACGAACGCGACGGCGCACTGTCGGGCTCGACGCTGAAGGAAGCGAGTTCGTGGGGCAAGGTATCGACGAGCTTCGAACAGATGGTCTACGGCGAAGCCACCGTCGTCTTCCCGCTCATCGCGGGCTACTGCTACCACAAGCAGAGCGCCAAGGGCCGCAGCGAGAAGCGCTACTCCGACATGCTCGACCAGCCGGTCCCGTCCGCGGACTGAACGCGCCGGATCGGAAGGCATCAGGGTCCTTGAGCGACACAGCCAACCCGGGCCCTCCGCAGGACAGGCCGGAACCATCCGGCCTGTTCGACATGGTGCAGGCGGTGTTCTGGTTCACCGCGATGTCGCTGTTCGTCAAGCTCGCAGGCATCGACCTGCCCGTGATGATGCTCGTGTTCGCGCGCGGCTGCGTCACGCTGACGATCAGCCTGTTGATGCTCGCGCACGCCCGCATCTCGCCGTTCGGGGATCACACGGGACTGCTGATCCTGCGCGGGGTTTTCGGCTCGACCGCGCTGATCTGTTTCTACGCCGCGGTCGACAACCTGCCGCTCGCCGAAGCGACGGTGATCCATCAGACTTCACCGCTCTTCACCGCCCTTGTCGCGGCGTGGCTGCTGCGAGAACGGCTCGAGGGCTCGGTGCTCGTCGCCACTGTGCTCTGCCTGACCGGCGTCGTGCTGATCGCACAACCGCACCAGCTGTTCGGCGAACCAGCGCCCGACGGCGACGGCGCCACCGCGCTCGATTGGCGATTCGTCGGCATCGGCCTGCTCGGCTCGTTCTTGTCCGCGTTCGCCTACACGACGGTGCGACGTCTCGGACGCAGCGTGCACCCGCTGCGCGTGGTCCTCTACTTCCCGATCGTCACGGTCCTGATCGCGGCACCGTTCGCGTTCCGCGATTGGGTCTGGCCGAGCGCGACCGGCTGGGTGCTGCTCGTTGCGATCGGCATCGTCACCCAGCTCGGCCAACTCGCCCTCACGCGTGGGCTGTCGCGCGCGCCGGCGGGTCGGGCCATGGCCGTCGGCTACCTGCAGATCGCGCTCGCGACCATCGTCGGCGCCATCGTGTTTCGCGCGGTGCCGAACGGCTGGAGCACCGCTGGCATGGCGCTGATCGTCGTGGGACTGCTCGGCAATGCCCGCACCTTCCGCCGCGGCAGGTAGCGAACCTCCCGCAACGGAGGACCGAGAAACCGCGCAGAATCGACGATCTCACGGCGATCCGAGCGACACCTCACCGGGCGCAGTGGCTACCAGGAATCCATGCCACGTTCTCTCTGGCTCGGGCTCCTGCTCGCTCTGGCCGCGGCGCTCCTGTTTTGGCTGTTCGGAACGGGCTCGACTCCGGCCCCCACGAACGTCAACGACGCCAACGCGGACGCAACCAGCTCGACGGAGCCGGCTTCCGGCGAGCTCGATCCAGCGACTGTCGACGCAAGCGGCAGCGGCGAACTCGAACGGGTCGCCGTCACCCCCGCGACCGAACCCGCGAAGGAGCCGAAGTTCGTAGTCGAGGGCATGGTCCTCGCGGATCGCGCGCACCCGGACCTGTCGGCCGCGCGGGTGCTCGCCTACCGCGGCGGTGCCAGCGACACCGCCGGAGTCATGATCCCCGCGTTCGATCCGAGCGCGCCACAACCGCAGAGTTCGCCGTCGTTCATCGTGCGCGGCCAGCCGATCGCTTCGGCACCGGTCGACCGGAACGGCAACTTCGTGCTGAAGTCACCCGAACCGCACCTGCGCCTCATGCTCGAGCACGACGTCTACCTGATGCCGACGCCCGAGATCGTGCACGTCAACGCCGAGACACCCGCGCACGTCGTGCTGGCACCGGTGCTCGGGGCAGCGGTCCGTGGCCGATTGTTCGGTGCTCGGCTCACCGAAGTCGACACCGTGCGACTGCGGGTCGAGCCGGACCCGATGTCGATGATGCGCGACCCGCGACTGTTCTTCGGCGCGCTGGCGAGCCGCCGCAACCGCACCGAACCCGACGCCGATGGGCGATTCTTCTTCCGCGGCGTGATTCCGACCACACCGTTCACGCTCAGCGTGCGCGGCGGCAGCGCGTTCGGCGAACTCGACCAACCGGCCCTGCTACCGGGTGAGATCCGCGAAGTCGCGCTGACGGTCGAGAACGCCGCGACGCTGACGGTTCGGGTCACGGACGCGCAGGGCGAGCCCGTGTCGGGGGCCAACGTGATGATCTCGGCGGACAACCGCCGCGGTTCGATGTTCCCGCAGCTCCACGCACAACACGAGGGCACCGACATGGACGGCCGATGTGCGTTCGAAAGCCTGATGCCATCGATGGTCACCATCGAGGCCCTGGCAACGGGCTATGTCGGAGTCACGGAGAAACACGAACTCGCGGCCGCGCCGGCGGAGAACCACATCGAACTACAGCTCGGCGATGGTGGCTTCGTCACCGGTATCGTCCTCGATCCGGACGGACACCCGGTCGAAGGGGCGGCGGTCGCGCACCAGCCTTCGGCGGAGCTCCCCGTGATCGGCGACCTCGCGTCACAGCTCGGGCCATCGTTGCTCGCGCAGATCGCCGCGAACAGCCGCGTGCGCACGGACGCGGAAGGCAAGTTCCGGCTCGGTGGTCTCGCCGACGAGAACGAGTTCCTCGTCGTCGCGACGCACGCGGACTTCGCCGCGAACTACACGAGCGGCGTCCGCATGGGCGACGAAGGCGTCGAAGTCCGGCTCCGCGACGTCGGCGCGGTCACGGGCGAAGTCGTCGCCGCCGAGGGCGGAGCGCCGGTGACGCAGTTCACGGTCCGCGTGATGCGAACGATGTTCCTCGTGATGAAGTCCCCCGTGCACGTCGAACAGGTCACGGCCGCCGACGGCCGCTTCCGACTCGCGGGCATTCCACCGGGTTCCTACACCGCGGTCTTCGAGGCGGACGGTTTCAGCCCGCGCAGCAAGGACCTCACCGTCGAGACGCAGACCGGCGAGCCCCAGGGCGGCGGGAACGGGGGCATCGTCGATCTCGGCCAGATCGAACTGCATCGCGGCGCCATCGTGACCGGCGTCGTGCGCGACGATCAGGGCGCGCCGATCCGTGGCGCTCTGGTGCGGAAGCGCCGCGGGCCGCTCGCCGACAACCCGGTCATGGCAATGTTCAGCGGTGACGATCGCGGCGTCCGCACGGATCCCGATGGTCGCTTCACGCTGGAATCCATGCCTCCGGGTCGCCTGCAGCTCGTCGCGAGCGCCGACGGCTTCGCGAGTGGCCGCAGCGAACGCGTCAAGCTCACCGCCGGCGCCAGACTCGCGGACCTCGACATCACGCTGGGCCACGGCGGCGTGATCGCCGGACGGCTGCTGACGGGGCCGGGCGACAACCCGCGCGACTTCCTGGTCATGGCGCAGGAACAACGGTCGCAGGTGTCGGTCACGGCCGAGCTCGGCGAGGACGGGGCGTTCCGGTTCGAGAACCTCGACCCTGGCACTTACATCGCGCAGGCGATGCCGGCTGGCATCTTCAGCGACATCGGCACCCAGAGCGCGTGGAAGCCGGGGCAGGGAATGAACGTCGGCAACATGATCGAGAAGATCACGAGCAACGTCGTGTCCACGCGCTGCCGTGTGCGGGCCGGCGAAGTCACCGAAGTCGAACTAGATGCGGGTGATCTCATCGTCGGCACGCGGTGGACGGTCAAGGTCGACGTCGGCGGCACCCGCCTGAAGAACGGCCTCGTCGAGGCGATCGCGCTCGACGGCGGCGGCGTCCGCGTCGCGATGCTGCACGAGGGCCGCGGGATCCTCAGCAACGTCGAGCCTGGCACCTACCGGCTGCAGGTGCGGAGCGGCATCACGATGGCGCAGATCGGTGCGCCCCAGAACGTCGACTTCCCGGTCGGCAAGGACGAGCACACGACGACCCTCGAACTGCCAGGCGGCGAGCTCCGGGGTCGGGTCATCGACGCCGAATCGGGCGAACCGTTGCGGCGCGCACTCGTGCGACTGCTGCACGAAGACGCAGCCGAACGCGACGACGAGATCGGCCTCGCACTGACGGGTGAGGACGGCACGTTCGTGTTCACCGGGTTGCTCGACGGTCGCTACGGTGTCGTTGCCGCCGAGCACCTCAGTGGCCGCGAGGGCGCGGCGGCCGAACGCGGGATCACGATCACCGCTGGCAGCACCGCACGCGAGATCGAGCTGCGTTCGCAACCGGCCGCGAGCGCAAGCGTGCTCATCACCAACGCGGCGGGGGCACCGATCCCGGGTGCAACCGCGCTGTGCGTCGACGCCGACGGTCGCCCCGTCGGCACCCTCGGCATCGCGACCAGCGGCCCCGACGGCCGCGCGTGGTTCGGCGGCATGCCGAGCGGGCAGGCGCGCGTGGTCGCGCGCGCACCCGGCCTCGCGCCCGGCGCCAGTGAACTGCTGCGCCTCGATCCGTCGCATTCCGTCGAGTTCACACTCACGCTCGAAGGCGGCACGCGAACGACGGTGAAGGCGATCGACAAGAACGGAAAGCCCCTCGTCGGAGCCTCGATCAGCGCGCGTTGCGGGAGCGGGCCGTGGATCCCCGCGATGCTGCTCGTCGAGCGCATCGGCCCAGGCACATTCGATCTCGGTCGGCTCAATCGTGGCGCGTGGGAGTTCCGCGTGCAGCACCCCAAGACAGGTGCGCTGACGCAGAACCGCAGCATCGGCAACGAGCGCGCGGTCACGGTCGTCGTTGCACCGCAATGAACGGCGGCCCAGGCCGCCGAGAGGGGCGGGCCAGGTCCATCGATTCGGCGATTTCGTTGGCCGACGCCCGAAGAACGGCGCCTATTGAGGCGATGCGCACCCCTCACCTGACGATGGTCGGCGTCGTAGCCACTGCCACGATCGCGTTCGCTCCCGGCGCTCTCGCCCAGACCTGGACCCTGCGGAGCCCGGTGGCCAACCCCGGCCCCTTGCGTGAAAGCGCTGCCGCGTTCGACGCAGCCAACGGGCAGGTCGTGCTGTTCGGCGGCTGGCCGAGCAACAACACGACCTGGCTCTACGACGGCACGATCTGGATCTCGCCGTCGCCAGCGACGACGCCGCCCGCGCGGCGGTCGACGGCGATGGCCTACGACTTCTCCCGCGGCGTCGTCGTGATGTTCGGCGGCCAGGGCGCGGGTGCGCTCGGCGACACGTGGGAGTGGAACGGCACCAACTGGCAGCAGCTGGGCGGCACGATGCCACCGGCGCGCGTCGGCCACAGCATGGCGCACGACCTCGTGCGCGGGAAGACGATCCTGTTCGGCGGCACGACCAACCCCAACCTGCCTCCCAACCTGCGCGACACGTGGGAGCTCGACGGCGCGACCGGAACCTGGTCCCAGGTCACGACCGCGAACGCCCCCACCGAATCCGTCGAGACCGCGATGTGCTACGACATCGGCCGCCAGGTCTGTGTGCTCTACGGCGGGACGAGCTTCTTCGGGGCACCCAACCAGAAGACCTGGGAATACGACGGCGTCGACTGGATCGACCGGACCGGCGCGGTCGGGCCGGGCCCGACCGCGCTGCCCGGCCTCGGGCTCGAGCAGGCCGGGTTGGTCTACGATCCCGCGCGCGGCATCGCGATCCTGCACGGCGGCCGCACGCCGAACGGCACATACCCCGCGGAGACGTGGAGCTATGACGGCAGCGGCTGGACGATGATCAGTTCGGGATCGCCGTCGTCGCGCACCGGCTTCGCGATGGCCATGGACACGACGCGAGACCGCCTCGTGCTCTACGGCGGCGCGACGGGCAATCTGCAGACCAACTACGTCGAGACGTGGGAGTTCGAGGGTCCGGCAGCCGCGACGTACACGTCGTACGGCACCGGTTGCGCCGGCAGCAACGGCGTGCCCCAGCTCGCACCGCAGGGCAGCTCACTGCCGCAGAACGGTACGACGTTCACGGTCGAGCTCACCAGCCTCGCCGCTGGGGGTGGCTTCGCATTCCTCGCGCTGGGCTTCGACAACACGATGTGGAACGGCCAGACCCTGCCGTTCGACCTGACGGCACTCGGCCTGCCCGGTTGCGACGCGCTCGTGCGGGTCGATGCGAGCATCCTGCTCGGCCACTTGTCGGGGACGGCGGTCCATTCGATCCTGATCCCGAACGGCCTCGACGGCGTGACGTTCTACCTGCAGGGACTGTCGATCGACGCCCAGGCCGGCAACGGGCTCGGCGCGACATCTGGCGCCGGCACCGCCGTGATCGGCAGCTGAAAAAGGGCTAAGTTGCGCGGCCCCGGATGCTGCGCAACAAGCCCCACTACTGGTACGGCCGCTTCGCCGTCGGACTGCTGCTGCTCGTCGTCGCAGGCACGGGCAAGGTTCCGGCACCGCTCTCGGTCGTCCTCGGCATCGGTGGGTTCTGGCTCGCGCTGCAGGCAACGGGACCGCTGATCCGCCTGCTGTCGCGCGGCATGCACGCGCGCAGCCATTGGCACGACACGGCGCAGAAGACGTTCGAACGCGCCTCACTACCGCGGCGGATCTACTACCTGCTCGCGGCCGTAGCCGAGGTCGACGGGCCGATGAGTCCGAGCGAACGTCAGACCGTGCGACACTTCGTGCTCGAGCGTTTCGCGGATCCGGTCTACGCCAGCGAGATCCGGACGTGGGAAGCCCAGCCACTGCCCATCAACGATCGCGTCGGGCTCGCGGCGCGCATCGCAACCGGCCTCGACGACAGTGAGCTCGACACCCTGTTCTGCTGGTGCTGCCTCGTGACGTTCGCGGACGGCAGGTTTCGCGAGAGCGAGCACGCCGTGCTGCAGGAGGTCGCGCGCGGTCTCGGCGTGGCGAAAGGACGCGCGCGGATGCTGTTCCACCTCGCGCGAACGCAATTCCTGCGCGGCAACCGCCGCGGGGATGCGCAGCCCGAAGCGCCGCGCGTCGACGCCCGCACCGAGGCGCTCTCGACGCTCGGACTCCCGCCGGACGCCAAGCCGGAGCAGATCCGTCGCAAACACCGTGAACTCGTGAAGAAGTTCCACCCCGATGCGCACAGCCACCTCGGCCAAGCCGCGCAGCGCGAAGCGACCGAACGTTTTCAGGACATTCAGAAGGCCTACGAGACCCTCACCCAGAACTGACTCCCCGCAACCCTTCCGCACAACCAGACCATGGTCACGATCACCGCTACCTACGAAGGCGACCTCTGCTGCACCGCGACCCACGGCCCGTCGGAGGCGACCCTCTCGACCGACGCACCGAAAGACAACGAAGGCCTCGGCCGCTACTTCTCCCCGACCGATCTCGTCGCGACGGCGCTCGGCACCTGCGTCATGACGACGATGGCGATCGTCGCGCGCCGCAACGGCATCGACTTCTCGGGCGCGAGCGTGAAGGTCGAGAAGCACATGAACGCGAGCCCGCGCCGCATCGGCCGCCTGCCCGTCGAAGTCTCGGTCAAGGGCACGTTCACCGACGACCAGAAGAAGAAGCTCGAGGCCGCCGCCCACGCGTGCCCGGTGCACAAGAGTCTGCACCCGGACATCGAGGCCGAGGTGAGGATCGACTGGGTCGGCTGAGCCGAACCGGAGCTCGACGCACCGTCAGCAGATCTCGAGGCGCGCGATTCCCGACAGCGAGACCGCACTCGTCGCCCAACGGCAGTCGGCCATCAGCCACCCGCTACCACCGGTCGGAAGTATTGAGAGCGAAGGGGTTCTCCCAGTTCTTCGTCGGTTCCGTGGCCGTCCCGGTCAGCGCCTGCACGTCGCTGATGACCCCTGTAACGAGGCCGCACGTGGCGCCGGCGATGGCTGCCACGGTGACGTAGGCAAGGACAGCGCAACCGTAGTCCCGGCACCCGCATCCCTGCGGCAAGCCGACCGCGCCGATCGCGACCACGGGCCCGGCCACAGCGCCGATTACAGGCTTGACCAGTGTGCAGCCGGCACTGCCGGACACCAGGGTCAGCAGCAGGAGCAGGCTCGCTACGGGTCTCAGGATCGAGCGTGAGGCAGGCATGATGCCACCTGAGCGCGATCGCCGCGCCCGCGTGGCCAGCCGCTGACGAAATGGACCGCGATTCTCGAGCCGTACATGAACAACGGCGACCCCGCGGATGCGGAGTCGCCGTCGCTTTGGATCTCTAAGGATCGACGGTCAGATTACGTGTTGATCACGACCGCGAAGCCATTCGAGATGTTGGCCGAGCCGAAGCACGCGCCAGGCGCGACCGGCGGCACGGTGAGCTCGGCGGCCTGAACGCCGATGGTCACGCCGAACAGCCCGAGCGGGATTTCGACGGTCGAATCGGTCGCGAGCAGGATCGAGATCGGGAAGGCGTGCACGAAGTTGCTGTTGCAGACCTGCGTGACGTTCGCGCTGAAGTCGAAGCCGATGATCGGCAGCGCCGCCGGGTCGTTGCCCGAGAGCTCGGCGCGGAAGAAGCCACCCGTGTTGGGCGAACCGCAGACGCTCAGCGTGAGGCCGTGGTTGTTCGTCGCGACTTCCGTGATCGAACCCGGGGTCGAGCCCTGGCCGAACAGCTTGAACGGGATCGCCTGGCCCTGACCGCCACTGACGATCGGGTTGTTGAAGGTACCGGCCGTGACGAGCTGCATGCCGTCACCGGTCTTGACCTGGTTCTCGCACGTGACCGGCGGGAACCACGGGCCCGAGGCCGCGCTGCCCGAAGCCTGGAGGCGGATCCAGTAGCGGCCGTTCGTCAGCACGAGCGGCGTCGCGTTGCCCGCGGCGTCCTCGAGCTTGACGCGCACGGCCATGATGGCGCGGTTGGTCGCCATGTTGCCGTCGAGCGTCCGGTAGAGGCCGCTCCACGCGTTGCTGACCGGGTTGTTCGGCGTGGCCATCAGGTCGGTCGTGAACAGCGGGCTGCCCGCCATTTCCGTGAGCGTCGCCTGCTGGCTCGGGTCACTGTCGTAGAACGCGACCGAGCAGCCGGTGATGGTCGACGCGCCGCTGCCAGCGCCGGTCTGGTAGCAGTAGAGCTCGATCTCGTCGATGATCATCGCACCGGCGACCTCGAAATCGTCAAAAACCGAGTTGTTGGTCGTGGTACCGACGAGCTGGGCGCCGTAACCATAGATGTTGAGGCCGTAGGGCGCAGCGAACTGCAGATCGCTGAAGCCCGGCATCGACTGGGTCTCGAGCGGACCGTTATCGTACTGCAGAACCGGCGTCTGGGCCGCGAGAGAGGCGGCGAGCGCCACGATGGGGAGAGAACGCAGAAGCATGGTAAGGATGCCCTTCTGTGGGGAGTGGTTAACGAATTGCCCGGGTCGCCCTGTGTGCCTGGGGTCGTCCCGCGCGTCCGGGTCTTCCCGGTCCGGGCTATAGTCTATCCCACTTTGCCGGTTAACAAAGGGGGGTGCCGTTCGAGGCATGCGGGAAAGACTCCACTCGCCGATGGTTACGCTCGACGACAATTGGCCCGTGCGTCGTGAGCAACTCTCTCGCCGAAGTTGCGCCGACCGTATTCTCCGCCACGCCATGCGAACCCGACCCCCCGCCCTCGCTCCGATCCTTGCCACCGCACTCCTTGCCACCGCAGCGCTGGGCCAGTCCCCCGCCACACCGCCCGACCTCACGCTGCTGTCCGATCTGAAGGCCCGGGCAATCGGCCCGGCAGTCTGCAGCGGCCGAATCGGCGCGGTCGCGGGCGTTCCCGGCAATCCGAAGATCGTCTGGGCCGGCGCGGCCAGCGGCGGAATCTGGAAGTCGACCGACAGCGGCGTGCGCTTCACCCCCGTGTTCGACGACCAGAACTGCACGTCGGTCGGCGCGATCGCGATCGATCCGCGCACGCCCGAAGTCGTCTGGATCGGCACTGGTGAAGGCAATCCGCGCAACAGCGCGAGCGTCGGGCGCGGCGTCTACCGCACGCTCGACGGCGGCAAGACCTGGAGTCACCTCGGGCTCGACAAGACCGAGAAGATTCACCGCCTCGTGCTGCATCCCGACGACCCGAACGTGGCGTTCGTCGCGGCGCTGGGCACGAGTTGGAACGAGAGCGAGGACCGCGGGCTCTACTGTACGACCGACGGCGGCAAGACCTGGCAGAAGCGCCTCTACATCAACGAACGCACGGGCTGCTGCGACGTCGTGATCGACCCGCGCAACCCGAACAAGATGTTCGCGGCAATGTGGGAACACCGGCGCTGGCCGCACTCGTTCAAGTCCGGCGGCGAAGGCTCTGGCATTCATCGCTCGCTCGACGGCGGCGTGACGTGGACCAGGCTTACCGACGAGGACGGACTGCCGAAGGGCGAACTCGGCAAGAGTTGCCTGCAGATCGCGGCAAGCGACCCGAACATCGTCTACGCGCTCGTCGAAGCGAAGAAGAGCGTGCTGCTGAAGAGCACGGACGGCGGGCAATCGTTCCGGGTGATCAACCGCGGCGACAACATCGCACCGCGACCGTTCTACTTCTGCGACATCCGGGTAGATCCCCACGACGCCAACCGGATCTACAACCTGCACACGACGATCGACCACTCGACGGACGGCGGTCGCACGTTCTCCGGCCTGGTCGGCTGGGGCGACGCGCACCCGGACCACCACTCGATGTGGATCGATCCGACAGACCCCGACCGCATCCTGCTCGGCAACGACGGCGGCGTCTACACCAGCCGCGACCGCGGCGACTCGTGGCGCTTCTGCCGCAATCTACCGCTCGCGCAGTTCTATCACGTCGCAGTCGACGACGCGGAACCGTTCCACGTCTACGGCGGCCTGCAGGACAACGGCAGCTGGCGCGGGCCGTCGACGGTCTGGGAGAACGGCGGCATCCGCAACCTGCACTGGCAGGAGGTCGCGTTCGGCGACGGTTTCGCAACGCTGCCGTTCCCCGACGACAACATGCAGGGTTACGCAATGAGTCAGGGCGGCAACCTGATGCGTTGGAACCTGCGGACGAGCGAGCGCAAAGGCATCCGCCCGCCAGCGCCAGACAACGTCGAGCTGCGGTTCAACTGGAACGCGGCGATCGCGCAGGATCCGTTCGACAACGGCACGATCTACTACGGCAGTCAGTTCGTCCACCAGAGCCCCGACCGTGGCGAGAGCTGGGAGGTGATCTCGCCCGACCTCACGACGGACAATCCGGACTGGCAGAAGCAGGACGAGAGCGGCGGGCTCTCGCTCGACGCGACCGGCGCCGAGAACTACTGCTCGATCGTCACGATCGCACCCAGCCCGCTCGAGCAGGGGCTCCTCTGGGTCGGGACCGACGACGGCCGGGTCCAGGTCACGCGGGACGGCGGCAGCAGCTGGCGCAGCTGCGAGAGCGCGATCCGCGGCCTGCCGCGCCACACCTGGTGCCCGCACATCGAGGCGAGCAAGCACGAGGCCGGCACCGCCTACGCGGTGTTCGACGGTCACCGCACGTTCGACTGGCAGCCCTACGTCTATCGCACGGAGGACTACGGCCTGACGTGGACGCCGATCGCCGGCGACGGCATCGACGGCTACTGCCTTGTGATCGAGGAGGACCCCAAGAACGCGAACCTGCTCTGGGTCGGCACCGAGTTCGGCCTGTTCGTCTCCGTCGACCGCGGGGCGACCTGGCAGCAGTGGCGCCACGGCGTGCCGGCGTGTTCGGCGATGGCGATCACGACGCAACCGCGCACCGGCGATCTCGTCGTCGGCACGCACGGTCGCGCGATCTTCGTGCTCGACAACCCCGAGGTCCTGCGCGACCTCACTGCCGAGCGGCTCGCGAGCAAGCTGCATCTGTTCCCCGTGCAGCCCGCGATCGCGTTCAACGTCGCGCAGACGCCGAGCACGCGCTTTCCGGGCAACGGTGAGTTCCGCGGGCCGACGCGGCCACGGGGCGCGTTCCTCGACATCCTCGTCAACGCGGACGAACTGAGCCATCCCGACAAGGATCAGGAGAAGGCGCGGCAGGCGGCGAAGAAGGCCGCGAAGAAGGCGGCCGACGAAAAAGCGGAAGCCGAGACCCCGGACGCCGAGACCGAGACCAAAGCCGACGACTCGGCCGACAGCGACGAGGAGAAGGCCACGGACGACGTCGCCAAGAAGGACGAGGTTCTCGTCGAAGTGCGCAACGGCGACGACCAGGTCGTTCGCACGTTCACGCAGAAAGTGCACCTCGGCTTCAACCGCGTGATCTGGCGCCTCGAGCGCGACGGTACGCCAGGCCCTGGCCGGTCGCTGCAAAAGGCTCCGAAACTGCCGCCGCGTGGACGCGAGGTGCTGCCCGGTGACTACACGGTGACAGTGAAGTTCCAGGGCGAGTCACGCAGCACGAAGGTGACGGTGCGACCCGACCCCCGCGTCGAGGTGTCGATGGCAGACCGCGTTGCCAAAGACGAACTGCTCGCGCGCATCGAGAAGCTGCGCGCCGACCTGCGGCCGACAACGCAGAAGCTCGCG
Source organism: bacterium (assembly GCA_024743115.1). Classification (GTDB taxonomy): domain Bacteria; phylum Planctomycetota; class UBA1135; order UBA1135; family UBA2386; genus JAGQRA01. The sequence continues at coordinate 143,114 of JANSXC010000010.1, read as the reverse complement.
CGCCAGAAGCGCGACCTCGACTTCGTCAAACAGCGCCTCGGTCTCGAACCGGAGGTGAAAAAGGGCGAAGACGATCCTCATGAGGCGCTGCGCAAGGCGCACAAGGACGCCGCGAAAGCCCATGGCGAACTCATGGACCGCATCTGGGGCAATCGCGACAAGCAAGGCATCGTCGACACCTCCGACGCGCTGATGTCACGCTTCACCTCGCAACTGCGGGTCAACCGGACACCGGACAAGCCGAACAAGAGCGAGCTCATGCGCGTCGATCGCGCGAGCCGCCGCATGCAGGCGATCGTCGACGCGGCGACCGAGTTCGGACAGGGCCCGATGAAAGCGTTCCGCGAAGCGCTCGCGACCAGCGGGCTCGGACTGTTGCCGGCCGACAAGTAGACCGGACCAGCGGACAACTCGTCATGAGCAACCAACTAGAACGCAACAAGCAGAACGCGATGGCGTTCTACGACCTGGCCTTCAACGGCAACAACCCGCGCGCAGCCGCCGAGCAATACGTCGGGGATCGTTACACTCAGCACAACCCCGAAGTCGGCGACGGTGCCGAGGCGTTCGTCGAGTACTTCGAACGCATGGCGCGCGAGTACCCGGGCAAGCGCGTCGAGTTCAAGCGCGCGATCGCCGAAGGCGATCTCGTCGTCCTGCACTGCTACCAGACGTGGCCGGGTGACCAGGACTACGCCGGGATCGACATCTTCCGGATGGACACCGCGGGCAAGGTCGTCGAGCACTGGGACGTGCTGCAGGTCATCCCGTCAGAGGCGAAGCACGACAACGGAATGTTCTGACGGGATGCTCTGACCGCGCGGCCGCTGCGCTGCCGGCGCAGCGGCCAGAGGCCGACCGCATTCGTCATTTCTTCGACGACTTCTTCGCCTTCTTCCTCTTTGCGGCCGCCGCAGCCGGCTTGCCACGGCCCTTCGGGCGATTGAGGTGCTCCTGCAGCACCATCGCGACACAAGCCGTGAGCTTCTTGCCCATCGGGATGTGCAAGAACTCGTTGGGGCCGTGCGCGTTGCTCTTCGGCCCGAGCACCCCCGTGATCATGAACTGCGCCTGCGGGAACTTCTCGCCCAGCATGCCCATGAACGGGATCGTGCCGCCCTCGCCCATGTAGACGCAGGGCTTGCCGAAGAACGCGTTCGACGCCTTGGCACTCGCGGCTTCGAGCCACGACGCCAGCGGCGGCGCATCCCAGCCCGAGGCCGGGGGGTCGGCTTCGAACGTGACGCTGGCACCGTACGGCACCTTCGACGTCAGCAGCTTCGCGAGCGCAGCCGTGCACTTGTCGGGGTTGGCCGTCGGAGGCAGGCGCACCGACAGCTTGGCCGTCGTATGTGGGCGCAGCACGTTGCCCGCATCGGCGACGCTCGGCACACCGTCGATGCCGATCAGCTCGACCCAGGGCCGCCACGTGCGATTGAGCACGAGCTCCGCGCGGTTCTTCGCCATCGGCTTCGTGCCCCCGGCCCACGGGAAGCGTTGGAACAACTCGTCGCCGAGCACGCGGCTGCTGACCTTCGCTTGTTGCTTGCGTTGCTTGGGGATCTTGACGTGGAACGGCTTCGGCAGGATCTCGCCGGAGCCATCGTCCTCGAGCCGCGCCATGAGCTCGCGGAAGACCCGAAAACTGCTCGGCACGATGCCGCTGGCGTCACCGCTGTGGACACCTTCTTCGAGTACCTCGACCTTGAGCGTGCCCGCTGCCATGCCGCGCAGCGACGTGGTGCACCACAGCTGGTCGTAGTTGCCGCAACCGGAATCGAGGCAGACGACGAGGCTCGGCTGACCGATGCGGTCCTGCAACGCGTCGATGTAGTAGGGCAGATCGTAGCTGCCGCTCTCCTCACACCCCTCGATGAGCACGACGCAGCGTGCGTGCGTGCCGCCCGCTTCACGCAGCGCGCGGATCGCCGTCAGCGACGCGTAAGCGGCGTATCCATCGTCCGCACCACCGCGACCGTAGAGCTTGTCGCCCTTGAGCACGGGCTTCCACGGCCCGAGGTCGTCGAACCAGCCAGTCATCTCCGGCTGCTTGTCGAGGTGACCGTAGAGCAACACGCAGTCGTCGCCCTCACCCGGGATCTCCATGTAGATCAGCGGCGTGCGACCCTCGAGCTTCACGACCTCGACCGTGAGCCCTTCGATCTTCTGCTCGCGACACCAACCGGCGATGAGATCGACGGCCTTCTGCATGTGTCCGTTCTTCTCCCAGTCGGGATCGAACGCGGGTGACTTGTTCGGAATACGGATGTAGTCGGTGATCTGGGGGACGATGTCCTTGTCCCAGACCCCGTCCACGAACGACTGGACCTTGCGTGCTTCCATGGTGGGGCCCCCCATCCGAAAGCAGTCCGGCGCCCGGCTCAAGTGCAGGGCTCTGGTTTCGCCGTGAACCCGGATTGTTAAGACGAATCAGCGCGGCGGAGCGTAGAGGGTCACGTCCGAGGTCTTCGGCGCAACTACGAACACCGACCCAGCGCGCAACCTGCGACCCGCGGTCTGCACTTCGGCGCGATACTGACCCGCCGGCACCCTGTCCCACTCGAACGTTCCGTCGCGATCGAGTCGCCGACGGATCGGTGGTCCACCCGCCGTCGGAATCAGCAGCAGCGACGTGCCCCTGGGCGGCGTCCTCTGATCGACGTACACCTGGCCCGAGAACTCGGCGTTGGGAATGAGACCGATGTCGAGCGGACCGACGCGCGCACCGCTCGGGATGACGATCCCGCCGCGGAGCGCACTGCCCTGATCGCAATCGGCGCGCAGCTCGTAGGTGCCCGCAGGTATCTGGTCGAAAACGAATCGCCCACCCTCGGACCGCGCATGGCGCAACGCACTCGATCGGCCATCACCACCGCGGTCGTGCAATCGCATCTTGCAGTTGTCGACCGGCCTGCCGAGATGATCCGTCACGAACCCGAACGCGACTCCCGTCTCGATTCGAATCGTCGCGTCGATGGGGCGGTCGGCGACGACATCGAACGTCTTGGAGTACAGGTGGCTGAACATGTTCTCCTTCAGTCGACTGTCCGCCACCGCCGCGGAGACGACGACGAGTTGCAGCCGACCTTCCGGTACCTTGCCGAGCTCGAACCAACCCGCGCCCTCGACCCGGCTCGTCACACGGCGATCGGGTTTGCTCGACGTGCCGACGACGAGCGCGCCGATCGCCGGCGCACCGTTGAGCATCACCGACCCGCGAACGAACGCGCCAGGCCCGTCCCAAGGCGCGGTGTCGACGATCGCATCGAGCTGAATGTCGGCGTGATCGCCACCTTCGAGCAGCACCTCGGCCTTGTTCCACGGGTAGATCTTCTTGCGCCGCGCGGAGTACTCCACGAGTCCGGCGACGGTGCTGATGTCGCCGACCGAGTCCTGCGCGGTCACGCGCCAACGCCCCGGCTGCAGCGCCTCGAAGTGGAATCGACCCTCCAGATCCGGCGTCGCGAGCTGCGGCATCTCGGGCATCGCGCCGCGACTCAGCTCGCCCTTGCCGTAGCGGCGCTCGAGCACGAGCACCCACCGCCCCGGCGCGGGCGGCCGTCCACCATCGGTGAGAATGCCCGCGATCGACCCAGGTGCCGCGAACGGCAACTCGAGCTCGCTGGGGTGGCCGTTGACCTCACGATGAACCTGACCGTGCTCCGGATGCTCCGCGGTGATGCGCGTCTGTGCGGTCGGCAGATCGCCAACCAGGTACGTGCCGTCCTCGCCGGTGCGACCGACGGGCCGCGGGATCTCGAGGATCCGTTCACTGCGCGAGCCGCCGCGCGAACTCAGGTAAACCGTCGCGTTCTCGACCGGCTGCCCTTCGAAATCGATCGCGCGCACGAGCAGCTGCCGGCCGCGCCGCAACACGATCGTGAACTCCCGATCGCTCCGCAGATCGATCTTCTCCTGACGCGACGCGAACCCCGCAGCACCGACGAGCACGGTCCAGAGTCCGCCATCGAGTTCGTCGATTCGGAAGCGCCCGTCCTTCAGACGGCGCAAGCGCTTCGACAAGTCCGTCGGCTGCCGCGCACCGAATAACGACAGCTCGAGCACGCCATGATCGCGGTCACCGGCCACGAACCGGAGTTGCGGCTGCGGCACGGGATCTTCGTTCTCGTCGACGATCGCGAGCGTGAGTGAATGCCGCTCGGGGATGACGACGCGCAGCGTGCCTTCCGCGTTGGCCGGATCCCCGATGTGCCACGCCGCGTCGCCGGGCCGCTGCGCCGCCGCCATCGCGCGGCCGTTGGGCAGACCGTCGACGTCGACGATGCCACGCCCATCCGTCGTTCCGACCGGCTCGGCGATGTGAACCGGGATCCCGACGCTCATCGGTGCGACGAACACGCGCGCGTTTCGCACCGGCTGGCCCGCCGTGTCGGTGACCCGCACGCGCGTCGTCGCACCGTACCCGAGGAACAGGTCGCCGATGCCGGTCATCTCACCGGCGCGCGCGGCGACGTTCTGCACGAGCTTGCTCGCGCGTGACGGCGCCGTCGCCGCAACCACGACGGTCCCCGGATCGACGCCGTGCAAGACGAACGAACCGTCCGCCTGCGACATCGTGCGCGCGATCGGCAACGCATCGTGGACCCGCGTCACCCACGCCGGGAACTCGACGAACGTTCGCGAGCCACCCGGCGTGCCGATCAGTCCGCCGTCGGGTCGCAGCCGTTCGATCGGCACCGCACCGAACGGCAGTGGCGGCAATCGCGCCGCGCGCACCGTCGCCCCCGCGACCGGCCCGTCCGGATCCGTCACCCGCCCAACGATCGTCGCGCCGACTTTGAGCACGATGTCACCGAGGTCGACGACCTCGCCAGGGGCGGGCGCGCGTTCGACGGGCACGTGCGTGCCCTGGCCGCCACGAAACCGCGCCGGCGCCGAGTCGGGATCCTCGAACGCCACGCGCAGCGCACAGATGCCCCGCGGCGGCACCCCCGACAGCACGAACCGACCGCCACCATCGGTCTCGGCCTCCGCGAGCACGAACTTCGGCTCGACGGGCCTGGATGCAAACAGATCGAGTTCACGGGGCAGAGCCGCGATCGCAGCGACCTGGATCAACGCGACCCCGATGCCGGGCACCGGCTCCCCCCGTGCGGTCACGATGCGACCCGTGTAACCCGTCGACGCCTTGCGAAGGAGACGCTGGTACGCCGTGAGCTCGCGTTCCACCGCCGCGCGTTCGGGAACGGGAACGCCATCGAATACCGCTGCCGCGGACGTCACATGGTCACCCTGCGCGAGCCTCGCATCGGTCGACTCGCGGCGCGACGCCGCCTCTTCCGATCGGGTCGGCCGCGGATCCTCGCTCGCGGACAGGGCCGCCAACGCCGCAACCGCGCTCACGACGAGCAGAAACCAGACAACGCGACGCACGCGGAGATTCTACGCGCATGGAGCCCGAGCGTGCAGGGCGCCATGCCTTCCTTCCCACCGCCGGAACCGGATTCGATCGAACGACCCCCTCGCGACCGGTCGCACCCGACGCTAGTCTGCCGCCCGCGCACGCCCGTAGCTCAGTTGGTTTAGAGCGCCTCCCTTACAAGGAGGATGTCGGGGGTTCGAGTCCCTCCGGGCGTACCAACCGCGGCGCCTTCGGCGCAGCGTTGGCTCGCCCGGAGGGCATCGGCCGCCAACGGCCGTCGCGCTATCGCGCGCCGGAAGCTGACTCGCGAGTCCCGCGGCGATTTCATCCTTCTTCGTGACTCGGCTCCCTCCGCGGTCGCTTGACGGGCACGCCCTCGCCGCGGATCGTCGCGGTGAGATGAAGTATCTGCACACGATGGTGCGAGTCACCGACCTCGACCAGTCACTCGAGTTCTACTGCCAGCACCTCGGCCTCCGAGAACTCAGACGCAAGGAGAGCGAGAAGGGCCGCTTCACGCTCGTGTTCCTCGCGGCGCCCGGTGACGAGGATGCGCAGGTCGAGCTGACCTACAACTGGGATCCGGAGGACTACGGCGAGGGTCGCAACTTCGGTCATCTCGCGTATCACGTCGACGACATCTACGCGATGTGCCAACGCCTGATGGACGCCGGCGTGACGATCAACCGCCCGCCGCGCGACGGTCGGATGGCCTTCGTTCGATCCCCCGACAACATCTCGATCGAGCTGCTGCAGCGCGGCGAAGCACTGCCCCCCACGGAGCCCTGGGCTTCGATGGGCAACACCGGACACTGGTAGGCGGAATCTCGTGTCTGGCGCCGGTTCGTGCGCGGTTGCGAAACCAGTGAGGATTGGCACGCAACCCAGCCGGCGAGTCCTCGAGTTCGAGGATTGTGGACCCCGCGTTCAACGAAGCTCCTTGTTCAGTCAACTCTGACTCGCCGAGACACTGCCCGCTGCCAATCCACCGCTTCGTGGCCCGCGAGAGGGACCGTCGCGGGAACGGCAACTACCAACTGATGGTTAGTGCCTCCTTGGAGCCGCAGGCGACGCCTCTGCTGTCCCAATACGATTGAATGATCGCAGCGTCGGTCGAGAGCTGATCTGCGAGCGACTCGGCATCGAACACGCGATCTCGGGCTCTGTACCAGGCGTCAACCGGTAGATGCTCCACCATGGTGCGAGCTACCTCGATAAACTTCGCAACGCAGTTCGGTGGATGCCAAAGCACGCGGAAGCTAAGCCTGATCGATCCGATTGGGCCGATGGGATGATCGTCTTCCACGCCATCGCGCAGCGGGAACAGCCAAACAAGCTCGGCGTCGCCGACATCCGAGTCAGCACGGATCGCGAAGTAGTCGTCCACCTGTTCGAAGCCCAGATCTCCGAGGTTCGCGAACATCCGTGTCTTGGGCGGACGATTCTCGTTCTCGAAACCGCAGATCGTGAATAGGTCACCGAAATCGGGCTTCCTGTCTCGGAAGCGGAGGTCGATCTCCAGTCCTTCGTGGAGCACACGCTCTGATAGGTCCATGCTTCGGGCATCCGCACTTTCGTGCCGCGTGGTGGCGAGGCTACGTGGTTTGGCGCGGAGTGGGGAGAGGGGGGATCCGCACTTACGCTTCAGGAGTCCCGACCGATGCGACTGGCTCCCCCCGGGGTTGGGGGTGTCGCGATCAAGCGAATGGCCGTCGTGGTCTGCGGCTCCCCCGTTGCCGAGATACGATGATCCGCATGGCAGATGGGCCAGAGCTAGCGAAGGAGTCCGATGATCACTCCAAGCGTGGTTGCGCGCGCCAGTGTGCCATCTGGGCCGCAGTCGCCCTCGCTTGCTTTGTCGGCTTCTCTGTGACGTGCTGCGCGTCCCTCTACCGGGGGCGAAAGCTGTCGCTCGCGGAGCTGCGAGACTTGGTGAGGGACAACCGCGACTTGCTTCGAGAGGCCGTCAAGGATCGTTCGCCGGAGACGTTGGAGCGGGTGCGTGGTGCGATCGATGCAGTGTCCGTCTCGGAGTTGCACTACTCGAACGGGTTGTCTGTCCTCAGGTTCCTCATTTACCACGCGCGGCTCCCGCCAACAGGCTATGCAATCGAAATCGAGTGGGCGCCTCCAGAACAGTCGAGCTATTGGGAGCAAGAACGTCCCGAGTTCTACTTGGGCGATGGCTGGCGCTACGTCGGCGACTTCTACGGCGACTGACGCGAGATGCTCGGGCACGAGATCCTCGAACGCGCGTAGCGAATTCTGAACGCTCGACTTGTGACGATTACGGAAGGTGAATCCAAAGACTCACCACCCTTCGATTCTCAGATCGCCCCTCAGAACGAACCGATCGTGACCGCCAGACCGTTGGTGCTCGCGACCGCAGCAACTACTCCAGGGGTCGCAGAACCGAACTCGAACGCGAGCGCTTGATGGTGCAGTACGAGGTTGGCGAAGGTCAGATCGTTAGGCAACGTGATGCTGGTGGTCGCCACCCCGGCGACGGGCAGGAGCAGTCGGGTGGCGTCCGGGGTCGCAAATAGTGAACAACCGGCAAGGCCCTGCGAGAACAGCGAGATCAACGGCGTAGAGACTGGCGTCAGGCCCCACACCGAGATTCCGAACGCGCTCGGGGCAAACCCGGCCGCCGTGCACTCGAAGGTCGTTCCGGTCCACGGCAGCTCCGCCGTCGACAACTCGAGTGGGCCTGCGCTGCCGCTGCAACCGACGCCGCTCACGGCAGCGGTGGCAGAACACGTTGCATCGAGGGCGCGAAGTACGGTCCGTGACCGGCAGCGACGTCCATGTCGTTCCGCTCCGGATCGCCGCCGCGTGCGTGCCGATCGCGGCGAGATCGCCGTTCGGCAGGTTGGCAAAGTCGATCGGGTATGTCGAAAAGTCGACCCACGCGTGATCTCCCACACTCGGCAACTCCGACTTCGTACAGCGATTCGGGAACTAGCGGCAGATCAACACGTCGCCCACGCGCCCAACGACCACGGCGTCTCCTTTGATCGCTGCGTGATCATCACGCGAAACCGGTAGGAAGAGGTGCTGCACGTCTGACGGCCAGCGTTCTGCTTCATCCATTCGCACTGCGACCATCTGCGAGCTCGTCGCCACGACGTGCCCGAAGCACCCTCTCCACCAGATGCCACCCAAAACGTAGAGCGGAGGCGGCGTTGGGGAAGGCGTGCGCGCATGCCGGCGCATCTCTCCGATCAACGCCGCGGAACCGGACACACGAGACAGTGCAGCGCCATTAGGCGTGGCACAGGCCGCAGCCACAGCTACCAACAACCAGGCGGCTGTGGATAGGAGGAGCCATCGCGAGTCGCCTGCTACCGCGCCTCATCCGCTTCACGACTTCGAAGCCCCGCCCGTATCCCGGATCGCGCACGATCGGCTGCTCCCCGATCGACGTCATCGCAACAAGACCTTTCCCTTCGCCCCCACCGCGGTCTGGCCATCGGCATTCTGCATGCGTCCGCGCAGGTCCACGATCTGGCCGCGCGGACTCTCGCTTACGATCACGTCGACGACGAGCCAATCGATCCGCACGCGCTGCGTCGCCGGCACGGCCCTTCGAAAACGGAACGCGAACTCGAGCCCGACCATCGCGCCGCTGCGCGAGAAGTGTCGCGCCGTGGCAGCCATCATCAGCGCGCTCGTTTGTGGGCCACTCGCGATGCGCTGCCCGAATGATGACCCCCTCGCAGCCTCGTCATCGTGGTGTAGGGGATTCGTATCGCCGACGGAGTGCGCGAAACGCGCGACCGACTCCGGCTCCAGGTCGACGGCCGACGAGAATCGCATTCCTTTGTGGGCGCGCACGCGTGCAGTGTAACCGTCGCCGAGAGTCCGGGTCACCAGGGCCACACCTGATGCACCCGATGCCAGTTCGGCACGCCGCACTCCTCGCACCAGTCCAAACACCGCGGTTGGCCGGCAGCGAACCAGCGAATCCCACCGCGGTCCCACATGGGCTCGGAACGACCGCAACGGCAGGTCATCTGCCACCATCGTGAGTGGCGTTCGATCGACACGTCACCACGGAACGCGCGAACTACTTCTGGTTGAGTCGAATCACCAACGGGCCATCGCTAATCCGCACGTGGGGCTCGAGCACGTCGACCGTGACGGACTCGTAACCGCTGCGATGGGCCCGCACCCGCAGGCTGTGAGCCTCACCCATGGGCAGGCAACGCATCGTCACTTCGCCGTCGGCGTTCGTCCGTTCCGCCCAACCCGCACGGTAGGTGTAGCCCGGAAATCGGTCGCGCTGCGAGTTGCGGTTCTTGGGGCCAGCGGTGACCGGCACGCCGGCGATCGGCTTGCCGTCACTCGCGTCGACGACCTGCACACGCAACATCCCGGCTGGCAAGTCGAAGTCGAGGGCGGGCTGCTTGCCGCCCGACAGGTCGAGCGGCTCGCTACGCTGAATCGTGAAGTTGTCCGAGACGGCCGGGTCACCGAGCAGGATCGCGAAGCGCGCCTTCGACGCCACGTCGCTCAGGGTGAAGCTGCCATCGGCTGCCGTCTTCGCGAACCGACGATCCTTGCTGCGGCTACCCGCCATCGTCATGACACCGGCGAGCGGCTGGCCACCCGTGGTGATGCGTCCGACGACCGACGCGCCGACCATGACTGAGCCGATCACGGCCTCGATCGTCTTGCCGGGCGACACCGAGACCGGCGTCGCACGGACTCCGGGTCCGCCGACGAGCGCGAGCGTGCCACGAGCCGCGGGCACCCGCGGGATCACGAAACGGCCGTCGGCGCCGACCTCCGCGGAGAACGCCGGCCCCTTGTTGCACGCGAAGGCGATCTGCTCCCCAGCCGCGGCCGCGCCGGCGCTCGAGTAGGCCATGCCTGTGATGACGCCGCGCTTCGGCACCTGCACCTCGAGGACATCGCCGGGCTCACCGATCGAGAACCGCCCGGCGTAGTCCGGTGTTTCGAGCCACCAGACAGCGTTGCGAATCACCTGCGACCCGCCGAGTTCGACCGTCGCGATGGTGCAGTCGCCGCTCGCATCTGTCTTCATGACCGATCCGGGGAGGAACGCACGATCGTCGCCGAACTCGGTGTACGCCGTGACCGTGGCGTCCGCGAGCGGCGCGCCGGTGTCCGCGGCAACGAAGTGCACGATGCGCCGTTCGACCGGCGGGGCCAACGGCACTTCGATACACAGAGGTTCGGCACTCGGCAACTCGAACGGCGTGGACAGGTAGCCCGCGGCGTGAGGTCGAGGCACCAACAGGCGGAACCGACCCGTGCCAGCCGGCGCCGAGATCGAGGCACCATCTTCGGAGAACTCGAGCGGAAGGTTCTGCTGCCAGACTTCCGTTGGGCCAAAACGCGCCGCAATCAGCGCCTCGATGCCGCCCCGCTCGAGTGCGGCAGCGTCGATCAACAGAGCCGCCCCAGCGCCTCGTGCTGCGCGAAACTGATCACGCATCGCGTCACCGGCGACGGGTTGTCGTTCGGCATCGAGGAAGCGCACCACGACGGCGGCTTTCGGAGCCGGTTCGTTCGCTGGTGGGGCGACCGGCGCGGTCGTGTCGGCAGCCGTGCGATCGAGCGGAGCTTCTGCGGTTTGCGTGATCACGGGTTCACGATCGGCCGCCCGCACGGTTGCGGCCCGGTCGACCTCGAGCGGCGTGCTCCCCAGCCACCATGCCAGGATCCCCATGGCCAGTACCGAGACCGCCACGAACCCCACCGTGAACGCCTTGGCCGCGCCAACCGGCGGCGCGACCGAATCCGCGACCGCGAGCGGCAGCAGCAGCGCCGTCCAACCTGCGCGCCCTCGGGGATGATCGCGATCGAGTCGCGCGCGCAAGGTCTCGAGCGCGCGATGCAGATGCGAGCGCACCGTCGCACCAGGCATGTCGAGCCGGCGCGCAATCTCCCGCGGTGGAACGCCATCGTAGTACCGCATCAGAACGACGGAACGCTGCGGGTCTGGAAGTGCCATCACGGCGTCGACCACGAGGGACCGCAGCTCCTCCCGCTCGATCACCTCGACCGTCGATCGCGTTGTGTCGGGACGCGCGGCGGCGTTCTCGGCGGACACCCGCCGCTGACGATCTCGGAGCTGCCGCCGTGACAGGTTGCGGCCGACGCCGGCGAGCCATTGCGGCAAGGGCCAACCGCTCGGGCGCTGTTGCGTGAGCGCGGCGGTGTAGGCGCCTTGAACCACGTCGTCGACGTCTGCCGTCGAACGCAACAGCGCGCCGGCGAGGCGTCGCAGGAGCTGGCCGTGGTCGAGGAGGGATTCCGGTGCTTCGAGTTCCATTGGGTTCGCCAAGGGATGCCCAGGCTGCGGAAATCGTTGCGGAAAATGTCGCGCCAGCTCTGGCTCGGGGCGGCGAGGGATCGAAGAGCCAGCGGCCCCACCAGATCAAACCCGCGCGCAACCCGCCCGGGCAGCCTAGCCCTTCCCTGGCTGCCCGGAACCGTCCTTGCGCCGATTGTCGCCACGCGCACACTGTTGCCCGTCGAATCGCGGCCCGCCCGGGGCTATCCCACCTCCGGCGACCCAAAGCCGCCCACTTCGCATAGATACCCATGAGCGCATACACCGACTATCTCGACCAGATTGCCACCCGAAAGGGCGAAGGCCTCAACCCCAAGCCGATCGAGGACGCCGAACTCGTCGAGGCCCTGATCGAGAACATCGAGAACTCCGGCAGCGAACACCGCAAGGCGTCGATCGACTTCTTCGTCTACAACACGCTGCCGGGCACGACGAGCGCAGCGGGTGTGAAGGCGCGCTACCTGAAGGAGATCATTCTCGGCAACAAGGTCGTCGACGAGATCAAGCCGGACTTCGCGTTCGAACTGCTGTCGCACATGAAGGGCGGGCCGTCGATCGAGGCGCTGCTCGACCTCGCGCTGGGTAGCGACGCAGTCATTGCGAAGCAGGCGGCCGACGTGCTGAAGACGCAGGTCTTCCTCTACGAGGCGGACACCAATCGCCTCAAGGCGGCGCACGAGAGCGGGCACACGATCGCGACGGACATCCTGAAGAGCTACGCCAACGCCGAGTTCTTCACGAAGCTGCCGCTCGCCGACGAGGTGATCAAGGTGGTGACGTTCGTGACGGCCGTCGGCGACGTGTCGACCGACCTGCTGTCACCGGGCGCCGACGCACACTCGCGTTCGGATCGCGAGCTGCATGGCTTCAGCCTGTTCGAACACGATCGGGCCAAGCAGAACGAACTCAAGGAACTCAAGGCCGCGCATCCCGACAAGCGTGTCATGCTGGTCGCGGAGAAGGGCACGATGGGCGTCGGCTCGTCGCGCATGTCGGGCGTCAACAACGTGGCGCTCTGGACCGGCGTCCAGGCCAGCCCCTATGTGCCGTTCATCAACATCGCGCCGATCGTCGGCGGCACCAACGGCATCTCGCCGATCTTCCTCACGACGGTCGGGGTGACCGGCGGCATCGGCGTCGACCTGAAGAACTGGGTCAAGAAGCGGGACGACAACGGTGAGACCGTCAAGGATGCCGACGGCGAGACCGTGCTCGAGCAGACCTACTCGGTCGACACGGGCACGGTGCTGACGATCAACACCAGGACGAAGAAGCTCTACGACGAGAGCGGCACGAAGGAACTGTGTGACATCAGCAAGGCGCTGACGCCGCAGAAGGTCGAGTTCATCCGCGCGGGTGGCTCGTACGCGGTCGTGTTCGGCAAGAAGCTGCAATCCACGGCCGCCGCGATCCTCGGTGTCGAGGCGCCCGTGGTCTACGCCCAGGCGAAGGAGGTCTCGCACGCGGGTCAGGGCCTGACCGCGGTCGAGAAGATCTTCAACCGCAACGCGGTGGGGGTGACGCCGGGCACGACGCTGCACGCGGGATCGGACGTCCGAGTCAGGGTCAACATCGTCGGGTCGCAGGACACGACGGGCCTGATGACAACGCAGGAACTCGAGGCGATGGCGGCGACCGTCATATCGCCGACCGTCGATGGCGCGTACCAGTCCGGCTGTCACACGGCATCGGTGTGGGACTCGCGAGCGCAGACCAACATCCCGAAGCTCATGCGGTTCATGAACGACTTCGGACTCGTCACGGGGCGCGACCCGGCGGGCGAATACGCGCCGATGACCGACGTCATCCACAAGGTCCTCAACGACATCACGGTCGACGACCGCGCGGTCATCATCGGCGGCGACTCCCACACCCGTATGTCGAAGGGTGTCGCGTTCGGCGCCGACTCGGGCACGGTCGCGCTCGCGCTCGCGACAGGCGAAGCGACCATGCCGATCCCCGAATCGGTCAAGGTGACGTTCAAGGGCACGCTCGCGGATCACATGGACTTCCGCGACGTGGTCCATGCGACGCAGGCCCAGATGCTCGACGAGTTCGGGGAGAACGTCTTCCAAGGCCGCGTAATCGAGGTGCACATCGGCACGCTGTTGTCTGACCAGGCGTTCACGTTCACGGACTGGACGGCGGAGATGAAGGCCAAGGCCTCGATCTGCATCTCGCAGACCGACACGCTGATCGAGTCGCTCGAGATCGCGAAGAGTCGAATCGAGATCATGCTCCACAAGGGCATGGACAACGACCGCGGCGTGCTCGCGGGGCTGATCGCGCAGGCCGACGCGCGCATCGCCGGACTGCGCAGTGGCGAGACCCCGCCGCTGATGCCCGATGACAATGCGAACTACGCCGCGGACTTCGTCGTCGACCTCGACATCATCAGTGAACCGATGATCGCGGACCCCGACGTGAACAACGACGACGTGTCCAAGCGCTACACGCACGACACGATCCGGCCGATCTCGTTCTACGGCGGCAAGAAGACCGTCGACCTCGGCTTCGTCGGCTCGTGCATGGTGCACAAGGGCGACATGGTCGTGCTCGCGCGCATGCTCGAGAACGTCGAGCGCCAGCACGGTGCGGTCGAGTTCAAGGCGCCGCTCGTCGTCGCGCCGCCCACCTACAACATCGTCGACGAACTCAAAGAAGAGGGCGACTGGGCCATCCTGCAGAAGTACTCGGGCTTCGAGTTCGACGACAACGACCCGAAGAGCGTCGCGCGCACGAAGTACGAGAACATGCTCTACCTCGAACGCCCGGGCTGCAACCTGTGCATGGGCAACCAGGAGAAGGCCGAGCGCGGCGACACCGTAATGGCGACGTCCACCCGCCTGTTCAAGGGCCGCGTGGTCGCCGACAGCGACGACAAGAAGGGTGAGTCGCTGCTCGCTTCCACGCCGGTCGTCGTGCTGTCGACGATCCTCGGCCGCACGCCGACGATGGACGAGTATCTCGCGGCCGTCGAAGGGATCAAGCTGACGAGCTACGCACCGCCGGTCGAGTGGGCGTAGCTGCTGCCCAGCGGGATTACAGCTCCTGCTTCGCCGGCCGGACGATGATCTCGTTCACGTCCACGTCGGCCTCGACGGCGACCGCCTTCGCGCCATCCTTCGCCAGAATGCGCGCGGTGGCTTCGCCGACGCCTTCCTCGTCGTCGCGTCCTGAGACGAGCGCGACTATCAGCGGTTCGAGCCCGGCTATCGCAGCAGCTTCATCCGCTCGCGGACCGCGGCAACCCCTGCGACATCGCCCTCGGCCTGCCTGATCTCCAGCAAGACCTGCAACACGGCGGTGCGATCGAGCAGCCCGACGCGATCGAGTTTCACGAGGTCGGCCCAGGCCCGCTCGATGTCCTCGGCGATTCCTTCGCGGATACCCTCGCGATAGCGCGCAGCGGCCCGCAAACCACGGATACATGCATCGAGTCCGTCGTGGCGCTCGATCCGGAGAATCCGCAACGCATCGTCACACGCCGCGATCGCCTCCCGATAACGCTGCGTCCGATGCAGTGCCTCGGCGAACCGCCGCTGGGTACGAACGACCCAACCGCTGTCGGAACCGCTCGCCGCGCGCGTTGCCGCAAGCTGATGACGCCAGGTAGCAACGGACTCCTCGTGCCGGCCCGCTCGAGCGTAGCTCCGTGCAAGGTTCCAGAGCGCGTCACCGAGCCGCGGATCCTCGGCACCGAACACGGCTCGCCCAACCGCGACAGCTTGCCGGCCGTACTCGACCGCCTGCCCGTAGTCGCCATCCATCTGCGCGATCGCGGCAAGGACGTCGTAGGACGTCGCGACGTCTTCGTGCTGCTCGCCATACTTGCGCCTGCGGGCCTCGAGCACAGCGAGCGCGGTCTGGCGCGCTTTCCCGAATTCGCCAGCGGTGCGGTAGGCGATTGCGAGGTTGCTCTGCAGCACCAGCGTGAAGCGGTGATCTGCGCCAACCGCGTCACGATAGATCTCATAACCGCGCAAGCCGTGCTCGATCGCCTTGGCACTCGGCCCGGTGTCCGAGTAGATGTTCACCAGCACGGAGTGTGCCGTGCCGAGGTAGGGATGCCGGTCGCCGAACTCTTGCTCGAGTTGACCGATGATACGTCCCACGATCTCCACGGCCTCCGGATAGAGCCCGGCATCGACGAGCGCCGAACCAAGATCCAGCTCGGCCTCCACGGTCTCGATCCCGTTGTCGCCGAACGCTTCCCGACTCAACGCGACCATGCGTCGTGCCAGCTCGAGCGCCGGCTCGGTGCGGCCGAGTCCGAACACGAGTTCGAAGTGTCTCGCCATCGTGATGCGAGTCAGCTCGGCCGTCGGCCCGAGCGCATCGCGGCTTTCTTCGACGAGCGCGGCCATCGCGCCGGCCGCCGCTTCCTGGTCACCCTGGTAGTACTGCGAATAGGCCAGTTCCATTCGACCGCGCAACGTCGGCTCACCCTGTTCGCCGAAGTGCGAGGCGCAGGTCGAGATCGCTCCGTGCAGCACCTCTTCGGCCTCGACGTAGCGCGTCAGCTTGTTCAGCGCCGCCCCGAGAACGATCTCCGTCTCGCCGACCCGTGCTGCACCTTCGCCCTGCACCCTCGCGCCCTCGGCCACCGCGCGTTGCGCCAGATCGAGCGCCTCCTGCCACAACCCGAGCGCCAGGAACGTCTGCGCGAGATGGGAACGAACGATCATCGCGAGCCGTGGCTGGCCGGCGAACCGCACATCGACCTGTTGGGCGGCGTAATCGAGCGCATCCACCATGCGCGCGCCGCGCCCCAACGCGCGCGGCTTGGCCGCCAGGAGCAGGTCACGCAAGATGTAGTCGTTGATCGCCTCGGCCTCGGTCCGAGCTTCGTCACTGCGCAACCAGGCCGCAGTCGAGACACTGGCCGCCGCCACGAAGATCGCAAGCACCAGGGCCGCGCTCGAAGCAAGTACCCGGTGGCGCTGCACCCAACGCCCGAGTCGCACGAGTGAACCGACCGGACGAGCCGTCACCGGCTCACGCCGCATTACGCGAGCGAGGTCGTCGGCCAATGCTTGCGCACTCTCGTAGCGGCGATCCGGCTCCTTCTCGAGCGCAACGGCCAACACGAGATCGAGATCCGGTGGCACGCCAGCCGCAATGCCAGCCGGCGCCTTGAAGTCCGCGTGCGAAATCGCATCGAACAGTCGCTCGCGGGTCGCACCCACAAACGGCCTCACACCGGTCAGGCACTCGTATAGCACGATTCCGAGCGCGAACACGTCGGTCCGCCGATCGGTGCGGCGCCCGGCAACCTGCTCGGGTGCCATGTATGCCGGCGTTCCGAGCACGTCGGCCGTCATCGTCAACGAATCCAGCGTGCTGCCTTCGTCGCGAGCCAGGCCGAAGTCGAGCAGCACGGGCTCGCCATCGGGGCGCAGCATCACGTTGCCGGGTTTGAGATCACGGTGCACGACGCCACTCTCGTGGGCCACGTGCAGGCCGCGGGCGAGCTTCTCGACCATCGCGACGACCCGCATGGCGCGCTCGTCCGGCGCACTCGTGGTGTCGCTCGGCCGCGCACCCGAAGCAGTCACCGTGCTCAGGTCCACAGGCCCGTCCTGAACGTGACGACCGATCACCTTCGAGAGCGGATCACCCGGTACGAACTGCATCGCAAGGTACGGCACGTTGCTCTCGACGCCAAAAGCGAGAACGCGGCACAGTGTCGGGTGATCGAGGCGCGCCGCGACCTCCGCTTCGCGCCGAAATCGCTGTTGGCGCTGCGCGTCGAAGCCGCCGGCGACGAGCACCTTCAACGCAACCTGACGCGGCAGTTCGGTGTCCTGTGCCAGATAGACCACACCCTGACCACCGCGACCCAGAACCTCCAACACCTCGAATGGCCCGTAGCGTTCGCCGCCGGGGCGTTGGTCGTCACCGTCCGAATCGCCCACACCGAGGATTTCGTCGAGGGTGCGATCGACGAGGCGCTCGTGGCCCGGGAAGGCCGCGCGATACTCTGACCTCTGCGCCAGCCGACCACGGTCCTGGTCCGCGGCGATCCGCGCCAGGATCTGGTGTTCGACGAGCACGGGGTCGGACGGCATGGCGCGAGCGTAGGAAAAATCACATTCGCCGGTAATCCCTCGCCGGCCCACGACTCCGTATCGTTCGAGCAAACTGACCAGGAACCGTTGACCGCACCAAACGACAATCCGGATGCCACAACCATCCATGTTCGGCAGGCCGTAGCCGGCGACGATGCGAGCTGCGCCTGGATCGTCGAGCGCTTCACGCCGCTGCTGTTGGCGCAGGCGCGATATCGCCTCACGGGCGATATCGCCACGATCTGCGACCCAGCAGACATCGTCAGCGAGGTCTGGCTCCGCGTTCTGCCACGGCTCGACCAACTCTCGCCCGAGGAGCGCTACACGCCAACCCTGGTCGCGTACCTGAGCCGCGCGGTCATCCTGCAGATCAACGACGTGCTCAAGAAGATGATCCGCCGTCGCGCCCACGGCGCAGTGCCACCGGTCGGTGGCGAACAACCGCAGGAGCTCACAGATCAACGCACCGGCATCGTCAGTGCGATCGCCCGCGGCGAACGGCGCGATGCAGTGCTGTCGGCGATCGAAGCGCTGCCGGAGATCGACCGCGAAGTCGTGGTGCTACGCGCGATCGAGCAGCATTCGAACCCGATGGCCGCCGAGATCCTGTGTGTCGAACCCGGCACGCTCGCGGTCCGCTACCATCGCGCCTTGAGGCGACTGCGCCAGCAACTGCCCGATTCGGTGTTCGCCGAGTTCGAAATCCAGCCGGGCGAAACTGCGGACCCGCTGCCCGACGGAAAATCTCCGAACGAGCAGTAATCGGAACGCCGCCCGCGCCTCCGTGCGGGCATGAACTCCATCCTCTGCAACCTTGCACCCATCGGCTGCGTCCTCCTCACCGCGCTGCCGGCGACCCTTTCGGCCCAATCGATCCCCGAGAGCCCCCTCGTCGCCTGGGCGTGGGTCCAGCCGAACTCGGCTACTCCTAGCGGGGGGTACCAACGCACGCCGTCGGGCACGGACATCACCTCGACCCGTACCGGCATCGGTCGTTTCACGGTCACGGTTCCCGACGTGCCGGCCGACGACACGGTCGTTCACGCCACCGCTTACGGCCAGAATGGCATCGCTAACATCGTCTCGTGGATCCCGAACGGCACCGGCATCGACGTCGACGTCGCCACGTTCGACCCCAATGGCCGTCCACAGGACTCCGCGTTCTGCATCCTCTGCCGCAGCGGCGGCCGCAACTTCCGATCGGAAGGCTTCGCTGTCGCCGACCGGGCGAGCGCCGCCAGCTATGTCATCACCGGTGCGAAGTCCTGGAACGGCAACCGCGCCGATCCAGCCGTCCAGCGAGTCGGCGTCGGCCGGTACGAGGTGAGGTTCCCGGGCCTGAACGGCAACGCCGGACACGTGCAGGCCACGCCGATCCTCGGTGCCCAGGGCGCCATGCGGCGCGCGACGGTCCAAGGATGGAGCGGGAACCCCGTGGTCGCCCGCATCCGTACCCACGATGCCGCTGGCAATCCGGTCGATGGCGCGTTCACGGTGAGCTTTCACCGGGAGGCGGCACCGATGGACGTCGCGTCCGGTTCTGGCACCCACGTCTGGGCCAACGAAGAGACCGCCACCGGCAGCTACACACCGTCCACGACCTACACCGACAGCAACGGCACCGCCGGCCCTGCGGGCGGTGAGTCGATCACGCGCACCAGCACCGGGGTCTACGAGGTCGAACTGCCCAACGTGATTCCGTCCGGCAAGTCGATCGCAATTGCCTCGATCTACGGTCAAACCGCGGGCCACGCAGTTGTCGGGAGTTGGTTCTCCCGACCCGGCGGCGGCACCGTCGTCCGAGTGCGCACGTTCGACAGCGCCGGGTCCCCCGCAGACAACCGCTTCTGCCTGCTCTACCTCACCAACGACCCGGTCGGCCTCTTCGCGGACAACCTGCCCTACGGCGACGGCTGCGCCGGCCTCGGGCTCGCGGCCAACGACCGTCCGCTGCTCGGCGCCAGCTGGACGATCGGCCTGACGGGAGTCACCCCAACCGCGCTGCTGGGCGCCATCACGATCGGCCTCGCCGATGCGAACAACCCGCTGGACGGCTTCGGTGCGCCGGGCTGCACGCAATACGTGACCGGCGTCGCCAACATCACGCTGCCGAACCCGCAGACCGCGGCTTCGTTCAACCAGGTCATCCCGAGCTCGACGGCTTTCGTGGGCTTGCCGCTGCGGGCGCAAGGCGCGACTCTCGATCCGTCGATCAACGCGCTCGGCGTCGCGACGTCCAACGGGCTGCTCGGCGTCGTCGGCGACCAGTAGGTCACGCGGACCGTTGCCGCCTGGCGGCCACACGCCGCATGATGGGCGGCGCGTGACCACGAATCCGTCGAACCCCGCCTCGGCCGCGTCCCGAACCTCGCTCGGTGAACTGGCGCGACTGTTCGTCAAGCTCGGCGGCCTCGCGTTCGGCGGGCCCGCCGCGCACATCGCGATGATGCGCCGTGAGGTCGTCGAGCAGCGCGGCTGGATCGACGATCGACGCTTCCTCGATCTGCTCGCCGCGGCGAGCGTCATCCCGGGACCGACGTCGACCGAACTCGCAATCCACGTCGGCTGGGAACAACGCCGCTGGGCCGGCCTGCTCGTGGCCGGGTGTTCGTTCATCGCGCCCGCGATGCTGATCACCGCATTCATGGGCTGGCTCTACGTTCGATACGGCGAGGTGCCCGAGGTCGGCGCGGTGCTCTACGGCATCAAGCCGGTGATGGTGGTCATCGTCGTGCACGCGATCCTCGTCCTCATGCCGAAGGCGGCGCGATCGAACGTGCTGCGAGTCACGGCCATCGCGACGCTCATCGCACTGCTGTGCGGCGTCGACGAGTTGATCGTGCTGTTCGGCACCGGACTGATCCTGATGTTCGGGCGATGGCTCACCCGCGAACGTGGCAGCGCTAACGGCCTGGCGCTCGCCCTGCCGTGGGCAGCCGGCAAACCGGGCGTCGCCGTCGCGGCCACCGCTGCGACAGGCTTCACGACTGCCAGCGCAACGGGACTGTTCTTCGCCTTCTTGAAGATCGGCGCCGTGCTCTTCGGCAGCGGCTACGTGCTGCTGGCGTTCTTGCGCCGCGATCTCGTGGAGCATCTCGGCTGGCTCACCGAAGCCCAGCTGCTCGATGCCGTCGCCGTCGGCCAGGTCACGCCCGGCCCCGTGTTCACGACCGCGACGTTCATCGGCTACGTGCTAGCCGGCCCAGTCGGCGCACTCGCGGCAACGGGCGGCATCTTCCTGCCAGCATTCTTGTTCGTAGCCCTGCTCGGACCGTTCGTGCTGCGGCTGCGCCAGCGACCAACGACCGCCGCGTTCCTCGACGGCGTTACGGTCGCCTCCCTCGCCCTGATGATTGACGTGACGATCGATCTCGGGCGCAGCGCGCTGATCGACTCCACGACCGCTGCGATCGCGTCGGCTTCCGGCCTCCTGCTCTGGCGGTTGCGACTCGGCTCCACCTGGTTGATCCTCGGCGGTGCCGCGACTGGCCTCCTCGCGAGCTGGACGTCGAGCGCGGCATGACCACCCCACAACCCACCCCGTGAACGGACTCTTCCACTTCCCCGAGGCGCTGCCGCGCGACCCCGCAGTCGAGGCATGGTTCGGTGACTGCCGTGACCCACTGCAGGCACTCGCCCGCGACTGGTTCGCAGCGCTGCGCAACGCGGGCGCCGACGTTCGCGAACTACTACACGACGGCCATCCCACGGCCTGCGTCGGCGCGCCACCGACCGCGTTCGCCTACGTGGACGCATTCAAGGCCCACGTGAATCTCGGCTTCTTCCGGGGCGCCGAGCTCGAGGATTCCACCGGCCTGCTGATGGGCACCGGCAAATACATGCGTCACGTCAAACTGAGTCCAGATCGCGAAATCGATGCCATCGCGCTCCGCACGCTGATTGACGCCGCGTACGAAGACATGCGTCGGCGTCTGCAGCCGAACTAGCCCAACGCATGTCCGACGAGCGCACGGCATACCACGAAGCCGGCCACGTATTCTTGGCCGACCTGCTCGGCGGTGAGGTGCTGGAGTCGACGTTGGAGTCCGAGGACGCCGAGCAAGAGGGCCGCACAGCGATCGCCTGGCGTGGTCTCACCGCTCGCGAACAGACGTATCGATCGGCTCTCACCGCACTCGCAGGCCCGATCGCCGAGACGATCTGGCTGGGCCAGGACGCCCTGAGCACCGACCCCAGTTCGTGGCGCGGCGATTGGCAGGAAGTCACGGTAGCGCTCGATGAGCTCGCCCCGGGCGAGGCCAGAACGCCGACGCTGCACGAATGGATCACCATCGCGGCGCGCGAACTCGAGGACCCGCGCAGCTGGGAATGCGTTTGCCGAATCGCCGACGCGCTCGCCGCGCACGAGACCCTGGATCGCGATCTCCTCGACGGCGTGCTCGGGTCGGATTGATGGGGCGCCGCGATGATCTCGAACAGGGTCGCCGACGGTCGCGGTGGCGGCGCTGGTTGCTGGCCACAATCCTTGCCGGATCACTGGCCTGGCTCGCTTGCGGCTGGTTGACGATCGCGGTCGCGACGGCACCCCATCCGGCCAGCATCACGGCTCGAACCGAGCTCGACGGCCACCTGGTCGAAGCCGTCGCGGCGACGACCCACGACGGGCTCGAGGTGCGCGCCTGGCTGGTTCGTCGCTCCGAGCATCGCATCGTCATCCTGCTCGCGGGTCTCGGCGGCAACCGCACTTCGAACCTCGGCGTCGCGGGTTCCTACCTCGCACGTGGTTGGTCGGTCCTGCTGCCCGACCTTCGCGGCACGGGCGAGAGCGCGGGCGATCGCATCGGCTTCGGCTATCCCGAACGGCTGGATCTCCTGGCGTGGCTCCAGCTCGCGCGACGCAGAGGCTTCCAGGAGATCGGACTCCACGGCCAGTCCCTTGGCGCGGCGACGATCACCTACGCGTGGCAGCAGGTCGAAGGCGCCAGCGCGATTGGAGCGGACATCGCCACCCTTCGCCCGATCGATCGGGTGGCTAGCATCCGTTGCCCCACCCTCGTTCTCGCTGGCGACCAGGATCCCTACGCCAGGCCTGACGAAACCCGCGCCCTGTTCGCAGCGTGCGGCGCACGGCGCAAACAGCTCACATGGATCCGCGGCGGTCGCCACGAGAACCTCTGGACACGCTCACCGACGGGATATCGCGAAGCGCTCGACGCGTTCCTCATCGAATAGCAAAGCGACTCTGCCGGGCGGCCACGACAATCATGCTCGCGGCTGCCCTCCAGCCCGTTGGCGTGACGCCGCGACCAGCCCGGCAAGAGTCAGAGCCTGGCGCCGACCTGCGGTCGGTGGACTCAGTAGATGGGGTAGAAGAAGCGCTGGTGCTGGGTACCGCCGACCTTCTGGAAGTGATCCCCCTGCCAGTGCCATTCGGTCCAGTTGCCGCTGTCGCCATTCAGCACGTCGACCTCGCACTGGGTCTCGTTCTCGAACCACTCCTGGAACGCGTAGCTGATGAAGACCACCGGCTCGCCGTCGATGATGACTTCCGTAGCCATCAAGAAGACGTCGACGTTGCCCTCGGAGAACAGCAGTTCGACCTCGATGTTCATCCCCAGGGACCCATCGGGCCCATGGATCTCCCAATGGAGCGGATCATCCAGAGCGGGAGGATGACACTGCGCCGCTGCGAACGAACAGGTGAAGACCAGCAGAGACAGGGCAAGGAGTCGTTGGAACATGGTTACCTCTGCAGGAACGGTCCCAATCGCAGCGCCTCATAACGCCGGCTACCAGCAATTCGGGCGAACGCGAACTCCGCGTGAGTTGCGGAGATCGGCAACGCGCGGCGATCGGGCAGCAAGCCACGGAAAGTCGCCTGTCGAACGACCCCCGTTCGGGCGAGCCTGCCCCCGCCGAGCGGCGAACGGGTATTCTGGAGCCATGCCACGCTCCTCGTCCATTCGCGTTCTCCTGACGATCTCTGGCCTCGCTGTGATCACGCTCGGCGCTCTGGCGCTGACCCCGGTGCCGAAACCGACGACCACCAACACGTTCGTCGTGCGCGGCGAACTGCAGGGCTGGCACGAGACCGAACACGCCGATCTCGCAATCCGCCTGAAGGGCGACGACTACCACTACTACCTCAACCGCCATCGGCAGTGTGGCCTCGACTTCGAACGCATGCGGGCGGCCGTCACCGCCGGCCAGCGGATCGAACTGACCGTGGTCGATCGCTCGTGGTCGCCGCTCGATCCGCTCCACTCGACCCGACCGGTCGCAGCGATCGCGGCAAACGGCGAAGTGTTCGTCGATCGCGTGCAGCGATAGCTGCGAACACCTACGGCTCGAGCGCCGTATCCCAGTAGCGGTCGCTGACGAACTTCTGCCACGACTGCCGCATGCGGCCGAGCGGCACGTCGAGCGTCGGGCGCCAATCCGGCGCGACGGGCTCGCGCAACAGGTGCATGTGCGCTTCGGCGGGCGTGCGGTCGGCCTTGCGACGATTGCAGTCCACACATGCGAGCACGCAGTTGCGCCACGAACTCAGGCCACCGCGCGAACGCGGCAATACGTGATCGATCGTCAGCTCGGCCGTGCCGGGCCGACAACCACAGTACTGACACGAGCGACGATCGCGCTCGAACAGATTGCGCCGGGTAAACGCGACCGTGCGCCGCGGCACCTTGTCGTAGCACGTCAGCGCAATGATCTCCGGCACCCGAATGCGCCACCGCGGCGTGCGAATGTGCGGCTCGTGCGGTTCGACCGCGAGGTCGGCCCAGGAGTGGAACCCGTGCGTTTCGTAGCTCTCCGGCGCGATCGCGACCGCGGAGCCCTTGAACAGCAGACGCATCGCTCCCAGCACCGTCGTCGTGTCGATCGCGACCCACGAACGGTTGAGCACCAGCGTCGGCTGTGACAGCACGGATGTGGTCATGATGGCCTCACCTGCAGTTTCGTCCATCGTCGGGGTTTGCGAAAGCCCTCCGGTTCAGAGGTTCGTGTGATTCTGGTCACGACACGCGCCACCGGTAGGCATGCGATCGACTCCCACCTACAACTGCGGGTCTTCGCGAAGACCCGGAGAACGCCATGCCAAGGATCCTGATCATCAGCCTGCTCGCCGCTGCGGCCATCGGGCAGAACCCGTCTGCCGCGCCTTCAACTGCAACGAGCAAGGGCCTCGAGCTCGCCACGCTGCTGGACTGGGAACGTGTGGGCAATCCGCAGTTCTCGCCCGACGGCACGCGCATCGTCTACACGCGTTCCTGGACCGACAAGGTCAACGATCGCATGCAGAGCGAGCTCTGGATCATGGCACGCAACGGCGACGGCCAGCGCTTCCTGACCGAGGGCGGCTCGCCGCGGTGGTCACCCGATGGCACGCGGATCGCGTTCACGCGGCGCGGCAAGCCCGACGGCACGCAGATCCATGTCATGCATCTCGACGACCGCTCGGTCACGCAAGTCACGCGCCTGACCGAGGGGCCGGGCAACCTGCGCTGGTCGCCGAACGGCCGGTCGCTCGCGTTCTCGATGCAGGTGCAGCAGAAGGATGGCTTCCCGATCAAACTGCCCAAACGACCGAAGGGTGCGAAGTGGGCACCCGAACCGACGGTCATCACGCGGCTGAACTATCGCAGCGACCGTCGCGGCTATCGACCGAGCGGGTTCCGGCACCTGTTCGTCGTGGACGCAACCGGCGGCACCCCGCGCCAGATCACGAGTGGCGACTTCGATCACGGCGGCGGCGAGTGGACGCCGGACGGCAAGGCACTCGTGTTCAGCGGCCTGCGCGCCGAAGACGCCGACTGGCAGGTACGCGAGTCCGAGGTCTACGCGGTCACGATCGACTCCGGCGAGGTGCAGCAGCTCACGACGCGAACCGGCCCTGACCGCGGCCCGATCGTCTCCCCGGACGGCAAGTGGATCGCCTACACCGGGTTCGACACCAACCGCGACACCTACAACGTGTCGAGCATCTACGTCATGGCCCGCGACGGCAGCAACCCACGCGCGCTCACCGCAGCGCAGGATCGCTCGCCGGGCAGCCTGATATGGAGCGCCGACTCCAGCGCGATCTACTACACGACGCGCGACCGCGGCATGTCGCACGCGTTCAAGGTGACGCGCGATGGCGAGATCACGCAGCTGGTGCGCGGCAACCTGCAGTTCCGGCTCGCGGATGTCGACTTCCGCGGCGCGTTGCTCGGCACCGAGACCTCGCCGCATCGGCCGTCCGACATCGTGCTACGCCACGGTGAAGAACAACGCCAGCTCACGAACGTGCACGCCGACGTGCTCGGTGACGTCGAACTCGGCGCGGTCGAGGAGTTCTGGACGGCCTCCGCAGACGGCCTGAAGGTGCAGGGCTGGATCGTGAAGCCGCCGGACTTCGACCCGACGAAGCAGTATCCGCTGATCCTGCAGATCCACGGCGGCCCGCACGGGATGTACGGCGTCAACTTCGACTTCGAACGCCAGAACCACGCCGCCAACGGCTACGTCGTGGTCTACACCAACCCGCGCGGCTCGCTCGGCTACGGCAAGCAGTTCGGCAACGCGATCAACAACGCGTATCCCGGCCAGGACTACGACGACCTCATGGCCTGCGTCGATCACGTGATCGCGCAGGGCTACATCGACACGGACAACCTGTTCGTCTACGGCGGCAGTGGCGGTGGTGTGCTGACGTGCTGGATCGTCGGCAAGACGGATCGCTTCGCGGCGGCAGTATCGATGTTCCCCGTGACCAACTGGATCAGCTTCGTCGGCACGACGGACGGACCCTACTGGTACACCAACTTCGAGAAGCTGCCGTGGGAAGGCATCGAGGAGCACTGGCGGCGGTCACCGCTGCGACTCGTGGGCAATGTCACGACGCCGACGATGCTGATCACCGGCGAACTCGACCTGCGCACGCCGATGGCCCAGACCGAAGAGTACTACCAGGCCCTTCGCCTCCGGAAGATCGACAGCGTCATGGTCCGCGTGCCCGACGAGTACCACGGTGCGGCCGGACGCCACGTGAGCAACCGCATGCGCCGGATCCTCTACGTGCGCGGCTGGTTCGAACGCTATCGGAAGAATGACTCCGAGAACGCCGCCGCGAACGCGCCCAAGAACGCGGCACCGGCCGAGGCCAGCTCCGGCCGCCGATAGCCGTAAGCAAGCACAGGTAAGAGGTTAGCGTTGACCGGTGCGAGACCACGCACACCGTGCCGGCGCCGACCGAGCGCCCGTGGCCATGGCCCGTAGCCGCGCCCTGCCCGTCACGGCGCCATGGCGCGTCGTGGTCTGCTCACCCCGAAGACTCGACGGCGTCGGCGGATCGATGGCAGAAGGTCCCGAACCGCCGAGGGTTGCACCGCACGGCGCAAGGACTACGTTCTCAGCAAAGGAGGGAGTCCTTCCGAGTGGAGCGGAAGAGCACGCCCTCCGATCACCGTATCCCAGGCAGGTGAACCATGGCTTCCGAGGATCGCGGACCGTCCGCGCAGGAACGGCTCCGAATCGTCACATCGCTTTCTCGCACGGCAGTGTGGGAATGGGACGTGGCGGCAGACGCAATGCAGTGGGTCGGCCCGGCCGCCGAACTGCTCGGCGTGCCAGACGGCGCGGCCCCGACCTCGTTCGGCGCGTTCCTGCAGGTGTTGCGGGGCGGCGACGCTGACGAGTTCCGCCGCCGGATTGAACGCGTGTTGTCCGGCGACGGCGCGGAGCTCGAGATCGAGATCCGCCGTGCAGGCCCTGACGACACCGCCGATCGCTGGCTGCAGTGCGTCGCTGCCGCGCAGTTCGACGCGATCGGAGCGGCAGAGCGACTCACCGGCACGCTCGTCGACGTCACGTCACGGCGCAGCCTCGAGGCGCAACTGCGGCAAGCACAGAAGATGGAGAGCATGGGCCAACTCGCCGGCGGCGTGGCCCACGACTTCAACAACGTGCTGACCGTGATTCGCGGTGAGGCCCAGTGTGCCCAGCGGGAACCCGATGTCCCCGAGGCCGTGCAGCACAGCCTGCGCAACATCGAGGACGCTGCCGGCCGCGGCCAGCAGCTCACAACCCAGCTCCTGACCTTCGCGCGGCAGCAAGCGCTGCAGATCGGCATCATCGATCTCGAGTCCTTCCTCGCCGACGTCACGCCCATGCTCCGCCGACTCGCCGGCGAACGCGTAGTACTCGACGCCACGATCGAACGCCCGCTCGGCCAGATCCGCGCGGACCAATCCCAGCTCGAGCAGGTGTTCATGAACCTCGTCGTCAACGCCAAGGATGCAATGGACGGCGCCGGCACGATCAAAATCCACGCAACCCGAGTCGACCACGGCACCGAGCCGAGCCTGCCACGCGATGGCGAGGAGAAATGGGTACGAATCTCCGTCCGCGATTCAGGACCGGGAATCCCTCCGCAGCATCAAGAGCGGCTGTTCGACGCGTTCTTCACCACCAAGCCGCGCGGCACGGGCCTGGGGCTGTCGACCTCGTTTGGCATCATCGCGCAGTCGGGCGGCACGATCCGCGCATCTGAGTCACCGGCGCCCGGCGCAGAGTTCGTGGTGCTGCTGCCCTGCGCCACCTCGAATGAACGCGTCGTCGTTCCAGGCTCGGTCAAGCGGCAGAACGGTAGCTCCACGATCCTGCTCATCGAGGACGAGGACATGGTCCGCCGCGTTACGCAGGTCGCTCTCGAACGCGCGGGCTACGACGTCCTCTCCGCACCCGACGCCGAATCGGCCATGACGATCCTCGAAAGGCGATCGTTCGACCTCATCATCACCGACGTTGGGATGCCGGGCATCGACGGCGCCACGATGACCCAGCAACTCGGGGACCAGCTTGGAGACACGCATGTGCTCTACGTCTCCGGGCGGCCCGAAGAATCCGAGGGCCTGACCAACGGGCCGCGGCGCCACTTCCTTGCCAAGCCATTCTCCCCCACCGCACTTGCGGACCGCGCTCGCGCGATTCTCGACGAGCAATCGTCGACCGAACCCGCGTAGCGCAAGTCCGAACCCGCGCAGCGCAACGGTCGCGCTATCGGCCCGCCGGGGCTTGCGGCAACGACGGCGCCGCTGCCGGCTCGAAGTCGTAACGCATGATCGGGTCGTCATCCGTCCCGACCCACGCCCTGCGGAACGTGTAGTCGAGGATATCGGCAGCACCACCAAAGAGCGTGTGTCCGACCGATGCCGCACCGAGAGCCGGGAAGAACAGGAACTCACTCTGACCGGTCTCGCCGAGGCTGTCCTCCGCTAGCAGACTGATCGGGTAGGTCACGGGCAACGCCACGATCGACACGATGCCACCAGCGATGCCCCCGACCCATGCGCCCGTGCCGGCAATCGCCCGCACGTAGACGGGTCGGCCGAACTCCGGCGGTGGGCATGCACTCGCCAACGAATCGATGCCGTGCGACACCGCGCATCCACTGCACAAGAACAGGGGCAAGAACGCAGACAGGATCAGAGAACGGCGCATCGTGATGGGGATTCTACTGGAGTGGGGGATCGGGAACGACACGGCGTCGATCCTGATCGAACCGGACCGCATCGCGCGCAGCCCCGGTCGCGCGGTCCTTGGCCCGACGCAACGCACGCCAGCCCGAGAGCCCGTCGACCGCCTTCTGCCAACGCTGTCGAGTTATCGGGTCGTCGCCGGGGGCCGCTGCAATGGATTTGCGGGCGTGCGCCAGGGCAGACTCCGCCGCGGCGAGGTCGCCGGATTCGATCAGCAGCAGGGCGAGCAGGTTGCACGCGTCGAACAACTGCCGGCCGGGCCGGGCGCACTCGAGCGCGGCGCGAGCACCGCCGACCGCCGTTTCGAGTCGCCCCATCGACCGCAGTAGACGCGCCCGCGCCAGGCGCGCCTGCTGCGCGTAGCCGGCCGCAGGAAACCCCTCGATGACCGCCGAATAAGACGACAACGCGGCAGGCCGCCGACCCTGGCGTCGCTGCATGTCCGCAACCCCGAGCAGTCCACGTGCGCCGTAGCGGCCCCGGTCGAGTAGCGCCGCCGCCCCGTAGGACCGCTCGGCGATCGCCAGACTGCCGTGCCGACGCCACAGCTCGGCGGCAGCGAACGCGGCCCGCGCCGCGACCCGGGGCTCCCGGGCGAAGCCATCTGCTACCCGGTCGTAGTTGGCCGCCGCCTCGGCCAGGGCAGTCAGGCGCTCGGAGCCCGAGCGATCCCGGACCCGCCTCGCCAACTCGCGACAACGCTGCAGCGCAGTGCGACCGGCGGCGCTGACCGGAGCGGTCACGGAGGTCGATGACGGTGCGCCAGCGCCATGCCGACGCACTGGCTCCAGGGAACTCGTCGACTCCCTGGCGTCGACCTTCGGCCGCGCGCCCGATCCGGCCGCCCCGACCTTGGCGGTCCCGCCATCGGGGATCTCGGCGTGCGGCTCCAGGGTCTTCGTCGCCGGGGTCTTCGTCGCCGGGGCCTTCGCCGCCGGGGCCTTCGTCGCCGGGGCCTTCGTCTGACCCTGAGCAACCAGCGGCAGCGCCAGGCCCATCGGCAGGAACCAAGAGATCCAGAATCGTCGCATCGTGTTCTTCTCCTCGTCGTCTTCGGGTTTCACTCGTCGATCTCATCCAGGCGCACGGCCAACCGGGCCGCGGCCTCGATCCGTTCACGCACCCGCGACCGCGCGCGATGGGTCCGCACCCTGACGTTGGCTGCGGTCAGCCCATAGCGCTCAGCGATCTCGAGCACGCAAAAGCCCTCCTGGAACGCGAGGATCAGGCAGCGATCGATCGGCGGCAGTGCGTCGATCGCCGTCGCCAGGCGCGGCAACAACCATTCACGCGGCACACAGATGCCCGCGATCACAACACCGTCGGACTCGCGCGCCTCGGGCTCACGCGCCTCGGGCTCGCTCGCCGCCACAGCCCTCTCGATTGCTTCCCGCCGGCGAACGGAGCGCAGCCATCGCGACCGTCGCCGGCGCGCGATCGTGCGCACGGCCGCCGCAAACCGACGCGGCTCGCGCACGGAGCCCGACCAGCGCCACGCCGCGATCGCGCTGTCCTGGACGAGATCGTCGAACTCCAGCCGCGTTGTCGGGTCGCCGAACCGCCGCAGAAACCGCTGCGCGCAGCTCCTGGCCAGCCGGCACAGAGTGTCGCCGGCCGGCGCCTGCACCCCCGCCGGTCGATCGGTCACCGCGTTGTCTGACGCCTCGATGCGTTCCACACTGTGGTGGAACCGGCCCCGCCGAATCGCGGCGGAAATCTCTCCGAAGCGAGCGGGCGCGGCGGCCAGACTACCGGGCGCTCACGCGCTCAGGTCGAAAGCACGGCTTCGCGCGCCTCGTGGCCAGTCAGGTCCGCGATGCGCTGCATGATCAGCCGAGTCGCGTTCTGCAGCTTCTCGCGCCGACCGCCACCGACGGCATCGAGTTCCGCAGGCGTGATCGGCGCGCCGATCCTCACGACCAGGCGGCGCGGGCGCGGCAGCGCCACACCGGGCGGCAACACGTCGTAGGTACCCACGATTCCGACGGGCACGATCGGCACGCCTTCGTTGAGCACGAGCGAAACGGCGCCGGGGTTGCCGAGCAGCGGTTTGCCGTCCCGGCTGATGCCACCTTCCGGGAAGATCCCGATCGACCGTTCCTGCTGCAGTACCGTCCGCGCCGCGCGCATCGACTCCCGGTTGGGCATGCGCGTCGACAGCGGAATGGCGCAGTTCCAGCGGTAGAACCAGCCCATCGCCCGCGAGCGATAGACGACCTCGGTCATCAGGAAGACGACGCGCCGCGGCAGCGCCGCTCCCAAGACGATCGGGTCGACGAACGACGCGTGATTCGCGACGACCACGACGGCGCCGGCCGGCAGCTCGCCCTCGACGCGGAAGCGGCAATAGAGCCGCAGCACGAGCCGAACGACGTGCCAGAGCCCCCAGAAGAGCAGGTTGCTCAGCCGCCCTGGAGGCTGGGTCATCGCGCCGGGACCCTCATGATCCGAACTCTGCAGCCCGTTCCTCGGGGCCGGGGTCGCCGGTCACATGGTCTCAGCGGCCCGCGAGCGCGCGCTCGGTCCAGTTGGAGCCCGGGAACTCGGCCTTCATCACACCGCGGCAGCGCGCCTGGATGTAGCCGTAGTCCGGACCGCGCCACTTGCCGGCCGCCTGGACCGCGTTGTAGAGCGCCTCGGCCTGCAGGCTCGGCCACGCGTTGCGCGTCTCGAGGTAGACCCGCAGGAACCACAGCAGCGCTCGCTTGTGCTCGTCCTTGTTCTCGCCCGCGGCACCCATCGTGAGCAGCCCCATGCCGAGGTAGGCCCCGGCGCGCGAGCTCTCGTCGACACCGTCCTTGTCGGCGAGGCGCTCGAAGATCTTCTTCGCGCGATCCTTGTCGTCCGTCGCGAGGTAGCTGTTGCCGAGCTGGATGTTGGCGCGGTTGGCGACCATCGCGTTGACGGCGCCGGCGCGCTGGATGATGTCGGCGAGTTTGACCTGGTAGGCCTTCGGGTCGCCACCCGCCACGCTGCCGGCGAGCGCCTGGAAGAACTCGGCCTCGATCACGAAACCCTGCGACCAGGCGTTGCCCTGCGCCGCGGACAGGTACTTCTTGGCGACGGACTCGCCGTTGCGCGCGCCCTTCTTGCCCATGCCCATGTAGTACTCGAACTTCTGCCGGTAGACCTCCGGCAGCGTACCCGCGTCCGAGATGCCCTTCTCGAGCTCCGTGAGCGCGGTCACCGCTTCCTGCGGGCGGTTCTCGTCGAAGAACATGGCCGACGCGCGCACGAAGCCGATCTGCGCCAGCAGATCCTCCTTCTCCTTGAGCTGCTCACGCGCCTTGGTCAGCATCAGATCGGAGTCGCGCAGGCCGAGTCGGAAGACGTCGTTGAAGCTCTCGAGCTCGACTCGGACCACCTTGTGCGACGGCATCGTCTGCTCGGTGCCGCCTTCCTTGAACGTGATCTGGCGGATGTTCCAGCTCTTGACGATCACGTTCTCGACGGTCTTGCCGTCGACGGTGAAGATACTGTCGCCCTGGGCGAGGGCCGGGACGGTGAGCAGAAGGGCAGCCAGGCAGAAGAGCTTCATCAGCGATATCCGGGATCAGGGAGGGGGGTCGCCAGGATTCAGGGAGGGCGAAACATCATGCCGGCGAGCCTCGGCAGTGACAACGGCGCAGGTCACCGGAGGTTCGGCGATCTGGGCGGAATGGCGCCCGAGACACCCCGAAAGTCAGGCTTCGGCCGCCGGCAGCTCCCGGACGCCTTCCTGGCCGCCCCGGACCTTGCGGGGCTTGCGATCCCAGCTGCTGGCCAGATCCTCGCCCGTGCGGCGCACCGAGATCAGCTCCGCTACCACCGAAACCGCGATCTCCTCGTGGGTCTTGCCGCCCAGATACGCCCCCATCGGGGTCCGCACGGTCGCCAGGAAGTCGTCCGAGACGCCGGCCGCACGCGCTTCCTTGAACAGCAGGGCCTGCTTGGTCTTGCTGCCGATCATGCCGCAGAACCGCAGTTCGTCGCCGGCCGCGTGGCGCCGACCGAGCGCCTGGAGCACGATGCCGTCGTCGCGATGGCCGCGCGTGACCACGATCGCGTAACTGTTCGAACGGATGGGAAAGCGTGCGACGGCGTCCGGATAGGGCTCGGAGCTGGTCGCATGGGCCGCCGGAAACCGCTCGGCCGTAGCGTAGTCCGAGCGATCGTCGACGATCGTCGTGCGAAAGCCCGCGAGGGTCGCGACCTCGCAGAGCGCTTTGCTCACGTGGCCGCCGCCGAAGATCCAGAGACTCGGGGTCGTGATCGGTTCCACGAAGATCGTCACCTCGCCGCCACACATCAGGCCACTGTCCGGAGAATCCTGTTCCGTCAGGCGGAATTGCAGGGATCGGGGCTGCTCGTCCGCGATGACCGCAAGCGCCGCGTCGTAGACCTCGGCTTCGAGACAGCCGCCGCCGACGGTGCCGCGGAACGTGCCGTCCGCCTGGACGAGCAGCCGCATCGAGGTCCGACCCGGGGTCGAGCCGCGCGTGCCGACGATCG
Organism: bacterium; assembly: GCA_024743115.1. GTDB lineage: Bacteria > Planctomycetota > UBA1135 > UBA1135 > UBA2386 > JAGQRA01. The sequence goes on along the minus strand of JANSXC010000010.1, from coordinate 109,361 downwards.
TCGCCAGCGCCGCAGGAATGCCCTCGCGGCGGAGTTCGACGATCGCTTCGAAGAGGTCGTGATCGGTCATGTCAGACGCAGCCCATTCAGACTCGCCCCATTATGTCGGCGCAGCGCGCGCGTGCATCCTCGAGTGTGATCCGTTCGAGCGCAGCGCGGCCCGCAGCCGAGGCCGGCGCCCGGAGCACGAGATAGCTGTCACGCCGCGAACAGCCGTGACACCGACCGTAGCGCACCGCCGCCAGCAGCTGGCGGTCACCGCACGCTTCGCAGAATCGCAGATACGAGAATCGCCGCCGTGATCGGTGTCGGGCGCCCACCGTGCCGCTCGGTCGACTCGGAATCGGCAGGTCGTGCGTGACGTCGGGCGGCGCCCCGGCGAGCCGCATGAGCGCGCGCCAGTGCCGGCCGTGCGCCTCGGCCGCGTTGCCGAACAACCGCCAGGCCGCGACGTGAGCCGCCTCGTGCACGAGCACCCCGTCGACCTCTTCGGGTGCGCCCTCGAGCACGTGGGGATTGAGCTCGATCAGACCGTTCTCCACGAACGCCCGTCCCGCGCAGGTACGCAGCCGACGGTTGTAGGCGACGTCGACCGCGGTATCGCGGACGCGCCAGAGTTCGAACAATTCGACGGCGCGCCGCTGCAGGTCTTCGACGGGCGGCAGGGTCACGCGGGTATCAGAACCCGAACGGGTGACCTTGTCACCCGGGGAGCGGCGCTACTCGCCGACCGGCGCGGGGTCGCTGCGCGCCATGAGCTCGCGCGTGGCAACCGGCAGCGTCATGGCAACGAACCCGATCAGGAACGTCATCCACACGCCCGGCATCCAGATGTGGTCCACCACATCGATGGTATCGAGCAGCAGCATGCCGCCACCGATGCAGAAGAGGATCCAGCCGCCAGCGACCAGGATCATGCGTCCCAGACGTCGCAGCTTGTCGAGCGTCATGCTCCATTGCGCCGACGACTGGCGCTGATCCTCGGCGAGCGTGTCGAGCAACTGCCGGCGCGTAGGTTCGTCGATCGATGGATTCTCCATCGCCTTGGACATCACTTCGAGGCGCTTGAGGCGCTCCGCCTTGTTGCGCGTCACCAGGACGCTGACGATCGCGACGGCGCCGCCGACTACGGCGAAGATGCTGCCGACGACCGCGATGTCTTCACTGTTCATGGTGACCTCTGGGGGCTGACGAGGGATTCAGAAGGTGTCGCGCGGCAGCGGCGAACTACGTGGCGCGGCGGCCTTCGAGCTCCCGCAACGCGAACGGATACGTGACGAAACCGAAGCCGCTGAGGCCGACGATCCAGCCAGCCAGCGTCATGTCACGATCGTTGCCGGTCTCGCCCCCGATCAGGAGGCCAATGCCCGTGAACAGCGCCATCCAACCAATCGCCAGCACGAACGCCAGGAACCCGCTGCGGCCGGGCGGCTCCGCCCGGAGCGGCTTCTTGCCCGTGAGCTGGTAGGTCAACGTCTCGAGGGTCGCGCGATCGAGCGCCGGATTCTTCAGCGCCTCTTCGAGCAGGCGGGCATTGTCGGACTGCCGCTTGCGACGCGATTCGATGAGCGACAGAACCGTCCAGACCACGGCGATGCCGACGACGATGACAACGAGTTCCATCGCGATGCCTACTAGTGAAAACATGGGTGACGTCGGGACCCTGCGCAGTGGCCGGGCAGATATTCGGATTCGGCCGCCGCCACGAAATCGGGCCTGGGCCAATGCCCCATCATACCCCCGGAAAAAGCCGCGGAACGGGCGAGTCAGAACGGCCGAAGCGCCAGTGCCATCAGGAGTTCGGACGGGTCGCCCCGCCAGATCAGGTCCGCGTCGTCGATTCGGCAACGCGTATTCTCACGCCAGATGAACGGCCAGCCGAGCGCCACGGCGGCCTCGTGGTCGGGCTCCCGATCGCCGACCATGACCGGGCGCTCGGCCCCGGTGACCCGCTGAGCCTCCCGCAGCATGTCGGTCTTGGAGTCGACGTTCTCCGAGTCGAGACAGAACTGGTGATCGCTGATCGCCGCGAGCCCCTGCCCCTGCATCATGCCGTTCATGTACTGACTGCGGCAGTTGCTCGCGAGCGCCGTGCCGACCCCGATCGCCCGCAGATGCGGCAGCAACTGGCGCACGCCGGGGAACAGGTAATCCTTGCCCGAGCTGATCTCGTCGACCTCCATCGGCAGCACGACGGCGCGCAGGTCATGCCAGCGATGCTTGTGCTCTTCGGGCAGGAACGGCGCCCACACGCCGGCGTCCCGCATGCCGACCACGGCCTCGGCCTCCGTATCGGTCGGCATCGTGACCGCCATGCCCTCGGCTGCGGCGAAGCGCTGCAGGCCGGCGCGGATCACGGGCGCCCACCACTGGAACGTGTCGTGCAACGTGCCATCGACGTCGAACACAACGAGGTCGGGCGGCACCCGCGAGCGCAGCAGGTCACTTGTCATTTGGAGCGCACCTCACTCTGCAGCACACCCATGATCTGGAACTCGTCGAGGAGGCGGTTGGAGCCCGCCGCCACCTCGCGCCTGATCGCAGCGTCGTCACGAATCGGCGTCTGCCAGAGCTCCACGACGAAACGCGCCCGGTCGGCGCGCGGCATCGCGCGAAAACGCTGCCGCAAGCTCAGAATGCCGGCCTCGAGCGGCACCCGCTGGCCATCCAACCGGACGAACCCGTCGCCGAGCACCGCGATCTCCGCCCGACCGGCCGAATCATCGAAGTCGTGCGCCCCACGCGGCGCCCCCGTCGCGCAGGCCGTCAGCCCGAGCAGCGCGATCGCGGCGAGCGGTCGGATTCCGGATTCGCGAACGTTCATCGCGCCGCGATCCCCTGCACCTCGACGCGCGCCTCGGGATCGAGCAACGAGACGATCTGGAACATCGCCATGCCCGGGAAGTGCTTGCCGCAATGCTGTCGCCACACCTTGCCGATCGCCTTGCGCGCATGCGCGTAATCGTCGCGACTCGTGACGTAGAAGTTGAGCTGCACCACGTCCTCGAACGTCATCTCCGCCTCACGCAGGATGCTGCCGATGTTGCCGAGCGCCCGATCGAGCTGCGCCACGAGATCGCCGGGCGACTCGACCTTACCGGCCGCGTCGTAGCCGCACTGCCCCGCGAGATAGAGCGTGCGCTGCTCGCCCGACTCGACGAGCCAGCCGTGCTGGAAACCGATCGGCGGAGCGAGATCGGCGGGATTGATCGGCCGCTTGGTCATGTCTGGTGCAGAGTGGTATCGATCCGGGCGATGGTGCGCTGACAGCCCCTGTGACTAACGCGTCACGCCGAGCGGATCCAGGACAGGCTCGGGCTCCGGTCGTTGTCCCTGCCACTCGCAGTGGAACGGGCAGCCCGAAAACCGACGAAATCTGGCAACCGATCGCTCAGAACAGCACGAGCTCGTGGGCGTCGGTCGCCGTGAACACCGGGTTGCCGCTCGCCGAACTGGCCTTCAACGCCACCCCTTGCACGAGCAGCGAAGAACCCGGCAGCGAGAAAGGCAGGCTGAAGGACATCGTGTGCGGCAGGTCGAGGCTGGCGAACGGCGTTGCGATCACGCGGGCCGGATCGAGGTGCAGTTCGGGGTAGGTCGGCAACGGTCCAGGAGGTGAACCGGTCGGAGCCAGGCTCAGCAGCATCGCTCCGAACGCGCCGTCGTAGATCCCGTTGAGCGAGCGGAGCTGCAGATCGATGTTGGCCCCGGTCGTGGCGCGCTTGCTCGGGCAGGCGGTCGGCCCTTCACCGTCGACGGCACTTGCCAGCAGCAGGTGGTCACCCGATCCCGGAAACCGGCGGTTCGCCGGGGTCGCACAACGTTGCGCGACCCCGGCCAGCAGATGCCACGTCGCCGGCTTGATGCCGTGAGGCGCGAGTGCAGCCGCGATCGGCCCGCTCGGAAAACCCGGGTCGACTTCGCACACCGAACCACCGTAGATCGACGTGTAGATGCACATCGCCGCGAGCAGCGTCATCGCGGGACCCGGATGCGAACGATCCGGGTGATACCAGGCCGGGCTCCACTCGAGTAACGCGACGGCGTCACCGACGGCGGCCTTCGTCGCGGCGCCGCTGCCGAACGCGGCCTCGAGATCCGCGACCGCGACGTCGTGGTTCTGGCGCACCATCGTGTGCATCGCCATCGGAACGGACCACGGTGACGGGTAGTACATGTGACCCCAGGCGCGCGCCCAGGTCTGATACATCACCGCCTTCGCCGCGGGGCTGTGGACACGCACGTTGCCGAGGATCGTCCGCGCGCTGCTGCGGAACACCGCCGGACTGAAACCGAAGTAGGGTGTCGCGCCGACCGAGTTCTCCTGGAGGATGACGTGGTCCCACGTCTGACCAGGCGCGAGCCCAGTCGTGATCTTCGCGACCTGCGCGGGGTCGGTCGCATGGAACTGCAGGTTCGAACCACCGACGAGTGCCTGCACGATGGTCGGGGAAGGTTCGCCCGCGGCTTCGGCAATCAACCCGACGAGCTCGGGGACGCCATAGCCGAACGAATAGAACGTGTAGCTGTTGCCATAGAACAGCAGGTTCTTGCCCTGAGCCGTGGCCGTGCCGATCAGCGCCGGAACGAGCAGGAACAGGAGCAGGCCAGCCAACGCACGGCTCATCAGAGCAGGCTATGGCAAAGGATCCCGATCACGAAGTGGCTGCGATGAATCCGTGTTACGCACATACGCACGCCGTGAAGCCGCCTCAGTCCGTGCCGCCTCGCGGCAGCTCACGAAGGATCGCTCGCACGGGGCTGCTGTCGCCACCGACGATGCGCAGCGGCAGCGCGATGAGCTCGTAGTCACCCGCGGGCACGCCCGAAAGATCGAGGTTCTCGAGGATCGAGACGCCGCCCTCGTAGAGCGTGTGGTGACCTTCGAGCCCCTGACTCGTCGCATGGTCCATGCTCGGCGTGTCGATGCCGACGAGAGTGATCCCCGCGGCAACCAGGGCGGCCGCCGCCGCCGGGCCAACCGCGGTGAAGCCCTGGTCGAACGTCGTATGATCGTGGCGATCATGCGTGCGGAACAACACCCGCTCGGCGCCGTCGGTGACCGCGTGCGTGATCGCGCTCGCGGGAATCAGCGCAGGTTCGCCTTCGCCACGCACGTCGACGACGCGACAGCGACCGCAGTAACGTGCGAGGTCGACGGTCGCGATGTCATCGCCCGCGACGTCGAAGTGCAGCGGCGCGTCCGTGTGCGTGCCGACGTGCACCGACATCCGGATCGTGCTCACGTTGCACGAGTTGCCGTCCTCCTGCCGCAGCACCCATTCCTGCGAAAACGGGGTATCGCCGGGGAACGGTGCCGTTGCCGGCTCGATCGGCTCGCTGATGTCCCAGATACGTGGGCTGCGTTCGTTCGTCATGAGCGTCGTGGGGTCGTAAATCAGCCGGGCTTGCGGTCACCGCTCAGGAACCGTTCGTATTCGCCGCCGTCCAGGATCTCGCGAATGGCGCGCACCGCCGCGAGCACCTCTTCTTCGGTGTTGTAGAAGTGCGGCGCGACGCGCAGGCCCGCGTCGGGCCGGAAGTCGACGACGATCTCGCGCGCGCTCAGCGCCTGACACACCGCGTAACCGTGCGGCACCTCGAGCGCGACGTGGCCGCCGCGTTGCGCTGCGTTGCTCGGCGACCGCAGAGTCAGCCCCGCGCGCAGCGCCTCGTCGACGAGCGTGGTCGTGAGTCGTTGACTACGCGCACGAATCGCTTCGACCGTGGCCTCGGCCACGAGCTCGATTCCCGCGCGCCCCGCGCACAGCGCCGGCACGTTGGGCGTTCCCGTGTGAAAACGCCCACCGTCATCGCGGTAGTCCTGCCCCTTTGGCGAGAACGCGAACGGATCCTTGTGCGCCGCCCACCCCGTGAAGGCCGGCTGCAGCCGCTGGATCTCGTCGGGGTGCACGTAGAGGAAGCAGTTGCCCGGCCCCCCGCACATCCACTTGAGCGCGCCGCCGACGACCGCGTGCACGCCGAGATCGTGCAGCGCGAGCGGCACCGTGCCGACCGAGTGGAACACGTCGAGGATCACGAACGCGCCGCGCTCCCTCGCCTTCGCCACGATCGGCGCGATGTCGACGATCGCCGAGCTGCGGAACATCACGTGGTCGATCGCGACGAGCAGCGTCTCGTCGTCGATCGCATCGAGCATCGCCTCGACGTCGGTCACGAGTCCATCCGCGCTCGCCGGCGTGCGCACGAGCCGCGCCCCGTGGCGCTCTCGCGCTTCGTAGATGTATTGGTCCGATGGAAAGTTCAGCGCCGAGTAGACGATCTTGTTCCGCGGGCCGTCGAACGTGAAGCACGACAGGATCATCTCCAGCGCTACCGCGATGTTCTGGTGCATCGACACGGTGCCGGTGGGCACGCCGAGCACACCGGCGATCGTGTCCCCGATCCGCTCCTGCAGCGTCCACCAGCTGTCGCCCCACGACCGTACCCCGCGCGTCTCCCACTGCTCGACGAACTCGTTGACGTAGTCGCGCGCCGCGGCCGGAACCGCGCCGAGCGAGTTGTTGATGAGGTAGTTGCTGCGCTCGAGGATCGGGAAGCGCTCGCGGTACGAAAGCAGGCTGGTGTCGGTGCTCATCGGGCTTGGGCAGTTTGTAGGGCCTGCGTGCTCCCACCTTCAAGGAAAGCGGTTCGAGGGTTCACTTCTTCGGGGCCGCGGAATGGAACCGGATGATGGGGAACTCCGGCCGCGTGCGAACGGCTATCGTGTGGGGGTGCAGGACCCCTCTCGCGACTCCGGCGAATCTCGGGTCGAGCAATTGCTCGCCGACGTCGTCGCCCGACCGATCGATCGCCAGCAAGAAGCGCTCGAGGAGCTGATTCTCGAACACCCGACGCTCGCGCAGAGACTGCGCGAGCAGTTCGAGATGTTTCGCCACCTGGAGCAGCTCAACCCCAGGTTGGCCGCCGACCAACCGCCACCCGAACGGGTCGGCGAGTACGAGCTCGTTCGCGAGCTCGGGCGGGGCGGTATGGGAATCGTCTATCTCGCCCGTCAGCAGCGGGCGGACCAGGAACGGCTCGTCGCGCTCAAGCTGGTGCGAGACCGCGGCCTGTTCTCGTTCGAAGCGCGTGAACGGCTGCGGCGCGAGGGCGCCGCGGCGTTCCAGCTCGATCACCCGGGCATCTGCCAGGTGCTCGACACGGGCGAGGTCGAGGGCACGCCTTATCTGGCGATGCGGTACGTCCCGGGTGCAACCCTGTCGGCGTACATCGCCACGGCCGTCACGGCCGAGCAGCCACTGGCGCTACCCCGCCCCTCGGCGGCGGACTCCGGATCCACGACGACCGGCAACCGGGCATCGAACGTTCCGACCGTCCACGCGACGATCGCGTTGATCGAGCAGGTCGCGCGCGCGCTGCACGCCGCTCACGAAGCCGGGTTCGTCCATCGCGACGTCAAGCCCGGCAACATCATGGTGACTCCGGACGGCGCGCCGGTGCTGCTCGACTTCGGACTCGTCCGGGACCAGTCCTCGACCGCCGGATTGACCCAGTCCGGGCAGCCCATCGGCACGCCGGCCTACATGTCGCCGGAACAGATCGAATCGCGTGACCAGGGAATCGATCGCGCGACCGACATCTACTCGCTGGGCGCGACCCTCTACGAAGCGTTGACGCTGCGGCAGCCGTTCTTCGGCGCGACGCGCGAAGCGCTCTTTCACGCCATCCTCAACTCGCGACCGGTCGACATGGCCCGGATCGTCCCCGCGATCGAACGCGACCTCGGCACCGTCGTCGCCACCGCGATGAACCGCGATGCCGATCGACGCTATCGCACGGCGCTGGACTTCGCCGAGGACCTGCACCGGGTACGGCATGCCCAGCCGATCCTGGCGCAACCACCGAGCCTGGGGCGACGGCTGCAGTTGTGGAGCCGACGAAATCCGCTCGCAGCCGTGATCCTCGCGATGCTGGCGATAGCGCTCGCGGCCAACATCTACCTTGCGATCAGCGCGCGCCTGCGCGCCGACGAAGCCCGCGAGGCACAGCAGCGGGCGCAGGCCGATTTCGCCGCCGCGCGCGAAGCCGTCGGTGAACTGGCGCTGCTGGCCCGCACCCACCTGTCGGACGTGCCGCAGCTCGAGGAGGTTCGCCGGCAGTTGTTCGAGCGCGCGATGCAGTTTCATCGCCGGTTTCTGGAACGCACTGGACCGACCCCCGAGCTGCGACTGGATCGCGCGATCACGCAGGTCAAGTATGCGGAACTGTCCGCCCACCTCGGCGACCTGCAAACCGCAGGCGACCTGCTCGCAAGGGCCACGAGCAGCCTCGAAGAACTCGGCGACAACGATGACCCCACGGCTCTGTGGTGGCTCTCGCAAGCGCAGTCGGCAAACGCCCGCCTCGCCGAAGACCGCGGCGAACACAGCCCGTCGGAGGCGGCCTACCGCGCCGCCATCAGCACGCTGGAACGGCTGGCAAACGTCCGCGCACTGACCCCGGCAGAAACCACGACACTGGCGCGAGCCCATCGCAATCTGGCGATGGGGCTCGAATCGAACGAACGGCTCGCCGAAGCAGAAGAACTCGTTCGCACCGGACTCGATGCACTCGCCGCCACCGAGGATCCGCGGACGTCCATCGAGCGCGCCAAACTGCTCGGCGTACGCGCACGGCTATTGCGATCGGCGCGAGACCTCGAAGGCGCGGACCGAGATTGGCGCGACGCCGCCCAATTGTTGCGCGAGGTGTTACGCACCAAACCTCACGACCGAGACGCAATGACCGCGCTCGCCAGCAACCTCGGAACGCACGCCGTGCTCTTGGCACGAGGCGACGATGAAGCCGCGACCCTGGCCGCGTACACCGAGTCGCGAGAACTGCTCGAGAAACTGACAGCCGCGTTCCCGTTGGCGCGCATCAATCACCTCAATCTCGCCATCACGCTGAAGAACCAGGCCAGGCTGTTGATTCGCCGAGGCGAGCGCGAGGCCGCAATCGAGGGCCTGGAGCGGGCGCGAGAATTGACCGAACGATTCGTCGCCGAGGATCCCGCGAGCGCAGTCGCGCAGCGCACCCTCGCCTTCGTGCGCACGACACTCGGCAACACCGTTCGCGGCGCGGAGCCGGAACGCGCGATCCAGCTCTACAGCGCGGCGCTCGCGAGTCTTCAGCGCCTGCTGCAGAACGACTCACAGGATCGTGTGCTCCACGATAGCTGCTGGCGAGCGGCCAACAGCCTCGGCGCCGTGCTCGCGAATCACTCGCGCGATACCGAAGCCCTGGCCGCGTTCGCAACGGCTCGTCGACATGGCGGCGTGCTGCTGGAGCAATCTCCCGACAACCTGCAGTGGCAGCGCAACCAATCGATCCTGCTGCACAATCTCGGCTCCCTGGCCTGCGAGATGGGCCAACTAGAGCTGGCCGAAGACCGGCTGCGCGAAGCGCTCGAACTCGATGCGAGCTTCACGGCACGAGCGCCGAAGTACCTCAAGGGCCACGCGAACCATCGCGAGCACCAGTTGCGCCTCGGCCAGATCGTGATGTTGCGCGACCCCGCGCGCGCGCTGAAGCAATGGCGACAGGCAGCGGCGACACTGACAGACCTGCCGGCTGGCCTGCGTGCCAGGGTGGACGCGATGCCTGGCTCGCGCCTGGTAGCCGGGTCGATCGAACGCGGCCTCGCCGAGTCACTGATCGCAACCGCCGACCATGCGGCGGCGATCGCCGCTCTCGATCGCGCCAGCACCTATCTCACCGAAGAGCAGCCGAGCCTCGCAACCAGCGTCGAACGCCTGCTGCTCCACGCCACCCGCGCCCAAGCACGCCACCGTATGGACGACCAGGCCGGGGCCGAGACCGCACTGAATCGTGCACTGACGGACGTCGCGCCGCTCGTCGCGGTCGTCCGCCGTAGCCGTCTGCACTGCGCCCGGCTTCGCCGTGCCCTGGTGTGGATGCGCGAACTCGCGCAGCAGCTGCAGGCGACCGACGCCGAACCCGCTCTGGACCAACTCGCCGAGGCCGTCGCGCTGAGGTGAAAGTCGCGCCCCTCACCGGCGCCGCGCTCGACGATCAGGCTGGCGTTTCGGCCAGAAGCCCATCGAGTTCGCCGCGCTGCAGACGTTGGACGATCGTGGCCAGACGCAGGAGCGCCCGGTTGAAGCGCATCCGCACCGCGTCTTCGCTCACGCCGGCCTCCTGCGCCAGCTCGACGAACGCGCGCTCTTCGAACTGTCGCTGCCAGACAATCTCACGCTCACCCTCGTCAAGGAACTGCATGCCCAGATGCATCCATGCGACCTCTTCGTTGTGGGCCGCCGCGGCGTCGGGCCCGGCACTGGTCGCAACCCGGGAATCCAGATTGATCTGACTGACTCGCATCGCCTGGATCTGCGCGTCGCGCCGGTGGCTCCCCAGATAGCGGGCGCGGTCGACGAGCACGTTCTCGATCATCCGAGCGACCAATGCCCGAAACTGCCCGCGGTCCGCACACAAGAACTTCGGCGTGTATTGCAAGGCCCTCAGCATGAGTTCCTGGAAGTCGTCCACCGTCTCGGCATGCTGACGCAGCTTGTCCGAGCGGCGCTGACGCACTCGGGCCTCGACCCATGCCCGATCCCGCTCGATGAGCGCAGTGAGCGCCGCGCGATCGCCACCGTGCCATTGCTGCAACAGTTCGAGAGTCTCGTCGGGAGGTTGCATCGAGAAACCGCAGAGGCCGCAGACGAGTGAACAGCGACTCTCGAGGGATCGTAACGGAATGCAAGATCGCAACGCGGTTCCTTTGACCGCCACGATCCGACAAACTGAGCCGGGCTGCCGCCCAGCAACTGGGGCACCCAACACGCCAGCCAACCCGAGCACCGATGACCAAGCCCTCGAAACCAACCTCCAAGTCCGCCCAGATCCGCAAGCTTCTCGAAGGTGGCGCCGCACCCGCCGACATCGCCAAACAGGTCGGGTGTTCCTTGCCTCTCGTCTACCAGGTTCGCACCAAGATGCGCGGGGGTGGCGGCAAGACAGCGCCGAAGCAGCGCGCCCGGGCAACGGGAGCAGCCCGAAAAGGGACCAACATGACCGATCAGCTCGCGCAGCTCAGCGACATCGCCGCCGCCGTGAAGAACGTCGAGCAGGATCGCACTCGCCTGCGCGCCACTCTCGAGAAGATCCAGACCATGATCGCCGACGCATTGGCGTAGGCGGCGACCACGGCCAGGACCGCGAGCTACCCCGCGGTCACCACGACATTGCGAACCGTCGAGGCCTGCTGACCGTTCTGATCGGTGACGACGAGACGGACCGCGTAGGTTCCCGGTGCAGCATAGGTAAACATCACTTCGGAGCCACTGGCGTCGAATGTGCCATCGTTGGTGAAATCCCACTGCCAGTTGGTCAAGGGACCGTTCGGGCTACTGCTGGTGAGTCCACTGAACGTCGTCGGGAACAACGAGATCGGCTGGGCAGGTAGCGTGTAGAAGTCCGCAATCAGCCCGTTGTTGCCCGTGCCGCCGCCGCTCGACCCAGCGACGGTCTGAACGATCTCGCCGATCAAGCCGTCGTTGTCCGTGACGCGGAGGCGAACGTCGGTCGCCATTTCGGGACGATCGAAACCGTGCTGCGGACCGGTCGCGTCGATCTGGCCGTCGTTTCCGATATCCCATTCCCAGAGCACGATGCAGCCATCGAGGTCGACGTCGCCCACCGCCCGCAAGGTGACGCGCGAACCAGAACTGGCCTCGAAGTCCGGCACCGGAGCCCGGCCGAATCGCGCAATGCACACACGGCTGCGATCCATGGTCACCTGGATCACCGCATTGCTGCCCGTCGTCTGCCCGCTCCAACCCAGGAACACACCACCGGTCGCGGCGCTGGCGGTAAGGGTGACGATGTCATCGTGCGCAACCGCATAGGACAGACCGCGCGATGCGTCGCCGCCGGCGACGATCGTATGGCCACCGGCCTCGGCCCGAATCGTCCCTTCGCCATTCGCAAGGAGTGTCAGCGCGTGCTGAGTGGCGCTACCGGCGCCCGAACCGTAGACCGGCGCGATGACCGCGCGGCTGGCCGAGGCGGTGCCATCACCGAGCTGGCCCGACCGGTTGTCCCCCCACGCGTAGGCGGACTGGCCCGCCGCCGTAACCGCGATCGAATGCCTGCCGCCAGCGTCGATCGCTGCCGCACTCGGCAAACCGGCAACGACTTCGGGTAGTAGCTGGTGGCTTGCGCCCATCGACGGCCCCCCAGGAATCGGGCCCGCCTGCCCCAAGTCCGACAGTCCCCACTGCAACACGCGACCATCGGCCTGCAGCGCCAGCGAGTGGTCGCGCCCGGCGGCAATCTCCCGGACGGTCAGCAGGCGCGGCACGAACACCGGCTGAGCAATTTGCGGCTCCCGGCTGCCATCACCTAGCTGGCTGTAGCGGTTGCCGCCGAACGCGATCACCGCACCGTCCGACAGGACCAAGGTGTGACTCATCCCGGCGCGGACCGCGTCGACGGCACTCACGGTCTCAACCGGCCGCGCAAACCCGCGGGGACCCGACGCCGTCGGGCCGAGTTGACCAAAACTGCCATCCCCCCAGGCCCACAAGCTGCGATCGGCCAACACCGCGTAGGACACGTCGTACGCCGCCTCGACCTGAGTAGCACGAAACGGCAGGTTCCCGACCGGGCCGCCGGTGGCCGGCTGCATCGCGGTCTGCCCGCTCGACGTGCGACCCCAGGCCACCACACCACCACTACCCTGCAACGCCATCGCGTGGCCATCGCCGGCCGCGAGCCCGACGGCGAACTCGGGCGGCCCCGAGATCATCACCGGCGCGGCCTGCGCCGGCGGGGAACCCTCGAGCCGGATCCGAAGCCGCCGGTCGGCCGTTCGACCCCAGCCCCAGACCGTGTTGTCCTGGAGCACCGCGAGAGAGTGTTCGGCACCGGCTGCAATGGCGATCGCCGGCTGCGGCAGGCCGGCGACTCGCACCGGCACGAGTCGGCGTTCTCGAGACCCGTCCCCGAGTTGCCCGAACGCATTGGAGCCCCAGGCCCAGACCGAACCGTTCGCGCTCAGGGCCAGTGAATGCCGCTCCCCAGCGGCTACCGCCGTCACTGCACCCATCGTCGGAGTGGTATCCGTCGGTACGACGATGACCCGGTAGTGGATCTCCGCCTGCCCCGCGAACTCGAACTCGATCTCATAGAGCCCAGGCAGCGCATCCGCGCTGGCCGCAACGTCGAGCGCATAGCGTTTCACGCCTTCGGGCCGATTCGAACTCACCGTCAGGTGTGGGGCATCGGTCCGGGGAACCGGAACATAGTTCTCACTCCCCGCGACCATGACCTTGGCCGACGACCCGGGTTCGAGGAACAGAACCGGTTGGGAGAACTTCAGAGTCTCGTCGGGCTGCTGCCCCCCACCCGGACCCGAGGAACACGCCCCAACCAGAGTGCAAACACCAAGGGCGGCGGCACCCGCGACACCCCAGAGAACACGGCAACGAGAACGGACGCGCTCGGCGTGACCACGATCGGGCAGAGAGTGCTTCATGGGATCGGGCAGCGCAGCACCGCGACCCGACCGAACAGGGTTTTCGACGATTTCCCGAATCCCGCCGCCACCGCGGGCAGCGGCGCCTGCCGGAGTGCAACCTCGCGACTACGGCCGCGACGAAACGATCTCGCGCCGCACCGCCTCGACGAGGTCCTTCGCAGCACCACTCTTCGCGGCCAGCTCCACGAACCTCTGCGCCTCTTCCTGTCGGCCAGCGAGCGCCAGGCCCTGCGCCAGGTGCAGCATGGGTGATGGCTCCGTCGGAGCCAGAGCGTGCGCGCGTTCGAGGTGGTCGATGCCGTCTTCCAGCCGACCCTGCGACACCAGCAGGATGCCGAGGCGATTGTGTGCGTCGGGCAGGGAATCATCGAGACGCAGCGAGCGACGCAACGCGCATTCGGCGCGCTGCTCCTGGCCGCGCTTGTGACGCACCAGCCCGACGAGGAACCAGGCCTCGGCGACGTCGCGGGAGCTGCGGACGAGCGCGACCGCGGCTCGGAAGGCCGCGTCGAGGTCGCCAGCGGCCAGGGCGGTTTCGACGCACTGCGAATCGCGCCACAGACCGGGCCGCGAGGCGAGGCGCAGCAGCCGGCGGGCGCGGTGTTCGTGTTCGGGCGGCAGGCCGCGTGAGAGCGCTTGATCGAGCGCCTTCGCGGCACGCTCGCTATCGTCGAGTTCGAGGCAGGCGCGGCCGAGTTCGAAGTGCAGCACGGGCTGCGAAGGATCCCTGAGCAGCGCGCGTTCGGCGACGTCGCGCGCCTGGTCCGCGCGCTCGTCCTCGAGCAGGAACGATACGAGCAGTCGGGCGACGGCGACCGGCAGATCGTGCACGCGCAGCATCTCGTCGCAGAGTTCGGCGCGGCGTTCGGCCTGACCGATGCGGTCACAGCACGCGGCATACTGTGCGAGAGCCGTCACGCTCGCGACGCCGCGTTGACGGGCGAGCTCGACGAGTTCCGCGGCTTCTTCGAAACGCTCGAGCCGGAACAGCAGACCGACGCAGCGTTCGACGAGTTCTCGGCGTTCGATCGCCGACCGCGCAGCGCGCAGGGTCGCCGTCGCGGCCATGCCCTCGTCGCCCGCCGCGAGCAGCAGCGCGCCGAGTCGCTCGAACAACGCAACCGGCATCTCGGGCGTGTCGACGAGCGGCCGCAGCAGCACCGCGACCTCGTCCCGCCGCGCGCTCTGACGCAGCAGGTGGCTCGCGACGTCGAGCACTAGATCGATCGTGTCGCGGTGATCACCCGCGAGTTCGAGGCACCGGCGCGCGCCGCGCAGCGGGTCCGCCGACTCCTCGGCGAGTCCGGCCTCGAGCCGCAGCAGCGTGTCCTTGAGGATCAGGAACCAACCCAGCGCCTCGCCCTCGACTTCGGTTGCCGTTCCCGGGCGACCGGTCCAGCCGAGCAGCTCCATGACTTCGAACTCGAGTCGCGCGAGCACCTCGGTCGGCTGTGCCGGATCGAACGGCAGGTCGAGCTCGCGCAGCACGCGCCCGCTCTCGCCATCGACCATGCGCCAGTGCAGTTCGCCGTCACGCAACATGCCATCGCAGACGAGCTTCGCGGCGCCCTGCTTGTGCAGCTCGAGCAACTGACTCGGTTCGAACGGCGCTGACAACCGCAGAAAACCGCGCTTGCCGTCGAGCTTGCCGAGCAGCGGGAAGAACCGCACGCCGCGATCCGCGTCGCCATTGAGGCGAGCCACGAGCATCCGCGGCAGCTGCCGAGACAACACATCGTACGGCGCGGCCCCGACTACGGGCGCAAGCCCGTCAGCCGTCGCGAGCGCATAAACGATGGCCTCGACCATGCCGCTTACATCGGCGCGCCGGGTCGATGGGCGAATGCGAGCGCAGAACCGCCGATGCGATCGGCCCGACGGGGTCGGCCGAACGGTCGCAAACTCGGCCGTGAGACGGCTCGGCGCAGGGGTCATTCCCGAGGGGCACGACGCGGTGACAAGCGCCATCACCTACCGGCACCCGCGCGATGTAACGAAAACGGACCACCGGCACACCACCGTGTTCCGGTCGTAACCCAGCACTACCCTTCGGGGCCCCGCGGCGCGGTCGAAGCCGGCCCATGCCGCATAAGCGACAACGAAACGACTCATGAACATGTTGACCAGAAGCGCGCTCGCGCTCGTTCCGCTGGCGGCGCTGCTCTCTCCCGAGCTCGCGGCCCAGCGCAAGTACGACCAGGCGAAGATGCAGAAGAACTTCGCCGAGATGCAGACCCACGACTGGTTCAAGGACGGTGGCTGGCTGCTCGACTTCGACGCCGCAAAGGCCAAGGCGGAGGCAACCGGCAAGCCGATCTTCGCCTACTTCACGCGCACCTACGCGGCTTGAGGCCCGTGCATCGCACTGGAGAACCGTGTGTTCTCCACCAAGGAGTTTCAGGCCTGGGGCAAGGACCAGGTCCTGTTCGCCGCCGTGATGACCAAGATCGAAGGTCGCAAGGACGACGCGCTGCTGCGCACCTACGGCTTCGGCGGTTTCCCGTCGCTCGCCGTGATCGATGCCGCTGGCGACGCGATCAGCACGAAGGTGCCGCGCGACCTCAACGGCATGAAGAACTACGTCGGCAATGCCGGCAAGTTCGCTGCTCTCACCGCCAAGAAGAACGCCGGTGAAGAGTACGACCAGAAGGCCTACCTGATGGCCGCGCTCGCGCTCGAGGAGATGAACTCGGCCGACGCCTACGCGGAGATCAAGCGGCTGGGCCTGAAGGGCGATGAGCTCAAGGCTGCCGAACAGGCGGCGTTCGTCATCGAGATGAACGAGATCGCCAAGTCGGCCCGGGGCCGCAACGTCACCAAGGAGGACCGCATGAAGGCGTGCCTCGCGGTGTACGAAGCGTTCAAGGCCGGCGGTCGCGTGCCCGAGGGTGCCGCACCCGAAGCGTTCGTCGACGCGATGCTCATCGAAGCCGGCACCGACAAGGGTGACGCCGACGCGTTCTTCTACTCCTACGATCGCGAACGCAAGCGGCGCCTCGAGCGCATCAAGATGCTCGAGGGCTACATCCCGCGCTTCGAAGGCGACATCGAGAAGTACAAGGACAACGAGCAGCGCCGGAAGCGCGCCGAGAGCACGCTCGAACGCGTCAAGTCGATGATCGAATCGGCTCGCGAAGCCGTCGAAGAACTCGACGCGACCGCGAAGAAGCTCAAGGGCTGATCGCCGCGCCGAGCGCTACCTGCCGCCCGGCACCGGCCCAGCCGGCCGCGGCGGCGGGAACACCTCGGCGACGGTGTCGCCGATGCCATCGTCGGTGACGACGATCTCGATCTCGGCCGGCGCGCCGTCGGCCGCCGACGTACCCGAGAAGTGCGACCACGCCGACCGCCCGGCGCTGCGCAGAACCCGATCCTTGCGCAGGCCAGCGTGGATGCAGAGCTCGACCACGAGTCGACGCCGCCCGCCGACGCGCCGCTCGGACACCTCGACGGGCGCCGCCAGCCGGCGGTCGAACTCGCGTTCGAACGCGTGCTCGAGCGGGTGACGCTGCTGCTCTTGCTGGGCCTCGAGCGCGGTGCGCATCACCAGGCTCAACGCCACGCAGCCGCCGAGACCGAGGGTCGCGATGATCGCCGGGGACTTGGACACGGTACGGGTACTTCGGCGTTTCGAGGCCCCGGCCAAAAAAGAAACCCAGGGGGATTGCCTTGCTCGATCCAGCCCGTATGCATCCCCTCGTCCGAGGCCGATCCGGTCTCTCCCGCCACCCAACCTCTCCTTCCAACGCACGTCATGGGCAAGATCGTGAAGTGCCGCGAATGCGGCAAGGTCTACCGCGACCTCGAAGAGCTCGAGGACCTGCGCGACAACGACAGCGTCTGTCTGGTGTGCAACAGCACCATCGAGGTCGCCGACTGGGACCGCGTTCTGGCGTCCTACGAGGATGACGATGGCGACGTCGACGACGAGGCGGACGATTGGGACGACGAGGACGATGAGACCGATATCGACGACGAGGAAGATGACGTCGACGACTTCGACGACATGGACGACGACGACCTCGACGACGACGACGACGAGGACGACGACGACGACCACTAGAGGCGTCGCACGGGCTGCACCGCGCGAATGCAGTCCGCCAGGATGGCAGACGCCGGCCCCGCCATCCTGTCAGATTGGCCGCTGACGGCCACGGTCGGGGAACAGGCCGAACCACCCAACCGGTTCATTGGCGACAATTTACGTTAGTCGCACTACACGGCACATGGCTTGCTTCCCGATGTCACCCGGCATCGAGCCATGGCACAGAGCTTCCGCATTCTCCTGGTCGAAGACGACGACTCCCTGCGAGTCTGTCTGAGCGAGTTCCTTGCCTCCCACGGCTGGGGCGTCGCGGCCACCGGGCATGGCGAAGAGGCGATGAGCCTGGCCGAACAGCAGCGGTTCGATTTCTCGATCCTCGACTTCCACCTGCCCGGGACCACGGGGCTCGAACTGTTCCAGCAGCTCGCGACCGTGCGCCCCCTGCCCGCGATCCTCATGTCGGGACTGGCAACGACCGAGGAAGCGATCGCCGCGCAGAACGCCGGCTTCTTCCGCTTCCTGCGCAAGCCACTCGAGCTCGGCGCGCTGCGGCAGGCCGTCGAGCAGCTGATCCGCAGTCACTTCGGGGGGCCGCTGAGCATGCCGGCGCGACGACTGCCGCTGCCACCCCACTTCCCCCGCCCTCCCTTCCAGGCGCCGCAACGGCCGGCTTTCTGACACCCGCCGACGATACCCGCCGACGACGCCTCTCGTTCTTCAGCCAGCAAATCTGACATACCAGCCTGGCAACCAATCCTGGCCCCTGGCCGGCCCCCCGCCGGCAACCCTCCCAATAGAGCAATGTCCAAGACCAAGTCCGCGACCGTTACTCCCCTCGGCGACCGTGTCCTCGTCAAGCGCGTCCAAGCCGACGAGAAGACCAAGGGTGGCATCATCCTCCCCGACTCCGCGAAGGAGAAGCCGAAGGAAGGCATCATCGTCGCCGTCGGCAACGGCCGCATGCTCGAGAACGGCTCGCGTCAGTCGATGTCGGTCAAGAAGAAGGACCGCGTCCTATTCTCCTCGTACGCGGGCTCGGAGATCAAGCTCGACGGCGAAGAGCTGCTGATCCTCGGTGAGGACGAGATCCTCGCCGTGATCGAGTAACGCAGCAGC
This sequence comes from bacterium, assembly GCA_024743115.1. Classification (GTDB taxonomy): domain Bacteria; phylum Planctomycetota; class UBA1135; order UBA1135; family UBA2386; genus JAGQRA01. The sequence goes on along the minus strand of JANSXC010000010.1, from coordinate 90,690 downwards.
CCACCCGACCCCAACATTCACTGATTCGGAGTATTCCCCCCATGGCAGTCAAGAAGATCGCATACGACCAGGAAGCGCGTGAGCGCATGCGCGACGGCGTCAAGAAGCTCGCCCGCGCAGTCAAGGTCACCCTCGGCCCGCGCGGCCGCAACGTCATCATCGAGAAGTCGTTCGGCAGCCCGACCGTCACCAAGGACGGCGTCACAGTCGCCAAGGAAATCGAACTCGAAGGCAAGTACGAGAACCTCGGCGCGCAGCTCGTCAAGGAAGTCGCGAGCAAGACCTCGGACGTCGCCGGTGACGGCACGACGACCGCGACCGTGCTCGCCGAAGCCATCTTCGAAGAGGGCATCAAGAACGTCACCGCGGGCGCCAACCCGGTCGGCATCAAGCGCGGCATCGAGAAGGCGGTCGGCAAGGTCGTCGAAGCGATCCAGAAGGTGAAGATCGACGTCAAGGGCAAGAAGGAGATCGCACAGGTCGGCTCCATCGCGGCCAACAACGACGAAGAGATCGGCAAGATCCTCGCGGACGCGATGGGTCACGTCGGCCAGGACGGTGTGATCACGGTCGAAGAGGGCAAGAGCCTGTCGACCGAGGTGCGCGTCGTCGAGGGCATGCAGTTCGACAAGGGCTACCTGTCCCCGCACTTCGTCACCAACCAGGACAAGATGGAGTGCGAGCTCGAGAACCCGTGGATCCTGATCCACGAGAAGAAGATCAGCAACATCAAGGACATGCTGCCGCTGCTCGAGAAGATCGCGCAGAGCAGCCGCCCGCTCCTGATCATCGCCGAGGACATCGAGGGCGAGGCGCTCGCCACGCTCGTCGTCAACAAGCTGCGTGGCACGTTCAAGTGCTGTGCGGTCAAGGCGCCGGGCTTCGGTGATCGCCGCAAGGCCATGCTCGAGGACATCGCGATCTGCACGGGCGGCAAGGCCGTGTTCGAAGATCTCGGCATCAACCTCGAGTCGCTCACCACGGCCGAGCTCGGCAGCGCCAAGAAGGTCGTCGTCGGCAAGGACGACTGCACGATCATCGAGGGTGCAGGCAAGCCCAAGGACACCAAGGCCCGCATGGAGCAGATCAAGGCCGAGATCGGCCGCACGACGTCGGACTACGACATCGAGAAGCTCCAGGAGCGCCTCGCGAAGATCTCGGGCGGCGTTGCGCAGATCATGGTCGGCGCGGCCACCGAGGCCGAGATGAAGGAAAAGAAGGCGCGCGTCGAGGACGCGCTCCACGCGACCCGCGCCGCGGTCGCCGAGGGCATCGTCGCCGGTGGCGGCGTCGCGCTCGTCCGCGCGGTCGAGTCACTGAAGAACCTGAAGCTCAACGGTGACGAGCGCATCGGCGCGAACATCGTCGAGCGCGCGCTCGAGGCGCCCATGCGCCAGATCGCGGCCAACGCCGGCGTCGACGGCTCGATCGTCGTGCAGTCGATCCGCAACAACAAGGATCCGAAGTTCGGCTACAACGCCGCGACCGACAAGTACGAGGACATGATCAAGGCCGGCGTCGTCGACCCGGCGAAGGTCACCTGCGCCGCGCTGCAGAACGCCGCGTCGGTCGCGACCCTCCTGCTCACGACCGAGGCGCTCGTCTCGACCGTGCCCGAGAAGAAGCCCGAAGGCGGCGGTGGCCACGACCACGGCATGGGCGATATGGGTGGCATGGGCGGAATGGGCGGCATGGGTGGTATGGGCGGCATGGGCGGCATGGGCTTCTAGGCCCCGCACCCAACCCCGACCGCCTGGCCTCACCCGCCTGGCTTCACCGGCTGACCCCGAACGACCCGGTCGCGCTACGCGCGGCCGGGTCGTTCTCGTTCGGGTCAGCACGTTCATTCTGCCCAGCCGGTATCCTGCCGCTCGGGATGCCCGACGACGCCACCGACCCGACGATCGACTGCCGCACCGACTGCGGCGCGTGCTGCATCGCGCCCTCGATCCATACGCCGTTCTTCGGCATGCCGAACGGCAAACGCGCGGGCGAGCGCTGCGTGCACCTCACAGCGGACTACGCGTGCGAGATCTTCGGCCGTCCCGAGCGCCCGCAGTGCTGCGCCGATCTGCGACCCTCGGTCGGGATGTGTGGCGAGTCGCGCGCCGAAGCGCTCGCGATCCTCCAGCGGTGGGAGCGGGAAACGGGACCAGAGTAGCGAGTGCCGAAACTCGGATTCTCTTGGCCGTCCCGCCCGAAATCGTCGCCTGTCGCTACGACACCCGCCGCCGTCCGGAACCCCCGAAGAATCTGTCGTGAATCCAACGAACTCCAGAACCGCCGCGCTCTGCGCCGCCCTGCTGTCCATTCCGCTGCTGGCCACCCCGCTGATGGCCCAGTGGAGCCCCATCCAACCGCCGAACCAGCCTTCCGGCCGCAGCGACGCGCTCATGGCCTACGACCTGGCGAACAACCGCATGCTGATGTTCGGCGGCAACTGGAGCAACGACTTCTTTGCGCTCGAGAACGGTGCCTGGACCAGCGTCACGCCGAACACGCTGCCATCGCCGCGGCGCTGGGCCGCGATGTCGGTGGACCCCCTCGTCGGTGAGATCGTGCTCTACGGCGGCGACGGCGGCAACCGCTACGCACTCGACGAAACGTGGATCTGGAACGGCACGGACTGGAGCCAGGCGGCAACGTTGCAATCGCCGGGCGGCCTCGGGCGTCACGGCATGGCGTTCGACACGACGCGCCAGGTGACCGTCCTGTTCGGCGGGCGCAACGACAGCTGGTTCCCGCTCACCCAGTCGGACGCGACGTGGGAGTTCAGCAGCGGCAACTGGACCCAGGTCTTCCCCAGCACGCGCCCCCCGTCACGCATCGCACCCGCGATGAGCCACCACCCGGTCACCGGCGCGGTGATCATGTTCGGCGGCCAGGACCTGCAGGGGCTCGGCCTCGACGACACCTGGACCTTCGACGGCACGGACTGGACGCGGATCAACACGACCGGACCGCGCCCCACTCCGCGGATGAACGCGCGCATGGTGCCCGTGCTGAACCGCAACCTCTGCCTGCTGTTCGGCGGCGAAGATCCCGTCACGAACCAGATCCTCAACGACACCTGGGAGCACGACGGCACGAACTGGGTGCAGGTCCAGACTTTCGACCGCCTGCTGCCGGCCCGCCACAGCATGGCGATCGCTCACGACATCGTGCGCGATCGAATCGTCGCGTTCGGCGGCAAGACGAGCAACAGCGCATTGCGCAACGACACGTGGGAGTACGGCGCGCACTGGCTGAAGTTCGGGAGCGCCTGCGTCGGCTCGGCCGGCCGCCCGACGTTCGACGGCGGCACCGTCCCGAGCTTCGGCCAGACGTGCGACGCCACGCTCTCCAACCTGCCGCCAGCGAGCGCGCTCGCGTTCGTCGTCGTCGGCTTCTCGAAGACGCAATGGCAGTTCGGCACACTCCCGGCGTTCCTGGACCCGTTCGGCATGCCAGGCTGCCGCGCCCAAACGAGCGGCGAGACCATGACCGCGATCTCGGCCTCGAGCGGCACGGCACAATTCACCTGGAACGTTCCGAACTCATCGATCTGGTTCGGCCAGCAGTTCCACCTCCAGGGCCTGGTTCTCGATCCGGGTGTCAACGCCGCGGGCGCAACGACGAGCAACGGGTTGACGCTGCTGATCGGGATCTAGTCTCGAAGCGCTCCGTTACGGCAAGATCACCAAGTGTTCCAAACCAGACAGCACGACCTCACTCGCTGGCGTGATCCACGCTCCTTGGATCGGAAACCGGATCCACGGCAACCCTGACGCGAGCGGGATGTTCCAGGTCACTTCGCGGCCCGGCGGGGCGCCGAGGAAGATGGTGCCCATCGTGCCGGGATCCAGTCGGAGCAGGCCCCAGGGCGTCGGCGTGTTGAGCGGGAGGCCGTAGGAGACGAAAGCCAACGAGCCCGGCGCCGGAGAACGGAGAACGACCTGGCCCGCGCGGCCGCTCGCCACCGGGCCACGGGGATCGAGACCGAGGCTGCCGTTGTTGAGCACGACCGGGTCGAGACCGTCGCGGAGCGCGAGCACGTCGATGTCACCGTCGCGCTCGAGGTCGGCAGTCAGAAGTTCGCGGGTCGCTGGGGTGCCGCGGTAACCGAGCGAGCTCGGACCGACGTAGTTCGAACCGTTCCAGGCGTAGATCGCGTCGGGGCCGACGGCGCGCCCCAGCACGATGCGCGGCGCGCCGTCGACGCGCACGACGGCCATGTCGCTGACCTCGAAGTTGACGGTCGAGATTGCGCCGAGCGTCGTGAGGAGGAACGAGTTGGTATTGCGATTCCAGCGCATGGCGCTGAGACCCGGCTGACCCGTCGTCCTCAGCAGCACGTCGAAGTCCGAGTCCAGATCCACGTTGGCGACGACACCACGATCGCCGCGGGCCGTGAGCGGCACGGCAACGGGCGCGGCGACGAAGCCAGAACCCGTGGCCACGAACAGACGCGGAGCCCGATTGCCGCTCTGCAACGCGAGGATGTCGGGCTCGCCGTCCCCGGAGAAATCGGCGACGAGCAGCTGCGTCAGGTTGAAGAGCCCGAGGCTCGCCGGGAAGCGACCCGGCTGGTGCACGAGAGCGCCACCGACGTTCTCGTGGAACTCGAGTTCGCCCGAGAACGTGCCGAGCACGAGGCTGTCCGGCCCGGAACCATGCGAGTAGACGGCCGCGGTCGAGATGATGCCGGTAACCGGCCCGCCGAACCGGGTGGCGGTCTCGTCGACCCAGCCCGCGCCACTCTTGACGAGCACGGCGATCTGGTTCGCAACACCACTGCCGTCCCCGAGCGCAACGAGGTCACGCTGACCCGCCGTCTGGATCGACGCGCGCATCAGGTCTTCCCAGATCGTGACATTCGGCAACGCCGGCAGCACGCCGGTGGTCGGGCCGAGGTCGCGGAAGTAGCCAGAGCCGTCATTGTCGAGCGCGAGCCACTCGCCGCTGGGATAGAGCCCGATCAGGTCGGTGTCCCCGTTGAAGTCGCGATCGACGAGCACGGGCGCGTAGTTCGTCGCGCGCCGCGAAACCGGGAACGCGACGCGTTCGGTGTCGTGGAAGTCGCTCGCGGAACCGTGCAGCAGCAGACTGTCCGGCACATCGCCGCCCGCGACGATGTCGACATCGCCGTCGCCCTCGAGGTCCGCGACGTCGATCGCGACGCGACCGGGCAGCACACCGAGCAGCGGAATCGGTTCGGTGAGGTTGGCCGTGCCGGTCGGCTGCCCCACGAGCATGCCGCCGGCGCCGCGCAGCGCGTAGCCGACCTTGCCCGTCGGTTCGAGGAAGAGCACGTCCTCGCGGCCGTCCTGGTCGATATCCAGCGCCGCGAGATCCGTCACGCCGCGCACCCGCAGGCTCTGCGTGACCGCGATCGCGGTGAACGCACCGGCGTTGTTGTTGAGCACGACGGGCATGTTCGCTGCCGTGCCGGCGGGGCCGAACAGCAGTTCGGGCAGCGGCGAGCCCGCGAGGTCGACCGCGAGAATCGCGCCAGTCGCGATCGCACCGCCGGAGAACGCGGTGGGATCGACCGCGAAGGAACCGTTCTGGTTCTCGAGCAACGTCGGTGGCAGCGTGTTCGTCGAAGCGAGCACGAGGTCGAGATCGTTGTCGCCATCGGTGTCGGCCAGCACGGCGCGCGGGCGCGGGTAGGCGATCGCGACGGGCATGGTGGTGCCCGTCGTATTGACGAAGTTGCCGGCCCCCTGCTGTTCGAGCAACTGCGGGGGCGTGGCCTCGAGCACGACGAGCAGGTCGTCGACGAGATCCCCGCTGAGGTCCGCAGCGAAGATCATCGCACCCGTCGCGCTCGGCAATGCCGGCACCGGGCGCGGGACCTCGCGCACGAGGCCGATCCCACTGTTGTTCCGCAGAACGTCGACGTCGCCGTTCGCCCAGAGCACGGCGACGTCGGGCAACACGTCGTTCGACGCATCGAGCCGACCGATCGCGATGTCACGAAGCTCGGGCGTCGAGACACTCAATGTCGAGGTCGAGGCCCGCACGAACCGTCCGGTCACCGGATCCTGCAGCAGCAGCTCAACCGCGCGGGAGCGCATGCGGACGAGGTCCTGAAAGCCATCGCCGTTCATGTCCGCGAAGCGCGTCCTGACGATCGCACCCGCGGGCGCGGGCAGCCAACCCGATTCGTGCGCCAGCCCGCCCTGCCCCGGCAGCGCCAGACCCAGCACGAAAGCCACCGGCAGGGCAAATCTCAGGGCCAGGGAACGGGAGATCGGGATCACGGCAAGGAAAGGATAGCGCGGCTCAGGAACTGCTTGGTTGCCCGCGCAATCGGGTTCGCCGGCACCGATTGCCATGCCGGACGCCGGTTTCGACCGCCCCGACAACTTCGGCACGCGCTCAGGATCCCAGCACGCGGAGCAGCAGGTCCTTCACCTCGGTGGCAGCGACCCGATCGCGCGCGACCGACTTGTCGCTGCACAGGAAAACCGGCCCGGCGTCGTCGTCCTCGAACAACCGGCCGTGGCTGCCCGACACCTGCGAGGGGTCCGTCGGGATGACGTCCATGAGGTAACGGAAACCGAGGATCTTCTTCGCCAATGTCTTGGCCACACGCAACTTAGGGAAGCGGATCGCCGGGTCGACGAACAGTTCCGCCGGGTCGTAACCGGGCTTGCGATGGATGTCGACGGTCGGGGCGAAGTCGGGCCGGCGGGCCTCGTCGAGCCAGTAGTGGTAGGCGAACCAGGCGCCGGGCTCGCTGACGCAGACCAGCTCGCCGCTGCGGGCGTGGTCGATCCCGAGCTCCCGCTGCTGGTCGCGATCGAGCACGCGAGCGACGCCCGGCAACTCGGAGAGCAGGCGTCGCACGGGTTCGAGGTCCACCGGGTTCGCGACGTAGACGTGCGCGCACTGATGATCCGCCACGGCGAACGCGCGACTCGCGCCCGCATCGAGCAGCTGCCCGTGACTGGTCTCCTGCACCTGCAGCAGGCCGCGCTCGTGCAGCACGCGGTTCACGAACACCGGCGTCGTCGCGCGTTCGATGCCGTACTCGGAGAGCACCACGACGTGCGCATCGCGGGCACGCGCGGCCTCGATCAGCGGCAGCATCTCGGCGTCGAGATCGCGCACGGCCTGGACGCTGCGCGGATCATCGGGACCCCAGCGTTGATGGTCGTAGTCGAGATGCGGCAGGTAGACGAGGGTGAGCTCGGGGTCGTGCTGCCGCATCACCTCGATCGCGGAACTCGCGATCCACTGCGTGCTCTTGATGCCGGCGCGCGGCCCCCAGAAGTCGAACAGCGGGAACGGTCCGAGTTTCTGCTGCAGCTCCTCGTGCAGGTTCGCAGGCGAACTGTAGAGCCCCGGCTTCTTGAGTCCGTCGGCGTGGTACTCGGGGCGCGGCGTGACGCTGAAGTCGACGGGCGCATACATGTTCCACCACCAGAACATCTTCGCCGTGCGCACACCGAAGCGGTCGCGTGCGGCTTCGTAGATCTTCTCGCCGTCGACCAGCTGGTTGCTCTGCCGCCAGAACATGACCTGCGCGAGGTCGCGGAAGTACCAGCCGTTGCCGACGACACCGTGACCCGAGGGTTGCAGGCCGGTGAGGAACGTCGCCTGCGCCGTGCACGTGACCGCAGGAAACACGGTATCGAGCGGCGCCATGAAGCCGTGGCCGCCAAGCCCGCGCAGAACGGGCGCGTGTTCGAGATCCTTGGGCCGCAGCCCGACCGCGATGACGACGAGGAGCTTCACGCCGCTGTTCTTATCACGTAGCCCGGGCCAGCTCACCAGAGCGGCTCGAAACCGTCACGACCCTCGACGATGCGAATCGCGGCATCGAGTACCATTCCCGTGACGGTCTGCGTTGCGCCGGACCGGGGCCAGAAAACCTCGACGCGCTCGATGCGTTCGGCGTGACCGAGGCCGATCGTCTGCCGCAGCGGGCTCGCGCCGAACGTGCCACCGCTGTTGAGCACGCGGTGGATCGTGCGCTGCTTGCCGTTCTCGATGACGACGACACGCAGCCGCGCGCCGATCGCCGAACGGTTGCTCGTGGTGCCGACGAGGCGCAGCGTGAGCCAGCGATGATCGTTCCCCGGGTTGCGAAACAACGCATTGCCGAACGCATCACCGGGATACGCCCCGCCCATCTCGGCGAACACGTCGAGGTCACCGTCGCGGTCGAGGTCGGCGAACGCGATGCCGTGCCCCTTCTGCAGGTGACCGAGACCGCTCGTCATCGTCACGTCCTCGAACCCGCGACCGCTCTTGTTGCGATAGGCGAGGTTCGGCACCAGCGTCTCGTAGTCCGTATCACCAGTGCCGAGATAGAGGTCGAGCCAGCCGTCCTGATCGAGGTCACCGAAGTTGGCGCCCATCGGCAGGCTCGGATAGGTGAGGCCGTACTCGGTCCCCACCTCGCGAAAGCCGCCCTGGCCGTCGCCGAGGTGCAACTGGGGTCGGCCGCGCGGCAACTTCGCATTCAACAGGTGCGCCGCGACGTGTGAGATACCGGTGTTGTAGTTCGACACGAACAGGTCGAGCGCGCCGTCGTTGTTCAGGTCGAAGAAGAACGCGGGGAAGCTCTCCGTTGGCCCGGTCACACCACGCTCCGTAGCGACGTCGACGAACGTGCCGTCACCGCGATTCTCGTAGAGCCGATTGTCGCCATCGCGATTGCTGACGTACAGGTCCGGATCGCGATCGTTGTCGATGTCACCCCAGTGCACGCCTTTGCAGTGCAGCAGATTCGTGACCCCGGCAGCACGAGCGACGTCCGTGAACGTGCCGTCACCGTTGTTGCGATACAGCTGCGATGGGCTCGGCGAGAGCTCGGAGTGCTCGTTGCCGACATAAAGATCGAGATCGCCATCGAGGTCATAGTCCGCAAACCCGCCCGACTGCGTCGGGTAGCGCGCGGCACCGAGCCCGGCGAGGAACGTTACGTCCGTGAACGTGCCATCCCCCTCGTTGCGAACGAGCGAGTTCGGATGCTTGCCCTCGTTGAACCACCAAGCGCCGCGCAGCACGAGGAAGTCGAGGTCCCCGTCGTTGTCGTAGTCGGCCTGCAGCAGGTTGAGGCCGCCCGTGATGCCCGTCAGGCCAGCCGCCGCCGAACGCTCTTCGAACGTGCCGTCGCCGCGATTGCGATAGAACTGCAGCGCGCCATCCGGCCGCCAGTCGGACACCAGGATGTCGAGCCGCTCATCGCCGTCGAAGTCGTCGACGATCACGCCGCCCGCGTTGCTGAATGTGTCGAGCCCGAGTTCGATCGCGACGTTCTCGAAACGGTCACCCGTGCCGCGGTCAAACGCCACGGCCGGCAGCCGCCACTTCTCGGGCACCTGGTCGGGCCACGTCCCGAGCGTCATGTGGGCGACGTTGAGCAGCCAGCGCGCCGCGAGATGGAAGCGATCTTCCGGCCGGGTGTTTTGCAGCACGATCGAGAAGCAACGGATCGCCTGCGTCGAACCTTCGGGATCCGCGTGCCGTGCGTTTTCGTCGAACGGCATGATGCACGTCGTGGCGTTCGGCTTCTTGCAACAGTTGGCCGTCTCACCGAGCCGCAGATAGCCGACGCCGAGATAGAAGTTGGCAGAGAGATTGGCCGCGAAGTCGCCGACCGTTCGCCCCTCGCGCAAATCGCGGCAGAGAGCCGCGAGCAGCTCGATCCCGCGCCGTTCTTCACCGAGCTGCAGCTCGCCCATCGCTGCGTCGAGTCGCAGTCGCCAAGGCGCCGCCCTGCCGGCCGCCGCAACCTGCTGACGCAGCCGCTCTACCCGCCCGGTGCCGAAAAACGGGTTGTGGATCCGCGCCCGCTCGCTGACCGCCGCAAGCTCGCGCACCATGCGATCGTGACTCTCCCGCGCCGGGTCGACCGCTCCGCCACAGCCGGCAGTAGCAATCGCCAACGCGACGATCGCCGATCGCGCTGGCCGCAGCCTCGCCCCCCGGCGGCTCAACGCGACGACCTCCGCGTGTAGAACGTGTGCACGACGCCGTCGTTGAGCGCGTAGATCAGGTCCGGCACGTCGTCGCCGTCGAGATCGGTCGCTGCGACCGCGGCGCCGTCTTCAGCTACGACCAATCCCGATGCCGGCGCCGGCATCGCCTCGAACTCGCAGCCGTCACGACCGAGCAGCAGCAGACCGACACCCCCGGCGATCGGCCCCGTTTCGGGCTCGGGAGAACGCGAGTTCTGCGCCAGCACGAGATCGAGTCGGCCATCGCCATCGAAGTCCGCGATCGCCACGTCATCGGCGTTCGACGCCTGAGCGATCGGCGGCAACGCGTGCGCGACGAAGCGCTCGCCCTTGTTCTCCAGCACGAGGTGGCGCAGCTCGTTGCACGACAGCTCGAGGCACTGCTGCAAGCTCTCGCCGTAGATCTCACTCAGGGTCGCGCGCGCGAACTTGTCATAGGTATCGAACTTCTGCCGCAGGAACGGCATCGCACCACTGCTGCAGCTCAAACCCCGCACGGGCAGCACCGCCTTGTCCCCGGCTTTGGCCTCGACGACGTCGAACGTGCCGTTGCCGTCGAAGTCGCGCGCATAGAGCCGCTGTGGCTTCTTGGCGCTCGCCTTGTACTTCGTATTGCGCCCGAGGTTCGTGACGACGAGATCCTGATCGCCGTCGCCGTCGAGGTCCGCCGCGGCCACCGCGTTCCATTGCCCGCGCAGCTTCTCGAGTCCGAAGGCCTTCGTACGATCGACGAACTTGCCGCTCGCTTCACGCGCCAGCACGCGGACGGGCTGCCACTGCGCCGCGACGACGAGTTCCGCGACCTCATCACCGTCGACATCCGTCCAGACAGCCGAGGTGACCATGCCTGCGTCTGCGAGCACGGGCGCGACCTCGGCAGTCACATCGACGAACTTCCCAGTGTCGTTGCGAAGCACCACGCTGCCGGGAGCGTGCGGAAAGCGGCCCGGCACGACGCGGCTGCCGACGAAGAGGTCGACGTCGCCGTCATCATCGAAGTCGTGCGGCGCAACACAGCTGCCGCTGAGCCGCAGGTCGGGTAGCGCGTCCGTCGCGCGCTCGAACTTGCCGTCTCCGAGATTGCGATAGAGCCGATCGCGAAGCCGCGCGTCGTCCGCGCCGTGCTCGACACTGCCGCTCACGACGTAGAGGTCGAGGTCGCCGTCGCCATCCGCATCGAACCACGCCGCCCCGAGATCTTCCGACTCCGCATCGTCGGCCCAGGGTCCCTCGACCGCCTGATGCTTGCCGTCCCGGGTCAGGAAGAGCATGCCCGCCTGACCCGCGGCACCGCCCACCCAGCAGTCGTCACGACCATCACCGTCGGCATCCCCGACCGCGAGTCCGGGACCGAGACGCGAGAGTCGATGCGGCAACAGCGGCTGCACGGCGTAATCGTCGAACTCGCGTTCGCGATGCATGAACGGCAAGTCGAACTTCTGCGTGAAGAGCGGCTGTGACCCGCCCCCCGACGCGGCGTCCGCCGCGCGAGCCGGCTCGCCCTCTTCGCGGATCACGAGGTGCTGATCCGCCGCGAGATCCTCCAAAACCTGCACGACACCGCTCGGCCACCGCACCTCGAGCCGATCGATCTGCGTCGCGTCACCGAGCCCGAAGTGCTCGACGGGCTCCCCTGCGCTCATGTAGCCGCGTGAACCCATCACCATGCGAGTTTGCGTGATATCACCGGTCGTGATCGACAGCCGCGCCCCGAGCCCGAATCGATTGCTGCGCACGCCACGCAGCTCGACGAGCAGACGATGCGTACCGGCCGTCCGGTTCTCGAACAGGCTGACCTCGTCGTTGAGGTTGTTGACCAGCACGTCGAGGTCGCCGTCCCGGTCGAGGTCGCAGACGACCGCGCCCTGGCCGACCGACTCCTCGTCGAGACCCCACTCCTTGCCGACATCGGTGAACGACATCCCGGGTCCCCCACGACGAGCAGCGTTGCGCTCTTTGACGCGCGGGATCTTACGATAGAGCTCCAACGCCTGACGCTTCGCACCGTGTGCCCACAGCTGGTCGAACTTGCGACCGACGTCGGGGTTGTCCGTGAAGACCGGAATGCCGTTGGTCGCGTGCAGGTCGAGCCAACCGTCTTCGTCGAAGTCGGCGAAGCGCACGCTCCACGTCCAGTCGGTGCTCGCGAGCCCCGCGGCGTGCGCCGCCTCGCGGAACCGCCCCGTGCCCGTGTTGACGTACAGCACGTTACGCATCTGCTGCAGTGGCCGCCCGTTCATGAGCAACCAGCGATGCTGGTCCATGTTGCCCATGAGCATCTTGCCCATGTAATGCGTCGTGCTCGACATGTCCGCGACGTAGAGCTCGAAGTCGCCATCGCGATCGAGATCACCGAAGTCGCAGCCCATGCCGAAGAACGCCACGTGCGGCATCGCGAACTCGGTGGCGTTGCGGAAGGTGCCATTGCCCTCGTTCTCGTAGAACGCATCGGGCGACTGCAGATCGTTCGCAACGTAGAGATCGAGATCGCCGTCGCCATCGGCGTCCCACCACACGGCCGACAGGCCGTTGCCCTGATCCGCGATCCCGGCTTCCGCGGTGACGTCCTGGAATACGCCATCGTCATTGCGCAGCAGCACGTCGCACTGTCCGGCGGGATAAATCTTGTCGCCGATCGCAGCGAAGTAGTCCTCGTAGCCGGCGGGCACGGTGAGCTGACCGTCCTGCCTGCCGAACTTCGGATACGGCGGGAACAGCTCGCGTTTGCTCTTCTTGATCGTGGACGGCAGCGTCATGCCCTTGACGATCTCCGGCGGCAGCTGCGTCCCCAGCAGACGATTGGTCACCAGATAGACGTCGAGATCACCGTCGTTGTCGTAATCGCCAAACGCGATACCCTCCGTCGCCCGACTCACGCCGAGGCCCCGCAGCCCCGCGGTCCCTTTGAACGTGCCGTCGCCGCGATTGAGGTAGAGCAGGTTGGGTGACTCGAGGTTCGCGACGTAGAGGTCGAGATCGCCGTCGCCATCGACGTCGGCGAACGCTGCAGCCGTGCCCCAGGCATCGCCGCCATCGAGCCCGCCGGCCGCAGCCGTCACGTCCTCGAACCGCATCGGTGCCGTCTGCCGGAACAGCTTGTTGGAGCCGTCGCGCGCGACGAGGTAGAGGTCGGGCAGGCCGTCCGCGTCGTAGTCCCCGACCGCAATACCCGAACCCGTGTGGACGTAGGCAAACACGTTCTCCGGCCGCAACACGTTGGTGAACTCCAGACCGGTCGTCGCGGCATCGAGCCGCCGAAACCGCGGCCCATCGACCGCTGCACGTGCCGCCAGGGGCTTCGCCCGCAGGACCGGCTCGGGCTCGGGCCCCGAACAGCTGGCCAGGGCCACGAGCAAGATCACGACAAGGAACCGCATGCCCGCATCATGGCCGCGGAGCCAGGAACTGCCCACCCGCCAGGGGCCCAGAATCTCCCGGCTCTGGCGCTGGCATGACCGCTCCGGGTTCCGTACGGTCGCGAGGTCATGTCGTCCGCGCCCGACTCCACCGAGAAGACCCTGCCGCCACCCTGGGACCGGATCTTCTCATTGGCAACCCGCACGTTCGTCTGGGGCCTGCTCATCGCGGTCCTCTGGATCCTGTCGCCTTTCCTGCTCCTGATCTTCCTGACGTTCGTCTTCAGCTACATCCAGGCGCACGGCGTCGAGGGGCTGTCGCACCGGATCAAGCGCCGCACGGTCCGGGTCATCGTGGTCGGCCTCGTGTTCGTCGGCACTCTGGTCGCGACCGGCTTCACGCTCGCGCCGCAGGTCAGCGAAGAAGGGCAGAAGTTCTGGGCCAGACGCGACCACTACATCACGCAGGCCGATCGTGAACTCGACGAGTTCGTCTACCAGTGGCCCGAGGTTCATGAATCGCTGCTGCAGCATCGTGAGATCAAGGGCGCACTCGACAAGGTCTCCGGCCACAAGAATCCCGGCGGTGCGAGTGATTCCACAGGACCGGAACGGCTGCCCGGGACCGAGCCGGCGAACCCGAGTCCGCCAGCCACCGGACCGGACAAAGAGGGAGCTGCGAACGAACCCGGAAAGGACGCCGAAAGTGGGACCAAGGGCGAGGAAGCCGCGGAACCCGAATCAGAACGCGAGAAGCTGACTCTCGTCGCCGACCTGTTCGCCAACCTCGGTGAGATCATCACCCAGAGCTCGCTCCAGATCGGACAGTCCGTACTCGGCTACGCCTCGGCGTTCCTGCTCGCGCTGTTGTTCTCGTTCCTGATCGTGCTCGATCTGCCGAAGATCCGCCGCGGTGTGTCCGGCCTCGGGAACACGCGAGTCGGTTTCATCTACGACGAGGTCGCCGACAACATCGCGGGCTTCGGCCGCGTCCTCGGTCGGGCGCTGGAAGCGCAGCTGTTCATCGCGATCGTCAACACGATCCTGACAGCGATCGGCATCTGGATCATGGGGCTGCCGAACCTCCTGGTGCTGTCCACGATCGTCTTCTTCTGCAGCTTCATTCCGGTCGCGGGCACGTTCATCAGCTCGACGCCGATCTGCCTGATCGCGCTGCAGCAGGGCGGCGTGACGTCGATGCTGCTCGTCGTGCTGCTGATCATGGTGATCCACGCGATCGAGACCTACGTGCTCAACCCGCAGATCTACGGCCACCACATGCACATGAACCCGGTGGTCGTACTGATCGTGCTGACCGTCGGCGGCAAGCTGTTCGGCGTCTGGGGGCTGCTACTCGGCATCCCGATCGTGAACTACATCTGGCGCCACGCGATCCGGTTCCCCGATCAGAGACCCAAGGCGCCTTGACGACGGTCAACCGTGATTCAGCGACCGTGATCCGGCGACCGACGTGATCAGATGACGTCGAGCGGATCGCGGTCCGACTTCGCGAGTTCGATGCGGATGCCGGTGCCGAGTTCACGCCGTAGGCGGCGACGCAGGATCGTGAGGTAGCCGCGCTCGGTATTGCTATGGCCAGCGAGCACGACGCTCGTGCCGGCTGCCGTCGCGGCCAGTGCGTCGTGATGCGACATCTCGCCGGTCACGATCGCATCGACTCGTTCGCCCAGCACGACCCCGCCGCCAGCGCCCGCCGCGACGGCGATCGAACGGATCGCCTTCTGGCCCTGCGGTCGCGCCACCTGCAGGTGCTTGCGACCGAGGTGGTGCTTGGTTCGCGCCACGAGCCGGGAGAACGGGATCGCCTTCGGGAGCTCGACCACGCGGCCGAAATCGCCCTCACCAGCGGGCCGGCGCACGTTCGGTTCGTCACCGGCGAGCACGCCGTCCGCGAGCCAGTCGGCAATGCCACCTGCGACGCCATCGAGTGCCGTGTGCGGTGAGTAGACCGCGATGCCGGCCGCGACCGCCGCGAGCACGGCGCGTTCCTTGCCATCGCTCTGACCTAGCCGCTTGAACGGCCGGAAGATCGCGGGGTGGTACGCGATCACGAGTTCCGCGCGCGCTCGTCGCGCTTCGGCGACGACCGTTTCCGTGAGGTCGATCGTGAGCATCGCACGCTCGACTCGCCGCCTCGAACCACGCGGGTCGACGAGCAGGCCGACGTTGTCCCACTCGGCCGCGAGGTCGAGCGGCGCGATCTGCGCCATCGCGTCGAGCACTCGGGCGAGCGTCGGCGCGCCGGCACCTCGGCTGCCGACCCCTCGACTGGCAGGCACGCTCAGCTCGCTCCCGCGCTGATGACCGCGATGCGATCCGGGTGCAGGTGACGTTCGGCCGCCGCCCGCACCTGCTCGGTGGTGATCGACCGAATCGTGTCGGGGTAGCGGTGGATGAAGTCGAAGCCGAGTCCGAAGCGCTTGGCCCGGATGGCGTAGGCCGCGAGGTTGCTGTTGCGTTCGAGGGCGAACACGAAGCTTCCCGTGAGGTACTGCTTGACGTCCTCGAGCTCCTGCTCGGAGACCAGCTCGCTGCGAATGCGCTCGATCTCCGCGAGGAACCCATCGACCGCGCGCTGCCGATGTTCCGGCGACGTGCCGATGTAGGCCGTGAACGTGCCGGGCTCGCGTCCAGCGCTCGGCGTGATGCCCGCGCTCACCGCGTAGCACAGCCCCTGCTCGTCGCGCAGCTTGCGCGCGCAGCGAGAAGTGAAACCGGGCCCGGTGCCCAGGATGTGATCCATCACCGACAGCACGTAGAAGTCGGGGTCGTTGCGCCGCACACCGACGTGACCGAGATAGATGTGCACCTGCTCGCGCGGCATCGCGACATGATCGTTGTGCGACCCGGCAGACAATTCGACAGTGGGGTATTCGCCGTGCTCGACCGCGTCCCCCCGGAAGCTCTTGAACACCTTCTCGAGCCGATCGAGCGACTGCTCGACCTCGTCGGGCGCCGAGATGGCGACATAGCCACCGGCGGGCCGGAACAACCGCTTGTGATACGCGCGCAGATCCTTCGGCGTCAGCTTGGCCACCGTGGCCGCCGTACCCTGGGCCGGGCGCGCGAGTGGGTGGTCGCCGTAGACGTAACGCCGGAATCGCCGCGCTGCGACCGTGCGGGGATCGTCTTCTTCGGCGGCGATCTCCGTCAGCACTTCGGCCTGCACCCGCTTCACCTGCCGACTCGGGAACGTCGGCTCGAGAATGATCTCGCGCAGCAGCGCGAGCGCGGGCTTCTGCGAACTCGCCGGCGCCATCACGACCCCGCCCGTGCTGCTGCCGTCAAGGGATGCGCCGCAGGCCTCGGCCGCTTTCGCGAGCTCGAGGTCATCGTGCTTCTTCGTGCCCTCGTCGAGACACGAGCCAACCAGGTTGGCCAGCCCCATGCGATCGACCGGCTCGTCGATGCCGCGGATGTCCAGCGTCGTGACGGCCGCAAACGTTTGCACGCGCGGATTGCGAACGGCAAGCAGCGTCAGGCCGTTTCGCAGCTCGCGCTCCCCGATCTCGAGTTGGATGTCGCGACTCATCGGCGCCCCTTCCCCGCGGCCTTCTTGGCCACCTTCTTCGGCGTGCGCTTGCCCGCCCGGTTCGACTTCTTGGCCGTCTTCTTGGCCACCTTCTTCGCAGGCTTCTTCGCAGGCTTCTTGGCCGACTCCTTGCGATTCGACTTCTTCGGCGACTTCTTCGTTGGCGCGCTGACGCCGAGTGCGACCGTCGGCCGTTCGGGCACGGCCCACACCACTGTCGCGCGCCCGAAGTCGTAGTAGCGCGCGGCAACGCGCCGCAGCTCCTTGCTGCTCAACGCTTCGTACGTCGGCAGAACGTCCTCGAGCGTGCGATAGCCATCGGGCGTGCCAGCCTCGAACCGCGCGATCTTCATCGCCTGGTCGAGCACCGACTCGTCCTGGAACAGGAACGACGCGGAGATCTGCGCGCGAATGCGTTTGAGATCGGCCTTGGAGATACCCTCGGAGATCTGCCCCGCCATCTCTTCGCGAATGATCCGCTCGACCTTGTTGGCATCGGCTCCCTGACGCAACTCACCCAGGACGAACAGGCCACCCGGATCCTGGCGGGTCTCGTTGATCACGCTGACGTCCGTAACGAGTTCCTCATCGAGCGCCAACCGCCGATACAGCCGACTGTTCTTGCTGTTACCGAGATCGTGCGCGAGCAGATCGAGCGCGTAGTCGTCGAAATCCCCCATCCGACAGGTCGGGAATCCGATGCAGAAGCGCGTCACGGAGTGATGCGTCCGCAGTTCGGCGCGCCGCTCACCCTTCGGCAACGGCTCGCCGAGCGGCGTCTGCCGCTCGGCCGCCCGTGGCAACGTTCCGAACAGTTCGTGGATCCGATCCACCGTCCGCTGCGGATCGATCGCGCCGACCACCGTCAAGAACGCGCGATTGGGGCCGTAGTGCCGCGCGTAGTAGTCGCGCATGCCCTGCGCCTGCAGCCGTTCGAGATCCTCGCGATAGCCGATCACGGGATGGTGGTAGGGATGCACCTGCCACATCAGGCCCTCGCACGCCTGGTAGAGCGGCCGCCACGGCTCGTCTTCACCCATCGCGAGCTCTTCGAGAACCACGTTCTTCTCACTCGCGAACTCCTGCGGGTCGAGCAGACAGCTGCGCATGCGACTCGACTCGATCTCGAGGGCGGTCTCCCAGCGATCCGCGGCAAGTGAGAAGTAGTAGGCGGTGCTGTCGTTGTCCGTGAACGCGTTGTTGCTGCCACCCATCTTGCTGGTCAGCAGATCGATCTCGCCTTTTCCGAACCGGTCCGTGCCCTTGAACATCATGTGTTCGAGGAAGTGTGACAGGCCGGTCTCGCCAGAGCGCTCGTCGCGGGCGCCGACCGCATACCAGAGCACGGAGGCCACGACCGGCAGCGGTTCGCGCTCGACGAGCAGCGCCCGAAACCCGTTGTCGAGTTCGACGACCCGCACGTCAGGCAGCATCAACGATTCACTCATTCCAACTCCCAATCATGCCAGCTCAGCGTCAGGCAACTCTTCGCCACGCGCCAGCGTCCGCAGCTCCTGGATCTCGTGCAACTGCACGAAACGCCAGGTCCCGGCGCGCAAGCCGTGCAGGCTCAGCCCACCGATCCGAATGCGTTTCAGTGTCACGACGGGATAGCCGAGTTTTGCGAATACTCGCCGAATCTCGCGATTCTTGCCCTCGCGCAGCGTGACCTTGAGATAGGTGCGATCGCGGGTCGTCCGCGACACGCGTAGCCGCATGCCCGCGGTCGGTCCTTCGGACAACCACACGCCACCGCGCGCCTTGCTCAGTTCTTCCTGCGTCACGCGGCCACGCAGCACGACGTTGTAGAGCTTGGGCACGCCGTAGCGCGGATGCGTCATCTCCATCGCGAACGTGCCGTCGTTCGTGAGCAGGATCAGCCCCTCGCTGTCGAGGTCGAGCCGGCCGACCGTGAACAATCGTCCCCGCACCGTCGGCAGATAATCGATGACGCGCTTCTTCTGCTCGTGGCGCGCATTGGTGCAAATGACACCCTTGGGCTTGTTGAAGAGGACGTAGGTCGCGCGCTCGGGCTGCACCCGCTTGCCGTCGTGCCAGACCTCGTCGTGCTGCGGATCAACGCGCGTGCCGAGCTCGGTGACGATGTCGCCGTTGAGCTCGATCCGCCCCGTCGCGATCAACTCGTCGGCCGCGCGACGACTGCAGAGGCCACACTGCGCGAGATACTGGTTGAGGCGGACTTTGCCGTCCTTCGTCGCGATCGCCGTCGTCGTCGCCGTGACGAGCAGGCCCTGCTGGCGGCGGGCGCCGCGCTGGCGCCCCCCGGGCTTCTTCGGGTCCGCGCCCTTCTTCCTACCGAGCGGCTTACGCGCCTGGCCGGGCGCACCGACGCGCCTCTTCTTGGCAGGACCTTTCTTGGTCGCGCTTTTCTTGGTCGGCCCCTTCGTCGCCGGGGCCTTCTTCGCCGGGGCCTTCTTCGATGAGGCCTTCTTCGATGGGGCCTTCTTCGATGGGGCCTTCTTCGATGAGGCCTTCTTGGCAGAACCCTTCTTGCCGGTGACCTTCTTCGCCGGTCGGGCGACACGCGCGCCCGGCTTGCGGTCTTCGTGACGTCGACTCATGCGCGCGTTCCCGGATCGCACGCGATCACATCGAGCCGGGCACCCAGATCGGCCCGCGGCGCGATCTCGACCTGCGACATACAGGCCGGCACGAGGACGGTGTCCCCGGGTCGCACCGCCATGCTGTCCGCGCCCGTCGCAGCCGACCAGTGAATCGTGCCCGCGCCACCGACGACGGTCAGCGTGACGAATCGACCGTTCGTCGGCAGCGCGCGTCGCGCGTCGAACTCGTAACGGCGCATGCGAAACCAGGCGTTGTCGACGAGCACGCGTCCACCGTCCGCGAGCGGGCGCGGCGCCACGACCGGACGCTCACTCGGCTCACCGTCGGTCCGCGCGACGGCGAGCGCCTTGTCGACCTGGACCTCGCGTTCGCGCCCCCAGTCGTAGAGCCGATAGGTCACGTCGCTGTTCTGCTCGACCTCGAACACGAGCACGTCGGGACCGATCGAATGAAGCGTGCCGGTCGGTACATCGACGACGTCCCCGACCTCCGGACGAAACACGTTGAGGAGCGGCTCGACCGCCGCCGTGTTGGCAGCGGTCAAGAACTGCTCGCGCGTAACGCCGGGTCGCAATCCGCGAACGACCGCCGCGTCCCTGCCCGCCGACAACACGAGGCACGCCTCGTTCTTGCCGCCATCGCGCTCCGACCCGGCCTGCGCGTCATCGGGATGCACCTGCAACGACAGCCGTTCGCGCGCGTCGATGAACTTGAGCATCAGCGGGAAGGTGCCGCCGTAACCGGGCGCGACGCCGTCGCCGAGCAGCGCGACCGGGTCGCGCTCCATCCACTCGCGGACACTGCCGCCGCCCACGAGTCCGGTACTGCCGTTCGGGCGATCGAACAGGAGCCACAGCTCACCGATCGTCTCGCCGGCCGGCATCGCGATCCCGAGCTCGTCGGACAACCGCTGTCCGCCCCAGACCTTGGGAACGGGCTGGCGCTCGAGCAGGGCTGGCGTGAACGGGGTCATTTGTGGGGACGATGCTTCGGACGGCACGATCCGGCAGTTCTACCGCCGGGAAGGCCCTGAAGCCATCACACAGCCGCGAAGCCATGACACGGGATGAAGACTCGTCCATGATGCGGCCGTGAACAAGCCGAGTCGCTTCCCGCATCCGCTCGTCCTGATCTTCGCCATGGTCGTGCTGGCGCAGATCCTGACCTATGTCCTGCCCAAGGGAGCCTTCGCCAAGGAGCCGCGGCCCGGCAATGGCACGGCCTATTCGGAGGTCGCGGGCAAGGCGCCTCTACGGGAACGCCTGCACGCAGCCCGCGAGGCTCGGGAACTGTCGCAGGAAAACGTCGCGCGGTTGTTCGTCGTAGCCGCCGATACCATCGACGAATGGGAGGCCGGGCCGCTCGCCGAAGGTGAGGAATGGCGCCCAGGTAGCCACATCGAGGCCGCGGTCGGAGCCCTGCTCGAGCGCTGGGTCACGGACGGCACCGCGCCGTCCGCCGCGGAGATCCTGGCCTGGAAGAGCTCGGTCTCGGGCCGCACGAGTGTCGTCCCCGGCAGCTACGAACGGATCGAAGATGCCGAGTCACTGCCCTGGCACGCGGCGCTGACTTCGGTGCCCAAGGCGTTCACCGACCACGACACCTCGTCGATCATCTTCTTCGTCTTCATCGTCGGCGGCGTGATCGGCATCCTGCGCGCGACGGGCGCAATCGACGCGGTCATCGGCAAGGCGATCCAGGGCTTCGCCAACCAGCCAGTGCTGCTGATTGCCGTAATGACGCTGCTCTTTGCGGTCGGCTCGTCGACGATTGGCATGGCCGAGGAATACATGCCGTTCATCCCGCTGCTGGTCACGCTCTGCCTGGCGCTGCGCATGGACGCCATCGTCGCACTCGGCGTGGTCTACATCGGCGCCGGCGTCGGCTACGGCTGCGCCGCGCTCAATCCGTTCACCGTGCTCGTTGCGCAGGGGATCGCCGGCGTCGAACCGACGTCGGGCTGGCTGTTCCGCGTCGTGTTCATGCTCGCCGCCGTCGGGGTCGGAGTGCTGCACATCACGCGCTACGCGCGCCGCATCCAGCAGAATCCCGAGGCCAGCCTCGTACGCGACGTCGACTACTCCGAGGGCTACGAGATGCCCGCGGACACGGCGCTGACCTTCCCGCGATTCCTCGTGCTCGTCGCGTTCGTCAGCGTCATCGTGCTGTTCGTCTACGGCGTCGCCAACTGGGACTGGTACTTCAACGAACTGATGGCCGTATTCCTCGGCCTCGGCATCGTCGGCGCGATCCTCACGCAACTCAGCCCCAACCTCGCTGCCAAGAAGTTCTGCGAAGGCGCCGCCGAGATGACGACGACCGCCCTGCTCATCGGTGTCGCGAAAACGATCGGCGTCGTGCTCACCGACGGTCAGGTCATCGACACGGTAATCCACGGCATCGCCGAGGCGATCTCGGGCTTTGGCGCGTTCGCGGCGTCGATCGGCATGCTCGGTGTGCAGTGCGTGACGAACTTCTTCATCCCGTCGGGTTCGGGGCAGGCCTACGTCACGATGCCGATCATGGCGCCACTCGCCGATCTTACCGGCGTCTCCAGACAGACCGCGGTGCTCGCCTATCAGACCGGCGACGGTTTCATGAACATGATCGTGCCCACCAACGCACTGCTCATGGGCATGCTCGCGCTCGGCCGGGTGCCGTATGGCCGATGGGTTCGCTTCATCGTGCCATTGCTCGTTCAGCTCGTTGTGCTGACGATCGTGGCAATGTTCATCGCTTCGCTCATTGGCTACTGACACCGCCATGAGACCACAATCAGGTCCTTCATGAAGGCGCCATCGAACTGCATCGCCGTCGCTTTCCTGCCGCTGGCTTTCGGGTCGGCACTCCTGGCGCAGAGCCACCAATGGCAGAACCCGGACGAGCCATTCGGAATCGCGATCGGCATCGCCATGGCGTACGACGCTGCGAACGCGCGCACCGTCATGGTTCGCGGCGCGCAGACCTGGCTCTGGGACGGCGCCAGATGGCAACTCGCCGTCGCGACCAACCCGATGGGCGCACGCTACTACGCGGGCATGACCTACGATTCGCAGCGCGATGTAACGGTGTTGTTCGGTGGCAGCGGCACGGCAACCGCGATCGGCACGTGGGAATGGCAGGGATCACTTTGGGCGCGACGGACGACGACCAATGAACCAGCTGCGCGCTCGTATGCCGGGATGATCTTCGACCCCAACCGGCAGGCCGTCCTGCTCTACGGCGGCAACGTCAACGGCAGCAATCCCGGCGACACGTGGGAGTATGACGGGACCGACTGGCGACAGCTGCAGCCCGCGACCACACCGAACCCGCGCGCTCGCTGCGGCCTGGCCCACGACCCCGTGCGCGGCGTGACCCTGCTGCACGGCGGCCTCGACGCCACGAACAGCGTGATCGGCGAAACGTGGCAATGGAACGGCAGCGACTGGCAACAGCTGTTCCCCGCGACCAATCCCGCGCCGCGCTCGTCCCCGGCAATGACCTACGACTCGCGCCGTGATCGCATCGTCATGCATGGCGGCTCGGCGTTTCCGACGCAGTTCGACGAGACCTGGGAGTGGGTCGGGTCGAACTGGCGGCTGACCGTTCCCGCACCGAACGGGCCGATAATGAACGCCAATGCGGGCATGGCGTTCGACCAGCTGCGCGGCGAGTGCGTCGTCCAGGACCAGGATCGCGGCAGTTCGGCGACGTGGGTGTACGACGGCTCGAGCTGGACCCGAGCCGTGGAACAACACACGCCGGGCTACCGCAAGCGGCCGGTCCTGGCGCTCGACGAGGATCGCGGCGAGATCCTGATGTTCGGCCGGGACCCGAGCAACTTTCCGGTCAGCGAGACCTGGCTCAACCGCACCGGCAGCTGGCGGCGCGGCCGACCGGCGACCGCACCGGCCGAACGCGCCGACCCGGCGCTCGCGTTCGACCCCGCGCTGCGTGGCGTCCTCATGTTCGGCGGCTCGAGCCCCGGAATCCTCGCCGAGACCTGGCTGTGGAACGGCAACGACTGGTCGCAACAAAACCCCGCCACGACGCCTCCGGCCCGCACCTACGCGGCAATGGCAAGTGATCCATCGCGCGCGCGGGTCGTGCTCTTCGGCGGTGTCGGCGCCGGCGGCGAACTGTCGGACACCTGGGAATGGAACGGCGTCGACTGGCAGCAGCGCCAACCCGCAACGGTTCCACCCGCGCGTCAGGGCCAGGCGATGGCATGGAACCCCGCGGCTCAGCGCGTGATGATGTTCGGCGGCGGGAATCCGCTCTTCCCCCCGGTGCTCGGCGATCACTGGGAATGGGACGGCACGAACTGGCAGCAGATCACGGCCCCGAGCATGCCGGCAGCCCGCGGCGGCGCCGGCCTGGTGTGGGACGAGTCGTCACAGACGATGCTGCTCGTCGGCGGGCACTACTTCTTCGTCGCCGCGTTCCCGATCGCTCACAGCGACCTCTGGGAATGGGACGGCGCTCGGTGGAACCAGCGCACGACGCCCGGCTTCGGGCCGTTCCCCCTCGCGGTGACGCGGGCCGCACACGACTCGGCGACCCGCCGCACGCTGGTCTTCGGCGCGGGCGGCCTCTCGCCGACTGGCGCAGGCTGGCTGCTCGCGCCGATCTCGCCGGCGGCAACGACCCACTACGGCACCGCCTGCCCCGGCACGTTCGGCGAGGTCGAGCTGCGCGCGCTCGGGCTGTCCGCACTCGGCAACCGGCACCTGCGCCTCGAGGTCACCGCCGCCCCGCCGAATGCGCTCGCGTTCTTCGCGTTCGGCTGGCAGCCGCTCAACGTGGCGCTCGGCGGCGGCTGCACGGCGCTGGTCAACCCGTTCTCGACGATCGCGACTTTCGCCGATGCCCGCGGCCTTGCGATGATGCCGATCGCCTTACCCAACTCCCCGGCCCTGCAAGGCCTCGACCTTCGCGCCCAGGCCGCCACGCTCGATCCGGGTGGTGCGCTGGGCGGCATCGGTGCGCTCTCCGACGCGGTGCGAATGACCCTCGACCTCTGAACCGTCGCCAACGCCTACCCATGACCGACCCCCGACAACAGTTCGAAGACATGGTCGCGACCCAGCCCGACATCCAGTGCAAGGGCGCGAAGTCACGCTACACCGCGATGAACGGCAACATGTTCGCGTTCGTCACGCCGGACGGCCTCATCGCCCTGCGCCTCGGCGACACCGAGCGCGAGGCGTTCATGAAAAAGCACGGCACGGGGCCGGTGATCCAGCACGGCGCGACGATGCGTGGCTACGTCGAAGTGCCGCCGGCCCTGGCGAAGAAGAAAGCACAGCTCGCGAAGCACTTCGCCATGAGCGTCGAGTATGCGCGGACGCTGCCGGCCAAACCAACGACGAAGGCCGGCCAGAAGAAGGCGGCGAAGAAGTAGCGTTGCGGTGACCGACTGACGCGGCCCGGACTCACACTCAGCCGCCGCCAGCGGCAGCGTCTCCTTGCTCGCCACGCGACCCGCGCTGCGGCACGAACGCCTCGATCCAGTCGTGGAAGCGGTCAACCTCGGCCTTGGAGAGCGCCGGGCACAGCGTGCGATCGATGCTGCCGGGCGCCCGCACCACCATGTGGCGGAACGAAGCCTGCTTGTCAGGGTCGACGAACTCGAGCAGCGAGAAACGGTGCGGGGACGAGAAATACTCGTAGCCGCTCCGAGGGCCGACCTTGTGCGAAGGCACGACGGGCTCGACCCGCAGGCCGGGGACCTGGCCCTCGAGTTCCCTGGCGCTGCGATATGCCGCGCTCTCCAAGGGCGCAAGGCTCGGATCCGGCACGACGAGCACGACATCGACTCCACGCGTGGCGCACTCACTGACGACCCGGTGCAGAAGCTGCGTCTCGTTCGAATCACGGCGCTGCAGGAAACCGCTCATCGAGCAAACCTGCACGAAGCGCGCACAGCCCTCCTCCGCGCGATACATCAACTGACGCAAAGCCGCGAGGCGCTCGTAGAAGTCCCATGGCTCGTCGGATTCGTAACGGTCAGCGTGGAAGAAGCCGAGCTCGGGCTGGGCGTAGGTCCCGCGCACGAAGAACCAGTGGATCCGCTTCGCCAACTCAGCGACCCGGTCGCCGTTCTTGCGCCGCGAATTTGCGAAGTCCTCGCCGAGCAACAGCAACCACAACACATCCGCGCAGTATTCGACCTTGTCGCCCGTGGCCTCACCGCGCAGTAGTTTCGTGAAGCCGTCGTAGACCCCGTGGACCGACCGCTTGTCGTCGTCACCCGGCAGCGCGCGCGCCAGCGCGTCGTGCAGCCGCTGGCGGGTGTCCCCGCGAACTTTGCGCCGGATGCGCTCGAGCAGTCGCCCGAACGGGCGTTGCGGCTCGCCGACCGGCTCGCCACCCCACATCGCGACCCGCTCGCCGCAGTTGCAGAACGAGTGCTCGACCTGCTCGAGCAGATCGATCGAGAGCGGGGCCAGTGGTTCTTCCTTCTCCTTCGTCATGCCGACATCGCTCCTGACGCTGGGGCACAGTCGAGAATCGTTCAGAACGGACGATTCTCGCGAATCAGCAGAGTCTAGGAAATCGTCCAGGTCGCCGCACCGAAGATTGCCAAGCTATCTCAAATACCTTGAATGCAACACGTTGGAGCATCGCTGGAAGGGTACTAGGAGATTCGAACCATGATCCAACCGGTCCCCCAGCCAGCTGTGCCCCCGGCGAAGCCCGGGCCCTCGAACCCGTGGTACACCTCCGAGCCGAGCATCCGCATCGGTCTCGTGCTGCTGTCCGTCACGATCACATCGACGATCACCGGCGTCGCCCAGATCGGCTGGGCCATGGCGACGGTCGTCGGACTCTGCACGGTGACGAGCATCTTCACGCTGTGCGTCGCGGTCCGCCTGTTCCAGAAGTCGCGCCGCGGCGACCCGGAGAATCGGGCGCAGGCGATCTACGAGCAGGTCCAGAAGCTCGTCAGCGGCAGCGGCGTCCACGTCGAGTATGTCGAGGAGGACGAGAGCAACTACAAGGGCCGGATCTACCGCCGTCTCACCGAGGTCGTCGAACAGGCCACCGAGTCGATCGAGATCATGGACCTGCCGTCGCGCGGCACCAAGATCACGCCCGCCGCGGCGCATCCCGAACGCCTGCGCTACCTGCAGGCCCTGACCCACTCGGTCGAGCGTGCGGGTCCGGGCTTCCGTTTTCGCCGCGTCGAACAGATCGCGCACACGCCAGGATGCGCCAGCCCGGAGGCCGCCGCGCCGATGCGCGACCTGCTGCCGCCGGCCAAATTCGACCACACGCGAGCGGTGCTGCGCCTCCGCGACGAACGCAAGACCGAGGCTCAGGTGCGGGTCATGTGCGCCTGGGCCCGGCGATCCGTGTCGTTCCTCGTCATCGACCGCCGCACCCTCGTGCTTCAGGCCCTCGGCCGCGACGCCGCCGGCCACGAGTACATGTGCGGCACGTTCTTCATTACCGACAACACTGGTAACGTGGTTCGCCCGTTTCTCGAGCTGTTCGACTCGGTCGCCAACGCGTCGGTCAACCTGCAGCTGCACCATTTCGATCAAGACCCGCCGAACGCTGACCCGGACCCGGGCCGCGACGCCGCCTGACCTCACCCCTGGACCACGCCGTGACGACGAAAGCCAACCACGAATCGCCCATTCGCCGCGCCATGCCCGAGTTCGACTTCGACGACCAGATTCGGTTCCTGACCGAGGCGTGCGAGCTCGCCGCCGCGTCCCAGCCGCTGGCGCGCCGTGAGGTCAATTTCGTCCTCGGTTCGGACCGCGGCATCGGTCGCGACACCGGCACTCCGGAGCGCCGCGTCGGCATCACGGCCGAACAGCTCGGCCGGATGCGCGCTCTCCTGAAGTCGTGCGAGATCGAACTCAACGCGTTCGTGATCGACGACGCGGGCAAGCACAGCGATCAGCCCAACGCTGCCTACGAAGCGGTCGGCGCGCGGATCATCAGCGAAGCCGAGCTCGCGATGATCGGGCCGATCGACGTGCTGCATGCGCTGAAGGAGCCGCTGCCCTACGAGACCCGGGCCAACGGCCGGTTCTTGCGCATCGGCGCGCTCCATGCGGGCGCTCACGAGATTCCGCCCGGCCTCGCGGAGCTGGTCAAGCGGCCGCACGCCGAGCTGCCGACCATCCTCGACGGCAGCTACGTCGGCGCGCCCGACCGCGGCCGCGTGCCGATCCGTGGTTCGATGTCACGCTACGCCGGCCAGATCGGTGCGACGTGGGTCATCGAGCACCTCAACGAACTCGAACTCGAAGGCGACGTCGCGGTGTTCGCGTTCGGTTATGCCGGTCGTGCGGCCGCGCGCACGCTGCTCGCTTCCGATCGCGTGAAGCGCGTGTTCGTGTTCGAGGATCCGCGCCGCCCCGAGAAGATCGAGCAGCTGCAGCGCGACTACTCGCACGAGCCGCGGCTCCAGTTCCCTCTGATCTCCGGTCGCGGCGATCCCCGACTCGCGGCGGCGCTCGCGAACGTCGTCGGCTGCGTGACTGCGCCTGCGGCTCCTGGCGCCAAGGCCCCCAAGGTCGTCGACGCCACGACGCTGAGCCAAGCGATGGACGATCGCGGCATCGTCGTCGACATCGCCATCGACGAAGGTGGCGCCATCGCGAGCGCGGATCCGTCCGCCGTGGCGATGCGCCAGGCGCTCGCCCCGCTGCGGTACGAAGGCCTGTCCAACATGCCACGCGAACGACCCGTGCCCGCATCCGAGGCGCACGGGGAAGCGGTGCTGCCCTATCTCGCGACACTGCTCTTCCTCGCGGCGCGCCACGGCAGCGTGGACGCCGTCACCGACTATCTGCGACACCGCCCACTCGATCTGACCTGCCCCGAGCCGGCGACCCTCGAGGTCGATCAGGTGCTCGACGGCTACTGCCAGGATCTGCGCAACGGCCTGATGATCCACCCCGTCGGCAACGACGTCGACTACAGCCAGCTTCTGCCCAACGCCGACCGCATTCGACGCCTGCGGTCGAACGACCCTGACGACTCCACCGAAGAGACGTAGAGCCATGAACAGCCGAGACCACCACTCCGCGCGGCAACCGTTTTCCCCGCGTGGCTCCCTTCGCACGCTGACCGAACTGCGTCGGCTGATGAACCGCGAGATCGAACGCGAGTTCCGCCGCGTGCACCGCACCGGTGCGACCCAGAGCGTGGCACCCGTCGGCTTCCCCGGCGAATACGACATGCAGGCACGCCGCCGCACGGTCGGCGATCCGTGGACCCGGCTCTTCGCTGCGACCATCGGCGACGAAGACTCGTTCGAGTTCTTCGTGCGCCACGCGCAGAACCGCCTCGAGCGTTTGCTCCTGCTCGCCGAACTCGCGACCCGCGCCGCCGCGCAGCGACTCGGCTGCCACCCCGACGACGTGCTCCGGAGCGGACGTATCGCCGGCTACGACATGATCGCCGCGGTGGACGACGTGACGAGCCTGTTGCGACACCGACCCCGCGGCGACGCCGCGAGCTGAATCGTCGGAGGAGTCGTCGATCGGCTACCGCTCGACCAGCACCACGGCCGAACCATCCCAGCGCAGGATGTAGGACCGGCCGGACTGCACCGCGACGTCGAGAGTCAGCTGGGCCGGTCGCTCTCCGTTCTCGACTGCAGACCCGTCGATCTCGAGCGCGCGTTCGAGTTCGAGTCGACGCGAACCGGGCTCGACGAGGACGTAGGGGACGCGGGTCAGGAAAGTCGAACTCGCGCGTTCGGGCGCCGCACCATCGACCGCGGTGATCGAGTAGCCGGCCCGCGCGCCGATCGCCACGTCATCGATCGATGCGGGCCTGCCCGTCGCAGCGCACGCGGCTAGCAGTGGCACGCCGAGCCAGTGGATCGGAGCCCGAGTCTTGGACCGGCCCACGCGCAGCACGCCGAGATCACTTCGCCGATTGCGTATCATGATCGGACGATTGCCGCCGAATCCCGGCTCTTTGTCAACGCGGTCCGGTCGATCCGTGCGGCTTGCCAACCGGGTGACACCGAGGGGCAGGACCGGGAAGGGCAACGAACCTACACTGCGCCCGATGGACCAGTCCGGCTCGGAACCGCAAGTCGCCGCCCTGGCACGCGCCGAAGCGCTGGTCGACGCGACGGTCGGCAGCTCCCCCGCCGAGTGCCTGGCACTCGCGAACCAGATCGCCGAACTACGTCGACTGCACGACACGCCCGCCATCGCATTCGCACAGGCGACGGCGCTCGTGAATGCGAGCACCGACCCAAACACTGCCGGCGAGAGGTGCCGCGAGTTCGAGCACGCAAGCGAGCTGACATGGAGCGCTTACGAACTGCGTCCGACCCTGCGAACCCGGGTCGAACTGCCCCTGCCCGCGGCGTGGGCAGCCGCCGTCCGACGCATCACCGACAACACGGCGCACCCCGACTCGGCTATGCTCGATCGGTCGCCGTATCCCCCGTCCGGCTCGTGACCTGACTCGGTTCGTTCGAAGGAGTAACTCCATGCGATGCCAAATTGGCCTGGCCAACCTCGGCCTCTGCGCTCTCAGCGCGTTCCTCGCACCAGCCATCACGGCTCAGACCTGGTCCGCCGCGCTCCAGGCGAATCAGCCACTGGAGATCGACTTCAACGGGTTGCAGTCCCACCCGGCAGGACCGTTGACGAGCGGCGGGCAAATCAGCCAGACCGTGAATCTCTTCGGGTCCTTCCGGGCGAGGACGAACTGGGTCGTGCCGACCGCCAACGACCTCGGCTGCAACGTGACGATCGCGCTCGAGACCGGCACCTACGGCAGCTCGCCCTTTCCCGCAACCTTCCAAACGGACACGACGCTGCAGGTCAGCGGCCCGGTCGGCGGCTGGGGAACGGTCGAGGTCGACATCGTGCACTACGGCGGCACGTGGCCGATCGTGGATATCGGCGCCGACGGCAGCAACGACGCCGAACTCGGATCCTTCTATGGCGGCGTCGGCCCAGGCTCGCTGAGTCGGAGCTGGTCGATCCCGGTCCAGCTCACGCAGCCGCAACTACCGATCAAGATCCTGCACAGCTCGATTCCGCGACACTCCGAGACCTACCAGAGCGTGTCGGTCCGCTTCGTGCCGTGGTCATCGAGCGCCATCGACCTCGGCAGCAGCTGCCCGGAGAACCACACGGGCTGGATCATCGGCGAGAACGACGGCTACGACTACGGGCTCACGGTGCGCCCCGGTACTGGCAGCGCCGCGGCCGTGCTCCACGCGCGCGGCTGGGGTCAGCTGCAGGGCTTCGTGCTCGGCTCGGCGGCGCCGCGACTGCCGATAGGCACACTCGCGCTCGGCCACGGCTGCGACGACCTCCTGACCAACGTGATCGTCACCGTTCCCGGCACCCCCTCGAACTCGTGGGCGTCGAGCGAATGGACCATCGACGTGCCGCCAATGCCGCCGGGCCTGACGTTCTATCTGCAGCACGTGAGCCTCGGATCGGTGGCGGGCACGACCTACTTCGGCGCCACGAACGTCGCGCGCTATCAGACGTAGCCCATGACGAGCCGACCGAGTCACGATCACGGACGCAGCCAGGAATCTGCGCCGGCTTCGATGCCGTGGCTCGGCTCCAAAGCGGACTACCGGTCCGCGATGCCCGTCGAAGATCCCGGCGCCCGCATCGCGTTTGCGGTCGTGATCCTCACCGTCGTCGGCCTCTCGAGTCTCTGCGAGAGCCTCGAGCGTTTGCGCTACTGGTTCGTCCTGCTCGCGCTCTTCGCGATCGCGATGATCGTGTCGGCGATTCGCCAGCAACGACATCAGGCGCACCATCACGCAGAGGTCCGCCGCGCCGCCGGCGAGTGGGACGACCTGCTCGAAGCTGCGGAGGGCACCCTTAGCCGCGGCGAGAGCCTCGCACGCATGCTGCGGCAACGCGGCTATCGCGGCTACTTCCTGCGCCGCTGGCTCATCGCCCACCTGCGCCGGACGCTCGCGCGCTGAACCGACGCCCCTCCTGCCGCTACGCGCCGCTCTCGCCGATCTCGCGCGCCCGCTCCACGAGCCGCCGCGCCTGCTTCAACGCCGCGGCGTCGCTGCCATCGCCGGCGGACATCGCCGCGAGTTCTCCCTCGATCGCCGCACCCGTGAGCTGCCGAACGACCGAGCGCGTGCGTTCGTCGCCGTCGCTGCGCTCGACCTGCTTGCCGACGAGGAAGTGGTGCTGGGCCCATGCCGCGACGGGCGCGAGGTGGGTGACGATGACGACCTGGTGGTTCTTCGCGACCTCGTGGAGCATGCGACCGACCGCGAGTCCGAGACGGCCGCCGATCTCCGCGTCGATCTCGTCGAGCACGAGTAGCGGGACGCGATCCTGGTCGGCGAGCGTCTTCTTGACGGCAAGCACGATGCGCGCGAGCTCGCCACCCGACGCCGTCTCGCGCATCGAGTGGAACGGCTCGCCCGGGTTGATGCGCACTTCGATGTCGACGGGCAAGGGACCGTGGTCGGTCGCGTCAGCAAGGAGCCGGTCGTCAACGAACGACTCCGCCATGGCGATCCGCACCTCAGTGTGCGGCATGCCGAGCTCGACGAGCTCGTGCTTCACGCGTTCGCAGAACGGTGCACTCGCCTTGGCGCGCGCCCGCGTGAGCTTCGTGCCGAGTTCAGCAAGCCCCGCAACGGCCGCGCCCAGCTCGGCCCGCAAGGCGGCCGGGTCCGCGAGGTCGTCCTCGGCCGCCGCGAGCTCGGCCGCGGCGGCCTCCGCGTTCTGGCGCAGCTCGGCCTCGGTAGGACCGAAGCGCCGCAGCACGTCGTGGATCTCGTCGAGCCGTGCGCTCACATCGTGCAACCGCGCCGGGTCGAGATCGAGCCGCGCGCGACCCGACTGCAGGTCACGGCAGACGTTGGCCACCAGATCCTCGACCTCGGCCATGCGCGCGGCGACCTCCTCGAGCCGCCGGTCATGACCCGCGGCGTCACGCACCGACCGCACGGCGCGCGCGAACGCATCCGTCGCATTGTGCTCGCCGTCCTGCAGCGCATCGAGCGCGCTGTCGAGCTGCTGCTGCACGCCCTCGAGATTCGCGAGCACTTCGTGTTCCTGCTCGAGAGTCGTGAGTTCACCATCCCCCAGGTCGAGCTCGGCGATCGTCTGGTGCTGGAAGCGCAAGAACTCGAGTCGCTGCCGCCGGTCGCGCTCGTCCGAATCGCGCGAATCGAGCCGCGCGTGCAGCTCCCGCGCCGACCGCAGCGCGGCGCCGAACTCCCGCCGGAGCGCCGCGGTGCCGGCGAACGCATCGAGCGTCTCGCACTGGATCTCGGGCCGCATGAGTGCGCGCGAATCGCCCTGCCCGTGAATCTCGAGCAGCACGGTGCCGAGTCGGCGCAAGGCGGACAACGTCGCCGGCCGGCCGCCGATCCGCACCCGCGTGCGACCCTGGCGATCGACGATTCGCGTCACGAGCAGCAAGTCGTCCTCGATGGCTCCGTCGCAAACCTCCGCAACGATACGGGCAACCGTATGGCTACGTTCGCCTCGACCCAGCCGGAACTCGCCGTCGACCTGCAGCTCCTTCTGACCGTGACGGACGAGCTGGCCACTTGCCTTCTCGCCACGCAGAAGCGCGAGTGCGGTGATGAGCAGCGACTTGCCACCGCCCGTCTCACCGGAGACCACGGTCAGACCTTCGGCGAAGCGGATTTCCGCCGCGTCGATGAGAGCCAGATTGCGGATGTGAAGCGTGTGCAGCATACGCGCGATCGAAGAATGCCCATGGCAGTGGGCCGTCGCCAGCAACTCCCGCGATCGATCGTGCAATTCGCGCTGTCAGGAGCGGACAACGCGGAAACGCGCCCGATCGAGTATCCTTGTCGTGGTATCCCCGCCGCCCCGTCCCCCTCTCCTACCTCATGCAAACAGGTCGTTTCTGGACGGCGCTTGCTACCGCAATCGCCGCAGTCTCCCCCTCTGCACTCGCTCAGGCCATACCGGACCAGAGCGTCAAGCATCACCTCGGCATCGACTCCGGCTACGTCGAAAACACCAACACGTCGCCCGCAGCCCGCGGCATCCCGGTCTCCGTCTGGTCGACGGTCGTGAGCATCCCGGGCTCGGCCTCGCTGCGCTTGAGCTACAGCGGCGTGCTGCTGTCGGGCGCGCGTGATCGCGGCGCGGACGGTTCGTACCTCAAGATCACGTCGCTGGTCGACGGCCACCATCAGATGCAGCACCTCGTGCACGTCGAACAGTGGCGCGAGACCTCGGCGTACTTCAACGGCGACTCCGTGCTCGTCGAGATCTTTGCGCAGCCCGGCACGGGCGAGAACCGCTTGATCATCGACAGCGTGAGCGCGCGCACCAGCGACGGCGAGGACTCGATCTGCTTCGGCACCGACCTTCGCGCCCTGAGCTCGGACCCGCGCGCTGGCCGCAACCAGCCAACGGGTTGCTCGTCGTGGCTCATCGACGACTGCCAGCACTGCTTCCTCACCGCCGGCCACTGCGCGGGCAGCGGTCTGCAGGTCGTCGAGTTCAACGTGCCGCTGTCCAACGGCAACGGTTCGCTCAACCACCCGTCGCCGTCGGATCAGTACGCGGTCGATACGACCTCGCTGCAGAGCAACGGCGGCCAGGGCGTCGGCAACGACTGGGCCTACTTCGGCGTCTTTGCCAACTCGAACACCAACCTGACGCCCTACCAGGCGAACGGTGGCCAGAGCTACGTTCTGACGCAGCCGTCGACGTCGTTCGGCACGATCCGCATCACCGGCTACGGCACGGTGTCCTCGCCGGTCTCGCCCACCTGGAACCAGGTGCAGAAGACCCACGCAGGCCCGCTGTTCTCGTTCTCGGGCACGACCGTGCGCTACCAGACCGACACGACCGGCGGTAACTCGGGTTCGCCCGTGATCGTCGATGGCACGAACCTGGCGATCGGCATCCACACGCACGGTGGCTGCAACTCGAGCGGCGGCTCCAACGCCAGCACGGGCCTCAACCACCCCGCGCTGCAGACCGCACTGGCCAACCCGCAGGGCATCTGTGACTGCCCCGCGATCGAGTTCACCTACCCCAACGGCCTGCCGACGCTCGTCAACCCCGACGGCTCGACGACGCTCCGCGTGCAGATCGGTGGCCAGCAGCCGCTGCAGGCCGGCAGCGTGCGGTTTCACGTCGACATCGGCGCGGGCTTCCAGGTGCTGACGCCGACGCAGGTCGGCACGAATCTGTTCGACGTCAACTTCCCGGCGACGTCGTGCCTGACCAACATCAGCTACTACCTGTCCGCACAGGACACCGGCAGCAACACCTACACCGATCCGCAGAACGCGCCGAGCGCCGTCCACAGCGCGATCTCGGGTGAAGGCACGAACACGATTCGTACCTACAACTTCAACACGACGCCTCCCGGCTGGAACGTGATCAACACGAGCCTCCAGACTGGCGCGTGGACCCGTGCGACGCCGTTCGATTCGCGCGGCCCGTCGTCGGACTACGACGGCAGCGGCCAGTGCTGGGTCACCGGCAACGCCAACAACGAGGACGTCGACGGCGGTCCGACCGTGCTGCGCACGGAGACGTTCAACCTCAACGCCGCGAACGACCCCGTCATCCGCTACGCGCTGTGGTTCGAGACTACCGGCAGCGACGTGATGGACGTGCAGGTCTCCGAGAACGGCGGCTCGACCTGGACGACCGTCGAAACGCTGTCCGCGGACCAGGGCTGGCAGATGCACGGCTTCCGCGTTCTCGACTACGCCACCAACCTGAGCCAGATCGTCGTGCGCTACTCGATCGCCGACCAGCCGAACAACTCGGTGACGGAAGGCGCGGTCGACGCGTTCTCGATCGACGACACGACGTGCAGCGGCGCGACGTGGACGGCATTCGGCGCCGGCTGCCCCGGCACGAACGGCGTCCCGAGCATGACGCTGGCAAGCCTGCCCGAGCTCGGCACGAACTTCGCCCTCGACGTCGACAACCTCGGCGGTGGCGCGGCGTTCATGGTCACGGGCCTGGGCCAGCAGATCCTGCCGCTCCAGCAGTTCGGCCTCGGCTTCGGCCCGACCTGCCTGCTCGTCGCCAACAACGACGTCACGCAGCTGCTGCTGCAGAACGCCGGCATGTCGACGTGGAGCATGAGCATCCCCAACGACCCGACGTTCGCCGGCCTGCACCTGTTCAACCAGGTCATCGAGATCACCGCCCAGTCGGCGGTCTCGAACGCCGGCGACGGCGAGATTCAGTAGCGTCGCGCCAGTTGGCGTCGCGAACGGCCGGCCCCGCGAGCGCGGGGCCGGCCCACCGGACAACCGGTGTAATGGGAACGCTCGTCCGGGGCTCAGGAGCCTCGTAATCGAGACTGTCCCGCCGGCGTGGGGTCACGCCGGCCACGTGCGGGAGGACGGCAGACACCCGATCGAGTACCCTGCTCAGGAGTCGATCAGGCACCCCTCCCCTCACTTCATGCAAACAGGTTCCTTCTGCGCGGCGCTTGCCACCGCAATC
The DNA here is from genome assembly GCA_024743115.1 of bacterium. Lineage (GTDB taxonomy): Bacteria > Planctomycetota > UBA1135 > UBA1135 > UBA2386 > JAGQRA01. The sequence continues at coordinate 54,803 of JANSXC010000010.1, read as the reverse complement.
GCCACGCCCTTCGCCGCGGCACTCGCTCAGGCCGTTCCGGATCAGAGCGTCAAGCATCACCTCGGCATCGACTCCGGCTACGTCGAGAACACCAACACGTCACCGGCCGCCCGCGGCATCCCGATCTCGATCTGGTCGACGGTCGTGAGCATCCCGGGCTCGACCTCGCTACGCCTGAGCTACAGCGGCGTGCTGCTCTCCGGCGCGCATGATCGCGGATCGGACGGCTCGTATCTGAAGATTACGTCGCTCACCGACAGCCACCACCAGATGCAGCACCTCGTGCACGTCGAGCAGTGGCGCGAGACCTCGGCGTACTTCAACGGCGACTCCGTGCTCGTCGAGATCTTTGCGCAGCCCGGCACGGGCGAGAACCGCTTGATCATCGACAGCGTGAGCGCGCGCACCGGCGACGGCGAGGACTCGATCTGCTTCGGCACCGATCACCGCTCCCTGAGCTCGGACCCACGCGCCGCGCGCAACCAGCCGGGGAGCTGCACGTCGTGGCTCATCGACGATTGCCAGCACTGCCTCCTCACGGCCGGGCACTGCTCGAGTGGTCTGCAGGTGGTGCAGTTCAACGTGCCCCTTTCGAGCGGCTCGGGTTCGCTCAACCACCCGTCACCGTCGGATCAGTACGCGGTCGACGCGAACTCACTGCAGAGCAACGGTGGCCTGGGCGTCGGCAACGACTGGGCCTACTTCGGCGTGTTTCCCAACTCGAACACCAGCCTCACGCCCTACCAGGCCAACGGCGGCCAGAGCTATGTGCTGACGCAGCCGTCGACCTCGCTCGGCACGCTCCGCATCACCGGCTACGGCACGGTATCCTCACCGGTGTCGCCCACCTGGAACGAAGTGCAGAAGACCCACGTGGGCCCGCTGTTCTCGTTCTCGGGAACGTCCGTGCGCTACCAGATCGACACGACCAGCGGCAACTCCGGCTCGCCCGTGATCGTCGACGGCACGAACCAGGCGATCGCGATCCACGCGAACGGCGGCTGCAATTCGAGCGGCGGCTCCAACGCGGGCACGGGCCTCAACCACCCCGCGCTGCAGACGGCGCTCGCCAACCCGCAGGGCATCTGTGACTGCCCCGCGATCGAGTTCACCTACCCCAACGGCCTGCCGACGCTCGTCAACCACGATGGCTCGACAACGTTCCGCGTGCAGATCGGCGGCCAGCAGCCGCTCCTGGCCGGAAGTGTGCGGCTCCACGTCGACACGGGCGCGGGCTTCCAGGTCCTGACGCCGACGCAGGTGGGCACGAACCTATTCGACGTCAACTTCCCGGCGGTGACATCCTGCCTGACCAACATCAGCTACTACGTGTCCGCGCAGGACACGGGCAGCAACACCCACACCGACCCCGAGCAGGCACCGAGCGCCGCACACAGCGCGATCTCTGGCCAGAGCGCGACTTCGATTCGCAACTACGACTTCAACACGACACCGCCCGGCTGGAGCGTGATCAACACGAACCCCCTGAACGGCGCGTGGGTCCGCGCGACACCGGCCGACTCGCGCGGCCCGCTGTGGGACTTCGACGGCAGCGGCCAGTGCTGGGTGACCGGCAACATCAACAACGAGGACGTCGACGGCGGCCCGACCGTGCTGCGCACGGAGACGTTCGACCTCAGCACCGCAAACGATCCCTACATCCGCTACGCGCTGTGGTTCGAGACCACGGGCACCGACGTGATGGAGGTGCAGATCTCCGAGAACGGCGGCTCGACCTGGACGACGGTCGAAACGCTGGCCGCGAACCAGGGCTGGCGGGTGCACGGCTTCCGCGCCCTCGCCTACGTCACCAACCTGAGCCAGGTCGTCGTGCGCTACTCGATCGCCGACCAGCCGAACAACTCGGTAACGGAAGGCGCGGTCGACGCCTTTGCGATCGACGACATCACGTGCAGCGCGACCTGGTCGGCGTTCGGCGCCGGCTGCCCCGGCACGAACGGCATCCCGAGCATGACGCTCGCGAGCCTGCCCGAACTCGGTACGAACTTCGCCCTCGACGTCGACAACCTCGGTGGCGGCGCCGCGCTCATGGTCACAGGCCTCGGTCAACAGTCCGTGTCGATGCAGCCGCTCGGCTTCGGCTTCGCCCCGAACTGCCTGCTGCTGGTCACCTCAGAGGCTACGGATCTGCTGATGCAAACCGCGGGCATGGCGACCTGGAGCATGAGCATCCCAAACGACCCAGGCATCGCGGGCCTGCGACTCTACAACCAGGTGGTCGAGATCACGACCCAGTCGGCGGTCTCGAACGCCGGCGACGGCGAGGTTCAGTAGTCGCAGGCTCCTGGCCCCGCGCTCACGAGGCCAGCCATGCTCAGTAGAGCATGAAGTAGACGATCACCCCGGTGACCGACACGTAGAGCCAGATCGGCGCCGTGATCTTCGCCCACTTGCGGTGACGCTCGCGCCGGTCCTTCAGGCCGAGCCAGACGGTGCCGATGATCAGCGGCACCTGCACGGCCGCGAGCACGATGTGCGAGATCAGCAGTACGAAGTAGACCGTGCGCATCGCACCCTCGCCCTGATACTTCACCGGGTCGGCGTTGAAGTGGTAGATCAGGTAGCACGTCAGGAACGCAGCCGACACGCCGACCGCGGTCAGCATGAGCTTCTTGTGCAGCTCGATCTTGCCGGCCTTCACGGCCGCGAGGCCCGCGATGATGAGCAGGAGCGCAAGCGCGTTCAGCGCGGCATCGATGTGCGCGAAGATCCGAAAGTCGAAGCTGGCGAGCATGGCTGGGGGATCGGGGACGTCGGGGGCGGATCGCGTTGATCAGGTCGCGTTGCGCACGCTGCGTCGCGTCGCCACCCAGGTGCCGAGCGCGAACATGAGCAGCGCGAAGATCGTGGTGCCGAGCAGGCAAACGGTCAGCGACGGCACGCCCGCGACCTCACCCTGAACGACGTGGCGCAGCGCACCGACGCCGTAGGTCATCGGGTTCACGAAGCGCACCCAGCTCAGCGCAGCGTGCGCCTGCTCCATCGGAAAGAAAGCTCCTGACAGCAGCAGCATCGGCATGAACACGAGCATCATGATGCCGTGGTAACCGGCGGTGCTGTCCATGACCCACGCGAGCGCGAAGCCCATGCCGGTCACCGCGACCGCGAGCAGCGCGAGCACACCGAGCGTGGCAAGCACGGTCGTGAAACCGAGCGACACTCCCGCGAACGGCGCGAGCAACAGGAACAACACGGCGAGACCGAGGCCGAGCGTGGCGCCGCCGAGGATCTTGCCGAGCGCGATCGCCGATCGCGGCACGGGCGAAACGAGCACGCCCTGCAGGAAACCTTCCTTGCGATCCTCGATGACGGTGATCGTCGAGAAGATGGCGGTGAACAGCGTGATCATCGCCAGCGTGCCGACGAAGAAGTACTGGCCGTAGTCGACGCCGCCGGGCTTGAACGAACCATGCAGTGCGCCGCTGAACAGCACCCAGAAGATGACGGGCTGCAGCAGCGAGCCCGTGAGCCGCGAGCGATCGCGCAGGAAGCGCACGATCTCGCGGTGCCAGAGGGCAATCGTCGCGCGCATCATCATCGGCGCCTCCGCTTCTTCTTGCCGGCTGACTCATCGGAGGCTGTCACGACGAATCGTTTACCGGTCTTGTGCAAGAACACGTCGTGCAGCGACGGGTGCGACAGCTGCAGGCGCCGGATACCCTGACCGTGCTGCTGCATGATCTCGGGCACGAGCTGCGGCACGTTGTCGCCTTCGAGCCGCAGCACCGAGTCCACGAGCTGCGCGCTGCCGGCAACGCGGTCGCGCACGGATTCGAGCAGCGCCGGCAGGTCGTCGCCCTCGATCTCGAGCACCTGTCCACCGACGTCGCGCACGAGTTCGTCCGGCGTGCCCGCGGCGATGATCCGGCCTTCGTCGAGCAGCGTGAGCTGATCGGCTTCGCCGGCCTCGTCCATCAGGTGCGTCGTGAACAGCACGGTCAGCCCATCCTGCGCGCGCAGCACCTCCCACATCTCGGCGCGCGCGACGGGGTCGAGCCCCGTGCTGGCTTCGTCGAGCAGAACGATCTCGGGGCGGCCGAGCAGGCACTTGCCGATCTCGACACGTCGACGCAGCCCGCCGGAGAGCTCGCCGACGAGATCGCGCGCGCGGTCCTGCAGCCGCGTCGCGGCCAGCACCTCGTCCATTCGCGAACGCAGCTCCTGGCCAGCGAGGCCGAGCAACGCTCCCGCGTAGCGCAGGTTCTCCGTGACGGTCAGCTTCTGATCGACGGCGGGCGACTGGAACACGACTCCGATCCGTCGACGGATCGCCGCGGACTGCGTGCGCAGGTCGAGTCCGAGCATCTGCACATCGCCCGCCTGCAGCGACACGAGCGTCGACAGCAGCCGAAACAGCGTCGACTTGCCCGAGCCGTTGGGGCCGAGGAAACCGTGCGCCGAGCCCGACGCGATCTCGAACCCGACGTCATCGAGCGCGCAGCGTTCACCGTAGTCGAACCGCAGTCCGCTGGCGCGAACCGCTGGCGCCGCAGTCGCTGCGGTAGCCTCCGGGGTCGTCATGCTCACACTCGATCCCAGACCATCGCGAGGAACAAGAGCGGCAGGTAGATGATCGACATCAAGAACGTCATCCGCATCGCCTTGGCCTTGCGCGTCAATGCCGCAAACAGCGTCGGCACGAAGAACAGCACATCGAGCAGAATCGCGATGACCGCGTAGCGCTCGTTCGTCATGCCGGTCAGGAACGGAAGCAGGCTCGCGATCCCGAGACCGCCGACGTAGATCAGCATCGTGACGCCCGTTCGCACACCCGTCGGATCGAGCACGGGCAGCATCTGCATCCCGGCCCGCGCGTAGTCCTCGCGATAGCGCCATGCGATCGCGAGGAAGTGCGGGATCTGCCAGCAGAACACGATCATGAACAGCACGAGCTGCGGCAACACGAGCTTGCCCGCGAGCGCAGCGTGACCAACCACCGGCGGCAGCGCGCCCGGGATCGCTCCGACGAGCGTGTTGAGCGGCGTGCGCACCTTCATCGGCGTGTAGATCACGACGTAGCTCAGGACGATCGTGGCGCTGAGACCCGCCGCGATCCAGTTGAGCGAACCGATCGTGCGCGAACCGTCCGCGTTGAGCGGCGCGGCGCCGAACAGCACGAGGCCGACACCGAGCAGTGACGCGACGATGCCGAAGATGAGCACTTCACGCGGCGTCAAGCGACCCGACGGCAGCGGCCGATCCTGCGTGCGCTTCATCAGCGGGTCGAGGTTGCGCTCGAGGAACATGTTCAACGCCGCCGCTCCGGCAGCCGCGAAGAACGTGCCCAGCGTGGTCATGACCAGCAGGTCGAACGGTGGATGCTTGGTCTTGGCCGGCCACGCCATGTAGATGCCCGCCACGACGGCGAACACGGCCAGTGCGGACAGGCGCGGCTTCGACAGCTCCCAGTAGGCGCCGAGTTTGCCGCCGCGCTTCGTGCCGCCCTCCGCAATCGGAGCCGGTGCAGCGGTCGCGCCAGCCGCTCCAGAGTCGATGGGGTCCGTCATCCGACCCGCCGCGTGCCGCGGAAGACGTGCGCAGCGAGCGTCGCGGCGAGCACCGTGAGCAAGGCCCCGATCAGCACGTGCACCGAGATCACCGCGGCGGTGCCGAGGTTGGCGACGTTCTCGGGCGTCTTGCCGGCGCTGTTGCGAATGATCAACGCCACGAAACCGAGCACGATCTGCAGGATCAGCAACGTCGCGAGTGAGCGCGCGATGCCGCGCAGACCCGGGATGCTGCCGAGGCGGCCAGCTGCGAAGCCCGATGCAATCACGACGACGAGGAACACGGTGAGTGCGTTACCCGCGTGGGTCCAGAGTGCGTGAGAACTGTTGCCATGTCGCGCGATGCCGCCGAGCACCGTCTGACCGATCAGTAGGGCGACGGTGAAGACCATAAGCTTGCGGCCAGAGCCGGGCGCCACGTCGACAACCGGTCGCGTGTCCTGATACCTCTGCGAGAGCTGATAGGTCAGACAGGCAAAGATCGAAAGGATCACCTGCGCGAGCACGCCGTGGGTGACCGACGACCAGACCGGCAGCTCCGCAAGCACGCCCGTGCCACCGATCACACCCTGCACGGCGATCAGCGTGCCGCCAAACCAGGCCACGACCCGGGCGGCCACCGACCCACGCCGCGCGACGACCATCCAGATCGCCAGGGCCAGCGCCATCAGACCGGCGCTGGCGGCGGCGAGCCGGTGAAAGTGTTCGAGGAAGCCGTCGACCGTCGTCAGAGAACGCTCGGGCATGAACTCGCCGTCGGACAGCGGCCAGTCAGCGAACGCAAGTCCGGAGCCCGTGCTCGTCGTCATCGCACCCAGAACGATTACGACGACGATCGCAATCACGACCCCAAACGCCAGCCGGAAGGGTCCCCGGGAGGGCAGCAGCTCAGCAGGGGCGGTCACGATGGTCGTGCTCATGCGGACCGCACAGAATGCCCCGTGGGCGCCCGATTTTCACCGAGCGCCCGCAATCCCGACCGGGAACCGCCGGGCCGAACGAGGTCACTTCGGGGACCAGTAGACGTCGCTGAGGATTCGCCATTTTCCTGCATCCGAGAGCGCCCAGGTCAGCACGAACTCGACGACGCTCGACCGCCGCCGGCCCTGGGGCCGCCAGACCAGGGTCGACCGCCCGCGCTGGACGACGAGGTTGCCGCTGCCCTCGGTGGTCTGGACCTCCAAATCCCAGCTGTCGGCCTTGCCGAACCTGGCCCAATAGGCGTCAATCGCCGCGCGCCCCGTCGTGACATCGCCACCGGGCCCGGCCAGCTGGGCGTGGTCGAAGTAGAACGCCGCGACATCGGCGTGCCGCCCCTCCTCCAGTGCGGTGGCCATTGCCTGGAGACGCGTATTCACCGCCCCGAAGCGGGTCTCGTTGATCGCGGCAGCGACGACCTTCCCCGTGCGCTCGGGCACGAGCCGCACCGCGCGCAGGTTGCAGAGCCCCTGCCCCTTCACGGTCTTGCTCGTGAGGCGGAACTCGGCGAAGCCCATGTGATCCATGTACGAGCCGACCGCGACCCGCCGATACTTCTGCCAGCCGCCGGTGTGGGTCGGGATCTCGTAGGTCCCCGTGCGGCGCCCCATGCGCCATTCGAGCGTGCCGCCTTCCGAGCCCGGCGCGACCGCGAGTTCGAGTTCGATCTGCATCGGCGCCATCTCGGTATCGACGCGCACGTTCGACCAGGAAACACTCGCGCCGGGCTGGTTCCAGCAACCGACGTTGCGAATCGTCATGCTGGCCTTGCGATCGACGCGCGATTCGAGGCGCAGTTTGTCGCCCGCGAGCGTCGCCGCCGTCACGGGCAACGTGATCACGCCGTCCGCGTCGGGCAGGAAGCGCGTGTCCTCGACCGGCAGCGCATCGAGTTCGAGTGCAACGACCGTCGCGTGTTTGCCGGCGGTCGCAGAGCTGAGGTCGATTGCGATGCCCGTCGACGTGCGCGCGGCCGATACCGAGTCGCCGCCGAGCACCCGCGCGGCCACGACGTCGTTCTGCAGCGGCACGACGAGCCGACCCGACTGCGGCCAGTCGTAGACGTGCAGATACACCGTGTTGCCCTTCTGCGTCGCGCGACCCCACGGGGTCGCGCGGAACGGACTCTTCGTCGTGCCGTGGATCGCCTCGCCGTTGATCTTCAGCCAGTCCCCGATCGCGTAGAGCCGATCGACCATGATCAACGGGATCGTGCCGTCGGCCGCCGGTCCGATGTCGAGCAGCAGGTTGCCGCCGCGGCTCACCATGTCGATGAGCGTGCGCACGGCCGCCGTGCGCGACAGGTAGATGTCGTAATCCTCGATGCGATTGAACGCGAACGAGTGCCCGATCCCGCGGCACTCCTCGAACACGCGCTTGCCCGAATAGCTGTCGCCGCCGCCACCCCCGTCGCCGTACTCCGTCGTGTAGAAGTCGCCCGTGCGACCGCGCAGCCCCTTACCCCAGCGATCGTTGACGACGAACTCGTCGGGGTTCTTCACGTTGTCATAGAGCCATCGCAAGATCTGCGGCGACCGCCAGGTCGCATCGGGATGGTTCCACTCGCCATCGGGCCAGAACACCGACGGCTGATAGCGCGTGATCAGGTCCTTGATCTGCGGAAACATCACGCGTTCTACGTAGTCGGAAATCGACTTGCCGTAGATCGGGTTGTGCCACTCCATGAACGAGTAATAGAGCCCGAACTTGATCCCGCGCTGCTTGACCGCCGTCGCGAGCTCACCGAGCAGATCGCGTTTCGGCCCGACCTCCATCGCGTTCCACGGATAGCCACGCACTTCGCTCGCGACCTTGCTCGGCCACAAGCAGAAGCCGTCGTGATGTTTGCTCGTGATGACGATGTAGCGCGCACCCGCCCGTTCGAAGACCTTCGCCCACTGTTCGGCGTCGAACAGCTCGGCGCGGAACTGCGGCGCGAACTCGCGATACTCGAAGTCCTCGCCGTAGACCCGATCGTGAAAGCGCTTCACGAGCCCGCCGTGCGACTTCGTATCGAGCCAGCGCTGATACCACTCGCTGTAGGTGCTGGTGTCGCAGAACGCCGGCACCGAGTAGACGCCCCAGTGAATGAAGATGCCGAACTTCGCCTCGGCGAACCACGCGGGCGGCGTGCGCTTGGAGAGCGACTCCCAGGTGGGAGCCGGCCCGTCAGGTGGCGAAGCGTCCTGCGACGACAGGCCGGCGGCGAACGCGACACCTGCCAGGGCAGCGAGAGCAACCTTGGCGGCACGCAGGGTCGGGCGGATCGACATGACGTCGATTGAACCGCCGGAGCCGCGGCAGCGCATCCATACTCACCGCCATACGGCGAGCATTCTGCGGTGAGACGCGGCGATGTCGCCGCATTCTCCCTACTGCATCACGTTCGTGCCAGCCGAGCCGGCCTCGAACGCTTCCCACATCGGGCGCTCGTGATCGGCGAGGCTGCGCGAGTCGACCGTGCGGTCGATCGCTTCGCCCGGCTTGGTCTTCGCGATCGCCATCAGGCTCTCCGTCTCGCGATCCCGGCCGTTGCCGAGGCTCGATGCCGACTGCAGGTAGTTGAGCGCGAGGTCGGCTTCCCCGATGCGCAGCAGGCAGGTGCCGAGGTTGCGGTAGGCGGCGAGCAGCGCGCTCTCGGGCACGGCACCACCGGGCACGAGCGACAGCTCGGCGATCGCCCGCTGCCACAACCGCTGCTGCATGAGCTTTTCACCGCGGTAGAGGTGCGTGAGCACGGCCGTGTCGAGCTTGGCGTCGAGCTGCTCGAAGCCGGTGACCTCGATCCACGGCATGTTGCGGAACGTGTTGCGGATGATGCCCGTGACCGCAACGCGATCGTAGGTCCGCAGCGAGTAGAGCGACTCGAGCTGATCGTTGAACTTGCTCAGGAACATCATCCCGAACAGGTTCTCGTAGTTCTCCTCGCGCCAAATCGCCTCCTCGTCGGCCCAGACGTAGAAGTTCGCGAAGTCCGCCGGGGTGAACTTGGTGAAGAACGGATTGCTGATCCGGCCCAGCGACGCGAACTGGACGACGAACTGAACCTTCACGTTCTTGTAGGCGTCGGGTTCGGCGCGGATCTGGTTGAGCGTCGTGGGCACCGGCGTGCCGAACTCACGGTCGGTCTGGGCCGGAAGCGCAGCGACACCGAGCAGAACAGAAGCGAGCGTTGCGATTCTCATGATTTCGATGATTTGGCTGTGGGGTTTGGGGCGGTAGCCGCGGCGTCGATTGCAATCAGTCCGTGATCCGCTCCATCAGTCTGCGAAGTGCCCGATCCATCAACTCGTCGGGAACCTCCCCGCCCGATTGCGCCAACTGACGCAGTCGTTTGATCCGTTCGGCTTTCGTCAAATCGCTCTGCAAGAGCTCCTCGACGATCAGCTCGACGTCTTCGGTGGTTCGTTTCCCCAAGGTGTGGACCCAGTTGCTCGCGGCGCGGGAGGCCCCGCGTCGCATCCGGGCTATCGGCCATCGTCCCGGTCGCGCTTGACCCGCGCTGATGCAGTCGGCCCTGAGTGCGACCCACCCGGTGATGCCGCGCACGCCGAGACCGAGGCGAGGCGTCGACCAAACGACGATCCGACCGACACCTCCCGAACCCGCTCAAGCCACGTCGCCGGGAACGTCGAACTGCCGCATATCACCACGGCCCAGGCCGCGACTGCTGATGAAACATACGAATCACCGCACGATCGTCGGATTCCTCGCCACTTCGCTCGCGCTCGCGCCGAGTCTGTGTACCGGCCTCTGTGCCCAGGACGTAGTGCTCAGCGAAGTTCGCGTCGACAGCACCGCGCGCTGGATCGAGATCCACAATCGCTCGGCCCAGCCGGTCGACATCTCCGAATGGAGCCTCTACTACGCAACGCTGACGCCTTTGATGCCGCAGAACTACTGGTGGCCGTTCCCGGCGGGGACGACCATTGCGGCGGACGAGTTCATTCGCGTGTTCTGGTTCAGCAATCCACCCGCCACCGTCCCGCCCGGGGACTACTACACCGGCACCTCGCCATACGGCTACCTCTTCAGCCTCGGCGGCGAACCGCTGAATCCGCACGCCGGCGCCCTTGCGCTCGTCACGACTCAGCGAGCGGGTGAAATGGCCACACCATCCCACTTCGTCGACTGGGTCAACTGGGGCGATACGGGGTTCGCCCGCGAAGATCTCGCCGGCATCAACGGCGTCTGGAACGTCGGCACCTTCACGCCGCCGATTCCGCCCAACTACAGCATCGCCCGGAATCCCGGAGCCATCGGCAACGTGCCGTATCGCGTCGACGAGTGGTTCGTCGATTCGACGCCGACGCCCAAGGCTTCGAACATCGCCGGCGCGGAGATCGAGAGCTACGGCATTGCATGCACGGTCCCGGGCCACCACCTCGTTGGCCAGCCGCTCTTGCGCACGCGGTCGATGCCGCTGCTCGGCAACCGCGACTTCGGCTACCGCGTCGAGAACACCACCGGCTTCTTCGGCGAGGTCATGCTGTTCGTCTACAGCGCGGCCCCGGCCCCGACCGGCTGGCGCTCCATCATTCCGCCCCTCCCGGGTTCGACGTGCGAAGAGGTGATCGACCCGACCCGCATCCTCGCCGCGTTCGTCGTCGAGACGAACATCATGGGTACCGAGGTCGACCTGCCGCTCAACACCTGCTCGGCCGGAATCGCCGGCCTCGAACTGCACTCGCAGGCGCTGGTCTTCGACTGGCTGCCGAACGCTTACCCGCCGTTCCAGGGGGTAAGCAATGCGGTGCGGGTAAAAATCGGTTTGTAAGCGAGGAGGCGCGATCAGGTTGCCGCCGCCTGTTTCGCCTGGAACAGCGCGAACGCCCGGGCCCACACTCCGTTCGGATCCGAGTCGAACTCGAGCAGGTGCGGCAACAGCTGCGACCCGAAGTCCTCGCTGCTCTCGCGGGGCAGCAGGCTCGGCAGATGGTCGATCGCCATCACATCCAGCGGTGGTGACTCGATGGCTCGAACGGTCGGAGCTTCGACCGTGGTGATCGCGTCGTAGATCGGCACCGGGTTCCACGGGCTCGTGGGATCGCAGCTGACGTCGGCCACCACGCGCAGCGCCCGATCCTGCTTCGCGCCGATCTGCTCGCGGCTGACGAACGGCGGAATCTGCAGTCCCAGGAGCACACAGTTCACGAACAGTTCGTGGTCGAGAATCGCATCGAAGGGCCCGCCACCGGCGGTCTCGTTCTTGTCCCAGCGCGTGATGCCATGAACACCCAGCTTGGTCAACGCGTCGACCGCGCCGGAGCCGCAGCGCCCGAGTGCGCCCATGACGATCGCCGACTCTGGCGGCTGACCCACGAGAGCCTCCAACGCCCCGCGGTCGGGAAACGAATACGGCGGTTCGAGCCGCAGTACGGCACCATTGCGCAACCGGTCGCAATGCGCGGCTCCCAGCACCGCGCCGACATAGCCGGCCCAGTAACCGAACGCCGCGACCCGCCGGCCGTTCTCGTGCGCGAGAAACTCCAGGTCGAAGAGCGCGCCACCACCGCTGTCGAACCGCCGCAGCGTGTCCTGCCAACCGCGCTGCTCCTTGAACACGTGCGCGAAATGAACGTGACGGTGACGCAGCTCGCTGCCGTCGTCCGGCAACTCCTTCAGGCCGATGATGACCGCGTCCTCAGGTGCCTCTTGCCAGCTGTGAGCCTCGGCCCGCCCGCAATCCGGATACTCGTCGAGACCGAAGATCCGATCGGGGTCCGCTTCGATCGTGAGCGAGTAGCCCGCATCGAGCAGAGCCTTCGCCGACTCCGGAGGCAGAGCGGTGCGACGCTCGAACGGTTTGCTCTCCGCACGCAGCCAGAAGTGGGTCGCCATGGGTCGGCTCGTAGTCAAAGCGGTCACCGAGGTCAACAGCGGGGGCCTACTCGGAGTTCGACACCGAATCGCCCGCATCAGGGCATCGGGAACGCGCCCATCCAGCCGCCGACGCGACCTCGGCCGAGATCGGCGCGCACTCCTCGCTCTCACGCCCAGCCGAAGTACCGGATTCAACGCCGAATCGGGTCGGCGCAATTTCCGGATACCACGACCACGCCCGAGCGCATCGGCGCCGCTTCTGAAACCACGCGCTGGCCTACGGCCTCAGCGGTCAAGGTCGACCGCATCCGGCGCCGTCCAGACGTAGACGTAGCTCGGCGCGCGCCATCGGTGCGAGAGCGCAACCAGTCGCCGACCACCATCGACGAAGTGCAACCCCGCGATGTTGTACGGCATGCCACCGAACACGAGCAGCTGATCGCCGCTGTCCGGATCCCACAGCCGCACCTTGTTGTCCGCGCCGCCCGTTGCGACGCGACGCGTGTCGGGGGAGATGGCGGCGGCGCCGTTACGGACACTCAGGAGCCGCGGCTGGGCATCCCCACGGCGAAACGTCAGCGTGCTTGCAAATCCCTGCACGGCCAGATCACCACGGTAGGCCAGAGCTCCGCCCCAGCCGTCTGACTCGAGCGACTGTAGCTGCGCGACACTCCCGCCATCGATCGGATCAAGCGCGTAGAGCCTGCCCCGCAAGTCACCGATCACGGGACATCGACGCACGGGATCCCAGGCGATCCGATTGATCACCGCGTCGAACTCCCGCACGTGCAGCAGCTCCAGATCTGCTAGCCGCCAGACGAGCACGTTGCCTTCGTGGCAACCGTACAGGCGATCGACCTCACCGACAGGCAGCATGGGCTCGACCACGTGACCGTTCGTCACCCCCTCGGCGACCACGACCCCATCGGAGATCCGCACGGCGCGCATCGTTCGGCCCGCGATATAGATGAAGTCGCCGTGCATCGCCGAGCCGGTCCACGGGAGCTCGGTATCGAGGTCGAGTTCGGTGGCCAGCGTATTCGCATTCCACACCCGTACATGACCGTCGAGCGACGCCGCTCCGAATCGCGTGCCGTCCGGACTGGCCGAAAGCACGCGTGCGTCGCGGCCGGCGTCGAAGCGCCGCACGGTGCGCGGTGGCTCGCCCAGCCAGACCCGCAGCGTGCGATCACGTGCCGTGGACACGAGGCGTCGCCCGTCCGGACTCAGCGCCAAACCCTGCGCGCCCCGACGATGCCCGCTGTAGCGACCTGCCAAGGTCAGCGTGGAGGTGTGCCACGCCTGCATGCGACATACCGACCAGCCGCCACAGGAGTACAGCAGGTCGCCGCCCTGGCTCAGCGCGAGCCGGCGAGCTCGCACGTCGGTAGACAACTCCACGTGAGAGTCGGGATTCTGCAGGTCCCAGGATCGCACGGTCGTGTCAACGGACGCCGTGTAGATGCGCTTGCGAGCCGCATCAAACAGCAGTTGCTCGACCTCGTCGGTATGGCCGTGGAAAGCCGCCAGAGTCTCGCCGGTCCGCTTCGCGACCCGCCGCACTTCGCCGCGAATGAAGCCAAGCAAGAGCTCGTCATCGCCATGAAATGCGATCGCCGAGACGCTGTCGTCGAAGCGGTGCGTAGTCGCACTGGCCATATCGCTAGCTGCCCCCAGCCCATGTGGCACCGCGTCTTCGAGCTGGATGGATACCAGGTCGAGCCAACCGCCGCGCCCCGCACACGCCATGAGCGTACGGTCCTGAGACCATGCGATCGCTAATGTCTCCGCCGGCACGCGGTGCACGGTCCGGATCCGCTCACCCGTGGTTACGTTCCAGAGGCTGACGTCTCGAGTGCCGGCAACCAGCGCGAGGCCCCGCTCGGGAGCAAGGACGGCCTCGAAGAAGGTGTCATCCCAACCCGCGAACGTGAACTCGACGGCGCCCGTATCGACATTGAAACAGGTAATGTCGCCGCGGCGCGGAAAGGCCAACACGCGGGTGTCATCGAGCCATATGACCTCGATGTAGATGTTGTCAACCTCGAACGTCGCTTCCGCGTTGTCGAGATGTGACGCGAGATGACGCCAGCCCCATTGCCTGAACTCGCCAGGCACGCTCGCCAGGAACTCGCCGGCGGTAAGGAAGTCCCCACTCTCGAGCGCGAGCTGCGCGACGGCCGTGCGCGCTGCGGCGCCGCGAACTTCGGCGAGATCGCGGCCACGCTCGGCTTCATTGCGTGCTGACTCGAGCACGCCGAGTCCCCAGGTCAGACCGATGAGGATCGCGATCAGGGTCGCGCCCGCGGCACCAGCAAGAGCGACGCCGAGGCGATGCCGACGGGCGAACTTGCGAATCACGTAGCCGGTCGTGTTCTGGCGCGCGAGGACCGGCGCCCCTTCGAGGTGCCGCTGGATGTCTTCGGCAAGCGCCGCAACCGACGTGTAGCGGTCTTCACGCCGAGGTGCGACCGCGCGCAGTACGATCCAATCGAGGTCCTCGCGCAGCCGACGCAACAACTGGCGCTGCGTCGGCTGGCGCTCACCCGCCAACGACTGCGCGAGGATCTTGCTCGGGCGACGTGGCGGTTCCTCAACCAGCGTGCGCGCCAACGCCACGAAACTCGAGCTCCGCAGCTTCTCGCGCGGCAACGGTTGCTCGCCGACGAGCAGTTCGCACAGCAACACACCCAGCGAGTACACGTCGGTTCGCGTGTCGACCCACTCGCCCGACGCCTGCTCGGGGCTCATGTAGCCAGGGGTGCCGACCTGGGCACCGATCCGCGTCGCGTCGAACTCCGCCTCGATCGGCCCGGATCCGTCGCCAACCGGTTCGGACGCGGCGGCAATCAACTTGGCGATTCCGAAGTCGATGACCTTTGGCACAGGGAGCCCATCCTGCTCGTGCACCAGCACGTTCGAAGGCTTGAGGTCGCGATGTACGATCTCGCGCTGGTGCGCGTGGTGGATCGCGGCACAGACCTGCAAGAACAGCCGCAACCGTTCCTCGACGCCAACATCGGCCTGCTCGCACCAGTTGGTGATCGGCTTGCCGTCGACGAACTCCATCGCGAAGTAGTGCTGCTGCTCGTCGGTAACGCCCGCGTCGTAGACCTGTGCGATGTTGGCATGCTGCAGTCGCGCCAACAGCTGCTGCTCGGCCTCGAATCGGCGGCGTGAACGTTGGTTGGCGTGTCCCTGGCGCAGCACCTTTAGAGCAACCTGCCGCCGCACGGGTTGCCGCTGTCGAGCCTCATAGACGATGCCGAAGCCGCCCTCCCCAAGCAGGCGCATGATCTCGAACGGACCGATCTGCCGGCCCTGCGCAACCGCTTCATCGAGCTCGTCACGCAGGTGCCCGAGGGCGTTCGCACTACGCGCGAGCGCGTGCCACGCACGCCGGAGCGCATCGGCGCGATCTGGATGCCTCGCCAGCAACTCCTCGAAGCGCGCAGCACAGCGCTCCGGCACTTCGCCGAAGTAGATCTCGTAGAGCGCGTGTTCGAGCTCTTCGGGCAACTCGCCGCGCGCGTGGGGAGTCGGCGGGCCGTCCGCCTCGGGCTCGTTGGTGCGGGTCATCCGGGATCCACTCAGTCGGGCGCGGAGCGCCGACGTCCGTCGCGACACTACACCGTCGTTGGCTCGCTCGACAAAACTCAATCGAGGCGGGGGAGCTCTAGGTCGTTCACGGGTAGTCGCCCGAAGTTGATCTGGGGGCGCGAGCGGCGGACAATTCAGCGATGCGCAACGATTCGCTCGAGCCCTTGATGGCCCGCCTGGCGGCCAAAGAGGACGGGGCGCTTGATGAAGTGGTCGCGCGCTGCCTGCCCCGCCTGCATGCGTATGTGCGGCTCCACATGAGCGGGCCGCTACGGGCCCGCGAGGCATCGCTCGATTTGGTCCAGTCGATCTGCCGCGAGGTGCTCGAGGAACGTAAGTCGTTCGTCTACGAGGGCGAAGGCCAGTTGATCAGCTGGCTCTTGACGACCGCGATGAACAAGCTGCGTGAACGCGCTCGTTACCACGGCCGGCAGAAGCGTGACCCCGCGCGCGAAACACCGCAGGATCATGTCGATCCAGAACTCTACTCCTCGCTGTTGTCGCCAAGCCGTGCCGCAGCGCGTCACGAAGAGATCGAGGCGTTGGAACGGGCAATCGGCGAACTCCCGCCGGACTATCGCGAAGTCCTCGTGCTGGCGCGCATCATCGGCCTGCCGCACAAGGAGATCGCCGAGCGCATGGATCGCACGGAGGCCTCGGTGCGCAACCTACTCGGCCGCGCGATGACACGGCTCGCCGCGGTTCTCGACCCGCCCCGCTGACCACGCCATCGCCGATTTTCGGGAATCCGCGGGATGAGCGCTGCCGAGCGTCATTCCCGTTCTCGGACACTCCTGATGAATCGGAAATCACGCTTCGTAACTCTCGCCCTGCTTGCATCGGGGCTCCTTCCGGCACAGATTCGGACCTACTTCGTGGATGCCGGGCTCGACCAGCTGTTCGAGGTGAGCCTGCGCACCGGTGCGCGCTCGTTGATCGGCTCCACCGCCAACAACGGCCTCGCGGCCCCGGCGGATCTCAGCTGGCGGGCCATCACCGAGCAACTGTGGACGGTCGACGCCGATGGCGGTGAACTCGGCACGCTCGACCGCGCGAGCGGGGTCTTCACGCCCGTCTACACGACGGGAATCAGCGGCTGGACGGCGCTCGCGTGGAACGAGATCGACAAGCGTTTCTACCTCTGTCGCGACAGAGGGGACATCTACACGTTCGTTCCGGCGACCAACGCGCTGACGATGCTCGGCCCGACCGGCTTCGGCGCCCTGCCGGCGATGGACACAGACCGGTTCGGCAAGTTGCTCGCTGTCAGCGATGCGAAGGACGTGCTGACGATCGACCGAGAGACCGGGGCGGCGTTCGTGAACTCGACCACGCTCGCGACGGCCAGTGCGTTGACGATGCACCCCCATACCGGCGAACTGTGGGTCTACGAACCGTCAAGCCGACTGCTGCTCGAGACCAACCTCGGGAGCGGCGCGCACATGAGTTCGTTCTTCATGGCGACGGGGCTCATCGATGTCACGGGACTCGAAATCATGGAGCCACGCGTCGATGGCTACTACTTCAACGGCACCACTCTTTATTCGTTCGACAAGCGGACATTCAGCGAGACGCGTATTGCCGACGTATCCGGATTCCCTTTGTTCTCGGGAAGCGGCTCTATCCCAGCGCCGATCCCGTTCAATCAACCCAACGGCATCACCTTCAACCCGTTGACCGGCAAACTGTGGGCTACCGACCGGGTTACGAGTGACTTGGGCACACTCGACCCAAGAACCGGCGCCTTCACCAAGATCGGGCTCGCAGGATTCTTCATCGGACGTGACTACCCAGTCGACGTGGCTTTCGACCCGCGCAGACAACATCTCGTCTGGGCCGCCGCGGGCGGCCCGCCGCCATACGCCTTCCCGACGAATCCACCACCCACTGGTGGTGTTCATAGTGTATTCGGGCAGATCGGCACCGACTCGATCCCAAACATCGCGGGCATTACAGTCGACCGCTACGGCACCGTATACGTCGCGCGCAACCTCCCCGGCACCAGCGAGAGCTGGCTCTATGGAATCAATCCGGTTTCGGAAAGCTCGACGCTGCTTGCCCGCTATCCCGGCGAGGTCTGGAGGGATATCGAGTACGACGCGGAAACGGACGACTTCCTCGTCTTCCGAAGCTCGGGCGACGTCCTGCGGCTGGCCCGCGGATCCTGGGCGACGACCATCGTCGGAGATCTACCGACATCCTCCCGCGGCCACATCGCACTGCGTCAACTCGCGCCCGCCTACGTGATCGACGAGGCGACCAACCAGCTCGGCAGGATCGATCTGGCAACCGGTATCGTCACCCCGGTCGGGTCGATGCTCGGTGGGAACATGCAGCGTCCGACTGGATTGGCGTACTGGCGGGAACGCGGCGAGCTATGGACGGTCGACAGCGACGGCGGCGAGGTCGGTCCGGTGGATCCGATGTCGGGCGCCTTCCGAACGATGTGTGCGACCAACCTCAGCGGCTTCGAAGGCATCGCCTGGCACTCCGGGACGCAGCGTTTCTACCTCAGCCGCGACGGCGGCGACATCTACGAGTTGGATCCGATCGGCGGTGCCCTGCGCCGGCTCGGTCCGTGCGGCTACGCGAAGCCCTACAGCCTCGAGGTCGACGCCGAAGGTTCGCTGTTCACGGTCGACTACGACAGCGGCACGCTGGTCAAGCTCGACCTCGCCACCGGGGCAGGGGCTCCGGTTGTCCCGACGGTGCCACAGGCGCTCGGCCTCGGCTTCGAACCGGGGACCGGCGGCGTGTTCACGGTTCGTGACGTCGCCCACGCGCTCTTCCGCTCCGACATCGACGAGCCACTGGCAGACCTCGTCGGCGGATTCGGTGCCGGTTGGACGGGTGTTCGCGGCTTGCAGGTCATTGACATCGCCAACGCGACCGTTGCCCGCACCGCCATCCTGGGCCAGGGCTGCGGCGGTATGTCGCTGACGACGCAAGTGCTTCCGCGCCTACAGTCCGTGTGGTGGATGAATGCGTTCCTGCCGCAATCGCAGTCACCGCTGGTCCTGGCGATCGGCTACAGCGATCCACAGTTCTCTCTTGCACCGTTTGGCGCCCCCGGCTGCGAGATCCGAACCCGGGCCGCTGCGGTCTATCCGATCGCCAACGGCAGCACGGTTGGATTCCGGATCCCAGCGAACCAGTCCCTGCTCGGCCGGTCCCTGTTCGTCCAGGCCGCCGCACGCTCACCCAACGCAAACCAGCTCGGGGCCGTCTACAGCAACGGGCTGCGGGGAATCATCGGCTGGTAGGAGCGCGCCGGTCGCCAGGCCCACCCACGGGCTGGACCTGCGCGCTGGCTCGCGGGATTGGCGCGAAGAATCGTGGCGGAGAGCGGAGAGTTCGCCCTGAGCGAGAACTCTCGCAACGTTCGCCGGCAGGCGAACCAGCTCGTCCAATACGATCAGGAACGCGATCGAGTTGCTCCAGGCTTCGGTCGCGTAGCCGCACGGCGGAGGCCCATCGGGAACGACCGCATTCAGCCCGTCCTATCCGGAAACTCCGCCGAACCAGAACCAACGGACTTACATCAACGATGCACCGCGCCCACGATCCCAGCGCGATGCCCGACTTCTCGCAACCGTTGCCGGCTGGTTGACCCGGCAGCAGGCGCAGGCGATCGACTACCTCTTCGAGGAGAGCCGCATTCTCAGGGAGCTGCTGGGACAAGGACGCCCGCGACTGAACGACGACCAGCGGCGCCGACTCGCTGCGAAGGGGAGAGCAGTCGGCCGCCGGGCCCTCGGTCGCATTGCCACGATCGTCACACCTGACACCATCCTGCGCTGGCACCGTCAACTGATCGCGGCCAAGCACACGCACCCCGCGCGAAACCGGGTCGGCCGACCTGGACTGATGCAGTCGATTCGCGCGCTGATCGTGCGCATGGCGACCGACAACTCGAGCTGGGGCTACTGCCGCATCCAGGGCGAGCTGCGCAAGCTCGGCCACCGCGTCGCCCCATCGACGATTGCCAACACCCTGAAGGCCAACGGCATCGCGCCGAGTCAGGACAGACCGACATCCTGGGTGACCTTCCTCAAGGCCCACGCCGACGCGATCGCCGCCACCGACTTCTTCACCGCCGACGTTTGGACCACGCACGGACTCGTCACCCACCACGTGCTGTTCGTGATCCATCACGCGACGCGCATCGTCGAGATCGCTGGGATCACGACGAACCCGAACGCCGACTTCATGGCGCAGGTTGCCCGCAACCTGACGGACTCCGTTGACGGCTTCCTCCGCGACAAGAGGTTCCTGATCCTCGACAGGGACACGAAGTTCACCGAACAGTTCGCGCGCATCATCGGCGACGCCGGAGTCGCGATCACGCCAACCGCGATCCAGGCACCCAACATGAACGCGATCGCCGAACGCTTCGCCAGCTCCGTGAAGCGCGAGTGCCTGACCAAGATGATCCTCTTCGGCGAAGCCCATCTGCGACGCGCGCTCGCTGAGTTCGTAGCGCACTACAACGCGGAGCGCCCACATCAGGGCATCGGGAACGAGATCATTCAGCCGCCGGCGGGGCCGCCACCCGCCACGAAAGGCGAAGTCGTCGCAGACGAACGGCTGGATGGACTGTTCCGCAGCTACCGCCGCGCGGCCTGACGGCCAGGTTCTCGCGACAAGCCCAGGCTCCACGCCCCGTTCGCGGCAACCGGTCTGCGAACTCGGCCGAAATCGGCGAACACTCTTCGCTCGCACCCCGCCGAGAACCCCAGGCTACGCTCCCGAATCGCGTCGGCGCAGCTTCCGGATACCACGGGCTCGGCATGGCAACTACCCGTATCGACAGCCTGCAGGGCACCCTTCGGGATTCGTGCACCAACGCCCACGAGCTATCTGCGAAAGAAAATACGTCCGTGCAAAGAAACGGTTCGCTCAAACTTCGGATGCGCGCGACCCCGCATCAGCTCAGCGAGGCGGCGGAAATAGTCTTCATCATCGCGCTCTACGATCCTGCGCAAATCCGCGAGCGACGCACCGCTTCGCCACCGCTGCACAACGGATCGGTCATGGTCCAAGAACTCGAGCAGGAGACCGCGGAGGCTATCGCTCTCCTGAACCGTCAGGCCGTAACGCCGGACATACAACGCCACGTGCTCTTCCACGCCAGCACTGCCCTGCCGCACCCTTCGTTGACGGGTCTCGACCAGTTGTTCTCGCCCACCATCAGCTACAGCAGACTCAACGTCAGCAAGCCGCCGCTCGAAGTCCTGAATGCACTCCGCGAACTCCGGCACGTCCTGACCAACACCCTCTCGCACGGGACCGTGTTCGACATCCGCCGGGATCACCGTAGATGGATCGGACTCGGTCGGTAGCCGGGCCTCCAACGCCTCCACGCGCTCCGTCAAGGCCACCAGAGCCTGCCGCAGCGCAGGATCTGCCGAAACCTCGGACCGCTCCCACCACCAAAGCGGCACACACGCAAAGACACCGCAGATCAGAATCGTGAATATTATCACGCTGCGCTGCGACCTATCGCGAATCACCGGGTTCGTCATGTTACTGCAACCCCTGCCTGCCAAGCACCCGACGCCGCCAAATCCACGCCAGAACCAGGCAAGTAACTACTGCGAGACAGATCCATAATGCTAGCTGCCAAGAACCACTACTGTGACGCTGAGCGTCAAGAACTCCCCGCAAGCGAGAGACTCGAAGAACTTGCCCATCTAGGAACTCCAGCCCCCCCCCGGCACGAACTGCTCACACGTACCAGTAGGTAAATCAAGGCGGCTGTAGCCGGGTCCCGCCGTAGGCCGCGACATGGCACCTTGCCCCGAAGACATATCCAACACATCGACCAGCCCAACTCTGCTGCTGCGCGACCGAATCGCGTCGGCCGAGTTTTGGGAAACCACGACCACGGACGCCCAAGCCGCTACGCGCTATGCTGACCGTATGTCGCTGCTTGGAGACCTGCTAAACGCGCTCAAGATGTTCCTTGACGGCGCAGAGTCCTACTCCTCAAAGACGAGAAACGACCGGATTCTCGTCGCGAACCTTGTGGATCGCGTTGCCGATCTCGCGAAGGACATAGGCCTTAGCGAGAACGACTACAGTCGGGACTGGCGCCATGCAGAGGCCCTTCTCGGTTTGTGCGGCGAACTGGAAAGTTATAATGACAGCGAAACCAGGCAGTTGTTGCGATCCAAGGTCGGAAGCCGTGCGCGCCATATCAATAATATGATCAGGTCAGCACTCAATGAGAAGCAAGTGCTTCGCAGCTTCCTCCAAGTGGAACAGCGAGAGCGCGAGGCGGCCAGCCGCAAACTCTTCGAGCTCCATGGCAAAATGCGTGCTGTCGCAATGAAGCTACGGACTGACTCTTGAAGCGTTCATGCCCCCCTCGCCACCCTAGCCGCAGAAGTTCATCGCGAGCCCGTCAGCGCACGCTTCGCGAACTCGGCAGAAATAGGCGCGCGTTTATTGCAGGCACACTGATCAGAACCCCAGGCGACGCCCCCGGATCGCGTCGGCCGAGTTTCCGGACACCACCCTGTCAGGCGAGACCATCCGATCCGCCTGCTGCTTTCGATCGCCAAGCCTTGCACGCAGGATAGAGGCAATAGTAGACAAACGCGAGGGACCACCCAACTGCCACCCACCACCAACCGACAACCCAACACATGTCGGCAAGAGAGTAGTGTTGCTCAAGCAATTCGGGGTCACCCATCGCACTATCGCTGGGTTGCAAACCTGCGAGCGGGACAACGAAAAGCCCACCCCACATCCCGAGATGCACCAGAAGCGACATTGGTGTCCACCCTTCCCTCACGGCAGCAGAGCGGCAGTCAATCGAGCGTCATGGTAATCACTATAAGTCACTTGCCTCGCCCCCACGGTCGGTTCCGACACACCACACCAAGAAAAGCGCGCCTCCAACCACACGTCACCACCTAGAGATCAACGTCGAGCACTCACACAGCATCTAGTATAGGGGACTTCGGGAATCCGTGTGGTCGCCGGAGCACGCACTGCCACGCTTCCTTTGGCTCAAGGGCAACCGGCCAATCCAGGGTTTCTCTTCCGGAGCTCGGCAAACTCCTCTTCCGCCCACCAGTCGGCTGCCCAGAACTTCTCCAAACGACGGAGGGCAAACAGGGCGTCCTGTCTGAAAACTCGGCCGACCCAAGAACAAAGGACTTACGTCGACGCTGGCTCGTGCCCACGATCCCGGCCGGACGTCCGACCACACCCCACTCCGATTCCCTCTCGCCACGTTCGCTGGCTGGGTCAACCGGCTGCAGGCGCAGGAGAACGACGACGGCTTCTGAGGTCACATTCGCACGGAAATGGGACGCAGGATCGACTCGCGAGGTCGTCGCCGATGAACGACTCGGTGGACTTCCTCGCAGCTACCGGCAGGTGGCCTGACGGCCAGGGCCATCATCGAGTTCGAACCCACGCGAACGATCCGCGCCACCGGACTGCGATCTCGCCGAACCGCGGCGCTGCCCTTCGATCGAAGACGGACTCGATTACACCAGTCCGCCCTGGAAATGGGTCGGTGGCATTCCTAGACACCACGGGCACGCTGCTAGACTATGGTGATGGCCACTCGCCGAGAACGCCAGCCGCCACCGTTGCTCTACCACTACACGGATTGGGCCGGGCTTCAGGGGATAGTCCAAAGTGGCACCTTGTGGGCGACGCATTACGCGGACCTCAACGACTCGGCGGAGACCAGTTATTCAGTAAAGCTGCTGAACAGGCTCACGGACGACCCTGCGAACCAGGTAGAGCGGGACTGGTACGCCCTCTCGCTGACTGAAGAGTCGGATCTGCTTTCGCAGTGGCGAGCGTACTCGAAGGGCGGGAGCGGCTTCTGCATCGGTTTCGATGCCGCCGCGCTCGGCCGGGCTTGTAAAAGGAGCAAAGCGTCACGACCACGCCGAGTCATCTATGCCCCAGGTGATCAGGTCGCCCTCCTCCTCCGTTTGTCATCCACGCGATCGGACGAAATAGCTGAACACCTCCCGCTGCTGAAGAACCCGTATTTCTACGAGGAGCGGGAGTGGCGCATACTAATGAGTGAGGAACATGCCACCCCCATTCTGCGGCCCCATGGCGATGCCGCTGTCCGCCACGTCACCATCGGGGGCGTCAACGAGACCATCCGATCCATCACCATCGGCCCGGGACATGGCGGGAACGCCGCACTTGAGGCAATCGTGCGGCATCTGATAGGCGGTGCGTCCAACATGGCCGAGGACATTGGGGTTTCCATCTCCAGTGCCTCACTTAAAGGGGGCCAGTAGATGACCGCATCCGACGACACGGTAGCGTTTTGGATTCGGCGTATCGGTGGGGAATACGCCGGCGAACGCTGGGACTCAGTCATGTCCTCCGCACCGATCCGGCGCCAAGACCGGAGCATCGAAGCGGGCACCTACCTCGCTGCGGCGCGGGCCCTGTTGCATAACTGCCGCGGGGTCATCGCACGCTGCGGTCCGAAGAACATCCTCGATGAGGCCGGCCTCAAAGGCAACTACTACGACCTCTACTACAAGTTCGCCGAGAGGCGCAAGGCAGGCATCTGCGTCGTCCGCCTCTTCCCAGACGATCTGGATCGGGATACCCGCGAGCGTCACGATCCGGATAATGGCGCAGTTGGCTTGGCCGTCGAACTGAGTTCCGGCCCTGCCGACCTTGGCTACGTACTGTTTCGGCACGCCGACCTCTACTCCGCCATGGTCCACTGGACGGAGGAAAACGTGTTTCACTGGCTCGTGACATCGGACCCACTTCTGACCCTCCTACTCCGCGACGAATGGGGCGCACTGCTGCATACGGCCGCATGGAACGGTAACCAACCGCTGCGCGATCGCGTCTACGGCTTCGCCGAGAGCTTCGGCATTCACCTGACCTGAGCGGCCCCGGACCGTTCAGCTAACCACGTTTTGCGGCGCACCCGCGCCGAACGCGCGAATCGCATCCGCGACGATCCCAAGCAACCGCCGCCGCGACTCGATCGGCTTCCAACCGACGTGCGGCGTCAGGTAGATCCGCTCACTCTTTTTCAGCTTGTCCGATGGCTCGTCGGGTTCCGAGGCGTGTACGTCCATCGCGGCGCCGGCAATGACACCGCCAGCGACAGCGTCGACGAGAGCTTGCTCGGCGATGAGGCCACCCCGCGACGTGTTCACAAGCCAGGCGCTGGTCTTCATGCCGGCCAGCACCTCGGCATTGATGAGGCCCTGGGTACTGTCCTCGCCGCCTCGCAAAGGGCAGTGTAGGCTGACGAAGTCGCTGGCAGCGAACAGCTCTTCGCGACTGACATGGCGCATGCCGGGATCACTCCAGCTTCGTTCGCTGCGACCGCTGGTCAGCACCCTCATGTCAAAGCTTCGGGCCCGCTCCGCCACGCGCTGACCGATAGCGCCAGGTCCGACAATACCGAGCACCTTGCCGGTGAGTTCGAAACTCGGTGGTGGCGATGCCGTGAAGTCACTGTAGTCGTCGCGAGCGGTGCGCCACACCGAGTCGAGCGTGCCCGAAGCGATGCCCAGCACGAGGGACATGGTCAATTGCGCTACGCCCGTGGTGCTGTAGCGCGGTGCGTTGCAGACCACGATGCCGGCGTCTCGCGCCGTCGCCACCGCGAGGTTGTTGTAGCCGGTGCCCGCCTCGCAAATGAGCCGCACGCCGTCTTCGGCGAGCTGGCGCATGACATCGGCGGTGACATCCACTTCCTTGGTGATCAGCACCTCGTTGCCGCGGGCAGCCGCGATGATGCCGTCGGGGCGCACGTCGTCGTGTACCTCCAGGTCGCAGACCGCAGTCAGCGGATCGAGGGCGAGATCACCGTCACGATCGAGGCGACGTCGATTCAACAGGGCAGCCTTGAGCATCGGCATGGTGCGAGACTGCCGCATGCTAACGCGAGTCATCGGCGAAGTCGTACCCACAGAAGCCCGGCGCCGCTCTACAAGCTTGCCGTCAATGGTGCCTCGCATCGTGGGCTAGGACCCCAAGCACCGATGCCGACCCAGACGTCACGAACTAGTGCGACCCGGGTCAGCTCGGCCGAGGCTTCGGATGAAACGCCGTGAGCCCAGCGATCGCCCAGTGTTCGAAGAGCGTCCTGATCGCTCCCCCATTTCTGCTCTGGGGTTATGACCCCAACCCCCTGCTCTGAGACTCTCAGAGCATTTCGGGCCCAGATCGGCTCTCGACCTCTTAACCCGCCCGCCGGCCCATCGACACCCGCGGTCACCCCCACCACCGCATCCAACTACCGTCACCACACCTACGTGCGATCCGTACAGCAAAACGCCCCGAGGCCAGAAGCCTCAGGGCGTTCGCATTCCGACGAATGGTAGCGGGGACAGGATTCGAACCCGTGACCTTCGGGTCATGAGCCCAGCGAGCCCGACGCCCGCCCCTCAATCCCCTGACCGCGCGCCTTCCTTGTCCCGCTTCTTGCGCACCCGCTCCGGCGCCTCACCAGCCCGCCAAAGGAACGCCACGGCCGTCGAACCCCACTCGCGCAGATCGAGGTCCAGGTCCCCGTCGAAGTCATCTTCGTCGAGCACGCCGGCCTCGAAGTGGAAGACCACGCAGCCGCCCTCGCTGGTGCGGTCGAGCAACCGCCGCGCCCGCGCCATCGACTTGACGGGGTCCTCGGCGACCATCGAATAGGGCGGATCGAGGAAGATCACGTCGGGCGCAACTTCGGCGTCCGCAGGGAGATCGGGGTCCTGGTCATCGCGGGAGGCGCCGAACTCGGCGCGGTGCATGACGGGCGGGTCCCAGGCGTCGGTGCGCATGACGACGGCGCGGTCGACGGCGTCCTCGCCACACATTTGGAGGTTGCCCTCCAGCACCGCGATGGCCTTGCCGTTCTTCTCGCAGAAGAGCACGCGGCGGGCGCCGCGGCTCAAGGCCTCGATGCCGGTGGCGCCACTCCCCGCGAAGAGGTCCCAGACGAGGGCGTCCTCGATGTTTTCGCCGAGAATGTTGAACAGCGCCTCACGGACCTGCCCGAGCAGGGGTCTGGTGCCCATACCGCGAACGGACTTGAGCGCCCGCCCGCCGAACTCGCCGCCGATGATCTTGAGACTCATGGTGAAAATCGCCCGACGCCGTGAAGTCGATCCACGCCGCCCGGCATCTGTGTTCATGCTCGCCGCCCGGCCGTTCCGAAGCAACTTCCGCAACCGAACGACGGTTCTCCGCTACAACCTTCTGTCGCCGTGACCAACGACCCCTCGCTGCTCGCGCTGCGCCTGTTCGACCAGGACCACGCGCTCGAACCCGGGCGGAAGTATCTGCTCGGCGCGGGCCGCGACTGTGATTTCCAGGTGCTGCTCGAAGACGTCGCACCGCAACACTTGCGGCTCGAGGCGGGGCCGGACGGGGTCGAGGTCACGGATCTCGGCAGCGCGACGGGCACGCTCCGGAACGGCTTCCGCATCGACCGCGCGACCCTCGCGATCGGCGACGCGATCCAGTTCGGCAAGGGCGTCGCGGTCGTCACGCACGACGACGGCGACGCGCGCATCGTGCCGATCCCGGAGCTGCGGAACGAGGCCGACCTGCGGCGCATGGTCGCGGCCGCACCGCCAGTGCCGAGGAAGCTGGCCCGGATCGCCCCACCGTCACTGCCCGCCTCGGACCAGGCCGTGGGCGCCGGCCCGAGCGTCACCGTGCCCACCGGCACAGTCCGCCGTTTCGACGAACAGAACTTCGTCGACACGGTCGCGCACGAAATGCGCCGCGCGCCGTGGTTCGTCGTGTCGTTCGTGCTGCACTTCATCCTCATTGTGTTGCTGATCGTGCTCTACCCGGCGCCGGAGATCAGCGGCGACGCGATCGCGACGGTGAGCATCGACCTCGCGGGCAGCCGCGTGACCACGGGCGAGGCGCCGGTCACGCCACCCGAGGTCGTCGTCGAAGAGGACGAGCCGACGATCGAGATCGACGACCCGGTCGAGCCGCCGCCCGTGATCGAAGAACAGCCGCTCGAACCCGAGAAGCTCGGTCAACTCACGGTCAACCCACGCATCACGAAACGACCACCGAGCAAGAAGACGGACGCCACGAAGACGACCAGTCGTCACGGCGACATCGCGGGCGTCGGCTCGGCGGGCTTTCAGAAGACGGTCGCGGACCTGCAGGAGAGCGGCCTCGAGATCGTCTTCGTGTTCGACAGCACAGGGTCGATGGGCGTGACGATCCGCGACACCAAGAACACGATCTCCGAGATGCTGCACGTGCTGCGCGCGCTCGTGCCCGACTCGCGCGTCGGGCTCGTGACGTTCCGCGATCGCGGCCGTGGCGAGGACTACGTCGTGCGCGAGATCCCGCTCGGCTTCGACTTCTGGCAGGCGTCGAACTTCGTCCAGGGCGTCCGCGCGGAAGGTGGCGGCGACCGTGCCGAAGCCGTGCGCGACGGGCTGCGATCCGCGTTCCAGCAGTCGTGGCGCCGGAAGAGCAAGCGCGTTGTCGTCCTCGCCGGCGACGCGCCGGCACACCGGCGCGACTGGCAACGCCTGATGCATGAGGTCAAGTCGTTCGCGGCACGCGGCAACTCGTTCGTCTACACGCTCGTGACCTCGCCGGACGACGCAGGCGACGACACGCATCAGCAGTTCCGGAAGATCGCCGAAGCGGGCAAGGGTGAATGCCTGTCGCTCGACGATCACGAAGAGGTCCTGAAGCGCGTGCTCGACTTCGCGTTCGGCCGTCAGTTCGACGGTGATCTCACGCGCGTTCGCGAAGTACTGCGCAGTTCGGCCGGCCGCACGTCGACGTGGGCGCTCGACGTCAGTCGACGCGGTGGCTCGGATCTCGAAGTCGCGCTGCGCCGCCAACCCGTCGATCCCGAACTGCTCAACGCACTCGTTCGGCTGCCGAAGCGCAAGGTCGTCGAGCAGCTGATCCGGATTCTCGCGTTCGAACGCACCCCGCCTCACACCCGGCAGGCGGTGGCATGGGTGCTCCAGCGCGTCTTCGACCTCGAGGTGCCACCCGTCGACCCCGCGACGGGTGCCCCGCCGCCGCGGCGCACGATCAACGAGATCACGCGGCGGGCCCGCCGGCTGCGCAACTGAGCAGGTCCACGAGCCGGCCCCTGCCGGACGGACTTCCGTCAGCGGCAGCCGGCGCTATCGTTCGATCGTCCAGGTATGCCTCTGCTAGACCAGCGCCAACGCCCGCTCGAGAACCTCCGACTCTCGGTCACGGACCGCTGCAATCTGCGGTGCCGCTACTGCATGCCGGAGGAGAACTATCGGTGGCTCGACAAGTCGCGCATCCTCACGTTCGAGGAGATCTCGCGCGTCGTCGATGCGTTCGTGGCGCAAGGCGTCAGGAAGGTGCGCGTCACGGGCGGCGAGCCGCTGCTGCGCGCGGACCTGCCGCGACTGATCGAGATGCTGGCGCAAAAGAGCGCCATTCGTGACCTCGCGATGACGACCAACGGCGTGCTCCTGGCCCAGCACGCGCAGGCGCTCCGCGACGCGGGATTGCATCGATTGACGGTCAGCCTCGACTCGCTCGATCGCACCACCTACCGCCTGCTCGCCAACCGCGACGACCTCGATCGCACGCTTGCCGGCATCGCGGCAGCGCGCGACGCCGGCTTCGAGGACATCAAGCTCGACACCGTCGTGATCGCCGGCATCAACGATCGTGAACTACCCGACCTGATCGAGTTCGCCCGCGAGCAAGAGATCGAAGTTCGCTTCATCGAGTACATGGACGTCGGCGGTGCAACGCTTTGGCGACCGGAGCGCGTCGTCAGCCGGTCCGACATGCTCGCACAGCTCACCGCGCGCTGCGGTGCGATCCGTGAACTCCCGCGACACGACAGCGCACCGGCCGAGCGGTTCGAACTCGGCGACGGCACCCGCTTCGGCATCATCAGCTCGATGACGCAACCGTTCTGCGGCACGTGTGACCGCTCGCGCCTCACCGCGGACGGTATGTGGTTCACGTGTCTCTACGCCGAGCGCGGGCACGACCTGCGCGCCCTCGTGCGCGATGCCGAAGCGCCGGCAGAACGACTCGCTGAGAAGATCGAACGGGTGTGGTCCGGCCGCACCGATGCCGGCGCCGAGATGCGACTCGCCAGCGATCGCCGCGGCCCGCTCGCGGACGCCGAACACCTGCGCGACAACCCGCACCTCGAGATGCACACGCGCGGCGGGTAGCGCCGGGTAGCGCCAGACCCCCACGAAAGCAGACGGCTGGCGGTGACCTCGGCCGAGTGACTGGCTACTTCCGCCGTCCTGACCAGAGGTATCCGCATGTCCATCGCTCGAGAAGTCTTCACCGCTGCGGCGGCCTTCTGCATCGCAATCGGATCGGCGACCGGTCAGTGCGCTGTTACCGCGATCACCAGCAGTCAGTACGGCCAGGAGTGTTCGCAATCGACTCTGGTCACACCGCCGACCCTGCTGACGGGCTTCGACCCGACAGCGTACCGGCTCGATCTCTGGGTCCACGCCTATCGTGGCCCGGGCCTGAGTGTGCAGGGCTCCGTCGTGGTGCTCGGTCTGCAGCCGGCCCTGCTGCAGTTGCCCGCGGTGCCGCCGTGCAGGTTGCTGGCGACGCCGGACATCGTGCTGTACCGGCCGGGCGCCTCCGGAGCGTTCGCGGTGGAGCTCGGCGGCGCACCACCGGGCCTCGTGGCCTACGCCCAAGGTGCGGCCATCTTCTCGAACCCGACCGGATCGCCCGTCTACGTCGCGGGGTTCTCGGCTCGTGCTGCGTTAGTCCGGCAGTCGCACGAGCTTCAGCGGCCGGACGAGCCGATGCGTCGGATCGCGGCCTTCACGCGCTTTGCGAGGCCGGCGTTGCCGTGATCAGCGAGCAACTCGAGATCGGTCAGCGCCGAGTGCGCCGCCGGGCCGATCATGCCGAGGGCCGTTGCGGCGTCGCCGGCAAGGGCGATGGTCGCCACGTCGGCGAGCACCCCCTCCGACCGGGCGGCCGCGAGCGGCGTGCGGAGCGCGGCGACCGATTCCACGAGGCGGCCCTCACCGTTGTCCGCTCTGTCGGCGAGGAACCGACCGAGCGCCAGCGCCGACCGCCGCCGCGCCATCGGGTCGTCGAACGTCCGCACGCAATGCGCGTGGGCGAGAACGCTGACGGGTCTGGCCGCGGCGTGGCGGATCAGAAGCTCCGCTGCGGCGCGATGGATGGCCGGATTGGAATCGCGCTCGGTCATCGTGGCGCCACCGACCTTCCAACCGAGGATCAAGAACGGCGGATGCGATTGCGCGAGCATGAACTCGATCTCGGCCAGCGCCGGCGTCCGCAGGTCCGACTCTTCCGCCAGCCGGTGAAGCGCCGCGAGGCGCACGCTCGCGGCATCGCCTCGTCGCCCCTTGGCCTGCCGCAATGCGGCCAGCAGCTGGCCCGCTTCGGCCCGCTCGCGCGCGGTACCGCGCGCATCGACCCGGCCAAACGCCGCCATGCAACGATTCGTCGCAGTCAGCCCGAGCCCGCCGAAGTCGCGCCCGTAGACGTTCATGAAGTCCTCGCCGACCTCGCCATCGGGCGCCGGCACCTTGACCCAGAGCGCGGCTTCGGCAAACAGCTCGAGCACCACGAGCATTTGATCGGCATGCACGTCGGGCAACCGACCCGTCACGACCTCGACGAACACGCCGCTCTGCCGACCAAACGCAGTGGCCGCGAACAGCATGCCTTCGAGCACCGGGTTGGGTTCGCCGGAAGCGAGCTCTGCCGGCTCACTCGCGAGCCGGCGAACGAGATGGTCCCGTGCGACCGAACCACCGGCGACCAGCGCGCGAATCGCAGCCGGCCGCTGCGCCGGCACGCCGAGCCTGGCGGCTAGCCCCGCGAACTGCGTGGGCGTCATCGGGTCGGACGAACTCGGGCTCGGCTTCGGGTCCTGCACCGGGTCTGGTGATGGCGCCAACGGCTGGGCCTCCTGTGCAGGCTCGTCGCCAGCGGACGCGTTCGACCACCAAACCCCGACACACACGAACAAGCCCGCGGCAACGAGCCACGGCGTGAGCCGCGACCGCGGCGGTTCTCGCGGCGGCTCGCCATCGCGCTCCGACGCGTCACGCGGCGAGGCACACAGTGCCGCTCGCGGTCGCGCCGCCACCCCGACCGCCGAAGTCCCACGGCCCTCCGTGATCGCAACGCGCAACATCGCGTCGAAGACCTCATCGTCGAATTCGTCGTCGATCTTGCTCATCGCAACCTCGCTTCGATGCACTGCCGCAGCGCGGCTCGCGCGCGCTGCAAGCCGGTCTTGACGCCGTTGGGCCGCATGCCGAGCTCGCGCGCGATCTCCTCGCGCGACCTGCCCTCGATGTAGAACAACTGCACGAGTCGCGCCGTGCGCTCGGGCAAACCAGCGGCACACTGCTGCGCCGCATCGACCCACGCGTCGCCGCCGTCCGGCGCCCACGTCGCGGCAACGGCCTCTTCGACGCGTTCGGTCCACGACTCGAGCCGAGGCTCCCGCCGGCGGCGATGACGATCGATGAACACGTTCTTCGTCACGCGAAACAGCCACGCGCCCGTGCGTTCTGGCCGCGATGGGCCACCGCTCCGCCACCACCTCAGCAACACCTCTTGCGCGAGATCGTCGACCTCGTCGGCGTCGCATCCGAGAACGCGCAAATAGCGCACGACCGCTCGGCGTGAGTCGGCGTCACCGGCCGAGCCATGACCCGACGACCCGGGCGAAACTGTCATCGCGACGTCGTCGTCGAGGGTTCGAGGGCCGGGCATCAATCGGTCAGACGCAGATTCGGCCCGCGGGGTATTCACGGTTCTGGACTTTTGTCAGCGCGCCGCGCGGATCTGCCCATGCCGCAACTGATCGGCGAGCACGTGACAGCACACGACCGCAACGACGATCGCGAGCGCCGGGAAGAACCACTGATGCCATTGGCCGAGATGCGCGTACTGACTGCCTTCCTGCAGGATGAGGCCCCACGACGCCGCTCCGCGACTGGCACCGACGCCAAGGAACGACAGCGTCGACTCGGCCACGATCGCGGCCGCCATGCAGAACGCCGCGGTCACACCGACCTGGCTGCCGACCTGCGGCAGCACATGGCGCCAGACGATCCGCCATTCGCTGATGCCGAGCTGGCGTGCGACGAGCACGAAGTCCCGTTCACGGAGCGACAGCATCTCGCCGCGAACGATGCGTGCGAAACTGGTCCAGAACAAGAGTGCCATCACGAGGACCAGGCCGATACGCGAGTCCCCGAAGAACGCGGCCGCAAGCAACAGGAACAGCAGCGCGGGAAAGCACAAGAAGACCTCGATCAATCGCAGCACGATCACATCGGCAATCCCGCGGCGATAGCCCGCGAGACAACCGAGCGCGGTCCCGAAGATCGCAGCGAGCAACACGGCGAGTCCACCGACGAGCACCGCACTCTGCGTGCCGTGCACGAGCCGTGCGAGCAGATCGCGGCCCGCGCCGTCGTTGCCGAACGGGTGCCCGAGCGACGGCCCTTCGCCGTAGCGCCGGGTGTCCGTCTCCGTCGGGCCGTGGGGCCACGGCGGCATGATCGCGAAGTCGTCGGCGTCTTCTGGCAGGCGCGACCACCACTGCTTCCACGAACGGTCGTCGGGGCCCGGCACGGGCTGCCCGAACGCATCGGCGACCGCCGGCATCGACCAACTGCCATCGACCCGTGCGATCAGCGGGACGTCATTGGCCAGGAACGGTGCGAACAGCCCGACGAACACGAGGAACGTCGCCAGCAGTCGCACCGGCGACCGCCACCAGCCGAAGAACCTCTTCATGCTGCGCTTCACGGGCACCGCCTCATGAGGTCACCCCCGTTGCGATCCGCACTCTCGGATCGACCAGACGGTGCAGGACGTCGGAAGCGATCAGTGCCAGCAGAGTCACGACGGACGTCATGAGCACGAGCGCCATGACCATCGCCTGCTCCTGATCTTCGACTGCGCGGAACGCGAGATGCCCCACACCATCGAGCGAGAACAAGTTCTCAACGACGATCGAGCCGCCGACGAGGATCGGCAGCAGCGTGCCCGCGAGCGTCGCGAGTGGCGCAGCACCATTGCGAAGCAACCGCCAACGCAACCGTTCGGGAGCGAGTCCGAGCGCGCGGGCATAGGTCGCCGACGGACTCACCACCGCGCGCGCGACCGAGTCTCGCAAGAATCGCGTGACGAGCACGGCCGGGCTGCTCGCCATCACGAGCACCGGCAACACGAGGTGCCACGCGAAGTCCAACAACTGCGACCCGAGCCCCCATTCGCCGGAACCCGGCGACCGCAGTCCGTTCGAAGGAAACCAGGCGAACCACGCCCCCGCGAAGCCGAGGAGCAGCAGCGTCGCGAGCAGAAACTCGGGCATGCCGATCACAAGGAACAGCAACTGTGACATCGACCGGTCCGCCCAGGAATCCGACCGCATGCCGAGCCAGGTTCCGAGCGGGACGCCGACGAGCAATGCGAGCAGGAGGGCGAGGAAACCCAGCCACAGAGAAACGGGCACAGCTTCACCGAGGCGCCGCCAGAACGCCGCGTCATTCTCGTTGGCTCCCGTGAACTTCAGGGTGAGCGCGTTCGTCAGCCAATTGAGATAGCCGCGCCAGATCGGCACCGGCTCGAGGGTCTCCTCGTCGACGAGTCCGTGTTTGATGCGCAGCCAGAGGATCGCACGTTCGCGTTCTTCGAGATTGTGGAACGTGCCGCTCTGCTCCTTGCGCGCGATCTCGAGTTCGACGCGGTCGACGGGTGCTAGCCGCAACATCGCGAACGTGACGAACGTGATCCCGAGCAGCGTCACGGGCACCCACGCAAGGCGGAACAGCAACCAGCGCAACATGCGTCAGCCCGTGCGAATCACCGACAGGATCGCGTCCCGCGTCTCGTTCCACGCGGTCCATGGCTCACGGCCGCGTTCGTACTCGAGCGTGAGAATCGGGATCCGCAACGTCAGTCCGACCCAGGAGCCGAGCGAGCCCGGTGTCGGCGAGAACGTGTTCGACGCTTTGACGCGATAGCCCGAGAGCTGTGAGAAGCGCTCCGCGAGATGGCGCGCGGGTCCGTCGTAGTTGATGAAGTGATCACCGCGCCAGCTGTGCGACACGATCACCAGATCCGGTCGCTCGCGCAGGACGAGATCGTGCATCACGCGCGCCTCGGGCTGGTCGAGCGGCTTGAAGCCGAAGAAGCGGTTCGGCTTGAAGTTGTCCGAAGGGTAATTGCGGTTGAGGTCGACACCACGCGCATTGCGGCGCGTATTCCTCGCCGTGCCATCCGGGTTGAGGTCCTCGAGGATCAGCAGTGTGACCTCGTCGGCAGCCCCCGGGATCTCGGCGAACGCGCGCGGCAACTCGGCCGTGCTGATGCGGCCCTCACGCTCGTCACCGTGGATGCCGCCGACCCAGAGCACGACCCGCGGCCCGTGGCCAAGCCGCGCCAATCGCAGCGGGCGACCCTTGTGGCTGTAGCCGATCGTGCGCCAGTCGGGCTCGAGCGGCCTGTGACCGACGATCGAGTCCGCGGTGACCGGCGCGCCCGGATCGTTGGCCGCGGCATCGGCCGTGCCATCGCCGCCACCCTGCCATGGGCGGTTCCGCGGGTTGAACCCGATGCATCCCGAAAGCCCGACCAGACCGGTCATCAGCGCAACGAACAGCAAGTTGACCCGCATCGGGATCACACCATATCCGACTTCACGCCCGGCCACATCCGACCGATGCACGAACGTGACATCGCTCGACCGCACCAGCGAACTGGACCACGTGGACACAGCGTTCCACTACGGCGGTCTGTTGATCCGCGCGATCGGCTACCTCGCGGTCTTCGCGATCGCGAAGAACTACGACTTCGGCGCCGCGATGCTCACGGGCGTGCTCGCGGGCGATCTACTCGGCCAGTCGTTCAAGGTGGTCAGTAACCTGCGCCACGGCCTGCTGCCGCAGCTGTGCGAGCTCGCGTTCCTCGGGCTCGTGTTCCTGTTCGTTCGCGGCATGATCGTCTGGCCCGACGATCCGGCGATGCGAGCGATCGCCGGACTCGCGGCGTTCGGCCTCATCGTCGGTCACGTCGGCGGCTCGATGCTGACCCGCCTCGGGCCGTCCGAGCTGCACTGACCCGCGGCGCGCGGGGGCAGCCACCCGTCGCACCACGGTGCTCGACCTGCCCTCAAATGCCGAAGCGGCAGGGGTCGTCGGGATCGAAGTGGAAGTTCTGAAAGCCCGTGATCCAGGCCGAACCCTCGATCTCGGGCACGACGGCGACGAAGTCGCCGACGCGCACCTCCTCGCGGATCCGCGCCCGAAAGCGAGTTCCAAGCACGCTCTCGGAGACGAACCACTCGCCGACACCGAGTTCGCCCTTGGCATGCAGCACGGCGAGCTTGGCAGACGTGCCCGTACCGCACGGCGAACGATCGTAGGCCGCACCCGGACAGAGCGTCAGCGCGCGTGAACCCGGCAACCCGCCAGTCAGCTCGCTCGGCAGGTCGGTAAACAGCTTGATGTGATCGACGATCTCCTCTTCGCCGCGTTCGGGATGCACGCCGCGCACGCCCTTGCGCACGAGACTCTCACGCACCGCGGTCGCCGCGTCGAGCAGCTCGCGGAGCTGCGCCTTCTCGACCTCGAGCCCGAGCTGATCGGCCTCGACGAACCCGAACCAATTCCCGCCGTACGCGATGTCGACCGCGATCTTGCCGTGATCGTGGCCCTGGTGATGCAACGGAACGACCACGCGCTGGCGTTGAAGGAACGACGGCACGTTCGTGATCGCGACGCTGCGCACCTTGCCGTTCTCGACCTTGACACGGCAAGACACCACGCCCACCGGAGTATCGAGCACGACCTCGGTCTCCGGCTCGACCGCAGGCACCGTGCCCGTCGTCACCGCGACCGTCGCGACGCCGATCGCACCGTGACCACACATGCCGAGATAGCCCGCGTCGTTGGCGAACACGACGCCGAGATGCGCCCCGGGGTCGCACGGCGCCATCAGATAGGCCAGCACGATCGCGTCGTGACCGCGCGGCTCGAACACGAGCCCGCGACGCAGGTCGTCGTGGTCGGATTCCAGCGCGGCGCGATTCTCCAACATGGTCTCACCCGGCAATTCGGGTAATCCGCCCGTGATGATGCGCGTCGGTTCCCCGGCGGTGTGCGAATCGATCGCGATGATGCGGGGGTCGTCACGAGGTTCGGGCTCTGCCATCGCTGCATCATGCCGCGCCACGCGGCCCCCGGCGATATGCTGCTCGCCATGCTTCGTCACCGCGCTCTGCCCTGCACCCTCGCCCTGCTGCCGTTCGTGCTCGCGACCGGCTGCATCATGAACGTCTCGAACCATCGCGCCGTTGGCACGATCGACGCCCCGATCGCCGACGCCGGCAAGATCAAGCGGCTCACGATCGGTAACAGCGCGGGCGTGATCGTCGTGCGCGAAGCCGGCAACGCCGGTGCCGCGATCAAGGCCGAGGTTCTGCTCACCGAGGACCGCCCCGAGACGGACTTCGACCCCGCGTTCGACAAGCACGTCGAAGTCGTGATGGCCGGTGACGAACTGACCATCAAGAACCGACACGACGGTGCATCGGATCACAACGACTGGCAGCTGCACTTCGAAGTGACCGTGCCAAGCGGTATCGCGCTCACGATCGAGCAGTCCGCCGGCACGATCGACATCCAGCTCCCCGCAGCCCGCGACGTCGCGGTCGAGACCGCCGCCGGCAACATCGATATCGCGATCCCGGTCGTCGAAGGCCAACTGCGCGCCAACGCATCGGCTGGCAACGTCGTTGTCGCCGTCGCCGA
The DNA here is from genome assembly GCA_024743115.1 of bacterium. Taxonomy (GTDB): domain Bacteria; phylum Planctomycetota; class UBA1135; order UBA1135; family UBA2386; genus JAGQRA01. Next base: position 17,080 of record JANSXC010000010.1, on the reverse strand, counting down.
GAACGGCCCGACGAAGGGTTGCGACGTCAGTTGCTCCGCGGGCAACGTCAAGCTCACGCTGCCGAAGGAGGTCAGCGGACAGTTCGACCTCGCCACGAGTGTCGGCAACGTGTCGCTCGCCAGCCGCTTCGGCATCGAGACCGAACGCGACATCACCGCGGCCTCGGCGCGCGGCACGGTTGGCCAAGGCGGCGCGACGTTCCGCGCCCGCGCCAGCGCCGGCAACATCGTTGTGCGCTGAGCACGACCCGAACGACGGCGGCCGGCTACTTCGCGGCAAGCTTGCGGGCCGCGCGATGACGAGCGACGGCCGCTGCGAGCTCGGAGAGTTGCTCCTTGCCAGCGAAGCGCGTCGGCCCGCGCGCAACGATGGCATCGAACATCGTCAGCAGCGCGTGCTCCTCGAGGCTGCCGAACGCAATCAGCGTGTAGCCGTCGTCGGTCCGCGGCGACGCACGACCGAAGAGCTGGCGACCTTCGCCTGCGAACTTCATGCGCCCGTGGATCATCGAGTCGATCGCCCGATCGAACCAAACGCCGAAACGTTCGCCACGTGCGTCGCAGAACACGAAGTGCAACGACCCACCGTCCTTCACGCGTCCGATGTGCTGGAGCCGCGGGGAACTCAACCGCATGTAATCGTGCAGCGTCATCAGCACCCGCCACGCCGTTGGCGGAGTTCGGCCCGGCCCGATCTCGGCGCCCGCCCAGACCAGGTCGAGCAGGCGCGCATCGACGTGATCCGCGAGGTAGCGATGCATCGCGGCGACCACGACCGCCTCACTCGCGTCACCGTACTGCAACGGTTGCGCGCTGCCGTCGAGATGGATGCGCGACTGCCCGGCATCGATCGTCCGGAACTGGACCCTCACCGACTGCCCCGACTCGTCCTTCAGCTCGAACCCGAGCCGCACGCCAGGAATCGAGCGCACCTCGCCGACGGCCGCGACCGCCGCACGACGATGCACGGCGAGCCGATGCAGACATCGCGCGAGCTCACGCTGCCGTCCCGGCTCGCGCGCGATGTCGAGATCATCGAACCACTCGGCCATCTCGATCCGCCGGCGGGTGACCGCGTCGAACGCCACCTCCGCCCAGTCCCGCAGGCGTGCCTGCGCCGCGAGATGGTCGTCCGAACCGGCGGCGAGCGCGCGTCCGGCCGATCCGACCCGCAACTCGGGCCGCGATCGATTCCACGCCAGCTCGAACGCCAACGAACCGGCTGCATCCCGTAGTTCGTACGCGGCCGAGTCGCTCCACCGCGCGGCCGGCGGCACCCGCAGCTGCGGTGCCTGCGCCAGAACGGCCGCCATGGTCAGACACGGCCCCAGCCAGATCGAAGGTCGCATGCCGCAGAGCAACGCGACCCGCGATCGTCAGTTCCCGGCCTTGGCCGACTTCTTCGTGTAGCTCGCCTCGAAGTCCTTCATCGGCGCGCCCGCATCGATGATTGCATGGCTCACCCCCTTCTGGAACGCGCCGTTCTCGTCGAGCGTCAGCACGAAGCGCTGCACCATCGGGACGCCACCCTTCGTGAGCGCGTTGGTCGTCACGAGGTGCTTGCCGTCCTGCGAGTAGCGCATCTCCATCTGGCCGCACTCGCCCATGTTCGAGACGTAGATGCCCCTGTAGCACTTCTTCTTCTGGTCCCAGCCCCAGAATACGTGCGAGTAGTAGGGCTCGGGCGACATGTCGGAACCGCCATCGGTATGGCCGTGCAGGACCGCACCACCGAACAGCGCGGTGTAGGTGTCCGTGCCGTGAATGTTCATCGCCGGCATGCCCGGCATCCAGGTCATCGAGCCCTTGACGTCGTACACGCCGGCAGCCCGCACGAGCTTCGCCATCGGTTCGACCTTGTCGCCCATGGCGCCCGCGGTCAACACGGTCGGCGCCACCGCGTCGACACGCTCGAACTCGCCCTCGACGACGCGTGACGACGGCCCCGACGCCATGAGGAAGTCGATCGCCATCGTCATCTTGTCACCGTTCACCTTGGTGACCGCGCGCTCACAGTAGTGCGTGGCGCCGTTCTGCTGACGCATCAGGCCGACCATCGCGCCCTCGGGCGAGAACACCAGCTCGTCCATCGCAAGTGCGCCGTCGTTGCTGACGTGCAGGTTGACGAACCGCTGATTCTCCGCGTCCCAACCCATGTAGGCGCGGAACACCATCGGTGCGTCCTGGCCCTCGAACTCGATCCAGAAGTCCTCTTCGACCCAGAAGTTCGACAGCACCCAGCGGTACGACCCGCGCGCAGTCCACTTCATGTCGCCGGCCTTGGGATCGTGGAAGACGCCCTTGCCCTGCCAGTTGCCGATCAGCGGCGCGAACTTCTGGAGCTCGGGCGCCGGCTTGGGCGGCCCATGCTCCTCCGACGAAGCATCCTGGCACAGGGCGAACGGCGAGAGCGCGACCACGGCCGCGCTGAACAGCGAGAGAGTGAGATTGGTCATGGTTCTTCAGAGACGTCGATCGGGACGCCGACCATACGACGAACGGACCGGACGCGGATCGACAGAAGATCGCCGGAGTTTCGTATTCCCTCGCCGGCAGGCCCAGGGCCATACTCGCTGCCCCGAAGACCCCAGCCCATGCCCACAGCCCCCGATCTCTGGACCTGGATCACCATTCCCGCGATCGGTGCGCTGATCGGCTTCAGCACCAACTGGCTCGCGGTCAAGATGATCTTCCGCCCGCTGAAGCCGCGCCGGCTGCTGTTCTTCCGCCTCCACGGCCTCGTGCCGCGCCGGCAGGCCGAACTCGCGAAGGCGATCGGCCGCATCGTCGGCAACCATCTCATCGAGCACAAAGACGTCGTCCGCGGCCTCAACAAGCTCGACTTCGAAGGCATCCTCGGCGTCGTCCTCGACAAAGGCCTCGGCCCCAAGGTCCAGGAGCTGCGCAACCTGCCGCTGATCGGCGGATTCCTCACGGAGGAGCGCGTCGAGGACATCAAGAAGGCGATCGTCGACGGCGTCATGGCGCACAAGGAAGAGGTGCTCGATCACGTCGAAAAGGGGCTCGCCGCGGGCCTGAATGTGCCCGAGGTCGTCGAGCAGAAGGTCGCCGCGTTCGCCGTGCAGAAACTCGAGAAGCTGATTCTCGAGGTCGCCAGCCGCGAATTGCGGGCGATCGTCGTCCTCGGCGGAGTTCTCGGCGCCCTCATCGGTCTTTCGCAGGTCCTGTTCCTCTGGCTGCGCAGCTGACCCCTCCGAACGCCTCTCCAGGCACGCCTCCGCTGCCCCGGCTGGTTACGATCGCGCCCTCCCGTGACTAGATACCCGACCATGGTGGTCCGCTCCCTTTCGGCTTCCCTCCTGTTCGCGCCGCTGGTGGCAGCGCTCCCGATCTCGCTCGCGGCCCAGGATCCGGCCAGCCAAGATCCGGCCAACACGAAATCAGCCGGCCAGGCCGAAGCGCCGCACGTCGCCTACCCCGAGCGCGACGCACTGACGCCGTTCCGTGCCCCGGCCGAGGTCTACGCGCCGCCGGACAAGCTCTACTCCCTGCTGCGCCGGATGCGCGCGATGGCATCGAGCCCGCGCTTCGAGAAGCGCACCGACAGCAAGGGCCGTGAGATCGTCGCCGACCCGACCTGGCAGGACCTGCACGACGAAGTAGCCAAGATCGGACTCGATGCCGGCTATCTCGCGTCGATCATGCGGCAGAGCAAGAACGCCGACGACCGGCGCACGGCGTACTACGCGATGTTCTATTGCGACCGCGTCGACTACGTGCTCAACCTGATCTCGCACATCCCCGGCGAACCCGTACAGCAGACGCGACAGGAAGCGTTCCCAAGGGCCGCGAAGTATCTTGCCGCGCATCTCGGCCGGCGCTTCGGTGATCTCGACGACGAACGCAAGGCCGAGATCGTCGCCAACATGCCCGAGCCCGGCAGTCCCGCAGCCAAGACAGCCGGCATCGTGCGCGCGCCGCGCGACAGCGACCACCTGCACCCGTTCCGCGTCGTGCCGTTCATCCAACTGCTCAACGAGCGGCCGATCGATCAGGCCCAGGCCCTGTGGTTCCTCAACGAGGTGTTCAAGCTACGTGAGGATCTCGCCGTGACGTGGCTCGAGCCCGCTCTGCCACGCCTGATGCAGCTCGTGCGCTCGGACAACCGAGACGTGCAGCAGCAGACGATCACGATCCTGCGCACGGTCGGCGGCAAAGAGCTGCGCTCGCCGCCGGCGGTCTCAGAAGCGGCCGCTCTGATGCAGTGGGCCGAGGACGCGACCAAGCGGATGTTCCCGCCGATCCGGAATGTCAACAACGCGCTCATCGAGCTCTACCCGAGCGAAGAACTCGACGCGATCGTCGCGGCGGGCATCGCTGCACTGGAGAACTCGTCGATCGGCGACCCGTTCGTCGAGCGCCAGGACAACGGGCAGTACCTCCGTGGCTTCCGCGTCGCGCGTGTGCCCGAGGCGCTCGAGCCGCTCGCGATCCCGGTCGGCGCCGTGATCACGGCGGTCAACGGAGCAGGCATCGCCAACGCCAAGACGCTGCTCGCGACGACGAAGATGTTCCTCGAGGCCCGTGGCCGGCCGCAAAAACTGCTCGTCGAGTACTCGCTGAAGGGCAAGACGCACGCCGTGGAATACCGGGTGCGCTGAGGGTCCCCGGGGTTCCGGGCGCGCGGAACCCCGGCGGCAGACGTCGGGTCGCGTCGAGCCGCATCGAGAAATCGTAAGTCGCCATACGGTAAGCCCTTGGGCCGAACGGCGATCGGTGGGAAGACCGGGTTACCCGCCCAATTGCGGGACTAACTCCAAACGGTCGCTTCCTCCGAACCCCAGAACCCAAGGATAGTTGAATGCGATCTTTCGCCTGCCTGCTCCCCGCCGCCCTGGCGGTCACGCCTCTCGTCGGCCAGCAACTCGTTGCCGATCTCAACCAGACCCCGCCAACCGCCACCGCCTCGTCGTTCCCCGCTGATTTCGTCAGCCTCGGCGGCCGGGTCGTGTTTGCCGCCACAACCAGCGAAGGTGGCCGCGAACCCTGGGTGACCGACGGTACCGCGCCGGGCACCGTGCGACTGATCGATGTCACCCCGGGCAGCGGTGGCTCCAACCCGAAGATCCTCGCGGCGTACGGCGGTCAGGTCGTGTTCAGCGCGATCCAGCCTGGCGTGGGCCTGCGCTACTACGCCACCGACGGCACCCCGGCCGGCACGAGCCCGCTGGCACCGTTGCCGCTACCGACCACCACCTCGCTCGAGTTCTACACCCTCGAGAAAACGGGCAATCTGTTGATCACGGCGGGCAGTGACACCTACGCCAGCGATCTCACGGCAGCGGGCACGCAGCTCATCCCGGGCATGAGCTTCTTCGTGCCGCGCGAAACGATCGGGGTCGAGACCTTCGGGACGACGTTCGACACGGGCACCGGCGAATGGGCGGTTTGGGCGACGGACGGGACGCTCGCGGGCTCTCGCCAGATCACCGCCGGCCTGCGCGGCCGCGCGCACGGCTTCGTGGCCTGGAACGGCCGCGTCTACTTCCTCGAGCCTGAGGGTGTCGGCGTCTGGATCAGTTCGACGCATCCAATCAACGGCGGCATTCAGCGCCACGCGCTCTTGGCGTCGTTCGTGATCCATCCGCAGACCGCGCCGATGTTCCGCGCCGGCAACCGATTCGTCGCGACCATTGGCGGCAAGTGCTTCACGAGTGACCTCACGCAGGCGGGCAGCGGCGAAATCGTGCTGCCCATCGCCGGATTGGGCGACCTGCACGAGCTCAATGGCACGCTGTATCTCCGCGGTTCGTCGCCGGCGAACGGCTTCGAGCTCTGGACGACGGACGGTACGGTCGCCGGCACGAGCCTCGTCGCGGACCTCGATCCCGGCACGCCCGGATCACACCCCGAGCACATCCGGGTCTTCGACGACGGCACCGGCGATGCGCTATGGTTCCGCGCGATCATCGGCGGCACCAGATCGCTGATGAAGTGCACCAATCCGACGACGGTGCAGAACCTCGGGCCGATCCCGCTCAATTCGCCGACCGGTTCGGGTGGCCTCAACAACTCGGACTTCGTGCCGCTGAACGATGGTCTGTTGTTCTCCGCCGGCGGTCAGAGCGGTGTCGAGCCCTGGTTCGGCAGCGCCACGCAGGCGCCCGCGGAGGTCGTCGACCTCAACGCCACCGCACCGGGGATCCGGCAGCTGCCTCGCGAGTCCGCGGCACTGGGCGATGAGCTCTTCCTGATCGGCACCGCCGGCAGCTCGCGCTATGAGCTGATCATCACGGACGGTACGCAAGCCCGCACGTTCGACGTGGTCAGCAACAACCTCGCCGCGCTCGGACTCGGGTTCAGCGACCTCGTGCGCTACGGCGACCGCATCGCCTTTTCCACGATCGAAGGGACGAGCCTGACCGGTGGCACCCCGGCAACGACGACGCCGATCTTCACCAGCACGACGACCTACACCCGCCGCCAGGTCCGGGTGGTCGACAACCGGATCTACTTCCTCGACAACGGCCTCATGGTCAGCGATGGCGTCTCACCGCCCGTGGCGATCCCGGCCATGCCGATCTTCATCAACGACTTCGAAGTCCTGCGTGACCAGATCGTCGGCGTTGTGTCCTCGACGCTCTACGGCACCGATGGCGTTACGCCCGCTGTCCCCCTCGAGACGCTGGTCGACGAGTACGGCCGCCTCGGCGACCGCATGGTCTACACCAGGCGGGTGTTCCCCAACACCGAGATCAAGGTCACGGACGGCACGGTCACCGGAACGAGCACGGTCAGCGTGTTGAACTCGACGTCTGTCCGCTTCGCATTCGGCCCCGAACACGCCTGGTTCTACGCGGACGGGCAACTGATCAAGACGGATGGCACGGTCGCCGGAACGCAGGCCACGACGACGCAACCCGGCCTCACCATCCGCTCGCTCGTGGCGACGACCAATGAACTCTTCGCGCTCATCGAGGATTCGACCAACGGTCGCGAACTCTGGCGGTTCGACGAGAACATCAGCCAGTTCGTGCTCGTGCTGGACATCGCCCCCGGCCAGACCAGCGGCGTGACTGCAGCGACCGCAATCGGCGATGGCGACCTGCTGCTGCTCGCGGCGGGCACCCCGGCGACCGGCATCGAGCCATGGATCAGCGACGGCACGACGAACGGCACGTTCCCGCTCAACGAGATCCAACCGGGCCCGGGTAGCTCGAATCCGACCCTCGCCGGCATCGCGGGCAACCACCTGTTCCTGATCGCGAACGACGGTGTGCACGGCCGTGAACTGTGGCGCGTGGACCTCGGTGCCACGGGCGCCGCCTACGTCCAGGACTACGGCAGTGGCTGCCTCGGCGCCGGTGGCTTCGCGCGGCTCGGCACCAACACCGCACCGACGATCGGCTCGAGCCTCTTCGGCATCGTGCTCGACCAGGTCGCGCCGAACACGTTGACCGCGATCAGCCTCGGTTCCGACACCGCGAGCATCGACATCGGCGGCTGCCAGCTGCTCGTGAACGGCATCCTCGCGTCGACCGTCGGCCTCTCGAACGGCAGCGGCACGGCATCGATGCAGGTGTCCCTACCGAACGACCCGGGCCTCGTAGGCTTCCGCTTCACGGCCCAGGGCGCCGCGATCGACGGCGCCGCCGCGGCCGGCTTCGTCACGAGTGGCGGCCTGATCGTCACCGTCGGACGGTAGCCCAACGCGGAGCACCTGCGCGCCGGCGGTTCAGTCGTCGGCGAGCAGGTGCCGCCAGTACGCGGCGGGATCCTCGAGGATCTGCCGCGTAATCTGGTAGTGTGCCGTGTCACGCAGCTCCACCGGAGCGATCGCCGCGCCGTCGAACGACAGCAACGTCGCCTCCGGGAACGTCATCAAGATCGGCGAGTGCGTCGCGATGATCAGCTGGACATCGCGCCGCTTGCAGAGCTCGGCCATCTGCACGAGCAGCGCGAGCTGGCGCTGCGGCGATAGCGCCGCTTCGGGTTCGTCCATGAGCACGATGCCCGGCTGCATCCAGGCCGCGAAGACCTCGAGGAAGGCCTCACCGTGGGATCGTTCGTAGAGTGACCGGTCGCCGTAGCGCGCGAATGCAGAACCCTTGAAGTCGGGATCTTCGCCGCGTTCCTCCAACAGGGACGCGAAGCGCTCCTGAAACTCGGCACAGAAGAAGTAGCCATCGCGCGGCCGCTGTCGAAACGAACCGAGAACGTAGGGCAGCAGCTCGGGCGAGGAACGGCAACGACGTCGGAAACCGTTCGAAATCGAGTTCGACGTCGTCGCGAACCCGAACCCCCTTCAAGAACGGTGCCGTCATGGGCCCGACGTCGCGGCCGCGACTATTGGCCGACGCGCTCGGGGGCCGCGGAAACCGGCCGCACGGGCAGCAGTGCCAGGCGATCCCGCACGTTGGCCTTGTCGACCATCTCGATGCCGTTCTGCTTGGCGTACGAGTAGCCGGACAGCTCGCCGATCGGCACGATCGCTTCGCCGCCTGCCGCTACCGGGTCCTTGCCGATCACGACGAGCTCAACGCCGGGCCCCACCTCGTCGACGATCGTATGACCGTTTGCCACGAGCAGACGCGTGAGTTCGGCCCGCGAGTTGGGAGCATCGAAGCGGCCGAGAAGCGCAATGTTCAACGGCGTCGGATGAGAGGTGCAGCCGGCGAGAGTCGCCAACAACAGCAGGGTCAGGGCGCGAATCACGCCACGAATCGTAGCGCTACTTCGGCGGCCGATCGCCATGGATCTGCACCACGAGCGTCCCGTCTTTCACCGTCCGCGCCCGCACGATCCCGAAGTTCATGCTGAGCCGATACGGCAGCTGCTGGAACAGCAGCGCGCGATCATCGTCGTAGTTGCAGTAGTGCCGGTCCTCGGGCAGGCCGTCGAGCACCGAGTACTTCTCGTCGTCGAGGAACGGCACGAACACGGCGAGCCGGATCCGATCCTTGTAGATCCCCCAACCGCCGTAGGCCGTGCGATCCTTCTCGCCGAGCTTGCGGTGCCGGATGACCTTCTTGGCCAGCGCGTCGCCCTCGAGTTCGAGCCGCAGCGGAAAGACGCCGTCGTCGTTCTGCCGGATCACCTGCGTATGCAGCACGAGCGCGAACTCCGGATCGAGCAGATCCTTCGTCGGCGGCGCCGGCACCTTGCCCGCGTCGCGATCGAGATAGGCGATGACATAGGCCTGATACGCCTTCTGCCCCGGCCCGCCGTTCACCGTCAGATCGACCGCGAGGTTCAACTTGCCGGTCTTGGCCCGTTTGAGCGTGACGGCGCTGAGAAACGCCTCGTAGATCGGCGGGCAGTGCTGAGCCAGGAGCGGCTGGGTGAGCCCCGCGGCGAGCAGGGCGGTAGCGACGAAGGTCAACAGCGAATGGACGGGCATGAGCGGGTACTTGGAGCAGGATCGAGGGTCTCGACGTTCGACCGGAACCATCGAAGATCAGAACCTGACAACAAATCCCGCTGTCGCGACCGACACCGCGCCGGCAGCCACTAATTGGCGCGACGCAACGCCACCTGGGTCACGACGAGCCACAGCAAGGTGGCCACCGTCGACACCTTCTGGATGAGCGGTAGCCACTCCAACCCGAACTCGAGGTAGTACATCGTGGCATTCACGAGCTTCGGCACCAGCACCAGAACACCGACCCCGAACAGCACCGTCCGGCCTTCGCGAACGAGCAGGTGCAGCAGCGCCCCGAGTGCGACGACGTAGAAGCCGAGCGCCATCGTCACCATCAGATCGTGCATCGGGGTCACCGTCAGCGCGGCGTAGACCATCGCGCCGATCCCGCCGATCCGGATCATCTTCTCGTGCGCAGCCGACTCGGCGGTGGTGGCGATCCGATGAAAGAGCAGCGCCATCCCGGCGAGCACCACGCACGCGCCGGCGACCGCGAGCGGCCGCGCCGGGTTGTCGGCCCCACTCGCCGTCGCGGGCGCGAACAGGGCTGAGAACGTGTCTTCCAGCCAGCGATACCCGCCCGGATAGTCGCAGGCCGCAACGACGACGAGCGCAGCGCCCCCGACCGTCGCGGCAGCCGGAAGGAGATCGAGTGCCCGCAAACGCATCGCGGTGTTCTACTCGCTCCGGCCGAACTATTGCCGGATCCACGGATTACCGCTCTTCGAGTGATCCGCGTGCGAACCGACCCGTCTTCCAATCGCGGGTCACGACCTCATTGCCATTCAGACAGGCAACCTCGAGCGGCTTGTCGCCGATCTTCAGCTCTCCCTTCTGCTCGAGAGTGTCGCAATCGAACGCTGCGACGCAGCCGCCGTGGGGCCGGGCGACGACACAGCTGTTCTTGGCGGCATGAAACGCCAGGCCGCCGGCAAACGTGCGACTCGGCAGCTCGACCCCCGAGATACGGACCGGACCGCGCCCCGGTTCGACTCGAACCGAGCGCAGCACTCGCCACGTGGACACCTCCAACACGTTCAGCGTGTCGTAGGCGACGACCCAGAGCTCTCGACCCGATGCGCGCAGGCACATCGGGCCGGCACCACGCCCCCCGTCGAGAGCGACGGATCGTAGTCTGGTGCCATCACGCAGATCGTGCAGGATCAGTTCGGGACGACGCGCAACAGCCACCAGGGCACTGGCGGTCCCAGGCAACTCCAGCATGGACGTCGGCGTCTCGTAGCCGCGATCGAACGATTTGTCGAACCACGCGAAGGGCTGAACCTCGGCCTGGAGCCGCGTGTGGTCGATCTTCAACAACGCAGCCTGACCCTGAAGCCGATGCAAACTGGCGACGTAGAGCAAGGGTACCTTCGCCCAGGTGTCGGCGTCGCCCGACACGCGCGGACCTTCACCATCCACCGTCGCCAGCCCGAGAACGTTGCCTGGATCGTCGAAGCTGCGAACGGAGATCTCGAACCGTGTTCCATCACCGTGATGGGCGACCGAGAAGCAGTCGGTATCACTCGAGTGGATCGACAACCACCGTGCTCCTGAATCGAGCGGAATCGTTCGTTCACGATTCGTCGCGACGTCGAGGCACCAGATCACGTCGCCGTCGACGTGACCCATGCTCGATAGCACGACCGTTCTCTCCGGGTCCGCGATCATGTTTTCGAGAGTAGCGACGTCGGCCCCAACTCGGCACCCGCCACACCGAATCCACGATCGACGTTGCCCGTAGAAGGCGCCCGCCCGAGTCCGTAGGGTGCCACCAAATGAACGTCGTCGTCGCCGAGAAGCCGTCGGTGGCCCGGGACCTCGCCAAGGTGCTCGGGGCCAACCAGCGCAAGGAGGGCTTCCTCGAGGGCAACGGCTGGCAGGTGACCTGGGCGCTCGGGCACCTCGCGACGCTGAAGTCGCCCGACGAGTACGACCCCGCGCTAAAGCGCTGGAGCCTCGAGCGGCTGCCGTTCGTGCCGAGCAGCTTCGAGCTCAAGCCGACCGACACCGGCAGTCGCAAGGAGCAGCTCGACATCGTCGCCGAGCTCTGCCGCAGCGCCGACGAGCTCATCTGCGCGACCGACGCGGGGCGCGAAGGCGAGCTGATCTTCCGCTACATCCTCGAGTATGCGGGCTGCCCCGGGCGCGAGCACACGCGGCTCTGGCTCAGCTCGCTGACAGAGCAGGCGATCAAGGATGCGTTCGAGAAGCGCAAGTCTGGCGCCGAATACGAGAACCTGCACGCGGCGGCGCGCAGCCGCAGCGAAGCCGACTGGATCGTCGGACTCAACGCCACCCGGGCCTACACGGTGCGCTACGGCGGCGGCAGCGTGCTCTGGAGCCTCGGCCGCGTGCAAACGCCGGTGCTGGCGCTGATCGCGCAACGCGACGACGAGATCCGCGTGTTCGACGCGCGACCGTTCTGGGAGCTGCGCACGAAGTATCGCGGCGCGCGCTTCAAGTTCACGGGCGACCGGTTCCGGGAGAAGGAGCCGGCACAGGAGCTGCTGAGCAAGGTCGAGGGCCAGCCGCTCACGATCGAGAAGCTCGAGAAGCGCAGCGAATCGCAGCCGCCCCCGCTGCTCTACGATCTGACGCAGCTGCAGCGCGACATGAACCTGCGCCACGGCATGTCCGCGGCGCGCACGCTCACGGTCGCGCAGGAGCTCTACGAGAAGAAGCTGCTGACCTATCCGCGAACGGACAGCCGTCACCTGTCGCTCGACATGGTCGACACGATCCGTTCGACGCTCGCGAAGCTGCGGCCGTGGAACCCCGAGGCCCTGAAGCTGCTCGCCGATTGGATCGGCGGCGCCGAGGAGGGCAAACGCGGACCACGCAGAAAGAGCAAGCGCGTGTTCGACGACAAGAAGGTCAGCGATCACCACGCGATCGTGCCGACCGGCAAGGTCGAGGGGCTGTCGGGCGAACACCAGAAGGTCTACGACGCGGTCGCAACGCGCCTCGTGCAGGTGTTTCTCGGCGACAAACAACAAGACGTCACGACCGCGCATGCCAAAGTCACGGACGTGCCGTTCCGCGCGCGCGGCGTCGTCGTCACCGACCCGGGCTGGAGCGCACTCGAACCCAAGAACGCCGCGTCGCCCGCCAAGGGCAAGGGCAAGTCGAAGGCCAAAGCGAAGGACGACGACGAGACGCAGGAACTGCCCGAGTTCACCAAGGGTGAGAGCGGCCCGCACGAACCCGAGCTGCACGAGGGCAAGACCAAGCCACCGCGACCGTTCACGGAGAACACGCTGCTCGCCGCGATGGAGACGTCGGGCAAGCTCGTCGACGACGAGCAGCTGCGCGAAGCGATGAAGGGCCGCGGCCTCGGCACGCCGGCAACGCGCGCCTCGATCGTCGAGACGCTGATCTCACGCTGCTACATCAAGCGCGACAAGAAGGCACTGCGCGTCACCGATCTCGGCCGCTACCTCATCGCGATCATCGCGGACCCGCTGCTCAAGTCGCCCGAGCTGACGGGTGAATGGGAGTTCAAACTCGGCGAGGTCGAGCGCGGCAAGCGCGAGCGCGACGCGTTCATGAACGAAATCGGCGACAGCATTCGCAAACTGATCGACGAGGGACTGTCGCCGCCACCCGGTCCGAGTGGTCTCGGCGCGTGCCCACGCTGCCAGGCGCCCGTCATCGAGGGGCGTGAAGCGTTTGGCTGCTCGCGCTGGCGCGAAGACTGCAAGTTCCGGCTGCCGAAGGTGTATCGCGGCTTGCAGCTGATGCCGCAACAGGTCCGAGAGCTCTGCAATCGCGGCGTCTTGTTGCGACCGCTGCAGATCGAAGGCGAACGGCGGATTCTCTGCCGCACGACACTCGGCGAACCGTTCGACCTGGAACCGCCGAGCCGCGATGCCCAACGTCGCGGCAAACCCGCCCGCCGGAACGGCAGCAGTACGAATGGCCGGGCTCGCAAGAGTTCTGGCGGCACGAAACGAAAGGGCAGCGACGGCAGGAGCGCCGAGAGCGACGGCTGAGACACCATCCCCCGGTCTGCAACTCAGCAGTAGAAGATTCCCACCGTGGCCCTCCGTCCCTACCAGCAAGCCGCGCTCGAAGCGGTCCGCGAGACCTACCGCCAGGGTCATCGCTCGGCGCTCGTCGTAATGCCAACGGGTACGGGTAAGACCGTGCTGTTCGCCGAGATCTCGCGGCTCGCCAAGGGCCCGGTGCTCGTCCTCGCGCATCGGCAGGAACTCGTCGAACAGGCGCGCGAGAAGATCAGCGCGTGGTGCGACGACGTCGTCGCGGTCGAGATGGCCGGGCAGCGCGGCTTCACGCGCCCCGACGGCACGCGGCCCAAGATCGCGGTCGCGAGCATCCAGACCCTGCGCCGCCGGCTAGCGCACATGCCGCGCGACCACTTCAAGATCGTCGTCGTCGACGAGGCGCACCACGCGACGTCGGAGTCGTATCGCGCGGTGATCGATCACTTCGATTCCTGGCTGCTCGGTGTAACGGCAACGCCCGATCGCGCCGATCGCGTGCCGCTCGGCGAGGTCTTCGCCGCCGTCGCGTTCGAGTACGACATGCGACAGGCGATCCGCGACGGCTGGCTGTGCCCGATCAGGTCGTTCCTCGTGCAAACGCAGGCCGACTTCTCCGGTATCCGCAAGGTCGCCGGCGAACTTGCGACGCGCGACGTCGAAGACGTACTGACCCAGGAACTCCATCTCGCCGAAATCGCGACGCCGATTCTGCGCGAGCGCGACGGCCGGCCCGCGATCGTGTTTGCCGCGTCGGTCGCACACGCGCACTCGCTGTGTCGCGTGCTCAACGAACAGGCCGGCGACCCGCACTTCGCGGTCGCGCTCGACGGCGGCAGCCCGTTCGAACAGCGCGCCCCGGCACTCGATCGGTTCCGCCGCGGCGAGGTCAAGATCCTCGTGAACTGCTCGCTGTTCACCGAAGGCTTCGACGTCCCCCAGATCGCGATGGTCGCGATCGCCCGGCCGGTGTTGTCACGCTCGTTCTACGCCCAGATGGTCGGCCGCGGCACTCGCATTGCCGAGGGTAAGAAGGACCTGCTCGTGCTCGACTTCGTGCCCGGCAACTGCCGCCACTCGCTCGCGCAGGCCGTCGACATCTTTGCTTCCGCCAATCCCGAGGTGCAGGACCGCGCGCGGCGCATCGCGACCGAAGCCGGCGCCGAAGGCCAGGCCATCGCACTCGAACGCGCGCTCGAACTCGCGCAACAAGAGCAGGAAGCGCAGGAAGCCACCGTCGCCTATCAACTACGACGCCGCGACCCGTTCGCCGCCGTCGGCATCGATCTCGCGCCGTACATCCGCCGCTCGCGCGGCGGCAATCGCGCGAGCTCCGAGCAGCTCAACTACTTCAAGAAGGCCGGACTCACGAGCGACCACCTCGACGAGCTGTCGGACCACCAGGCCGAAGAAGTTCGTGAGCTGTTGCTCGAACGGAAAGCGGTCGGTCTGTGCACACCCAAACAGGCCAAACAACTCGTCGCGCTCGGGATCGACCCGCGCGACTTGTTCTATGACGAAGCGAAGGAGCTGCTGCGCGAGCACAAGGCGAAGCGGCGGGATGAGGCTGGCGCGTGAAGGACAACGGCGTCGGTTTTCCGCGTCGGAATCCCGCGCTCCCCGACGGCCAACCCAACCCACAAGAGAGCGCGTGAAACGGCTACCATGGCCGCCATGACCTCACGAGCCCTGGCGTGGTCCGGCCCTGCTCTCATCGCTGCGCTATCCGTGACCCTCGCAGCCCAGTGTGAAACGCGATGGCAGAACACGGTCGGTGTCTCGGGCGTCAACGGATCGGTACACGACACCGTGATGTGGGATCCGGACGGCAGTGGGCCTCGGACACCCGTGTGGGTCGTGGTCGGCAGCTTCACCGCGGCTGGCACGATCACGGCAAACCATGTCGCGACCTATGATCCCGCCAACGGCCAATGGGGCACCCTCGACACGGGCCTGGATCGTGAGGCACTGGCGCTCGCCGTTCTACCGAACAACGACCTCGTGGTCGGTGGCCGCTTCCGATCCGCGGGTGGCGTGCCCGTCGAGCGAGTCGCACGCTGGAACGGCTCGACCTGGTCCGCGGTCGGCGCCGGGTTGCCCAACCGCATCGAGGTCACCGAGCTCGCCATGGACGCGAGCGGTGGCCTGCTCGCAGCAGCCGGGGTGATCGGCTGGCCAACGTCGACCAGTGAAGTCATGCGATGGGATGGCACGAACTGGTCCCCCACCGGCATGACGTGCGCGGGCGTGATTCATGCACTCGAACCTCTGGCGACCGGCGAAGTGATCGTCGGTGGCAGCTTCGCGACGAGCGGCACGACGCCGACCGGCGGCATCGCGCGGTGGGACGGCACGACCTGGCACGACTACGGCTCGGGGGTCGGGCCGGTCTTCGGCACGCAGGGTTCTGTTCGCGCCCTGACGATCGCCGCCAACGGTGACCTGGTCATCGGCGGTTTCTTCGTTGGCGTGAGCGGTGCGGGCGCTAGCAACCTGGCTCGATGGAACGGCAACTCGTGGGCCGCGTTCTCCGGCCCAGGCACGGGATCGGTCTCGATGCTGAGGACGATGCCGACCGGCGACCTGATCGTGGGCGCGTCGTCCGTGAGCAACGGCGGCATCGCTCATTCAGGCATCGCCCGTTACGACGGCACCAACTGGCACTCGATCGGCAGCGGCACAGACGGGAGCGCAACGTCACTCGCGATCGCGCCGAATGGCGACTGGCTCGTCAGTGGCTTGTCGATCGTGGGCGGTATCGCCGCCGGGAACGTCGCGCGCTGGAACGGCACGTCGTGGCAGACAATCGGCAATGGTCTGGGCGGCGCAGTCGACGCGCTCACCACGATGGCGAATGACGATCTCGTCGTGACTGGCGACTTCCTCACAGCCGGCAATGTCTCCGCCAACCGCATCGCTCGTTGGGACGGCAGCACGTGGTCAGCCATCGGCAATGGTTTCGACGGCCGCGCCTACGCAGTCACCACGCTGCCAAACGGCGACATCATCGCCGGCGGCGACTTCGATCATTCCGGTGGGCAGGCGATCTCCGCACTGGCGCGCTGGGACGGCACCCTGTGGTCGGCACTCGGCAGCGGACTCGCAATTGCGCCCTTCCCGCCGATCGTCCTGGCGCTCGCGACCCGGTCGAACGGCGATCTCATCGTCGCCGGCGCCTTTGCTTCGGCCGGCGGCACGAGCGGTCCTTCGGTGGCGCGTTGGGACGGCAGCAACTGGCACGCGATGGGTAACGAAGCGACGGCGTCTGGGGTCTATGCGCTGGCCAACTCGACGACTGATGAACTGTTCGCGTCGGGAGCGTTCCTGATCAACGGGCTTCAGCACAACGGTGTCGCTCACTGGAACGGCAGCACGTGGACCGCCGTGGGCGGCGAGTTCGATTTCCCGCCGGAGGCGCTCGCGGTTTCGCCGAGCGGCGAGATCTGGGCCGGCGGCCGATTCGATCAGGCCGAAGGCAATCCGGTCGAGAGCCTCGCGCGCTGGAACGGCACAGGGTGGGTTCAGGTCGGCGGCGGCATCGCGTTGAACTCCGGCGACACCGTCGACGCGATCACCTTCCTGCCCGATGGTGACGCACTCGTACTCGGCAACTTCCTCTTCGCCGGCGGCCAACGCGTCGACCATGTCGCGCGATGGGACGGCAGCACCTGGACCGCCGTCGACGGTGGCCTCG
>JANSXC010000048.1 GCA_024743115.1 bacterium | reverse complement strand
GGTCGCCTGAAAGTCGGTGCGCAGCGCGGTGAAGACCTCGTCGAGGTCGCCCTCCACCACCTGGTCGAGCTTGTGGAGGGTCAGCCCCAGTCGGTGATCGGTGACGCGGTTCTGGGGGTAGTTGTAGGTGCGGATCCGGTCGCTGCGGTCGCCCGTGCCGACCTGCTCGCGACGCTCGGCCGCGCGCTCGGCCTCCTGCTGCCGGCGCTGCTGCTCGTAGATCCGCGAGCGCAGCATCGTCATCGCTTTGCTGCGGTTCTTGATCTGGCTGCGCTCCTCCTGACAGGTCACGACCGTGTTGGTCGGCAGGTGCGTGATGCGGACCGCGGAGTCCGTCTTGTTGACGTGCTGGCCACCCGCGCCCGAACTGCGGTAGGTATCGACGCGCAGATCTTTCTGGTCGATGTGCACCTCGACCTCCTCGACTTCGGGCAGCACCGCGACCGTGCACGCCGACGTGTGCACGCGGCCGCGCGCCTCCGTCTCGGGCACGCGCTGCACGCGGTGGCCGCCGGACTCGAACTGCATCTCGTGGAAGACGTTGCTGCCCTTGAGCTGGAACACGACCTCCTTGAAGCCGCCCTGCTCCGTCGGCGTGCTGTCGAGCGGCTGGAACGTCCAGCCGCGCCGCTGCGCGAATCGTTGGTAGAGCGTCACGAGGTCACGCGCGAACAGCGACGCCTCCTCACCGCCGGTGCCCGCGCGAATCTCGACGATGCAGTCGCGGCTGTCGTCACCCTGCCCGGCGAGCAGCAGGTCGAGCAGCTCTTCGGCTTCCGCCTGCGCCTGCTCCTCGAGATCTGGCAGCTCGGAACGCGCGAGCTCGGCGAGTTCGCGATCGTCGCCGTCGACGAGCAGCTTGTGCTCGTCGATCTGCTCGACGAGCGCAATGTGGTTCTTGTAGCGCTCGACCGCCGGCGCCGTGCGCCCGAGCTCACGCTGCAGCGTGGCAAGCTGTTCGTGCGGGGTCGAAGGATCGGCCGACCGGGCCGTGAGTTCGGCGACGCGCGCGACCATCGCGTCGAGCCGTTGCCGCACGCGCGGGCGCAGGAAGCTCATGCGCAGCACCTCATGCGGGGAGTCGCCGCCCACCGCGGGCGGCACGAGTCATGATGAACGGATCGTTCGAGAAGAACGGGCCCACAACGGGGCGGGCCAGGAACGAGAACGCGATCCACGCCGGCAACCGGCGCGATCTACGAGCTCGCTTCCTTCTTCTTGCCGTAGCGCTTGAGGAAGCGGTCGACGCGACCCGCGGAGTCGACGAACTTCGCGGCGCCCGTGTAGAACGGGTGGCAAGCCGAGCAGATGTCCGTCTTGATCTCGGACTTGATCGAATACGTCTCGAACTTGTTGCCGCACGCGCAAGAAACCTTGCAGACGACGTACTTGGGGTGGATGTCGGCTTTCATAGTGACGATGGGGCGAGGCCGAGGCCGGCACAACGCGGGGAAAGATGGTAGGGCGGCGCACCGAAGGTTCAAGAGCCGAGCGCGACCCGATCCACGGGCCAGGCCCCCGCAGGTTCACCGCACCCAGGCCAGGACGCTGCCCAGGTCAGCCTGCGCCACCTGCAGGTCGATGGTCACGAAACGGCCCGGCGGCACCGGGCGTTCGACGACGAGCGCCCCCAGGATCTCGACGAACGTCGCCCTGGCCCGCGAATCCAGGGCCGCGAAGTCGCGCGTCGGCAGCAGGATCGCGGCCGCCGTCCGGGCAGCAGCCGGGCCGGACGGCACGGGCGACGGCCGCCGCAGAGCGTAGCCACCGTCGGCGAAGACCTGGATCACGGGCGCGGCATCGGCCGGCACGCGGGCACGCGAAGAGCCCAGCAGCAGCGGCCCCTGAACGGCGGCGAGCCGGACCGGCGGCGGCAGCGCGGGCGCGGCGAACAGGGCCGCCCGCCGTCGTGGTGCGGCTTCGGCATCGGCGGCCCGGACGGCGGCATCGAGTACAACGAGCCCGACGATCGCCAGCCCGAGCGTGCACAGCAGGCGCGCCCAGAGCGAACGGGGCCACAGCCTCATGCCCGCCGCCCCAGAAGTAACTGCCGCACCGCGGCGACGTGCAACCCGACCACCGTGTCGAACGCACCGGCTGCGAGAGTCAGGAACTCCTGCTCAGGATCCTGGATACCGTAGCCGCCGGCCTTGCCGCGCCACGCCTCGGACGCGAGGTAGGCGTCGAGCTCGGCCGTGGTTGGCTGGCGGCACGTGACCGTCGACGAGGCCACGACCTCGGCCGCGACCGGCGAGCCATCCCCACGATCGGGCCAGACCAGGCAATGGCCGGTGTGGACCTGGTGCGCCCGCCCGGCGAGCGCGGCGAGCATCTGTCGCGCGGTGACGGCGTCGGGCGCCTTGCCCAGTTCGCGGCCATCGAGGTCCACCACCGTGTCGACCCCGAGCACGGGAACGGTCGCGGCGCCGCCGTTCGGTCGCGCCGCCCCATGCGCCTTGCGGCGAGCACGCGCCGCCGCGAGCTCGACCGGCGTGCCGCGCTCACCCGCGACGTGCTCGACCCCGGGCGTCACCAGCTCGAACCGCAGGCCAGCCGTGATGAGCAGCTCACGACGGCGCGGCGAAGTGGAGGCGAGGTAGAGATCCACCACCGCATCCTCGCGCGGCGCCCGACACAGAACAAGCGCGGTGAGCGACAGGCCCGCCGCGGAGCGCTCACCCAAAGGGTACGGAGCCCTCAGGCCGAAGGCCGCTAGCGGCGCCGCTTCGGGATCTTCGGCGCTGGCGCGAGGCGCACGAGCAGGCAGGCGGGCGACAGTTCGTGCGTCAGGTTGGGCTTACCGTTGCTGCCATCCTTGCCCACGGACAGCGGCAGGTGGCCGTAGGGCTTGAGCAGCGCGCGCACGTTGGCGAAGAAGTCGTTCGCCGCGTTGTTCTTCGGGTCGATGCCGATGCGCTGCTGCGCACGCACGGTCGACTTCTCCGAGAAACAGACCTCTTCGAAGGTCAGCAGGTGCGTAAGGAAGCCAACGACGTGGTCGGGCATCGCGGGCACGCGCTGGAAGAACATGTTGCGGTCGCTGATCGCCGCTTCGCGCAGGAACGCGAGCGTTATGCCGTTCTGGTCGGCGTAGACCTGCGAGATCATGTCGCGCACCGAGAGGCAGCGCTCGAACAAGTCGGGGATCTCGTGCCCCGGTACTTCGAGGTCCGAGAGCATCTCGGTGACCTCGTAGGCCTCCGTGACGCGGAACTCGTTGCGATCGACGAACGTCTGCTCGAGCCGCCGGCGAACCTCCTGCCCATAGCCACAGGGCAGCCCCTGCGAGAACGCGAGGTGTAACGCGGCTTCGACGAGATCCAGCGGCTCGGGCTCTGCCGGCGCCGGGATTACCGCGAGCAGCTTCTCGAACTCGGCGAGCGTCGCCTTGAACGCAGCCGGCGTGGCCGCAATCGGTTCGCGCGGATCCGGCGGCGGCGCCGGCGCCTTGGGCTTGGCGCTGCTCTTGGTCTTCTTCTTGGTCGACTTGGCGGGCACGGCTCTGGGTTACCGGCGCTTCGCAGCGCGATCTTCGACGGCGGGAACGAACGATTGGGCGCACGCAGCGCCACCAGCTTGGGGTCGCGACCAGCGGTCGCGGGTAGCGTGAACTCAGAGCCCGACGCCAGCGGCGCTCAGGCCGAACGAGCTAGCTCTCGCCGCCCTCGCCCTCGGCGGCGGGCTTGGCCTTGGGCTTACGCACCTTCTTCTTCGGCGGCGTCCAGGGCTTGGGCTTGGCCTTGCTCTTGCCACGGACGCGCTTCTTCGGCGTCGGCAGCTCGATGCCGTTCTTTTGGATCAGCTGCGAGACCGTCGGCGACGGCTTGGCGCCGACCGACAGCCAGTAGCTGATGCGCTCGGCGTTGAGCTTGACCTGCTCACCCTCGCGCGGCATCAGCGGCAGGTAGTAGCCGACCGACTCGATGATGCGGCCGTCGCGCGGGAAGCGCGGATCGGTTGCCACCACGCGATAGGTCGGGTGGTTCAGGCGTCCAAAGCGTTTGAGTCGAATCGTGACTGCCAAGGGAAGGTGTCTCCGGGGGTCTTTGCCGCAAAAAGGGGCCGAGTAGGTAACCAGAACCCCGACCCGGTTACCAGCGCTTTTTGCGGTGTCGCACGACATCGTGACGGCCTGGAAGCCGCCCGAGGTGCCGACCCTACCGGCCATTGGGCCCCGGGGAGCCCGACCGACGGCCGACCAGACTGGCAGAACGTCGGGTCAGCGCCGGCGTTTGCCGCCGCCTGGGAAGAAGCCGCCGCCGCGCCCCTTGCCCTTGCCCTTGCCGCGCCCACCGCCGAGGCCGCCGAGACCACCCAGGCCCCCGAGACCACCGCCGCCCATGCCGCCGAGGCCGCCCCCCATGCCGCCGAGACCGCCGCCGCCGCCCATACCGCCACCGAGGCCGCCGAGGCCACCGCCCCCACCAGCACCACCGCCGCCGCCGAGCATCTGGTCGAGCCCGGGCGGCATCCCGCCGCCGCCCTTACCGAGCTTCTTCATCAGATCCTGCATCGTCTTGAACTGCTTGATCAGTCCGTGCACGGCCTCGAGCGGATTGCCCGAACCCGCGGCGATACGCCGCCGGCGCTGCACGTCGATGACCTCGGGCCGGCGCCGTTCGGTAACCGTCATCGACTGGATCATCGCCTCGATGCGCTTGAAGTGCGCGTCATCGAAGTCGACCTGCTTCAGCATGGAGCCGACGCCCGGCAGCATGCCGAGCACCTTCTTGAGCGGCCCCATCTTGCGGATCATGTTGAGCTGCGTGATGAAGTCCTCGAAGTTGAAGCGGCCCTTCTGCAGCTTCTTCGCCTGCTTCTCGGCCTCCTTCTCGTCGATGACCTCCTGCGCCTTCTCGACGAGGCCGACGACGTCGCCCATGCCGAGGATGCGGCCCGCCATGCGCGCCGGATCGAACTCCTCGAGGTCGTCGACCTTCTCGCCGACACCGGCGAACAGGATCGGCCGCCCCGTGATCTTCACCACCGACAGCGCCGCGCCACCACGCGAGTCGCCGTCGACCTTGGTCATGATCAGACCGTGCAGCGGCAGTCGGCTGTGGAACTCCTTGGCCGAGTTGACGGCGTCCTGACCGAGCATCGAGTCGCAGACCAGCAGCGCGCCGTGCGGCTTGCACTTGTCGTGCACTTCCTGCAGCTCGGTCATGAGCTCGTCGTCGACGTGCAGGCGACCCGCGGTATCGAGGATCACGACGTCGTGGCCGTGCGACTTCGCGAACTCGACGCCGCGCTTGCAGACGTCCGGCGGCCGCTGGTCCGTCGGCTCCGCGTGCACCTTGACGCCGAGTTGCTTGCCGAGCGTCTCGAGCTGTTCGACCGCCGCCGGCCGCTGGAGGTCAGCCGCGACCAGCAGCGGGTTCTTCTTCTTGTTCTTCCGCAGCCACAAAGCGAGCTTGGCGCAGGTCGTCGTCTTACCGCTGCCCTGCAGGCCGCACATCATCAGGATCAGCGGCCCCTTGTCGGCGACCGGCAACCCGACCTGCTGGCCGCCGAGCAGATCGGTCAGCCCGTCGTGCACGCACTTGATGAACTGCTGGCCCGGATCGACCGACTCGATCACCTTCTGGCCCAGCACGCGCTCGCGCACGTCGGCGACGAAGTCCTTGCTGACCTGGAAGTTGACGTCCGCCTCGAGCAGCGCCTGCCGCACCGCCCGGATCCCGTCGTCGATGTTCTTCTCGGTCAGTGCCTTCTGACCGACGATCGAGCGGTAGGCACTGCCCAGGGCATTGGCGAGCGAATCGAACATCCGAACGAGGATGTTGGCCCGAGGGGGCGGGTGTCAAGCGGGATTCGGAGGCAGGGACCAGGCCGCCCGCGCCGTCATCCCATCGAATCCGCGCCGCCTCCCCACACGGGCCGACCCGATTGCCGTAGGCTCGGTGCCTCACGAAGGAGCCACCATGCAGAAGGCACGAACCACTCGACCGGTTCTCCCGCGGCTGATCGTGACGCTCGGCCTCACCGTCGTCGCGCTGCCGGCACAGGTCCCGAATCCGAATCGCACGGTTCACCCCGGCATTGCCCCACCGGCACCGGGCGCGTTCCGCCAGGGACCAGCGCCCAAGTTCCAGTACGCCGACGGCATCTGGAATCACGGCGAGGGCTTCTCCGGCGTCACGTCCGCCCCGGACGCCGGCGGCTGGTTCGGGCACGAGGACGGCACCGACCTGACTGGCGCCGACATCCATCTGTCGATCAGCGAGTGGGTCCCCCACACGATCGCCAGTTCGGTGCTGCCGACGAACGGCGCGGTGACGGACCGTGTGCATGGCTATCTGCGCCCGGCCGGTATCCCGCTGCCGACCGTGCACCCCCGCTACGGCGACGTCTCGGCGTTCCTGCCGAACGGCTACGTCGATCAGGGCGCATTCGAAGTCTTCCGGCCGCACAACACGCCGTACGCCGGGCAGAAGATCCTGATCATCGCGCTGCTCTCGGCGACGACGCCCGGGTTTCGGGCCTACGACCCGGACCGACCGGCCGACGAGCGCACGGAGCACTTCTGGTGGAACACCTACCGCGGCTTCTTCAGCCCTGACGGCCTGGTCCGGGACGAGTTCGCCGACGGCTTCGCGGGCAATCCGTTGCCCGGTAGCTCCGATGCTGCGGCCGAGTTTCACGAGAACGTTCGAGACGGTGACGTGAAGCGGTTCTCACCGCACCCGATCGCGTCGTGGTACGGCCACCCCAACCAGGGGCTCTACTATCCCATCTGCGTCTACCCGGTGCTGTCGGTGATGCACCGCCAGACCGAACTCAACGAGCAGCGCTATCTCCAGGCCATCCAGGCCGTGAAGTGCCTGCTCCAGGAAGGCTCCTGGCGCAATCCGCTGGGGCCCACCAACGCCCTGACGGACCAGGAGATCGAGACCGAGGTCGTCGTGGTGCTCAACGGCGGCAGCAACGGCGGTCACCAGGCCCATTGGGCAACGCTGCGGCACCCGGAACTCGTGCACGGCTGCTTCTCCCAGGTCATCAACCCCTCGATCCAGCGTCTACTCGGCGAGCAGGAGATGGGCTGGGCCGTCGGTGAACTCAGCGCCTCGAATCTCGGGGGCGCGACCGTCGGCCCCGGGGACTTCCTCGACTGGAACCAGTACGCCTGGGGTCAGGGACTCGAGATCCACGACCTCTCGTACCCACGACTGTTCCTCGCCGGCAGCACCTACCGGCCGGCCTGCTTCTACGTCGGCGACGAGGACATCACGTCGACGGGGACCGACTGGATCCGAGTCGTCGACGGCACAGCGTGGGTGCCGTCGGGTCTGATCTCGAGTCCATCGCCGTTCGGCGATCCCGCCGCGCATACGTTCGCATGGATGGCCGCCGAGAACGGCTGCCATGGCGGCGGCCTCATCGAGGACCCCTACAACCTCGGCACGCCCGTCACGCCGTACCAGTCCGGGGCGTTCCACACACTCTGCCGGCACGCGGTGGAACAGCGCATCGCGCAACTCGACGCCGCGCAGTCGACGCCAACGCCAGCTCTGACACACCAACCGCGCACTGCCAGCCAGCAGCAGCGCGGGCTCGACGATCCGCACGAGTGGTTCTTCGGCCGCCAGGGTACCGCGCTGCCGAGCCCCCAGGCGAGCGCCCCGCTCACACGCGACGACACGTTCCTTGCCACCGCGGCGCCAGGCCGCGCCGGTGTCTGGCTCGGGTATCGCGAAGCCATGTTCATCCGCGACGGCAAGGTCTACGTCGGCAGCGCCGATGGCCTGGTCACCAGCTTCGCGGTCGATACGAGCCCCGCAGGCCTCGGCCGGCAGCCGCTCGTCCCGATCGCACGCAGCCAGCAGCTGGGGCATCGGGCGTTCGCGCTCACCG
Source organism: bacterium (assembly GCA_024743115.1). Taxonomy (GTDB): domain Bacteria; phylum Planctomycetota; class UBA1135; order UBA1135; family UBA2386; genus JAGQRA01. Next base: position 6,044 of record JANSXC010000048.1, on the reverse strand, counting down.
CGCTGGAACAGAGCGGGACCGGCTGGTCGGTGCTGGTCGGCACGCGCCGCCACCTGCATCGTCTCGACGCGACGACACTCGCCCTCCAACAGCAGGTCGAACTGCCCTGGGAGATCGCCCAACCTCACGGTCTGCAGATCGGCGACGTACTGCCGAGCAACCCGGGCGACGAAATCGTGTTCCGCTCCGTGCACGGCGGTCTGGTGTTCTACGACACGGCGCTGAACCCGGTTCACGAGTGGCCGGAGCCGGGCATCCGCGACTTCGTGCTCCAGGGCTCGATGATTTCGATCCTGTCCTCGCGCCGCGCGATGATCGCGAACGTCACCTTCGACGCAAACGATCGGGCGTTCCTGGTCGCCGCCTCGAAACCGCTGCCGACCGCGCCAACCGATCCCCCATGCCAGGGGATCCCGCATGACCTCGAGTTGATGAAGATCAACTTCGGCGGCGTCGCGATGCCGGCACTCGTGAGCTTCTGGACGAACGACGAAGACGGCGCAGCAATCCGGGTCTTCGATCCGATCACGCTCGCGCGCCTGCCGATCCCCGGCGGCACCGGGGGCGCGGACCTGCAGAACCTGATCACGGACCCCGGCGGCGGCCGACCGGATCTGGCGACCTGCGCCGAAAGCCTGGACGAGCCGATCGGTGACCACCTGCTCGTACTGCTATCCGACAACCTGTTGCTGCTCGATCAGTTCGGCAACCTCGTCGGGCACAAGGCCCTCTGGCAGACCGACCACCCCACCTCCTCCTACTACCCGTTCGGCAGCAACGCGATCTCGATCGCAGTCGGCGAACTCGTCGAGAACACGACCGGGGTCTACCAACAAGAGATCGTGGTCGCGACCGCTTCGGGGCGGCTGATGTGGCTGCACGTCGAAGACATCGCCGCCGCTGGTACGCGCCTGCCGAGTCGGTACGACCCGGTGCTCGCGGCCACGAGCCCGACGAGCGCGATCCAACCGCGGTGCAACCAGGCGCTACCCGCAACCTGGTCGATCGCACGCCATCCAGGCGATGACAGACTGCACTTGCTCGATCAGAACGGGGCCTACTGGACCGTCGATCACTCGGGCAGCGTCGAACTCGTCGAGCGCGAGTACCTCGCGAGCGAGTCCAAGGGTTGGGGATACGTCGGCGCCGCCGCCAACGTGTCCCTCGCCGAGTCCCTCACGGCATCGGGCTACGCCGCCCCGATACAGACATCGGCGATGTTCTTCGCCGCCGCCACGCGGCCGTGGGTGCCGCGCCTGGACAGTGGCCTCGCGTTCTTCGAGCAGCTACCGCCGAAGACACCCTACCTGCGCGACAACTGGGTCCAGGGCGCTCGACTGTTCGGTGTGTTCGGCGGGATGTTCCCGTTCCGCCAACCGGGCGCGCTGCTGCCGGGCCCCGCCGGCATCGAGATCTGGTCATGGGGCCGCAACGAGTACTCGGGCGCGCGCGACTGGGGCAATCACGTCGCGGGCCTGCACCTCGCGGTAGGCGGTTCGTTCGACGGGATGTGGTCCTCGACCGGGATCCCGACCACGACCGAGTCCGGCCCAACCATCGGCGATCGGACGCCCCATCATGACTTCCGCACGTTTGTCACCCACAACCCCGCGATGAACTACGGCGCCGTGGAAGCCGTGCGTCTTACTACGGGTCAGACCGCCGTGGTGCTCGGCTGCCCCGGTGGCCGCGTCCGCATCCTGCAGCCAGGCGCGATGCGCACTGGCAGCGCGCCACACGAACTCGGCACCGTCGACAGCACGCCGTTCGATCTCGGCTTCGGCGGCGGCGCCCTCACGGTGCGACTCGACACCAGCGGCGGCGACAAGATGCACATCTGGTTCGGCACACTGCAGCACCCGGCCGCGCGACCTCAGCACTACGACTCGCCGGCGGGCTCCCTCGCGGATAGCGAACTCGTGGTCGGCGCGATCAGCAAACTGACGTGGGCTCCCAACTTCGGCTTTGCGCTCCAAGAGACCGTGACGTTGGCGCCGAGCACGGCGGCCCCGCGCGGCGGCTACGGCGTCGCGGGGCTCCTGCTGGCCGATCTGCTCGAGGATCCGCAACATCCCGGCGACGAGCTCGTCGCGACGACGATGTCCGGAGACGTAATCGTGTTCGCCGCCGACACCATGGAAGAGATCTGGCGGACGCACGTCGAGGGATCCGTCGGGTTCTACGATTCGATGGTCGTCGCAGACTTGGACGGTGACGAACTCAACGAACTCTACATCGCGGGCTCACAAGGCGTGTGGCGCTTCGAGGAGCAGTAGTTAGGCCCGCGCGACGCGGGCCGAGAATCGGCCGTTCAGAAGTTTCCGATCGTCAGCGCGAGCGCGTTGCTGGTGATCAAGCCACCGGCGTTCGCCGCCGGATCCGGCACCCAGCTCTGCAGGTAGAACTCAAGACCCGAGATCGCCGGGATGACGGGAATTGGGAACGTGTGCGTCGCGACGCCAGGTGCCGTGACCGGACACGGGCCGAACAGGATCAGTGACGCATCGTGATACAGCGTGCAACCCGGCATGCCGAAGCCGGCCAGCGCGAACGGCAGTGGCTCGGTGCCCCAGAGGTTGCGGTCGAATCCGATCGCCATGAACGCGGCGGCGAACGGCACCGGGCGCCGCACTTCGGAGATCGCGGCCTGCCCCATGATGGGAGCTGCGGTGGAGACCAGCGACAGGCCGCCGCAGCCGCCGCCGTAGGGCGTGGCATCGGCGGCGATGCGACCGGGATACACCCAGGCGTCGGTGAGGTCGAACGAACTCGCGTTGCTGCCCGCCACCACGACGATCTCATCCGTCAGGGGATTGTGCGCCATGCCGTGGAAGCCGCGCGCCGAGGGTCGCATCGCGAAGTTGCGCGGAGTCCAGTCCGTGCCGTTCCAGGACAGGGCGTCGTCGAACCAGCCTGCCGACGCACTCGCGCCGTCCCAGCCGCCGAACATCAGGACGCGGTCACTGTGCGGATCCCAGGCCAGCCGGGCCTGCAGCCGCGGGCTCGGGCCCGCGGCCGAGCGCCGGGTCCACTGACTGCCGTTCCACTCCCAGGTGTCGTTGAGCGCACCGTTCGGCACGCCCGGCACGCCGCCGCCGAACAGGACGACCGCGTTGCGCACCCGATCAAAGGCCATGGCCGCGTCGGCGCGGATCGAAGGCGCCGCGCCGAAGCGCCGCTGCCAGGTCACACCATCGAACACCCAGGTCTCGTTCGAGAAACCCGTCGACGTGGCACCGCCGAACAGCACGGCGACCTGCAGCTGCGAGTGGAAGCACATGGCCGCTCCGGCCCGTGCCGACGGTCCGGCGACCGCCACGTGGGTCCAGCTCGCGCCATCCCACTCCCAGGTGTCACCGTGCAACCCGCCAGCAACCCCGACGCCGCCGAACAGAACCGTGCGCTGCCGAATCGAGTCGAACGCCATCGCCAGCGTGCGGCGCGACGGCGCCGGCGTCGGAATGGCGTTCCAGGCCGCACCATCGTACTCGAACGCCGCCCCGAGGCCGTGCACGAGCAAGCCGCCGGGTGAACCCGTCATGAAGACGCTGCCGCTGGCGCCGGACTGCGGGAAGACGCTCCAGGTCTGCGCCGGGACCGTCGCGGGGCCGAGCAGCGCGAGGGTGATCAGAGTGCGAACTTGCATCATGGGTTTCCTGTTGGTTTGAAGCTCGAGAACAAAGAACTCAGTCCCACCACCGGCTCGCGCGGTCCTGCACGAACAGCCGAGCCCGCTGACCCACGCGGCGCAGCCAAGTCCGCGAATCCCGCTTCAGATACGGGGCCTCGATGCAGCCCGAGCAGAACCCCACACGGGCCCGCTCGTAGTGCGCGGCCCTGAGCCGCGCGGCGACCTTGCCGTTCCAGATCTCGTCGACGGACTGCCGGCGGAGATCGCCGAGGCGGTAATCGGTCGGATGGCAGCAGGGGTAGACCGTGCCGTCGTGCTGCACGCTGAAGTTGAGCGCGAGACTCCAGCACATGCCGGCGGGCGGCTCGAGACCGTCGAGGCGGGACGGAACCTGACGGTGCACGATCGGCGGTCGCAGGAAGTCGCCAAACGTCACGTTGACCCGGTGCTGTTCGGCCGCTGCTGCGATGCGGTCGAGGTGCTGCGCGACGACCCCGACCCGCGACTCAGTTTCGATCCTCGGCCGGGCCCCGGCACGGTCGCGCCGCGCGCTCGCCGCCCGCGTGTCCGAAACTTCCTCGGCAGGCGTCGCGTGGGCGAAGTGACGCAGCGCCTGGATGTGCACGTGATCGACCCCGAGCTCGCCCGCGAAGCGCACGAAGTCCGGCAGGATCTCGGCGTTGGAACGCATCAGGATCGCGGACACGTCGAGCAGCACGCCGTCGGGGTGACCCCGGCGTTCGGCCGCGATCGCGCGCAGGTTGTCGACGACCCGTTCCAGCCGACCGCCGCGCCGAATCCTGGCGTAGACCTCGGGCACGTGCGCGTCGAGCGAGACGTTGATGCGCATCGTGCAGTCCCGCATCGAGCGGTAGCGCGCCAGCGTGAGGTGCGTGCCGTTGGTCGCGAGGTCGAGCTGCACGCCGTGCGAGAGCGCGGCCTGCTCGATCACGTCGAAGTCGCCGAGCAGCGGCTCGCCGTTCGAGCCGGTGACGTAGGCCTTGAACGCGGTCGGAAACGTCGCGTCGAGCGTGCGCTGCAACAACTCGCGGTCGAGCTTGCGCCGACCCGGCGTGACGCTGCGTTCACACATCACGCAACGCAGGTTGCAGATCTCGCTCGTATGCAGGCCGACGACGGGCGGACGACCCCGGAGCCGCGTGCGCTGTGCGGCGAGGTCGGCGTAGACCGCTCGCAGATTGTCGAGCTTCGCCTGCGGCCATTCGTGCACCGGCCGCGGCGTCGGCAGCTGTAGCGGCTGCGCCATGCCCCCAGGATACCAAGGCGCCGCGCGTGCCAGACCGCTGCGCCTGGCCGCGAAAGCGCGGTTATCTGCCGCTCTCCTGCAGGCGTCGAATCGCCGCCTGCAGAACGGTGTCGACGCCAGCGCGAACGTCTGCGATCGTCGGCTTCACGACGAGATCCGGCCGGATCCCGACGCCGATGAATTCCGTGCCGTCGGCGTAGTAATCGTGCTTGGTGCACACGCGCGCCCGGCCGCCGCCGGGCAGATCGAACATCAGCGGCTGCCCGGAGCTGCCGCCCGTCGCCTCCCCGATCAACGGACCGCGGTCGAGCTGGTCGAACACGGCGGCCATGTCCTCGGCCGCCGAGAACGTGCGTGGACCGATCAACATCGCGACTGGCCGGTCGTAGATCGCCACCGCGTCGTACGCAAAACGCGACGGGCCGCGCGCGTAGCGCGTTACGGGCTGACGCCCCCACGCCCGCATCGTCGGCCGATACTGCAGCGTGTGCCAGCGCAACGTCGCGAACGGTTCCTTCGTGAGGTGCGCCATGATCTCCCAGCCGACCCGGCTGTTGCCGCCGCCGTTGTGCCGCAGGTCGATCACGAGCGCGTCGGTCGCACGGATCTTCTCGAACGCCGCCGCGAACTGCTCGCGCACCTTCTCGGAGCCGAACGAATCGAGGCGGACGTAGCCGAGGTTGTCCGCGAGGACCTCGAACCGGAACGCCGGTTGCGAGAAGCGCCGCATGCCGACCGCCATACGCGATTCACGGGGCACCTCGAGTTCGGACTCGGAGCCCCCGGTGTCGCGCACCTTCAAACGCACCCGTTCCCGCAACGGTCCACGCAGCAGCTGGCTACCGTAGGTGCGACTGATCCGATCCTGCGGGCTCGAGGCACAGACGAACGGCGCGACGTGCTCGGCCGCGTAGGCCTTCACCGCGATTCCATCGACGGCGGTGATCTCCATGCCGATCTTCACGCCCGCGTCCGCGGCGCCGCCACCGTCGACGCGCACAACGATCACGCGATCCTCGATCAGCCGTGTCGTGAGCCCGGGGGTGCGCTCCATCGCGCCGAGCGCGCGCGGCAGGTACACGTTCGTGTGCGCATCGTCGAGCCGCGCGACGAGGCGCTGCAGCACGCGGTAGTAGTCGTGCGTCG
>JANSXC010000028.1 GCA_024743115.1 bacterium | reverse complement strand
GCTGCTGCAGATCTTCCTCGCCGACGCGGCGGAACATCAGCACCTGGCAACGCGACCGGATCGTCTCGGGTACCTTGTGCAGTTCTGTCGTCGCGAGCACGAACACGACGCCGGCGGGCGGCTCCTCGAGCGTCTTGAGCAGGGCGTTGAACGCGCCCTTGCTCAGCATGTGGACCTCGTCGAGGATGAACACACGATGCCGCGATCGCATCGTCGCGAACGCCGCGTGCTCGCGCAGCTGCCGCACGTCGTCGACGCTGTTGTTCGATGCCGCGTCGATCTCGATGACGTCCGGGTTGCTGCCGTCGAGGATCGAGACGCAGATATCGCACACGCCGCACGGCGTGGCCGTCGGCCCCTGCTCGCAGTTCAGGCAACGAGCGAGGATGCGCGCGGACGTCGTCTTGCCGACGCCGCGACTGCCGGAGAACAACAACGCGTGGGGAATCCGCTGCTGTTGGATCGCGGCGCGCAGCGACTGCAGGACGTCGTCCTGCCCGACCATCTCCTCGAAGGTCTGAGGCCGGAATCGTCGGGCGACGACCTGATAAGCACTGTTGTTCCCGGCGCCCGCCGGCACCGCATCCGCCGCCTTCGGGGCCGCCTTCTTGCGCGCTGCCATGCTCGCAGTGTGCAGCCTGGCCCGGTTCCGTGGAAGGGCCGTCCCCAACCAGGATCGGCGCCAAGACCCCGACCAAGAGTTGCATTGCTTCACCCGGAGCGCCGCGCTACAAACTCCGGCCCCACACACGGAACCTCCGGGTTTCGGGGCCCACGCGGCAGCGTGGAGAGGTGACCGAGCGGCTTAAGGAGCTCGCTTGGAAAGCGAGTGCAGGTCAAAAGCCTGCCGGGGGTTCGAATCCCCCCCTCTCCGCCATCCTGCACGGCTCGCGAAGGTGGGGTTCGTCGGGTCCCGAGCAAGGGGGCGGCGTGAACCTGGTCAGGTCCGGAAGGAAGCAGCCATAAGCGTGCAGTTTCTTGTGCCCGGGTCGCCTGGTGGATCTCACCTTCGCGGGCCCTGCTTTTTCGCCAGCCGCTCCTCGGCGGATACGCTCGCGGCCGATGTTCCGCCCACTTCTCGCCGCCCACCTCGCCCTGGCGACGTTCGTCGCCTCGGGGCTCGCCACACCGGGCTCAGCGCAGTCTCTCGCCATGCCGCAACAAGACCCGTTCCTCTGGCTCGAAGACGTCGACAGTGACCGTGCACTCTCGTGGGTGCGCGAACGCAATGCCGCGACGACGGCCGAGCTGACCGAAACCGAGTTCTTCACCGATCTTCAACGACGCGTGCTCGCGATCCTCGACTCGGACGACCGGGTGCCGTGGGTCAACCGCCGCAACGAGCACTACTACAATCTCTGGCAGGACGCCAAGAACCCGCGTGGTCTGTGGCGGCGCACCTCGCTCGCGGAGTATCGGAAGGACACCCCCCAGTGGGACGTGCTGCTCGACCTCGACGAACTCGGCCGCCAGGAGGACGAGAACTGGGTCTGGAAGGGCGCGACCTTCCTGATGCCCGAGCGGCGCTTCTGCCTCGTCTCGCTGTCCCGCGGCGGCGCGGACGCGGTCGTCGTGCGCGAGTTCGACGTCGAGGAACGCAAGTTCGTCACGGACGGGTTCACGCTGCCCGAATCCAAGACGATGGTGTCGTGGATCGATCGCGACCACATCTTCGTCGGCACGAACTTCGGCGAGGGCTCCCTGACGAGCTCGGGATATCCGCGCGTCGCAAAGCGCTGGCGGCGCGGCACCCCGCTCACGGCAGCCGAGGTCGTCGGCGAGGGTGAAGCCGGTGACGTCTGGTTCATGGCGACTCACGATCAGACGATCGGATTCGAACGCGACCTGCTAGCGCGCGGCACGACGTTCTTCACGAACGAGATGTTCGTGATGCACGACGGCGAGCGAATCAAACTCGACAAACCGGATAGCGCGACTGCGGGCCTGCACCGCGAGTGGCTGTTCGTCTCCCTGCGCGAGAACTGGTCGGTCGGCGGCAAGGACCACCCCGCCGGCGCGCTGCTCGCGATCCGCCTCACGGCGTTCCTCGCCGGCGAGCGCAACTTCGACGTGCTGTTCACGCCGACACCGCGTACGTCGCTCGCGGGCTATTCGCCGACGCTGAATCACGTGCTGCTCAACGAGCTCGACAACGTCAAGAACCGGATCTACGTGCTCACGCCCGGAAGCGACGACTGGCAACGCGAGCTGCTGCCGGGCCTGCCCGAGTTCGGCACCGTCAACGCGTCGGCTGCGGACAGCGACTTCTCGGACGACTATTTCCTCACGATCACGGACTACCTGACGCCGACCAGCCTCTGGCTCGGCACGATCGGCAAGGCGCCGGCCGCCCGCCTAAAGAGCCAACCGAGCTTCTTCGACACGAAGGGGCTCGCGGTGCAACAGCTCGAGGCGACGTCGAAAGACGGCACGAAGATCCCCTACTTCCTCGTGAAGCGCGAGGACACGCCGCTCGACGGTTCCAACCCGACGCTGCTCTACGGCTACGGCGGCTTCGAGGTCTCGATGACCCCGAGCTACGGCGCAGTGACCGGCACCGCCTGGCTCGAACGCGGCGGCGTCTTCGCCGTCGCGAACATCCGCGGCGGCGGCGAGTTCGGCCCGCAGTGGCACCAGGCCGCGCTCAAGGAGAAGCGCCACAAGGCCTACGAGGACTTCGCCGCGGTCGCCGAAGACCTCATCGCGCGCAAGATCACCGCGCCGAAACATCTCGGCATACAGGGCGGCAGCAACGGTGGCCTGCTCGTCGGCAACATGCTGACGATGTATCCCGAGCTGTTTGGCGCCGTCGTCTGCCAGGTGCCGCTGCTCGACATGCTGCGCTACCACAAGCTGCTCGCGGGCGCGTCGTGGATCGGAGAGTACGGCAACCCGGACGTTCCCGAAGAGGCCGAGTTCCTGCTCCGCTACTCCCCGTATCACACCGTCAAGGCGGACCGGAAGTACCCCCGCGTCCTGTTCACGACGTCGACGCGCGACGACCGCGTCCACCCCGGCCACGCGCGGAAGATGATGGCGCGGATGATGGAGCAGGGCCACGCGGCGCTCTACTACGAGAACATCGAGGGCGGCCACGGCGGCGCCGCGGACAACAAGCAGGCGGCGTTCATGACCTCGCTGGCCTACACGTTCCTCTGGCGCACGCTGAAGTAGGGCCAGTCCGCACCGCAGCGCCGTTTTCCGGCCTGCGGATCAGGCCCGCGCCGGCGGCCGACCGATAGGATCAGCATGCCCGCGACCGGCCTGCTGCGAACCGTCTGGACCCAGTGCAACGAACTGCTGTACGGGATCCGGACCACGGCCGACGGCGGCTTCTCGCACGCGCGCAGCGCCGACTCCTACGCCGGGACCGCGACGGCCGCGGCGCAGTTCGGCGACAACAACCGCTACGAGACCCCGGACTACTTCAACCTGCGGTGGATTCGTAACCGACTCTGGCGCGAGCCGACCGCACGGGACGACGTGATCTACGATCTCGGCTGCGGCATGGGACGCGTCTTGTGCGTCATGGCGAGTCGACCGTTCAGGAAAGTCGTCGGCGTCGAACTGTTCGAAGACCTCGCCGCAGCAGCGCGCGAGAACGCCCGGACCATGCGCGGCCGCCGCGCGCCGGTCGAGGTCCTGACCGGTGATGCGAGTCGGGTGCCGCTCGACGAGGGTACCGTGTTCTTCCTGTTCAACTCGTTCGGCCCCGAGACGCTCACCGCGGTCCTCGCCAGCCTGCGCGAATCACTGACGCGAAAGCCGCGCCCCGTGCAGCTCGTCTACTACAACGCCATGCACGACGAGGTCGTCGCCGACTCGGGCTGCCTCGAGCTGGCCGCCGAAGAACGCACGCGGAACGGCCTGCGGGTCACGTTCTGGCGGCGGAGCGCCTGAGGGCAGCTGGCCCGGGGCGCGCGGCGTCGACGTCCCTCGGGGAGCCACCTCCCCAGGGAGCCGGCTTCCGACGCAAAAAATGGCGGAGAGGGGGGGATTCGAACCCCCGGTGCACTTGCGCACACACTGGTTTTCGAAACCAGCCCATTCAGCCGCTCTGGCACCTCTCCGCAGTCGGAAGTGGCGCGGAACTCTAGGGTTTGCGGAGCCCTCGTCAAGGCTTTCTCCCCCCGCCGCGGGCCTGCAGCCGAGCCGACCGACGGCCCGCAACACCCGGTGGCATCGGTCGCCGTCGCCAGCCCACCGGCGACCGGTTGCCGGACACCACGAACTTGCCGCCTGGGCATCCATCGGGCGCCACCGCACGATCCTTTGCGGACCGCCCTCGGCCCGAGCCCGATCCACCGGCGATCCCGCTCGGCGCGGCAATCACGGCGGCCCGCAACGATCGCGGCCACGGGGCCCAGACCCCGCCCCCCCCTCTCCGTCCGTTCCGAAGGGTGCTAGAATTGGCGGGCAGCCGCCCTCGAAGAACCATGCAATCGAACCTCGCTATGCGGTCCGCGCTCGCATTGTCGGTAACGGCACTGTCCGCCACGACACTCGCGCAGACCAACGTGCCCGTCACCGTGACGGCCGGTACGGCGACCTATACCCAGGGCGCTCTGCCGATCACGGAAGACGCCACGGTCGGCGACAGCCTGTCGGCCGGCACGACCGACGTGCTGCAACGGCACTGGTGGTTCTTCCGCGGCGAGTTCGACCGCCGAGAGTACGCGTTCAGGGACGACGGCACGGCAACGCGCACGGCCGTAGGACCGACGGTCACCACGAGCTGGTCGAATCTGGGTCATCGCGGCCAGGTCTCCGCGACGCTCGTCCAGACCCTGACCATGAGCGGCACCGCGGGCGCCCGGGTCAACGAGACGATGACGCTCACGAACCTCACGAACGCACCGTTGCGGTTCGACCTGTTCTCCTACGCCGACTTCGATGCCGGCGGCAACCCGCTCAACATCGCGCGCGGCAACCGCAACAGTCACGTCGTCGGTGACGGCCTGACGCAGGCGTGTGAGTTCCGCGCGGACGGACAACCCGTGTCGCAGGTCGGCCCGCCTTCGCAGCTACTGCCCGATCTGACCGATACGACGAAGACCGACCTGCTCGGCTGGGGCGGCGAGTTCGGTCCGAACGACTACGCAGCCGCGTTCCAGTGGACGATCGAGATCCCGGCGAACGGCAGCAGGAGCGTGTCGAGCGACCTCGTGATGCTCGATTGCCAGCCGCAGCTCGTGAGCTACGGCACGGGGACGCCGGGCGCCAACGGCATGCCGGTTCTCGACTCCGAGTTCGCGGTTACGCGACAGCAGACCAGCTCGACGGCGATTCGCATCTCGAACGGTCTCGGCAACTCGCTCTCCGCGTTGCTGCTCGGCCTGACCCAGACCAACCAGACGATCAGCGGCATCAACTTCCTGGTCATCCCGAACGGCACGCCCACGTTCCTGCGGCGAACGTTCCCGGACGGCGTGGCCATGTACGACCTGACCCTGCCCGGCGGCATCCCCTTCTGCGGCCTAAACCTCTACGCCCAGGGCTTCATCTACGACCCGTCGAGTAGCAACGGCGTCGCCTCGGGCACGCAGGGCCTGCGGATCACGCTCGGCGCCTGGTAGGCCGGCGGGCTTCGCTCTCAGCAGCGCAGCTCACCCCCGCCGCGCCCGAAAGAACGCGCGCAGCAGCTCCGCGCTCGTATCCGCGCCGAGCCCCTCGACGACCTCACAGCGGTGATTCAACCGCGGATCCTCGAGGATCTGGCCCAGTGACCGGACGGCGCCGAACTTGGGGTCACGGGCGCCGAACACGACGCGCCGGACGCGGGCGTGCAGGATCGCGCCAGCGCACAGGAAACAGGGTTCCAGCGAGCAGTAGAGCTCAGCTTTCGGCAGGCGTTTGTCGCCAACCGCCGCGAGGGCCTGCTGCAGGGCAACCATCTCAGCGTGTGCGAGCGGCGAACGCTCGGCTTCGACGCGATTCTGACCCTCGCCGACCGCCTGGCCATCGATCACCACCACCGCGCCGACCGGCACCTCCCCAGCCGCCGCGGCCTCGCGCGCGAGCTCGAGACAGCGGGCGATCCAACGTTCGTCTTCCTTTGGACCGGGTGTGATGCTCATCTACTGACTTCCCACGAAACCGACCTCAGTAGCCTTGAGCAAGCGCGACTTCCTTTCGACGGCCGATCTCACCCGTTCCCAGCTCGACGACCTGCTCGACCTCGCCGCCAGAGCGAAGGGCAAGCCGAGCGCGCAGGGCCTCGCGGGCAAGACCCTGGGCATGCTGTTCTTCCAGCCGAGCCTCCGGACCCGGGTCTCGTTCGAGACCGCGATGGTCCAGCTCGGTGGTCACTGCATCAACCTCGCGAGTCACGACCTCTACGAACTCGAGCCCGAGGAGCAGGCCGTCATGGACGGGCGCGCCGAGGAGCACGTGGTCGATGCCGCCCGCACGATGTCGCGCTACGTCGATGCGCTCGGCGTCCGCGCGGTCTCCCGCGTCGGCACGTGGGAACGCGATCGCCGCGAACTGCTGTTGCGCAGCTACGCGCAGCACAGCTCGGTGCCGGTCATCAACCTCGAGACCTGTTTCGAGCACCCATGCCAGGCGATCGCCGACGCGATGACGATGCGTGAGCACCTGCCCGCTCTGTCGGGCAAGAAACTCACGCTGCTGTGGTGCAACCACCCCGAACCGAAGTCGCTCGGCCCGACGCATTCCATCCTGCGGGTCGCGGCGATGCTCGGCATGCAGGTCACGCTCGCCCACCCACTCGGTTTCGAGGTCGACAGCGAGGTCCTCGAAGGCGCCCGTTCGGCTGCGGGTGCGAGCGGCGGCGCGGTTGAGGTCGTCAACGATCTCGGCGCCGCGGCCAACGGCGCCGAAGTGCTCTACGCCCGCTCCTGGGGCTGCACCAAGCACTGGGACGATCCCGAACGCGAAGCGATGGTCAAGCGGTCGCTGCAGGACTGGCGCGTCGACGAGGACTTGATGAGCCAGACCGACAACGCGCTCCTGATGCATCCGCTACCCGTGCGCCGCAATGTCGCGGCGACGGACGCGGTGCTCGACGGTCCGCGCTCGGTGATCTACGACCAGGCCGAGAACCGCGTGCACGTGCAGAAGGCGATCCTGAAGCAGCTCCTGACGTAGGAGTGAGAGGCTGGCGATTGCGCGCCCTGCCGCACCGCGTACGCTTGGCCGGGCGATGAGCGCCACCCCACCCTTCGTCCACCTCCACACGCGCTCGCACTACAGCCTGCTCGCCGCCCCCGGCGGCATCTCGGACCTGGTGAAGGCCGCGGCCGAGGACGAGCAGCCTGCACTCGCGCTCACGGACAACGGCAACCTCTTCGGCGCCGTCGAGTTCTACAAGGCGTGCAAGAAGCACGACATCCGGCCGATCATCGGGCAGACGACCTACGTCGCCGCGCGCACCAACAAGGAGACCGCGCGGCCGGGTGACAACCCGACGCACGACCTGACGCTGCTCGCCAGGAACAACACCGGCTTCGACAACCTCAAGAAGCTGTCGGGCACGTCGTGGCTCGAAGGGTTCAGCTACCGCCCACGCGCCGATCTCGAACTGCTGCAACAGCACAAAGACGGACTCATCGCGCTGTCGGGCACGATCAGTTCGCAGATCGCGACCTCGATCCTGCAGGACGACATCCCGGCGGCGCGCGCGACGGCCGAACGGCTGCGCGACCTGTTCGGCAAGGAGAACTTCTTCTTCGAGGTCGCGCGCACGAACAGCGAGCCGCAGACCAAGGTGACCGAGACGCTGCGACGGCTGGGCGCGGACATGGGAATCCCGTGCGTCGCGACCAACGACGTGCACTACCTCGCGCCCGACGACTGGCTCGCGCAGGACATCATGCTCTGCATCCGCAACGGCAAGACCGTCGCGGACCAGACGCGTTTCCGCATGAGTTCGCGCGAACTCTACCTCAAGTCGCGCGAGCAGATGGCGCGCGACTTCGCCGACTGGCCCGAAGCCCTCGCGGCGACCGTCGAGATCGCGGAGCGCTGCGCGGTCGACATCGAGTTCGGCGTCTACCACGTGCCCGTCTTCCAGCCCGACGATGGCACGACTCCGGATCAGTTCTTCCACCAGCTTTGCCGCGAAGGCGCGATCAAGCGCTACGGCGAGATCACGCCCGAGATCCAGGAACGCCTCGACTACGAGATCGGGATCATCGAGAAGCTCGGGTTCGTCAGCTACTTCCTGATCACCTGGGACTTCATCCTCGAGGCGCGCAAGATGGGCATCCCGGTCGGACCGGGCCGCGGCTCGGCGGCGGGTTCGATCGTCGCCTACTGCCTCTGGATCACGGACGTCTGCCCACTCGAGTACTCGCTGATCTTCGAACGCTTTCTCAACCCCGCGCGCGTGTCGATGCCGGATATCGACATCGACTTCTGCGGCAACCGGCGCGACGAGATCATTCAGTACGTGCGGGAGAAGTACGGGCACGAGTGTGTGTGCCAGATCATCACGTTCGGCACGATGGCGAGCCGCGGCGTGCTGCGCGACGTCGGTCGTGTGCTCGACTTCCCGATCGGCGACATCGACAAGATCTGCAAGAAGGTACCGTCGGGCCCGGGCGCGTCGCTCGAGGCCGCACTCGAAACCGACCCAGAACTGCAGGAGATCCGCGACCAGTCACCGCAGCACAAGCGGCTGTTCGACCTGTCGCTCAAACTCGAGGGCAAGGCCCGCCACAACTCGATCCACGCCGCGGGCGTGGTGGTCGGCGACAAGCCGCTGAAGGAATACGTCCCGCTCGGCAAGAACCACGACGACGTCATCACACAATGGCAGATGACCGAGCTCGAGGAAGTCGGCCTGCTCAAGATGGACTTCCTGGGTCTCAAGACGCTGACGATCCTCCAGGAAGGCGTCCGGCTCGTGAAGGAGACCCGCGGGATCGACATCGACATCAACGACCTGCCGCTCGACGACGTGCCGACCTATGAGCTCATGGCGCGCGGCGATACGCAGGGCGTGTTCCAGCTCGAATCGAGCGGCATGCGCGAGCTGCTGACGCGACTCAAGCCGAGCACGTTCGAGGACGTGATCGCCGTGCTCGCGCTCTATCGCCCGGGTCCGCTCGGCTCGGGCATGGTCGACATGTTCGTGCGCCGAAAGCACGGCGAAGAGGAGACCCAGTACCCCCACGCCGACACCAAGACGGTGCTCGAGCCGACGTACGGCGTCATCGTCTATCAGGAGCAGGTCATGCAGATCGCGAACATCATCGGCGGCTTCTCGCTGAGTGACGCGGACAACCTGCGCAAGGCGATGGGCAAGAAGAAGCCCGAGGTGATGCTGAAGTTCAAGGATCAGTTCATCGAGGGCGCGGAGAAGCAGAAGTACGACGGCAAGTTCGCCAAGGAACTGTTCGAGACGATGGAGTACTTCGCGGGTTACGGCTTCAACAAGTCGCATTCGACCGCGTACGGCCTCGTCACCTACCAGACCGCGTGGCTCAAGGCGCACTATCCGATCGAGTTCACGGCCGCGAACCTCACGGTCGAATCGCAGAACAGCGACAAGATCAAGGAGTTCGTCGACGAGTGCCGGCGCGCGGACATCGAGATCCTGCAGCCTGACATCAATCGCTCGCTGCGCTACTTCGGCGTCGAGGACGGCAAGATCCGCTACGGCCTCGGGGCGATCAAGGGCGTCGGCACGCGGCTCGCCGACGCCATCGTCGAGCATCGCAAGGAGCACGGCGACTTCGACTCGCTCGAGGATCTGTGCGAGCAGCTCGACAGCACCGTGCTCAACAAGACCGCGCTCGAGGCGTTTGCGCAGAGCGGCGCGTTCGATCAGCTCGGCCGCAGCCGGGCAGCGAACTTCGACGCCATCGAGTCGGCGCTGCGAAGCTCGGCGATCGCGCGCGAGGACCGTCGCAAGGGTCAGAAGATGCTGTTCGCGCCGCCCAAGATGGAAGCGCCCACGAAAATCGACCCGCTGGAGCCGAGCGACGAGTGGCCTGACCACGAGAAGCTCTCACGCGAGAAGGAGTCACTGGGCTTCTACCTGTCCGGCCACCCGTTCGAGAAGCGTGGCGCGTTCCTGCGCCGCATCGCGGGCAGCGGCACCGACTCGACGGCGAACCTCGAACCGGGCGCGGAGGTCCGGCTCGCCGGCATGGTCAGCTCGGTGCGCGTGCTGCAGATCAAGCAGGGCCGCAACGCGGGCAAGAAGATGGCCAAGTTCCTGCTCGAGGATCTCGACGGCCAGATCGGCGTGACCTGTTTCGCACGTACGTTCGAAACCGCGAAGGATCGCATCGTCGAGGATGCCATCGTGTTCCTCACGGGTCGGATGGACAGCAATAGCGATGAGCCAGCGATCCTGCTCGACCAGATCGAACCCGCCGCCGAGGTGATGCGACGCGAGGTCGCCGGGCTCGTGCTCAACCTCGAAGGCGCACTCGCGACCGACAAGAACCTCGACCGCATCGCGACGATCGCCGAACGCCACAAGGGCTCGCAGCACCTGCACCTCGACATCGTCGAAGGCGACGACTGCTTTCGCGTGCGCTCCGACAACGGCATCCGGATCACGGACGAACTGCTCGACGATCTCGCACCGGTGGTCGGCCCCGAGAACATGTCGTTCACCCGGCAGTAAGCCACCGGGGAGCCCTACACCGCGGAAAAAGACCGCGCCGGGACAGGGCCCGGCCAGCCTCCGGCCACAGTTCCGACGAACCCGGAGCCCTCCTATGCCGCAACGTCTGGCCCAATCGCTCACGGCGCTCGCCGCCTTCGCCGCTTTCGCCGTTCCCACGGCCCGACTCCCGACCCAGGACGGCCTGCGCCTGACCAAGGTACCCGACCGCATCGTTCTGCCGCCGCCGGCTGGCGGCAACCTGCTGATCGAGGTCACCGCGAGCAAGCGACCCGAGCGGATCTGGCTCGCGAGCAACCGCGATCAGATCGGCGGCGTCGACCTGCGACCGAGCGGCGATCGTCACTGGCAGATCAACCTCGCCGACCCCAAGGTCCTGCGCCTGCTGCCGGCCGATCGCGAACGCGGCACGCTCAAGGTCTTCGCGCGCGTCGAACGTCGCGTGATCGAGAGTGCGGAGATTGCATGGTCGCGGCGCGAGGTCCCGATCGGCCGCGTGAAGTGTTTCCTCGTCGACCGGGATGGCCAGCGCCGCGAGGGCACCAAAGAACAGGTGCACTGGCTCGATACCTCGAAGCTCGAAAGCATCGAGATCCACGGCACGACCGCACCACGCGCCAAGGTGCTGGCGCGCGCCGGCGAGATCGACTTCCCGCTGGCGTGGCGCGCGCGCGAGCGGCAGTTCCGGCTCGAGCTCAACGACGGGCTCCGCGACAGCATGCAGCTGGCCGGCACACTCGCGATCGAGATCCGCACCGGCCCCGAGACCCGACAGTTTCGCTGGCGGGTCGTGCCGGACCGCGTAACGGCTTCCGACGAGCAAACGTTCATCGTCAAGCAGCGGCGCATCGGCCTGGTCCCGGGTACTCGCGGCTGGCTCGAGGTTCGGCTCGGCGACATCACGAAGGGTCAGGTCCTCTTGTCGATCCGCGACGCCAGCGACCGGGTGGTCGTCGCGGAGCGCAGCGTCGCGCCATTGGAAGGCGTCGACTTCAGCCTGCCAGGTGGCACGAACGAATACACGCTGCGCATCGACCGGCTGGTCAATCGCCTCGTCGGCGACGACCACGCCGAACTATCGGTGGTCCCGGCCAAGATGTTCCGGGCCGACGTGATCACGCTGCTGATCCGCCGCGTCGAAGCGACCGAAGGTCTGACGTTCGTTCGGGAAGGGCGCGAATACGACGCGAAGATGGCCGCACGACTGCTGCGCGCCAGGCTCGGCAGCCACCGCGGCAAGCGTCCGACCCCGCGCGAGTTCGCCGTGCTCGCCGGGCGATCGTCGACCACTGGCAAGCCCTACCTCGTGCGCACCAAACGCGACCCGGAGGACGAGAACCCAGTGGACGAGATACCGGCGCAGGAATGGCTCGAGTCGCAGATCACGGCGATCGAACGCGGAATCACCGGCGGCCCGAAAGGGCAGAAGTCGGTGAAGAAGTTCCAGCCGAAGAAGTAGCCGGCCACGCAACGGCGGCCGGCGACTCGTGGTCGAGCCACGAACGGCAAGGTGGTAGCGTGCGGGCCGCACGCCCCCATGCAGCCCGCCCTCTTCCCCCACCACCCCGCCCCGTTCCCCCACCGCTTCGTCCCTTCGGGCCGGCAGATCCGCCACGATCCCGCACTCGGCCACGCGTTCCTGCCACAAGTGCATACGCGGGTTCCGCACGAGCACGGTGCGTACTTCACGGTGACCAATCGTGAGGGCTTTCGCGAGGACCACGACCTGGCCACGCCGCCGCCGGGCTTGCGCGTGCTCTGCTACGGCGATTCGTATGCGGCTGGCGACGGCGTCGACAACGCGGAACGGTTCACGCCCCGACTCGGCGAGCTGCTCGGCATCACGGTTTCGAACGTCGCCGTTCCAGGCCACGGCCCGGACCAGAATCTGCTGCAGCTCGAGAGCGGCGCGATGCCGCGGCCTGACCTGATCCTCTGGTGCATCGCGGTGCACACCCTCGAACGCATCCGTTCGACGAGCCGGATCACGATCGATCGCGAGGGCCGCATGTGGCGTGTCACCCGGCCGCACTTCCAGTTGCTGCCAAACGGCGAACTCGAACTCCGCGGTGTCCCTGTGCCAGAACACGGCGAGCGGCTCGAAGAACCTGCACCAACGCAGATCCAGGGCGCGCTGGCCACGCGCGTCGCGGACGTCCTCACCGGCGTTCGGCGTCGGTTCGTCGCACGGTTCGGCACCTGGCTCAAACCGCCCCCGGATCCCGAGTACGACGATCCCGCCGGCGAACCGATGCAGCTGCTCACGGCTATCGTGCGGCGCTTCCACCGGGCGGCGGCCGATGTGCCGATCGCGATCGTGCCGTTGCCGACCGCGCGCTACCTGGTCGAATCGCGGCAGCCGCTCTTCCAGCAGCGCTTCGAAGAGCTCGCCGATCCCACCGCGGGGCTGCACGTGCTCGACGTCACCCATCCGCTGCAGCACGCGAGTCCGGCAGCCCGCGCTGGCTTCCACTACCGGCTGGACGGGCACTTCACCCGCAGCGGACATGTGGCGGTGGCCCGGGCCCTGGCCGATCAGCTGCTCGAACACGGTCTCGTGCCCGACTCACGGGCGCCGGTCGCCAGCGCCGCGGCGACGACTGCAGCGCCCGCGGCCGGCGAACGATCTTCGATCACGCTCGTCGCCGGCTGGGAACTCGCGGACTCGTTCGCCGAGTTGCGCGACTCCGGCGGGCAGCTGCTCGGCTCGCGGCGACGGGAATCGGAGTTCGCCACGAACGGTACACGCCCGGGCACGCTGCCGCTGTCCGCGGTGCACGCGGTGCTCGAGCAGGCGCGGATCGCCGGCCCGGAGCTCGTGCGGATCGAACTCCGCTCACCGTGCTCCGGCGATGCGCTGCTCGATACCGACCTGCCGGACTCGACCCGTGTCGAGCTCGCTGCCGGGCATGTCCGCTGGCGTGTGGCCGCGGCAGGAGATCTCCGCACGTTCCTCGCCTACGAAGGACCCGTCGTTCACGCGTTCGAGACGTTGCGAGCTGACGATGTCGACGCGAGTCCAGTGACGACCGGCGCCGATGAGGAACTCCGCTGGCTGCAGGCGCGCCTGCCCCGCGTGCTCGCGGCGCCCGGCCCGCGAACGCTCGAACGCCGGATCGAACGACTCGCACGGCTCTGGGAGCTCGCGACCCGCACAGCCCGCGAGACGATGCTGCCGACCACGGCACCACTACGCCGGGGGCGCATGGCGAGGCAGCTGCAGGCCGCAGCGAGCAGCGAGCACGACGGCGATCGTCAGAGCTGAACCGGCAGTTACTCGAAGCGCGCGCGCATGCTGCTCAGCGCCCACACGCCGGCCGCGACGACCACACTCAGGGCGGCGGCGATCACGGCGATCGCACCATCCGCCGATGCGGCCAACGCGAGCAACGCGACGACCGTGAGCATCAGCGGCCGCCGCGCAGCGACCAGCCGACGATGCATCCACGAGCAGTCGGCGCACAGTTCGGTGTGCATCGTGAGTCGATCGAACGCCGGCGGGCCCGCATCACCAGCGGGCCGCGGCTCGGTCGCTGCGAATCCGATCGCGTGCGGCCAGCCGCGCGCGTGCTCGTCGAGCCAACGGCGATAGGCCAGTACCAGCGTGTCACTCGACTTGATCGGCAGCCATAGCTCCCGCGGCGAAGCGCCCGATCGCCGCAGCTCCGCCGCCTGACCGACCACGACGTCCATGTCCTGCTCGAGGATCGTGCACTGAGTCCAGTGTTCGAACCACCGCGGCCGCCAGGTATCGCGCCGTGGACGAAAGTTGCTGTACGCGCGATACAGCAACCTGCACCGGTCGCGACCGATCGGCAGCGAATAGAGCGCGAGCCCCGAACGCCGCGACGCGTCGACGTAGAGCGACTCGTAGTGAATGAGGTTCGGCGCGCGGAACTCGACGCGCGCCCCGCGCAGCACGCGGTTCGCCGATCCCGACGAGCGCGCGGAGTCCAGCGCCGCCGCGAACCCGCGCGCGCCATGATCCTCCACGTCGAACTCGAGTGGCCCCGCGAGTTCGCGCAGGCCACCACCGCGGATCCCGTCGTGCGCGATGTGGATGTGCGCGATGTCGATCACGTTCTCGACGAGCAACGTCTGCTCGTAGGGCAGATCGATCACGAAGTCGACGCTGCTCGTCTCAGGGTCATCGAGCCCGTCGACGGTCGGAACCGCCGCCACCTCACCGCCTTCGTCGAGCCCCGGCCAGACCCAGACGACGCCTTGCCGCACGACGACCGGCAACTCGGGAACGTGCGCCCGCGCCGGAATCGACTGCCCCTCCGCAAGCTGCGGAATGTGCAGGCATTGGCCACCGGAGCCGAACTGCCAACCGTGGTAGAGACACTCGAGGCGCCCGTCCCGCATCACGCCATCGGACAACCGGGCCGCGCGATGCGGGCACCGATCGAGCAGGCACTGCCACCCGCCATCGGCCCCGCGGAACAGCACGTAGCCGTGGCCGTTCAGCCCGAAACGCCGCGGCGCGCCGGTCAGGTCGACGACGAACGCGACCGGATACCAGTGCTGGCGCCACGGCGCCGACCGGTCGTCAGAACAACGGGTAGATGTTCGGGTTGTCGGAGCCGTTGCCACGCTTGCCAGTGGGTCCGCGGCGGGACCGCTTGATGCCGAACAGTCTGCAGAACCCCGCGACGATCGCGCGCGGGATCGAGAGGAGGAGCTGCGCCAACCCGCCGGACTCGGCGGCCGTAGCGCTGGATGGTTGCGATGGGGTGCTGGCCATGGAACACCTCGCGGTACGAGGATCGAGGAGACAAAGCATAGCCCTGGCATGCCTTCGGCAGGAATCGTTCCTGCTGGGCATCTTCTGTATCCGCTCGACCGCATGTTGCCCACACTGGACTTTCGACGGCGGTTCCCGGACAAGGAGCGCCTGCGTGATGAGCCGCTCCTCTGAACCGAACCATCCCGTCGGGCCCACGGTGCAGGCGTTCTACGACGAGCTGCCGTTCAACCACTGGGGCGATGTCGATGCCGCGGCGGCATCGATCCGGACGAACGTCGTGCAGCCCCAGTACCCGGACCTTCACGAGCTGCTGCAGACGGGCCGCGTGCGCCGCATCGTCGAGTTCGGCTGCGGCGCCGGCTGGCTGACCTGCACGCTCGCCCACCACTACGACGTCGAGGTCGTCGCCGTCGATTTCACCGCCCGCGCGCTGACCCGCGCTGCGGAGCTCGCGGCGGCGGTGAACGTGACTGATCGCGTGCAGTGGTTGCACCAGAACCTGTTCGAAGCGCTGCCGCCCGGTCCATTCGACCTCGTGCTGAGCATGGGCGCCCTGCACCACACGGGCGACACGCGTCGCGCGTTCGAGCACGTACAGCGCGCGGCCGGCCCCGGCGACCACGTCTACGTCGGGCTCTACCACGAACCCGGCCGGCGCGTGTTCCTCGGACTGTTCGACGAGTTCCTGCAGAACGACGACGAAGCGGGCGCCCTCGCGAAGTTCCGCGAGCTCGCGGGCGACCGCGGCTCCGACGAAGAGCACCTGCGTTCCTGGTTTCGCGACCAGGTCCTGCACCCGCACGAAACCCAGCACACGCTGCGCGAGGTCGCGGCGTGGCTCGATGCTGTTGGGCTCGAACTCGAGCGGACCAGCATCAACCGCTTCGCGCCAATCGACGAAGTCACGCCGCTGTTCGCGCTGGAGCAGGAGTTCGCCGCGCGCTCCCACGAGGCCAACGTAGTGGAGCGCCGTTACTTCCCGGGCTTCTTCACCGTGCTGGCCCGAAGACCTGCATCGCGGCCGGCTTGACGGCCGCGCCCTCCCCCGAATCGAGCGGCCCGAATCGAGCCGCCCAAACGACGGAGGGTATCCGAATCAGACGCCGGCTTCGGCTTCTTCGGTCTCGTCGACGGCCGCCTCGGCTTCTTCCGCGGCCTTGATCTGCTGCTCGAGCACGTTGTTTTCAACCAGCTCGAACAGGGCTTTCTCGCCGCC
Source organism: bacterium (assembly GCA_024743115.1). Taxonomy (GTDB): domain Bacteria; phylum Planctomycetota; class UBA1135; order UBA1135; family UBA2386; genus JAGQRA01. Next base: position 56,436 of record JANSXC010000028.1, on the reverse strand, counting down.
GTCACCGATGCGGTAGTCGGGCAGGCGCAGGATGCGCGTGTAGCCACCCGGACGGTTGGCGAAGCGCGGGCCGATCTCGTCGAACAGCTTCTTGACCGCGGTCTTGTCCTGCAGCAGCGACACGGCCTGACGGATGCGGTGCAGGCGCGTGCTGGGCTCGTCCTTCTTCGCGAGCGTGATCAGCTTCTCGACGAACGGACGCATCGCCTTGGCCTTCGCGAGCGTCGTCGTGACGCGCTCGTGCATGATGACCGAGACGGTGAAGTTCTTGCGCAGCGCCGCGCGGTGCGCGGTGTTGCGGTTGAGATGTTTGCCGGCGACGCGGTGCTTCATGGCCGATAGTCCAGTCGAGTCAGTTGCAGATCAGTTCGGATGTCGCGGGGCGAACCAGCGCCCCGCCGTCAATGCTGGCAGCCTGGCTGCTAGCTGTATTCCTCGACGTTGATGCCGAGCGTCAGGCCGAGCGCGCTGAGCTTGCTCTTGACCTCCTTGAGGGAGGTGCGGCCGAAGTTGCGGACCTTGAGCAGCTCGGGCTCCGTCATGCGAACGAGGTCGCGCATGACCGTGATGTTCTCGCTGTCGAGGCAGTTCTTCGCGCGAACCGACAGCTCGAGCATATCGACGCTCTTGCTGAGCAGGTCCGACATCTCGCGCCGCTTCGCGCCCTCGTCACCTTCCGGTGCCAGCACGCCGCCCTCGACTGCGAGGTCTTCCTTGAGCTCGAAGTACTGGACGAACGGGTTGAGGTGCTTGCGGTAGATCTTGCTGGCCTCGACGAGCCCCATCTCCGGCGAGACGGTGCCGTCGGTCCAGATCTCGAGGACGAGGCGGTCGTAGTCGGTCGACTTGCCGACGCGCGTGTTCTCGATCGCGTAGCGCACGCGGTGCACCGGGCTGAAGATCGAGTCGACCGGGATGGTGCCGATCTCCTGATCCTCGGTGACGTTCTCCTCGGCCGTGACGTAGCCGCGGCCCTTCTTGACCTGCATCTCAGCGTAGAACCGAACGTCCTCGGTCAGCGTGCAGATCTTGAGCTCGGGGTTCGCGACCTCGACGTTGTGATCACCCTCGATCATGCCCGCGAGCACCTCGCCCTTCTCGCTGACGTCGATACGCAGCGTGGTCGGGGCGTCCGTGTGCATCTTGACGCGGAGCTTCTTGATGTTGAGCACGATCTGCGTGACGTCCTCGAGAACGCCCTGGATCGTCGAGAACTCGTGCACGACGCCATCGATGCGGACCCACGTGACCGCGGTGCCCTCGATCGACGACAGCAGAACCCGTCGCAGACCGTTGCCGATCGTGGTGCCAAAGCCCTTCTCGAACGGCTCGACAGTGAACTGGCCGTAGCTCGAGGAGGCGGTCTCCTTTTCCAGGCGAACCTTGGACGGGAGCTCGAAGTTGCGCCAACGAATACGCATTGACAGTTTTCCTTTGGCTAGTCTTGGCTAGTCGGGAAACAGGAAACAGCAGAAGAGTCGAAACAGGTTCGGCGCCGCGGGCGGCGCCGAAAGGCCGGGAGCGTGCTCCTGGCCTACTTCGAGCAAAGCTCGATGATGAGCTGCTCGTTGATCTCGGACGAGACGTCCTCGCGCTTCGGCAGCTGGACGATCTTGCCCTTGAGCTCGGTCGGGGCGGCTTCGAGCCACGCGGGCAGCGGCCGGCCCTTGTTCATCTCGATGGCGTCCGTGGCCTTCTTCTTGAGCTTCTCCTTGCCACGCACCTCGATCTCGTCGCCGGGGCGCACGAGGTAGCTCGAGATGTCGAGCCGCTTGCCGTTCACGTAGACGTGACCGTGCGCGACCATCTGGCGGGCATCGAAGCGCGAGAACGCGAGGCCGAGATTGAGGACCACGTTGTCGAGGCGTCGCTCGAGCAGCACGAGCAGGTTGTCGCCCGTGTTGCCCTTCTGACGCTGCGCCAGCGTGAAGTAGTTCATGAACTGGCGCTCGAGCACGCCGTAGATGCGCTTGCACTTCTGCTTCTCACGCAGCTGGGCGCCGTAGTCCGTGCCCTTCTTCGGGCGGACGTGCTGACCCGGCGGGTAGTTGCGGCGGTTGACGCCACACTTCTCCGAGAAGCAGCGCTGCCCCTTGAGGAACAGCTTGACGCCTTCCCGGCGGCAGAGCTTGCAAACTTGATTCGCGATACGAGCCATCAGTGAATTCCAGTCGGAGGTGTTTCCGGTCTGCTGGGATTGAACCAGCTGCGATCAGACGCGACGGCGCTTGCGCGACCGGCAACCGTTGTGGGGAAGCGGAGTGGCATCCTCGATCGACTTGATCTCGATGCCCGACGAGGCCAGCGCACGGATCGCGGATTCACGCCCCGATCCCGGACCACGCACGAGAACCTCGATCTCGTGCACGCCCATCTTCTTGCACTTGTCGGCCACCTTCTCGGCCGCGCGCTGCGCCGCGAACGGCGTGCTCTTGCGCGAGCCCTTGTAGCCAATCGTGCCCGCGGAGTCCCAGGCGATGACCTGGCCAGCCGCGTCCGTGACGGTCACGATCGTGTTGTTGAACGACGCCTTCACGTGGGCGATCGCCTTGCCGACGTTCTTGCGAACGCGAGCCTTCTTCTTGTCTGACTTGGGAGCGGCCATTGGGGCTTGGTTCCTGGGCTTACTTCCTGAGGATCTTCTTGTTCGCGACAGTCTTGCGCGGGCCCTTGCGAGTGCGCGCATTGCAACGCGTCCGCTGGCCATGGACAGGCAGCCCGCGACGATGCCGCAGTCCGCGGTAGCACTGAATCTCCTTCAGCCGCGCGATGTTCTGCAGGTTGAGGCGACGCAGCGCGCCCTCGACCGGCAGGCTCTTCTCGAGGTGACTCGCGAGCGTCGCGACCTCGTCATCCTTGAGGTCCTTGGCCCGGGTTTCGCGGGGGATCGAGAGTTCTTCCAGCACCTTGAGCGCGGTCGTGCGACCGACGCCATAGATGTAGGTCAGCGCAACATCGATGCGCTTCTCGTTCGGGATATCGACACCGAGGAGACGTGGCATGGCTTACTTGCCCTGGCGCTGCTTGTGGCGCGGGTTGCTGCTGCAAATGATCCGAATGACACCGCGGCGTCTCACGACCTTGCAGTGCTCGCAGATGCGTCGAACGCTGGCTCTGACTTTCACGGGTAGCTTCCGGTTACTTAGGAGTTGGATTCTTCGGGGGGTGGAGTGTCTGGCTGGGCAGTCGACTCGTGACGGCGCGGTTGGCGTTGCAGCTGCTCGCGCGGCACCAGTTTCGTGATTCGGGCTTTGCCGTGATCGAAGGGCGAGATCTCGATTCGGACCACGTCGCCGGGCACGAGTCGCACGTAGGCCATTCGCAGGTTCTGTGCGGCGTGCGCCACGACCTCACGACCGTCGGCCAGTCGCAACCGGAACATCTCGTTGGGCAGGCGACCGATGACGGTGGCCTCGAGCGGTACGGGAACGTCGGCGTTCTGGGTGTGATCGTTAGGGACGCGATCCACGGCGGTCACTGCATCAGCTTCAACAACTCCTCGAAAACGACATCAGGAGATCGATTCGCATCGACCTCCCGCAAAACATCTTTGGAACGGTAGTAGTCCAACAGAGGCGCGGTCTGCGCCCGGTAGGCATCAAGGCGCTCCTGGATCGCTTCCTCGCGATCGTCCGAGCGCTGGGTCAATTCTCCGCCGCAGAGATCGCACTTGCCTGCCACCTTGGTCGGCTTGTTGGTGACGTGCCAGATCGCGCCACAGTCGGCGCAGGTCCGGCGACCCGTCAAACGCCCCAACAGCTCGGCCTCGGGTACGGCGAAGTAGATCACGTCGGACAGCGGAGTGCTGTCACCAAGGCTCTCGTCGAGGGCCTCGGCCTGAGGGAGCGTACGGGGAAATCCGTCCAGGATCCACGCCGAACTGGCATCCGGCTGCTGAATCCGCTCCTGGACCATCGCGATGATGACCTCGTCCGGGACCAGTTGCCCCTGGTCCATGAAGCTCTTGGCCTGCTGGCCGAGCTCGGTGCCGGCGCTGACCTGGGCCCGCAGCATGTCGCCCGTCGAGATGTGGGCGATCGGCGCACCGGAAGCCTCGCCCGACTCGGCGACCTTCTTGGCCTGGGTGCCCTTGCCGGCGCCGGGGGCGCCGAGGAAGACACAGCGGGATCCGGCGGCCTGCGCCATCAGCTCGTTGCGCCTCCGGTCGGCGAACGGCGGCCCCAGCCGGTCGAACCGCTGCCGGACTGCTGGCCGCCCTGCGAGCCGTGCTCGGTCATGAAGCCCTCGTAGTTCCGCATGACGAGCAGCGCGTTGATCTTCTCGACCATGTCGAGGGCCACGCTGACGACGATGAGGATCGACGTGCCGGACATGAAGTAGAGCAGCACCTGGTCCATCTGGCTGCCGCTGCCACCGCCGAAGAACGCCGGGATGACGGAGACGACGGACAGGAACAGCGCCCCCACGAGCGTGATGCGCAGCATCGTCGCCTCGAGGTAGTCGGCGGTCGGCTTGCCGGGCCGGATACCCGGGACGAACGAGCCACCCTCGCGCAGGTTGTTCGCGATCTCGGCCGGCTGGAACATCATCGAGGTCCAGAAGAACGAGAAGAAGAAGATCAGCGCCGAGAACGTCGTGACGTACCAGAAGCCAGTCTGGTTGCCGAACGTATCGCTGAGGAAGCCGAGGCCGGGCACCGCGCTGCCGATCATCGTCGGGATCAGGAGCAACGTGGAGCCGAAGATGATCGGCATCACGCCCGCCTGGTTGACCTTGAACGGCAGGAACAACCGCTGGCCGCCGTAGACTCGGCGACCGCGCGTGTGCTTGGCCTGCTGGATCGGGATGCGACGCTGCGCCTTCGTCATGTAGACGACCGCAACCACGACCACACCCCACGCCGCCATGAACATGAGCAGCTTCTGCCACTCCTCGCGACCGAAGCCGAACGAGAAGTACTGCGAGATCGACGGGTAGAGGCTGCTGATGATGCCAGCCATGATGATCAGCGAGATGCCGTTGCCCACGCCGTGCTCGGTGATCTGCTCACCGAGCCACATGATGAACATCGTGCCGGCCGTGAGCGCGATCATGACGATCACGCAGTAGATGCCGAACCACTCGCGCACACCGGCGTGCAGGATGTCGTTCGCGTCGTTGCCGAGGACGCCGAAGATGACGAACCACGACTGCACGAGACAGATGAACACCGTCGCGAGACGGGTCATCTGGTTGATCTTCTTCTGACCGCTCGCGCCTTCCTTGGCGATCTTCTCGAGCGACGGTACGGCCTTGCTGAGCAGACTGAAAATGATGCTCGCCGAGATGTAGGGCATCACCCCGAGCGAGAACAACGTTGCGCTCTGCAGGTTGCCGCCCGTCAGGACGTTCATCATGCCGAACAGACGACCGAGGCCACCACCTTCGCCGTCGAGCTGATCGACGATCTTGGCCTGGTTGACGCCGGGCAGCGGAATCCAGAAGCCGATCCGGTAGACGATGAGCAGGCCGAGGGTGATCAGGATCTTGTTCCTGATCTCCTTGACCTTGAACAGGTTGGCTACCGAGAAGCTCATTGCCCTTCGGTCGGGGTTGCGGCGCCGCCGCCATCACCGGCAGGAGCGCTGGCATCGCCGGCGGGAGCACTGAGCGGGCCCCCGCGGCGCCGCCGCGGCGTGCCGGGCGTGCGCTTGGTGCCGTCCTTCGCGACGAACTTCGGCCGCATCTGCCTGGGCTCGATGAGCTCGACGGTGCCGCCAGCCTTCTCGATCTTCTCGCGGGCGGGCTTCGTGATCGCGTGTACCTTGACCGTCACGGCCTTGGTGATCTCGCCGTCGCCCAGCACCTTGAAGAGGTCACTGTGCTTGGCTTGCGAGGTGAGGCCCTTCTGCAGGACGGCGGCCAGGTCGACCGTCGCACCGGCGTCGAACGCCTCGAGGTCCCGGACGTTGACGACCGTGTAGACCTTCTCGAAGTTCTTGTTGTTGAAGCCGCGCTTCGGGACGCGACGGTAGATCGGCATCTGACCGCCTTCCCAACCGATGCGCTGCGACCAACCCGAGCGCGCGCGCGCGCCCTTGTGGCCGCGACCGGCGGTCTTGCCGGTACCCGAACCGATGCCGCGCCCGACGCGCTTGCGGTCGGGGTTCTTGATTCCGAGAGCCTTTACTTCGGCGAGGTTCATTCGACTTCCACTCCCCGCAGCTTCGCGGTCGCTTCGCGGCTGCGCAGCTGACTCAGCGCCGCCATCGTCGCCTTGACGACGTTCAACGCGTTCGTCGAGCCGTAGTTCTTCGTGAGGATGTCCGTGATGCCAGCGTGCTCGAGCACCTTGCGAACCGCCTTGCCCGCGATGATGCCCGTGCCCGGCGCCGCCGGCACGAGGCGAACGCGCGAACTGCAGTAACGCGCTTCGGTGACGTGCGGGATGGTCGTGCCGTCGCGGATGACGCGCATCATCTGCTTGCGCGCGTCCTTGACCGACTTCTCGATCGCGCCCGGAACTTCACGTCCCTTGCCGTAGCCGATCCCGACCAGGCCATCGCGGTTCCCGACGACGCTGAGCGCGCTGAACGAGAATCGCCGGCCACCCTTGACGACCGCCGCGGAGCGGTTGATCGCGACGACGTCGTCGTCGACGTTCGCAGCGATCGCCTCGTCGATCGAAACCAGCGGATACATGTTGTTCGCCATCTCAGAACTCCAGACCGCCGTTGCGGGCGGCGTCGGCCAACGCCTTGATGCGGCCGTGATACTTGTAGGACCCGCGATCGAACGCGACCTTGGTCACGCCCGCACGCTTGGCGCGTTCGGCCAGCACTTCGCCGACCTTCGTGGCCATGTCCGTCTTGTTCTTGCCCTCGGCCTCGCCGCGCAGATCCTTCTCGAGCGACGATGCGGCAGCCAGCGTGTGGCCCTTGAGATCGTCGATGATCTGAACGGAGATGTTCGTCAGGCTGCGGAACACCGACAGGCGCGGGTGATCCGAACGGCGACGCATGCGCCGACGCAGCGACTTGGCCTTGCCGCGACGCGCGGCGTGCTTCTTACTCGTAGCGGAAGAACTCATGGTCGAGGTTCTCTTCTTTGACCGTATGTGCTTGCAGCGGTGCGTTAGGCGCCACCCGAGGCAAAGGCCTTACCGGCCTTGCGCTTGATGACCTCTTCCGCGTACTTGATGCCCTTGCCCTTGTAGGGCTCCGGCTTGCGAATCTTGCGGATCTGCGCGGCAACCGCGCCGACCTGCTGCTTGTCGATCCCGGTGATCGTGATGCTCGTGAGCGTCGGGCACTCGACGGTCACCGTGTCCGGCACCTGGAACTTGACCGGCTTGTTGAAGCCGACCTTGAGCACCAGCGTCTTGCCCTGCAACTCGGCCTCGAAGCCGACGCCGTTGACCTCGAGCTTCTTCTCGTAGCCCTCGGCGACGCCGATCATCATGTTGGCGAGCAACGCCCGGGTCGTGCCCTGCATGGCGCGCGACCAGCGCTCCTCGTCAGTGGTCTTCACGCCGAGCGTGTCGCCGTCGAGCGTGACCTCGACCTCGGGGCGAACCTTGAGCTTGGACTCACCCTTCTTGCCCTTCACGGTCACGGTGCCGTCCGCGACGGTCACGGTGACGCCGTTGGGCACCTGGATGGGTTGTTTGCCGATACGTGACATTTGTAGTTCCTCTTCAGTCCGGAGCCGGATCAGAAATCAGGTAGGGATCAGTCAACCGTGCAGAGGACTTCGCCACCGACGCGGCGCTCGCGGCACTCGCGGTCGGACAGCACACCCTGATTGGTCGAGATCACCGCGATCCCGAGACCACCACGCACCTTCGGCAGATCCTCGAAGCCGCGGTAACGGCGGCAGCCAGGCTTGCTGAAGCGCGCGAGCGAGGAGATCACCTTCTCGCCCTCGGGGCCGAACTTGAAGTTGATGCGGATCACGGAGCGATGCCCGTCGGCGTGCACCTCGTAACCATCGACGAAGCCTTCACGCTTCATCGTGTCGAGGATGCGCACCTTGAGCTTGCTGCCCGGGACGACGCAGTTCGACGCACCGCTCCGCAGCGCATTGCGCATGCGGGTCAGCATGTCGGCTATGGGGTCGGTCATCATGGCGCTGTTCTCCTTGCCCTTACCACGAAGCCTTGCGAACGCCCGGAATCTCGCCCTGGAGCGCGAGGTCGCGGAAACAGCAACGGCAGATGCCGAACTTGCGGTAGTAGGCGCGCGGCCGGCCGCAGATCTGGCAACGGTTGTAACGCCGCGTCGAGAACTTCGCCGGGCGCTGCTGCTTCACTTTCAAACACTTCTTTGCCATGTCTTTTTCCTGCAGTGTGTTGCCAGCAGGGGCTACTTCCTGAACGGCATGCCCAGGTGAGTGAGCAACGCAAGGCCTTCCTTGTCGGTGCTCGCAGTGGTGACGAACGTGATGTCCATGCCCTGAACGAACTCGACCTTGTCGAGTTGGATCTCGGGGAAGACGCTCTGCTCCGACAGACCCATCGAGTAGTTACCCTGGCCGTCGAACTTGGTTGGTAGTCCGCGGAAGTCGCGGATGCGCGGGATCGCGAGGCTGATCAGCCGGTCGAGGAACTCCCACATGCGCGTGCCGCGCAGGGTGACCGCCGTGCCGACCGCGTAGCCCTGACGCAGCCGGAAACCGGAGACCGAGACCCGCGCCTTGCGCGTCATCGGCTTCTGGCCCGTGATCGTCGTCATGTCCTTGATCGCCGACTCGAGGATCTTCTTGTTCTCGACCGCTTTGCCGACGCCCATGTTGACGACGATCTTCTGCAGCTTCGGAACCACCATCGGGTTCGTGTAGCCGAAGTCGTTCTTCAGCGCGTCGATGACCTTCTCGCGGTACCGCTGCAGCATGCGCGGCGGCGCCTTGGGCGCTTCAGGTTGCGTTTCGGTAGTCGTCATGGTTCTAGTCGACCTGAGTCTCAGTCAATCCCGGGTGAATCAAACCCCGGTTAATCAAACTTGGTTCCGCACTTGACGCCGACGCGGACCTTCTTGCCGTCGACGACTTCGATCTTGGTGCGCGTGCCCTTGCCCAGTTTTTCACTGAACAGCAGCACCTTGCTGGCCGGGATCGGGATCTCGACCTGGACGCGACCACCCTTCGGGTTCTGCTGCGACCGGGCCTGATGCTTCCAGCGCAGGTTGACGCCCTCGACGATGATCTTGCCCGTCCGCGCGTCGGCCTTCAGGATCTCGCGCGGCTCGTCGGACTTGTACTGGCCGGAGATGACGACGACCTTGTCGCCCTTCTTGACGTGAAGCTTCTGCTTCGGCGCCTTGGTCTTGGCAGTCAGCATCAGACGACCTCCTCGGCGAGCGAAACGATCTTCATGAAGTTGCGGTCACGCAGCTCGCGCGCCACGGCTCCGAAGATGCGCGTTCCGCGCGGGTTGTTGTCCTTGTCGATCACGACGAGCGCGTTGCGATCGAACTTGATGTAGGAACCATCGGGGCGGCGCACACCGTATGCGGTGCGTACCACGACCCCCTTCACGAGGTCGTGCTCCTTGACCTCACCCGCGGGCAGGGCCTTCTTGACGACCGCCACGACGACGTCACCGACCGACGCGTATCGGCGGCCACTGCCACCGAGGACCTTCACACACATGGCGCGCTTGGCGCCCGTGTTGTCGGCCACGTCGAGCATCGACATTTCCTGGATCATCGAACGTTACCTCTGGCTCTCGATCTGCTGGTTCTTCGTCGGCTGCAAGCGTCTGCGCGTCAGCGCGCCGCCTTCTGGACGATGCGCACGAGGCGCCAGTTCTTGGTCTTGCTGAGGCGACGGGTCAGTGCCACCTCGACGGTGTCACCGATCTTCGCCTCTTCCTTCTCGTCGTGCGCGTGCAGCTTCGTGCGACGCGAGACGAACTTCTCGTAGAGCGGGTGCCGAACCTTGCGGTTGACGGCCACGATCACCGTCTTCGACATCTTGTCGGAGACGACGAGCCCGCGCAGGGTGCGCGGATCCTTGCGATCGTTGTCGGCCGGGGCTGCCGCGGCAGCTTGCGTGTCTTCGGTCATGATTGTTTAGCCCTCGGCCTTCTGGTTGGCCCCGCCCGGATTGGACGACTGGTTCGCGCGCTCGCGCTCACCGATGACGGTGAGAATGCGAGCGATCGTGCGGCGGATGTCGCGGTTGCGGTTGTTCATCGCCGCGGCCTCGTCAGCGCCCTTGAAACGCAGCTGGAACTGCTCCTTGCGGAGCTCGCTCAGCTTCGTCTGCAGGTCCGGCGTATCGAGCCCTCGGATCTCGGTCATGGGGTTCTTCATCTCGTGCTCCTAGCCGTGACGACGGCGCACCATGCGCACCTTGATGGGCAGCTTGTGGGCCACGCGGTTGAAGGCCTTCTTGGCGACGTCTTCGGTCACGCCATCCAGCTCGTAGAGGATCGTGCCCGGCTTGATGACGGCCGCCCAGTACTCGACGTCGCCCTTACCAGTGCCCTGCCGGGTCTCGGCGGGCTTCTTGCTGATCGACTTGTGCGGGAACACGCGGATCCACAGCTTGCCTTCCGGTGCGTTACGGGTCGCGGCGACACGCGCAGCCTCGATGGTGCGCGACGGCAACCAGCCCGGCTCGAGCGCCTGCAGGCCGAATTCGCCGAACGCGACCGTGTTGCCGCGCGAGGCGACGCCACGGATGCGCGAGCGGTGCTGCTTGCGCCACTTGGTACGCTTGGGCATCAACATGGTTCTGTTCCTTTGGCTCCCGCTCTATCAGTTACCGGCTGGCCGGTCGGGGTTGCGGCGATCGGCGATCTTGACGGGCAGCAGCCCGCGCGTCGTCTCGCCAGGGCCATACTCACCCTTGTAGATCCAGACCTTGCAGCCGAGCGACCCGTACTTGGTCTTGGCGGTCGCAAAGCCGTAGTCGAGCTGCGCGCGCAGCGTGTTGCAGGGCACGCGACCCTTGCGGAAGATGCCGACGCGCGACATCTCGGCGCCTTGCAGACGGCCCGACACGCGGATCTTGATGCCCTTGGCACCGGCTGCGATCGACGTGTCGGCGACCTTCTTGAGCGCGCGCCGGTAGTTGATGCGCTTGCCGAGCTGTTCGGCGACCGCTTCGGCGACGAGGCTGGCCTCCATCTCCGGGCGGTGGATCTCGATGATCTTCATCCGAACCGGGCTGCCGGTCAGCTTCTCGAGCTCCGTGCGGAACTCGTCGACCTTGGTGCCCTTCTTGCCGATCAGCACGCCCGGACGCGCGGTGTGGACGTAGACGGTGATCGTCTCGCCCGCGCCGGCCCGCTCGATCTCGACCTTCGGGATCGCGGCGAACTGCCATTCCTTGTGGATGAACTTCCGGATCTTCTGGTCCTCGACCAGGTTCTTCGAGAAGTCCTTCTTGTTGGCGAACCACCGCGAACGCCACTGCTCGGTGACGCCAATGCGGAATCCGGTGGGATGAACCTTCTGACCCATGGGTTTACTCCTCGCCTCCGCCGGCGCTCTCGGCCGTTTCGGCGGCTACCGGCTCGGCGACGGGCGCCTCCGGCTCGGCCGCACTCGCCTGCGGATCGGCGACGTGCACGTGGATGTGACAGGTGCGACGCTTGATCGGCATCGCGCGGCCCTGCGGACCCGGACGCAGACGCATGCCACCCGGCAGCGGCGGCCCGTCCTGGGCGAATGTTTTCGAGACGACCAGGCGGTTGGCCCGAACGCTCGGGTTCTGCAGCGCGTTGGCGACGGCCGAAGCCAGCACCTTGTAGATGAAGCGCGCGGCGCGGTGGCGGTCGTGACGCAGATCGTCGAGCGCCTGGTTGACCGAGCGGCCGCGGATCAGATCGAGCACACGGCGCGCCTTGTACGCGCTCATGCGGGCCCGACGGTGAACTGCTCGCACTTCGAAGCTCATTACTTGTCCTTCTTCGAGTGACCGCGGAAGGTGCGGGTCGGCGCAAACTCGCCGAGCCGGTGGCCGACCATGTCTTCGGTGACGTAGACCTTGATGAACGCGCGGCCGTTGTGAACGTCGAACGTGTGCCCGACGAACTCGGGCAGGATCACGCTGGCGCGCGACCACGTCTTCATAGGACTACGCGTGTTCTGGGCGTTCTGCTTGTCCACCTTCTTGATCAGGCTCGGGTGGACGAACGGTCCCTTCTTGATGCTGCGACTCATGATTCGTTACCCGTGGGGCTACTTACCAACCGCAATGTGCTTGCCCGGCGGACGACGCCGCAGGATCAGATCGTTGCTCTTCGCCTTCTTGTGGCGCGTGCGCACACCCTTGGTGAGCTTGCCCTGCGGCGAACAGGGGTGACGGCCACCGCCAGTGCGACCCTCACCACCACCCATCGGGTGCGCGACGGGGTTCATCGCGGTGCCGCGCACGTGCGGACGACGACGCTTGTGACGCATGCGCCCGGCCTTGCCCCAGCGCACGTTCTGATGGTCCTTGTTGCCGATCTCGCCGATCGTGGCGCGGCAGGCCGCTTCGACCTTGCGGGTCTCGCCCGACGGCATGATCAGCGTCGCGTACTTGCCTTCGCGGGCCAGCAGCTGGCAGGTCGTGCCTGCCGAACGCGCAATCTGACCACCCTTGCCGGGCTTGAGCTCGACGTTGTGGACCTGCAGGCCGAGCGGGATCGCCGACAGCGGCATGCAGTTACCGACCTCGGGCTCGGCATCCGCACCGGAGACGACCTTCATGTCGACCTTGAGGCCGTTGGGCGCGAGAATGTAGCGCTTCTCCCCGTCGGCATAGAACAGCAGGGCGAGGTCGGCGGTGCGGTTGGGATCGTACTCGATCGCCGCGACGCGGGCCGGCACGCCATCCTTGGTCCGCTTGAAGTCGACCTTGCGGTACATCTTGCGCGCACCACCACCACGGAAGCGGCTGGTGATGTGGCCGTGCGCGTTGCGCCCGGCGCGGTGCGTCAACCGCTCGGTCAGCGACTTCTCGCGCCGCTTGCCCTTCGTCAGGTGGCTGAAGTCCAGCACCGACGAGTTGCGGCGACCGGCAGACGTTGGCTTGTAAACCTTGACTGGCATTGGAGTGCTCCGGTGATCCCTCGGTCTAGCCGACGTCGATGGCGTCACCCTCGCGCAGGGTGACGATGGCCTTCTTCCACGGCTTGGTCGCGCCAGGCCGACCGAACATGCGACGGTGCTTGCTCGGCATGCGGATCATGTTGACCGCGGAGACGCGGACGCCGAAGAGCACCTCGACCGCCTTGCGAACCTCGACCTTGTTGGTCGTGCTCGCGACCTGGAAGGCGTACTGGTTGCAGCGCTCGGTCATCGAGGTGGACTTCTCGGTGACCAGCGGGCGCTTGAGGATCTCGTAGTACTGCTCGGGCGCAGCCTGCTTTTGCTGGGTGTCAGCCATCGATCAGGACTCCTTCCGGCCGCTGGCGGGCGCGCCGGTCGCGAACTTCTTCTCCACGGCCTCGTAGGCCGCGGGCGTCAGCACCAGGTAGCGCCGCAGCAGCACCTGACGCGCGTTGAGATCGTCGACCGTGCAGACATCCACGAGGGGCACGTTGCGCAGCGACTTGACGAGGTTGCGATCGAGATCCGAAGTGACCACCGTCGCGCTCCGCCCCATCCCGAGGCCGTTGAGCACGGCGTGGGCCGTCTTGGTGCTCGGCTTGTCGGCCGGCCACCCGCTGGCGACCCCGACCTCACCGTCGCGGAACTTCGTGAAGATGGCGTTGCGCAGCGCGGCGCGACGCATCTTCTTCGGCATCGCGTAGGTGTGATCGCGCGGCTCCGGCGGATGGATCCGACCACCGCCACGCCAGATCGGCGACTTGGTCGTGCCCATGCGGGCGCGACCGGTGTGCTTCTGGCGCCACAGCTTCTTGTTGGGCCCGCGCACCTGCGAACGAGTCTTCGCCCGGACCGTGCCCTGGCGCATGTTCGACTCGTACATCACCACGGCGTCCTTGAGCGTGCGCCCGAGGACCTTGCCGCCGAAGGCGTCGGAGTCGACCTCCTTCGAGGTCACGTTGCCGCCGTCGTATACCTTGATCTCGACCATGGAATTGGTTCCTGCTGCTTGCGGGCCTGATGCGCTGCGGGAGTCAGCAGGCCTTGATGCGGATGTCCACGCCGGCCGGCATGTTGAGCTTGCTGAGCGCGTCGACCGTCTTGGTCGTCGGCTCGGAGATGTAGATCAGACGCTTGTGGGTCCGGATCTCGAACTGCTCGCGGCTCTTCTTGTCGACGTGCGGCGAACGCAGGACCGTGTAGCGCTCGATGCGGGTCGGCAACGGCACCGGCCCGGCCACCCGCGCACCCGTGCGCTTGCTGGTCTCGACGATGTCGAGAGCCGACTGGTCGAGGGCCTCGTAGTCGTAGGCCTCCATTCGGATCTGGATTCGCTCTTGCATGACAGTCGACTGGTCGAAGCCGGCCAGCCCAGTGGAAAAAATGGTGGTCGCAGTCGGTCCCGGGCAGAGTCCAGAGTGGAAGCTCTCGCATCGGGGGGAAAGCGACGCAATCGCCTACGCGGCAAGGGGTTACATCGTGAGATGTGCTCCCTGGAGCACAGGTGGGCGCGGAAGCTTAGCGATCTCGGCGAGCCGAGTCAAGGTTGGCAACGGCGCAATCGACGAGTTCGACGTGGTTTGCACCCGCGGGCCGCGAGGCCCGTGGCCGGACCGGGCACCGACGCATCATCCGACACCACCGGATTCCGTGACACGAGCGAACCCGGCTGGCCGCAGCCAGGCCTGCCCACGCCCCTTCGTGATTGAACGCAACCTCGTGACATAGCCCAACATAGCAGCGAGAGGCGCGCGCCCCACGACGCGCGCGCCGAGACGCCCGGACACAACACTGGAGACGTCCGCACCGCGCGAGCCAAGGTCGGCGAGCACGGCCGCACCCCCTTCCTCCGGACAGGTCACCTCGAACTGCACCCAGGGCTCGAGCTCGACATGCCCCGCCTGCTCGGCCGCGGCCGCGAGCGCGCGATCCGCGGCCTCGGCCGCAAGCGCCTCGTAGGCCTCGACCCCGGCTGCAGCCCCGCCGCCCTCGACGCCTGCCGCGACGAGCTCGATCGTGACCCCGACCAGCGGCCCGACCTGCAGACCACTCGCGATCCGGGCCCGCAGCGCCGCCAGTGCATACTCCGCCACCGGCCCATCGACCTGCGACTCGGCGAGGCTCGGCGGGTAGCCGTCTTCGCCGACCGCGACTCCGTCGGCCCGCGGCCCGATCCGCACCTCGCAGCGCACGCCACGCTGCTCGCCGAGGACCAACGCACGGGCCTCGAGCGCCGCCGCACCCGACTTCGACACGGTTTCGCGACGCGCCACCCGCGGGCGCCCGAGCTCGAACGCGAAGTCCACCCGCGACCGCACGACCTCGGCGACGATCTCGAGGTTCAGTTCGCCCATGCCACGCACCGCGACCTCGCCGTGGCGCAAATCAACGCGCAGAGTCGGGTCGTCCCCCGCGAGATCACGCAGCGCCGCAAGCAGCTCGGGGCCGTGGTCGCCATGCTCGGGCTCGAACGCCACCGACAACACGGGCGTCGGGAAGCGCGGCACGGGCAGCGCGAGTGCGTTGCCGACGGCCGCCACGGTGTCGCCCGTTCGCAGTCCGAGGTCGCCTGGCACGACAACGATCTCGCCCGGCCCCACCAACGCCGCCGCACGATGCCGATCGCCGTGCATCAGCCAGAGCTCGGGAATCGTCAACTCGGCCCCCGTCCGCACGCAGACACAGGCCTCGCCCGGGACAAGCCGCCCCCGCACGAGCCGTACGAAGTTCCAGGTCTCCGTATCGTGCTGGACCTTGAACACCAAGCCGCAGGCCGGCGCGCCGGGATCTCCGGCCCGCTCGACGGACCAGATCCCGCGCGGCTCGACGTCGGAGGGTGAGGGCAACAGGTCCACGACGGCGTCGAGCAGCCAGTCGACGCCACGATTCCACAGGGCCGCACCGGCCAGCACCGGCACGAACTGCCGCGTCACGGCCCCACGGCGCAACACCGCGACCAGCTGCTCCCGCGGCACCGCCTCGCCCGCGACGACGAGTGCCATGACGTCCTCGTCGAGATCGGCCGCGATCTCGACGAGCCGATCGTTCGCCACGACCAGCTGTCGCCGCAGCTCCGGCAGGAGTTCGGGTTCGGGCTCGCCCTCGAACCACTGCACCGCGCCCGTCACCGCATGCCCGAGGCCCGCGAAGGCGCCATCCCGATCGAGCAACGGCACGACGACGGCCGCGGGTGAACACTCGAACCGCTCCGCGAGATCCGCGAGCACGGCCGGGAAGTCGGCGCCGACGCGATCGAGCTTGTTGACGAAAACGAGCGCCGGCAGCGCGCGAGCCTCGGCCTGGCGCCACACGGTCTCCGTCTGCGACTGGACGGACCGCACGCCATCGACGATCACGACGACGCCGTCAAGCACGTGCAGGCAGCGCTCGACCTCGGCGACGAAGTCGACATGCCCCGGCGTGTCGACGACCTGCAGCATCTTGCCGTTCCAGGTCACACGGGTCGCCGCCGCGGTGATCGAGATCCCGCGGCTGCGCTCAAGCGGCATCCAGTCCATCGCGGACGTGCCCTCGTCGACGCTGCCGACCCACGACTGCGCGCCGGAGTCGTACAGGATGCGCTCGGTGAGCGTCGTCTTGCCCGCGTCGATGTGCGCGACGATCCCGAACGTGCGCAACCGATCCATGACGGTTGCGACGTTAGCCCGGCGAGCCGGTCCTGACCAGCACGCGTCAGACGCGCTGGCGCACGCCGCCACCCTGGGTGATGCCGCGCATCTGCATCTTGAGCTCGTCGGGGTTGTCCGACGCCGCGAGCGCATCCTCGAGGCTGATGTTGCCGGCCTGGAACAGGCGGATCAGCGACTGGTTGAACGTCATGGTGCCGTAGTAGCTGCCTTCCTGCAGCGCCTTCGGCAGCATGCGCGTCTGGCCCTGCTCGAGCAGCTCGCGCACGGTCGGCGTGTTGATGAGCATCTCGACGGCCGGCACCATCGACGTGCCGTCCTTGTTCTTGACGAGTCGCAGCGAACAGACACCCGCGAGGTTGAGCGCCAGCTGCAGTCGCACGAGTTCGTGCTGGTGCGGCGGGAAGAACGTGATGATGCGCTCCACGGTCTGCACGGCATTGACCGTATGCAGCGTGGAGAAGACGAGGTGCCCCGTCTCCGCGGCCGAAATCGCGGCCGACACGGTCTCCGCATCGCGCATCTCGCCGATGAGGATCACGTCGGGCGACTGGCGCATCGCCTGCCGCAGCGCCTGCCCGAAGCCCTGCACGTCGGGGCCGATTTCACGCTGGTTCACGATCGATCGCTTGTCCTCGAAGCGGAACTCGATCGGGTCCTCGATCGTGATGATGTGCTTGTTCATCGTGCGATTGACGAACTCGAGCATCGACGCGAGCGTCGTGGACTTGCCCGAACCGGCGACGCCCGTCGCGAGCACGAGCCCGCGCTTCAGCGACGCCAGGCGCTTCAGTGGGTCGACCGGCAGATTGAGGTCCTTGAACGACGGAATCTCGGCCTTGATCGCGCGCAGCACGAATCCGATCTCGCCACACTGATGGAACGCATTGCAGCGGAATCGCCCGACACCCGGCACGACGACGGCGGTGTCGGTCGCGCCCGTGGTCTCGAACTCTTCGCGGTTGTGGTCCGACAGCACCTCGTCGGCGAAAGAACGCATGAGCTCCGGCGGCAACGGTTGATCGCCGAGGAAGCGGATCACGCCTGCAACGCGAACGGCCGGACAACCGTGCGTCTTCAGCACGAGGTCCGATGCGTTCTCCTTGATCATGATGCGCAGGAAGTCGCGCAGCTTCGGTAGACGCGCTGCGTAGGCAGCGGAGTTCTTGGCTTGGGTGCTCACTCGGGATGGCCTCCGGAATGACCTGGATATCGGCATTCCGCCACCGCGACCGGAGCGCGGGTCGGCACCGCGGGCGAACGTCACGACCGCTGGATCGAGCGCACTCCGCAACCACCGACGGCATCGCGATCACAGCGCGGCGTGGCCAGCGGGTCGACAGTCTCGATTCGCGCCGATGTCGCTGCCCAGCGGACATCCCGGGCCGGCATCACCGCGGGACGGTTCCACCTCGGGCCGGGCGAATCAGGATTGCGACGGCGTCGCCAGGTTGGCGACGACGGCCCGCATCAGCTCGGGCAAGCCCTGGCCGGTCGCGCTCGAGATCGGCAACACGGGCTGGCCCGTCACCGTCGCGAGTTCCTGCGCCCGCTGGCGCGCCGAATCCGTCTCGACCTTCGTCGCAACGACGATGGTGGGCCGTGACGCGAGCTCCTGCGAATGGCCCTCGAGCTCCTGACGCACAACGCGCCAGGACTCCGCGGGCTCGTCGAGCGGCACATCGCTGCAGTCGACGAGGTGCAACAGGAGCCGGGTGCGCTCGATGTGCTTGAGGAACTTGTCCCCGAGCCCCTTGCCCGCGCTCGCCCCCTCGATCAGCCCCGGGATGTCGGCCACCACGACCGTCGTATCACCCGGCCCCTGCGCGATGCCGAGCATCGGTTCGAGCGTGGTGAACGGATACGACGCGATCTTCGGCCGTGCCTTCGTAACCGCGGCCAGCAGTGTCGACTTGCCGGCATTGGGCAAACCCAGCAACCCGACGTCCGCGATCAGCTTGAGTGAGAAGCGAACGCGCCGCTCCTCACCCGTCTTGCCGCGCTCATACTTGCGCGGCGTGCGATTGGTCGCACTCTTGAACCGGGAGTTGCCGCGACCACCGTGCCCACCACGAGCCACGACCCACGGCTCGTCGTGCCGGTCGAGATCGCGCAGCACATGCCCGCGCTCGGCGTCGAGCACCACGGTGCCGACGGGCACCTCGACCACGAGGTCATCGCCGTTCTTGCCGTAGCAGTCCTTCGAACCACCCTGCTGGCCATTGGGTGCGCCGAACAGCCGCTGACCCGTGAGGTGGTAGAGCGTGTTCTTGTGCGTCGTCGGCAACAGCACGATGTCGCCGCCCTTGCCGCCGTCCCCACCGTCGGGACCACCCTTCAGCGTGTTCTTGTCGCGCAGGAACGAGACGCAGCCATCCCCACCTTTGCCCGCGCGCAGCGTCAGTTCGAGTTCATCGACGAACATCGGTAAAGCTTGGGACGGGAAGGGATCTCCGAAACGCATTCGAGCTGCCCACGAGGAGCAGCTCGACGAAGTCATGACCGCCTGCAGAGGAGACCTGCAAGCCGATCAAGAGGTCACGAACGGGCGGATCAGCTCGCCGGCACGTCGACGTGCACGCGACCGTTCGACTGAAAGCGCACCAGCCCTTCCTTGACGGCGAACAGCGTGTCGTCGTTGGCCCGGCGCACGTGGCGGCCCGGGTGGAACTTGGTGCCACACTGGCGAACGATGATCGAGCCCGCCTTCACGCGCTCGCCACCGTAGGCCTTGATCCCGCGGAACTGCGGGTTGCTGTCGCGGCCGTTGCTGGTCGAACCTTGTCCCTTCTTATGTGCCATGGCGCTCTCTCTCTTGGTGTCGGATCAGCGAATCGGATCAGCCGTTGATCGACTCGATCTGGACCTCGGTGTACTTGGCACGGAAGCCCGTGCGCGTCTTGCTGTTCTTGCGCCGGCGGAACTTGCCGATGTAGAGCTTGGGGCCCTTGCACTGGCGGACGACTTTGGCAGCGACCGAAGCGCCGTCGACGTGCGGAGTGCCCACGCGACCACTGCCCTCGCCACCGACACAGCAGACCTTGTCGAAGGTCAGGCTCGCGCCCTCCTCCGCGTCGTCGCGGAAATGGATCCGGATGCGGTCTCCGGCTTGAACCCGGTACTGCTGATTGCGATCGTCGATGACGGCGTACATGTTTCGGTGCGGCTCCGGTGAAATCGGGCCGAGGAGCGTAGCGAGCCACGCAGCTCAGTCAACCCTGCAACCGGCCGAGGATTCCAGCCCCCTGCCCCGCCCGGCCCGGGCCCGCCCCGCCCGTCGCCCCCCGCCGGACCGGAACCCGGCCCGCGGGCCCGCGTATCAAGGCCCGCGACTGCATCCACCCGGCGCCGGCTACGAAGGACCAGACAGGCGTGCCAGTCGCCGAACCGAATCGATGAGCCCGAATCCGCCCCCTGAACCCGACGCCCGCCCCGCCTCTCGCCGCCGCCGTCGCGCCTGGCGCCGCCTGGGCGCGATGGTCGCCGGGCTGGTGGTCGTCAGCTGTGCCTTCAATCCGCTCGACGTGCGCGATTCGCTGCGGGCACTCGACTCGTTCGAGCTGCGGTCGGAACTCGCGGCCGCGAGCGATCCAGTCCCCGATCGGGACCGGCTCGTCGTTCTGCAGCACGGCATGCTGCGCAGCGCGCGCTCGATGTGGCGCCTGGAGAACGTGCTCACGGCCCACGGCTACGACGTCCTCAACGTGTCCTACCCGAGCACGAGCCAGGGCGTCGAAGCCCACGCCGCCCAGCTCGCGACGGCGATCGAAACCGAGCTCGCGGCGCGGCGCGGGAGCGCCCCCGTGGCCGCGACGGCACCGCCGCCCGAACTGCACTTCATCGGCCATTCCCTCGGCGGACTCGTGATCCGCTGCTACCTCGCTCGCCCCGACGCACGCCCCGCCGCCAGTGCGCTGTTCCTCGGCACGCCGCAGCGCGGCGCCGCGCTCGCCGGGCACTTCCGCGACCGTTGGGTCTTCCAGACCTTCGGCGGCACCTCCGCCGAGCAGCTCGTGCCGGGGCACGACATCTACGCGCGACTGCCACGCGTGTCAGCTCCCCGGATCGGGGTGCTCTACGGCGCTCGCGGCGACGCGGCCGGCTGGAACGATCGCATCCCCGGTGACGACGACGGCCGCGTCGGGGTCGCCGAAGCGCAGCTGCCGGAACAGACAGCGGTCATCGAGATGCGACTGCGCCACACCTGGCTTGCGCACGACGACGCCGCGCTCGTACAGATCCTGCACTTCCTGCGCCACGGTACGTTCATCGCGCGGCCGAACTGAATCGCGTCGACGCTCGCGACCTTAGCCGCAACGCGATAGGAGTTGCTCCGATGATGCCGACTCGCCGAGCTCTGCAAGGCTTACCGCTGGCGGGGCTCGGCCTCGTCGCAGCCCTGCTGCCGGGCTGCGCGAGCCGCACGGTCGAAGCCGCCTCACGCAGCCTTGCGGTGACGATCCGAACGACCACATCGTCGGCCTACGCCGGTGAAACCGTCAGCGACCGCACCCTCGCACTCGTCGATCGCGTCGGACTCTCGACGACCGTGCTGCAGCCAGCGATCGACCGGTTCGCGCGCCCGCTGCCCGACGTGACCGATGCCGATCGCCTGCTCGCGCGCGCCGAGCTGTTGTTCTACACCGCCTGTCGTGGCGCAGCCGCGGCCGCGCCCGCCCGCTACCTCGCAGCGGCGGTCGACGCGCTCGCTGCGCTGCAGCACGATTGCGACACCCCCGAACGAGCCAGACTCCAACTCGCTCCCGAGCGCGGTCGTGCCCTGGCGGCCAACGCACATGCGCTCACGGCGTGGTTGCACGCCTGCTGTCAACATGCGACCGACGCCGCGGATCTGGTCCGGATCCTGCAGCGCGACTTCGGTATCGCGATCCGCGACGACCGCTCGAGCGCCTGGCAACTCGCCGACTTCGACCGTATCGAGTGCGCGGATCTGCTCGAGTTCTCGGGGTTGCGCCATCGCTACCGCCGCGCCGGCGCGGGGGTCCCGCTCGTGCTCACCCGTGAACCCGAGCGCGGCATTCCGAAACACCTCACGCCCGAAGCGGTGACGCGTGCCGCCACAGCAGTTCTCCGGCGCGAAGCCGACGGCCGGCTCGCGCTGGCGCTCCATGATCCGCGCCGCACGGCGACAGTGGCCGTGCTCGACGACGTCGAAGCGCCGCTCGCCGCCGACTTCACGGCGCCGTTCGCACGACTGCTGGCGCGCGCCAACCTCGAGGATCTCGAGAACAGCAGCTTCTTCCGCGCCGACATCGCCGGCCACGAGGGCCTGTTCCTGCTCGAGGATTACGACCCCGGCCGGCAACCGATCGTGATGGTTCACGGTCTGTGGTCGAGCCCGCTGACCTGGCGCGACCTCACCAACGACGTGTTCGGCGACGCCACTCTGCATGGCGACTACCAGGTCTGGCACTACTTCTACGCGACCGGCGTACCGCTGCTCGAGAACGCCCGGCGCCTGCGCGAGGCGCTGATCCGGACGCGCGCCGATCTGGATCCGGAGCTCGACGATCCCGCGAGCCGCGGGATCGTCCTGATCGGACACAGCATGGGCGGATTGCTGTCACGGATGGTGCTCCAGCGCTCGGGCGATCGCGTCTGGCAGACGCTGTTCGACGCCCGGTTCGACGACGTCGAACCCCACCTCGAAGACCGCGACCGCGAACTCGCGCGCGGCCTCTACTTCTGGGAACCGCTGCCGTTCGTCGATCGCGCGGTGTTCATTGCCGCGCCGCTGCGTGGCAGCGAGCTCGCCGACAGCTGGATCGGGCGCCTGGGCTCGTCGCTGATGTACGTGCCGCGACGACTACGCGCACTCGTGAACCGGATCCGGGACCGTTCGGGTGTCAAGGTCGAGGTGCCGACCAGCGTCGACGAGCTCTCGATGCAGCATCCCGTGATGCGCACGGTCTCGCAGCTGCCGATGCGCGCCGGGTTGCCCTACCACACGATCATGGGCAACGTGAGCGGCAGCCAGAACAACGAGGACTGGACGGACGGCATCGTGCCCTACCGTAGTTCGCGGCTGGCGGACGCGAAATCGGAGCTCGTCGTTCCCGGCGCTGGCCACGACGTGCACTTCGACCCGCGCACATCGGCCGAGGTGCGACGGATCCTGCGCACAACCGCCCGGCTCGGCGGCCGGTAACGGACCGCGGCGATCAGGCGCCGGCCTTGCTGCGCAGTTCCTGGTCGATCAGGATGATGCCCTGACCGTCGCCGCCAGCGAGGCGCAGCCGATCGAGGATCTCGTCGGCTTCCGCCATGTCGGCGATCTGCTGCGGCACGAACCCCTGCAGGAAGCTGCCCGTGAAGTGGTCCTTGCGATCGTGCGACAGCTGGATCAGCGATTCGATGCGCTCACAGAGCTCGTGCTCCGTCGCCGCCACGCTCTCGAACACGTCTTGCACGGACTCCCACTCCGACGGCGGCGCCGGCAACGCAGCGAACGTGGCCTGGAAACCGCGGTCGTTGAGATGATCGACGAACTGCCGCATGTGCGCGAACTCGCCCTCGGCCTCCTTGACGAACCAGGCCGCGAAGCCCGACAGCCCGCGGGTCTCCGCCCAGGACGCCATCGAGTAGTAGACGAACGCCGACCGCGCCTCGAGGCTGACGTGTTCGTTGAGCTCCGTCGCGAGATCGGAGTGGAGACGGATCGACTTGGGCAGTTGCTTCATGGGATGCGCTCAGGCGGCGGGTCGCCGAAAGCGCAACGCATAGATCATGTGCGGCGCAGCCACCAACGCTTTTCGGTTGGACCGGCACCACAGCGCCGGCCGCCGATCCAGCGGCCGGCTCGCGGCGGACTCAGGCGGTAACGCCCAGGCCGGCCGGAATCGCAACGCGCGCCTCCTGACCGTCACCGGTCATGAAGCGGTAGTGCACGACGTCGATCGGGTAGCTCTGCTCGGGCTTGAACGCAATCGACTTGCCGACCGCATCCTCGAGCTCGAGGATGCCGCGCCGCTTGTGGTTGACGAGGTAGTCGGCAACCGCCGGCGCGACGAACACCTGCAGGATCGAGTAGCCCTTGAGATGCAGCAGCGCGCGGGTCTCGCGCAGCACGGAGAGCGCCTTGCTCTGCACGGTCCGCGACCACCCCGAGCCCTTGCAGTGCGGACACTGCATGAACACCGTGCGCTTGAGGCCCGGCCCCACGCGTTGACGGGTGATCTCGAGCATGCCGAACGGCGAAATCCGCCCGACCTTGATGCGCGCACGATCACCGCGCAACGAGTCGATCATCCGGCGCTCCACACCCCGGCGATGCTTCTCCTGCATCATGTCGATGAAGTCGATGATGATCAGACCGCCGAGGTCGCGCAGACGCAGCTGCCGCACGATCTCGGGGATCGCTTCGAGGTTGGTCTTGTAGGCCGTGTCGTCCGAGTCGTGCCCGGCCTTGTACTTGCCGGAGTTGACGTCGATCGCGACGAGCGCCTCGGTTTGGTCGATGACGATCGAAGCGCCGTTGCTGATGTCGATCTGGGGCTGGTAGAGCTTCTCGACCTCGCTCTCGATCCCGAAGTGATGGAACAGCGGCGTCGTGACCGAGTGCTGCTTGATGCGCTCACTGAGGTGCGGCATCAGCTTCTCCGCGAAGTCACGGATTCGCATGAAGACGTCCTCGCTGTCGACGACGACGTCCGCGATGTCGCGCGTGAACTGATCACGCATCGCCTTCAGCACGAGGTCGGACTCCTGGTAGAGCAGCGACGGCGCGCGTGTGACCTTGAGGCGCTGCGCGACGAGCTCCCAGATCTTCTTGAGGTAGTCGCGATCGCGATGCAGGTCTTCCTGGCTCTTGTTGATGCCCGCCGTGCGCACGATGAACCCGATCCCGCCGCTGCCGGTCTCGTCGAGCTCGCGCACGATGCGCTTCAGACGCTTGCGCTCACGCGCGTCCTCGATCTTTCGCGAGACCCCGCACTTCGGCAGGCTCGGCATCAGGACCAGGCAGCGGCCGGGCAGGGATACGTAGGTCGTCAGCGTCGGGCCCTTGTTCCCGATGCCTTCCTTGGTGATCTGGACGACCACCTCCTGGCCCTTCTTCAGCAGCTGATCGATCGACATCCGGGGCCGCGACGAACGACCTTCCTTGCCGCCCTTCTTGCCCCGACGGCTGGCGCCGCCGCGACGCGAACGGCCCTTGCCGTCACTCTGCTGGGACGCGCCACCATCCTTCCTGGCTTCGCGACGCCCAGCACCACCATCACCGTCGACATCGCGATCGCCATCGGCCGACTTGCGGCGCCGCCGTGAGCGGCGTTTCCGGCCTTCGGTCTCGGGTTCGTCACCGCCGCCATCGGCTTCGGCTTCGGCGTCCCGCGCCGGCTCGGCAGCTTCGGACCGATCGGCCGCGACCTCGTCGGCGGCCCCCGAGTCCTCGTCGCGCACCAGATCCTCGTCGCCGGCCTTGGCCTTCTTCGTGCGCTTCTTGCGCGTCCGCTTCTTCTTCGGCTTGTCGGCTACCGGATCCTCGCCCGACGCTTCGTCATCCGCGGCTTCGAACGGCCGGATCTCGGCGCCCGCGCCCTGGGTATCCGGGCTCGGGGTATCCGTACTTCGAGCGTCTGCACTTCGGGGATCGGCGACCTCGCCGTCACCGCCGTCGCCGTCGACCTCGTCGCCATCACCGCCACGGGCCGCCATGAGCATCGGCTTCTCACCGAGCCCATCGCCGAAACCGAAGCTGTCGTCATCGTCGTCGTCGTCGTCGTCGGCCGCGTCGCTCCCGGGCTCACCGCCCTCGACGTCGCCGGAATCCCCAACCTCGATATCCCCAACCTCGATCTCGACCTCGCCCGCTTCTTCGCCAGCTTCGTGATCGTCGAGTTCGTCGACCGTTGCGGCTCCAGCGTCGGCCGGCTCGGCCTCGTCAGCGGCCGCGTCGCCGCGCTCGTCGGCCTCGCCAGCGTCGGCCTCGGCCTTCGACGCCTCATCGGCAGCGCGTGCATCCGGCTCGCGGTCGGCCGCCGACCCGGTCTCGTCCGCGTCGTCGGCCTCGTCATCGTCGAGCGCCTGCTGCAGCGACTCGGGACCGTCCTCCGCATCGACCCGGGCACGACCCTCGATCACATCTTCCAATCGGAAGTCCGGCCGCCCGTAGGCCGGCAGA
The DNA here is from genome assembly GCA_024743115.1 of bacterium. Lineage (GTDB taxonomy): Bacteria > Planctomycetota > UBA1135 > UBA1135 > UBA2386 > JAGQRA01. The sequence goes on along the minus strand of JANSXC010000028.1, from coordinate 30,664 downwards.
ACGTCACTGACGTGCAGGAAGCCGTTCACCCGACCACCGAACGCCACGAACGCAGCGCCGATGCTCGGCTCGATGTTGACGACCTTGCCTTTGTAGATGTTTCCTAGATAGGCCTCACGATTGGCCAACTCGACGTGCAGCTCTTGCAGCACGCCGTCCTCCACCACAGCGATCCGGCTTTCTTCCGGATCGATGGCGTTGATGAGCATCCGCTTCAAGGGGAAATTCCTCGGGGTGTCGATCGCCGCGAGTGGCGATCATGTGGGAGATCACGCGGGGTCCGCAGCGGCGCTCGCAGCGCGCGTGCAAGGACCAAACCGGGTCGTGATCGGGAGAGCCATGGGACCCGAGCCAAATCGCGGTCGACCAGATCGTGGTCGACCTGACCGCGGTCGACGACATCGTCGAAACGGTCAGCAAGTCGGTGGTAAGAACGACCGCCGCGTCACGCTGGCACGCCGGTCGCTCCATCCAACCCCGCTGCTGCGGGGCGAAGGAGCGCAGCCGGACCTCGGTAGAGGCCATGCGCAGGGTGTTTGGTCGCTCGGGAAACATGAAGAATGCAACCGCAAGCGGTCGAAACACCCGCAAAGCGAGAGTCCGGACCGCGCCCCGGAGCGGCCGGCGGACTGCCGGCCCCGGTAGGGCCGCCGAATGATACGGAGCCGACCCGGGCGGCTCAACGCCGAGGTTCGGGACCTCGCGCCAGCGCCCCGTGGGGCGCCGATCTGGCCGGGCCCGAGCATCCGCGCCCGGACCGCGCCGCGATCAGCGATCGCGGCCGAAGATGGCGTCGCGCTCAGCCGACAGCGTCGAACGGTGATCGCGCACCTTCTCCTGCAGGATCTCACTCATCGAACCCGACATGTCTTCCGCGCTGCGGATGATCGTCGGCGTGATGAAGACGAGCATCGTCGTCGTGATCTCCTGACGGGTGGTGTTCTTGAACAGGTGGCCGAGGATCGGGATGTCGCCGAGGAACGGCAGCTTGGTCTCGGTCTCCGTCTCCGACTTGCTCTTGAGCCCACCCAGCACCGCGGTCTGACCGCCCGTGAGCAGCACGGTTGTCGCGATCGTGCTCGAGCTGACGCGCGGCAGCGCAATGCGGCCCTCTTCGGAGCTGCTCGTGCCGATCGTAAAGACGTCGAAACCGGCCGGAGCGAGGGTCGTGCTGCCGGTGCCCGACAGCGCCGTGCGCTTCGGGATCACGTGCAGGATGACCTTGTCGGTGCCCGGCACGATGTGCGGGGTCGCGAGCAACTGGAAGCCGACGCTGACCGGCGACTCATCGCCTTCCTCGAGCGCCAGCAGCAGACCACCGGCCTGCCCCTGCTCGACGCGAGCCTGCGCGTAGCGCACGGCTTCACCGACGAAGATCGTCGCCGTCTGATGATCGAGCGCGACGATCTGCGGCGCCTGCACGATCTCACTGCGCGAGTCGCGCGCCAGCAGGCGCAGCGTCGCGGTGACCTGCGTGAAGTCAAGCGCCCCGAACACGACGTTCGGGATCGAGAGCACCGACGAGTTCAGACCGCCCTGACCGGTCGTCGCGAACGGCCCGGCGTTGATACCGTTGACGTTGGGATCGGCTGCGATGATCTCGTCTTCCCAACCGCCCTCACCGAGTTCGAACGGCAGACGGGTCGGGATCGCACCGAGACCGAGGCTCGCGGACCACCCCGAACCACCCGGGCTGATGCCGACGTCGAGGAGATCCTCGTTGCTCGTCGTCACGAAACGCACATCGAGGTAGATCTGCGAGGGTTCGAGATCGACCATCGCGATCGTCTTGCGCACGGCCTCGACCACGGGGCGCGTGTCGCGAACGACGATTACGTTCGTCTCCTGGATGTATTCCAGGCTGCCGATCTCGGGCGTGACCATCGACTGCAGCGTGTCCAGCAGCGTGAAGTTGATCTCGCCCTGCTGGAGCTGGACGTTGGCCTGCTGGTTCTGGATGTACTCGCTGTCGAGGAACGGCACGTAGATCGACTGCGGCCGCACGAAGCGGAGCTGGATCGTGTCCGTGATCAGGTCCTGCTCGATGTTCGACGCCGGGACGACGCGGAGAATGCCGCGGTCTTCCTCGACGACGACGAAGCCCAGCGTCTTGACGCAGGCATCGAGCGCATGGCGCCAAGGCACCTCCTTGAGGCGCACCGTGATCTGCCCCTGCACGTCGGGGTTCACGACGATGTTTGCGCCGGAGATCTTCGCGATCGTGTCGATGACCTTCTGGATGTCCGTGTTCTCGAACGCGAAGTAAACGGGCGGCGGCTGCTCGATCTTGAGAATGCCACCCTCGAGTTCACGCACGACACAGCCGCCCTGTTCGGCGACCAGTTCGAGCGCCTGCCGCCAATGGATGTCGGCGAGTTCGACGGTGATCTCGGCCTCGATGCCCGGATCCATGATGATGTTCGCATTCGTCTTGCGACGAATGCTCGCGACGATGTCGCGCAGATCACGATCCTTGAGCTTCAGCGTCAGTCGGCTCGACCGGTCGCCCTGGGCCTTGCTGGTGATGTCGCCCTGGCCCTGCGCCAGCTTGCCCTGTTCTTGCGCCACGAGCGGGAAGCTCGCGGCCACGAACGTGGCCAGAGTGACCATGATCCCTTTCCTGACTGCCTGCATGTCGTTCCTTCCCCACGCGGGGTTGCGTTTCGAGTCGCGGAACCGGCGCTGTCTTGGGGGCGCCAGCCCACGTGTGTCCTACATCGAGCCCGAGGGGTCGGGGGCTTTAGTCGCCTTGCTCCCCCGGGGCCAGTTCGCCTGACTTCGATCTAACTTGACTGCGGTCCTACATCGTCCGGACGAGCGTGAGCCCGCGGAACACGAACCAAACCTGTTCTTCTTCGACCATCTTCACGAGCAGCTCCTCGGAGACGTATTCGCCTTCTTCGAACACTTCGCCGTTGAGCAACACACCGGACGAGCCGCCGCGGTTGACGACGACGCCCTGGATTCGCAGATCGAGCTTGCGGAAGTCGATCGCCGTGACCGCCTTGCTGTGCAGCGACTTCGCGTCGACCGCGAGGTCGTAGCGCGGGTCGTCGGCCGGCACCTGCAGCTGCGGCGCGACCGTCTCGTAGCGCTGACGCGCTTCTTCGAGGAAGCCGTTCTCGCACTCCTGCTGCATCTCGGCCACGAGCGCCTCGATCTCCTGGGCGGGCAGATACGGATCCGTCTCCCCCTTCTTGGTGCCGCGTTGCTCGAACGCGACCGCGATCTCTTCGATCGCGCCGGTCACCTCGTTGGTCCACTTCACGCGGAACGGGGCGTAGGTGATCTTGGAGTCATCGAGGTCGGCCTGCTTCGCGAGTTCCATCAGGCCATCGCGCAGCCCCTTCTCGAGCGCGTAACGCTCGAACAAGGTCGTGTCCTCGTTGCGAACCCGCTGCAGCATCTCGCGCAGCTTGCCGGCCTCGGTGATGTAGCGCTGCAGGATCGCGCGCTGTTCATCGAGCGGGAGCATGCCCTCGATACCCTCGTCGCCGCTCATGCGCGGATCGACGAAGATGTCGCGCCGGCTGTTCTTGCCCGTGTGCTCGTACTTGTCGATGTGGATGGCCTGCATCCGCTTGAAGATCTCTTCGCGCAGCGACTGCTTGAGATCCTCGTAGCCCTTGATCTGAACCTCTTTGCCCGTCGCCTTGCCGTTGTAGCGGTAGGTCTGCATCGTGAGGCGGATCGTGTGAATCGCATCGCCATCGCGCGTCCGATCATCCGAGTCACCACTCTTGTTGCCGGTCGTGATCGTGAACTCCGAGATGTTGACGAAGCGCTCGTAGTTCTCGATCAGGTTGATCAACCGCAGCATCTCCCAGAGCGTCGCAGTCATCTCGTACGAGTACTCGATGAGCGCGAAGCGCTTCTTGCCACCACGGCCGGTCGACTTCGGAATCAGGTTCTTGCCCTGACCACCCGACTGCAGCTCGAACTGGTTGAGCATGCGAACGAAGTCGTTGAGCTTCTTCTCGTCCGGCAGGATCTTGACGTACTGGTCGAGGTTCTCGCGAAGGATCACGACCTCCTTCTCGGCGGCCGGGATCTTGACGATCTTGGCCTGCGCAGCCGTGATCGCCTGACGCTCGCCCTCGATCTTCTGGTTGATCGTCTCGATCTCACCCTGGGCGTAGAACCCACCGCCGATCGCGAGCGCACAGACGGTGGCGCCCACACCGCAGATGATGAGCATCTGCTTGTTCTGGTTCGTAGCGGCCATCGGCTACCTCACTTCTTCTTGCCGCCCCGTGGCGGCAGCTCGAGGGTCAACGGGAACTTGAGTGACTCGGGCGGCTGGCGCTCGCTCGACAGGTTGAGGCGCCACGACGGCTCCGACTTCGACATCCCCGCAGCGAACGGGGCGGACTCGAGATCCTCGTGAAAGTTGGACAGGCGGGCTTTGTCCGCGTCCTGCACCTGCCCCGGAATCGTGACCGTCGCGCCGCCCTTCTTGTCGGTACGCACGGACATCCGATCGAACCACGCCAGGTGGCGATCGGTGTCGCCGTTGTTGTTCACGACGTCGATCAACTGATCGAGGAACTGCGACCACAACCGCCGCGACTTACCGATGTCTTGAATCGTTTGAACGCGCTGCGCGTAGTCCTTCCGGTTCTTCTCGAGCTCGGTGTAGTAGGCAACGTCCTGCTGCTTGCTCGCGAGCTGACCCTGAACCGAGGCGAGGTTGTTCTCGGCCGCGGCCAGGTCGCCGAACCAGACGATCCCGAACCACCCGACGGACGCGCTCACGGCGAGGGCCGACGCGAACGCCGCGACGAGCACCTTGACCGCGACACGATTGCCGCGGCGCATTTCTGCGGGCAGAAGATTGATGCGAATCATGGCTTGTCTCCGGGATCCTACGACGTTGCCGCGAGGCCGACGGCCACCGCGAGCTGGGGTGCAAACTGGTTGAGCGCTTCAACGTCGACGTTGTCGGCGCGGACCTTCAGGCCCTCGATGGGGTTCCAGGTCTTGGTGCGCTTCTCGAAGATTTTCTCGAAGCTCTCTTCGAGGAACGGCAGCAGCGCGGAGCCGCCCGTAAGCCAGACCTCCTGCACTTCGCCGTCGAACTGGTTCTCGAAGAAGTCGAACGACAGATTGATCTCGTTGCCGAGATCCTCGATCGCCTGCGTCATCGCTTCCTGCACGACGTCGACCTGGTCGCCGGCGTCGCGCTTCATCGACTCGGCCTGACTGGCCTCGATCCCGAGGCGGCGCACGATCGCGTTGGTGAAGTCCTGCCCGCCCATGGGCACCTCGCGCGCGAAGCACGAGATGTTGTCGCTCATGATGTTGATGCTCGTCTTGGTGGCACCGACATCAACGAGCGCCACCGTGCGGCCAGGCTCCTGGATGCCCGGATTGACAACGTCTCCGAGTTCCCAGGCGTTGCCGAGCGCGAAGCCGTCGACGCCGATCGACACCGGCTGCAGCCCGAGATCGAGCAACAACTGCGCCTGGTCCGCGACGACCGTCTTCTTCGCGGCGATCAGCAGACACTTGGCTTCGGAATCGGGATTGCTCTCATCGACCTTCGCGAGCTTCTGCACGTCGAGCTCGACGTCCTCGACGTCGAACGGGATGTACTTGTCCGCCTCGAGGCGCACGGCCTGGAGCAGCTTGTCGTCCGTCATGTCGGCGAGCTGCACGTAGCGGAAGATGACGTTCTTACCGCTGACGGAAGTCGCGACCCGCTTGCTGCGAAACCGTGCGGCCCGCATCAGCTCGGCGATGGCGTCCTGACGCCCCGCCTCGTCGCTGACCTCGATCTGGGCATAGCCCGTGATCACATGGTCGTACTTGTCCTTGGCGAGCTCGATGGCCTTGACGCAATGAGTGCCGATATCGAGACCGACGATGCTCTTCCGCTGCTTCAGCATGACGCGTGACTCCCTGCTCGCGATGCGAGCGTTCCCGCGGGTCTATCGGCGCCCTGCCGCTCTCGAATTGAGCCGGTTCCGGGTCGGCGGCCCCGAAACCCGTTGCCATGGGGCGGACGGCGCCCGCCACGGGCCGGAACTGGGCCGGTCTAGCGAGATCGGCCCTGGGAACATCCCCAGCAGGCCCTGCGATCCGCGGGGTGGCGATCGGCGGTGCCGACCGCGTCGCCGCGATCAGTCTTCGCCGAAGTCGGCCTTGATCAGCTCTTCGAGCGCGCGCAGGAGCGCGTCGGCATCGGGCCCGGTCGCAGCCAGTTCGAGCTCGGCGCCGCACTCGGCCGCGAGCATCATCATTCCCATGATCGACTTGCCATCGACGCGCTCGTCGTTGTCGGTGCGCCCGACCTGCAGCGTGGCGGCATAGGCGTTGGCCGTCTGAACGAAGAGGTGCGCAGGCCGCGCGTGCAACCCATGCTTGTTGGTCAGCTTGACGCGCAGCGTCTGACTCGGAGCGTCGCTCACGACGCGTCCTTGGGAGTCATCTCTTCGAGCAGATCCCGCATCCCGCCATCGTCCGCGGCGTCGAGCAGGAACCGCCGGAAATCGGTGCTGCGCGCGAGTGTCGAAATCCACCGCAGGTAGCCCAGGTGACGCTCGGGATCGTCCGCAGGTGAGACGAGCATGAAAATGATGTGGACCGGCCGCCCATCGATCGCCTGCCATTCGAGACCCGACTTGCACCGCGCCAGCACCAGGGTCGGATCCCCGACTCCTTCCGCCTTCACGTGCGGCACGGCCACGCCGTTGCCGAGCCCCGTGCTGCCGATCGCCTCGCGGTCGGAGAGCAGCTTGCTGATCTTCTTGAGCGACTTCTCGGGGAACGCACCCGCTTCCCGCGCGTGGCCGATCAGCTCCTTGAGCGCGCCATCCTTGTTTTGAGCCTGGAGCTCGGGAACGAGCCGAGCACCGGCGACCAGCGGTCCAATCATGGCGGGCAGTGTCGGGAATGGCCGCCGGAAAGCAACGCTGGGGCGCGAATGGCCCGCATTCGCCGCCCCGATCGGGGGCCCGGACCGGCCGCAAGCGCCCGTCCCACCGCGGGTGGCGACCTGCTGACTTCTCGCCGACTGACTGCGAGGCCGGCCGAGAAGCCCGCCAACGCCTCAGCTCAACGACTTGCGGACCGCGTCTTCGTAGGTCTCTTCCTCGGGCTCGGGCGTGTCCGCGGGGCCCTGCGGTGCCGCCTCGCCGCGACCCTTCGTGCGATCGATCTGCTTCTCCTTCTGCTTCCGCAGCAAGGTGTCGACCTTGTCGACGAGCAGATCCACGGTCGCCGAGAACGAAGTGCTGTGCTCCTTGGCAACGAGCGGCGCGCCCTTCGTGAGGTGCACGATCAACTCGACCTCGGGGTTGTCGTGAACGTGATCGGCAACGACTTCGATCCGCGTCAGTCGGTCGCGGTAGTTGGCGAGCCGACCCAGCTTGTGGGTCGCATGCTCCTTCATCCGCTCCGAGATGTGATCGTGCTTGCCTTTGAACTCGATGGTTACTTCCTGTTCGACCATGGCACTCCTCGCTTTGGTTGACTGAGCTATCGACCCCAGACTCGGACAAGTTGGCGATCCTTGCAAGAGGAGTCTCGCGACGGGAACTGGCCGGGCCGCGACAGCTCGATCACCGCACCCGAATCAGAAGCCCCAGAGCTGCACCTCGAGCTCGAGCTCGACGCCGTGCCGGTCGCGCACGCGGCTACGAACATCGGCCACCAGCGCCATGAAGTCCGCCGCGGACCCTCCGCCGTTGTTGAGGAAGTAGTTGGCGTGCAGGTCGCTGACCGTGACCGCCCCCCGCGCCATCGACTTGCCATCCGACGCTTCGATGAGCCGCCCCGCGGCATCGCCTGCCGGATTCTGAAAGACACAGCCGACACTACGCTGCGTGACGGGCTGCGTGGCATTGCGCGCCTTGAGGCTCGCGGAAAAGCGATCGAAGATCGCCTGCGGGGAGTCGTTCTCGAGTTCGAACGCGGCCTGCAGGACGATCGCGCCACCGAGACCACCATTGCGATAACTCGGCGAGAACGCATCCGGGCCACGAACCGCAATCGTGCCGTCGCGTTCGACGACGGTCAGGGACACGAGTTGATCGAACGTCTCGCCGTCGCGCGTGCCCGCGTTCATCGCGACGGCGCCACCGACCTGCGCCGGGATCCCCGTCAGCCGCTCGAGCCCCGCGAGCCCGGCATCCTTCGTCGTGCGCAGCAGGCTCGGCAACGTACAGCCGGCCCCAGCGGTCACGCGACTGCCGTCGCGCACGATCCGGTTGAGGTTGCCGAGATAGAGCACGACCCCACGAACACCGGAGTCAGCGACGACGAGGTTGCTGCCACCGCCGAGAATGTGGATCGGCGCGCCGAGTTCGTGACAGATCGCGACCACCCGCGCGGCGTCTTCTTCGGCGTAGGGCTCGACGAACCAGTCGGCATTGCCGCCGATCCGCAGATGGGTGAACGGCGCCAGCGCGACGTCCTGGCGCACCGCACCGCGAATCCCCTGCAGCGCGGTCGCGAGCGCCGGCGTGCCATCAGAGGACATCGAGCACGCCCCCGATCGCCAGATCGATGTCACCCGCCCCCAGAACCAGTATGAGGTCGTCGGCCCGTCGAAACTTCGCGACGCATTCGGGCAATTCGGCGACCGCGCCGGCGGATTCACAGCGCCCACCGCGCTCGCGCACGGCGTCGACGAGGTCGCGCGCAGAAACACTGCTGCGCTCGGCGTCGGTCTCACGCGCGCCGTAGATGTCGACGACGAGCGTGAGATCGGCCTGACTCAGCGCGTCCGCGAACTCCGGCAGCAGGTAGCGCGTGCGCTGGAACTGGTGCGGCTGGAACGCCACGACGACCCGCTGACCCGGAAACTGTCGGCGCGCAGTCTGCAGCACCGCGCGGATCTCGACCGGATGATGCGCGTAGTCGCTGACGAGCTGGCCACCGTTCCTGCCTTCGTGCAGTTCGAACCGGCGACTGACACCGCCGAACGCCGCAATGCCCGCACCGGCAGCCGCGAGATCGGCGCCGACGATGTGAGCCAGCCCGAGCGCGAACAGCGCGTTCTGCAGGTTGTGCCGCCCCGACATCGACATCTGCACGCGTGGCAGGCGTTCGCCCTCGACGACGGGCACGAACGAGAACCGCCCGAGATCGTCCGCGACCTCGATGGCGCGGATGTCCGCGAACAAACCGCTGCCGACCGTGAGGATCGTGACGTCGTTCCGCAGACTGTTGAGGACCCCGCGCGGCACGGACTCGTCGACGAGCGCCGTGCCGCCGGGACGCACGCGACCGAGATAGCCAGCGAACGCGTCGATCAATTCGTCGGCAGACGGGTAACAGTCGAAGTGGTCGTGATCGAGATTGAGGATCGCGGCACCAAACGGCCGCAGGGAGTGGAAGCTGCGGTTGAACTCGCAGGCCTCGACGACGAACTCGGAGTTCTGTCCACCGTGACCGTTGCCCCCTTTGCCGGGAGCGGAGAACTCGGGCACGTCGCCACCGATCAGGTGGGACGGATCGAGCCCGGCCGCCCGCAGCCCCGCAACCGTGAGCGCCGTGGTGGTCGTCTTGCCATGCGTGCCACCGATCGCCAACGTGCGACGGCCTTCACTGAGCCGGCCGACCGCCTCGGCGTAGAGCAGCGAAGTGAAGCCACGGCGCACGCATTCCTGCACCTCGGGATCCGAGGCCGGCACGGCCGCGCTGCGAATCACGTAGCCGTCCGCCCCGGCGATGCGATCGGGACGCCCCGAACTCCAGACCTCGCAACCTTCCTCGACAAGCTGCTGCAGCACCGGACCGGCGGCCGAATCGCTGCCGCTGACCTCGCCACCGACGCCGCGCAGCAGCCGGGCGAGGCCGCTCATCCCAGCGCCCGCGACGCCGACGAAGTGGAATCGACGACTGGCGAACCCAGGTGGCGGTGGCAACGCCGATTCCGCGGCGGCCACGGGCCCGTGCGCGCGACCCGTCGCCACTCGGCCAGACTCAACTGGGCCCGATCCAACGGGGCCGGATTCAACCGGACTGGGGTCGACTGCACTCATGCGTCGGATTCCGTCCAGCCGTTGCAGCGTTCGAGATCGGCAAGGATCGCGGCCGTCGCGTCGCCCGGCTCGACGGCGTGCGCGGCGCGACCCATCGCCGCCAGCCGCTCGGGAGAACCGAGCAGCGAGCGTAGAATGTTGGCGAGCCACTCGGCCGTGAGTTCCCGCTGTTCGACGACGACCGCCGCCTCTGCACGCACCAACACGTTGGCGTTGTGCAGCTGCTGCTGATCCCGGTGATGGGGATACGGCACGATCACCGCCGCCCGGCCGACCGCCATGAGTTCCGCAACCGTCGTCCCGCCGCCACGGCAAATCACGAGATCCGCCGCCGCATAGAGTCGCGCCATGTCGGAGCGCGAACCGTGGACCCGAGCCTCGACCGTGGTCGCCAGGCCGTGGTATTGAGCTCGTACGGCGTCCTCGTTCGCAGCACCGGCGAGATGGATGACGTGACAATCGACCGCCGCGCGACCGAGCGCCTCGGGGACGGCCTCGTTGAGAGCCCGCGCTCCCTGGCTGCCGCCAACGACGAGCACGACCAGGTCTTCGACGGACAGATCCAGCTCGCGGCGTGCCTGAACCCGATCGACGTGCCCGACCTCGCCGCGCAATGGCGTGCCCGTGACCAGCCCGCGCCCGGCTGACTTCGAAGCGGCGGACTTCGGTTCAGGCGACCCCGAATCACCGGCAACCGAATCACCGGAAGCCGAACGGACGGAGTCAGGCAGCCCGCGGTAGATCCGTCGCGCAAACGGCGCGAGGCAGCGGTTCGCCCGCCCCGTGACGGCGTTCTGCTCCAGCAAGAACAGCGGCAGTCCCAGACTGCGGGCCGCGAGACCGACGGGGACCGATGGGCGACCGCCGGTGCTCACGACGCAGTCGATGCGCTCCTCACGCAACGCGCGACGGGCAGCGAGGGTCGTGCGCGCGAGCCACCAGGGCAGACCAAGGCGCGAAGGGCGTTGCCCCGCCGTGGCTCCCGGCAGCGGTCGCGACGACACGTCCGGCAACTCCCGTTGCACCATGTCACGCTCGACCTCGCGGCCCTCCGTGAGCAACACCGGTTCGTGGCCGCGCTCGCGCAGCGCGCGAGCGAGCACCAGAGCCGGCATCAGGTGTCCGCCCGTGCCACCGCTGACGAGACAGACGCGTCGGACCATTGCGGCGCGTCTACTTCTTCGGCATCCGCAACGAGGCGCCGATCCGCAGGCTCGCAGGGTCGACTCCGGGATTCAGCGACTGGATCTCGCGCAGCCGTCGCTCCGAACCGAGCTCGCGCTTCGCGATCCCGATCAACGTGTCACCCTTCTTGATCGTGTAGGTGTTGCCCAGCTTGACGCCCGCGCGCTTGGCGGCGCGGCCAGCAAGGAACGTCTCGGCCTCAGCCTTCGTCGGCATGAGGATCTCGAGACCCGGCCGCAGCTTGAGCGGATCGAGCCGCGGGTTGAGCCGCGCAATCTCACTGACCATCGAACGCGTCTGGAATCGTTCGCGAGCGATCGATTCGTAAGTGTCACCGCGTTGGATCTTGTAGGTCGGACGGCTCGCCACGGGCGCCGGCTTCGGCGCGGGCTTCGGCGGCGTCTGGACCGGCTGGCGTTGGTTGCCGGCCGCCCGATGCGAAGCGTTGGTTGCCCCGCCACGGTTCGCCGCCGCATGGTTCGCGATCGGCGACGGCCGCGAACCGGGCGTCAGCAACTCGCGGAAGTTGGGCAGGCGGACGTTGCCACTCGCGCCATTGTTTGCCGCACTGCCGGAACCGCCGCCGTTGGAACCAGCGCCGTTGGAACCACCATTATTGACGACAGGGTCGACCCGATTCGAAGCGCCGGGCCCGGTCGCCGAACCGTTGGAGCTGCCGCCGTTCGAATCACCGCCCGCGTTGAGGTGGCCTACCGGCGCAGTACCGCCGTTGCCGTTGTTCACGTTCCCCGAACCCCAGAGCGTGACCCCGAGGATGAGGAAGATCAGCAAACACAAAACGTAGAGCCCGTACTTCTCGAGCTGGCCCATAACATCCCTCCCAGGATCATCGACCTGACCGTCAACCCAGTGACCGTCTAGCTAGTAGCGGTGACCGTCTAACTGGTAGCCGTCACCTTCATGAATGACGTACCGGCCCGATCGGCGCGCGCTGCATTGCCGATCAGACCAACCGCCGCGAAACAGAACATCAGGCTCGTGCCTCCCGTACTTACGAACGGTAGGTCGATGCCCTTGGCAGGAGCCCACCCGCTGACCACGAGTAGGTTCGCTGCCGCTTGCATGCAGATCATCAGAGAGTAACCGCAGACGACGTAGCGGAGAAAGGGGTCGCGAACTTTCGTTGCCAGCCGCCAGCCGATCCACCCGAACGCCGCGAAGGCGACGAGGACGAACGCCGAGCCGAGGAAGCCGAACTCCTCGCCGATGATCGCGAAAACGAAGTCGTTGTGCGCCTCGGGCACGAACCCCATCTTCATCCAGCCCTGCCCGAGGCCCTGCCCCGTCACGCCACCCGACCCGACGGCAATCAGCCCGAGCCCGACCTGCGAATCCGGCGTCGGCGCCAGGAAGCCCGCGACGCGATCGCGCACGTAACCATGCTGCATTGCGAAGAACCAGAATCCGACGAGACCGACGACGGCAAACGGCAGGAAGTGCAGCATGCGGACGCCAGCGATCAGCGCGAGAACGCTCGCGATCGCGAGCACGATCAGCGCGTTGCCATTGTCGGGCTGCGACATGAGCACGCCCGCGAGCAGCGCGGCACATCCCATGGCCGGACGGAAACCCCGACCGAAGGTCGCGACCCCCTGACCCGCACGGGCCAGCAGCAGTGCGACCGACAGGATCATGAAGAAACGCGCCGGCTCGACGGGCTGGAACTGGTGGCTGCCGAGATAGATCCAGCGGTGCGCACCCTTGACGTCGTGCATCAGGTGCGGCACCAGGCAGAGCGCCGTCGTGACGAGGAACATCGGCAGCGCGACGCGATGCAGCAGCCGCATCGGTACGACCGCCATGCAAAGGAACGCAGCGAGCCCGAACATGAGCTTGAAGCTCTGCTGCTTGATCGCCACGAACGGGCCGACGTTGACGTCTGAGCCGAGCACCGAAACCGCCATCACGAGCCCGAGGCACGCGAGCGCCACCGTGACGAGCATGAGCCAATCGAGCTCGGGCAGGTGGACGCGTTCGCGTTCACCCTCGCCGGCAACGATCGTGGAGGGAGCTTCGGCAGTCATGGGTGTCTCGGGCTAACGCACCTTGAACAGGGCCAGGCTGGTCAGTGCGAGCAGCGCGGAAACGACCCAGGCCCGCACGACGACCCGCGTCTCGGGCATGCCACCGAACTCGAAGTGGTGATGGATCGGCGCACACCGGAACACGCGGCTCCCGGTGAACTTGAACCACCCGACCTGGATCACCACGGACAGCGCCTCGACGACGAAGACGCCGCCGACGACGAGAAGCACGATCTCCGTGCGGCTGACGAGCGCCGCGTAGCCCAGCGCGCCGCCCAGCGCGAGGCTGCCGACATCGCCTAGGAACACCATCGCCGGCGCGGCGTTGAACCAGAGGAAGCCGAGCGCGCCGCCGAGCAGCGCGCCCATGAGCACGGTCATTTCGCCAGCACCTGCCACGTGTTCGACGAGCAGGTACTGCGACCAGTCGATGCGACCGACCGCGTAGGTGATGACCGCATACGCCACCGCCGCCGTCGCGATGCAACCGGTCGCCAGGCCATCGAGTCCGTCGGTCAGGTTGACCCCGTTGGCCGAGCCGGTCAGCACCAGGATCGCGACCAGCAGGAACGGGATCCCGTAAGCGATCGTGAGATCGATCGAGACGTCCTTGAAGAACGGCAGGTAGAGCTGCGGTCCTGCGGGCCCCTCGAGCGCCGCCGGGCCGAGCAGCCAAAGCCCGATGCCGACCGCGATCACGGTGAGCGCACCCTGCTTCTCACGCTTGCTGATGCCGCGCTTCTTCTCGCCTTTCTGGCGCTGGCGCAGCTTGGTCCAGTCATCCCACAACCCGACGGCCGCGAAACCCGCGATCAGCACGAGCCCGGGCAACGAGTACTTGTTCGCGCCGTCGAACCGCAGCCAGAGCATGCCCGACAACAGGATGCCGCCGATGATGAACAGGCCGCCCATCGTCGGCGTCCCGCCCTTGTGCTCGTGTAGTGCCTCGAGCTTCTCGGAACCCGTGCCGTCGATGCGCTCGCCAATGCCGACGTTCGACAACCAGCGAATCACGTGCGGCCCAACCAGCACCGCGAACAAGAACGCCGTGACGACCGCACCCGCAGCCCGGAACGAGATGTAGCCGAACAGTCGGCAGACATCCTCCGAGAACAGCCAGGGTGCGAGCCAGTCGAGCATGAGCCGTCAGGAGCCAGCGGCGGCCTCGCGGCCACCTTCGGGATCCGTGGGCCGGTCGCCGCGCCCGAGCGCGACGAGCAGCTCGTCGACGAGTCGATCCAGCGCCACCCGCCGCGACGCCTTGCAGAGCACGAAGTCCCCGGGCTCGAGCGAGTCGAGCAGGAGTTGCCGCGCCGCTTCGAGATCCGGGACCCGATGCACGTTGGCAGCGATCATCCCGCCGGTCAGTGCGCCATCGGCAATGGGCCCGGCGCCGTCGCCGACGACAACGAGCCGATCCTGCCCGGTGCGGGCGACCTCGAGCCCGAGTTCGTGATGCAGCGCCGTGCTCTGCTCACCGAGTTCGAGCATCTCGCCGAACACCACGATCCGCCGCCCGATGGCCCCGAGCCCCGCGACCGACTGCAGTGCGGCGCGCGCCGACTCCGGGTTCATGTTGTAGGTGTCGTCGAAGACGGTCACCCCACCACTGGTCTTCGGTTCGAGGCGGCGCTCGGTCGACGGCACTGCAGCAAGCGCCGCGAGAACGTCGTCGAGCGGCATGCCGATGTGCACGGCGGCCGCGATCACGGTCAGCGCGTTGTGCACGTTGTGAGTGCCGAGCCCGGGCAGCGTCACGGCGCGCTCGCCGTTCAGCCGGAACGAGGTCCCGAGCGTGTGGAACTGCAGGTCGGTGGCGAACCACTCGGCCTTGCCGGTCACACTCGTGAACTCGACGGCCGCGGCACACCCCGTCGCCATGGCACGGCAGGCCGCGTCATCGCCGTTGAGGATGCAGTGCCCGTCCGCGGACAGACCGTGCGGCAGACTCGCCTTCTCGCGCGCCACGCCCTCGAGCGAGCCGAGGCCCTGCAGGTGCGCGGACGCGACGCAGGTCACGATGCCGACGTCCGGCTGCGCGACCGCCGTGAGCCGCTCGATCTCGCCGGGCCCGCTGGTGCCGATCTCGACGACCGCAGCCTTCGTGTCCGCCTCGATCTGCAGCAACGACAACGGCACGCCGATGTGATTGTTGTACGACTTCGGCGACCGCACGGTCGGCATCGCTTGCGCCAGCACGGCACCGAGCCATTCCTTGACCGAGGTCTTGCCGCACGAACCCGTGATGCCGATCACCTTGGCGGCGTGACGCTGACGGTGGGCCGCCGCAAGTTCGAGCAACGCCGCCCCGGTGTCGGGGACCTGCACGACGAACACGCTGGCGGTCCGCGGCAGCGGCGGCAATTCGTCGAGCGGCCGATCGATCAGCAGTCCGACGGCACCGCGCTCCACAGCATGCGCGATGTGATCGTGCGCGTCGTGGCGCTCGCCGCGCAGTGCGACGAACAGGCTGTCGGTGCAGTCCTGCCGCGAGTCCGTCTCGACTCGGATCGCCGTCTTGCCGCGCTGGATCACCCGACCGCCCGTCAGGGCCTTGGCGACCCTGGCGGCCGTCAGCCAGCCGCGGGGGCCGCCAGATCGGCGAGCCGCCCCACTTCTTGCCTGCGAAGATACCTTGCCCGTCACGGGTGCAACCATCCGGCCTCCTTCGCGCCCAGCGCGCGACCGGCTTCGAGCCGATCGTCGAACGGAATCACACTGTCCTTCAGAACCTGATACGTCTCGTGGCCCTTGCCGGCGATGAGCACGGTGTCGCCCGGTCCGGCCTCACCGATCGCATGGCGAATCGCTTCGGCGCGGTCGACGACGCGAATGCACTCACTCCGGCCGTTCAGAAGCCCCGGCTCCATGTCGTCGAGGATCGCCTCGGGATCCTCCGAACGCGGGTTGTCGCTCGTGAGATAGGCAACGTCCGCGTGCCTGGCTACCGCCGCGGCCATGTCCGGCCGCTTGCTCGCGTCGCGATCACCACCGCAACCGAAGACCACGTGCAGGCGGCCTTCGCAGACCTCCGCGAGCGTCTCGCAGACCTTGTCGAGCGCGTCCGGCGTATGCGCGTAGTCCACGAACGTGCGCACGCCGCCACCGCGACCGAACGGCGCCTCGACGGTCTCGAGCCGCCCGGGCACGGGTCGCGCATCCTCGAGCGCGGACGCGACCGTGAGTTCGCTCGCGCCGAGCGACAGCGCGGCCGCAGCCGCGGCAACCGCGTTCTCGACGTTGTGCTGCCCGACGAGTCGCAGGAACAGTTCGACTGCGCCATTCGGCATCACGAGCCGAAAGCGCGTACCGTCGGCACACGGCTGGATCTGCTCGGCGCGCACCTCACCGTTCTCGCCGCCGAACCACAGCTGCCGGACACCGGGATCGAGCAACTCGGAGAAGTACTCGGCCGCCGGGTCGTCGCGGTTGAGTACCGCCGTCGCACCGGGCTCGAGCATGCGGAAGAGCCGTGACTTGGCCTCACGATAGGCCGCCATCGAACCGTGGTAGTCGAGATGGTCCTGCGTCAGGTTCGTGAACACGGCCGTCGCGAACTTGACGCCGCGCACGCGCTCCTGATCGAGGCTGTGGCTCGACACCTCCATCACGCATGCACTCGCGAACCGGTCCGCCATCTCACGCAAATAGCCGTGGATGCGCACCGAGTCGGGTGTCGTGGTGCCGGCAGGAATACGACGGCCACCGAACTCGTAGGCGATCGTTCCGATCAGGCCGACCTGCCGGCGGTCCGCCTGCAGGCAGCCGCGAATCAGGTGCGACACGGTCGTCTTGCCGTTGGTGCCCGTGACGCCGAGGACCGACAGCGCGCGCGACGGATCGCGGTAGTAGTAACGCGCTGCATCGGCGAGCGCGCGCCGCGCATTGTCGACGACGAGCACCGGCACGTTCAGCGGCAGCGCCTCCTCGGCAACGATCGCGACCGCGCCCCGAGCAACGGCCTGCTGCGCGTAGAGCGTGCCGTCGTTCTTGTTGCCCTTGATCGCGAAGAAGACGTTGCCGGCCCGCACCTCGGCGGAGTGGAACTGCAGCCCCTCGACCGCGATGTCACGCCAGTGCAGCGTCTCACGCGGCTGCAAGCAGTCGCGCAGTTCGCGCAGGCGTACGGAGCCCTGGCCGGACGGAAGTCCGGATGGAAAAGCCAACTCAGTCATCAACCGCCCTACCGACACATGTCTCTGAGGCACGCGCCCCAGCCTGACCATTCAGGAGTTTTTCGTTCATCGGGTCTGACCACCCGCTACGCGCGACTCCTGACGGCGACGTCGCTCGGCTGCAAGCCGTTCGGCCTGCAACAACAAGCGCACCGCCGGCGGCGCAGCATAGCTGCCACCGTAGAATCGCGCACTATCGTCCTTCTGCAACACACACACGGCGAGCCAACGCGGAGCATGCGCCGGCAGAAAGCCGACGAAGCTCGCATTGCGCACGCTCACCCGACCGCGCCCCGGGATCCCGACCATGCTGGCCGCAGTACCGGTCTTGCCCGCGACGAGGCCATGGATATCGATGCCATACTCTCTCGCGATGAGCCGATGGGCATGCCGTCCCGTCGCCCCCTCGGCCGGACTCATGACGTCGGCCATCGCATCGCGCACCGCCGCAAGCACTCGCGGGGATAGTTTTCCACCTTCTCGCAGCCGTGGCGCAGGCAACCACTTGCCGTCGAGTTCAACGCCGCGACAAACGCGCAGTTCGGCGTCCTGACCACGCATCATGCGGAGGTATGCACGCGCGATGTGGAAAGCCGTCACCTGAAACTCGTAGCCGAAGCTGAACGAGATCGCGCTGTTGGCGCGGAATGACTTCAGCCGGGTCGACGGATCGAACGACTGCCTGGGCCAGCCACCGACGCGACCGTGCGGCAGCGGCAGGTCGAGCCCCTCGCCAAAACCGTAGAACCGCATGTAGTCGCGCCACTGCTCGCGTGCGAGCCCGAGCCCGATCAACGACATTCCGATGTTCGAGCTGTTGACGAGGATGCCGTGCGCGTTGAGATCCTGGCACGGGTGATCGTCGCGCACGGGCTTGCGCCGCCCGAGGCCGCGGATGGTGTCGCGATAGTCCGAGCCGTGAGGCCGGCAATCGTAGACGTGCCCCCAATCGAGCACGCCGGCCTCCAACGCGTAGGCGCAGACCAGCGGCTTGATGATCGAGCCGGGCTCGAACAGGCTCTGGTACGGCGTGAACGACGCGCTCTTGTAGTTATCAACGTCGCGATGCCAGGATGCCGCGGCCACGACATCGCCGCTCGCGACCTCGACGAGCACCAGCGCGCCCCACTTCGGAACCGTAACCTTGCCGACCTTCGCCCCCGCCTCGGCCTGCGTCGCGAGTTCGTCGGTCGCAATGCGCTGCAGCTCGAGATCGAGCGTGCCGTGCAGCACGGGCCGCGCGGGATCGAGCATCGGCGGCGCGAGGAAGTAGGGCCGGCCATCCCCGTCGCGCCGGCCGGGCCGCTCGTGCCCGACACCACGCGACAACACGTTGGCGGCCTCGAGCCCGACGGTTCCGAACGTGACCAGCTCGCGGCCGCCGCTCGACTGCCTGGCCCACTCCGTCACCGTGTGACCGACGATGCCATAGGTGAGATGGCGGTCGGGATACGACCGCGCAAACGCAGGCAGGAAGTCCAACCGCACGAAGCCCCGCAGGTCGCGCCGCTTGCCGATCGCCCGCAGCGCGTCGATGACGGGCAGCACGTCGACTTCACCGGCGAGCCGCAGCTCGGCCGAACGCGGAAAGCCCTCGGGCAGTGCCCGATCGCCCGCGGGCAACCGCTGCATGCCGAACTCCCGCGTGATGAGCTTGCGGAGCCGTTCTTCGTGCTTGCGCCGCGCGACACCGCGATCGGCGAGCTCGGGATCACTCGCGAGCGCGACCGCGAAGTCGCGCGCCAGCCCGTCGAGCCATTCACGCATCGCGACCGTGCTCGCACGCCGCTTCTTCGACAGCCCGATCCAAGCGCGCACCTCGTAGACCGGCCGGTCGAACGCGAGCGGCTGACCGTTGCGGTCGACGATCGAACCGCGCGGCGCGGGCGTGCGCTCCACGACCGCGCCCTGACGCGCCGCCGTCGCGGCAACGAGCCGCAGCGGCGCGCGCCCCTTGCGGTCGAGCTCCCCGGCCTGTGCCACCTGCACGTAGCCGAGCCACCCCAGCAGGAACACGGGCACGAGCCCGAGCAGCCCATACACGAAGCCGAGGCGCAACCGTTCGCCGCTCTTCACTGCAGCCGCCCCCGCCGCCGCTCGAACTCGGCTGCCAAGGCCCGCGAATGCGCCACCGCGAGCCGCTGCCACGACTCGCTGTCGAGCAGCACGGCCTCGAGCCGTTGCAGTTCGATCCAGCGATCGCGCACCTCGGTCGTGTGACGTTCGAGCCCGTGACGCCGCGTCGCGTTCTCCGCGCGCAGGGTCGCGGTGAAGATCGCAATCGCGACGAACGCCGCGAACATCAGACCTGCGAGCAACCACCTCACGGCTGCACCTCCGACGCCGGCTCCCGCACCACTCCGCAGCGCAGCTTCGCCGAACGCGCGCGCGGGTTGTCGAGCAGTTCGCCCGGCGAGGCCGTGATCGGCTTCTTGGTGACGACGTCGCACTGCGCCCGCAAGAAGTGCTTCACGATGCGATCCTCGAGCGAATGGAACGAGATCACGGCCAGACGGCCGCCGGGGCGCAGACAATCGACGGCCTCCTGCAGCCCGCGCTCGAGCTCCCCGAGTTCGTCGTTGACCGCCATCCGGATCGCCTGGAACGTGCGCGTCGCCGGATGGATCCGTTTGCCGCGCGCGGCGCCGGGCAGCGCACCGATCACGAGGTCCGCGAGCTCCGCCGTGCGGGTGATCGGACCGTGCTGCCGCGCCGCGACGATGCGACGCGCAATCCGGCGGCTGTGCCGCTCTTCGCCGTACCGGTAGATCACGTCGGCGAGCTCCCGTTCCGGTACGCGGGCGAGCCAATCGCTCGCGCTCGGGCCGCGCGTGGAATCCATCCGCATGTCGAGGGGGCCATCACTCTGGAACGAGAAGCCACGGTCGGGACGGTCGAGTTGCATGGAGCTGACGCCGAGATCGAGCAACACGCGGTCGCAGCAGGACTGACCGTTCTCCTGCAGCGCCTCATGCATGCGCGAGTAACAAAGGTGGTGCAGCGAGACCCCGACCCCTGCGCCGGCCACCCTCGAATCGAGTGCTGCCCGCGCAGAGACCAGGATCTCGCTGTCCCGATCGAGCCCGATCAACCGGCCGGAAGCGCCCAAGGCGGACAGGATTGCCCTCGCATGTCCGCCGGCGCCGACCGTACCATCGACGACCACGAGCCCCTCCCAGAGTTCGAGGATCGCGATGGTTTCCCGCAGCAACACGGGCACGTGAACGGGCTGCCTAGGCCTGTCACTGCCCGCGCCGCTTTCGTCCGTGCCCGAATCGTTCATACGACTACATCCCTTGACCACCCGGCAGCAGTCGCAGAACACCCCCTCGCGGCGACCCCGCGCGGGCTCCGGCACGTCGAGGCCCGGCGATCATTCGTCGCTCGGAACCGCGGCGTTGGTTGGTTCGATCAAACTGGCAAAGAGCGCTTCTTCTTCGGGGCTGGCCTGGTCCAGCGTCTCGCCGAGGTTGTTCGGTGCCCAGATCTCGAAGACCCGGCCAGTGCCGATCAACACGGCGGGATTGCTGGCTGCCAGCCCCGCGTATCGCAACAGCGGCTCGGGGATGCGAATCCGTCGATTGCCATCCGGCTTGACCTCCTCCGAGTGCCCGAGAAACCGCCGACAGAGCGCCCGGTGGGCCCGGCTGCCAGGGACCGCCCGACCGATTCGATCGACGAGTTCCTGGAACCCGGAGGAGTCATGCAGGAGGAGGCAGCGGTCCAGCCCCGCGGTCAGGTGGAACTTCCAGTCGTTTTTCGGCAGCGCGTCCAGGATGCGCGCGGGCAAGACCAATCTGCCCTTGTCATCGAGGTTGTGCTCCGAACTACCAAAGAAAGTCGCCATCGCGAAGAGCAGGGACTACCTCCCTGTCACGATGAGAAGCCTATACCACGCTGCACCCCTGTCAACCCTCGAAAACCACTCAGCACCCCCGTGTCACCCTCTCTAACCCCCTACTTTTGCACACCGAACCTAGGTCTGGGGTCGGGGTCGGAGGGGCCCCACTAGGGGCTGCGGAGCGACGCCAGGCGGTTTTCTGGGCGAATTCCTCGAACGATGGCGGTTTCGGCGCCGTTCCGGGCGGCAGCGAAACGCGAACACCCCCGCAAGGGCGACGAATCCGCTGCCGGTCCGCAGTATGCTCGCCGCCGCAACGACGGCCATGAGAAGCACCTGCCACACGCTCGTTCTCGTCCTCACCCTCCTGCTGACCGCATGCTCGGGTGACGAGCTCGTCGGCGTGCACATCAAGCTCGAGCAGGACGGCAAGGGCACGCTGACGACCCGGGCGCTGACGACGCCGGACCCGGGCCGGGCGGAGGCCGCCACGAAGGGCGCCACGTTCACCGCGCGCGCCAGCCTGGTCGCCTCGCAGGGCCAGTTCATCCGGCTCGACGACGTCAAGCTCGGCGGCGCCAATGGTTTGCGCTTCGCGGCCAAGCTCGGCGACGACCAGCCCAGCGTCCGGGTCTACGTGCCGCGCGGCCCTGAGCAGCAGTGGATCCAGGCGCTCGTGCCGGACCGCGAGACGCGGCACAAGATGGCCGAGGTCTACGACCCGACGGGCAAGACGCTCGAAGTCGGGAACATGATCCGCATCGAGATCGAACTCCCGGGGGCAGTCGTCGCGTCGAGCGTGCACCCGGCCGGTCGCGGCATCGAAGCCGACCGCGAGCGCAAGCGCGCGTTCCTGCTGCTGCCGGCGCGCTCCGTCACCGAAGAAGGTGAGGAGCTCGTGTGGGACATCACCTGGCGGTAGCCGGGGACATTACCCCGCGGCAGCCGGCTCCGAGCGGGCGCTAGAATCGCGTCCCGCCTCAGGCAGTCCCGCTGCCGTTCGTCTCGCCGGCGGGCGCCGACTCCGCGGCCGCGGCGTTCGCTTCACCCTCCGCCTCCGCTTCACCCTCGCCGGCCTCACCATCGCCAATGGCCGCGAGCAACTCGTCCTTGAGGCCGCCGAGGTCATCCATGTTGATCTCGGGCGCGAAGAGCAGGATCGGCTCGCGCTCCTCCTTCTTGATCTTCGGGTCGACGACGACGAGATCCGCGCGCTCCTGCTCGGCGGTCCGCGGCCGCTCCATGCGAAGCACGCGCTTGCGAACGAGCAGCAGGGCACAGAAGAACCGCAGCGCCCGCGCCCGGTCGTCCTCGTGCCCGGCCAGCCGGTCGAACAACGCCCGCAGCGACAGCAGATCGAGCACCGGCTCCTTGCTGCCCGAAACCTTGCGCATCGCGCGCCAGAACACCGGCGGGTTCTCGGGGTCGGCCTTGCGCTCGTAATCGGCGAAGCACACGTCGCAGAGATCGCGCCGCACGCAGTCGGGGAACTCGAGCACGGCGTAGTAGGACCGCCCCAGCGGTCGGCTGCAGCAGCGCGTGCGGTCGGTGCGGATCTTCCAGTCTTCGGCCATGGATCGTTCTTGATACCCGCTCGCGGGTCAGCGGTTGCCGGTCTCCGGTCGCGAAATCGCTGCGCGTGGCGCGGCCGGCTGCTTCTCGGCCCAGCGCCGCCAGGCCTCGACCGTGCGCGGCCCTCGGGCGCCCGCCAGCTCCTGCAGCGTCTCCTGCGCCACCTCGTAGCCACGCATGTCGCGCCGTGACTTCATCACCGCGAGATAGTCGACGAGCAGGGTCGCGGTCTCGCGCCCCGGATGGCCGGCGAGCGCACCGGCCGCGACCCGCCGCACGAACTCGTCCTCGTCGTTCTGCACGAGCTGGCCGAGCAGCTCACCCTCGGCCGGCCCCGCGCCGCGCAGTCCGCGGACCGCATCGGCGCGCACCGTGAAGTCGGAGTCCGCGACGAGCCGGCGCAACGCGGCGACCGCGTCGGGCTCTTTGGCGAACGCCGCGAGCGCCCGCGCGGCCGCCCGGCGATGGCGCGGATTGTCGGACTTCGTGACCTCGATCACGGCGGGCATCGCGACGAGTCCGAGGTATCCGATGAGCTCGACGCCGATCTCACGCGTGAACGTCTGGTCGTGCAGCAGTACGTCGTCGATCAGCACCGGCATGGCCGCTTCGCCGAGACCGATGAGCCCCTCGACGGCACGCCGCTCGACCGGGTTCTTGATCTTGGCCGCGGCACGCAACAACTCCTGGTCCTGGCGCAACGGCGTCTGCTCGCGCGCGAACATGAAGTCCCGAACGAACGTCCTTGCATGCCAGCCGGCCGCTGTCGGGCTCTGCAGGATCTGATCTCGCAGCGCCGGATACTCCGGCGCCTCGGCGCGATACGCGCGCTCGGCCTTGGCCAGCAACTCGAGCATCGCGGCGTCCGGACGACCGATGTCGCGGATCTGGTGTTCCGGCGCACCGGCACAGCTCACGAACGCCAGCAGGGGCAGGAGGATCCAGCGCGACATATGTCTTTCTTTACCCGCGGAGCCGACGCCACAAAAGTCCCGGTCGCCAGCCCGGACTGGATCCGGGCTCGACTCCTCGCCATGCTCGCCCCCCGCACGATGGACATCAATCTCAACCGCGGCATGCCGTCCGTTCCGCCCAACCTGCCGTTCCTGCTGCTGCTGCTGGGTGGTGGCGCGATCCTGCTCGGACTGCTCATCATCTGGAACGAAGAACTGCTGCGCTGGATGGTCGCGAGCATCTTCCTGTTGATCGGTGCGGTGCTGGTGCTGACCGGGCTGCGCGCCCGCCGCATGCTCGGCTGAACGACCGATCGCAGCCCGCACCGTCAGTGCGGCACCGTCAGTGCGGCAGTGTCAGCGCGCGCGATCCTTCGCCCACCGAACGGCAGCTGTGCCGATGTCCCCCGCCGGCCGTCCGATCGCCTTCGACAGATCGACGCCCTTGCGATCGTTCTGATAGTGCGCGACGAGCAGGTCGAGCAGCACAGCGCGATGCTCACCATCGTTGGCATGCCAGAGCCAATGGCAGAGCGCGCCGGCCTGCGCATAGAACAGGTTGCGCGAACTCAACGCCCGCCGCACCCCGAGCCGGTGACCGAGGCCGACCTGCAGGCGCGGCGTGACATCGAGGCGCTGGAAATCGATCGCCGAACCGCGCAGCACGCGCGACCAGTCGACGAGCATCGCCGGCTCCGCGTGCGCCAGGATGTCGAGGTTGCTGTTCCGCGGATCGTCGGTGCGATGCGTGCCGCCCTGCACGTCGAACACGAACTGCTCGACGAACGACGCAAACCCTTCGACGAGCCAGTAGCCGGGCAGCCGCGGATCGCGCCGCGCCGCTCGCAAGGACGAGATCGCCGGACAGCGCTCCTGCAGCCACTGGTGCGTGAGCTCGTGCACGAACACGGGCATCACGCGGGCGAACGCGTGCTCGTCGTCGGGCAGATACATCCGCGAGAGGCGTTCGCTCGCCGAGTAGTGCCCAGCGGTCCAAGCCAGGTGGCCCCCCCCCGATGAATGGCGGCGGTACGACTCCGCCGACGGATAAAGCAGGATGCGCATCCGGCGCCGCTGTTTGCGCACGCGTCGACGATCCTCGAACATCGCATCGAGGGTGTCGCAGACCTGTTCACCGAGCGCGAGGCAACGCGCGAGTCCCCCCGGCGCGTCCACCGGCGTGTAGACCAGCAGGCGATCGCTGCGTACCCCGACGAGATCCGCGCGCCAATCCTGCATCAACCCGAGCAATTCGCGCTGCTCGGCCGTCGGTCGCCGCGCGTCGTCGAGCGTCGGCGGATCAACGAACTCGATCGCGATCGCCCGCGTGCTCTCGAGGAACGCGAGCCACTCGTCCACGTCGAACTCGTCCAAGCCCCGCGGCCGCAACGGCTCGGGCACGAGCGCGCGCACGGCGGTGGCCAGCGGCGGATGATCGGGCGCGAGGCCGTGGACGAAGCGCAGCGCGAGGAGGCGGTCCGCCGGCGGCTTCGATGCCACCGCGAGCGCCCGCCAGATCGTGCTCACGGCGACCTCGCGGAGTTCGCCGGCCCGCCGTCGCAGCGCGGCCGCCCGCGCCGGCTCACTGCGGCGCCGTGCCCGCGCCTTGGCCCGGCGTTCGCGTTCGCGATCCTGCACCCAGGCTTCCTCGACGCCAACCGCCCGACAACGGCTCAACAGCTCGTCCGCGACCACGAGTTCGTAGCCCGCGAGGGCCTCCGCGACGAGCGCTTGCAGCTCGCGTTGCTGCGCGGCATCGAACGCCGTGACCCAAGCCCGGACCTTCTCATCGGCTGCGCCCCCCGCGGTGACACCCGCGCGCCGATACGCCTGCAGCGTGCGCCCCTTGGCGAACAGCAGATGATCACGAGCGGGAATGGCGCGTGCACCCTCTGGCACCGCGAGTCGCCAGCGCACGTCGAACGTCTGCAGGTCGATCGCGACCCCCGACAGATAGGCGATCTGCCCGGCGATCGTGACCGGCGCCGGCAACAGCTCCGGATGCGACGACTCGGTCGCGAGGACGTGGAACTGCTCGGCGCCACGTTCTCCGAGGCCGAGCATCGGCTGGCGCGACGTGCCGCACGCCGCCAGCCACCGCTCGGCCGTCAGCGCCGGTTTGCCGCGCATCCGCGCCATCACGGCCGGCGCGCGCCCGCCCACGAGCGGCAGGTCGTAGCGCAGCGAGTCGATCGAGCTGCCGTCCACGAGCGGGATGTTCGCGAGCCCGTGCAACACGACGGAGTGCTCGGAGACCGCCAGCATCGGCGACCGCCCGAGCGCAGTCGTCGCGATCGTCACGCGCCGCCGGCGTTCGCCGGTCGCAACGTCGAGTTCGACGAGTTCGCCGTGGTCCTTCTTGACCCGCACCGCGAACAGCGCGGACTCCGTGCGCGCAACCTGACCACGAAAGCCCGTCGCCTTCGAACGCCACAGCACCCGGAACGTCTGCGCGGCGCGACACTCGACGTGACCGTTCGCGATCACGAAGAGTTCGCCCCCGACGCGGAGCGGCGGACCGGGATCGACGAGCTTCTCGGACGCGCGCTGCTCGGTGAGGCTCGTCACCCCGAGCCGGTAGCGCCGATACTTGTTCCCGATGCGCGCAATCAGATCGCGATGCCACAGCGTCGGCGCCAGGGCCGAACGCGCGACCGCCCGCGCGAAGTCGCGACGCGCCACCTCCCGGCCGTCGACGAGGTCGAGCACTACCAGCCGCCGTTTCCGGGTCGGCAGCTCGCACTCGAGAATGACGCGATCGTCCCAGACCAGCGGCTCACCGACCAAGTCCCCCTCGAGGTCGACCTGCCACGCCGATTCCGGTCGTTCGAGCAGCGGCCGGGTCGCGACCGCACCAGAACGACTCGCACCCCCGCCGGCGACGTACCAGCGATTCTCGAGCGATGCCGGCGACTGGTACCCCTGCGCTGGAGCTGGGGCGATCGCGATCGCCAGCGGCAAGAGCGCCAGTGCACGCACGAGCATGCTTCGAACCGAGGGCAGCATCACCCCACGATAGCGGCGTTACTCGATGACCGCGATCGCGCCGACGGGCACGTAACCGGAGCGATTCTCCACGGCGACGCGGACGAAGGTGCCCGCGAGGCCACCGAGCACCTCGACGGCGACGCCGGCGCGCGCCCGCGCGATCGGCTCGAGGCCGGCGCGCGGCTCACTGGTGATCGCGAGTTCCGTCATCGCGATGGCGCGCACCGGCCGCTCGGCGTCGAGCCACAGGGTCTCGGCCGCGAGCCACACACCCGGCAACAGGAACAACGCCCCGACCCAGCGCCAGCCGACCCGCCGCCAACCGAGGATCAGGCAGCCTGCCGCGGCAAACATACAGACTGCCAGCCAGCCGATGCGCTCGCCCGGCGTAAGCTGGCCGCGCAGGCGATCGAGTTCGGCCGCGAAGCCACCGACGGGTGTCGCGACCTCGAGCTGTCGCTGCACGAGCGCGATGTTCTGCAGCAGCTGCGAATCGCGCGGCAGCCCGAGCCGCGCCGACTCGTAGGCCCACAGCGCCCGCGCGAGCTCGCCGCGGCGATAGAGGCAGTTGCCGCGCGCCTGCAGGAG
The DNA here is from genome assembly GCA_024743115.1 of bacterium. Lineage (GTDB taxonomy): Bacteria > Planctomycetota > UBA1135 > UBA1135 > UBA2386 > JAGQRA01. The sequence continues at coordinate 3,328 of JANSXC010000028.1, read as the reverse complement.
CCGGCGATCCCCAGTCGTCACGTAGCGTGCGGCGAACAGCTCGTCGGCGCGCTCGTAGTCACCCGCCCGGTAGGCAGCCACTGCGGCGTCGCCGCCGCCGGCACCGTTCCCGCTCGCAGGATCGGGTTGGCCCACGGCGTTCGAAACCACGGGCGACTGCGCGGCCAGCGGTTCCGTCATCGCGAGCGTCAACGGCAGGAACACCAGCGCGAGCAGTTTCGGCCAGGCCCGCGCGTCGATCGTCGTCGGCTCGAGGCGACCGACGAGGCGCTCGACCGTCGCCGCGTCGAGCCCGGCGCCACCGCCGTAGCGCGCCGCAGTCCCCTGTTCGATCGCAGCCGCGACCTCCGCAGCGAGCTCCGGCGCGATGCCGATCTGCTCGAGGACGGCACCGAGGTCGGGCCGCACGACGGCAGCGGCCGGCACGTCGAGCCGATCGCCGACATAGGCGGCCAGGGCATCCACGGGTTCGCCGCCCGCGGCCAGCGTCGCACGACAGTTCTTGAGCGCCGCACGCATGCGCTGACCCGTGACATCCGCGCGCCGACGCCGCAGCGCGGAGAAGCCCACGAGCGCGAGCGCCACGACGATCCACGGACCGAGCGTAGCGAGCCACGCGAGCCCGACCGAGCGCTCTGCTGCGCGCGCCGGCGGCCCGGCGAAGTCCGGCAGATCGAACACGTCGTCGACGCCCGGCGTCACCGGCCGTGAATCCGTGCTCGGCAACGGTGCCAGCGTTTCGCCTGCGGGCAACGGCTGCACCGACAGCGGCAGAGCCGGCGTCGTGATCTCGACGAAGCTCTCGACACCCGGCGTCGTGTCGAAATAGTTCCACTCGATCGGCGGCACAGCCTCGAGGTCCTCGGACAACGGCACGAGGTCGTAGGTGACGACGACCTTCTCGGCATCGCGCTGCGCCTCGGCCTGCCCGAGCTTGTGGAAGCCTGCGAGCGCATCGACCTCGGGCAACCGCAGGAACTCGAGGTTGCCCTGGCCGCGCACGGTCAATCGCAGCTTGACCGAGTCGCCGCGCCGCACCGAGTTGCGATCGAGCTCGGCGTCGATCGAGAATCGACCAACGGCGCCGTAGTACGGCGTCGGCCGCCCCTCCTCGGGAATCGGCAGCACCTCGACCCGCACCGGCTCGCCGTAGACGAACATCTGCTCGGTCTGCGCCCCGCGCGACCGACCAAAAACACCCGGTCGGCCGGCGCTGCGCACGACGTGGAACCGCAGCGTCGGCGCCGGTAGCTCGATCGTGCCGGTGCGCGTCGGCAGGAACGCACGCTCGAACGCGAAGCGCTGCCAGCGCCGACCGTTGCGCTCGTGGCCGCCGTCGTACTCCGCGAGGAACAGCTCGCGGTTGGCGATGATCGCTCGGCGATCGCCTTCGACCTCGGGCAACGAGATTCGTTCGCCGCCGGGAAACCTACTCAACCACTGCGCCTGCACCTCGATGTCGAGGTAACGCGTGCGCTGATAGACGTCCTGCACGATCCGGAGGCCGCGCTCGATGCCGAACTGCACCCCGATCCGGATCGGCTCGTGCACGTACACACGCCGGGGCCCGACCGCGATATCGATCCAACCGAGGTCGTCGCCGCGCAGGTCTTTGACCACCGTGAGCCGCAGCTCAGGCGTCGCCTGTTTGCGCGTGCCCGTCCAGAAGGAGAACGGTGGCACGACGAACTCGCCGGCGCGCTCGGGCCGCAGCGTGAGCTGATACTGCACCCCCTGTCGCTCGACGAGCGTGCGGCCATCGAAAAACGAGTAGCTACTGCGCGTCGGCGCCGAGAGTCGCATCGCGAGTCCCGCGACCGCCGGAATCTCGGGCTTCTGGGGGTTGGCCCCACGGCCCTCGACGCGGATCTGCACGCGCGCGGCGCCGCCAAGTTTGATCGTGGCGGGCACCGGACCCTCGACCTCGAGAATCTCCTGGGCACGCGTCGGGATGACGACGAGCAGCGCAGTGACGGCGAGAACTCGCCACCACGAACGCAGCGACGACGTTCGCGGTGCTGCTGCGGTATCGGAACTCACCAGTCGCGCTCCACCACCCGCCGCCGAGTCTTCGGCCGCAGCATCTTCAGCTTCTTGTCGAGTTCCTGCAGTTTCTCGAGCAGGCGTTGGGCCTGCTCGGGCGACAGCTCGCGTTGCTGCGAGCCTTCACCCGGCGCATCACTGCGCGCCTGACCCTGGCCGCCGGCATCCTCGGACTCTTCCGACTGTCCGCCCGCCTGCTCCGACTGCGGGGTATCGGACTTCGGCTCCTCGCCGGGCTGATCCTGCTGACCACCCTGCGGCTGCTCCCCGGGTTGCGGCTCGTTCGGCTCCTCGGGGCCCTGCTGCGGCTCGGGCTGCGGTTCGTCGGGCCGTGGGTCACCCTGCTCCTGCTGCCCCTCGGGCTGCTGACCCTCCTCGCCCGGCTCCTCGTTCTTCTCGTTCTCCTGCTGCTCGTTCTCCTGCTCCTCGTTCTGCTGCTCCTCGTTCTGCTGCTCCTCTTCCTGCGGCTTCTGCTCGTCCGGCTTTTGCTCGTCCGACTTCTCCTCGTCGGATTTCTCCTGCTGATCGCTCTCGTCGCCCTCCTGCTCCTCGCGCTGCTTCTCGAGCTCTTCGATCTTCTGCTTCAGCTCTTCGATGTAGCGCAGCACGCGCTCGAGATTGCGCAGCAACGCCGGCGAACGGGTCGCGGCCGCGCCGCGCACGAAGTGATCCCGCGCCTGCTCGGCGAGGCCGAGCGCGTTCTTCAGAATGGGCAGTGGGTCTTGCGGTTCCGGTTGGATTGCCGTCGCGGCCGGATCCGGCGGCGCCGCCATTGCGGCGTCCGCACGTTGCTCGAGCGCGCGTGCCTCGTCGAACCGGATCCCACCCAGCACCCCGGCGTGCAGATCGACGCGGGTCGCGCTCGCCAGTGCCGCGTACTTCTCGACCGCGGTCTCGGCGCCCGCGAGGTCGCCGGCGCGCCAACTCGCGAGCGCGAGGTTGTAACTGAGCTCCGCCGAATCGCCATCCTGCTCGATCGCGAGGCGGAACTGCGCCGCGGCTTCTTCGAAGCGACCCGCCGCGTAGGCCGCGAGGCCCTTCTCGCGCTCACCGCCGCCGACGACGGTGGCGGCAGCGACAGCCGCGATCATCAGGAACGTGCTCGTCTTCATCGGTGTCGACCTCCGGCGGCCGCGATCTCGAACAGTAACAGAAGCAGCAGCGGCAGCAGCACCCACTGGTAACGCGCCTGCTTACCGCTCTCCTCGCCCGCTTCGTAGCTGCGCTTCTCCATCGGCAGCAGGCGTTTCTCGTGCAGCTCGTTGAGCGGCAGCGCCATGACCTC
>JANSXC010000002.1 GCA_024743115.1 bacterium | reverse complement strand
GACGTGGATCCAGTCGCGGACGTTCTTGCCGTCGCCGTAGATCGGCAGCTTCTTGCCCTCGTGAGCATTGGCGATCATCAGCGGGATCAGCTTCTCTGGGAACTGGAACGGTCCGTAGTTGTTCGAGCAGCGCGTGATCACACAGTCCATCCCGTGCGTGTGCACGGCAGCCCGCACGAGCAGGTCGCTGCCCGCCTTGCTCGAGGAGTATGGCGAGTTGGACTGGATCGGCGTCTCCTCGGTGAACAATCCCGTCGGGCCGAGCGAGCCGTAGACCTCGTCCGTGCTGACGTGCACGAAGCGGGCGACGCCGTGATGGCGACTCTGATCGAGCAGCACCTGGGTGCCGACGACGTTCGTGCGCACGAACTCGGTCGCATCGAGCACCGAGCGGTCGACGTGACTCTCCGCGGCGAAGTGCACGACCCGATCGGGTTTGTGCTCCTCGAACACCGCGGTCATCGCGGGCACGTCGGCGATGTCGCCGCGCACGAACGTGTAACGCTCATTGCCCTCGACATCGGCAAGGTTCTCGAGATTGCCCGCGTAGGTCAACGCATCGAGGTTGACGACCTCGTCCGCGGTCTCCGCGAGAAGTTGCCGCACGAAGTTCGAACCGATGAACCCGGCGCCGCCGGTAACGAGAATCTTGCTCACTGCTTTGCCCTGTCTCTCGCGGTCTGACTGTCTCTCGCCGTCTTGCTGTCGTTCGCGGTCTTGCTCTGGACGCTGACCGGGCTGCAACTATCGGTCGAACCCGCCGCGCCACCTGCGTCCTCCGCGGCCAGATAGCGATCGATCGCGTCACGATACTCCGGCAACGCCTTGCCACGGACGGTTTCGAGCCGCGAGTTGTCGAGCACGGACCACTCGGGCCGGGGTGCTGGCAGCCCGAGGTCCGCAGCCACCTGGGTGCCGACCGCCGCCTCGCCCAGCCCCGCCGCCGCGAGAATTGCGGTCGCGAACTCGTGCCAGGAACAGTGACCGGTGTTCGTCGCGTGGTAGATCCCCCCTTCGGCCTCGGCTGCGTCGAGGTCGAGCAGCGCCGCGGCGAGATCCGGGGCGTAGGTCGGGCATCCGACCTGGTCCGTGACGACTTTGAGCGGCTGCCCCGAACGTGCCCGCGCGAGAATCGCCCGCGGGAAGTTGCGCCCGCCTGGCCCGAAGACCCAGCTCGTGCGGACGACTTGGAAGTTCGGCCGCTCGTGTGCGAGCACGGCCTCCTCACCGAGGCGTTTGCTGCGCCCGTACGCCGACAGCGGCGCTACGGATGCATCGACCGCATAGGGCCGGCCGTGTTGCCGGCCCTCGAACACGAAGTCCGTGCTGACGTAGATCAGCGCCGCATCGATCGCCGCCGCGACGTCCGCGATCCAGGCGGTCGCGAGGCCATTGATCCGATTGGCGAGGAGCGGGTCCTGCTCACAGCCGTCGACGTTCGTCATCGCGCCACAATGCAGCACACAGCGTGGACGATGCGTCATCAGGGTCGATGCGATCCCGGCACGGCGTTCGAGCGGCATGTCCGCCGAGCCCACGCCGAACGCGCGCTTGCCGCGCGCCGTCACCTCGGCGAGCACCGCGCGACCGAGCTGGCCCGTCGCACCCGTGACGAGATAATCGAGCTGGGTCATGGATCGATTCGTGGTCCAGCCGTCAGCTGCCGGCCGCCGGCGCGAGGTCCATGCGGTTCGCGCCGCCCTCGCGCACGAGGCTCGCCGCGCGGTAGAGCGATTCGAACGTGCCCGCATCCGTCCACCAGCCGTCGAGCACCTCGCAAGTGAGGTTGCCGCGGCGCACGTATTCGTTGTTCACATCCGTGATCTCGAGTTCGCCACGGTGCGACGGCTTGAGCGTCTTGCAGATTTCGAACACCGCGGCGTCGTAGAGATAGATTCCGATCACCGCGAGATTGGTCTCGGGATTCTCGGGCTTCTCGACGATCTCGCGCACGTTGCCGTCCTCGACCTTGGCGACGCCGAAGCGTTCGGGGTCGTGGACCTCCTTCAGCAGGATCTTGGCGCCGTCGCCCTGGGCCTTGAAGTCGTCGACGGCCTTCTTGATGTTGCCCTCGATGATGTTGTCACCGAGAACGACACAGATCGGCTCGCCCTCCGCGAAGGCCTCGGCGAGCTTGAGCGCATCCGCGATGCCGCCTTCGCCGTCCTGGTAGGCGTAGCTCAGACGCGCCAGCCCGAAGTCCGAGCCGTTGCGCAACAGCTGCAGGAAGTCCCCCGCCGAGTTGCCGCCCGTGACGATCAGGATATCCGTGATCCCGGCGTTCACGAGGCACTGGATCGGGTAGTAGATCATCGGCTTGTCGAAGACCGGCAGCAGGTGCTTGTTCGTGATCTTCGTCAGCGGATAGAGGCGGCTTCCGAGGCCACCGGCGAGAACGACACCTTTCATGATTTCGACTCCGTGGCGCCCGACTGCGGGGTACCTGACTGCTGCGAACCTGACCGTTGCGAACCTGACCGTTGGCCAATCGTGCCGCGATACCACTCGAACGTGCGCCGCAGCCCTTCGACGAATCCCACCTGCGGCTCGAACCCGAACACCTCCCGGGCGCGCGCGGTATCGGCGAGTGAATGCCGGACGTCGCCGGCGCGCGGATCCGCGTGGCGCGGCGAGGGCACCTCACTCAGACCGAGCCCGGCGCGCGCGTGCTCGGCCAACTGCTCGTAGAGCGCGTTGACCGTCGTCGCATCGCCGTACGCGAGATTGACCGTAACACAACCCTTCGAGTCCCCGTCCAGACAGCGCAGCACGCCATCCACGACATCCTCGATGTAGGTGAAATCGCGCGACTGCTCGCCGTCGCCGTCGATCCGCGGCGCATCGCCGCGAATCAGCGCCCGACAGAACGCCGCAACCACGCCCGAGTAGGGGCTGTCGGCAGGCTGCCGCGGGCCGAACACGTTGAAGAACCGAGTGACGACGACCGGCAGGTCGTATACCCGCGCGAACGACCGGCAGTAGAGCTCGCCCGTGAGCTTGGCGGCCGAGTACGGCGACAGCGGGTCTTCGCGCAGGTCCTCCTGCTTGAAGCGCGCCTCCTGATTGCCGTACGCCGAACTGCTGCCAGCGTAGACGACTCGCGCCCCGTTCTTGACCGCCGCGTGCAGCACCGTGATCGTGCCCGTCGCGCACGCGTGGTGGGTATCGAGCGGCCGTTCGACCGAACGCGCCACCGACGGCAACGCCGCGAGGTGCACGACGCGATCGACATCGGTCATCGCGCGCGCGACCGCCTCGGGGTCCGTGATCGATCCCTCCACCACTTCGAACTCATGGCCCGCGTCGCGCAGGCCCGCGAGGTTCTCGCGCCTGCCGGTGCTGAAGTCGTCGATGGTCGTAACGGCGCGCCCAGCTCGACACAGAGTCTCGATGACGTGGGATCCGATGAACCCCGCACCACCCGTGACCAAAACGCGACTCACGCGACCCTGCCCTCCTGACGTGCCTGCCGATACCAGGCACAGAACTTCTCGATCCCGGCCGCGATCGGTGTCGACGGCTCGTAGCCGAGCTCGCGCCGTGCGAGCCCGATGTCCGCGTAGGTTATCGGCACATCGCCCGGCTGATCTGGCTGTCGATCCAAAACGGCGTCCCGACCGAGCGCGCCGGCGAGCAGGTCAACGAGCTCCCGCAACGTCGTAGTCGCGGAGCCACCGAGGTTGTAGATCGCGTAGTCCCTGGGCCGGTCCATCGCGGCGCGGACGCCCGCCACGATGTCCGCGACGTAGGTGTAGTCCCGCGCCGAGGAGCCGTCGCCGAAGAACGGAATCGGCTCGCCGTTGGTGACGCACCGCGCGAACTTGTGGATCGCCATCTCCGGCCGCTGCCCCGGGCCGTAGACCGTGAAGAACCGCAGGCAAGTCAGCGGATTGCCTCGCAGGTGGTGCCAGGCATGGCACAGGACCTCGCCGGCCTTCTTGCTCGCGGCGTAGGGCGAGACCGGATGATCGACGTTCTGACTCTCGGCGAACGGCACCTCGCGGTTGCCGCCGTAGACCGACGAACTGCTGCCGAACACAACGCGCACCTGCTTCGAGTCGATCGCGGACAGCAGCACCTGCGTGCCGGTCACGTTGACGTCCATGTAGCGATCGGGGTGCTGGATCGACGGCCGCACGCCCGCGAGCGCGGCCAGGTGGACCACCGTCTCCACCCCAGCGAGCGCTTGCCGGCACGCCGCCGGATCCCGGATGTCGCCCTCCTGGAACTCGAACGTCGCGCCCCCGCTCGCGGCGGCCGCCGCCTCGAGCTCGGCGAGGTTCTGACGCTTGATCGCGACATCGTAGAACGGATCCAGGTTGTCGAGAACGCGAACCGAGGCGCCGTCGGCGAGCACGGATCGAGCGAGGTGTGAGCCGATGAATCCGGCGCCACCGGTAATCAGAACGGAGGGCAAGGCGAGCGCGATCGGGGAAGAAGCGCGGGCATTGCTACCGGATGCCGGCCAGCGAATCCACGCCCCCGAGCCTTATCTGGGCCCCCGATCTGGTGACCTCGCGGGTTTGCGCGATATTGTAGGTATCATGGCCGCCAATCCACTCCGCACGAGGCTCGCCCTCCTCACCATCGGCGTGCTTTCCGCCGCAACCCTGGCCGCGGGGCTCGGCGCCCAGAAGCCGGCACCGCCGCCGCTGGACCCGCAGCTGCCGAAGAAGCTCAAGGAGCTCAAGAGCATGGTCGCCGACCGCAAGATGCGGCGCGATTTCCAGGCCATCGGGCTGATCCAGGAGCTCACGAAGGCACCGGAGAAACTCAATCCGAAGGACAAGTCCCGGCTCGCGCGCGCGCTCGGCGGCGTGTTCAAGACCGGCAAGACCCGCCCGAAGAAGCAGCATCACCTGTATCGCGAGGCCGCGGACGCGCTCGCGAAGTTCGAGAAGGACGGCAGCAAGGAGCTGGCAAAAGCGGTCGAGGGCAAGCGCATCAAAGACTTCCTGGTGCTGCGCGGCCACCTGCTGGAAGCGCTCGGCCGCACGCAGGACACCAAGCAGATCGACTACCTGCTCGAGGAGGCGACGCGATCGCCGCACGACGAGATCCGGGCGGCGGCCGGCAAGGCGCTCGGCGAGTTCACGAACGCCAAGCTCAAGGACAAGCGCGACGTGGTCAAACAGCTGCTGCGTTCCTGGGGTTCGCTGCAGAGCGATGCCTCGCGGCTGCAATCGAACGATCCCGCCAACCCGGTGGACTTCCAGCGCGACAACGCGATCCGCACGTTGCAGGCGATTCGGGACAAGTGGATCGGTACTCTGTCGCGACTCACCGGCCAGTCGCTCACCCGATACGAGGACTGGCAACGCTGGCAGAACAAGAACGCGAAGTGGACCCCTCCCGGATACAAGAAGTAGCGCGGCGGCCCGTCGCCCGGAGGCTGACGGGCCTCTGCCCCTCATTCCTGTTGGCCGCCAGCCGGTGGGCAGCCATGCTGCCGCTCCTCGCCGCAGCCCACGTCACCGCACAGGAACCCAAACCGCCGCAGGTCGCCTCGTCCGCACTCCTGCTGCGCGTGCGCTCGCCGCAGTGCGACCTCGATACCGCCCGCGAGGTGGCAAGCGACATCTCGACGCGCGCAGTCACCGTGCGGTCCCAGTTCTTCGGCCTGCTGCACCGGCGCTACAAGACCGCCCTGCAATCGTTCGAACACGGTCGCGGCGACCTGCGGAAGCGCCTCGACAAGGTCGTTCCGAAAGTGCAGCGACAAGCGCTCGCTGCGGCCGGCAGCGGCACGGTCGACGAGTTGCGCAAGCAGGCCCTCGCAGTCAGTCGCAAGGCCGACCTCACGAAGGCGATGATCAAGGCGCAGATCGACCCCAAACTCGAACGCCTGCAGGAACTCCTCCTGCCCGACGTGGACGCCATCCTCGACGCCGACGATGCGCTCGCGGACCGGCTCGACGACCTCGCGGACGAGCACGACGATCTGCTCGGCTGGTTCGACCTCTACGCGGACACGCGTCGCGGCCTGATCGACTGCGAAGAGCCCGACCGGGCGACGTCGCGCATCAAGCCGCTACCCGAACCGCCCAACGCCAGCGTGCTCGACGACGACATCGCGGTCGGCGCATTGTTCTCACTGCCGCTCTCCGGCCGCGACAAGAAGACGCTGCAGAAGAACGCCGCGCTGCAGTCGGAGATGGTCGCCGAAGAGTATCTCGGCACGCTCGAGCTCAACCGCATCCGGATCGCGCTCGGCCTGGCGACCGTGCGCATCGATCTGCTGCTCGGCAACGCCGCCCGCGGTCACAGCGAGGACATGAAGCGGCTGAACTTCTTCAGCCACACCTCGCCGATCGAGAAGAAGAAGACGCCGGGCATGCGCGCCGCACTCGCCGGCACGAGCGGCGGCGCGGAGAACATCGCCAACGGGCATCAGACGGGCGCCGGCGCGGTCGAGGCCTGGTGGTACAGCCCAGGACACCATCGCAACATGCTCGGTGGCCACGCGCGCACGGGGCTCGGTCAGGCCGGGCTCTACTGGACGCAGATGTTCGGCAGCTGACCGCCCCCACCCGGATGTTTGCGAAGACCACATCCGACAGCGACAGCGACAGCGACAGCGTGCCGTAGCGGGGCCCGGTCGACGAAGCCCGCATCGCCCGCCGCGTCCGGCGAGGCGAACAGGACGAGATCCGGCGCGTATCCGCCGCATTCTCCACCGCAGGCGGAGCAGGGGCCCCTTGGTGTCGGCGCCGGCCCCCGCGGCGTGGCAGGCTCTTGGGCGACAACGCCGATACCATCAAGGTCGCGGCCCCGGAACGGAGAACGAGCGCGGCACGGTCGGGAGGGCAAGCCGACCGCGCATGTTCGGCGTTAGAACTTCACCTTCTTCTTGCCGCTGGCTTCCGCGGCCTTCTTCTTGCCGACCATCATTGCGACCGGCGCCACCAGGCGGTGCCCGCCGAACGCGATGCGGAACTTGCCGTGGTCCAACGAACCGGGCTTGGTCGCGATCTTGATGTCGAGTTCCTTCTCGGCCGCATCCGAACGGCTGTGCGTCAGCGGAATCTCGATCCCGCTCGGCAGACGATGCGCGAGGTAGGCATCGAGCTTCATCTTCTTGACCTTCGCGGCATTGTGCACACCGAGCACGAAGCGGTCCTCGGCCTGCTGCTCGAGCGTCAGGTAGTAGTAGCCGGCGGGCACGTTCTGGCCACCGATGGAGAGGTCGACCGACGTATCCATCGCGGTCCAGAAGTCGGCGCCGAGTCGCCACTTCTTGCCCATCATCTTCTCGCTGCCAACCATCTCGTCGTACTTGTCCTGCCACTTGATGGGCGCGAAGTCGATCGAGATCTGGCCCGGCGAACCGGTGCGGCTGAACCACGCCACGCGCGCACTCTTCCGCGGCGTCGTGATGACGTAGACCTGCATGCGATCGCCACCGCCCGTTGCTCGCGATCTTCTTGACCACGGCCTGGAAGCGCTCGTTCTGGCGCAACCCGTTCATGTCCGGATCGTTCTCGATGTGCTCAGGCCGATCGAAACCGGCCGCAGCGGCCTTCTCGAGCCACTCGAGCGCGAGCTCGTTCTTGCCCTTCAACGCGTAGACGCACGCGACGTTGTAGCTCGCGACCGACGCCACACCGGGAAACTCGGCCGCCTTCTTGTGGACCGGCAGGGCCTCGTCGAGCTTCTGCATCGCGTGCAAGCTGTAGCCGAGCAACTGCCACGACGTGCCGTCCTGCGGATCGAGCTTCGTGGCGAGCTGGAACTTCTTGGCCGCCGCGGACCAATCGGACGCCTGCAACGCCGCGCGCCCCGCGGCGACGACGTCGGAATGGCTGAGTTTCGCTTCGGCACCGGGATCCTGCGCGAATGCGGGTGCGGTGAGACCGATGGCGAGCGACAGAACGAACGAACGATGGAACTGCATGTGGGGGCTCCTCGAGACGAAGGGGAGAAAACGGGAACGCTCCGTCAGTCGCCCCACGCCCGGCGACCTCGACAACGGACCACGGAAAACCAGCAGCGCCCCCGGTCACTCGGGTCGTTTTCCCTGTGTGCCCGTTCGCCCAATGCCACCGACGATTGCCCGCCCGTCAAACCCGGCTGGGCGGGCGAGCCCCCTACTTGCCGGCCTCGTTCTCGGGCAGCTTGCGAATGCGGATGTCGCGGAACTCGACCGGGTCGTTGTGACCACAGAACCCGAAGTGGCCCGACGTACGATCCTTGCCCACGTGGTTGTCGAGCTTGCTCGGCAGACCCGCGAGGTCGCAATCCACGATCACCGAACCGTTGAGCTCGACCCGCACCCTCGAGCCGGTCACCGTGATCTCGTAGCGGTTCCACTCGCCGACCGGCCGCAGGTAGCCGCGCTGGCTCGGCACCATGCCGTAGACCGAGCCGCAGTACTGCCATGGCTTGAGCTTGCTGTACTTCTCGTGCGTGTCGTCGAGCACCTGGATCTCGAACCCCTCGCGCGCCGGGTTGCCCTTGCCGGGATAGTGGATCGCCACGCCGTTGTTGCCACCGGCGGGCAACCGGAACTCGAACGTCGCGACATAGTTCGAGTACGTCGCCGCGGTGAACAGATTGCCGCCGCGCCCGGGCTTGCAACGCAGCGCGCCATCGACGACCTCGTAGTCGTCGACCGCCCCCTGCCAACCCTGCAGCGTCTTGCCGTCGAAGATCGACTCCGGCAACTGCATCCCCGCCGCGGCCCCGCGCTTCCTGGCCAGCATTCGCAGCACGACGTTGGCGGTTTCCGACGGCATCTCACGGAACTGCAGATTGCGGAACCGGATCTCGCCGCCGTGAGTCTGCAGCTGCAGCGGACCACGCGCCGGCAGCGCGCGCTTGCGATCCCAGTAGTTCTCCATCACGACGTCGTCGACGGTCACCTCGCCGTTGAGCGTGACCCACGTGCGCGCGCCGATCTGGCGGATCCAGAGCTCGTTCCACTCCCCGAACGGCCGGTCGTAGCACTTCGGCGGGAACCGCTCGTGCTTCTGGTTGTTCCAGAGCCCGCCACTGCCCTTGTCCGCACCAAGCTTCCACTTGCCGCCCGCCTCGGTGTAGTCCCAGATCTGCACCTGCGGACTACCGCGCAGATAGATCCCGGAGTCGGCGCCCGCGACCGTCTTGTATTCGAGTCGGAACTCGACGTCGCCAAAGTCGCGATCGGTCGTGAGGAACGCACCGTGCCCGTCGTTCACGAGTTCGCCATTCTCGACGCGCCAGTGCTGGGCGACGCTCGCGTCATCTTCGGCGCGCAGCTTGTCGCGCTCCGCCGGCGACATCGCCGCGAGCTTGTAGGGACTGAAGTGGCGCTGGCCGTGCCAGCCCGACAGGTCCTTGCCGTTCCAGAGTGGCTGCCATTCCTGGGCGAACAGGACCGAACTGCCGAGGAGGACCGGACTGCCAAGAGACAGAAATGCGAGAGCCGAGGCGATGCGCATCGCGGAGACGTTACCCGCGATCCCCGCGCAACCGACCGCCCAACGGCAAAAGCCACCGGCGCCCGTTCGGGCACCGGCGGCGTGGACGAGGCGAGCTGGGGGCTACTCCTGATCGACCCGGCCTGCGAGATCCCCGTCGATCCGGATCACCTGCGAAGCGAACACCGCCTCGGGTCCGGCGAGAACACCCTGAGCGTAGAACGGCATGCCCGGCAGCTGATCCCGGGAGAACTCCAGCCTGAGCGCCGGCGACACGATGCCGATCCCGAGCACGGCACCGCCACAGAGCATCGGCGGCAGGCCCTCGACGTAGAGGCACTGGCGATCTTCGAGACTCACGAGGATGCCACCGAAGTGCTCACCCGGGGAGGAGCCGTGACCGACGAGCCGGAACTCGATCCCGTTGCGCGTGGGAGCAGCCGCCAACTCGACGCCCGGGGTATCGAGCGACGCCAGGTAGACGGCGCGCTGGTCGGGCGACATCCACTCGAGTTCCCCGGAGCCGTTCGGGTTCGGGCTCGAGGAGATCGGCCGTTCGGCCTCTTCGGCAGCGGTCTTGACCTCCTCGGCGGCGGTCTTCCGCTCCGCCATCTCCGTTTCCGAAGGTGGTTTGGGCGCCGGCAAACCGAGTCCGCAGCGCACACCCTCGAAGGCGGCGCCACCGTTGCCGGGGCTCTGCGAGAGGTGCTGCGCGGCGCGCTTGGCGTCGGCGTCGCGCTGATCGCTGCCGTCGCTCTGAGCGAGGCCTGCGCCGGCGAGCGTCATGGCGACGAGGCCGGTCAGCAGCAGGTTGTGGGCGAGGGAGGAGTTGAGGTCGTGGTGGTTCATCGTTCTGTTCTTTTTGGCGTTGGTTGGTGCGGCAACCGATGCGGCTGCCTGTCACCCCAGCCCCGTCGGAACGCGCCCGACCACGCCACGACGAGGCCGTTTTTCGTGCACCGACCCAGGACCGTTGCAGTGCAGGGCCCGCCGGCGCGAGATCCGCTCCCGCCGAACCGGTATGATGGTCGCCACTGCGCCGACTCTCCGGCGCCCCGCCACGACCCCACAGCCCCCAGGACCACGATGCGCCAGCACCTGCTCGCCCTCCTCACCGCCGCGACCGCAACGTTCGCCACGACCGCGACCACCACCGCCCAGAACGCCACCTTCACCACGTTCGGCGCCAGCAGCGGCAGCACGACCGGCCCGATCCTCGACGTCACGGGCCTGCCGCAGGTCGGCACGACGTTCTCGATCAGCGTCGACTACACCAACATGCCGCCGTTCTGCACCCTGCAGATCACGAACTGGCAGGCGCTCCTCGTGTTCGGCTTCTCCAACACGCAATGGGCCGGCCTGACCCTGCCCGCCTCGTTCCCGCAGGGCTTCGACCTCCTCGTCGGCGCCGACTTCGCCTCGTACCAAACGACCATGAGCGACGGCTGCCCCCCGCGCGCCGGCAATGCCCCGGTCTACAGCGTGACGATCCCCAACGACCCGGGCCTCGTCGGCTTCACGTGGTACAACCAGATCATCCTTGCCGAGATCGGCCGCACCACCGCGATGGCCACCGACGGTGGCATTGCGACCGTCGGGTTCTGACGGCCCTGGCCCAAACGAAAAACGAGCCGCCGTGGCTCATGCGCCACAGCGGCTCGAAGACAACCAACGCAAGATGCTCCGCCCGTTCTCTCTCCCCGGGCGCCGGTTGTCGCGCGGCCGAGCCCGATTGATCTCGGGTGGCCGCGGTGACGACGGACTTCAACTCTCCATCTTCACCCCTTGTTCGTTCTCGTTCGGCCGGCCGGCGATCCGCTGGACGGAGCTGGCGTGGACGTTGCCGAACTCGTCGGCGAGGACGCCCTGGGCGTAGAGCGTCGGCAGACCCTTCATCTCGACGGCCATCTGCCACTCGAACGACGGCTGTGCTGTGCCGAAGGCGAGCACGCGGCCACTGCCGAGGAGCGGCGGCAGGCCATTGAAGAAGTGCGCGAGGTCCGGCTGCAGAGCGACGATGACGGCACCGAGGTGCTTGCCACCCGTGCTGCCGTGGCCCGTCACGCGGAACCGCAGTTCGGTCTCGGTTTTTTCCACGGCGAGCTCGGCGCCAGGAGGGGCGTCGAGGCCCTCGCCGGCCGCCTGCGCGGCAGCGCGTTGATCGGCGGTCAGGACCGGGGCATCCCCCACTTCGGGGCTTTGCGACGGGCCGCGGTCGGCTTGCGCCATCGCGGCGCCGGCGAGGCTGAGGGTCGTCAGGGCGGCCAGGAACTGCTTCTTCGAGTAGGTCTTCATCGTTCGGTTCTCGCGGTTGGTTGATCCAGGAATGACTGGTTGGTTGCTGAGCCGGACGCGAAATCGTCCAGCTGCCCCAGCCCCGTCGACCAGCAGCGATTCACGCCACCGATTTCGCGGTTTCCTGGAAATCGCCGAAATCCCACGGAGACCGGCCCCGGCGCGGCCATAACCTCCCCCGCCATGCGCGCTACCGTCGCACCGCTCGTCTCGATGTTCCTGTTCGCGACCTGCACCACGGGTCCGAACGACAAGTTCACCGGTCGCTGGCCGGCTTTTTCCGCGCCGCCGGTCCGCACCGAGGCGGTCACGGAGGACTACCACGGCACCACGGTCGCCGATCCCTACCGCTGGCTCGAGGACCAGGACGGCCCGGCCACTGCCGACTTCGTCCGCCGCCAGAACCTCGCGAGCCGCGTCTTCCTCGACGCCATCCCCGAACGGCCGGCAATCCACGCCCGACTCGGTCAACTCTGGAACTTCCCGCGCCAGAGCGCGCCCTCCCGCCGGGGCGAGAACTGGTTCTACCGGCGCAACAACGGCCTCCAGAACCAGGACGTGCTCTACGTCGCGAGTTCGCCGAACGAGCCAGGCCGCGTTCTGCTGGACCCGAACACCCTGAGCGAAGACGGCACCGTCGCGCTCGGGGCAGCCGTAGCGTCACCCGACGGCAAGCTGCTAGCCTACTCGACCTCGAGCGGCGGCAGCGACTGGCAGGAGTGGCGCGTGCTCGATGTCGCGACCGGCGAGCCGCTGCAGGACACGATCCGCTGGGCGAAGTTCACCCGCGCCGCGTGGACCGGCGACAGCCGCGGGTTCTTCTACCAGCGTTATCCGCAGCCCGCCGAAGGCAAGGTCTACGAGTCGTCCAACCAGGACGCCCAGCTCTGCTACCACGAGCTCGGCACCGAGCAGTCCGAGGACCGTGTCGTCTACGAGCGCCCAGACCAACCGCGATGGCTGTTCAGCCCGGAGGTCACCGAGAGCGGTCGCTTCCTGATCGTGAACGTGCGCGAGGGCTCGGCGAGCACCAATCGCATCGCCTACGCCGACCTGGAGTCGAAGAGCTGGGCCGTGCGGCCGCTGCTGTTCGACAACGACGCCCACTACTCGTTCCTCGGCCACGACGGCTCGCGCTTCTGGTTCCGCACCAACCGGGGCGCGCCGCTCGGCGCCGTCCTCGAGGTCGACGAGAACGACCACACCAAACAACGGATCCTCGTGCCCGAGGGCGCGGCGATGCTGCGCAGCGCGCAGGTCCTCGGCGGCCACTTCGTGCTGCACTACCTCGAGGACGCGAGCAGTCGCGTCGCCGTGCACAATCTCGACGGCTCGGCCAAGAACACGATCGAACTGCCGGGCATCGGCTCCGTGAGCGGCTTCAGTGGCCGCGCCGACGACCCCGTCGCATTCACGACGTGGCGGTCGTTCGTCGAGGCGCCGCGCATCCTGCAGCACGACTTCCGCACCGGCGAGACGACGACCCTGTGGCAGAGCGAACTGCCCGCGGACACGAGCGACATCGTGACGAGCCGCAGATTCCTCCAGAGCGAGGACGGTACGCGACTGTGCCTGTTCCTCGTGCACAAGCGCGGTATTCCGCTCGACGGCTCGAGCCCGTGCTACCTCTACGGCTACGGCGGCTTCAACATCCCGCTGACCCCGCGTTTCTCCGTGCCGAACCTGGTCTTCGTCGAACGCGGCGGGATCTACGCCCAGGCCGTGATTCGCGGCGGCAGCGAGTACGGCGAGGAATGGCACCAGGGCGGCATGCTCGGCAACAAACAGAACGTCTTCGACGACTTCATCGCGTGCGCCGAGTATCTGACGCGGAACGGCTACACGAGCAGGAACCGGCTCGCGATCGGGGGCGGCAGCAACGGCGGTCTGCTCGTCGGTGCGGTGCTGACCCAGCGCCCGGATCTGATCGGCGCGGCGATCCCCGAAGTCGGCGTGCTCGACATGCTGCGCTACCACACGTTCACGATCGGACACGCGTGGGCGTCGGAGTATGGCCGCAGCGACGATCCCGCCGCGTTCGAATGGCTCTACCGCTACTCGCCGCTCCACAACCTGGAGTCCGGCCGCCACTACCCGCCGACGATGGTGATGACCGGCGACCACGACGACCGCGTGCTGCCCGGCCACAGCTACAAGTTCGGCGCGGCGCTGCAGGCGGCGCAGGGCGGTGAGGCCCCGATCCTGCTGCGCGTCGAAACGTCGGCCGGTCACGGTGCGGGCAAGCCACTGAGCAAGCGCATCGACGAGGCTGCCGATCGCTGGGCCTTCCTGGCGGCCACGCTGAAGTAGCGAGCAGCGTCCGCGTTCAGCGGAACTCGATGGTGCGCCGGGTGAACTCACCCACCGGAAACGGCTCGCGGTCGACGACCGGCTGGCCGTCGAGCGTTGCGGTCACGGTGCCCGCGCGCACAGCCTCCACCGCGAGCAGCAGCGCCGGCAGGCACCATGGCAGCCACCGCCGCCGATCGGTCTGGCGGCCGAGCCAGGGGCCGATCACGACCGCCGCCCCGACGGCCACTGCCGGCACGAGCAGCGCGCCCTGCCGCGCGTAACCGAAGAACAGCGCAACCGTGACGATCTTCGTGACTGCGAACGCCCACAGTGGCCAGAGCGCGCGCTCCCCGCGCACCCGCCACAGCCCGTAGACCGCCACTCCCAGCACCAGCAGCCGCCAGACCGCGGCCCACCAACCCGTCGCGGTCACGAGGTCGACCGCGCGCCGCTCACCCGACATTCCGATCGGCAGCGCGTAGCCACCGACGCCGCCCGTCGCCCCCTCGGCCACGTGCCAGAGCTTGATGCCGAGGCGTGAGATCGCGCCGGCAGGATCGCTGGTCAGTTCATCGATGCCACGCGCGTAGCCGTGCAACGTGCGGTCGAGATGCGGCGGGTAGCCGAGGGAGAACCGCTTGCCGCGCCGCAGCGTTCGCCGGACCCACTGAGGGTAAATCGCTTCACCGCCGAGCAGCGGCGGATCGCGGTCGAGCGCCGCACGCGAATACCCACCATTGCTCTCCGGAGAGTTGGCGAGGAAGAAGTTGAACGGGCCATAGAGCGCGATGAGCGGCACCGGCAACGGCTCGGGCCAGGCATCGTAGGCCTCGCGCACGATCGCGAGGTCCGCGGCGCGAACGCGTTCTCCGCCCCGCAGCGCGACGGTCTGGTCGACGAGTTCGAGCACGTGCCGATGCGCGAACGCGGGCAGCGCGAGCACGGTGTCGCGCGCGTCGTCGTCCCACGGCAGCGTGAGCCGACCGGGTGCCCCGGTGTGGTTGAACACGTCGACGCGGCGCGCGGCCTCGAACTGCCACGGCGTGATCGTCACAGCTGCCGCGGCCACGACGACCGCACCGTGCCACCACCGCATCCGGCACCAGAGCGCGACGAGCGCGAGCGCCGCAAAAGTGAGCAAGTGCTCCGTGCGCAGCAAACAGAGACCGCCATGCAACGCGCCGAGTCCCACCGCCAGGGCGATCGCGCCGCCGATCCGCGGCCCGGCGGCCAGCCCGTTCTGCAGCCAGAGTGCGAGCAGCGCCAGCGCCAGATAAAGGCCTTCGACCTGCACGCCGCTGCTGAGCAGCAGCAGGTTGCTCGACGCCCCCGCCAGCACGGCCGCGGTCACCGCGACCGCGGGCGCAACCGCCCGCCGCAACAGCTGCCAGACCAGCGGCGCGATCGTCGCGCCGGCCAGCGCATACACGAATCGCACGGCCCAGGTCGCGCCGCCGCCGTCCCAGAGCAGCGAGGTCAGCCACAACATGCCCGGCGCGCGCCACGGCAACCGCAGTTCCGCGTCGGGCCGATCGGTGGCGAGCCGCAGGCAGAGGTCCTGCCACACCGGCGCGTCGCCCTGGAACCCGACGTGCCACCCGAGCCCACCGTCCGGCCCGGCGTGCCAAAACAGCAGCCGCAGCAACAGGCCGAACAGAAACAGCGCGAGCGCGGTGCGCACGGCGGGCTACGCGTTCCTCATGAAGTCCGCGATCCCGCCGAGGAAACGCTCGAGATAGTCACGGTGCTCGGGCGCCACGTCGTGCTCGTCGACGGCGGCCATCATGAGTTCCATCCAGCGGTCGCGGGCGGCCTGATCGATCCGGAACGGCAGGTGGCGCATGCGCAACCGCGGATGCCCGCGCTCCTCGATGTAGGTCTGTGGCCCGCCGAAGCGATAGATCAGGAACTGCCGCAGCCGCTCCTCCGCGCCCGCCATGTCGCCCTTCGGGTACATCGGCTCGAGAATCGGATCCGTCGCCACGCGCCGGTAGAACCCGGCAACGATCGCGCTGAGCCTGGCTTCACCGAGCAACTCGTAGATCGGCAGTTCGTCGGCAGCTGTCACGAACGCAAGGGTGATTGACGACCGCCAAAACGCAAGTACGTTCAGGGCTGCCCTGGCCGGAAAGGAGCCGTCAACCCGAGGAAGGAGACCACTTGCTGCAGCGACCGTGTCACCAAAACCTGCCCTACCACGGCCCCGCCTCCGCGGCCACGCACGCCCTCGAACGAGACGGTCACCTCGTCCTGCGTGAGGTCTTCACAGCAGGCGAGATCACGGAGCTCCGCACCGCGATCGAGCGGGTCTACGACGAGGTGCCGCCTGACCCGCGCGCGGGCCGCACCTCGCCCGAGAACGCCGCGATGTTCCGCTACGAGATGCTGAACCGCAGCGCCGAGTGCCAACACGCGATCGCCAACCGCGGCATCCTCGACGTCCTCGCGCCACTCATCGGCCACGACTGCCACGCGATCTCGTGCACCGCCTGGCGCAACCCGCCCGGCACCGAGCACGCGCCGCGCGGGCAGGAATGGCACACCGACGCTGGCCCGCACGTGCCGCGAGACGCGGACGTCGACTGGCCCGCGGACATCCCGTTCCCGATCTTCGTCGTCGCCACCCACATCTACCTGCAGGACCTGAGCCGCGACGACGGCCCCACCGCGGTCATCCCCGGCAGCCACACCTCGGGACGCATCCCGCCCGCGGAGATGGTCTGGGATCTGAACGCAACCTACCGAGGCCGCGAAAGCGTGCATCACGAGGCCCGAGCCGGCGATGTCGGATTCTTCGTCTCCGACGTCTGGCATCGGCGGCTGCCGCCGACCGAGCAGAGCCGCGGCCGCTTCTTCCTGCAGACCAACTACGGCCGCCGCGAGATCGCGCAACGACTGCGCCCGACGGAACTCGCGAACCACCTCAGCCCGGCGGCCATCGAACGCGCCCGGACGGAGCGCGAACGCACGCTCATCGGACTGCACCCCGCGACGTATTACGACGGCTGAGACGGTCGCCCGAGGTGTCGCGCCCGAGGCGACGTGAATCGGGGCGCGAGCGACACTACGATCCGGCGCCGCATGGTGTTCCACGATCATCCCGACCCGAACGAGCGCGAGTTCGACCGCAGCCTGCGGCCGACCTCGTTCGCGGAGTTCGTCGGCCAGGAACAGCTGCGTGACAACCTGGGCATCGCGATCCAGGCCGCCCGCGGACGTGAAGAACCACTGGATCACGTGCTGCTCTGCGGCCCTCCGGGCCTCGGCAAGACGACCCTCGCGCACCTGATCGCCCTCGGGATGGCCACAGACCTCGTGATCACGTCCGGCCCCGCGCTCGGGGCGCCGCGCGATCTCGCGGGCACGCTCACCCGACTACAGCGCAATCAGGTGCTGTTCATCGACGAGATCCACCGGCTGCCGAAGGTGCTCGAGGAGTATCTCTACTCGGCGATGGAGGACCACGCGATCGACGTCGTGCTCGATCAGGGCCCCGGCGGTCGCAGCGTGCGGCTCGGCGTGCAGCCCTTCACGCTGGTCGGCGCCACGACGCGCGAAGGCCTGCTGTCCGCGCCGTTCCGGTCACGCTTCGGCATCGTCGAACGCCTCGAACCGTATCCCGCCGAAGAGATCCAGCAGATCCTGACGCGCGCCGCCGCCCGACTCGGCATCGGCCTGCCCGCCGCACCGGCCCGCCTGCTCGCCGAACGCAGCCGCGGCACGCCGCGCATGGCGCTGCGCATCTTGCGCCGCGTGCGCGACCTCGCGCAGGTGCGGGAGCTGCAGGAGATCGACGTCGCGGTCGCGACCGAAGGTCTCGACCGTCTACGCATCGATGGACTCGGGCTCGAAGAGGTCGATCGCCGCGTGCTCCGCGCGCTCACGCAGCGCGGAGACGCCATCGGCCTGAAGACGCTCGCGGCGATGGTCGACGAAGCGGAGGACACGCTCGAGGACGTGCTCGAGCCGCATCTGATTCGCACCGGCCTGCTGGCGCGAACGCCACGGGGTCGGGTCGCGACGCCGCGCGCCTACGAGCATCTCGGCGTGACGCCTGGAAGCTCGCCGCAGAGTGGTGAGCTGCCGTTCTCGTGAGCGAGTTCCGCTTCGAACTGCTGGAGACCCGCGGCCGGCTGCGTCGCGGGCGCTACCACACGCCGCACGGGACCTTTGAGACCCCGTGCTTCGCGCCCGTCGGCACCTACGCCTCACTGAAGGGGCTGACACCCGATCAGGTCCGCGACACGGGCTCGGAACTGATCCTCGCCAACAGCTATCACCTGCACGTCCGCCCCGGCGCCGAACGCATTGAACGCCTCGGTGGCCTGCACCGGTTCATGGGCTGGGATGGGCCGATCCTGACCGACAGCGGCGGGTTCCAGGTCTTCTCGCTGAGTGATCGTCTGCGCATCGACGACGATGGCGTCGACTTCCAGTCCGTCGTCGACGGCAGCACGCACCGCTGCACGCCCGAGTCGGTGCTCACGTTCCAGCGCCAGCTCGGTCCCGATATCGCGATGGTGCTCGACCACTGCCCGCCCGGGGACGCCGCCCCGGCGCTCCAGCGCGAGGCCCATGAACGCACGCTGCGCTGGGCCCGCATCGCTCGCGACCTGCACGACTCCTGGGGCGGCAGCAGCCGCGGCCAGGCCGTGTTCGGCATCTGCCAGGGCGGCATCGATCCCGAACTGCGCGCCGCGAGCGCTCACGCGCTCGTGGACCTCGAGTTCGACGGCTACGCGATCGGCGGCCTCAGCGTCGGCGAGACCAAGCAGCAGATGGCCGTCGCCCTCGACGCCTGCGTCGACGAGCTGCCGGCCGACCACATCCGCTACATGATGGGCGTCGGCATGCCCGAAGACCTCGTCCACGCCGCCAAGCAGGGGGTCGACATGTTCGACTGCGTGATCCCGACCCGGCACGGCCGCAGCCACACCGCGTTCGGCAAGGACGGCACGACGTTGAAGCTGCGCAATCTGCAGTACGCCGATGATGAACGCCCGCTCGTCGCGGGTTGCGAGTGCTACACGTGTCGCAACTTCTCGCGCGCCTACCTACGCCACCTGTCCGTCAGCAAGGAGATGCTCGCGGGCACGCTGCTGTCGATCCACAACATCCACTTCCTGCAGGACATCATGCGGGGGCTTCGAGAGGGCTAGGCCGAACGGCGGGGGCGGGTGAGCAACAGCCCGACCACGCCGCCGACGAACAACACCGCGCCCGGCCAGAACGGCACCTCCACGACGCTGCTCAGTGACTGCAGCCGCCCTACGAGTTCGGGCAGCGCGCGAATCGCCGGCATCATCGCGAGCGCGTAGTAGCTCCAGAGCACACCGCAAACCGCCGCCGTCATCGACCAGACCCGAGGGACGGCGGGCCGTGGCAGCAGCACGCGTTCGGCACTCCAGGCGACGCTGGCCGTGACCAGGGCGCCACCGAGCAGCGGCAGCCAGAGATCCGGCACGAACTCGAAGCCGACGAGCACGAACCCGATCAACCAACCGAAACACCCGAACCAGATGCCGAACCGCGCTGCCCTGGGCGGTGCGGCCGGAGCGGCGAGTGGCGCCGACGGCACGGATTCGACCGAACGAGCAGTGGTCATGCCCTCCTGTGGCCAATGCGAGCGCCGTCCTGTCGGCGCATTGCGGCGCGCCGTGCCTCACATCGGGACGACCCAATGCGGGCCGCCGCATGCCGCCCCGGTGCGAAGTAGTGTTTTCCTGACCGCGTCCTGTGCCACAAATGCACCCGCCCGACGTTGTCACACCAGATCCATGGCAACTCCCCGACTGCTCGTCCTCCCGCTCGCGCTGGCCTTCGCCGCCAGCGGCTCCGCCCAAAGCCCGACCTATGCCGCGGCAACGCACGCCCAGGCCGACCCCGCACTGTCAGGGCTCGCTGGTGGCGCAATGCTCGCCCTGCCCGGTCTGTTCACGGACTTCGTAATCTCCGGCGGCGGCCAATTCGTCGAATTGCCCAATGGCAACGCCCGGCTCACGGGTCGCGTCTTCAGCCAGAGCAGCCTCTACTCGGCGTTCCTGGTCGACATCGAGTTCTCGGGGCGCGTCGATCCCGGTCAGCCGAGCTACCCACCGGCCGGGGCACCGAATCTGCAACTGCTCAACTCCGCCTACACCCCGGTCGGGACGATCGATCCAGCGACGTTCGCGTTCTTCACCCAGGCTTCCGGCACGTTGACCGGCGTTCGCAACTACGACGGCGCAGTCCTCGACCTGCAGCTCACGACGACGCCCGCCCAGCTCGGCGATGGCGCCAACAACCTCAACGGCAACCGTGGGCTGGTCGCGTCCTTCAACATCCAGGTGCTGCAGCAGCCGCCGTCGCCGCTGCCGCCGCTGTCGACCGCGAGCCTGACGATCGATCTGCCGGGGCACCGCACCGACAAGGTCACCCACCCGCAGGTCGACGCGCAGCGCACCAACCTGGCAGCCGGCCGCGCGCTGGTGCTGCCTGGCGTCGCCGACGACTACGTGTTCGTGCCGGCCGGCGAGTTCACCGAATACGACGATGGTCACGCCGAGCTCGCGGGGCGCCTGGCGCGGCTCGCCGACCTCACCGACGCCTGGCACGTCGCCCTGAACTTCACCAACCGCGTCGACCCCGGCGAAGCCAACCACCCGCCAACGGGCAGCCCCGTGCTGCAGATGCTGCCGAGCGCGTACGTCGCGGGCGGCGGCACGATGAACCCCGCCCACTGGCACTACTACGAGACCGTGACCGGCACGCTGACCGGTGACGGTCAGAACGCTGGCGGCCTGATCACGCTTACGAACTCGACGCCGTTCCAATACGGCGGCGCTGCCAACCAGACCAACACCTACTACGGCTACTACGGCGCGTGCAGCGCGGCCGTCACGACGCAGCCGGCGGGCCGCACCATCGGGCTCACGGGCGACGCCGAACTGTTCGGTCTGACCGCGACCTTCCCGGTGCTGCCGTTCCCGACGCTGACGGTTCCGAGCACGAACCCGACGCTGCCGACGCTCACCGATCAGGGCGTCGTCGTCACCGGCGACAACCTCGCGTGGGCCGAGCTCGTCGGCATCGACTTCGATCTCGCGGGACCGGGCGACGAAGCTCGCTGGTTCCACGGCTACTTCCGCGTCCTCGACAACCAGACGATCGAGGTCCACCCGCGACCGGGCAAGCCCGCGGGCACCTACAGCCTGAGCGTCTACAACCCGGCAATCCGCAGCAACGTGATCCCGCTCGATCTCACGACCCCGAGCGCGCCCACGCTGCTTGGCGAGCCCGCGGTCAGCGCGTTCGAGACGCTGCACCTCCACATGCACCAGGGCGCCGGCATCCCGGGCGCCGCGATCAGTGCGTTGGCGTTCAGCGGCTCCCTCCTGCCGACCGTGTTCCCCGGCATCGCCAACCTCGGCATCGGCGACAACCAGACGCAGCTGACGGTGCTGCCAGGCTCGTTCCTGCACGATCCGGCCACGGGCATCGCGCGGTTCGACCTCGGCCCGATCCCGCCGTGGTTCACGGGTTTCACCTGGCACTTCCAGGCCGTGACCGTCGACCTGGTCACGCCGATGCTGCCGTTGCCGACAACCAACGTCTTCAGCGTCGACTTCTGATCCGCTCGGCCCGGCATTTCGGACCAGCGTCATCGAACCGGCCCGCGAGCCTGCTCGCGGGCCGCGTTCGTCTGACCACGACTACTTTGCTCCAACAACGACAAAACCCGGCGCGCTGGTGCGACTAGTGCAACCACCCAGGGTTCTGCCCCGAACCCGCCTCGCAACACCATGACCCACTCGATCTCGTTCCCATTCCGGTCTGCGGCCGTGCTGACCACGCTCGCGTGCGCCGTAGCGCAGACACCCGTCTATCACGCCGCAACCCAGCCGACCCAGGACGCCGCGATCGCGACGTTGCCGGGTGGCACGATGCTTTCCCTGCCCGGACTGCTCACCGACTTCGTGATCGGCGGCGGTGGCCAGTTCGTCGAACTGCCGAACGGCACGGCGCGCCTCACCGGCCGCGCCCTGAGCACGAGCAGCCTCTACTCCGCGTTCCTCGTCGACATCGAGTTCACGGGTCGCGTCGCGCCCGGTAACCCGGCGCACCCGCCGGCCGGTCGGCCCGACCAGCAACTGCTGCCCGCCGCCTACACGCCCGTCGGTTCGGTCGACCCGTCGCAGTTCGTCTACTACACGGCGGCGACCGGCACGCTCGTCGGCTCGAGCAACTACGCGGGCGCCATCCTCGACGTGCAGCTCACCGGCGGCGCCGCGCAGCTCGGCCTCGGCGGCAACAACCGCAACGACGGCATGGGCCTGCAGGCCCAGTTCAACGTCACCGTGCAGCAACAGCCGGCCGTCCCGTTCGGCCCGCTGACGACGATGGATCTCGTCGTGGATCTGCCGGCCGATCGCAACGACAAGGTGACTCACCCCGTCGCCGACCCGAACCTCGCCGCACTCATCGGCGGGCGCGCGATGACGATCCCGTGGGTCGCCGATGACTACGTCTTCATTCCGGCCGGTGACTTCCTCGAGGCCGACGACGGCACGGCGTCGCTCACGGGCCGCCTCGTTCGCATCTCGGACCTCGACGACGGCTGGGACCTCACGCTCGCGCTCTCGGATCGGCTCGATCCCGGGGAAGCCAACCACCCACCCGCCGGCAGCCCGGTCCAACTGCTGCAGCCCTCGGCCTACGTCGGCGGCGGCGGCACGCTCGACCCGGCGAGCTGGCGCTACTACGAGACCGTCAGCGGCACGCTGACCGGCTTCGGCTACAACGCCGGCGGCAGCATCACGCTCGCGCAGACCGTCGCATTCCAGTACGGCGGCGGCGCCAACCAGTTCAACTCGTTCTCGGGTTTCTACGGCGCGCTGCAGCCGACGATCGTCTCGCACCCGAACAACCGTACGCTGCTCATCGGTGGCGACATCGTGGTGCACGGTCTCTGCCAGGTGTTCCCGGAGCTGCCGTTCCCGAGCCTGACCCCGCCGGCGCAACCCATCGTGCGTGAGACCCTCACGGACCAGGGCATCCTGCTGCAGGGTGACAACCTCGCCTGGGCCGAGCTCGTCGGCGTCGGCACCACGCTGCTGGCAGCGGGCGACGAGAGCGACTGGTTCAGCGGCTACTACGTGCTGCACGACAACCAGACGATCGAGATCTTCCCGCAGCCCGGTGCGTTGCCCGGCAACTACGACCTGTACGTCCTCACCCAGTCGTGGCGCAGCAACCTGCTCAGCGTCCAGCTCGATGCACCGGCTACACCGACCCTGATGTCGGAAACCTCGATCGGCGCCCCGGACACGCTGCACGTGCTGATGCACCGCGGCAACGTCGCGGCGCCCGCGCTCAGCGCCGTCGCGATGAGCGACTCGCTGCTGCCGACCGTGTTCCCGGGTATCGCCAGCCTCGGCATCGGCAACCAGCAGACGCAGCTGACGATCATCCCCGGCACGTTCTTCCACGATCCGACGAACGGCATCGCACAGTGGAACTTCGGCCCGATCCCGGCCTGGTACACCGGCTTCACGCTCCACTTCCAGGCGGTGACGCTCGACCTGACGAACGTGACGCTGCCGTTCCCGACGACCAACATCTGGTCGGTCGATTTCTGACGGATTCCTGCCCAGCGATGAGCTGGAATGACGGCCGGGCGGCCAGTTCGCCCGGACCGCAATCACCGTGCTGGGCGCTCGCCAACGCGGGCTCCTGCCGTCGCGAAGAAGCGGTATGACGGTCGCATGCCAAGTCGTCGCCATGCCGCGCCACCGGCCGCCAATCGCGGCTGGCTCGCACTGCTCCTCTCGCTCCCGCTCGCCGCTCAGCAGGTCACGATCGACGCCCCCGATGGGCTGCGGCGCTGGCATCGAATCGGACTGCTCCTCGACGGCCCCAGCACCGCCGAGGGCGCAACTCCCAATCCATTCCTCGACCGTCGCATGCAGGTGTTCTTCACCCACCCGGCCTCGACGACGAGCTACGAGGTTCCCGGGCACTTCGCCGCCGACGGCCAGGCCGCAGAGACATCCGCGACGGTGGGGAGTGTCTGGCGCGCGTGGTTCGCACCGGATCGCGTCGGCACCTGGACCTGGCGCATCGAGTTCCGAACAGGTCCCGAGGTCGCCGTCTCGCTGAGCCCGACGGCCGGCAGCCCGCTCGCGCCGTTCGACGGCCTGACCGGCACGTTCACGGTGACGGAGACCGACAAGACGGGCCGCGACTTCCGTGGCCGCGGTCGACTGCACTACGTCGACCGTCACCACCTGCAGTTCGCCGATGGCTCCTGGTTCCTGAAGGCCGGTGCCGACTCGCCCGAGAACCTGCTCGCCTACGAAGACTTCGACAACACGCCGAACATCGGCAACCGGCGGAAGGCCTGGGCCCCGCATGCCGGCGACTGGCAGACGGGCGACGCGTCCTGGCAGAACGGCAAGGGCACCGAGCTGATCGGCGCCCTCAACTACCTCGCGAGCGAAGGGCTCAATGCGGTGTCGTTCCTCACCTACAGCCACAACGGCGACGACAAGAACGTCTTTCCGTACGTCGACCCGAACGATCCGCGGCGCCTCGATTGCTCCAAGCTCGATCAATGGGAGGCGGTCTTCGCCCATGCGGATCGGATCGGGCTCTACCTACACTTCAAGACGCAGGAGACCGAGAACGACCAGGATCTCGACGGCGGCAGCCTCGGCGTCGAGCGCAGACTCTACTACCGCGAACTGGTGTCTCGGTTCGGCCATCACCTGGCGCTCAACTGGAACCTCGGTGAGGAGAACACCAACACGACCGGCCAGCGCATCGCGTTCGCACAGTACTTCCGCGACGTCGATCCCTACGACCACCACATCGTCGTCCACACCTACCCGGGCCAGAAGAACGCCGTCTACACCCCGCTACTCGGCGCAGCGTCCGACCTGACGGGCGCGAGCCTGCAGTCCGGTCCCAGCTCCGTCTTCGGCGACACGCTGTCCTGGCGCCAACGCTCCGCGACCGCCGGCAAGCCGTGGGTGTGCGCGAACGACGAGCAGGGCAATGCCCAGACCGGCATCCGGCCGGACGCGAACGATCCGACGCACGACGGCTCCCGCGAAGACGTGCTCTGGGGCAACCTCATGGCCGGCGGCGCCGGGATCGAATGCTACTTCGGCTACGGCTACGCCCACTCGGACCTGACGTGCCAGGACTTCCGCAGCCGCGACGTCTGGTGGGACCAATGCCGGCACGCGCTCGAGTTCTTCACGGCCAACCGGGTGCCGTACTGGGACATGGCGAATTCCGACGCGCTGGTGAACGCCGGCCACTGCCTCGCCGGCGCCGACCAATTCGTGGTCTACCTGCCGAATGGCGGCAGCCCGACGCTCGACCTCACGAGCCGGACGGGCACGTTCGCGGTCCGTTGGTTCGACCCCAGGAACGGCGGCGCCCTCCAGTCCGGCGGCGTGGTGCAGGTCCTCGGTGGCGCCAACCGCACGCTCGGCGCCCCGCCCGCCCAGCCGACGGCGGACTGGGTCGTGCTGATCCGCCCCACCGCGTTCGTGCCCGCCACCGAAGTGCGCTACGGCCAGGCCTGCTCGGGCTCTCCCGGTCTGCCGAACCTGGTCACCACGGGTCCGGCTGTCGCCGGGCACGTCGACTTCGCGATCCGCGTGACCAACGTCCTGCCCACGACCTACACCGCACTCGCGATCGGCTTCACGCGCGCGGCCACACCTCTCGGCGGCGGTTGCTCGCTCTTGGTCGGGGGGCCGATCATCGATGCGAGATTCAGCGACGCGGGCGGCGTCGCGCGCTTCGCGCTGCCGCTGCCGCCGAGCCCGACGCTGCCGGGCCTACAGCTGACGTTCGCGGGCGCGGCCCTCGATCCCGCCGGTGCTTTCGCCGCGACGGCCGCCTTCACCGCGGGAGTCGAGATCACGGTCGGCGGCTAGCCGAGGTCGAATCAGAGCACGCGGAGCGCGAGCGCGAACAGCAGCAGCGCGACAACGATCGCGATCACGGGCACCCACCAACGCTTGCCGGCGTTGGTCGGGAGCGCGGTCTCGTTCTCCGGCCCCCAGCCATCAGGAATCTCCAGGCTCTGGTATTCGATCTCGGCCTCGTCCTGCCAGCCGGTCTCCGCGTCGCTGCCGCAAGCCTTGCAAGCCTTGCTGCCGGCAAGCACGTCGGCGCCGCAGTGCGGGCAGGCGAAGTACTCGCGCACGCGCTTCGGTCGTCTGGCCATGGTCAACCTCAGAGGAGCTTCTGCAGCTCGAGGTAGTCGAGGCCGAACATGTGTGCCGGGTGCGCCTTGTCGTGCTTGCCCAGGATCGTGACCCGCAACATCGCCTCGCCGGCCGCCAACTCCACGACGCCGAGCTCCTTCTTGCCGGTGCTGGCGACCCGCCCGTGGTAGGCATCGAACTCGCCGCCCAGCTTCTGGTCCGCGAGCGTCAACTGCACGATGCCGTAGTCGTTGGCCCGGCAGAACGCGCCGAGCACCCGATAGCGGCCGGCCTCGGGCACCGGCACCGCGAGCACGAGCGTGTCGCCACGCTCACCGTGCTTCCACCACCGCTGGCCGTCCTGCGAGAACTGCTGCTCGTAGTGCGACATGTCCTGCACCTCGTGTTCGCCACCAGTGCACGCCACGACCCGCAGTGACTCGCCCTCGACGACCCCATCGGCGACGAACACCGGTGGCGGCGGCAGCCGCTCGAGCCGCCGTTCGACCGCCGGCGGCACTGCGGGCAGGCCGGAACGCGCACCAGGCGCCCCGTACCAGTACGCGACGCTCGCGTAGTCGAGCGCGAGCCCCTCGACCCAGTGCCAGACCTCGAGGTCAAAACGCATCGACCGCTGGAACGGTACGCTGTCGAGCACGTGCGTGCGATGCAACGCGGTGAAGCCGTAGTTGCCGGGGCCGTCACACTGCACCTGGGCGTGGAACGGCGAACTGAACAGCTCCGGCGAGCACCACGCGTATCCGAAGTAGTCCTCGGTACCCGTGCCGAACGTCGACGGGAAGGCCTCGCCATCGACGTAGAACTTCTCGTCGCCTTCACCCCACCAGCCCCGCGTTGGGTTCTTCACGAGCAACGAACACCCGACGAAGCGGCCCGTGCCCTTGGCATCGAGCACCAGGTGATCACCAAAAGGGCGCGACGAAAACTTCGTCCGCTGGTGGTACGAAGCCCGGAACAGCAGCGGATCTCGCTCGCGTAGCGGCACCTGGGTCAATCGCCGCAGGCCGACCGTCATGCCCTGGAGATCGCCCTCGATCTCGAGCCCGATCGAGCCGCCGTCCGGCATCGGCATCGGCCACGCGCAACCAGCCTCAGTGCGGCTGACCTGTAAGTAGCGGCTGCGCCACGGTCGCCAATCGGCTCCGGCGCAGAAGAAGTCGGGCAGCGGCACGCGCACGGTTTCTTCGTCGCCGCAGCGCACGACGAGCAGCACCTGGCGCAACAGCTCGCCGAGATCCGCGTCCTCGGGCACGTCGTGGAACCAGACCCCGAACTCACGCACCAGCCGTCCCCGCCGCACCAGCCGCCGGTGAACGCCGCGGTCGACATCACTGCGAAACCGTGGCCCCGCATACGCCAGTCGCTCGCCGAACTTCGCCAGCTCGTCCGCGTGGGCCGACAGCATTTTCGGGTCGAACGACTCGACCGCTGAAGCCGCCGGCAGCGTTGTGACGTTGCACTGATAGTAGCAATCCCCGGCACTCGCGGTGACCTTCAGGGAGCGAGCGAATGGCATCGGCAGATAGCAGTTCGCACCCCGCGCCCGCACGCCGGCAAGCGGCTCCGGCACACCCGGCAAGCGACCGCTGCAGAGTTCGCCGAAGTCCACGGTCCAGGTCAATTCCCCGTCCAGATAGAAGAACAGCTCACCGGAAGGGTTCGCCGACCAGATGCGCGTCAGCAGCCCCGCACCCTCGACGTCCACCATCACGTGCTCTTCACGGCCCTCCCGCTCCTCGACGCGCAGGTAGTTTCCGCGATCGTCGTTGGCATACCACGCGTCGGCGTCGTCGGGGCCCGCGGCGCTGCGGCGGTCGAAACTGCTGAACTGAATGCAACGCTCGCCGACTGCTGGCGCTCGCCATAGCCAATCGTGCTCGGCCATCCTTCCCAACAGTTCACCAAACCGGAGCGGCACCTCCTGCGCATGCGATGTTCCGAGCAGGCAGGCCAGAGTCACCCAGGCGAAGGCAGCAGCGGGATACGGACGCATGATCGCATCCTAGCCAACCATCGGTAGCATCACGACCCGATCATGCTGCGAGCGCCGACCCTGCTGCTACTTTCCGGCTTCGCCGCCTGCTCGACCGTCGAGTGGCAACAGCCGCCCTCCGAATTGCCCGAACGCTGGCGTGACTACCGGCTGTTCGTGAGCGACCAGGCCTACGTGCTCGCACGCGACGGCTCCGCAGCGGCCGACTCCTACGACCTCATCGCGAACGTGCGACGTCGACTGTCGCAACGCCAGGCCGAGGTGTCGTCAAACGCCGATCTGGGTCGCCCCCTCATCCTCGCGTTGTCATACGAGGACCCGCTGCCGATCCCGGAACCCGAAGCGTGGAGCGCCGCCGTGCAGGGCTGGCAGCGGCAGTTGCTCGGCATCCAGGGAGACTTCCAGATCGGCAACCAGATGCAGGTCGGACCGAAGGGCAAGCAGGTCGAAATCGACCCGGCCGTTGCGCTGCACATGCTCTCGACGCCCATCGTCGGCGACGATGCGCGGCTCGCGCTGCCGACGGCTCTCGTCTCGGCGGCAGACTGCGTCGTCCTCCTGCCGACCGAATCGGGCACCCGGGCCGCCGCCGACGTAATGATCGACGCCGCTTTGGAGGCTCAGGGAATCTCGAGCTTCAGCTACGCCGCGATGAAGCTCGTCGTCGGCGACCCCGCCGACAAGATGTGGGAGGAGATGGCGAAGCAGGCCACCGAGACGCTGGCCAAGACCTGGGCACGAGCGCGCGGGATCGAGCTCGAAACGGCCGACGCATCGCGCCCGGGGAACACGCCACCCGGCCGCCTGCCCGCGGGCTGGCACGAGCTCGTGCTCCCGGGCGCCCGCACCGCCGCCAGCGCCCCGTGGTTCGTCGTTGGCGAGCTCCGCGGCACGACCGTCATCGAGAACGGCCCCTGGCGTGGCTACGTCGACACGTTCCCGTACATCAGCGAGCAGTTGCCGCGCCTTTGCGCGGCGAACGGCCGCGAGTATCTGCACGTCCCGGACAAGGGTGGGTTGCCGACCCGCACCGATGTCGACCGCCTCGAGGAACTGCGCCAGCGCTGCGGCGACGACGGCTATGTCTTCGTCGCGGGCAAGCAGGAGTTCGGCGCCGCCCTCGTCGCCAGCCACGCCCTCTGGCACCTGGGCAAACCGCGACAGGAAGCCATGCTGATCGCCGAGTACTACGGTATCGGTGACCGCGCCGCCGAACTCGGAAGGCACTGGCAGGAGACCAAATGAAGCCACTTCCCTCGAGCGCCCTGCTCGGCTGCATCCTGTTGGCGAGCCCCGCCGCGAACCTGCTCGCCCAGGCGCCGACCTCGCAGCCCGGCAGCCAGGGTCCCCAGAGTCCCCAGCAGCCCTACAATCCGCTGCGCGGCCTCGATCCCGACGGCCGCATTCCCAAGCCGGAGTTCCCGGCCGACCTCGCGCATCCCGAACGCTGGCGCTACACCCCGCCCGGCCGGATCAAGCCAGGCAACATCTTCGAGCGCTTCCTCGTCAGCAGCTTCTTCTCACCGATCCTCTTCCGCGAAGAAGACATCGGGTTCGGCGGCGGCGTCGCGTTCACCGACACCGACTTCCGCAACCAGAACTACCGCGAGTTCGCCAACATCGTCGTCACGCACTCCGAGGAGGGCCAGCAGACCTACAGCATCTTCTGGCAGCGCTGGCTGCATCACCGCGAGCTCGACAACGGCGGCATCATCCGCGAAGAACGTGGTCGGGTCACCGCGCGCGCCGGCTACCGCAAGACGCTGACGCGGCGCTTTTTCGGCTTCGGTAGTCGCACGCCCGAAGCCAACGAGACGAGCTTCACCGAGGAGGTCACGACGATCGGCGTCGGCCTGCGAGATACGCTGGGCGAACCGGGCGGCGCCTGGTTCTACAGCCTCGGGCTGAGTGGCGAGCACCATGGCCTGTCCCGCGGCCGGGTGTCCTCGGTGCCGAGCACCGAGCAGGTCTACCCCGGGCTCGTGGCCGACGGCGACGGCGACGATCTGCTCTGGTTCGGCGGCACGCTCGCGCACGACACCCGTGACAGCCTGCACCAGCCCTACCAGGGCCATCGGGTCGGCGTCGGCATCAATGCGGCCGCTCACACGGGCGGCGAGATCGGCGCAGTCGTGGCCGCGGATCTACGACAGTACTTCACGGTCCCGGCACTGTTTCACACCGGCGCCGAGGGCAACGAAGAGAACCCACCGACCGACGTACTGGCCTTCGGCGCGTTCGCCCAGGACACGATCGGCGACCTGCCGTTCTACCACCTGCCGTCGCTCGGCGGCTCCGACTCGCTGCGCGCGTTCCTGCCCAACCGGTTCACGGATCGGGCCGCGGCTCACGCCGCCGTCGAATGGCGCTTCGGCGTCGTCCCGCGCGGCATCACGTTCACGGACACCATCCGGATCGAACGCATCAACCTGGTGCTCTTCGGCGAGATCGGCACGGTCGCCCCTGGTATCGAGGATCTCGACGCTGCGCGCTGGCACCACAGCTACGGCCTCGGCGCCCGCCTGGCGTTCTCGCGCGAGGCGTCGTTCCGGCTCGACATCGGCTACGGCGACGAGGGCAGCAACTTCTCGATCGCGTTCGGAAACAGCTTCTGAGTCGCGGCGACCGCGATTAATCTCGTGGTTCGATAATCTTGCGGTTCTGGGAGGCCGCGATCGCTGGGACGAGGAACCCAGCCGCCCCTCCCGATGTTGCCTCACCCTGCCCCTGACATGGCCCCTGGCCGGGCCGACCCGAAACGAGCCACTCCGACTCGGGCCACCGGCCAGCCCACTCCGAAGGAACCCGCCAACTCGCTCGCCGCCGTGGCCGCCGAACCGCCAGCGCCCGACCGCAACCCGGATCCCTTCGCCCGACTTCGGCGGGTGCAGGAGCTGTTCGACGCTGCGTCGGCTCTGCCCGCACCGGAACGCAATGAGTACCTCCGGCGCGAAACGGCCGGAGACGACGCACTCGCGGCCGAGGTGCGGGAGCTACTCGATGTCGACAACGCCGCGAGCACGGGCGACCTGCGCGACGAGCAGAGTCCGGGACTGCTGGCTCAGCCGGAGCTCGCCCACGACGGCCCCGCGCCGGCGGAGCCCGCTCCCGAGGAGGATCTGCGCCAACACCTGCCGCGCATCGACGACCACCCGGTGCTCGACACCTACGTGATCCTGCGCTTTGTCGGTCGCGGCGGCTTCGGACAGGTCTTCCGCGGCCGGCACCTCCTCACCGATCGCGACGTCGCGATCAAGCTCCTCGCACCCGGGTTCATGGCGGGCACCGAAGCCCTCGACCAGTTGCGCCGCGAGGCGCGCATCGGTGCCACGACGCTGCGACATCCCAACATCGTCGAGGTCATCGACTGCAGTCGCCGCCACCGGCTGCACTACCTCGTCATGGAATGGATCCGCGGCGAGAACCTCGCGCAGCGGGTCAAGCGGCTCGGCCCCCGGCCGTTGCCCGAAGTGCTCGCGATCCTGCGCGACCTCGCATCCGCACTCGCGGCCGCGCACGAACGCACCGTGTCGCATCGTGACGTCAACCCCAACAATGTGCTCCTCGAGCACACCGGCACGGCAAAGCTCACGGACTTCGGCCTCGCGCGCCATCGCACCGACCCGGCGCTGATGCGTTCGGATCAGCCGATCGGCACGCCCTTCTTCGTCGCACCCGAACAGCGCGAACGGCTGCACGACGCGGAGACACCAGCGGACGTGTACGGTGCGACCGCGACCGCGTTCTATCTGCTCACGGGCGCGACGCCGCCGGCAGTCGACGACGACGACCACTCGCAAACGATCGCGACCGAACTCTCGGAGGTCGCGCCATCACCCGTCGTCCGCCTGCTACGGCGCGGACTCGCGCGCGCACCTGCGGACCGACCCGCCGACGGCAGCGCCCTGGCACGAGAACTGGCGACGGTGCTCGACGAACTCCGAATCGAACCCGGCATCGCACCGGAAACGCTCGCGTTCGCCGAACCGCCGCTGGCGCTGTCCGAAGCAGAGCTCGACCGCATGCGCGAGCGCATCGGCGCCTCGCGCGACCTCGGCGAAGTCGTTGACCCCGCCCCCGCTGCGGCTCCGGCACCGGTCGACGACGACGCCGCGGCCGGGGCGCCCGTCCGAAGATGGGGCTGGGTCGGGCTCCTGGTTGCCCTCGTCGCGGTGGCCGTCTGGCGCTTCATCCCCCCGAACGACTCGACGCCGGGGAACGGCAATAGCTCGGCGAACCCGCCCCAGGGCAAGCACGACTACGTGAACGGCGACCCCAAACCGACCGGCACTCCGAAGACCGTTGGCGATGGCAAGGGCGCCGGTAGCGACCCCGACGGCGACCCAGAGCGCCGGCAGCAGCCGGACACCAACGCCGGCGCCGCTGACACGAAACGAACCGAGCCGCCCCCCAGTGCGCCCAGCCTCGAGCAGATCGTGGTCGCCGACCAGGCGCCGCTCACCGTCGGTGACGAAGTGCTGGCCTGCGCGCTTCCCGGACTCGATTTCGGCTCGACCCGACCGGTCTCGATCGTTGTGCGCGGCGTGTTCCCCAGCGCGACCGAGCTCGAGCTCACGATGGGAGAGCACAGATTTCCGCCGCAGGATCGCACGCCGGAACGCGCGCGCTTCCAGCTGACTCCCGCGCCGGGATCCCACGAGTTCGAGATCCGCCTCGGGGACCGCACACATCGCGTACGGCTCGAGATCCCGAGCATCCCGCCCGTCATCGCCGGCCTCGATCTCACGAAAACATTCGAGGACCTCGGCGTGCACTACCGCCACCCGCTGTCGCCGACCGCCACCCAGAACGCGATCGCACCGCTGCGTTTCGTCACGGTTCGCGTCGGGCTGCTCGCCGGCGT
The DNA here is from genome assembly GCA_024743115.1 of bacterium. Taxonomy (GTDB): domain Bacteria; phylum Planctomycetota; class UBA1135; order UBA1135; family UBA2386; genus JAGQRA01. The sequence goes on along the minus strand of JANSXC010000002.1, from coordinate 528,911 downwards.
GACCGAGGTTTCGAGGGCCCAGTTCGACGCGTTCGTCTGGACCGCTGACTACAAGGATATGCTGGCGACCGACAAGCCCTTCGAGCAGTGGCTCGCCAGCGTCGACGAAGACCTCGAATGGCGCCTGGCGTTCTGGCGAAAGCGCCTGCGCAGCCCGGCCGGCACCGTCCACGACCCGGACCTCCCCGTCTGCTACGTCCACGCCAGCGAAGCGGCCGCCTACGCGCGCTGGCTGTCCCGCGGTATCGACGGCCACCAGGTCGTGCTCCCCGACTACGCACTCTGGTGCGAGATCGCCAACGCGACGTTCGGCAATCCACCGACCGCAACAGGAGCGATGCCGTTCCAATCGGCGCGTCACGAGGCCAACTACCGACCCGACGGCGGCGACTTCCGCGGCAACGACGGCCGGGAGCAGCGCCCGCGCGCCAGTCTGGAGAGCGTATGGCGCCGATCCCAGGGCGACCTGCACCTGCGACACATCGGTGGCAACGTCGCCGAACTCGTGGTCGAAAGCCACGCCCAGACACCGCCAGCCGGCGCGCCCACCCATGTCGCCTTCCTCGGCGGCGCGTTCGACGAAGAACGCACGGCACTCGCGATCCCGCCACTCGACACACTGCGCTTCGAGCCAACGAGTCCCGTTGGCAAGCGCTCCCACTCCCCTAGTGCGAACGGCGGTTTCCGCCTCGCGATCATTCCAAACCCCTGACCTATCGAAGCACTCTCTCCATGAACAGATCCCGGTTCCGGATCGCATCACTCGGCGCCCTGTTGGCGCTGTCCATGCTCCCGGCCTGTGTGACCCGCGGCTACCCGACGCACGGCGGCGGCAAGCGGTTTGCGCACGAACAGGCCATCGTTACGCGCTCGATCGACAGCGCTCTCGCTCAGATCGACTTCAGCAAGATCGCAAAGAACCTCGACGCGACGTCGGCGAAGGACGACTCGGTCGCGGTGCAGATCTTCTCGGTCTCACACTCGGGCGGCGGCGTCCAGAGTGGCGGTGGTGCTTTCCTCGGCGGACTGATCGGCATGACGCCCGTGATCGGCTCGGCCCTGCAGGGTCGCAGCAACGCCACCCCGTCGATTCCGGCATCGATGCATCCGCTGACGACCGCCGGTGTCGCGGCCGCCCGGACCGGACCCGGCTCGCACTCTTCGTTCGCGTTCGAGTCGGCGGACGACATCCGCTACCTGATGGGCCGCCTCGTCGACCACATCGGGCGCCAGAAGCTGCGCGTCGTCACCCCGCGCGACGGCGAACCGCGCGCAGTGCTCAGCATCGTCGTCAGCGAACTCGGTATCGACCAGAGCGACTTCAGCGCGCTGGTCTACAGTGAGAAGGAGCTGCAGGCGCGCACCACCATCGACGCGTTCCTCGTCAGCCCGGGCAAGACCGGCGAAGTGGGCTACACCTCACTCGGCCGCGGCAGCTCCGCCTGGCGATTCCGCGAAGACTTCTTCCTCGGGTTCGGTCCGCTGAGTGGCGGCGTCCCGGAGGAAATGATGCTCGAGGAGGTGACCAAGTGAGAGCCCCCCTGCTCATCACCGCGACGGCGCTCGCCTTGAGCGCCTGCTCGACGCTCGTGCACCCCGCCGCCGACGCCCCCGCGTTCCGCTTCGAAACCCAGAATCCCGGCGGCAATCCGCCTCCGCCGCCGACGGCCGAGTTCGGCCAGGACCCCGAAGCGCCCATCAGCCCCGGCGCGGCACAAGACCCCCAGCCCGGCCAGCAACCCGACGTCACGCCGCCGAGCACGAACGAGAGCGGGGTCGACGAAGTCGTCGAGCAGCCCCCCGAGCCCTACTCGGTCGTGCCAGGACGCGGCCGCCCTCTGCCGGCCTCGCGCCCGCTGCGCATCCGCCAGGCGGACACGCTCGGCGAAGGCGACCGTTACTCGTCCTTCCGCTTCGAGCTCAACCCGGACGACAGCGCCGCATACGCGAACTTCGCCTACGGTCTGTTCGACGACACGACGATCGACGTCCTCATCGGCACCGGGCAGCAGTTCGAGACGATCAGTTCCGCTCAGGACCCGGGCACGCTGCTCGACTTCGGCGTGCAGCATCGGTTCCTGAGCACCGACTCCGGCGTGATCCTGTCGGGACGCCTCGACGTCGTGCTGTCGGACGATCGCTCGTTCGAAGCGTTCGCCCTGCCCGAATCGGTCAACGTCTCGGGTCAGAGCAAGCGCATCAGCTTCCAGCCGCAGGTGCTCATGCAGATGCCGATCGGCAACAGCGGCGCGCACCTCTACGCGAGTTCCGGGCTACGCCTCGGCGACAAGACCGAACCCGCGATCACGATCGGCTCCGGCGTGCGCGTGCCCGTCGGCCGCGTCGATCTCGTGACCGAGTTGGACTGGCTCTACCAGGGCGTCGACGGCGTCCCGGACGCGAGCGAGGGCTACCTGACGCCGGGCATCGTGTTCCCGGTGCGTGAGAAGCTCGACGTCAGCATCGGCACGGCGATCGGCCTGTCGAGCACGTCCGAGGACTGGCGCGCCATGATCACGATGGGCGTGCGCTTCTGACGGTCCAGCGCAGCCCGGCTCAGGGCTGCGCTCAGGCGGCCTAGATCGCGGCCGCACACACCTTTGCGACACTTTCCGGGGCGGGCGCAACCAGCGCCGCACCGGCCCCCGGCGTATGCTGCGCGGCACTCGTCCGCCTCCAACGCAATCACGGATCGTTGATCATGCGCCGAACGCCGTTCGCGGTACTCGTTCCCGTCCTCCTCGGACTCACCGCCATCACCAACACCGCCGCCGCCCAGTCGGCCCGCGGCTCACGCCTGTCCGTCGCGCCGGACCCGGTGTTCTCGACCGCGATGGTCGACGGCCTCGCCTGGCGCAACGTCGGCCCGGTCAACCCGATCGGCCGCATCACGGATCTCGCGATCCACGCCGACCGCCAGAGCACGTGGTTCGCCGGCACGGCAGGTGGCGGGGTCTGGCGCACGACGAACGCGGGCACGACCTGGACCAACGTGTTCGACAAGTTCGGCACGGTTTCGATCGGCGACGTCGCAATCGCGCCGAGCGACCCGGACATCGTCTGGGTCGGCACCGGCGAGGAAAACGGTCGCAACTCGGTGCAGTGGGGCGACGGCGTCTATCGCTCGACGGACGGCGGCGAGAACTGGGAGCACCTCGGCCTGTTCGAGACGTTCCAGATCGGCCACATCGACATCCACCCCACCGACCCGAACATCGTCTTCGTCGCCGCGCTCGGGCGGCTCTGGGGCCAGAACGAGGAACGCGGCGTCTACCGCACGATGGACGGCGGCAAGAACTGGGAACGCGTGCTCTACGTCGACGATCGCACCGGCTGCATCGATGTTCGCATGCAGCCCGGCAATCCCGACGTCGTGATCGCCTGCCTCTACGAGCGCTGGCGGGATGAGTTCGACGGCAACGACCCGGCAACGCGCTTCGGCGAACACAGTGGTATCTACAAGAGCATCGACGGCGGCGACAACTGGCGGCGCCTCGATGCCGGCCTGCCGACCGCCTCCAAGTGGGGCCGCAGCGGCATCGACTTCTACGACGAGAACCCGAACACGCTGTTCGCGATCATCGAGACCGAACGCAGCGGCTGGCACTCCGGCTCACGGCAGCGTCCGCTCGACGCCGTCGCCAACAAGGATCCCAACAAGAACGCGCGGGGCACCGCGGTGTTCGGGTTCCAAGGCGGCGAAGATGGCAGCAAGGACGCGCCCGGCGCCGTGCTCGGCACGCTCTCCGAAGGCGGCGGCGCGGAGCAGGCCGGGATGCAGGCCGGCGATCGCGTCATCATGATGGACGACGAGGACGTCACCAGCCTACAGGACCTGCGCGACATCCTCGCGGACTCGCGCGGCGGCACGAAGGTCAAGGTGACGTTCGTTCGCGGTAAGGAGACCAAAGAGGTCGAGCTGACCTACGGCTTCCGCCCGCGCAACGCCGGTGGCTTCGGCCGCAACCCCGATTATCCCAACGGCGGACGCCTGTTCGGCCAGGTCCAAAACCGCCAGGGCAAGCAGGGCGAAGACGGCTTCCAGACCGGCGGTGTCTTTCGCAGCGACGACGCGGGCGAGACCTGGACCCGGCTCAACAGCCTTACCGAACGGCCGTTCTACTACTCCGTGATCCGCGTCGATCCGCGGAACGACCAGAACCTGTACTCCGTGGGCACGACGCTCTGGGGCAGCAGCGACGGCGGCAAGGAGTTCGCCGCGATCAACCGCGGCATCCACGTCGACTTCCATGCAATCTGGGTCGACCCAGACGACAGCGACCACCTCGTCGCGGGATGCGATGGCGGCGTCAACGAGACCTGGGATCGCGGCCGGACCTGGCAGGTGCTCCACGGCTTCTGCGTCGCGCAGTACTACGATGTCACGGCGGACAACAGCGTCCCGTACAACGTGATCGGCGGCCTGCAGGACAACGGCACGTGGGTCGGTCCGTCGCGCACGCGCTACCGCGAGGGGGTCGGCTTCGAGGACTGGCGCACGGTGCGCGGCGGCGACGGTTTCGGCGCCGTCACCGATCCGGTCGAACCGTGGATCCTCTACTGCACGAGCCAGAACGGTGCACTCGGCATCAATGACCTGCGGTCGGGCGGCTCGGCCCGCATGCAGCGCGATCGCGCCAAGGACGGCCGCGCGCGCTGGAACTGGGACAGCCCGTTCATCCTCTCGCCCCACAACCGGCTGACGCTGTATCACGCCGGCAGCCACGTCTACCGCGGCGAGCGCTATGCCCATCTCGACAACCGCCAGACCCGCCCGGGTCAGGGACCGGTCGGCCGATTGCGCGGCATGCGGATGCGCTGCATCTCCGGGCCGCTCGGCGCCAGCGAAGAGGGCACAGCCACCGCGATCGCCGAGAGCCCGCGCGTCATGGGACTGCTCTACGCCGGCACGGACGACGGCGCGCTCTGGCGCACCGACGACGGCGGCCGAGAGTGGCAACGCATCGACGACAACCTGCCGATCCTCGCGCGCCGCTACGTCAGTGACATCGTGCCATCGCACTACGCCAACGATCGGGTCTACTTGACGCTCGACGGCCACCGCTTCGACGACTTCCAGACCTACGTGTTCGTATCTCAGGATCGCGGAGAAACGTGGCAGTCGCTCGCGGACGATCTGCCGCTGCGCGAACCGTGCTACGCATTCTGCGAAGACCCGCGCAACGAGAACCTGTTGTTCCTCGGCACCGAGTACGGCTGCCACGTGTCGCTCGATCGTGGCCAACGCTGGTTCTCGCTCGGCAGCGGCCTCCCGACCGTCAGCATGCGCGACCTGTTCATCCAGGACCGCGACAGCGACCTCGTCGCGGGCACGCACGGCCGGGGCGTCTGGATCGTCGACATCGAACCGCTGCGCCAATTGACCGCGAAGGTCGCGACGAACGACCGCCACCTGTTCGCGGTGGAACCAGCGATCCTCTGGCGCATGACGAGCCGCGGCTACCAGGGCGACCGTGACTACCACGCGAAGAACCCGGCCTACGGCGTCACGTTCTACGTGCACTGTGCCGAGAAGCCCGAGAGCGCACCGACGCTCACGATCCACGATGTCACGGGCGCCGAGATCGCCAAGGTCAAAGGCAAGGCCCGAGCCGGCCTGCAGGCGATCCAGTGGTCGGGCCGCGCGGGTCGCCGACTCGCGAGCCCGGGCAGTTACGCCGTGCGTTGGGACGGCCAGGACGATGTCGACGCCCGCGCGTTCGAACTGCATCCCGACCCCATCACCGCGCGTGCGCCCGACGCCGCGACCGCATCGCCCTTGCCGACAGCGAGTGGCTACCCCGCCATTCGCTGAACCGCGACCCCGAACCGGAACCTCAAGATGAACTCGCTCAAGAATCTCCTCGGGCTCGCCACCAGACTCACCACCGGACTCGTGCTCGGCACGCAGGTCCTCGGGCAAGTAAGCGAACAGGCACACCTCGCCGAGAACGTGTTCGGCCAGATGCCGTGGCGTGAACTCGGCCCGGTCAGCTCCGGCGGTCGCATTGTCGACATCGCCGTGCACCCGGAGAAGCCACAGGTCTTCTGGGCCGCGGCGGGCAGCGGCGGCCTGTGGAAGACGACGAACGGCGGCACCAGCTGGCAGCCGCAGTTCCAGGATCAGTACTCGATCTCGATCGGCGACATCGCCGTCGCTCCGACCAACCCCGACGTGCTGTTCGTCGGCACGGGCGAAGCCAACAACCAGCGCAGTTCGTACTGGGGCAACGGCGTCTACCGTTCGCGCGACGGCGGTGAAACGTTCGAACACGTCGGCCTCGACGGCACCGATCACGTCGGGCGCATCGCGATCCATCCGGACAACGCGGACGTGATCTACGTCGCGGCGCTCGGCGCGCTCTATCGCAGCAACGCCGACCGCGGGCTCTACCGCTCACTCGACGGCGGCGACAACTGGGAACGCGTGATCGACCGCGGCCCCGACGTCGGGTTCGTCGACGTGATCTTCGATCCGACGGATTCAGAGACGTTGTTCGCGGCTTCCTACGAGCGTCGCCGGCGCGCATGGAACTTCGAAGAAGGCGGCGCGGGTTCGCGACTGTGGCGTTCACGCGACGGCGGCGACAACTGGGAGCAACTCGAGGGCGGCCTGCCAGCCGGCAAACTCGGCCGCATCGGCATCGACGCGTTTCATCGCAACGGCGCCACGCTCTACGCGTGCATCGAGAATCTCAATCCCGTCGGCACACCGAACACGACACCGGCGCCCGTCGGCGAAGAGGAGCCACGCACACCGCGGGATCGAGACGGCGATCGCGACGGCGACCCTGCACGACGAATCGACGAACTGCTGCCCGCCGAGATCCTCGCCGATCCCGTCGCACTCGACGAGGCGCTCCATGGCGAAGAGGAAGCCCAGGATCGCGCCCGGCGCTCGCGACGCCGCACGATCGGCGGCGAGGTCTATCGCAGCGACGACGGCGGCGACACCTGGACCAAGACCAACGGCGACACCTCGATCGGCGGCACACCGGGCTACTACTACGGCCAGGTCCGCATCGACCCCAACGATGCGGAAACGGTCTACGTGCTCTCAGTCCCGGTTCTGCGTTCGACCGACGGCGGCAAGACCTGGACGCCCAGAGGGCGCAGGCGCGGCAACGCGTTCGCGAACGGCCTGCACGTTGACCATCACGCACTGTGGATCGATCCGCGCGACAGCAAGCACTGCCTGCTCGGCAACGACGGTGGCCTCGCGATCACCTGGGACGGCGGCGACAACTGGGATCATCTGCCCCACCTGCCGATCCTCCAGGCCTACACGGTCGCGGTCGACGAGCGCTCGCCGTACCGAATCTTCATCGGCCTGCAGGACAACGGCACATGGGGTTTCCCGATCCACGGCCCGACGAGCTCCGGATTGCGCGCCGCCGACGCATTCAAGATCAACGGCGGCGATGGCTTCTACACCGTCGTCGACCCCGACGATCCCGACATCGTCTACTCGGAATCACAGTTCGGCGGCATGTCGCGCATGAACCTGCGTACCGGCGCCCGGCAGCGGATCAAACCGCGCGCGGCCAAAGGCCAGCCGCGGCTGCGGTTCAACTGGAACACGCCGATCGTGCTGTCGCCCCACAGCTCGACGACGGTGTACACGGGCAGTCAGCACCTGCATCGCTCGCGCGATCGCGGCGACACATGGGAACGGATCAGCCCCGATCTCACGACCGACGATCCCGAGAAGAAGAAGGGCGACGTCCCCCACTGCACGATCACGTCGATCAGTGAGTCACCCAAACGTGAAGGCATGCTCTTTGTCGGCACCGACGACGGCCGCGTGTGGCTGACGAAGAACGGCGGCCAGCGCTGGCATGACCTGACGGACCGTTTCCCGGCTGCAACCCAGAAGCTCTGGGTGTCGCGCGTCGAGGCATCATCGCACGACGCGCAGGTCGCGTTCGTGAGCTTCACGGGCTACCGCGAGGACATCCGCGCACCGTTCGTTTTCCGCACGGACGACGGTGGCGAGACGTTCCAATCCATCGCGCACGAACTGCCGATGGAGCCAATCAACGTCGTGCGCCAGCATCCGCGTCAGGCCAACGTGCTGTTCCTCGGCACCGAGATGAGCGTGTTCGTGTCCGTCGACGACGGCGCCAACTGGTTCCGCCTCGGCAAGGACCTGCCGCGCGTCGCGGTCCACGACCTCGTGGTGCACCCGCGAGAACCGCACGTGCTGCTCGGCACGCACGGCCGCGGCGTCTGGGCGCTGGACGCCAGCGCGTTCGAAGGCCTCGCTTCCGGCCAGCTCGGCGGCCGGATGAAGGCGCTGCCGCCCAGCGGCGGCGTGCTGCTGCCGCGCGCATACCGCGTCGGCTACGTCGGCGCCCGCTCGTGGTCGGCAAGTAACCCGTTCGTGACCCCGACGTTCCGCTACGTGCTCGGTAGCGATGTCGACGACGACGTCGAAATCGAGGTCGCCGACGTGACGGGTAAGGTCCGCTGGTCGACCAAGGGGCCCAAGGAGGCCGGATACCACGAAGTGAAGTGGCAACGCTCTCGCCGCGGTGGCATGCGCCGCGCGTTCTCGGGCTTCAGCGGAGGCGGCGGCAACAGCGGCCCGGCTCCCGGCGAGTTCGTCGTCACGATCCGCCTCGGCAGCCAGGAGTCGAAGCAACGCTTCCAGGTCCTCGATCGCCGACCGGCGAGTTCGATCCTCGGCCCGGTGCCCGCAGACGAGGAGACCGTCGAGGAAGGCGAGGAGCACGGTGCCAGTCGACGCGACTGGTAACCCTACTCGAGATCGAAATCGTCGATCGACCCGGCGTCTTCGAGTTCGAAGTCGCCGAGTAGCACGGCCTGGATCGACGCCAGCAGGTCGATGCGCGCGATCGCCTCGAGCTGCTTCGGCTTGAGTCCACTGACGCGATCGCCTTCGAGGTCCCGGGCGGTGAGATCGTTCAGAACGAAGAGCGCCAACCGCGCGGCATTCATCGCGGCGAGCCAGGCGCTGCTGTGTTCGTGCGGGATCATCAGCACATGCGTGCCATCGATCGCGAACCGCTTGAGGCCGTTGAGATCGCGACGCACGAGCTGCGCGCGCGACATGAACAGTCGCTCGAGCTCTGGTACGGCGTGCTCGCGCCAGTGCTCCTCGTCCTCGGCGTCGTCACACGTCTCCGGCAGCAGCCGATCGCGGACCCGCTCGTCGGTGCTCTCGAGCAGCATGGGCACGCCCTTGAGCGTTTGCACGGCGGCTGGCGGCAGCCCACCGAACAGGTAGCCCTCGTCGACCCTGGCTGCCCAGAGCTTCATCACGGCGTCGCGATCCCGAGGCTCCCGCTCCGGGGGCTCGCCACCGGCGCCCTCGTATTCACCTTCGGTGGTCACGAATCGCTCGTCACGGTGCCTCGTCGATGGTCGCGAGCAGGTGATGCGCCTGCAGCTTCTGCGCGTAGACCTCGGCCTGCTCCCTGGCGCCGGTCCAGACGATCGACGAACCCTTGTTGTGGACCTCGAGCATCAAGCGGTTGGCCTTGTCGATCGTGTAGCCGAAGACCTGCATGAACACCTTGGTGACGTAGGTCATCAGCGTCACGGGGTCGTCCTTGACGATCACGTTCCACGGCCGGGCGGGCGAAGTCTTCGACTTCGTCTTGGTCTTGGTGCCGATCTTGGTCTTCGTCTTTTGTTTCGTCGCCGCGCGAACGAGCATCGCTCTACTGTAGCAGGTCGCGGACGACTCGATCAACGCGCCGGGACGGCGACGCTGCCAACGAGGTTTCCACTCAATGACGGGACGACGAGCACGCCTCGACTCGTATCGAACGCACAGTTGCCGGGGTCCGGGACTCGCTGCGACAGCGCTTCGACCCCGCCCGTCGCCGCGAACCGATAGACGCACTGGCCGGCGGCGCTCGGGATACAGTACGCCCCATTCGCGCGCGCCAGACCGGTCACGCCACCCGTCGGAACCTGGCCGAGCGCCGTGCGCCGCCCCTGCCCATCGATCTGGAAGAACGCGCCCGCCGCGTTGACCACGTAGAGCGCGGCAGGCCGCGCCACGAGCCCCACCGGCAGGCCCAGGTCCGGCCCGGACACGAGTTCCTCGAACGAACTTGAACCCGGCGCCAACCGCCAGATCGCGCCGTCGCGGACACCGCGGCCAGCGACGTACACGGTGCCATCGGGCGCCACGGCCACGGCACCAAGCCGACTCGCGCCCGCAACCACGAGTTCCTCCTGCGGCGTCCCCGACTCGCGATCGAAGCGCCGGACCACATCGATGTCCGTGACAAACAGCGTCGCCTCGTGAACCACGATCCCCGCGGGCGCATGCAGCGTCACACCATCCCGCGCGCCCGTGATCCAGCGCCACTGCGTGCCCGCGGCGTCCTCGGCCCCCGGCACCATCCTCGATATGAAGCCGTTGCCGTCCTTCGCACCCGCGTCGCCGTTGCGATTCGCGACCAGATAGAAGCCGCCCTCGCTGTCATGGCAGACCGCCGTCGGCCCTTCGAACCCGGCCGGACCCGGTGGCTGACCGCACGCCTGGAGCCCGATGCCGGCGGCAACCACGACGGCCGCGGCCGCGAACCAGCGTGCGATCGATTTACTCACGCCGTCACCAACTCTCGTTCTGACCACCGAGTTTCAGGATCGCGCGCCACTCCGCGGGGGTCACTGGCTGCACCGACAGTCGACTGCCGCGCTGCAGCAACATCATGTCCGCGAGCGCGTCCTGCTCCTTGAGCTGATCGCGCGTCAGCGGCTCCTTCATCGCGCCGACGTGGGCGATGTCGACCATGAACCAGGTCGGATCGGACGGATCGCTCTTCGGGTCGTAGTAGTCGTGCCCTTCTTCGAACGCCGTGTGATCGGGGTAGCCCTCCTTGACGATCCTGGCGATGCCCACGACCGCCATCGGCTTGGCGTTGCTGTGGTAGAACAGCACACCGTCGCCGACCTTCATGTCGTCGCGCATGAGATTGCGCGCCTGGTAGTTGCGCACGCCGTGCCAGAAAGTGCGCTTGTCCGCCTTCAGCTGATCGAAGCTGTAGGCGTCGGGCTCGGATTTGAACAGCCAGTAGCGGCGGCCCTTCGTGACGGAGTTCTTCTTCGCGGGCATGAACCGCGAAGAATAGACGGCGCTCGGCTCACTTCCAGAGCTCTCGCATCGAGCGGCCGTCGCGGGCTCCGATCTCGAAGCCGATCTCTTTCATCTGCTCCGTCTGCACGATCACGGGCAACTTGCCGTCACGGTCCCAGGCTCGTAGCTCGCGCAGTGGCTCGCCGTTCCGCCGCTGCAGGACGAGCACGTAGTCGGGCGCGCCGTGTGGATGACCATCGCGCAGGTCCACCGCGCGCTTGCCACCGAAGTCCCGCAGCACGTCCTTGATGAACTCGCCAGCCTCCTGGACCGCCTCGGCCGAGAGCCCCTCGGACTCCCAGGCGCCTTCGTCGTTGCGCGCGATCTGCCGCACGACCGTGCCGTCGGCCCGCCGCACCTCGAGCGCGCCCACGGGCACCGGCACCTTGAGGATGTCGCGCTGGCAATAGACCGGCCATTCGCGCTTCAGCCGCGCGACCGCGGGCGCGGGCACCAGCACGATCGTGCCGGGCTCGTCGGCGCGGCACGCGTGGACGAGCGTCAGGCCGTTGCGATCGACCTCGCTGCCGATCCAGATCGTGTGCGCCTCGCGCTCCTCGAACTCGCGCACGGAGAGCGTCATTCGGCCCGCGCCGAGCCCGAGCGCCGGATCGTCGACCTTGGCGCCAGCGAGGAACTCGACGGCGCGCAGGTTGTTGAGCGCCTGCATCGCCTCGTTCGCCCGCGTCGCATGCGCCGGGTATTCGACGGGTTCGGTCAGACGCCATTCGGTCGCGACCGAGTCGCGCAGCAGGTGGATGCGATCGCCACGGCCCTTGCTCGCACCCGGGTCGATGACGACGCCGGCGACTTCGGTCGCGATGTCGTCGACGCCGATCAACGTGCGGGCGCGCAAGGACTCGTCGGCATGGTGGAACACCGATTCGAACGTGCGCGGATCACACTGAAACCAAGACGACCGGCCGGGCAGCTGACCGAACGCGGCGCCTTGCTCGATCCAGAGCTCCAGCCGTTCCTCGCCGGTCGAACCCTTGGCTACGACGACGACATCCGGGTCGCGATCCGGCACACGGACCATGCCCTGGATGAAGTGGTCGGCGCGCAACGCGAGCACGAGCGTGATGAACTTGATCGCCGAGGCCTGGTGCGCGCGACTCTCGACGGGCTCGGACAACCGCCACACGCGGCCGGAGCGCTTTAGCTCGATCCGCTCGCGCTTACCGGTCTCGACCCGCAGCCCCTGCACGTCGAGCTGAGTGCACGTGGTCTCCTGCAGCTGAAAGACCTGGCGATCGCGTAGATCGTGCAGGTTGACCCGCATGCTGCCATACAGGCCCCTGCCACCGAGCCAGGTCTTGCCCTCGCGCTTCATGAATCGGTCGTCCCCGAGTGGCCCCTGGCCACCGACCTCGAACTCGACGCGATGACCGTCCGGCCACTCCGCCGCGAACACCATGACCGGCTCGTCGAGCCCGGTCTCGGCATGACCCGCAGCGTCATCGGTGTAGTCGGTCGCGATCAGGTTCGCGGAGTCCCACGCGTTGACGATCTGCTGCACGTAGCCGATGGACGCACGGTCGTTGACCGGTTCAGTGATTGCGAACGAACCGTCCTCCCGACGCGAAACCTCGAACGGCTGTTGCTCGGGGTTCTTGAACTGCCAGCGGAAGAACTTGCAGTCCCGCAGCGACCTGCCCTCGAGTGCGGGAGCCTGCGCGCTCTCTGCGATGGGTGGCTTCTCGGAAGTGAAATAGAGCACACCGCCGAGAGCGCCGACGAGCACGATCAGGACAGCCAAGGTTTTGATGCCCATCGGGGGTCAGACTCTCCTCCGCACGAAGATCACGATCAGGCCGCCGAAGAAGAACGCCAGCGGCAGCCAGTAGAACAGGAAGTCGCTCGTGCGTTCGACCTGAGGCAGCGAGACCTCCATCTGCCGCGGCTGGTACTTGTTGCTCTGGATGTCGAGCATGACTTCGCGCTCGGCGAGCCAGTTACAGATGTTGAACGCGAGGTCGCCGAAGCGCGGCAGACCGATGTTGTTGCAGAACTCGCCGGTCACGACGACCACGCGCCCCTTACGGGTGTCGGCGGCGTTGTTTTCGCCCTCGGCACCGTCGGGCGGGTCGACGATGAACGAGGCTCCGACGTTGTAGCTATTGAGCCGAATCCCCCGGGGCGCCCGCAGGTCCGGATAACCGTCGACGATCTTCGCCAACCAGGCGTTTTCGCCGGTCTGCAGCAGCGGCTCCCGTAGCACGCCGTCCGGCGCGGACGTGAACTCCAACTGCCGGGCATTCGCGACTTCGAGCGCGCGGGCCGCGAGGTTGCGGGTCACGCTGTGCGTCGGGTTGGCAAGTAGCTCGAGCTTGCCGACGGCCGGGTCGCCATCGAGACCGCGACCACCCGTGCGGTTGGCGCCGTCGCGAATCAGGTGATGCACGCGGAGCTGCCCGATCTCGAAGCCGAGCAGTTCCCCGAGCTTGCCCGCGGGTGGATTCCAGCTCGCCTGCGGCGACCACGAGTAGTTGATGAAGAGACCGCCGCCGTTGCGCACGTATTCGTAGAGCGCGAGCGCATCTCGCTCACTGAACTCGGCTCGCGGCTCGGGCACGAGCACCAGCGCCGCATCGTTGGGGACGACTCTCTGACGCTGAAGATTGAGTATGCGAACCTCGAAACCGAGGCGTTGCAGTGCGGCTGCCACCCCCCCGTAGGCGCGCCCAATGCTCTCGTTCGTGAAATCGAGATCGGGCGAGTACGAGTTGAGGAAGTAGATGACCGGCGTGCCCTGCACCAACAGCGACTTGATCGCCGAACTCAGCTGCACCTCTCCGAGATACTGCTTGAGCACCGGCACCGCCGACCGCGCACCGGGCATCGGCGAGCGCTGCCCCGGCAGCTCGATCGTCGCGAGGTCCTGCGTCAGCGACAACTTGCGGAAGCGGCGCTCGCGCCCCGGCTGCTTGACCGTGACGACGATCTCGTCCGTCGGCCCCTTGTATTCGAACGCCTGCGCCGCCTCGGTCGTCTTCTCGATGTTCGAGTACATGTCGTACTCGTGGATCGTGACCGACTCACCGCCGAGCCACTGATACCGCCGGACCAGCAAGTTCGTGAGTTCCCGCAACCGCCGGATGATCACGATCTGCTGCTGCTGCGCCGGCGAACGACCCTGGCCCGAGATCCGCGGGAAGAACAGGTGGAACTCGACCTCGACCTGCCGGTCGCGCAGTTCCTTCAGCAGTTCTTCGGTCGCGACATCGACCGTGTTGACGCTCTGGGGCGTCAGATCGATCAACGTGCGCAGGGCGGGGCGCGACGCGACGTAGACGACCAGCAACCAGACCGCGAGCATGAGCACAGCGGCGAGCACGAGGTTGGTGAGACCCGCGATTCGACTGAGCTTCATGCCACCCTCCGCGAAGCGACGCTGACGACGGTCAGGAACAGGAAGAACGCGATGCCGCTGATGTAGAACGCGACCTGACTCGTGTCGATGAGGCCCCGCGCGAACCACTCGGAGAAGTTGCGCATGACGTCGAACTTGTCGAGCAGCTCGCGCACGTAGTAGTTCTGCCCGAGCTCACCGAGCTGGGCGGGCAGCTGCTGCGGCAGCGTAATCAGGCCGAACGCGAACAGGATCGACAGCAGCGCAGCCAGCAGCACGTTGTCGGTCAGACTGCTCGCGAAGCAACCGAACGACAACACCATGGCACTCAGCAGGAACATGCCGAGGTAGGCCGCGAACACGGGACCGAACGAGAGGTCCGTACCGAGGAACGGACCGTATTCGAGCACGTGCAGACTCAGTGCGGTCGGCAGCCACAGCAGCGCGTAGAACGCCGCGGCCGCGCCCCATTTGCCGACGACGACACCGCTGTCCTTGACGGGCGCCGTCATGAGCATCTCCATCGAACCCGTGCGACGCTCCTCCGCGAAGCAGCGCATCGTCAGGATCGCGGGCACGAGGATCACCATCCAAAACGTGCTCGGCCGACTGTAGGTCGCCGAGACGAAAACGTCGGGATCGCCGTTGGTCGCCGCGAAGTAGCGACTCAGGCTCGACAGCTCGTAGCCGCGCCACGCGTAGAAGACGAACGCGATCACCCAGCTCACCGGGCTCACGAAGTAGCTCAACAGCTCCTTGCGAAACGTGACGAGTGCGCCGTTCATGCCGCCCCCGCGGTTTCGCTGTCGCCGACGAGCGCTTCGTTCTCCGCGGCACGGTCCGCGCCCTCGGTCATGAGCTGGAAGTATTCTTCGAGGCTCGGCGCGTCGAGCTTCAGTTCCTGCAGCGCGATGCCGGCAGCAACCGCCCGCTCACCGATCTCGGCCCGAGGGTCCGCGCCTTCGGTAAGACCCGCGCTCGCCCGCGTCAGGCCGTTGGTGCCCTCGACGAGTTCGACCCCCTCGATCGGCAGGCCGGCGAGCAGTTGCCGCATGGCGGCCTCGTCACATGCGGCCGCGACGACCAGACGCCGACCGACACTCGAACGCACCAGCTCGTCCGGCGCCCCATCGGCGCGCAGCGTGCCGCGGTGGATCACGAGGATCCGGGATGCGACATCCTGCACCTCGGCGAGGATGTGACTGCTGAACAGGATCGTGTGCTCCTCGGCGAGCTCGCGCACGACCTCCTTGATGCGGCGCCGCTGGTTCGGATCCAACCCCGAAGTCGGCTCGTCGAGGATCAGCACCTTCGGGTTGCTGACGAGCGCGTCCGCGAGCCCGACGCGCTGCCGGTAGCCGCGCGACACGTGCCCGACGAGCTTACGCCGCACGTCCTCGATGCCGGCCTTGGCCATCGCCCGCATGACCGCGACCTTGCGATCGCGCGCCGGTACGCCCTTGAGCGCGGCGCGATACCTCAGATACTCGACCACGCGCAGCTCGGGGTAGATCGGCACGTTTTCCGGCAGATAGCCGATGCTCTGCCGCACCTGCAGCGACTGCTTCGCGACGTCGAAACCCGCGACCGAAGCGCTGCCGCGCGTGGCGGGGTGGTAGCCGGCGAGAACGCGGATCGTCGTCGACTTACCGGCGCCGTTGGGGCCGAGGAAGCCGACGACCTCGCCGGACTCGACCTGGAAGGACAAGCGATCGACCGCGAGGGTCTGGCCGAAGCGCTTCGTGAGATCGGTGACCGTGATCATGCAGCGAGTGCGTTAGCGCACGAACCCGGCCCCGTAACAACCAGCAACCAACCGCCGGGCCGTACCGCGCTTGCGGAAGGGTAGTCCGCCACGCCGGAAAGGCCAGGATTCGGCCGGGAACGGCTCGATCTGAGCGAGCGGATCCGCACGAGTCGAGACCGAGAACCGTTCGCCGCGACCAGAACTCCAGAATCACCGAGGAAACCGGTTACGCCGCCGTTCGAATCGGCCCTACTGAGAGCCCGTGGTCCACTTCATCGCTGCGCGCCCATGAACCAATCAGAGCTGCCGCCCCGGGCCCTGGCCCGCCGCACGATTGCCACCCTCCTGGCACTGGCCGGACTGACGCTCGCGCCGACCGTTGCCGGCCAATGCACCACTACGTGGACAGCGGGCAACCAACTCCCCGGCACGGACCGCGCCGTGCTGGCGACCGCCAGCTGGGATCCCGACGGCAACGGCCCGAGGCCCGCCGGTGTGGTCGTCGCCGGCGGCTTCGCTGCGGCCGGCAGCGTGCAGGCATCCGGGATCGCGTTCTACGACCCCAGCCGGCGCGAGTTCGCCGCGATCGGGCCACCCGGCAGCACGAATGGCGTGATCACGAATCTACTCGTGATGCCCAACAACGATCTCGTAGCCGCCGGCACGTTCCTGCAGATCGCCGGCGTACCCGCGGCGCGCATCGCCCGGTTCGACGGCACGTCCTGGCAGGCGCTCGGCAACGGCATGGACGATCAGGTCGCTGCCCTCACCCTGCTGCCGAACGGGGACCTGCTCGCCGGCGGACGGTTCCGCCGTGCCGGCAACAACCCCGTCAATTTCCTCGCGAGCTGGGACGGCACGAGCTGGTCCTCGTTCGGTCAGGGCGCCAACAACCTCGTGACGGCACTACACACGCGTGCCAACGGCAGCATCATCGCGGGCGGGGATTTCACGCAGATCGATGGCGTCCAGGCCAACCGCGTCGCGCGCTGGAACCGCACGACCTGGTTGCCGCTCGGCAACGGCATCACCCAGCCCAATCCGATGACCGGGGTGCTCAGCATCCAGGCCATCGCGGCCCTGCCAGCCGGCCGCGTCGCGGTCGGCGGCACGTTCGACGCCCGCGGACTCGCGATCTGGACCGGCACGGGCTGGCTGCAGCCACCGCCCACTAGCGCAGTCGGGGACGAGGTCACCTGCCTCCGCGCCGAAGCCAACGGCGATCTGCTCGTCGGCGGCGCTCGTTCGCACATCGCACGGTGGGACGGTCAGAGCTGGACCGATCTCGGACCGGGTCATGCGGCCTACGGCGCGACCTTCGGAATCGAACGGCTCCCAGGTGGTGATCTGCTGATCGCGGGCGCCTACCAGGACCCGCAGACCCGGACGCTGTCGACCGTTCTGCGCGGTGGCCCCGGGCAGTGGGGCCCGGCCGGCACGGGGTTCGACGGCGCCGTGACAGCGATCGTCGAAGGCAACGAACAACTGGTCTATGCGACGGGCAACTTCCGGATGCAGGGCGGCACGTTCGTCAACCACATCGCGCGCCGCTCGGCCGGCGGCTGGCTGCCGCTCGGTCCTGGCCTCGAGCGCCCGGCCAACGCGCTCGCGGTCCTGCCCTCCGGTGATCTGATCGCCGCCGGCAACCTGCTCGCCGGCCCCGGCACCCTCGGCCCGGTGCGACGCTGGGACGGGTTCCAATGGTCCTCGATCCCCGGCTTGACCGGCAGCGTCGAAGATCTCCTGGTGCTACCCGACGGCTCGCTCCTGGCAGCGGGCGCGATCTACCGAACGGGCGCGACCAGCTACCAGAACATCCTGCGTTGGCACAACAACTCCTGGACGCCCCTGGCACAGCATGTCGACGACACCGTGCACGCCGTGCTCGTCCGACCGAGCGGCGATGTCGTGATCGGCGGCCGGTTCTTCGCGGTGAACCACCGGCTGCGAGAGAACATTGCGCGATGGGACGGCACGGCGTGGCACGCACTCGACACCGGTCTCAATGGACCGGTCCGAGCCCTCGCGAACCTGCCGAACGGCGACCTCGTGGCAGCCGGCGTCTTCCATCAAGCGGGCAACACCACGGTCCGCAACGTCGCCCGCTGGAACGGCACCACGTGGTCTGCGATGGGCGCGAGCTTCAACGGGCCGGTCAACGATCTCGTCGAGCTACCGGACGGCAACCTCATCGCGACCGGCAACTTCACGCACGTCGGCAACCAGCCGATGCGTGGTATCGCCCGCTGGAGCGGCTCCGGGTGGAACCCAGTCGCTGGCGGACTCGACGGCACGCCCCATTGCGTCGCGATGCTGCCGCGGACGGGCACACTCGCGGTCGGCGGTGAGTTCCTGCGTGCGGGCGGGATGCTGTCGCCGCGGTTCGCAGAGCTGCAGAGTTCGTGTTCTGCCCGCAGCACAACTGCCGGCAACGGCTGCGCGGGCACCGGTGGGCTCAATCAACTCGACGTTATCGACCTCGCATGGATCGGCGGCACCGCCCGCAGTCGCGCCACGGGCCTCGCCGGCACGGCCAACGATCTGGCGCTCGAAGTCTGGGGGTTCTCGCCGCGGAACGTCGCGCTGTCGACCGTGCATCCGCTCGCGGGGGCCGGCTGCACGCAGCTCGTCGCGGCGGATGTCATGCTGCTTCATCTCGCACCGCAGCGCCGGCTCGACACCGAGCTCGCGATTCCGCCGGCGCTCGGCCTGGTCGGAGTCGCCCTCCATCAGCAGGTGGTCCCCATCGAGATCGATGCGACGAACCAGGCGACGGCATTGACCGCTACCAATCGCCTGACCGTGACGATCGGCGCGTTCTGATCCCTCCACCGGCGCCAGCGACGAGCCAGCGATCCGAAGATGCCGCACGCCGGTCGCAGGCAATCGGGCTATCGTACCCACCGTGCGAATCGCTCTGATCCTGTGGATGATGACGGGCTGTGCGGTGGCCCAGGTCACCTGCCGCAGCTGCAAGAGCCAGGGCAACCACCCCTGCAAGAACCACGGCAAGGCGCCGGAGCTCGCGCGCGAGCAACTCGACGCCGGCACGATCCACTGCAGCGTCACCGCGACGTGCAAGACGTGCGCCGGCGCGCTCGGCACCGACTGCAAGTTGTGCGACAACGAGGCCGCGACCACGGAGCTCGAACGCCGCCGCCAGCTCGTCGCTGAATGGCGTCAAGCCCGCAAGACCGCGGTCGACGACGTGGTCGACCAGAAGCGGAAGACGCCGGCGCTACACCTGCGCACGCCACATTGCGAGCTCACCTGCACCCTGAAGCCGCTCACCGTCGACCGCAAGAAACTCGACACCCACGCGCTCATGCACCTCTACGGCCAGCGCATCGAATCGCTGCGGGCCATGTTCGTCGAGCAGTTCGAACTCGAGGACAAGGATCTGCCCGCGACCTTGCAGGTGTTCCTGTTCGAGTCACAGAAGGATCACGCGCTCATGTCCCCGCGCGCAACAGGCATCGGCAGCAATGGCAACCGCATCAAACTGATGGGCGTGCCCGCGGTGCTCTGCATGTATCGCGACCGACGCGACGCCAAGGACGACGCGGCATTGCATCGCCAGGTCGTGCACCATGTCACGCACCTGCTGCTCGGCAACATGCAGCCCTCCCACTGGCTCGGCAACCGCAAGCACGGCTGGGTCGACGCCGGCGTCGCGCACTGGTTCGAGGACCGCATCACCCAACGCTGCGCCAACTTCTGCTACGACGAGATCCTTCTGAAGCCAGGCGCCGGCTTCAAGGGCGGCAAATGGCGCCCGCCGGTCCGCAAACTCGTCACGACGAAGAAGGCCATCTCGTTCGCCGAACTGTCGACGCGCAACACCGACCAGCTCTCATTCGAAGAACACGCGATGGCGTTCGCCTACGTCGACTTCCTGCTCACGGTTCACGGCGGCGCGAAGTTCCGCGACTTCGTGCGCCGGCTGAAGAAGGGCGACACATCACGCGAAGGGCTGAAGGCGATCTACGGACTCAGCCCGCTGACGGTGGATCCGAAGTTTCACGCGTGGGTGCGCGCCGAGTATCCGCCCCGGTAGCGGGCGGCACCCCACCCAGACACCGCCTTCAGGAGCCTTCGACGCCGATCGACTGGCGTAGCTCCTGGGTGACGAGGGCCAGCGCCTGCTGCCAGTCGGCGGCCTCGAACGAGTCGAAGTGGCCCGCAAGCATGTGATCCCAACCGCTGTCGAGTTCCTCGTCCGACCGATCATCCTCGGGCGTGCCCTGGAACGTCGGCCGAAGGGCCCAGAACTCGAGCCGTGACAGCCGACATCGATAGCGCTTCGGATTGGTCAGCGAGCGGAACAGCCGAACCCGGATCGAAAGTTCCTCGGCATCGGGCAGCCCCGCAATCGCGAGGTCGAACTCGAAGGTCTTGATCAGCTCGAACACGTCCGACGACAACGCCAGGCCGTCGAACGCTCGCTCGATAGGCTCCGCCATAGGTGGCGGAACCTACCACCGCCGGTGCCATCAGGGCACCGGCGCGCCCACTACTTCACTTCGAAGTCGGCGTCCTTGATGTCCTCACCGCCGCCAGCCGCACCGGCCTCGGCTTCGGCGCCCGCCGCACCGGCGGCTCCCGCCGCGCCGGCGTCGCCACCGGGCTGACCACCGGCCATTGCCGGACCGGCCTTCTGGAGCACGGCTTCGAACTCCTGCATGGCCTGCTTGATCGGCTCGGCGTCATCGCCTTCGGCCGCCTTGCGGACCGCGGCGATCTTCTCCTCGAGCTCGGTCTTGATCGCGGCGTCGAGCTTGTCGCCCGCGTCCTTGATCTGTTTCTCGGCCTGGTAGCAGAGCGAGTCGGCCTGGTTCTTGAGGTCCACGACCTCCCGGCGCTGTTTGTCGCTCTCGGCGAACTTCTCGGCGTCGGCAGCCATCTGCTCGACCTCGTCCTTGCTGAGACCCGAGCCGACCTCGATCGTGACCTTCTGCTCCTTGCCGGTGCCCTTGTCCTTGGCGGTCACCGAGAGGATGCCGTTGGCGTCGATGTCGAACGTGACCTCGATCTGCGGCGTGCCACGCGGTGCCGGCGGGATGCCGTCGAGCTTGAAGCGGCCCAGCGTGCGGTTGTCCGCCGCGAACTCGCGCTCGCCCTGCAGCACGTGGATGTCGACGCCGGGCTGGTTGTCCGCCGCGGTCGAGAAGATCTGCGACCGGCTGGTCGGGATCGTCGTGTTGCGCTCGATGAGCTTGGTCATCACTGCGCCCATGGTCTCGATGCCGAGCGACAGCGGGGTCACGTCCAGCAGCAGAACGTCGCTGACGTCACCGCCGAGCACACCGCCCTGGATCGCCGCGCCGAGGCTCACGACCTCGTCGGGGTTGACCGAGCGGTTGGGCTCCTTGGCGAAGACCTCCTTGACGATCTCCTGCACCTTCGGGATGCGGGTGCTGCCGCCGACGAGCAGGATCTCGTCGATGTCCGACGCCTTCATCTTGGCGTCCTCGAGGCAGCGCATGACGGGGCCGCGCACGCGCTCGAAGAGCGTCTCGGCGAGGCTCTCGAACTTGGCGCGCGTGAGGTTCTCGTTGAGGTGCTTCGGACCGCTCTGGTCCATCGTGATGAACGGCAGGTTGATCGCCGTCTGCATCGCGGAGCTGAGCTCGACCTTGGCCTTCTCGGCAGCTTCCTTGAGCCGCTGCAGTGCCATCTGATCCGACCGCAGGTCGATGGCGTTCTGCGATTTGAAGGTCTCGCACAACCAATCGATGATGCACTCGTCGAAATCGTCACCGCCGAGCTGAGTGTCGCCGTTCGTCGCCTTCACTTCGAACACGCCGTCACCGACGTCGAGGATCGACACGTCGAACGTGCCGCCGCCGAGATCGAAGACCGCGATCTTGAGGTTCTTGCCCGCCGCCTTCTTGTCGAGGCCGAACGCGAGCGCCGCGGCCGTCGGCTCGTTGATGATGCGCTCGACGGTGAGGCCGGCGATCTGACCCGCGTCCTTCGTCGCCTGGCGCTGACTGTCGTTGAAGTAGGCCGGCACGGTGATCACCGCGCGGGTCACGGTCTCGCCCAGATAATCCTCCGCGGACTCCTTGAGCGACCGCAGGATCTGCGCCGAGATCTCGGGCGGCGTGTGCTGCGTGCCGCCGACGTCGACCTTCACCAGCTCGTCGGAGCCGCCGACGACCTGGTAGGGCACCATCTTCTCCTCGTCGCCGACCTCGCTGTGGCGACGGCCCATGAAGCGCTTGATCGAGTAGATCGTGTTGGTCGGGTTCGTCACGGCCTGACGCTTCGCCGGCGCGCCGACGAGACGCTCACCGCTCGGGGTGAACGCGACCACGGACGGCGTCGTGCGCGCGCCTTCCTTGTTGGGAATGACCTTGGGCTCGCCGCCCTCCATCACCGACACCACGGAGTTGGTGGTTCCGAGGTCGATACCGACGATCTTCGACATAGTTCGCTCCTGCTGAGTCACGGCCGACCGCCAACCGGGCGCACCGCACTCTGCTCCCACTAGTCAAATGCCGTGCCCATCGCAGAGAACGTCGTAAGTCCCTACAAAACAATGCCCCCGCGAAGCTGGCACGCTCGCAAGGCCGCCAACTTGGCAGAACTCGACCGAGCGCAACCCGCCAGGATGGCAGCTATCGGACCACGATCGAACGCCAGCGGGACGCCCGCGGCCGCTCGCCAGGGTCCGCATCGAACCGCCAGCACCAGTGGACCCGCGTCGGCCCGAGCACGTCCGCGACGTAGGTGAGCTGCGTCCGCAGGCTCGCCGGCAGTTCGAAACCGGTCGGGCCCGACGCGCGGCGCGCGGCGAACACGCCCGTCGGCATCGCCACGAACACGGTTCCCGCGAGCCCTCCAACCGCATCGAAGTCGCGCTCCAACACCGCGGCCAATTCCGCACGATCGACCGACACAGCGTGACCCGCCGCCGCGTCGCCATCACGGATCATCAACGGGCCGTGGGCTCGCACGACGACGCCCGCGGGCAACGGCTTGCCCGCGTTACTGAGTTCGACGCCCGCCGGCACGCCACCGAGCGTGCCCGCGACGAGCCAGGGCAGGAACCGACTCGCATCGACCCAGCTCACCCAGGTCGAAGCCATGCCCAGGTCGGTGGGTCGCACAGCAGCGAAACCCGCCGCCTCGTAGTCACCGGGGAGATTGCCGAGGATCGCACCTCGCCACCGATCGACCTCGGCAGGCACGACGATCTCGAGCGCCGCGACCGCCATCGGGGACACCAGCCGAGGCGGCACGAAGCGGCGCGCGTCAGCCGGGTCGCGAACCAGCTCGAACGAGGTGGACCCGACCCGCGCCACGGCCTGCAGTCGCCGCGCGTCCGCATCCCAGGTCGCCGCGCCCGCGCCGAACTGCACCATCGCGTGCACACTCGTCGCATCACCGAACGCGCCCGAGTGCTCGTTCGGCGTGAGCACGTTGCCGAGCGGCACGACGTGAAGATCCCGCGCGACGAACGGGCGCTGCGTCAGGAACCCTACGAGTTCCGGTTGCAGCAGCGGCAACCCCGGCAACCCCGTGACGCCGAACGGCCGACCACTGGCTGCGGCCGCGCCGGCATCACGCACGAGCGCCTCCTGAGCCTGTCGCACGATCAGGTTCTCGCGATCGTACGTCGCGATCTCGTCACCACTGCCGATCACCAGTCCCACCAGCGCCAGTCCGCTGCCTGCCAGCCCGACCACTGCTCGCCATCGCACGGTCGACGCGACGGTGACCGCACACCCCAACCCGAGCGCGGGCACGGCATCGAACAAGAACCGGCCGGCGAGCAGGTTCTCGGACAGCACGACGTGCGTCGTACCCGGCAGCAACAACAAGCCGATCCAGGGGGCGCACAACACCCCGCGCAGGGGCACCGCGACGAGCACGAGGAGCAGCCCAGCGGCGATGGCATACTGCCCACTGCTCGCGAAGACGAGCTGCTCGGCGAGCGCCGCGGCGTTCTGCAGCCGCTCGCCGATCGTGTGTCCACTCTCCGCGGTCGTGAACACACCGAGCAACACCCGCCGCCACAACAGGTAGCCACCGACCAGCGCGAAGAACGGCAGGTGCACCCGCCAGCCAAGCCGCTGCCGTGCCCGCAGCAGATCGAGCACGACCAACGAGAACGGCAACAGCACCGCGCCCTCCTTGCTCGCGCACGCGAGTGCGGTCGCGAGCAACGGCAGCCAGACCCGACCGTCCCCATCCCGCCACCGCAGAAACGACCAGTAGGCCAACGCGGAGAAGCAAACCTGCAGACCGGTCGTGCGGGCCGCCACCCAGGCCGTCGGCTCGACCGCAGCCGGATGCAGGACGACGACGAGCCCGGCCACCACGGCCGCGGTCGTCGACCAACGCGCCCCGGCGCCAGCCGGCGCCAACCGCAACGCCGCGAGCGCGACCAGCGTGGCCGTGCAACAGAGCAGCAGCAGGTTGAACAGGTGAAAGCCGAACGGTGCGGTCGACAGCAGCCAGTTGCAGCCGAACGACAGGCTCACGACGGGCCGATAGAGGTCACGCACCCCGAACCAAGGGCGTACCCATTCCTCGAACACGCGGCCCCACTTCACGGCGCCCGCATCGCGGTCGTAGTAGTAGACCGTCAGGAAATCGTCGCTGCGAAACCCGTGCAGCAGCACCGCCAGGTACCACCCGCCCGCCACGAGTGCTGGGAGCAACAACCAGAGGCGTGCGGCCTTCGACACGGCGGCGGACAGTAGCAGGAAGGCCGGGCCACCGCGACTTCCGCGCGACGCGGCGGGGCGTCGCCGGCGCGCTATCCGCCGAGCACTTCGCGGGCGCGCTCGAGGATCTTCGTCGGACTGAACGGCTTCGTCATGTAGTCGTTCGCGCCCGCGGTCTTGCCGACCTCGCGATCGCTCTCCTGCCCCTTCGCGGTCAGGAGGATGATCTTGACGTTGTCGAGATCGGGATCCGAACGCACCTGCTCGGTGACCTCGAAGCCGTTGATCTTCGGCATCATGACGTCGAGGAACACGAGGTCAGGACGGTGATCACGAATCGCCGCGATCGCCTCCTCGCCGTTGCGCGCCTCGATGACCTCGTAATTGCCCTTGCGCAGCACGAACGACAGCGAACGGCAGATAAACGGCTCGTCATCAACGACCAGAATCTTGTGCTGCGACATCAATCAGCTCCCCCAGCCGTGCAGCCCACGACGACCGCGGTGACATCGTCGCCGACGATCTCGCCACCCCGGAACTTGTGTACTTCGGCCACGATCGCGTCGACGATCTCGCGCGCAGTGCCCGAGCGGGCCGCGGCCGCGAGGGCCTCGGTCAAACGCTCCTCACCGAACATCTCTTCTGTCTCGTCGGTCGCCTCGGTGATCCCGTCGGTGTAGATCAGCAGGCAGTCGCCCGGCTCGAGTGCGATCGAACTCGACGTGTACCCTGGGCGCTCCAGGAACCCGACGATCGTGTGCTCCGTCGGCACCGCCTCGACGCGATTCAGAGCAGCACGGTAGATGAACAGGTCGTTGTGACCGGCACTCACGTACTCGACGCTGCGTTCGTTCTCGCGCAATCCGACGGCAGCGGCAGTGATGAACCGTTCGGTGCTGGTCAGGTCCTCGTACATCGCCGCGGCGAAGTCGTCGAACACCGGCGCGACCCCGTCGCGAACGGAGGCCAGCGTCCGCAACGTCGCGCGCGCACTGACCATCATCATGCCCGATGCGAGGTTGTGACCCGAGACGTCGGCCACGACGACCATCGTGCGACCGTCAGCCAGCCGGACGTAGTCGAAGTAGTCGCCGCCGACGGCGCCGCAGGCCTGGTAGTCCGCGGCCACGTCGAAGCCACCGATTTCGAGCACGTTCTTCGGCAGAATCTGGCGCTGGATGGTCTGCGCCATGCTGAGTTCCTTGCCGAGCGCTGCCGTCTTGCGGGCACCGAGGACGGCGCCGAGCATGGCAGCGAACGACTCCGCGACCTGCCCCTCTTCACTGCCGAGTTCGGCATCGCTCGAGTAGCTCGTCGCGGCCTTGTCGAACAGCAGCAGTGCGCCGAGCACGACGCGCTTGTCGCCGGATCCGTACGTCACCGGCACGCCGAGGATCTGGCGCTTCGCCAGCGACTCCGGCGAACCGGCGGCTCCGACCGTCGCCCCCTCGGGGATCGTTCGCAGGATGACGCCTTCCTCGACGGCCAGGATGTCCGCCAGCAGACCTTCGTTCGGGACAATCGTGTCGAACGCCTCGTCCGCGGCCCGCGCACCGGCGGTCGCGTGGTCGACGAGCACCTCGAACGTCGCCTCCTCGGGCGTGCCCGCCAGGAACATGACCCGCTCGGTCGCAGCGGCGACGAGGCACGCACGCACACCGAGGGACGCGATATCCCGGTCGTCCTCCCCGGCCGACAGCCGCGGCAGCGTTTCGGTGAGCATGGAGACCTGCTCGAGCAACCGCAGGGAGCTCGCATTCATGCTCTCCATGTCGCTCTCGAGTCGCTCCCGCTCTTCGACGAGTTGCAACAGTGACAGCACGAGATCGCTCGCAGCATCGTTCCCGGGCGGCAACGAAGCGATGATTTCGGCGTCCGCCGTGGCACAGCGGTGTTCGCTGCCGCCGGCGGGCGCGTCGGGTCCGTACTGCGCAACTTCGTCGCCGTCGGGTCGCATGACCCGCACGCCGACGCCGGGCAACACCCCGGGCACGTGCTGCAGCAGCTTGGTCGAGCCTTGGCTGAGTGTCACGACGATGCCCTCAGAGCCCCGCCTTGGCGTGTAGGTCTTTGCTCAATCGCAGGCAGTTCCAGCCGTCACGGCGCTCGTAGTTCAGATCGTCCATGACCATCCGTGCGATGTGGATGCCGAACCCACCGACGTTCGTCGGCATGTCCTCGCCCTCGGCCGCCTGCGAATCGAACGCGAGCGGATCGAACTCCTGGCCGCGGTCGCGGACCTCGATCACGAACCGATCATCGTCGAGTTCGAACATGACCTGCACGGGCTGCGAGCTGTCGAGCCCGTAACCGTGCCGCAGCACGTTCGTCACCATCTCCTGCAGGGCCAGCAGCACGTTGTAGCGGCTGCCCTCCGGATCCTCGGCGAACTCGACGGACTCCAGCAGGGCCTCACCCGTCTGCCAGACGAGGCGCAAATGGTCCATCGACCCCACGAGTTCCAATTCGACCTTGGAGTGCATCTGGGTGTTTCCTCTTCGCCCCCTATCGGCCGCGATCGCACCTCCCCTGAATCGCTGTCCAGGACCCGGACACCGCGGGCCACGCGGTGACCGACCGCGCCCCAGCGGCAGCGCCGACCGGCGGCCGGACGGGCCGACCACCGGATCCCGCCGCCGATCCGTGGCGTTGGTGCCGTCAGCCCGGTAGCATGGGCGGACTGGCTGCGGCCGCCCTGGCGCTCCATCCCGGAGCGACTGGTCGCAGGAGGGTGGTTTGTCGCAGAATCCGTCACCGCGCACGGCGCCCGCCGCGCCGTCGAATATTCCGTCCGGCAGCTCGTCGGTTCGGGCCGCGCTCGCGCTCCTTCTCGCCTTCGCGGCTGCCGCCTGCGCCGGTCCGCGCTACCTCGCGCCGCCGCCGCTCGACCCGGTCAACGTCCCGGCGACCGTCAGCGCCAGCGCGATCTTCGCACGCCCCACCCATGCCGCCGGCGAGCTCGAACGGCTGCCGCGCGCCGGCAGCGTCGGCCCCGGCAGCGTCGGCCACAACAATGTCGGCCACAACAATGTCGCAGTTCAGTTGCGGCGCGCGTTCCTCGAGCTCGAGCTCGGCCGCACCCGCGCCGCGATCGATGCGACGTCACAGGTGCTCTACGGCACGTCGAAACCGAGTGCCAACGAAGAGGCCTTTGCCCGCTATCTGCGCGGCCTCGCCTACGTCAAGGCCGGCACGCCGCGGCTCGCGCGCTTCGACCTGGACCGGGCCCGCGAACTCGCGATGGATCCGGGCCTGCGGCGCCGCATCCTGGACCTTCGCGAGCCGCCGCGCCGCGGCAGCAACACTGTCGCGAGCCTCGGCGTGCGCCAGCGCTCGACCTGGCGCGCCGCGACCGCCAACCCGCGCCGCCTCGACCGCATGGATCGCGCCACCCGCATCACGGTGCACCACTCCGCGGTCTACTTCCGGAGCATGCGGCCCGCGGCCACGGCGGCCCAGCTGCAGCGGATCCAGAAGGATCACATGGGCGGGCGTGGCTACGGCGACATCGGCTACCACTACCTGGTCGACCCCGCGGGCCGCATCTGGCAGGGCCGCGACATGCGCTGGCAAGGCGCCCATGCCAGCGGCCGCAACAACGTGCGCAACGTCGGCGTCTGCGTGCTCGGCAACTTCGTTCGCGGCGGCAACGGCCATCAGCCGACGCCTCGTCAGGTCGAAGCGCTGCGAGACCTGCTGGGCGCGCTCATGAACGATCACGGCATTCCCGCGCAACGCATCCACCGCCACAGCGACTTCAAGGCGACGGCGTGCCCAGGGCCACTGCTCGAACCGGTGCTCGCGCAACTCGTGCACGACCTGACGCGACAGCCGCTGCGCGTCGCCACACCGACGCCGTAGCACAGAACGCCAAAGCACGGGTAGATCGGAGCACAGGTAATCAGTACTCCGGTAGTTCCGTGCGCCGGTAGCTCCGCACCGATCGCCGCGCGGTTCGCCCGACAGTTCCGGGCCAGTCCCGCCCCGCCGTGAGCCGATACCGTGCCCATGAATGGGCTGCGGGCACGGATGGCGCTACCAGGCACACACAGCAGCTGCGCGCTGCTGACGCTGCTGACCATCCTGCTCGCCTGGCCATCGCCGCCGGAGGCCCTGCGCGCGCTCGTGCTGCCGTGCTACTTCGGACTGCTGTTCTGGTTCTTCTCGAGCGCAGCGCGCGGCAACACCGTGCTGCGCGGCCAGCCGATGCGGCTGATCTGCGGCGGCTTCCTGGTGCTGACGACGAGCTTCCTGATGGCCGCGATCGTGCACCTGTGTGAGCTCGAGCAGTCACACGGCGTCTTCGTCTATCTGCGCGCGGTCTGTGAACGCGGCGCACTGTTCCTGCTCGGCCTGACCCTCATCGCCTACGGCATGATGCTCTGGATCCCCGACCTGCTCCGAGCCCACGACGTTCTGCAGCGCGACCTCGCCGAACAGAAGACGGAGCGGCTCGTGGCGGAGAACGCGAAGTTCGAACTCGAGCATCGTCTGGTCGAGGCCGATCGCCGCGCCATGCTGGGCGGGCTGGCTGCGAGCATCGCCCACGACCTTCGCAATCCGCTGTCGATCGTCGTCGGCACCGCCGAGTCCCTGTGCCGCAAGGCCCGCACCCCGGCGGAGATCACAGAACACACCGACGTGATTCGGCGCAACATCGACCGCGCCAACCACACCCTGAGTTCGCTCATCGACCTCGGCCGACCCCACCCATCCGAGTCGAAGACGTTCGCAGCCCGCGAGGTCGTCGACGAAGTCCTGGCCCTCGTCACCACCGAGGCGCGTCGCCAGGGCATTGCGTTCGCAGTCACGGTCGACGGCTCCACGAGCGACCCGTTGGTCCACGCCGACCGCACCCTGCTGGCACAAGCCCTGCTGAACCTCGCACTCAACGCGGTGCAGGCCGCGACCGGAGCCGGCGAAGTCCACGTTCGCGTACGCCAGGTCGAACGCGCCGACGCCGCCGCAGCCGTCGTGATCGCGGTCGAGGACCGTGGGCCGGGAATCCCTGCGCCGGTACGCATGCCGCAGTTCGTGCCGTTCCACACCACCAAGGCGGACGGCACCGGGCTCGGCCTCTGGAGCTGCCGGCGCATCGCGGCCGAACTCGCAGGCCGCCTCGCGCTCTACCCGCGCCATCGTGGCGGCGCCCGCGCGGCGCTACTCCTGCCCGCCGGCGCCGCGCCCGCCACTCAGCCGCCAGCAACCAACGAGAGCCCGGAATGCCTGATCGCCGCATCCTGATCGTCGACGACGAGCCCGACCTGCGTTGGGTCCTGCGCGGACTCTTCGAGGACGCCGGTTTCACGGTTACCGAAGCAGGCGACGGCGACGAGGCGCTGACGCAGATCGAACAGTCCGTCCCCGATGTCATCCTGACCGACGTCCGCATGCCACGCATGCCCGGTCCCGAGCTGCTGCGCGCGGTCCGCGAACGCCAGCCCGATCTGCCGGTGATCCTGCTCAGCGCAGTCGAGGACATCGCGACGGCGGTCGAGGCGATCAAGGACGGCGCGTTCGACTACCAGGCCAAACCGTTCGATGCCCCGCGACTGCTGCTCACGGCCGAGCGCGCCGCGGAACAACACGCGCTGCGCCGCGAGGTCCATCGACTCCGCGGCCACGGTGGCCCCGGCAGCTGCGAGTTCGGCGGCAGTGACGCGGCGCGCGAGATGCGGCAGAAGCTCGAACTCGTCGCCGCGCAGGATTCGCTCGCGGTGCTGCTCACTGGCGAGTCCGGCACGGGCAAGGAGGTCGCCGCCCGCGCGATCCATGAGCGCTCCCCGCGCCGCGACGGTCCGTTCATCGCTGTCGATTGTGGTGCCCTGCCCGAGCCACTCCTCGAGAGCCAGCTGTTCGGGCACCAGAAGGGTGCGTTCACCGGCGCCGACCGCAACCGGCGTGGGCTGTTCTCGATGGCCGATAGCGGCACGCTGTTCCTCGACGAACTCGGCAACCTGCCGCTGACCCTGCAGGCCAAGCTGCTGCGGGCACTACAGGAACGCAGCGTCACGCCGGTCGGCGGCAGCCAACCCGTGCCGTTCGACGCCCGGCTCATCGCCGCAACCAACGTCTGTCTCCAGGACGCGGTGAACAACGGCACCTTCCGCGTCGACCTCTACCATCGCGTCGCGGAGTTCGAGATCGCGCTGACGCCGCTCCGCGAACGACCGGGTGACATTCTGCCATTCGCACGGCTGTTCCTGCTCGATGCAAACCGGGAGATGGGCCGCCAGATCGATGGCTTCACCGCGGCAGCCGAGACCGCACTCAAGGCTGCGCCGTGGCCGGGCAATCTGCGCGAGCTCAGGAACGTTGTCCGGCGGGCCGTCGTCCTCGGGAGCGGCATCGAACTCGACGTCGGCGACCTCGAGATCGCACCCGGACCGATCACCCGGATTCCCACGGAAACCGACCTCTCCCTCGCCGAACGAGTTCGTCGCGCCAGCGAGGAGCTCGAATCTCGAATCCTGCGCGAGACCCTGGACGCCTGCCATGGCAACAAGGCCGCAGCCGCGCGGGCGCTGCAGATCGACTACACGACCCTGCACCGCAAGCTCAAGAGGTTGAGCTGAACGCGGCGCAATGGCGCCTACCACCATGGCGCGGAAACCATGGCAGGCGTGCCATGGACGCCACCCGAAGACCAGGACCGCCGCGGTCGATCACGCACCGTCCCGACCATGGCATCGGGCAGGGGGCGGATACGCGGTTTTCGTGGTGAGATGGCCCACGGATTGCTTCTTCGGAACTGGATACTCTGGCAACCTTCGCGGCCGCGCCTCGACTCTCCGTCGGGGCGTGGCCGCGAGTCTTTTCGTTGCGACGCCGGAATGGACTACTATCCATCCCGCATGCGACCCGGACCTGCCAGCCCTCGCCGCCGCCCGCGCTGCTACGTCGGTGTGACGCTCGCGCTGTTGCTCGCCGCATGCGGCCAACCCGCCACCTTGCCCGACGACCCGGCCACGCGCCCAGCGAACGCTCCGGGTGTGAGCCATTCGGCCGGTCCCGGTTCGGGCGATCGCGGATTGGGCGGCAGCCATACGACCGCGGGCGCCGCGACCCCGGGCGAAGTGCAAGACCCTCGCCAGCCCAAGGCCGTGCAACACGACTTCGGCGTGATTCCGCACGGCGAAGCGCGCACGCACGACTACGTGATCGACACCGCGCAACTGACCGGCGGCCCGTTCGTGCCCCTGCGCGCACAGCTCGACTGCGCCTGCGGTCGGGCCACGCTGCACCTGCGCGACGCGGACGGCAACGAGCGCGCTGTCGATGGCAGCCCGCTCGCGCACAACGCACCGCAAGCCGGCGAGCAACTGATTGCCCGGGTCGTGATCGATACTCGCACGAAGGACCCGGAGGACCTGCCGGTGGCCACGAGCCGCGGCTACATCGTGCTGCAACCGGTCGACGATCTCACGGGCTATCGCCGCGTCAACTGGCCGTTCCACGTCCGGTTCGGCATCGACTGCCCCGTCGTCGTGAAGCCGTTCGCCGCGATCGATTTCGCGAGCGTGCCGCAGTGCGAGTCGCCCGAACTACCGCTACGGCTGCGCGGCGACGACAACCATCCGGACACCGAGTTCCGGAACGTCGCGAGCAACAATCCCGAGATCGAAGCGCGGCTGGCGCCGAGCGACACCCCGGGCGAGACCCGCCTGTTCGTTCGCTGCCGACCGGGCGCCCCGGGCAATGCCCGCGCCATCCTCGCGATCGAGACGAACATGCCGAACGGCTATCGCGTGCATATCGGCGTCACCTGGAAGGTCGTTCCCGACCTGGTCGCGACCCCGATGGACAAGTTGTCCTTCCGCGCGCACCTCGAGCGCCCACAGACCGCTCAGGAAAGCAGCTCGCAGTATCTGCTCGTCGCGGATCACGATCGCCGCCGCAACGCGGAGTTTGCGGTCCACGAAGTCGTCGATGCCGCGGGTCGGGACGGCTCCGAGCACTTCGAGATCCGCTTCGAGCCGGTGCCCGGTCGACCACGCTATCGGCGCGTCCTCGCACGCTATCTCGGCGGCCTGCAGGCCGGGTTTCGCGGTACCCTACGACTCACGGCCGATGGCAGCGACGGCCCGTTCCTCGACCTCGCGCTCGTGATGTTCCCCAAGAAGTAATGAAACGACTGACCCCGACCACCGCCCTGCTCTTCCTCCTCGGCCTCGGCACGGTCGTCGCGACGACGACCCAGTGCACCGACCGGGCGACCGGGCAGCACGCGTCAACGCCCGCGGGCCCCGGCAAAGCCGGGGCGCCCACGCCCGGCAGCCACGCGGCGCCGCAGGACCCCGCCGGCGCGGCCGGTGATCGCATCAAGCTGCTCGTTTCGGGGTCGATGCTCGGCCGCCTCGAACCCTGCGGCTGCGCGAGCGGCCAACTCGGTGGTCTGCCGCGCCGGATGCAGCACATCGGCGAGCAGCGCGACTACGACCTGCTGCTGGAAGGCGGCAACCTCGTCGCAGGCAGCTCGCTCCTCGACCTCGCCAAGGCGTCAACGATGCTGCTCGTGCTGTTCCAGATGCAGCACCCCTACCACGCGCTCGGCGTTGGCAAGAACGACCTCGAGCTGCCCATGGACGACTGGCTCGAGTACCTCCAGATGGCGCCCACCGTCGCGTCGGACCTCGAGACGGACCTCGAGACCTGGCCGGGCGTCCCGTTCGTCGAGCACGAGGTCCGCGGCCAGAAGATCCGCGTCGCCTCATTCACGCACGAACTGCCGGCCGCTCCCGAGACGGGCGATGCGCAACCGAAGGCTGCCCCCTTCCGCCTGCTCGGCGCCGACCGGGCGTGGCCGCGCGCCATGGCCGGCGTCGCCGATGCCACGCTGCGGATCCTGATGTTCCATGGTCCGGACACCGCGGCGCGCGCGTTGATCCCGACGCTGTCGCCGCGCCCGGATCTCGTCGTGTGCTTCGATCAGAGCTACTCCGAACCCACGGCACAGCCGGAGACGGTCGATGGCACCCCGCTGGTGTTCCCGGGTATCCGGGGCCGCGTCATGCTCGAACTGACGCTGGCGCGAGGTGACGACGGCCCGAGTCTCGGCTACCGCCACGTGCCGTTACCCGCGAGCAAGACGATCCCTGGCGGCGGCGGCGATCCCGACGTCAAGCAGATGCTGCTCATGCACCGCGAGGACGTTGCGAGCCAGAAGCTGCTGCAAGCGCTCGCCAACCGCAAGCCGACCCCGAACGGTGCGGAGTACGTCGGTTCTCAGACGTGCAGCGCCTGCCATCAGGAAGCCTACAAGGCTTGGAAGGCCAGCAAGCACGGGCATGCCTGGCAGACTCTCGTCGACGCCGAGAAGGACCCCAAGCGCTACGGCTGGCCGGTCACGAAGTACCCCGACTGCGTCGCCTGCCACGTCGTCGGCTACGGTGATCAGTCCGGGTTCGTGGACATGCAACAGACTCCGTTGCTCGCCGACGTCGGCTGCGAACGTTGCCATGGCCCCGGGAGCAAGCACGTGACCGGCCCGGCCAGCAACCCGCTCGGGATCATCGGCGGCCTGCCGAAATCCCAGCTCTGCGTGCAGTGCCACGACTTCGAACAGTCCCCCGACTTCCTCTACGGGACGGAGTGGGCCAAGATCCAGCACGGCCGCGAATCGCACTGGCCGAAGAAGGCGGCTGGCGGCAAGTAGTCGCCACGGAATTCACGGGCGAGACGGGCCCGCACGGCGCGTAAGATCCCACGCATGACCCGTGCCGATTCGTCTCGTCGTGAATTCCTCCTCGCCACCGCGGCCGGCGCCGGCGCCGCCGCGCTGACTGGTTGCAACGCGCCGGGAGCGGCGCGACGCCGTCCTTCACCCAATGAGCGACTGCGAATCGGCGTCATCGGGTGCGGCGGCAAGGGCCTGTCCGACATGCGGGCGTGTGCCAAGAAGCATGGCATCGTAGCCCTCTGCGACGTCGATCACGGCAAGGCCGCAAACGCGCGCAAGGACCACGCCGAGGCGCCGTTCTACGAGGACTGGCGCGAGATGCTCGACCGCGAGAAGCTCGACGCGGTCACGGTGAGCACGCCCGACCACTCGCATGCGGGCCCGGCGCTCGCGGCGATGGCGCTCGGCTACCACGTCTTCGTGCAGAAGCCGCTGACGCACACCGTGGCCGAAGCCCGGCTGCTGCGGGACGCGGCGCGGAAGAGCGGTGTGATCACGTCCATGGGCAACCAGGGCACCTGCCTCGAAGGGTTCCGCACCGCGGCCGAATGTGTGCGATCGGGGGTCATCGGCGAGATCAAGGAAGTTCACGTCTGGACCAATCGCCCGGTCTGGCCCCAGGGCATCGGGCGGCCGAAGCACATCGACCCGATCCCGAAGACGTTCCGCTGGGATCTGTGGCTCGGCGCCGCGCCGTGGCGGCCCTACGCCAAGGGCCGCAAGGACTCGGGCTTCTCGGGTTACGCGCCGTTCCACTGGCGTGGCTGGTGGGACTATGGGACCGGCGCACTCGGCGACATGGCCTGCCACGTCGCGAACCTGCCGTTCTTCGCGCTCGAGCTCGACGCTCCGACCTGGATCGAGGCCGACACCACCGATCGCAACGACGAGACGTTCCCCAACGCGTCGACCATCCGCTACGGCTTCCCGGCCCGCGGCAGCCGGGGCCCGGTCGAGTTCACGTGGTACGACGGCGGCCGCAAACCCGCACCCGAGAAGCTGCCCGGCGTGAAGTTCCACATCGGCGGCTTCCTGCTGATCGGCACGAAGGGCTCGCTCTACTCGCCGACGGACTACGGCGAGCGCTTCGAACTGCACCCGAAGGAGAAGTTCGCCGACTTCACCCCGCCGACGCCGTTCCTGCCGCGCTCACCGGGCATCCACGACGAGTGGCTCGACGGCATCGTGAACGGCGTGCAGCCGATGGCGAACTTCGAGTACGCGGCCCCGTTCACCGAGGCGATGCTGCTTGGCAACGTCGCGATGCGCGCCGGCTCACGGATCGAGTGGGACGCAGCAAACCTGCGCGTGACGAACAACACCGATGCGCAGCGCTGGATCGAGAAGGAGTACCGCCGGGGCTTCGAGCTGCCGACGGTCTGATTCGGGGCGGCTTGCGTCGGCGCTACCGCTTCTTGCCCGCGGCGTCCGCGGGCTTGTTGCGGACGTGCCGGTCCATCCAGTCGCACATCTCCGCGAGACAATGCAACACGCTCTCGCGGGCCCGGTAGCCATGGCTCTCGTGCGGCAGGAAGCACAGCCGCGCCGTGCCACCGTGGCCCTTGATCGCAGCAAACAGCCGCTTGCTCTGGATCGGGAACGTGCCCGAGTTGTTGTCGTCGGCGCCGTGGATCAACAGCAGCGGCTCGTCGATCTTCTGCGCGTGCATGAACGGCGACATCGCGAAGTAGATCTCGGGCGCCTCCCAGAACGTGCGCTCCTCGTTCTGGAACCCGAACGGCGTGAGCGTGCGGTTGTAGGCCCCCGACCGCGCAATCCCGGCAGCGAACAGGTCCGAGTGCGCCATGAGATTCGCCGTCATGAACGCGCCGTAGCTGTGGCCGCCGAGCGCGACGCGATCGGTATCGACCTGACCGGTCTGGCTCAGTGCCGCGATTGCGGCCCGGGCGTTCATACGCAGTTGATCAACGAAGGTGTCGTTCGCCCCGCGCACGGGTCCGACGATCGGCATCCCCACGCGATCGAACACCGCATAGCCGTGCAGCAGCAGGCTCAAGTGCGATGATCCCGAGATCCGCGGGAACCGCGTCGGCGTCGCGCGGACCTGACCCGCGTCACTCTTCCGCACGTACTCGAGCGGGTAGGCCCACACGAGCGCGGGCAGTTTCTGACCTTCCTCATAGCCCGGCGGCAGGTAGAGCGTGCCCGAAAGCGGCACGCCGTCCTCACGCTCGAAGTGAATGAGACGCTTCGTGATCCCGCGCACGTGTTCGGCGGCGCGATCCTCGAAGGTCAGGAAGTCTTCGCGTTTGCCAGTGCTGGCGTCGACCGTGACGAGTCGCGGCGGCTCCGTCGACGACTCGGTGCGCACGAGCAGACGCTGCTCCGCGTCGTCGAGGAAACCGACGAACGACTCGTAGCGACCCTCCGCGCACCGGAACAGGCGCTGCTTGTCCCCGGTCTTCGGGTCGCAGCGATCGACGAACGGTCGGTTGCCACGCGGCGTCGCACCCGCACCGGCGAGATACATCTGCCCGTTCTTCGTACGCAGAACGCGGCGTCCGATGGCGGAACGCCTTGTGACGGGGCGCCCGGGGTCGCCGTAGGCGTCGCGCCGTGAACGTTCGTAGAGCAGACTGCCAGGCTTGTCGGGATCGCGCGGGTCGTAGACCATGACGCGCTGCATGCGCGTCTTGCGATTCGTGGACGTGGCGAGCGCCATGTCGCCACTGTCGGTGTAACTGAGACCCCAGCTGCGGTAGGCGCTGTCGAACCATCGCCGCGGTTCGGCATCGACCCCCGAGAGCATCATCACGCGATCGCGATTGTCGACCTTGGCCTTCGGGTCACCGCCGTCGAGTGCTTCCGTCCAGACCAGCGTATGCGGCAACGTCGGCACCCACGAGATACCGCGCGGCCCCGTCGCGACGCCGCCGATCGGCGTGGCCTCGCGGAGTGGCGAGCTGTGAAGTACGCGGCGCACGTTGCCGTCGAAATCCATCAACGACGTCGAACGCGGGAACCGGCTCGACGGCACGATGAACGAGAACGGCCGATGGATCTTCGTCACGAGCAGCAACGAGCCGTCGGGCGCCGCGGAGACCGACGAGACCATCGCCGGTTCACCGACGTTCGTGACCTGCTTCGTTGCCGCATCGACGACCGCGAGCTGACAGGTCGTAAAGTGCTCGAAGAGATCCTCGTCGTGCGCGTCCTGGAGCAGGTCCTGGTAGGTCCGGACCTGCGCTCTGACTCCGCTCTTCGTCTCCTGCAGCTGCGGCCCATCCGGGATCCGCGGCGGCGGCGGCATCCCAGCGGCGATCGCGCGCCGGACCAGTAACCGCCGCTGGTCGGGCAACCAGGTAACGGCCGACCCGAGCACGGCGTTGAGCGTCAACCCGTCGACCCTCGCCGGCTTGCTGGTAGCCGACTCCGCGAGCCAGAGTTCGATCCCGTCGTCCGTGGTGTGCAGCAGAGCGAACGCGCGATCATCGGCGGTCCAGATCGGACCCGACCAATGCCCGGGCGGCACGTCGACGCGGTGCTCGCTGCCATCGGCGAGCGAACGCAGTGTGATCGCCATCGTCCGCGTCGACAGCTGGCGACCTCGCGTCCGGGGATCGATGCGCATTCCGGCGAGCTTGAGGTGCGGTCGCGCGACGACCTCGAGCCGCGGCATCGCTTCGCGCTCGGTGAGAACGAGCCAGCTGCGCTGCGGCGACAGCGCGACGCCCGGTGCCGGCGGCGCTTCGACGACCTTGCGAATGATCTCGGGCGGCTCCCGCCAACCCGATTGCGCGTGGACCTCGCCGGCACAGCAGAGCGCCAGTCCGACAGAAAGGAAGGGGACGACTGCCGCGGCGGCGGCAGGGGAAACGACTACGCGCATCAGGACTCCTCGAAGAACGGGATCGCCCCATTCAAGCGCACGGCCCGAAGGCGTCGCAACGGAACCTGTCTCGGGTTCGTCTCAGCGGCGGATCGACCTGGCGACGGCCGGGCGGCCGACCGATTCGTCGGCGGGCGACCGGCCTTGCGGCCGTCAGCGAGCGGCGATGCGTTCGAGCGACTCGCGGTAGCGCTGCTCGAACTCGTCGCGGAAGTCGATGCCGTCGACGAAGTCGAGACGCGAGTCCGTCGCGCGGCGGCTCAGCAGCTCGGCGTCGACGAGGTTGAAGACGATCTCGCCGAAGTCGGCGGCGTCGTCGATGCCCCAGCGTTCGAACACCATGTCGGCCATCGGGCCGTACTGATCCGAAGCGTACTCGCGAATGCCGGCGAGCAGCTCACGACCACCGACGTGACGGTCCTCACCCGTGAGCTGGTCACGGCCGAGGTGCGTCATCGTGTAGTCGAGCGCATCGAGCACGAAGTAGTACGCGTTCCGCGAGTACCGCCGGTCACGACGACGGACGCTTTGGATCTTGTCTTCGAGAAGATCTTGGTCAGACGAAGCCATCTCTACGGTTCCTCCGAGTGCGAACTGGCGCCCTGCCGAATCGACCAGCACCCGAGGATGCATGGCCAAGCAGCATGGCAGCAGTATCGACCGAATGGGAACCGCCCTTGAGCGAGCACGGTTGACCGACCGGCTCGACTCCCCCACGACAACGGACCGAACCAGCCTGTTCACTGGCGGGCAGCGCCGCGACCAGCGGCTCTGCAACGATGGACCCGCTCACTCTCGGTCGGCTGACTACCGACGAGCCTCGCATTCGAGCAAACACGCCGCGAGCGCCTGCTCGGGCGGGATCATGAGATCCAGATCCTGCTCTGCTGCCAGTGTGAGTTCGAGCCACGTCGTCCATGGTTCTGTCGCCCCGGCACCGTAGACAGGGTCCGCCGCCGCCGCAACCCGCTGGGCCCGCTGGCGCAACTCGGCGCGCAGCAACCACAGGAACATCCGGGCCGCCTCGATCTCCGAGCGCCGGTCCTTCTGCCCCTCGAGGACCGCCCGAGCGGTCACGATAGGGCGCAATCCCTTGGCACTGCCGAGCATCGCCTGCACGAGATCGTGGAGCTGTACCGCGTGTTCGGTCAGCGCCGCCTGGGCCTGGCCGAGGCTGCCGCTGGCGACCTGTACCGCCCGTTCGTGTCCGCTCGACACCGGAAAGTTTTTTTGCAGCTCGCGCAGCAGCGCAGCATCCGTGAGCGGCAGCACGCGCAGCCGCTGCGCCCGCGAACGAACCGTCTCGGCGAGCCGTTCCGGCCGCGTCGCTTCGAGCAGCAGGAACGTGTTCTCGCCGGGCTCCTCGAGCGTCTTGAGCAAGGCGTTCTGCGCGCCTTCTTCGGTGCAGTCCGCGTCGTCGATGATCAGCACGCGCGCGCCGCCTTCGACGGCATGGCGCTGCAAGACCTCCTGCGCCTTGCGCACCTGATCGACCTTGATGACGTAGAAGCTCTTGTCGTTGGACTTGCGATCCTTCTCGTCCTGCGCGCGATCGAGCACGAGCAGGTCCGGATGCTGTCCGCTCGCGATGCGCGCGCAGGTGCGGCAAACCCCGCACGGCCCCTCTTGATCCAGATCGGACGGACACAGCAGCGCCGCTGCGAGCCAGCGCATGATCGTCGACTTGCCGACGCCGCGCGCGCCCTCGACGATCATCGCATGTGGCAGCGAAAGCGTGCGCGCCTGACGCAGCCACGTCGCGAGCGCGTCGCCCTGACCGCGCGGTATCACGAGGCGCGCGTCGCTCATCCAATCCGTTCCTGCACCTGCGCGAACAGTGTCGCTCGGACCTCTTCGAGCGAACCGTTTGCATCGATGAGTTCGACGCGCGGATCTTGCTGCGCGGCGGCACGAAAGCCGTCACGCACGCGCTTTTGGAACTCGTCGCCACGCGTCTCGATGCGATCCGCCACGCGCCGCGACCGGCGATTCGCGCCGACTTCGGCATCGACATCGAGCACGAAGATTCGATCGGGCAGGAAGTCGCCATGGACCTGCCGCGCCAGGTCGAACAACCAATCCGCCCCGACACTGCCATCGCCCGCGAAACCCTGGTAGACGACCGTCGAGAGATAGGACCGCTCGGCGATCACGACACGCCCCGCTGTGACCGCCGGCGCAATGACGTTCCGCACCAGCTCGGCACGCGCCGCGAAGAACAGCAACGCCTCACTGATCGGCTCGAGATCGCCCGTCTCGGGCGCGAGCAGAAGCCGCCGCAGCGCCTCGCCGACCGGGGTAGAACCGGGCTCTCGGACATGGAGCGGCGCGCGACCACGTTCGTCCAGCCAGCTGCAGAGCGCGCGGGCCTGCGAGCTCTTGCCGCAACCGTCCGCGCCCTCGAGCACGAAGTAGGATCCGCGCGCGCCCGGCGGCCGCGACCCCGTGCCCCGATCCCGGCTCAAAGCAGCCCTTCGATCACGCCGCGCAGCTCGGCCGATCGCGCCATCTCGGTCTGCAGCGAGCGCACCATGTAGCTAACCGCCGCGCGCGTCCGGCCACCGAGGAACCGGCCCACCTCCCCGCCGCTGAGCCCCTGCTCGAGACACAACAGCGCCAGGACCTTGCGCGCCCGACTCACCGCACGGCTCTGGCTCTTGCCCAGCAGATCGTCCACTGCGACGCCGAACTGCTCCGCGACCCGATCCCGCGTCCGACCGAAGACCCGGCCCGGATCGATGAGCTCGAGATAGCGCGACGGCGCCCCTGTCCGCCCCCGGGACCAGGCCGCGCGCAGCTCGGGATAGGTCCCGTCCAGCTGCCGCGCCATGGTCTCGACCGCGCTCGCCCGACCGTTGCGCGACGGCGCGCCCTCGAGCGCACGCAGGTAGCGCAACCGGCCCAACGGACCGGGACGCTCGATCTGCGCGACGAACCCCGCGAGGAACCGCGTCGCGAGACCGGCATCGAGATCGCGAACGTCGTGCGGGTGCCAGCGCGACGCCATGACGGTCGGCAGCTGCTCCTGCTCCCGCCGCTCGAGCACGCGGACGAGGAACTGCTGCAGCTTGGACTTGCCGGCGATGCGGTGGATCTCGTCGATGACGAGGATCCCGGCCGACGCGAGCTCGCTCTCGAGGCCAGCGACCCGGCCATCCATCGGCGAGCGTCGTGAACCGACGCCGCGGTCCGTGGACTTGCCGGCGCCGGAATTGCCGCGGTCGCCCCGATTGCCGCCACCGCGCCCGGCAGAACGTCCATCCGCCTGATCACGGTGCGCGGCCTGGAACGCCTTGAGCAAGGTCGCCAAATCGAACCACAGCAACTCGCGACGGGCGTGCTCGCGATACCAGCGCAGCAGGAACGTCTTGCCGACCCCCTCGACGCCGTGAAAGAAGAACACCTGGGCCGGCAGCTCCTTGCCGTTCTTCAGGTTTTGCAGAACGAGCCACGCCAGCCGGTTGCTGTCGTCGACGATCGGGCGCTGCGGCGAAACCTCGAGCTGGTCGAAGCCGCCGTTCTCGCGCCACTGAATCTCCACGAGCACCTGAGTGCCGATCTCCGCGGAGAGCACCTCCTGCAGCAGCGGGCGAAAGAGCGCACGCACGCGATCTGCGACGAAGCGCGTCTCGGCCTCGAAGTAGACGGTGCCGCGCTCGATCGAAACGGGCGTCAGCTGGCCGAGCCAGGACGAGTAGGCCGCTTCACCCGCGCGTTGGCGAACGATCTCGCGCGCGCGTTCCCAGCTCTCGACGACGACGGCCAACATGGTGGACCGCGCAAACTACCGCCCCGACCATTCCTCTTCCAACCCTAACGCCTCGACCGCGGCGTCGGTGCCGCGGGCTTCCTGATGGACGCGCTTGACAAGCGCCTTCGCCTTCTCTTTGTCGCCCAGTTCCCAGCGCAGCCGCGCCGCTCGAACCCAGAGTTCCCCCTTGGCCTGCAGCTCCGAATCCGCGCCCGGGCTCGGTGCCTGCGCGTTCGGCCGCATGTAGGCCCGGTCGAGTTCCGGTGGCACGGCCGCCGCCATCTCGAACTCACGCGCCGCGAGCGCCCGCTTTCCGACTGCCTGGTAGGCCTCACCGAGTTCGACGTGCAGCGAGCGGTCGAACGGATCGATCCGGTTGCACTCGACGAGATAGCGGATCTCCTGCTCGCGGTTGCCGGCATCGCGCTCGAACTCGGCCAGCGTCCGCCGCGGCGTGAACGCGCGCGCCGTTCGCTGGCAGTAGGTCTTCATCTCCATCTGCGCGCGCGTGCGATCATTGCGATCGCGATACAGCGCCGCCAGCAGCAGCTCCGGCGCGTTGGCCTGCTCGGTGCACTTCGGCCAGCAGCGCTTGGCGCGCTGCCACTGGTCCTCGGCGCCGGTCAGGTCGTTCTGGCTGAGCATCGCACGACCACACTGAATCCGGGAATCGAAGTCCTCCGCACCACCCTCGAAACCGCGCTGCCAGCAGTCGAGCGCGGCCTCGACCTCCTTGCGGCGCAGAAGCATCTCCGCACGCACGAGCAACGCGGGCGCGTAGTCGGGATCCTGCCGAAAGACCTCGGCGAGCCACCGCCCGGCGTCGACCGGGTTGTTGCGCTGCAGGAATGCCCAGGCGAGCGCGACCCGGCTGTCGAGATCCGTGCGATCACGCCTTGCCGCGATCAGAAGCCGTTGGATGGAGTTCTCGTCGTAACGCGGCACGAGCTTCATGCCGCGCAGCTTGTCCTTCTCGACGTAGGCCAGCAGCTTGCGGTCGAGTTCGCGTGAACTCATCCCGAGCGCGCGCTGACACACGGCCTCGAGGCCGAGGTCGTCACCGAACGCGCGCAGCATCTCGACGGCCTTGTCGAACCCCTGCGTGCGCGCGATCAGCTCCACGAGCAGGCCGCCCTGGTAGTAGCCGAACAGGATCCGGGGCCCGCGGAACAGC
Organism: bacterium; assembly: GCA_024743115.1. Classification (GTDB taxonomy): domain Bacteria; phylum Planctomycetota; class UBA1135; order UBA1135; family UBA2386; genus JAGQRA01. Next base: position 485,564 of record JANSXC010000002.1, on the reverse strand, counting down.
CGGTTGAGCAACCGCACGGGCGGGATGTCCTGGTTGTGGAACGCGTCGAACAGCTCGCGGTCCATGCCGCGCTCCCAGGTTCGGTCGCGCACCTTCTCCTCGTAGACGGAGAAGCCCTCGGTCAGCCATCGCGGCACGCGGTGCTTACTCAACGCCAGGGTCAACACGTGGGTGTATTCGTGCCAGACCGTCGCCTCCCACATGAAGTCCTGACGCCGCACGTCGCGATCCCCCGGACTCACGAGCGTGATGAACGGCCCGAAGCACGCGCCGAGCGCCGTGAACCCGCGGAAGCCCGTCGTCCGCACGGAGAAATCATCCCACGTCCGCAACACCTCGACGGTCACGGGGCCATCGGGCCGCACGCCGTACTTGGCACCGAGCTCCTCCTGCGCCTCGAGATGCAACGGCATCATGTAGGCCCCGAGCAACTCGGCATCGTCGCGGTGGATCAGCAACCGGAAGCCACCGCGCTCGAGCGTCGTGTATTCCTCTTGGAGCAATTCTTGCACGGCGATCGCGTTGTTGCGCCACGGATCGACGAGGCCCTTCGCGAGCTCCTTCACGCGCTCGAGCCGCTTCTTGGCGCCGGCTCCATCACCGACGTAGACCAGCGCGCGAGCCGAGCCCTGCAGGGCGTCGAGGTCGTTCGGATCAGCGGCGAGCGCGGCCTCGTAGAACGGCAGCGAGTCCGCGAAGCGGTAGAGCCGAACGAGATGATCGGCGAGCACGCGATCGGGCTGCGACCAGCCCGAGTCGCCATCGAGCGCGCGCTCACGGAACGCGGTGTATTCGTTCATCTCGCCCTGCAGGAACGCGACCGCCGCGCGATGGCACAGCGCGTCCTTGTCCGCAGGATTGATCGCGAGCGCTTCGTCGAGGATGCCCTTCGCGGCCTCGAACCGCCGATCGTTGAGCGTGTTGGCGCCGCGCATCACGAGCGCCGGGAGACACTTCGGGTTCTGCAGCAGCGCCCGCTGCAGGAACCGCTCGGTGCGCGACGGGTCGAGGTTCTGGTTGCTGCTGCGCAGGCGATACATCGCGAGTAGCGCCGGCTCGTAGTCGCCGTGCTTCTCGATGACCTTCTTGAGCTCTTTCTCGCCGCTCGGGAATCCGGCCGCTTCACGATAGGCCTCGAACTTCAGGATGCCGTAGTTCGTGCGCGCCTCCGGCCGATCGGGCAGCACCTTCATGCTCGCGACCAGCACCTGACTGGCGCGCTCGATGTTCTCGCGCCCGCCGAGCCGATGGAACGATCGCCCCAGGAACGCCAGCTGCATGCCGTCGGTCGGCTGCTCGGCCTTGGTATTCTCGGTCCAGAGGTCGCGCGCACGGCCACGATCGCCGCGCGCGTGATGCATCGCGCCGATCTCGTAACGGACCTCGAGGTCCGCGCCGTCCTGCTCGACGATCGGCGTGAGCCAGGTGACCGCATCGCCGAACCGCCCGATCTTGCCGAGCGTCCGGGCGCGAACCAGCACCGCGGCGCGCGCCTTCTGCGCCTCGGCGGGCAAGCGATCCAGTTCGGCGATCGCGTCGGCATAGTCGCCGCGACGCAGTGAGATGCGCGCAATCAGGACGCGGGCCTGATGCACGATGTCCGGCGCCGGCTGGTCCTCCTCGGGATCTTCGTCGAGCGAGACGAAGATCTCGTCCAGCAGCGACTCTGCCGAGGTGAGCTCGCCCTTGAGGAGCTTCTTCTCGGCGTCCTCGATCAGGTCGGCGAATTCGAACTCGTCCCCCTGCGCGCACACCACGCGCGGAGTCGAGAGCAGGGCGAACCCCACCAGCAAGGCACAGAACCGCGGCGATGTCATCGCCTCAGACGATACTGCCTCGCGCCCCTGGCGGTAGCACGCCCGCGGCGCCAAACCGCGGGCGAAGCCGAGGTTCAGGACTACTGCCCGGCCAGGAGCACCACGTCGGTCGAGGCGACGCGGAAACCACGCGGCGTGATGTCCGCGGCCACGGCCTGGAACGCAATCCTGATCGGCAGGGCCGGCGGAATCTGGAAACCGAACCGCGCGTTGCCGTTCGCATCGAGTCGCCCGAGCTGGGTGCCGCGGGGATCGACGAGGAACTCACACGGTCCACCCGGCAGCGGCACCGGTGACGGCTGACGGCTACCGACCGCGAGGAGCACGAGGCCGTTCGCGAACCGCGTGTTGACGCCGAACTGCACGGCCGGCCCCTGGCGCGTGGACCCGAGGCGGGCCGTGAGATCGGCGCCACAGGGCTGGCCGACCTCGGTGAGACGGTAAGTCTGCGCGGTCGCGGTCGAAGCGGCGGTCGCGGCGAGGAAGAGACTCGTGATCAGGAATGCTTTCATGTCGCGCGGTGATTGTCCGTCACCGGCGTTTCGCCGGACGCGGAAGTCCTGCAATTACGTTTTCGCGACGCCACGCAACGCGATCCCGGTCGCAGGCGGGTTTTTTGTCCCTGCGACCAAAGTCACGACAACGAGTCTGATTGCGGCAGGGGCGGCGCACTTCGGCACGCCACAGACGGTCCGAGACGCGGTCAGTAGTTGTTCGCCGCGCGCATCCCGTTGCTCGTGTCCACGACTATGCCAGCGCCGGTCGCGCGGAACGTGATCGCCTGCGAGTAGATCGCCAGCCCGGACGCGGCCGGCAGTTGGTACGACCAGTAGCCGATGCCGAACGCATTGACCGGTACGAACACCGACGTGACGAGATTCGTGCGGGACAGACAGTTCTGCCACGGCGCTGGCAGCGGCGTCGTCGCGGACTGCAGCCCCAGCGCGATGAAGCCGATCGACGCCGGGTGCGCGCCCGCGAAGTTGAGACTGACGAGGTGGCCACCCGTCACCGGCGCGAGCGCCCCGTTGTGGAGCAGCTGGGTGCAGGTCGCGCCGTAGCTCGAGATATCGGCGAGGTCGCCGAGCCCGAAATAGTCAGCGAGCGCCAGCCCCATCTGCTCACCGCAGAGCTCGTAGTCCGCCTCGGTGTTCCAGACGCCCGCGGTCGGACCGAAGCCGTATGTCCCCTCCCAGGTGATCGCCATGATCTCGTCCTGGAAGCCCGGCGCGCCGGTCCATTGCGGATCGACGGTCCAGCGATCGTGCATCATCGACTCGACGAACGGTCGCGCTGGCGCGCCGAGCGTGCTGTTGGCCGTCGACCCGAGCGCAACGAACGGGCTGCGCGCTTCGAAGGCGTTGATCCAATCGTTCTCCAGCTGGTGCACGACCGGGATCACCCCGGCATTGTTGTTCGTGGGATTCCAGTTCGGGTTCGAGACGTGCCGGAAATGGAACGGATAGGCGATGTTGTGCGTCGCGTGCAGGTTGAGCAGCACCGTGATCGGGTTGCCGCCCGGCGCACTCGGAGTCCCCATGAAGCCTTCGATCGCGGTGCGCATCGCGAGGATCTCCGGCTGGGTGCTGTTGTAGGGCGCGCGCCATTCGTTCTCGAGGTTGACCGAGTTGGCGTTCGTCCGGTAATTGCCGAGCCACACGCCGTCCGGGTTCGCCATCGGTACGACGTCGATGATCGCGTGATCGAGCAACTGCTCTGCCAGCGGATCACCCGACGCCAGCCAGTCGATGAACCCCTCCATCAAGAAGAATGCCGGTGTCTCGGCCGGGTGCACCGCGGTGTGGATCCAGACGCGCTGCTTACCTGCATCCGACACGCTGCTGTCGGTGAGTTCGATCAGTTCGATCGGACGCCCGAGCTGCGACGCTCCGATCGGCGTGATGCTGCGCACGTACGGATGACTCGCCAGGCTCGCGAGGTACGCGTTCTTGCGCGTCACGGTGTAGGGGAAGTACTTGGCGATCCGGATCGCGTCGACGCCCGCCGGGGTGGCGATCGTGAAGCGGTGTGACGTACTCGACGGCCGGGTCGGAACCGCGGAGGTCGGCATGCGCACGTAGTCCGAGAAGTTCACTCCACCATCCGTCGACTGCGCCCAGACCGGCAGGATCGTGTCGCTGTAGCCCGCGTTGGTCACGGTCACCGTCAGCACCGCGCCGGCGGCCGGAAGGTTGCCGACCTCGCAATGCCACCAGCGCCGGAACGAGGTCGGCAACCCCGAGTCGGCGTTGTCGTCCTCCATCGTCAGCGTGAGCGCGAACGTGTTTCCCCCCGTCGGCGTGACGGTCGCCGACCGCAGTCGCATCGCCTCACCGGAGTAGGTCACGACGGGCGTCTGCGCGGCCAGACCGGCCACCAGCACGGCGAGCATGATCAGACACCGGAATGCGAAGGCAGCGATGGCGCGACAGTTCATCCGCCCACCATCCCCCATGCCCGTGCGACGGTCAACCGGACGGGCTACCGTGTGGGCCGTGCACCACACCGAGTTCTACCGCGGCCTCGAACACGCACAGGTAGCGCTCACCGAGCGGCCGGCGATCCGGGCGCGCGACCGCGCGGTCGTTGTGCACGATGCGATGGCGTCGTCCCTGGCAGCGGGCAACGGCTCCGCGCGCGCATGCGACCGCGGCTGTGCGCACTGCTGCCACTTCCCCGTCGGCATCACGTTCGCCGAAGCGGAACACCTCGCGTTCGCGATCACGCGCGACGAACGGCTCCGCGCCCGCATTCTCGCGGCCGCCGCCGACCTCGCCGACCGCGACTGGCTCGGGCTGACCGGCATCGCATGCCCGCTACTCGTCGATGGCGCGTGCGCCTGCTACGAACACCGGCCGTTGCCGTGCCGCGCACTGGCGAGCGCCGACGCCGACGCCTGCGCCGCGAGCCTCACCGGCACGGGGCTGGTACCGCGCGACGACGTCGCCTTCGCACGCGGCCTCGGCGCCGCGGCCGCACTCTCGCGAACGGGCACCGTCCACGGCACGCGCGAACTGCGATCCGCGGTGAGCGCCATGCTGACTTCGACACCGGACGACGGGGGCGCCGCGTTTCTCGACGCGCTCGCGCCGCCGAACTGACGCCCGCGCTCGGCTGCCGTCAGTCGAGCTCCTCGAACTGCGTGATCGCGTCGCGCACGGCGTCTGGCACCGCGACCGGCGCGAGCTTCTCATCGACCCACACGAGCACCACGGCCACGGTGGCGAGCACCGCGTCATCCGCGCGCACTTCGTAGCTCATGCGAAAGCTCGTTCGGCCGAACCCCGTGGTGCGCACCGCGACCGCGGTCTGCATGCCGAGGCGACCCGGCCGCCGGAACCGCACGGTCGCTTCGGCGAGCACGAACTCGACGCGCTCGTTCGCGAGCAACCCCAGTTCCTCGAAGTAGAGGAACCGCGCCTGCTCGGTCAGGCTCAGGTAGACAGCGTTGTTGACCACGCCCTCGCTGTCGACATCGACCCATCGCAGGGGCACATCGGCGACGAACCGGTAATCCATCCCGACATCCTCCCCAGCCGCACCGGCGATTGCGACGCGGGGCTGGCTCGCACGGCGGAAAACAGCGACGGGTTGCCGCGGGAATCGACCTGTTGCGCTCATCCCTGGGAGCTATCCTGACGAACGTTCGTAGGACGGAGCGACCGCCATGCAAGTGACCAACGACACCCGCCGAGGATTCCGTTCTGATGCCATCGACCGCTGGCGCGGCCCGACGCTCGCCATGCTGCTCATTCCGCTGGCCGCGCTGATCGCGACCCAGACTGCGGCCGTGGGTCAGGAACGCCGCCCGCAACCGAACCTCTCGAAGCCTGGCGTCTCGGAACGCGGTTCGGTGCTCGAGGTGGTCGAGCCCGAAGCCGGGGAACTCGAACTCCGCATGACCCCGGTCGTCCGCGCCGTCCCGCGCGCGGCCGACAGCGTCGTGAGCATCTACCTGCGCAACCAGACGACACTGGCCAACCGCCAGCCCGTAACGCAGGGCCAGGGTTCGGGCGTGCTGCTCGACCCATCGGGACTCGTGATCACCAACTGGCATGTCATCTGGCCGCTGGTCGAATCCCGCGTCGACGCGCGCGAGCTCACGGCCGAGGTCAAGCTGCGCGACGGCCGCGCACGCCCGGCGGCGGTGCTGAGTCACTCCAAGACGCACGACCTCGCGCTGCTGCAGATCCAGCTGCAGGGCGACGAGAAGGTCAAACCGATCGCCATCGGACGCTCCGGCGACCTCATGATCGGGGAAACGCTGATCGCGATCGGCAACCCTCAGGGCCACGCCAACACGGTCACGACCGGCGTCCTGTCCGCGGTCGGCCGTTCGATCAAGGTGCGAGCGCCCGACGGCTCGGCGCGCTCGTTCACGAATCTCATGCAGACCGATGCCGCGATCAACCAGGGCAACAGCGGCGGCGCGCTGCTCGACATCACCGGCAAGCTCGTCGGCATCAACAACGCGATGGCGGTCGGCGCCGAGAACATCGGGTTCGCGATTCCCATGGACATCGTGCGCGAGGTGTTCGAGAACGAACTGACCCAGAGCGGCAGCTTCGCGACGGCGCTCGACGCACCCTGGCTCGGACTCGAAGTCACCAAGCGCGACCAGGCGATCATGGTCTCGTCGGTGCTCGTCGGCAGCCCCGCGGACCAGGCGGGCATCGAGCCCGGCGATCTGCTCACGCAGGTGCAGGGCCGGGCCATTCGCGGCTCGCTGGACTACCAGCGCCAGCTCGTCTCGGCGTCGCCGGACGAACCCATCACGCTCAACCTCCGACGCGGCACCCGCGAGTTCGAAGTCCGGCCCGTGCCGACGACGCGCACCGATTGGTACGTGCTGCGCGCACTCGGCTGTGAGCTCGAGAACGTGACGCGCGACAGTGACCGCGACGCGGTCACCCGCGCCACGCTGGCGTTCTACCGCGGCACGACCCGCCGCCGCGTGTCGCTGCTGCAGGGCACGCTCCGCGTCAAGGCCGTCGAGCCCGGTTCGCCCGCCGACGGCTTGTTGCAGCCCGGCGATCTACTGTTCGCCTACGTCGTGCGCAACCGACTCGGCGAGTTCGAGCGTCCGCTGCTCGATCGCAACGAACTGCACGAGGAGCTCCGCGAACGCTACGGTCGCAGCATCAAACTCGCGGTCGCCCGACAGGAGCGCGACTTCTACACCACGATCGAGGTCCGCGCGATCAACCGCAGCGGCCGCCGCGACGACTAGGCCGGGTTCGGCCCCGGCTCGGCGGAACCGACCGGATCACTGCCACACCCACGACGTCCGCGCGACGAGCGTGAACGTCGTGGCGAGGTCCGGATCCTCGGGACGCACGACGTCATCGAGCGCGTCGGCCAACTCCTCACGTCCGAGCAATCGTCGTCGACTTCGCCCGTCCAGTCCCGCGAGCACGAACACCGCCCGGGGGTCGCCCTCGACCCGGTGCTCCCGGAACGGTCGACCGCGGACGATGCGCCAGTGGGTCGGCACGCCACTGCGGGCGCGCCCGACCTGCCGCGCGAGCGCAGCTTCGACGGTGCCCACGACCCGCGCCAGCCGAGGCGAAGGACGGCGCCGCAGATGGGCCCGCAGCGCGGGCAGCACGATCCCACCCGTCAGCCAGGCGCGCTCGAGGTAGACCTGGCGACCGCCGTCGCCAGATCGGCCGCGCCCCGGCCCATCGCCGCTGTCCGCGTGCATGGTGAGGTTGCCTTCCCCGAACCGGAACGTCCCGAGCCCGGGATCGAACCGCCCCGCGATCGCGGCGGCGAGCCGGTCGGCGGCCGCTGCGATCCCGGGATCCGGGACCACCCGCAGCAGAGCCTCCAGCTCGAGCAGTGGCCAGGCGTAGTCCCGCGCGCGCTCCTTGCGACCGCGCCCCAGTGGCGGTCGGGCGGCGAGCGCATGGCCAATCGACAGGGCGGTCTCGATCAGCTCGTCATCCGCGAGCACGAGTCCGACGTAGAGCAGCCCCTGGAGCCAGACATGCCCGGGCTCGGGCACACCGGTCCGATGCCCGCCGCCGTGCGGGAACGGCAGCCCCGTGGCCCCGTCGAGATCGCGATCGCGCAGATGATGAGCAGCCCGCACCGCGCGCCCGAACGCGCGCTCCGAGCCCGTCGCGAGCGCGAACCGCAACAGCGCGTAGGCGGTGTCGAACTCACCATTCGTGATCGTCCCGTCGCCACGCGCAAAATCGCCGGCCCCACGACGGCCCGGCAACTCGACGAGCGCGCGCTCGGCCACGACGAGGGCGCGGCGCAACCGGCGTCTCGCCCCGTTCCGCGAACGACTGCGGGGCGGCAACAGACCGACCGCCTGCCACGTGCCACGATCGAGGCGGCACACGGCGGCGGCGCGCCGCACTTGATCGCCACAGTCGGTCCACGCCTCGCCGGCCGTGTAGGACTCATCGTCCCAGGAGCCAGGCCGCTGGAACTCACGCCGAACCCGCTCGTCGACGACCCCGCAGCGCCAGCGCCAGCGCGTCACGACCTCGCGGCCGCCCGCCACCAGACGCACCCGACGCTCGTACCGACCGACGGGGTCCGAAGCCGACGTGTCGTTCGCGCCGTCGCCACGATGGATCCGAACGGTCCCCGTCACGCCCTCGATCGCCACCGAAACCCAGACCGGGTCCGACGCCGCGTCGCCGACCGGCAACCGCTGCCAGCGCAGGTGACCCGGACCACGCAACCGCAGTCCGGCCTGCACCGCGGCGCGCGGCACCGGCACACCGAACCGCACCGGCCCCGTGACTCCGGGCACGACCAGCACGGTCTGCAGCAGCGCTCCGACGAACAGGCTCACGCCGGACCAGTGCCCCGCAAGCCCCCGGTGTTACGAACCGGTTCGGTTTTCGCCCGCCTGGTCCTGACTCACGAATCGGCCCACCGGCTCTCGAACAACCGGCCGCCGTGCTCACGCCACCGTAAGAAGCTGTCGTGATAGGGCGCGGTCAGATCCCGCCGCATCGCCGCATCGTCGAGCCAGCGAATCGCCCGCACCTCGTGACTGGCCCGCGGTTCCCCCGGCAGCACCTCGACCGCGAAGAAGAACGATCGCCAGGCCTGCGTGCGACGGCCGCTGCGGATGCGTTCGCCGTCCTGCACGAACAGGAACTCCGGCGTCCCCGTCAGCACGAGCCCGGTTTCCTCGACCAGTTCGCGCGCGAGAGCCTCGGCCAGCAATTCCCCGGGCTCGACCTGGCCACCGGGTAGGTCCCACGTGCGCACGGTGGTGCCCCCGATCAACCGATCGTTGCCCACGAACAGGATCTCGTCGCCGCGCCGCACGACCGCGAACACACCGAGGAAGTCGGCAGGCAGCGGGTCTTCCGCCGGGTTCGCCCCAGCGTCGGTCAACGCGGCTCGGCTGGAACGGCGGGAGCGATTTGCCAGCTCGCCGTCGAGAACGGCAGCACGACGCCGCCCGAGACGACCATCACGCCGTCGCGAATCGTCATCGTCTCCCGATCGCCGACGCCGACCATCTGGATCGCGGGCAGCACTCCGTTCGTCGTCGTGAAGAGCACGTCGAACTCGTTCTCGCGGAACGAAGCCCGCCCGATCAGCGGCAACGGCAGCGCCATGTAGGTCGGCACCTGCACCGTCGCGAGCAGGCGCACCTCGCCACCACCGACGGACTGGCTGATCTCCATCACGAGGTCTTCGGTGAAACCACCGGCTTCGACCTGCCCGTTCCACGAACCCGACAGATCGAGGATCCCCGGCAGATCGCCTTCGCGTACGGCGCTCCAGGTGCCGCTGTCCAGATCACAGGTGTACTCGCCAGCCAGGCGCCCTTCCGGCGTGAACTCGGCCCGCAGGACGGTGTCGCCGTCGGCGCGCAGTTCGAAACCGCCGGCCACGAACAGCAGTTGGTAGCGCTGCGGCGCGATGCACGGGTTGTCGAGCTGGACCGACACGATCGGCTCCTCCTCGAACTCCTGCACCTGCACGGTGATCGAACCGCCGCCACGAGAGCCATCCGATTGCCATGCGCCCTCCCACGAGCCCAGCAGGGCCGCGGGCACCCCATCGTTGCGGGTAGACGTAACCTGAAAGCCGCCACACGCCGCGGTGAGCAGCATGACGACGCAGAGGGTGAGGTGGAATCGCATGGCGCGCGGGGACCGGCAGCAGGCGTAGTCCCGGCTGGCACGAGCGTAACCCAATTCCGCGAAGCGCCCAGGCCCCCGACACGCCGCCGCCACCGCCCTGTCCAGAACTACGACGCCTTCGTATACGCGCGAGCGACCGCCAACTCAGAGAGCGGCCCGATACAGCTCGAGCAATTCGCGGGCGACCGCGGCGGGGCGAAAACGGTCCAGCGCCGCCCGACCGGCGGCAGCGCACTCTGCCCGCAAGTCCGGCGAGTGCCGCAATCGTTCGAGTGCCGCCGCGAGCCCCGCCGGCCCTGCTCGTTCTGGCACCAGGAGACCGCCCCCCCAGCCCGTCAGCACGTCGCGCACGCCCGGCACGTCGTAGCCCACGACCGGCACCCCCGCCGCGAACGCCTCGACGGCCACGAGCGGGCAACCCTCGCGGCGACTGGCAAGAACGAGCGCGTCCCACGCCGGCAGCAGGCGCGCGATGTGTGGGACGCCGCCACGCAGAGTCACTCTCGGGCCGACCGTACCGTCGCCGTCACCGTCGCCGCGAATCTCTCGCGCCGCGGCCAGCAGCCGCGCGCGCTCGGGCCCCTCCCCGACGACGTCGCCGAAGACGCCGTCCACACTTGCCACCGCCGCGACGAAGTCCTCGTGCCGCTTGATCCGCACGAGCCGTCCAACGGCCACTGCGCGGAACGGCTGCTCGTCGAGCGCGAGCTCACGCCGCGCCGCCTGCCGCGTTGTCGGCGGCGCGAGCGGCACGGCCGGTGGCACGACCGCGAACCGATCCCGTGACGCAACGCCCAATGCCGCGAGCTCGTCCGCGCAGCTCGGGCTCACGGCGAGGAGGCGATCCGTCGTGCGCGCACGCCGTCGTTCCCCGCGCCGCAGCAGCTCGGACAGTGCGCGGCCGAAGTAGTCCCGCAGCACGTGGCCGTGGAACGTGTGAACCAGCGCCATGGCGTGCGACCTGCGAGCCGCGTGCGCCGCCCGCCGCCCCACGGCGCCGGCTTTGCTCGTGTGCGTGTGTACGACGTCGGGGCGCAGGGATCGCAGCAACCGCGCGAGCTGTCGGCCCGCGGCCAGATCGCCGAACGGCGCAATCCCGCGCACCAGTTCGGGCACCTCGACCCACCCCGTGGCGCGTTCTCCGAGCCCGATCGCCTCGGCCAAAGTCAGCCGCGGAACGCCATGGTCCGCGGGTGACAGCACGTCCTCGGTATGGTCGACCCGGCCGGTGACCAGCAGCGTCGGCACCGCGAGCTCGCGGTGCTCATGCCAGAGCGCGATCGCCTGCCGCGTCGGCCCACCGACGTTCGGCCGCGTCAGGATTCGCATCACACGCGGCCCGCTCATCGAGCGGAGGTTAGACCAGTCGACGTTACGCGACCAGATCGAGCCAGCTCAGCAGGTAGAGGTGCCAGCCGAGCAGCAGCAGGTAGCCGCCGAAGACGATGCCCATGCCAATGCGGGCGCTGCGGAAGTTCTTCGTGACGGCGAGGAATGAGCAGGCGATGCCGATGCCGATCGTCTTGAGGATCAGGAACGGCCACGGGTGGCTCGACATGTCGAGCACGACTTGGACGAACGGGTTGAGCTCACGGCCACCGTGCGACAGGAACAGCAGCGTGAACCAGGCGTCGGCGAGGTTGAGCACGACGATCGCCATCACGACCAGGAACACGTAGCTGCCGTGGATGTCCACGAACGAGCCGTCGCGTTCGTCGGCGCGGCGGGCCTGGCGTCGGCGACCGCCGAAGAACGTGTAACGGCTGAACATCGGCGTCGGCCGACAACGGCGATCGCCGCCGCGGCGTTCGACTCCCGCGACCGCAGGAACCCCAACGTTTTCCCAGTGATTCGTCACGCAGGAAAGCTAGCACACCGGCCCGCCGCAGCTCGATGGCGGCTGCGGCCCCGAAGCGCTGAACCGCCGATACGACGGGCGGAACGGCGCAGTCTCACCCATCCGCTTTTTTCGCTGCGACCGATTGCCAAGTCACCTGGACAGTAAGAGCCGTCAGACGAACTTCGTGACGCCGGGCACGGCGACCTTGGTCGCGGGCGGATCGCCCGCGAGGTCGAGCTTCTCAGGCATCAGCACTTCCTTGCTGTTCCACGCCTGCTCCCAGGTCACCCGCTTGCCGGTGTACGCCGCCATGCGGCCCATCAGCGCCATCAGCGTGCTGTTGCACATGTAGTCGCCGTTGTTGATCGGCTTGCCGCCGCGGATCGCCGCGAACATCTCGTCGTGCTCGTTCTGGTACATCCCGCGGTCCTTCTTGCTGCCCTTGAACGACCACTCGTGCTTGCCCGTGATCACGTGGCGGAACACGTTGGCCTTGCCCTCGGTGCCCATGACGTATTCGTTCACGTCGCGCCAGCAGCCGTTCTGCTGCCGGCAGTTGGAGAAGCCCCGGGTGCCGTCCTCCCACTCGTAGATCGTCGCGAAGTGATCGAACACGGTACCGAAACGCGGATCGGTTCGCTTCTGCCGGCCACCGAGCGACGCCGCGGCAACGGGATAGACGTCGTTCTTCATCCACGCCATCACGTCGAGCGTGTGGATGTGCTGCTCCGCGATCAGGTCACCCGACAGCCACGGGTAGTAGAGCCAGTTGCGCAGCTGCCACTGCATCTCCGTCCAACCCGGCTGCTTCGGGAACGACCACAGCTCGCCGGTGATGTAGTTGCCCTGGATCGCGAGGATCTCGCCGACGCCGCCGTTCTGCAGCCGATCGATGATCGAACGACGCCCGTGGTGGTAGCGGTAGCAGAGTCCACTGACGACGGTGAGCCCCTTCTTCTTGGCGGCCTGACACGCAGCGTGAACGCGCCGAACGCCAGCGGCGTCCGTGGCGACGGGCTTTTCGGCGAACACGTGCACGCCCTTCTCGACCGCCTTCTCGATCTGCATCGGCCGGAAGCCCGGCGGCGAGGCGAGCAGGACGACATCGACGCCGGAGGCGAGCACCTTGTCGATGCAGTCGAGGCCGGCGAAGCGCCGCTCCGGCGGCACCTGTAGCTGCTCCTTGTTCTCCTCACCGATCGCCTCGGTGACGTTGTCGATGCCGGTCTCGAGCCGATCGAGGAATGCATCGCCGACCGCCCAGAGGATGTTCTCGGGGTTGGCGCGCAGCGCCTGCACGGTCGCGCCCGAGCCGCGACCGCCGATCCCGACGATGCCGATCTTGAGCTTGCCGGTGCCCTGATGGACCGGGCCCGCAGCCCGCAGCGCGCCGAGGGATCCACCCCCGGCCGCCGAAGCGGCTGCAGCAGCGGCAATGCCGCGTGACGAGGTGGCGAGGAACGAGCGGCGCGAGGGCTTCTTCGACGTCATGGCGCCGAACAGCCTATCCGGGTGCCACCGACCGGCAAGCTCTGCTATCCTGCCGCTCGCGCCCGCGCGTATCCGGCCGCCCATCGGCCCCGCCACGTCGGAGCGCAACAGACCCCTCCTCACGCGCCGTTGGCCCCCGACGGCGCGAACTCGCGCCAGAATCTCCCCACGATGCGTCACGCCACTGCCCGCCCGTTCTGGTCCTGCCTGACCCTCGCCCTCCTCGGCCTGCTGTCTTCGTGCATGTCGCTGTCCAGCGACGAGCAGGCGCAGCTCGCCGACTTCCAACGCCGCGCCAAGCTCTATTGGGAAGGCAACCGCCTCAACCAGGCGCTCGGCCAGATCGACCGCGGACTCGAGATCGAGCCCGAGGACTACACACTGCGCACGATGCAGGCGACGATCCTGCTGCGGCAGAGCCCGAGTTCCCAGGGCACCGACCACGCGCAGCTCGATCGCGCGGCGAAGGTCTTCGAAGAGGTCTACGAGACCCGCGACCCGCAGCGTCACGATCGCGGCCTGCTGTTCAACTTCGCGCTCGCGCTGCAGAAGCAGGCGCGACGCTATTCCGGCGAGGCCACCCGACTCAAAGCGCGTGGCCGGATCGATTCCACGGTCGACCCCAAAGCCGTCGCGGAACTCCGCCAGCGGGCGGACGAGCGGTTCGGCCGCGCCAAGGAGCTGCTGCTCGTGCTCGTCGACAACGGCGAACTGCTGCGGCTCGCGCACTACCACCTGCTGCTCGGCGCGCGCGACACCAACGACCATGCCGGCGTGATCGAGCACAGCAAGAAGTACTTCAAGTTCAGCTCCGGCGGCCAGGCCTACGCCAAGGCCGAGATCTCACGCACCAACGAGCCCGGTTACGAACAGGACAAGAAGGCCCAGCTCGCGGTCCTGCGCCGCGAAGAGCTCGAGGTCCGCTCGCTGCTCGCGGAGTATCACTACGCCCGCGATGAGTACACGGCCGCGTTACCGATGCTCGACCGCGTGCTCGAGATCGATCCGGCGCGCAGCACCGACTACTACAACCGCGGCCGCGTGCTGCTCAACCTCGGCCAGACGGGCAAGGCCAAAGCCGACTTCCGCAAGTTCCTGGCGACGACGGACCTGCCGGCGACGAGCGAGAAGGCAGTCTTCGCCGCCGCCCAGATTTCCAACTGATCGGGCTCCAACTGCGCGCTATCCAGCCGATCCCGGTCGGACGGATGCCAACCCGACGGATCGCACCCGAACGTGCCGACCATCCTCCCCACCGACCCGAACGCGCCCGCGACGCTGCCGGCCCGCTGCCGCCTCAAGTCGCAGCGTGACTTCCGGCGGGTCTACCGCCGCGGGCAACGCGCCAGAGGCGAGTGGCTGACGGTCGTCGGGCTGGCCGGCCGCGAACCGAACGAGGCCCGTGTCGGACTGTCCGTCGCCAAGGTCCACGGCCGCGCCGTGCGCCGCAACAAGCTCAAGCGACTGCTGCGGGAAGCGTTCCGCCGCGAACGCCACCGCCTGCCCACTGGGCTCGATGTCGTGCTCATCCCGCAGCAGCGGCCCGACAACTTCCCGCTCGCGGAGCTGCGCGTCGAACTCGTCGCGTTGATCGAGCGCGTGCTGCGCGGGCGCACGCCACGCCGCGGCCGCGCCGGCGGCGCCAAACGCTCACAGCGGCAGAACGGCCCGGCCGGGAAGACCAGCCAAGACAACAACCTCCGGAGCAAGAACCGATGAAGTGGCTGCTCATGGCACCGGTCTGGCTCTACCGGCGATGTATCTCGCCGTGGAAGCCCGCGTGCTGCCGCTTCCGCCCCACGTGCTCGGCCTACGCGCTCGAAGCGCTGCGCGCGCACGGCGCACTGCGGGGCACCTGGCTGACCGTGCGGCGCATCCTGCGCTGCCACCCGTTCTGCGAAGCGGGACACGACCCGGTGCCGCCCGTTACTCGCTGCTCGTCGCCTCCGGCCACGGATCGATAGCGGCGCGGCTAACGAACACCCGCTGGCCCGACCGCACCACGCCGCTGGCGCGCTCGGCAGTTCGCAGCAGACCGCGCAGGTCGGCATCGTCGACGAACCACTCGCTGCGCCGCGTCGTACCAACCCGGTAGCGCGCCACGATGTCCGGATCGTCGCGGACCGTGACCCACGACCGCGTCGCCACCACGTGCTGGTCCGGCACCGCCGGCGACCCTGCCGGACGCTCACCGGCCGCGCCACCCGCCATCCACCAGGGCGCCGACGCGAGCCCCGCAACGAGCGCTAGCGTCAGGCCGGCGTTCCGCGTGTGGCGCCACCGTCGACGCCGGCGCACGGCCCCCAGCAGTTCGGGCAGCATCGCCTGCTGGCGAGTGCGGGCCGTGACTGTCAGTTCGAGTTCGGTCTCCATCATGGGTCTTGTCCTTGCCAGAAGGCCGCAGCACGGCGGCGCAGGCGTTCGAGCACGCGGCGCAGCCGGCCGTGTGCGGCATCGGGTTCGAGGCCGAGCAAGGCCCCCGCCGCGGTCACCGTGATCGCGGGTGAAAAACGCGCGACGAGCAGTTCGCGGTCGGTCGGCGGCAGCTCGGCGAGCTGCGCCTCGAGCCAGCTCCGGCGCTCGCCGGCCGCCATCGCTTCCCAGGGCTCCACCACGGCATCGTCCCGTGCCTCGGCAATGCGCTCGGCGCGACGCTGTTCGCGACTGGCCTTGCGGATCCGGTCCGTAGCCGCCCGCAACACCGTCGATCGCATCCACGCGCCGACGGCCGCCGCATCACGCAGCGCCGGCATCTTGCGGGCAACGGTCAGCATCACGTCCTGCACGAGGTCGAGGCAGAAGGCCTCGTCCCGACGACACGCGGCGCGAGCAAGCGCGAGCGTCGCGGGGAACCAGGCTTCGTAGAACGTCACGAACGCCGCCTCGTCTCCCGCCGCGATCCGGCGCGAGAGCGTGGCGGCGTCGAGTTCGACACCGGGCGCGGACGACGCGTCGGAGCTGCCGACATCGGCAGCCCCGGTACCGGCCACAGGCTGGGCGATGCGCGCCAACCGGGACTCCGGTCAGCGCGCCCTGCGCTTCTTGGTGCTCCCCGACGGCAACGCCGGCTCACTCGGTTGGCGATTGCCACCCGAGCGCCGCTGGGTGCCGCGCGTCCGTGCGAGTTCCTTGAGGTCGCGCTCCAGGATCTTCAGGACGTCCGATGCGAGCGACAACTGCTCGTGCGTGCCGCGCAGGAACAACAGCCCCGAGTCCTCGTGGTAGCGCATCAGCGGTGCCTTCTCGTCGAACCGCGCACCGGTCTCGAGCGCACTCAGGATCGTCTCGACCTTGAGACCGTCGATGGCCAGCCGGGGCTCGTCCTCCGTCAGGCGATTGAGCGACAACACCATCGTCGTGACGTTGGCGGGCTTCCCGAAGCCGGTGGCGGCAACGTTGACCCCGCTCACCTGCCGCGGCAGCGCCAGGATCGCGAACACGGGCACGCCGCGGCCGCGCTGCTCCTGACACGCGATTCGCATCTTCGACGTCGCCACGGCGCAGGCGCTGTCCAGAACCTGATCGAGGCCGGCGTCCTGCACTTCCATCGGCGGCAGTTCGGCAACGGCCGCCGCATCGGCGACGACGATGTTGCACTTCGGCTCGGCCTTCCGGATCTCGGCGACGAAGCGCGCCATCGTGCCACCCCGGAAGGTCATGGAAACGAGCGGCGGCTCGCGATCGGGCGACTGCCGCCTGGCGCGCGACTCGGCCTCCTGCGCGTAGCAGACGGCGGACAACAGAACAGGCAGGATCAGCAGCGAACGAACGGTCATGGCGGGTCTCCTCGATGGTTTTCCGTCGGATGTCAGGTGACGGGCTGCGGCGCGCTGGCTCGGCCCCGTCGCGATTCATCCGATGGACGCCACCGATCCCGCGTTCCGTCGCCAAAGACCCAGAAAATATCGCGCCGCCCCCACGAGCAGCGCCAGGGCCGTCGCCGCCGCGTGACCCACCTGCGCTGAAAACGCGAGGTAGGCGACGCCGCTGCCGTGCTTCCGGACGGCAGCCTCGAAGCTCGCGAACTGGCCGACCGACTGCAGGTAGACCGCAATGGCGACCACGGCATACACCGGCCACCATGCCCAGGTCGACATCCGCAGCCGGTCCAAGGCCAGCCCGGCCGCGAACATCAGACCGCAGCCGACGACCAGTACGGGCAGGATCGCGGACTCGGGCCGTTCGAACGGCACGACGAAGACGATCCACGTGCCGACCGCCGACCCCATCCCGAACAGCGCGTACTCGTCGCCGGGGCTGGCAGCGCCGAGCACGCAGCCCAAGCCCCAGACGATGGGCAGCACGACCCGCAATCGCTGAAACGGAGAGACCGCCGGCAGGTCCTCGGCGGCATCGGTCATTCCTCCTCGGCGAGCAACCGCTCGACGGCGGCGTCCATGGCCTTGCCGCGCACGTTCTTCTCGCGAATCACGCCCTTCTTGTCGAGGACGTAGATAGTCGGCCAGCCGTTGACGTTCCAGCGCGACGGGATCGCACCCGCGGTGCCTTTGTCACCACACCAGAACGAGCGCCACGTCACCTCTTTCTCCTTGGCTTCGGCGCGGTAGTAGTCGAGATCTTTGTCGCTGTTGACTCCGATCAGGGCGAAGGGCTTGTCCTTCAGACGTTCCACGAGCGACCGCTCGTGCGGGATCATGGCCACGCAGGGGCCTCACCAGAATCCCCAGAAGTCGAGGACGACCACCTTGCCGCGATAGTCGCTGAGCTTGAACGGCACGCCGTCCGTATCGACCCCCGCGATGTCGGGCGCGACCATGCCGATCTGCAGGCGCTCCTTCTCGAACTTCGGCCCGGCGATGCGGTCGCCGAGGATCGTGCCGACCGCGAGTTTCTCGGCCTTGGCCATGAGCTCGTCCGCGAGCGCGAGCTCCTCGGTCGAAGCGGCCTCCTGGCCCTTGCCCGGCCGCCGCATCTTGATCAGTCGAGCCTGCCAGTAGCACGCCCAGGCGCGCGGTTCGGCGTGCGGGTTTTCGGCCGCGATGCGCTGGAGCAGAGCGCGGGTCTGGTCCGCGCCGATGAAGTGGTTCAGCGCGCGGCCGTTCTCGAGGATGCCGGCCAGCGCCGGATTCTTCAGGTGGCGCTTCTCGACCTGCGCGATCATCTGGGTGAACACCTCCTCGTCGTAGAGGTTGTTCGCCGTGAAGGTGAGCACCGTGAGCGCCGCGTCGTCTTCGAGCTTGGCCGCGAGCGCCAGCGCCTTGCTGCCGAACTTGCCCGCATCCGGCCGCTGCACTTTGCTCATGAGCTTGCTCAGAGCGGCACGGTCCTTCTTCTCCCGCGCCTCGGCGTAGGCGTCGGACTTGCGAATGGCGGTGAGATCCGCGCGATACTTTTGGTTGGCAGCCTGCCAATCGGCGCGCAACTCGGCGAGCTCGGGGATGGCCGGGCGCGCGGCGGGCTGCTGCGCCGGCAGCGCCAGCGCCAGCGTGGCCGCCGCGAGGGCGATGGGAATCGGATGCATGCGTTCTCCGGGTAGGAAAGCGAAACCGGCCGGCGGCATCCGAGCCGCGAGCCGGCCCCAACGTTAAGGGCTGCGCGCCAGCCCGGGGGTACCAGTTTGGTCAGATCCTGCCGGCGAGCCGGGCAAGCAGCGTGCACAGACTCAGGACGTCGAGGCGATTGTGCTCGAGCACGCGATCGACGGGCCCCGTGTGATCGCGGATCCAGTCGAAGAACGCGGCCGGCGCCTCGCTGCCCGGCAGATCATCCGCACGATGCACCCCCAGCCGCAGTTCTTCGACCGTGCGCAGCCGCGTATCCGGCAACTCCGCGCCGAAGGCCCGGCGCGCGAGGTAGTAGAGGTCGAGGTGCGGCGCAGTGAGCACCGGCGAGCGCAGTTTGTGGAGTGCCATGCGCGTGGCGATCCGATGCCGGTCGTAGCTCTTGCCCACGAACGAGACCGGCACGGGGAACTGCCAGAGGCGACCCGCGACGTGCCGCAGCATCGCCTCCTCTTCCCCGAAGTCGCGCAGGAAGAGCTGCTCGACGATGAACTCCTCGCCGCGGAAGTAAGCGAATCCGACGTTGAACACCACCGTCCCCGCGCCGCCGGACAGGCCCGTCGTCTCGGTGTCCAGGAACAGACACCGCCGCGGGTCGACGGCCGCGAATGCCGGCTCTTTCGCGAGTTCGGCGAGTCGCTCGCCGTCGAGCTGCAGCGCGGCGCCGAGCGCGAGATCGCCGTGTCGATGCGTCAGCGGGTAGCGCAGCTCGCGACGCCATAACGGACCGTGGCGCGAGAGCACGACTTCACCCGCCGGCAGTTCGACCGCCCCACGCACATCGGGGTCCCGCCCCGCCGCGAGTCGCGCGCGGCGCTGCCGCAGGAACGCGCGCACGTCACCGCGCGTCGGCGCCTCGGACGCAGGCTGCGCGCGCTCCGCGACGCCGTCGAGCGCCTCTGCGCTCCGCCGGCTCTGCTCGGCCTGGAACGCGCGGCGCAGTTTGTCGCGCGCCCCTCCGGAGTTGCGTTGCTGGCCCGGACCGTGCGGCTTCACCATGACCCCGCCCCGCTGACGCTGCTGCCTCCGAGCTCGCCACCGCCGCCGCTCGCCGGGCCGAACCGCACACCTGGCGTTCCGGCAGGCGCACCGGACGCCGAAGACTCGGCCCCGAGCATCCCGGTGAGGATCGCGACGGCGACCGCCTTGCTGCGCGCACCGAGGCTCGAGCTCGGCCCGACACACGACGGGCACCCGAAGCGGCAGCTGCAACGCTGCACGAGTTCGAGCGCAGCGCCGAGGATCTCGCGATGCACGCGGTAGATCCGCTCGGCGAGTCCGACACCGTTGGGGATACGGTCGTAGAGGATGAGTGTCGGCGCCTCGAAGTGCGGGTGCAGCGCCTCCGCAAGGACACGCACGTCGCCGGGATCGACCCGCACGAACAGCGGCACGAGTCCCTTGAGCAGTTCGCCGACACCCTGCAGACAAGCTGCTTCCCCGCCCCGTTTGAGGCCAAGGCCAGCGACGAGTTCGGGCGCGAGCACGAGCGCGGTGGCCTCGGTCTCGAACTCCTCCGGCGGCAGCTCGATCGGTCCGATGCCGACGTTCTCGCGGCTGTAGAACTTGATCTTCTTGAAGGCCTTCGCAACCGTGCTGACGTGCACCTCGCCACGATGCGCGGTGTAGGCCACCGAATCCTTGGCCCCTGGCAGCGCCGCGCCATCGAACTCGGCCCGCTCGTCGAGGTGCAGCACACGCACTTCGGTCTCGACGTCGGCCTCGGTGTAGTAGTCCGCGTCGATCAGCTTCACGAACGCACGGCGGTCGTCGTAGTCGAAGCGCTCGACGAGATACGTGTCGCCCTGATGGCCGTAGATCGCGCCCTCGTGCACCTCCGTGATCGCCGACGGCCGATCGATCTCGGCGAGGATCTTGCCCGACTCGACGTCCTGGATCGTGACGTTGTCCATGTCGGCCGCGGTCAGGCTCACGCCCTCGGCGGGATAGGTGCGATCGGCGTAGTGGAACCGCCCGCCCTGCTCGACGAGCACGCCGAGATCCTCCGCGAGGAACTCGAGCACCGCCTCGACGTCCTCGGCCTCGCCGAAGCCTTCGTCGCGATCGAACGGCAGCTCGAACGCCGCGCAGCGCACGTGGTTGGTCAGGATGATCGCGTTGTCAGGATCGATACTCACCGCGTCACGCCGAATGCCGAACATATACTCCGGGTGTTGCACGAGGAACTGATCCATCGCGGCACTGCGCGCGACCATCACGACCGCGCTGTCCTGGGTCCGCCGCCCGACGCGCCCCGCGCGCTGGAACGTGCTCGCCACGGTACCCGGGTAGCCGACCAGTACGCAGACGTCGAGGCTGCCGATGTCGACGCCCAGCTCGAGCGCATTGGTCGAAACGACGGTTCGCACTGCGCCATCCCGCAGGCCGCGCTCGATAGCTCGGCGCAGGTCCGGCAGGTAGCCGCCGCGATAACCGGCGATCCGCCCCTGGTCGATCTGGCGGGCCTTGGCTTCGTCACGCAGATACTTGAGCAGCACCTCGGTCTGGTTGCGTGAACGCGCGAAGAAGATCGTCTGTAAGTCGCTGCCGAGCAGCTCGCCCCCGAGCTGCCGCGCCGCCTCGCTCGCCGGCACGCGCATGCCCGACGCCGCCGAGACCAGCTGCGGGTTGAGGAAGACGTAGTGCTTCGCTCCCGCGGGACTACCGTCGTCGTCGACGACTTCGACCGGCCGCTCGAACAACCGTCGGCCGTGCTCGCCCGCATTCGCAATCGTCGCGGACGCTCCGCAGAACACCGGCTCGCTGCCGTAGTGCCGGCAGATCCGGCGCAGCCGCCGCAGCACGTTGGCGACGTGGGAACCGTAGATCCCAGAGAGCGTGTGCAGCTCGTCGACGACGACGTAGCGCAGCCCGGTGAACAGACCCTGCCACTTGGTGTGGTTCGGCAGGATGCCGCGATGCAGCATGTGCGGGTTCGTCAACACGCACGCGCCCTTCTCGCGCATCACCTGGCGCACCGCGGGCGGGGTGTCGCCGTCGTAGACCGCGACGGGCAGCTCCTCGCCGTTCTCTCCCAGCCCGGCCGCGGCGAGCAGACGTTCGAGGTCCGCCATCTGATCGCGCGCCAGGGCCTTCGTCGGAAACAGGAACAGCGCGCGCGCATCGAGCCCGTCGCGCAGCAGCGCATCGAGCACGGGCAACTGGTAGCTCAGCGATTTGCCGGACGCCGTCGATGTCGCGATGACGACGTCGCGGCCGGCGTGCAGCGCGTCGGCGCACTCGCGCTGATGGCCGTAGAGTTCGCGAATCCCACGCGCCCCGAGCGCGGTCACGAGAGGCTCGTGGAGCCAGTCGGGCACGGGCTCGAACCGGGCCTTTCGCGGCTCCGTGCGGTGGAACGCGTCCACTACGCCGGGGCCGTCCTCCCGGTTTTCACGCAGCTTCGCCACGAAGCCGCTCAGGTCCATCGCTGGACCTCGCGCCAGTATCCGCCCATGGCAGCGAGCGTAGCGCCCGCCCGAACAAAAGCCAGACATCGGCGATCGCGGTGGCGCCGCGATCCCGGCAACTGGTTGTCAGTTCCCGACCTGCATCTGCAGACCGTCGCTCAGGTTGAACGCGCCGAACAACTGGCCCGGGGTCGCAACGACGCCCCACTGCATGAACGCGTTCACGCCGATGAACGCGGGGTCGTTCGGCAGCGGCACCGGCGTCTGGGCGAAACCCGATGGATCGGTGAACGTCAGCGGAAACGCGAGGAACGGCACCGCGATCAGCTGCCGGCAACCAAAGCCCAGGTTGAGGTTCGCGGGCGCGAACGAGAACAACAGCCACGACGCGGTCGTCGGCGGCGCATTGCTCACCGTCGCCGCGAACGTCGTGGTGCCCGGCGTCGGCAAGCCGCCCGTCGCACCGATCGTCGGCCGGGTCTGGGTCGTCGGCGCACAGCCCGTGCCATAGGTCAGCACGAACGCGTTGCCCGAGCCGTTGAGATCGAACACCCAGGGTTCGTTGCCTTGGATGCCATCGTCGGCCGAGAAGAACACGCGGGTGCCGGCATCGAGGAACGGCCCGACCTCGACCGCCCCGCCGCCGGTGCCACTGCCGAACGTCGTGACCGGAAACGTGCCGGCAGTCGTGCCGTTGCTGATCCAGAGTTGCAGACCGTTCACGAGGTCGTTCGCCGCAAACAGCAGCAGCTGGCCATCGAGGATCGACGTCAGGCTACCCGCGACCGGACCGTAGAGCAGTCCCGGACCGATGTCCCGCACGAGCTGCGTACCCGCGGGCGTACCATCGCTCACCCAGAGTTCCTGCCCCGTGCCCGAACCGTCGTCGTAGCGGAAGAACAGCAGGTTGCCGACGCCCTTCATGTCGCTGATCAACGATCCGTTGCCACCCGGCACCAGGTCCACGACGAGCCCCGTGCCGGCAGCCGTGCCATCGGACACGCAGAGTTCCTGCCCCGCGCCGGGTATCGACGCGCGGAAGAACAGGCGATTGCCGACCGGGGTCAGATCGCGCGGCGCCGAACCACTCGCCCCCGGCCACAGGTCGGCGACCAGCGTCGTCCCGGCCAGCGTGCCGTCGCTGCACCACAACTCCGGACCACTCACCCCGTCGGTGGCCTCGAAGAAGAGCTTGCCGTTGAGGTTCGTCAGCTCGTCGGGGCTCGAGCTCGGAGCACCGGCCCGCAGCTCCAGGAGCGTGACCGACGCCGCGGTGCCCGTGGTGCTGTAGAGCTCGTTGCCCGTGACCGTATCGTTGGCAACGAAGAACGCGTGCGTCGGCGTCGCGGCCATCTCGAGGAAGACGGTACTCGCGGTGCCCGGCCGGATGTCCGCGATGCGCATCGTGCCGGCAGGCGTGCCATCGGACGACCACAGCTCGGCCCCGGCGACCGCGTCGACGCCGCGGAACACCACGTGTGTGGCGGTCGCGACGATCTGCTGCGGGCTCGTGCTCGCGATGCCCGGGTTGTCCGACAGTTGGACGGTTCCCGCGGGCGTGCCGTCGGTCTTGAACAGTTCGCGCCCACTGACGTTCGACGTGGCCTCGAAGAAGACCTCGCCCCCCATCGTAACGGCTTCGTCCGGCGACGAATTGCTGGTCGGATGAAGATCGAGCACCTGGGTACCGGTCGGCGTGCCATCGGTCGAGTAGCCCTCGCGGCCGGTCGCCGACGATGTCGCGGCAAAGAACGCCCCGTGCGGCAGCAGCGCCCATTCCGCGGGATCCGAATCCGCGACCGGCGGCCGGACATCGGCCAGCAGGAACGAGCCAGGCACGGTACCGTCGACGACGTGGGGCTCGCGACCGACCCCTGAGGAGACCGCCGAACAAAGAACGCCAGCGCCAAACGGCACGAGCGTCCGCGGGTTCGACGAAACCAGCCCGGCGAGATCGATGACCAGGCTCGAGCCGGCCGCTGTGCCATCGGTCCGCCACACCTCACGCTGCCCCGAACTGGCGGTCAAGGCCATCCACAGTTCGTTGCCTACCACCGCGAAGTGATCGGGACTCGAGCTGCCGGTTCCCACGTTGAAGTCGCGGACACGAAACGTCCCTGGCGCAGTGGCGTCGGTGCGCCACAGCTCGGCTCCGCTCGTGCCATCCGTTGCCGCGAAGTACGCCACGTTGTTGAGGACCCCGAAGCCGAGCCCCGTGACTCCCGCGCCGGTGCCGGCATTGATGTCCACGAGCAGTGCGGTACTCGCCGGCGTGCCGTCCGTCACATAGAGCTCGAAGCCGAGCCCCGCGCTGGCGATGAAAACTGCGTCACTGCCAAGACTGCGAAACTCACGAACGTTCGTGCTCAGCGTACCCGGCGAGAGGTCGCCCAGCGGCACCGTCCCAGCGACCGTGCCATCGCTGAACCACGGCTCGTAGCCCTCGGTTGCCGTGCTGGCCCGGAACAGCGCCCCACCCGCATGCGGTGCGAGGTCGAGGGGCAACGATCCGCTCGCCCCCGCTCGAATGTCCAGGACGAGTTGCGTGCCGATTGCCGTGCCGTTCGACCGCCAGAGTTCACGCCCGAAGCCCGGCGAAACTGCCGAGAACCAGACCTCACTGCCGATCGCGGTCAGATGCTGGGGCGAACTGCTCGCGGCACCCGGGTTGATGTCCGCGACCTGCGTCGTGCCCGCGGCCGTGCCATCCGTGCGCCACAGCTCCGTGCCGGAGACCCCGTCCCAGGCCGAGAAGTAGACGTAGCTCCCGACCCGCACGAAGTTCGCCGGCGAACTCGAGTTGACTCCAGGGCGCAGGTCAACGAGCAAGGAGGTGCCGCCAATCGTGCCGTCCGTTACCCAGAGCTCCCGCCCGACACCTGGCGCATTCGCACTGAACACGACGACACCGCCCACCACCGTGAGCTCGAGCGGCGACGAGCTGGTCGTGCCGGTGTGGATGTCGGCCAGGATCGTCGTGCCGGCCTGCGTGCCATCCGTCACCCACGGCTCGAGACCGTGCAGACCGTTGCCGACGAACACGGCACGATTGCCGAGAACCGCGTAGCCGGCCGAGAACCCGGTCACGCCAGACCCCACCGCGGTCGTCTGCACGTTGGAAACGAGGCTCTGGGCGATGACAGGGCCCGCCAGGGCGACAATGAGCGCCGCAGTGGCGCGAACGAGCTGGATGTTCATGGTTGGCAACGTCTCCCGCGACGACTTGGCGCAGTCGCCGCCACTTTCTTTCGCGCGCGAACCCCGCCATGCGATCCCCCAACCGCGAAATCGCGATTGACCGCAAGCCGAAACCCGCTATCCCGAAAGCATGGCAAAGCGAATCGACTGGTACTACCACCGCAAGGGTTGAACGAGCTGCAAGCGCTCCGATGCGTTCCTCGAGGGCGTCGGAGCTTCCGTCCGGGAGACGGTCAACGCCAGCAAGCAGAAGTTCGGGCCCGCCGATCTCGGCGACCTGTTCGCGGACGCGAGCCGCATCGTCGTCGCCAAGGGCAAGAAGACGATGCGGCTCGAGCCCAAGAAGGATTCGTTCGACGCCGACGCGCTCGAGGGCGCCGCGATCGGCCCGTCCGGGAACCTGCGTGCCCCGACCCTGCGGACCGGTAAGACCTGGTTCGTCGGCTTCAGCGCCGATGCCTGGGACGAACGGCTCGGGAGCTGACGCCGCGGTCAGCCGCGGGCCTCGGACTGCCCGCCGGCCGACAACCGCAGCGCCGAGAGATCGGCGCCGGTCGGACGTTGGAACGCCCGCAATCCGAACTCCGGCAATGCGGCGAGCAGATGGTCGAAGATGTCGGCCTGGATCTCCTCGTACTCGACCCAGGCCGTCGTGTTCGTGAAGAGATACATCTCGATCGGCAAGCCGTTCTCCGACGGCGGTAGCTGACGCACGAGAAACGTCATACCGCTGTGGACCTTGGGCAGGCTGCGCAGGTAGCGCACCATGTAGGCGCGAAACGTGCCGACGTTCGTCAGCCGCAGTCGGTTGACCCCGATGTCCTGGTTCTTGGTGTCCGCGTTGGCCTTCTGCAACCGCCGCTTCTTGTCGAGGATGTAGCTGCCGAGCAGCGCAAACTGGCCGAAGCGTTCGATCTCCTCCCCCGTGAGGAAACGGATCGTCGAGATATCGATCGTGACGCTGCGCTTGACGCGGCGGCCGCCGCTCTCGCTCATGCCGCGCCAATTCCGAAACGTGTCGCTGACGAGGCGATAGGTCGGGATCGTCGAGATCGTTTTGTCGAAGTTCTGGACCTTGACCGTGTGCAGCGCGATGTCCACCACGTCGCCATCCGCACCGACGCTGGGCATCTCGATCCAGTCGCCGATGCGCAGCATGTTCTGGTTCGCGAGCTGCACCGACGCGACCGCGGACAGGATCGTGTCCTTGAAGATCAGCATGAGCACGGCCGTCATCGCACCGACGCCGGTCAACAGCCCACCCACGTCGCGCCCGAGCAGCAGCGCGATCGTCACGAGGATGCCGACGACGACGAGGAAGATCTTGGCGAGTTCGACGTAGCCCTTGATCGGCCGCCGCGCGCTGCCGGCCCGCGATGCGTAGATCGACTGCAGCGCGTTGAGCAGCCCACAGGCCGCGAGCACCGCGAACAGCATCATTGCGGCGGCCGAGACGTTTCGTACGACCGTGAACGCCGTGCGACCGAGGTAGAAGTGATCGCGTACGACCACCACCCCGGCGAACGTAACGAACGTCGGAAACAGGCTCACGAGCCACCGGAAGAACCGTGCGTCGAGGAACGCGTCGTCCCAGGTGAAGCTGCTGCGCTTGATTAGCCGGCCGAGGAGCGGCAGTAACAGCGCATAGGTCAAACCCCACGCCAACAGCGCGACGACGACCAGGCCGCCGAGGCCGATCAGCTGCGCGAGCAGCGGGTTCTCCGCGAGCCAGAGTTCGAATCCGACGAGCGGCTCGGGTGCGTCACTGGACTGGCTCGGTTTGAACTGCCCACCCTGCGGCGACGGGCGAGCGAGCAGATACGACATCAACGGAACGACTGGCGGCATGCGATCGGAGGAAACCGGCGACGGGGCGGCGGGGAGTGACAACCCGCTGTCATGGGGTCATCATGGCAGATCTTCCATGGCATCTCACCAACACTCGGGCGGCATCGGGCTGGTCGTCGCTCTCTCCTCCTTGCTGGCAGCCCAGAAGCCGGCAAACACACAAGACCCACAGGAGTTCACGCCAGCGCCCGCGGCGCAGGCCGCGTGGCAAGACTTCGTCACCGAAGCCGGCGGTCAGTGGCTCGTGCGGTGGCATCCGCCGACGGGCACGCCGAAGCAGATCTACGGCAACGGCTACGAGCTCGACGACTGGCGCGAGAACTCACTGGCAGAGGCCCGCCGCCATGCCAACCTCGGCCTCGAACGCTGGCCCGAGTTGCTCGGCCTCGGGAACTCGACGTTCACCGAACGCCACAGCGGTCGCATGGGGCGCACCTGGTCGCTCACGTTCGATCAGTCGTTCGGCGGCCTGCCCGTGCTGCACGGCCGCGTCGACTTCCGCGTCCACATGATCGGCAAGATCAGCTTCCTCGGCAGTCAGGCCGTGCCCATCGACGCCGAGTTCAACACGATGCCCGGCATCGCCGAGACCGTGGCGACCGCGATCGCCTGGCAGACGCTCGGTCTCGAGCCGCCGGCGAACCCGCAGCCCGGTGTCGTACGCAAGCCGCGCCTCGTGATCTGGACGGACCAGAACGCAACCGCGATCGCCGCGCCCGTGCTGGCCTGGGAGGTTCCGATCTCCGCGATCCTCGCGGACGGCAGCGGCCCGGCCGGCCGGGTCTACATCGACGCCAAGACCGGCGGTCGACTCGACTACATCAACGACAAGCACGAGTGCGGCTTCCCCAACTGCCGTTATCGCACCGGTGGTTTCCGGACCGGGGATGTCGAGACCTCCGGCCTGGCGCTGGCCGGCCTGCCGAAGGCGGGTTCTCCGCTCGCGGGCATTCCGCTCAACGCGACCTACACGGTGATGGCCTACCTGCACACGGGCTACGACCCGACGACCACGCCCACCAACGAACCGCTGGTGGGCGTCGAGGTCGACGTTCCGGGCCACGGCACACTCGTCACGGACCAGAACGGTCAGTTCACGGTCACGCTCACGCAGCCGACGACGGTCACGGTCGATTGTGACGGCATCCACTGCCAGCTGATCCTCGGCACCAGCCCGCTCACGGACACGCTCCAACTGATGCCCGGCGTCAACCAGACGTTCCAGCTCGGCGCGCAAAACAGCACGGCGAACGAGCTGGCACACACGACGGTCTACTACTGGACCTATCAGATCAACCAGCTGCTGCGCAGCGTCCTCGGCAACACTCCGGAGCTGGCCATTGCGGACGACATCCTGCCGACCGTGAACATCACGAACTCGTGCAACGCGTTCTACACGAACAACACGATGAACTTCTATCACGCCGCCGGCCAGTGCAATAACACGGCGAGCGCTTCGGTCACCGCGCACGAGTGGGGCCACGGTCTCGACGACCGCTACGGTGGCATCTCGCAGACCAATGGTCTCAGCGAGGGTTGGGCCGATATCTGCAGCCACTACATGCTCGATGACCCGGTCATCGGCCACGGTTTCTACACCAACGGCAACGGCATCCGCGACGGCCGCAACACTCGACAGTACCCGGGCGGTTCCGGCCCGCACGCGCAGGGCGAATCGTGGATGGGATTCGCGTGGAAGTTCCGCGAGAACCTGCGCGCCGTGTTCGGGACGCAGCAGGCGATCACGATCAGCCAGAACACCGTGCTGTCGTCCGTCATCGCCGACGCGAAGAACCAGGCTGACGCGGTGCTCGAGGCGTTCCTGGCCGACGACGACGACGCCAACCTCAACAACGGCACGCCGCACCATCCGCAGCTGTCGTCGGCGTGCAACCAGCACAACCTGCCGTACCCGCCGATCCTGGCCGGCACGGTCACGCACTCGCCCTTGCAGCTCACGACGAACCAGCTGCAGCCGCGCCGGATCGAAGTGGACGCGGTGCCGACGTTCGGCGTGTTCTCGAACGTCGAGGTCACCTACGACGCGGGCTCGGGCCCCCAGACGATCCCGATGATCCCGACCGGCGTGCAGGATCGCTACCAGGCGCTGCTGCCGGGCATGCTCTCGCCGCAGGTCATGAGCTACCACGTCACCGCCACACACGGCGGCGGCGTCGTCTACCGACTGCCCGAGATCGGCGAATACACCTACCAGACGCTCGGCTCCGACGTGATCTGGCAGGAGGACTTCGAGAGCGGCGGTGCGGGCTGGACGCACGGCGCGTCGACGGGCACCGATGACTGGGAGATCGGCGCACCGGCCGGTTACTCGACTCCGCAGTGGAGTGATCCTGGTTCGGCGTTCAGCGGCGTGAACTGCGCGGGCACCGACCTCACCGGCGACGGCGCCTACTCACCGTCGAGCACGTCGTGGCTGCGGTCGCCCGCGATCGACTGCACGGGCCAGATCAACCTGCGCATCCGCTTCAAGCGCTGGGTGAGCTGCCCGAACACGTTCGGCGACTCGCTCGAGCTCTGGTGCGAGGGCTACCAGATCTGGCACTCGCCGTACGCTCCGTTCGTCGAGAACACGTGGGTCAGCTACGAGACGCAGCTCTGGATGGCGGACAACAACCCGTCCGTCGAGCTCGAGTTCCGCCTCATCAGCGACGGTAACAACGTCGAGTACGGCGGTTGGAACATCGACGACATCGAGATCTTCACGAACACGTCGACCACGCCGCCCGACAACCGGCTGACGATCCTGCCCGCGCAGGCGCAGCAGGGCAGTACGCTGACGCTGCAGGTCAACACGCCGACCTCGCAGCCGTTCCTGCTGATCCTCGGCAACCAACCCGGCCCGACGGCGATCGCCGGCCTGCCGCCGATCCTCGTGGGTGGCAACTCGGTCCAGCTCTTCAACTACACCGATGCGAGCGGCAACTTCACGCTGCCCTACCCGGCGCCTGCGAGCGCGCCGCTCAACGGGGCCTACTCGTACTCGCAGGTGCTGACGTTGACGCCGAACTTCGAGTTCGTGACCAGCAACCAGCACATCAACCTGTTCACGCAGTAGGCGGAGCTGGCACCGCAGCCTCTACCGCCCACCGCAAGGGCGGTTCGAGGCTGCGGCAACGCGGCCGTCGGGAACTGCCGGGAGGTGACAAGGTCCCGCCGGTCGCGCATCATGGGATTTCTTCCCATGCCATCCCACCACCCCGTCGGCGCCCTCCTCGCCGCCACCCTTCTTCTCTCTTCCGCAACAGCCCAGGAACCTCGCCCGGCAATTCAGGCCGCATGGCAAGACTTCCAGGGTGAGCTGCCCGGCCCGTGGCTCGTCCGCTGGCACGGCGCGACGGGCACGCCGGTCGAGATCTACGGCCGCGGCTACGATCTCAACGACTGGCGCGGCAACTCCGAAGCGGAGGCCCGGCGGCACGCGGAGCTCGAGCTCCAACGCTGGACGGATCTGCTCGGCATTGGCACGAGCGTTTTCACCGAGACGATCGGTGCCCGGATGGGGCGCACCTGGTCGTTCACGTTCGGCCAGACCTTCCGCGGCGTGCCCGTGATCGGCGGTCGGGCGGATCTGCGCGTGCACATGCGCGGCCGCGTCTGTTACCTCGGCAGCACCGCGGTCCCCGTGCCGGAAAACTTCGACACGACCCCTGCCATCGGTGAAGACACCGCGATTGCGATCGCGTGGCAGGACCGGGGCATCGTGCCGACGAACGTGCCGCAACCGGGCCAGCCGCGGCAGCCGCGCCTCGTGATCTGGACCGACCACGGCAGCCCGGCGATCGCGTCGGTACACCTTGCCTGGGAGATTCCGATCTCGGCCGTGGACGCCACCGGCGACGGCCCGATCGGTCGGGTCTACGTCGATGCGAAGGCCGGCACCGCACTCGCCTATCGCAACGACAAGCATGAGTGTGGGCTGCCGAACTGTGCGTTCAACGCGCGGCCTCTGGCTGCCGCCAAGACCCTGCCGCACGACGCTGCGCCGGGCCCGAAGTCGCCAGCGGCCCCCGCCGTGATGCCGCCCGCGACCTACACCGTCCTCGGTTACGTGCACACGGGCTTCAACCCGACCACCACCCCGACCAACGAACCGATCGTCGGCCTGGAGATCGACATCCCGGGCCAGGGCACGGTCATCACCGACCAGAACGGTCAGTTCACCCTGAACCTGTCGCAGCCCACCTTCGTCACGCTCGAGTACGACGGCCTGCACTGCCGGACGATCCTGGGCCCCGACGCCCCGAGCGTGACCGCCACGCTGCAACCCGGCGTCAACCAGACGATCCAGATCGGCGCCCAGAACGGCACGGCCAACGAGCTCGCGCACGGCACCGTCTATTACTGGGTGGACCGCATGAACGAACTCATGCGCGGCATCCTCGGCAACGCGCCGCAACTCGACATCGCGAGCCAGGTGCAGCCGCAGGTCAACATCCCGAGTTCCTGCAACGCCTACTACATCGGCAACTCGATCAACTTCTACCGCGCGCAGGGCAGCTGCAACAACACGGCCAGCGCATCGGTGACCGCTCACGAATGGGGCCATGGCCTCGACGATCGCTACGGCGGCATCTCGCAGGTCGACGGCCTCAGCGAGGGCTGGGGTGACATCTGCAGCATCTACCTGCTCGACGATCCGATCATCGGCCACGGCTTCTACACCAACGGCAACGGCATCCGGAACGGCAACAACACCCGCCAGTTCCCGCAGGGCGGCGGCGTCCACCGTCAGGGCCAGACGTGGATGGGGTTCGCATGGAAATACCGCCAGAATCTGCGCGGCACGTTCGGCACGTCCCAGGCCATCACGATCAGCAACAACACGGTGCTCGCATCGGTCGTCGCGAACGCGATCGACCAACCGAACGCCGTACTGCAGGTGTTCCTCGCCGACGATGACGACGGCAACATCGTCAACGGCACCCCGCACTACACCTATCTCGAGAATGCCTGCAACTCGCACAGCCTGCCCTACCCGCCGATCCTGCCGGGCTTCCTCGCGCACGACAACGAACTCGGCGACTCGCTGCAGCCACTGACGCCGCGCTTCGTCGAGTGCCGCGCGATCCCGAGCTTCGGCACGTTCAACCAGGTGCGCGTGCACTACAACGACGGGCAAGCGCGCCAGCGCGCGATGATCCCGACCGGCGCGCCGGACACGTATCGCGCGCTGCTGCCGGGCATGCTGTCGCCCCAGACCCTGACCTACCACTTCGAAGGTGTGCACAACGGTGGCACGACGTTTCGCCTGCCCGCTACGGGCGAATACAGCTACCGCACGCTCGCCGAAGAGACCATCTGGTTCGACGACTTCGAGACGGGCGGCAACGGCTGGACCCACGGCGCCACGATGGGCACCGACGACTTCGAGATCGCCACGCCAACCGGTTCGACGGGCCCATGGTGGACCGACCCGGATCAGGCCCACAGCGGCACGCTTTGCGCCGGTAACAACCTGACCGGCGGCGCCTATCCGGCCTCGACCGCATCGTGGTTCCGGCCACCCGCCATCGACTGCACCGGCTACTCGAGCGTCCGCATGCGATTCAAGCGCTGGGCGAGCTGCGACGTCGGCTTCCAAGATCAACTGTCGATCTGGGTCAACGGCCAGCCGAAGTACTTCAGCCCGCAGACTCCGCTCGCGGACAACGACTGGGTCACCTACGAGCTATCCCTGCCGAGCGCAGCCAACAACCCGGCCGTCATGGTCGAGTTCCGGCTGAACACGGACGCCCAGATCCAGGCGGGCGGCTGGGCCATCGACGACTTCGAGATCTTCACGACGACGACCTCGCTGCCGCCGACCACGACCTTGACTCTGCTGCCCGAGATGGCGCCGGACAGCGCGCCGCTCGGCCTCACGGTCAAGACCCCGGTATCGCAACCGTTCGTCTGGGTCATCGGCAACGATGGTGGCCCGACGCTGTTCCCCGGCGTGCCACCGATCCTCGTGGGCGGCAATCCGATCAGCTTCTTCGACTACACGGACGCGAGCGGCAACTACACGCTGCCGATCGGTGCGCCGTCGGGCGTGCCGTTGCTCGGTTTCGTCTGGTACAGCCAGGTGGTGACGATCGATCCGAACTTCGAGATCGTCACGAGCAACCAGTTCATCAACCTGTTCACCCAGTAACCGCAGTGGCCGGGCGTTCGAACGTCACGAGCAGGACCACGCGATCGCCGTCGCCGCGATTCCAGGCCGTGTGCTCGAGCGTGTCGTCGAACACGAGACAGCGCCCCTCCTGCCAGCGTCGGGTCTCGTCACCGATGGCGAGGCCCAGGTCGCCATCGGGCACGATCAGCGGCAGGTGGCAGCGCAGGACACCGACGATCTCGCCCGCGTGCGGGTAGAGGTGCGTGCCGGCGCGAAACCGCGAGAATCCGGCATTGACGAGTCCCGGTACTTCCTCGCACAGCGCCGCGCTGCGCGGACACCGCGCCCGATTCGCGGTGTGGTCGCCGGGCCCGTACAGGTCGAAGTAGGTCCAGCCGCGCTCGTCGTAGCCGTCCTCGACCGTGGTCAGGGAGTCGGGCGCATCGACGAATGCTTCTGGACCGAGCGCCTCGAGCTCGTCGCGAACCTCGCTCCACGCCGCCTCCAGAGCCGCTGTGAAGCCAAAGCGTTCCGGCTCGAAGAACCCGCTCACCGCGCCCCGGTTGGCACGTGCCGCGTCAGAAAATCCGCGAGCGAACCATAGAGGTGCCGCCGCGTGTTCTTCCCCTCGCGGATCGAGTGCGTGCGATTGGGGTAGGCCAGGTACTCGAACCGCTTGTCGTGCTCGACCAGTTCGTCGAACAAGCGTTCGCTGTGCTGGAAGTGCACGTTGTCGTCACCCGTGCCGTGCACGAGCAACAACTTGCCGGTGAGGTTCTGCGCGAAGTGGATCGGCGAGCACTCACGATAGACGTCGGGCACCTGCCGCGGGTCGCCGCAGTAGCGCTCCTGATAGATCGTGTCGTAGAGCCCGATGTCGGTGACCGGCGCCACCGACATCCCCGCCGCGAACAGCTCGGGGTATCGGAACAGCATGTTCAGCGTCATCGCCCCGCCACCGGACCACCCCCAGATGGCGGTGCGATCCTGATCGATCCACGCCTTCTCGGCATACAGCCGGGTCACGGCTTGATGCCAGTCATGGGAACTCACTACGCCGATCTTCTGGTAGAGCGCCTTGCGCCAGTCGCGCCCCTTCGGCGCCGGCGTGCCCCGCGCATCGAGCGACATGACGACGTAGCCACGCTGCGTGATCCAGCGATGGAACAGGTGGTGCCCGAGCCACCAAGTGTCCTTGACCGTCTGGGACCACGGCTCGCCATAGACATGGAACAGCACCGGCCACTTCTTCGCCGGATCGAAGCCGGGCGGATACATCACCCAGCCGTCGAGTTCATGGCCGTCCGCGGTCTTGACCTGGAAGAACTCGTTCTCACCCTTCTCGATCGCCGCGTACTTCTTCTTCAGCTCGGCATTGTCGACG
This sequence comes from bacterium, assembly GCA_024743115.1. Lineage (GTDB taxonomy): Bacteria > Planctomycetota > UBA1135 > UBA1135 > UBA2386 > JAGQRA01. Next base: position 450,813 of record JANSXC010000002.1, on the reverse strand, counting down.
AGCACGCGCACGCGCTCGTGCGACGGCAACCGCACGAGGTCAATCACCGGCGGCTGGTCGAATCGTGACCAGGTGTGAATCGCCAGCGAGCCGTCGGTGGAGATCTGGTAGTCGTGCCATCCCGGCTGATCGTCCGGCGTCAGCCGCCGCGCACCCTGAGATCGCGACGCGTAGAGGTACTTCTGGGTCGCGTTCTCCGGGCTCGCGCTGACGAAGAGCACGTCCTGCTCGACATCGGCGTATTCGACCCCGATCACGTCGAAGCCGCGCGTGAGCGGAATCTGCGTGACCAGCACGTGCTTGCCGCGGGTATCCCAGAAGATCGTGCCAGCCTGACGCCAGGCCTTCCCGGGCTGGCCGAACCCCGCGTCCGTCGTCCAGAAGAAGCGCTCCCCCGCCTCGACCCAGCGGAAGTCCTCACGCACGTCGACGTAGGCGCGGTCGCGTTCTTCGTGCACGACCCGGACCTCGCCGGTCGCGACGTCACATCCCAGGACCCGGAGCAGATTCTGCTGTCGCGGCAGCCACTGCACCATCAACTCCTTGCCGGCCGGATGCCACTCCATGCGGGGCAGGTAGGTCTCCCGCGGCGCGCCCGGGGTCTTGATCCAACGGGTCTCACCGCCGCCAGCCGGAATCACACCGATCCGGCACGACGAGTTGGTGGTCCCCGCTTTCGGATACTGCACGGGCACGACCTGGGCGTAGCGATCGGACAAATTGTCGATCATGTAGAACTCGCCGACCCCCGAGCAGTCCAGTTGCCAGTACGCAATCGACTGCCCGTCCGGGCTCCAGCGGAAGCCGTCGCGACAGTCGAACTCCTCTTCGTAGACCCAATCGAACGTGCCGTTGATGATCGTTTCCGAGCCATCGTTGGTGATCTGCCGCACGCGCCCGTTCTGCAGGTCCTCGACATACAGATCGTTCTGACTCACGAACGCGACGCGGCTGCCGTCCGGCGAGAACTTCGCGAACATCAGCGTCGACTTCGGCAACTCGCCACCGAGGCGGCGCGGCGCCGCACTCCCGTCGAGCGGGAGCACGTAGTATTCGCCACGCGTGTTGCGCCGCCACACGCGCTCGCTGTCGGTGAACACGAGCAGCCACTTGCGATCGGGGGAGAACGCGTAGTCCTCGATGCGCACGGCATCCGCGCGCGACTCGACCCAGAGCATCGCGGTCGTCACCAGCGGGTCGCCCTTGCCCGTGGCTGCGTCATAGCGCACGAGCTCGAGCACACCGCCCTTGCCGCGCTCGAGCGTAGTAAAGCTCGCGCCGTCGAGCCACCGCACCGGACCGAACCGCTGGGTGCGGAACTCACCGGCCGTGATGCGCTCGCTGTCGAGCCTGGCGACGTCTTGCGCCGTGGCCTGGACCAGCGGTCCGACGACTGCGGCAACACCCGCAGCGACGGTAAGCAGGACGGAAACGATGGACGAACTGGCGGCTCTCACCGCATCAGCCTAGTCGGGCAGCGCCCGGAGGTCAGCGCAGAAGCTCGACCCGGCCCGGCACGTCGAACTCGCGGCACGCCACCGTGTGCTCCTCGGCGCCGCCCAGATAGGTCACGGCGATCGCGTATCGGCCATCCGGCAACCCCGAGATCCGCATCTGCGCACCGGAGCCGATGTTCGGCCGGCCCTCGAGCCAAAGCACGGGGTCGGCCCCGCGCTCGACGTAGCGTTCGAGGCGAAACCCGACGCGCTGCCCCGCGGCAGCGGCCGGCAGTTGGAGCACGAGCGCCGGCGAACTCGGCAGCGCCCGCGGTTGGGTTCGGTGCCCCGCCGCGTCCTGCAGCACCACCGGGACGGACTCGCCCTCGAATCCCGCCGCCGCCGGCAGGGGCTGGCTGCCATCCCCCGCGTGCGGCTCGACCCGATCGCCGACCATGGCGACAGCCAACGCGCGGTCCCCGCCGCGTGCCGCACGTTCATCCGATCCACGATTCGGGCCAGCAACGGTCAGCACGCGCGCCAGCACGACCATACCCGCCGGCACCATCCACCACGCCAGTCGCCCTGCCATGTCGGATTCTTCGGCACGTTGACCGCACAGACCGAACCCGAACCCGGAGAAACCACCGGCCGCCGCGGCCGCGGGAAGCCCTCAGATGCTGCGACCGGTCAGTTCGCGTTCGGGGCCGCGCTGCAGCCTGCTCATGGCGACGGCAGCGCCCGTGACCGTGCACCAGGCGTCCTCGTTGCCGAGCGCTCGCGCGATCTGGACCGCACCTGCGACGTAGCGCGCCGGCGGTTGGCGCTCGAGCGCACGCTGCACGACCCAGCGGGCCGCGTGCAACCGGTCACCATAATGACCGAGCGCCCGCGCCGCCGCCTGCAACGCTGCGGTCGAAACCGGCCGCGGCAACTGCTCGAACACACGGGCCTCGGCCATCGATCCACGGCGCCGCAGCCAGGCCGGCACGAGTTCTCGCAGCATGCAATCGAGCACGATGTCGCCACGCCGGCGCTCGAGTTCGGCCGAGCCACGCGTGTTGACCAGGAACGGCACGATCGGGCGCAGGTGGCGGTTGCGTGCGTCGTCGCTCATCGCGTCGTTGCACGCGCGGACGAAGGCCGCGAGCACAGGACAACTGCACTGCGGTTCGTCGCTGTGCGGTTCGCCGGCGAGCCAGGCCACCATCTCCATCGCGCACATGCCTTGGTCGCGAGAATCATGGCTGCCGCGCTGCAGGGGGAATCGTTCGATCAGTCGTTGCATTCGGCTTCGGGGAGGGCGAGGCGGGGTCAGCCGTCGCGTTTCGGGACACTCAACTGTATCCCGAATCGAGCCTCCCGACCGGGACTCCCACTACCACCTCACCCCGTCCAGCGGAGCCCCCGATGCCAACGACCTCAGCGCGTCACGCCGAGTGCGGCCGGCACCCGAGCGGTCGCGCGCGCGGGCGCCGGAATCCCGAGCAGCCGAGCGAACAACACCGCCCCGAGCCCCGGTCGCACGAGGTCGTCGACCGTGATTCCCGACGGCAAACCCGACCCGAACGCAAACGCCACGACCTCGCGGTCATACGGGTGCGGCGTGCCGTGCGACGACGGCAGCGTGCCGTCCAGCCAATACGGTTCGACCACCAGCTGAACATCGCCGGCGCGATCCGGATGCAACGCCGCGTGCAGCGCCTGGCGTATCGGATCCTCGCCGCGCGGTTCGGCGAGGATCTCGCGCGTCGTGTAGGCAGTGGCGATACCCCGAACGTTGCCCGCGGCCCGCGCCGCGACCTCGGCCGCGGCCACGAGCTTCGCGTCCACCTCCGCAGCGTTGCCCGAGAACGCCGCCCGATTGAGCACGAGTGCCCACTCACCGACGTGTTGGCAGTACCGCTGCCCCACTGGCTCCTTGCCGAACTTCCGGCGCAGATCCCGCTCGGCAGCCGCGCGCGCCTGGGTCTGCAACAAGCCGCGCCCGGCGGCGAGCCCGTTCGCCTTCGCCCACTCGGGCGTCGGGCCGACCCCATGGTCAGCGGTCAGGAAGAACGCGTACTTGCCGCGGCCAACGCGCTCGTCGAGAAACTCCAGCAAAGCCGCGACCTCGCGGTCGAGCCGGAGCAGCGCGTCCCGCGCCTCGACCGAGTCCGAACCGAAGTAGTGCCCGACGACATCGGTCGACGAGAAGCTGACCGCGAGCAGGTCGGGAATGTCGTCGCTGCCGAGCTCCATGCCCGCCACCGCGGCCTGCGCCGCGAGCCGGACGACCTCGTTGCCGAACGGCGACCGATAGATCTGCTCGTAGTAGCCCGGACTCGGTGCCGTCCCACCGCCCGTCAGCGGTTGGGGCAACGTCCGGCTCTTGCTGCCATTCTCGTGCGGATACTCGTAGGCGCGATCGTCGACCAGGCCCTCGTACGCCGCATCGGGGCCAATGCGCTGCCATTGCCGCCCGAAGAACCGATCGATCGCGGCCTCAGTGTTGAAGCGCGCCAGCCAATCCGGCGCGCTGCTCACCCATTTCGTGTTGGTGACCAATCTGCCGGTGCTCTTCTCGAACCACGCGGCTACATCCGAATCGCCACCGCACATGAGGATCGCGGACCGATCCTTCCACGCGACGCTCGTAATCCTGCAGCCCGGCACGTTGGCTCGCATCGTCGCCGCCAGCGTCGGTGCCAGGAGTTGACCGGGCCCCCGGTTCGCGCCCTCCGGCATCCCTGGCAACGCGCGCATCGGCTCACCGACGCAGTAGATGCTCGCGCCGACCTCACGTGACCACCAGCGGTTGCGGACGATGCCGTGAACGCGGGCCGGCGCGCCCGTGCCGATCGTCGCGTGACCCGGACCGGTCTCCGAGCACGCGTGCTCGTACACGCAGTTCGTGAACTCGACACCATCGCGCGCCAACCGCGCGAAGCCGCCATCCGGCGCGAGGAACGGTCGTCCGGCCGCCAGCACCCAGCTCGCGAGCTGGTCGACGGAGCAAAGCACGACCAGCCGTGGGGGCTCGCCGACGGACGCTGCGACCGAACCCTCCGGCTCCGCCGTCGTCTGCGTGCCGCACGCGCCGGCGCAAAGGCCAGTAGCGAATAGGAAACCGAGCATCTGCGCGCTCATGCCAAATGGAGTCTCGTTCGCGTTCATGCCGACAGCAGTCGCGCCGCGCGTTCGATGGTGCGCCACGGCAGCAGACCGAGATGGTAGATCGCCACCGTACCGATGCCATGCTCACGGCACAGCGCACCGATCTCGAGCAGATCCTCGTCGCTCGAGAATTGCGGCGCCTTGGGCCAGATCGACAAGCGTCGTTCACCGAGGTCCGCCACGTTCGCGTCCATCACGAGCCGCTCGATCGCCGCCGGGCCTTCGCCATAGGCGGTGATCACGAACTCATCCGCGGCAAGCCCGCCCGCGTGGACCGCGGGCAGCTGACTGCCGGCGAACAGCGGATCCGGATGCACCTGGACCGCCAGGTCCCGCGTCGTCACCGCGCTGACGCGCGCGGCAAAATCGCGCATCGTCTCGATGCGCGCGGCGCGCGCGACCCCCAGAACGTCCTCGGGATCCTCGGCCACGGTCGGCGCCATCGCGTCGCCCCGTTCGATGTGCTCGGCGATCAGGTCGCGCGTGAACTCGGCAACGGCGACTGGATCGCCGCCGCGCGCCGCGATCGCCGCTTCACAACGCTCACAGAAACACAGCGACAAGGCGTACCCGAGCATACCACGCGGTTGAAAACTGCTCTTGTCGTGATGACTGCCGTGCTTCCATCCCATCCAGCCCAAGGCCTCGAGTTCGATCGCCGCGAGACCCTCGTGCGCCGCGAGATCTCCGACCATGGCGAGCACGTAGTCCTGCACCGCCGGCTGCGCCGGGCAGAGTCCGTAGACGTAGCGATCGCCGAACGCGTTCTGCACGCACAGGTCGGGGTGTGCCAGTCCGAGCCGCGAGTTATGGGTGAACACCGTCCAGGCGCGCACGCTCAGGCCCGCGGCCGGCGCGGTTGCCGCAATGGCTTCGAGCGGCGCTGCGCCGCTCTCGGGCACCTCACTCGACGGCACGGGCCGCAGCACTCCGTAGTCGCGCTCAGCCGATGGCCGATAGTGCACCGTCCCATCCTCGAGAAACCGCACGCGCGACCGGTCGTTCCAGGGCTGCAGCCAGCGACCATCGTGATAACTCGCGGCCACTGCGAGTTCGGAGTAGCCGAGATCAGCGAGCCTGGCGAGCCCACCGTGATCCGACAGCGCAGCGAGATCGAACGGATGCGCATAGAGCGCGAGCTTCATGCTCGCCAGCGTATCGCGGCGCCTCGACGAAGGCGCCTCTCGATTCCAGGCAGGTGCAAGCCAGCCAACACGCCAGTACGATCGCGCCGTGCGACTCCCCGCTGCTTCCATCCTCGTGGCGCTCGCTGCCACAGCCGCCGCCACCCCTGCGCTGCTGGCGCAATCCCAAGGCGGTGCGTCGGCCGACGGCGTCATCACACCGAACGGTCACGCCGCAGCCACGATCGTGCGGCGACCGCACGATCCCGACAACCACCAGGCGACGAGCAAGATCTTCCATCACGTGTTCGCGCCCGACGGACGCCGGCTCACCAAGGGGCCGGGCGGGTTGTTCGGCCATCACCGCGGCCTGTTCCTTGGTTGGAATCGCACGAAGTTCGGCGGCAAGCGCTACGACTTCTGGCACTGCAATCGCGGTGAGACGCAGCGCTTCTGCGGGTTCGACGCGGCGGCGCAGAAGACGCTCGGCAAGGGCTGGCAGGTCAGCAGGATCGAATGGCGAACCCAGAACGACCAACTCGTGATCGATGAATCCCGCGCCGTTCGCGCGCGTTCGATCGCCGCGGACGAGCACGCCATCGACTTCGTGGTGACGCTGCGGGCACCGGCGGGCCAGGTCGAACTCGCAGGCGACCCGCAGCACGCCGGCCAGCAGTTCCGCGCGCTGCAGGCGTTCGGGCCGGACGATGCGCCCAAGGTGACCTACCTGCGGCCGGCCGGCAGCAAGGATCACGGCAACGACGTCTGGACCGGCTGCAACTGGATCGCCGCCGTGCTGCCGATGCCGGTGCGCCCCGTCACCGTCCTGCGGGTCGAGTCGGCGCAGAACGAACGCCATGGCGCGCCGACCTGGTCGACGCGCAACTACGGCCGCTTCGGGGCGACGCGCAAACTGACGATCGAATCGGGCAAGGAGCTGACGCTCGCCCAGACCTACGTCATCGCGCTCGGCGAGCGCGATGCGAAGTGGTGTGCCGAGCGGGCCGCAGCTCAGTCGATCCCGGAACTCGAACGCAGCACGTCGACGAGCCGCTGAAGCTCGTCGACCCGTTCTTCCAATCGCTGGACCCGGTCGGCCAGCTCGGCCCCGTGCTCGCCAGCGGCCGACCCGCCCAGAGCCGACTCGATCGACGCGGATCCCGTCGCGGGAGCGGCAACTGGCGCGGGTTTGACGACGTCATCGGCGGCGCCAGACGACTCGGCAGCCTCGCCGGCCCCGACCTCGGAGCCATCGCCCAGGAGGTGCCGCCAGCGATGATCCCGCTCGCGCGGGCGCTTGGGCTGACGCTCGGCGAGCGGCCGCGGCAAGGCTGCAAGCTCCTGGAGGGCGGCCTCGATTTCCGCCGGCGTCGCCGTCCAACCGAGGCGCGCAACGCGCGGCTTGAGCGCCCCCGGTGCCTGCGGGCCGCGCACGAGCAACTCGCACAGGAGCGGCAGAAACCGCGCCTCCACGCCCGTGCGTTCTTCGGTGCGATGGCGATAGCGCGCCACGCGACCGCCGCCCTCTACACGGCCGACCCACTCCTTCTCGTGCAACGCCATGAGCGCACCCGAGATCTCGAACGAGCGCAGTTCCATGACCGGATCGCGATTGCTCGACTGGTTGCAGCCAGCAACGAGCGCGTTCTCCGACAACGGGTAGCTGTCCGGCACCGCGAGTTGCTTCTCGATGAGCACGCCGACAATGCGTTGCTCGGTGCGATCGAGTCGTTCCATTTCTGCGTCCTCCGACTCAGTCCTGCTTCCTTTTCTTGCCGCCGAGAAGACCACCGAGCCCGCCGGGCAGCACCTTCTCGAGACCCTTCTCGAGTTCCTTCTTGGCCCGATCCTTGGCGGCGCCCTCGAGCTTCTTGGCTTCGTCTTCGAGCTTCTTCTTGGCCGCGTCAGCCATCTGTTCGGGCGACTTGTTCGGATCGATCACGCCCTCGAGTTCCTTCGTCAGGTTGCTCGGCAGTTCACCGATCAGCTTGCCCGCGCCCTGCTTCACGAGGTTGGCGAGCTCCTGTTTGCCCGCGTCGAGGAGCGCGCGCGCGAATGCGCCGCTCTCGAGGCGAATCGACGGCTGCGTCAGCGAACCCTCGATGCCGATCGGGATCGCCAGCTGCTCGATCGCCGTCTCGCGCCCACCGAACGCGAGCGTCGTATTCCGCAGTGTCACGGCCAGCGGCAGGTCGACCGTCATCGCCTTGCCCGGCAGCGACGAGAACATTCCGCCGACGTCGAGATCGATCGTGCCGCCGCGCACGGGGTTGCTGCCCTTCAGCCGCAGCCCGGAGAGCACCTTGTCGACCGCCAACGCCTTCGCCGACAGCTTCAGTCCGACGCCGGCGTCCTTGCTGCTCGGCCCGGCAAGTGAGAACGCGAAGCTCTCCGAAGCGGCCGCGAAGGACAGTTCCGGCGGCTTGGCGAGCAGCCATGGATCCGACGACACGTTGCGCAGGCGCAGCGCGAGCTGTTCTTCGACTCCGCCATGCGTCCAGGTGATGCCCTCGATGTCGACCTTGCGGATGACGAGGAACGGGCGGTCCTCGAGCAGGTGCTTGGCAACCACGCTCGCGAGTCCACCCTCCTCGGCCTGGGCTTCGCGCTCCTTGGCAATCTCCTCGGGCGTCGACGGCACCGGTGCTTCGCCGGGCTCGAACACGGTTTCGACCCAGTCGCGGACTTGCTCGAGGCGCGCTTCCCAGACCTCGTACTCGGCCAGGATCTCTTCGATCGTGGGAACGCCGGCGGGCCCCGGTTCGGGCTCGGGCTCCGTTGCCGGTGCCGGGAATCGCTCGGCGGGCGCCTCGCGGCGCGTGCCCGCCCGCGCGTTGACCGCGCGGATCTCGTCGATCACGAGCCGCCGTCGCATGAGTTCCGCGGTATCGAGCTTGAGGACCAGTTCATCCGCCGCCAGCAGGTTCTTCGTCAGCTCCGCCGCATCGGCCATCGCGAATGCCTGCACGCGGATCTCACCACTCGCGAGACTCAAGGCGGCCTGCTCGAGGTCCACGGTCGCACCGTTGCCTTCCTCGAGCGCACTCTTCATCGAGCTCGTGAGGATCGGCGTCGAGAACCACTGCTGGAACACGAACACGGCACCGAGCAGCAACGTGGCCGCGACCACCCCGAGGATGCGGATCGGCAGGCCGAGCTTTCGACTGTCCGCGATCTCGCGCCAGGTCTGCTTCTGGCCCTTGCCGCGGCCAAGGAAGACCCAACCGAGCAATCGCACCCACCAACGCGAAGCGTAGCTCTGGTACTTCTCGCTGTTCTCCTCGAGGTTTGCCATCCGCGAACGGATCGCGCGCAGCAATTTGTTGAGCAGGAACCCGGCGCCCACCCCGATCAACAGCCCCACCACGAGCCCACCCGTCGTGGCGTAGTGCTCGAGACCGAACCACGCGGTGACCTGCGAATGGCAGAGCCAGCGCACGAGGCTCTGAAACGGTCCGTCGACCAACCAGACGCCGACCGTGTAGGAGACTGGCAGCAGCACGAGGCTCAGCAGCTTGGCGAGCAGCGTCATCCCACCGAAGACCGCGAGATTGGCATTCGCGATCAGCGCCACGCAGATCAAGACGAGGATCAGCCCCGGCGCCTGCGCGAACCCACCGCCGAGGTCCCCCGGCATGAAGAAGCCCGGCACGAATCCGAGCATTGCACCGAGCACGGTCGCGAGGAACACCTGCAGGCGAGTCGCCTTGCCGCGCAGGATCGAGCCGATCTGTCGATTCAGCATCGCCCCAAGTTACGGGGCGTCGGCGTCGCCGTCGCGGACTATTCCGCGGCCGCCGATTCCGCGCTTCCGATGCCGAGGCCCTCGCACAGCGTCCCCGCCAGCCACTGCAGCTCCGCCTCCTTCTGCCCGGTCAGGAGCGCGAGATCCTGACCGGCACCGCGAATCGACAGCTGTCGCAGCGGGCGATCGTTGACGCTCGTGGACGAGTCCTGCACGCGGATGTCACGTACCGTGCCGGCCGGCCACTCGTAGACCTTGACGCCGAAGAACGGGCGGATCCGCCGCACCACGAAGCTGCCCTGCACGATCGCGAGGAGGGCGTGACGGCCGGCCATCACGATGCCCCAGCCCACGATCAACGAGCCGGCCACGACGAACAGGCTGATGAACGCGATCATCATCCACAGCGACTCGGGGTCCGTCATCACAATCGCCGTTCCGATCGCGACGGGGAACAGCACGAACACGCCGCCGAAGATGACCAGCAGGCGCGGCAACCCCTTCCAGCCGGGTTTGGGCACGGTGATCATGAGGCCCGCGGCGTTGCGCTCGATCACGATCCCGCTGCCCGCCGGCGGCGCGGCCGCGGCCGGCACATCGGGCCGCCGCTCATCGCTTGCAGCCACGGCAACCACCCCGCCGGACGCCTCGAGTTCGAGCTCCTCGGCGAGCAGCGACGCGAGGTCCTGCAGCACGGCGTCGGGGTAATAGAACCCAGCCGCCATCAACCTGGTCGACGCGTCGGCGCCGCGGAACACGAGGTGTCCGACCCCACGAACCCGCCGGCCGTTGACGCGCACGGGCATCTCGACGATCTCGAGGCGGCCGACGCGCTCGCGCGCGACCGAGCGCTGGAACCCGAGCAGACCGAGCCGTTCGACCCGCTCGATCCGCCCATCGAGCACACGCACGATCGCATGCGACGATCCGATCGCGAGTCCGAGCAGCGCGACGAGGAGGCCAACCAATGCGAACGGCAGGCCCATCAACCGCCCCAGGCCCGCTTCCGTGAGGAGCAGGTACGCCCCCACGGCGAAGAAGGCGAGACCGAACGGCGTCAGGAACCACCGCAGCAGTCCGATCCCGGGCAACCCGAGCCCGGCCCGGTCGGGCAACCGGAAACTCGTGCCGCCACCCGGCAGGGGCTCGGCGAGGACCGCGCGCGACTCGCGAGCCATCAGGTCCGCTCCTCGGCTGACTGCGCCGGATAGCAGCGCCCGACCTCGCCGGCGAAATGCGCCGCCAGTTCACGATACCGTGCGGTCAGCGCCGGATCCGGCACGGTGCGCTCGCGAGCGCTCACGAACGGCGACGCGATCGCGTCGGTCGTGAGACCCGGCTCCGCCTTGCGAGCCACGGTCCACATCGCCTGGAGCGCGGCGCCGAGAGCCGCCGACTCGGCTTCCGCGAGCGGCACGACCGGCACGCCGAACGTGGCGGCGAGGATCTCACGCCACAGCTCGTTCTGCGCGGCACCGCCAACGAGCCTCACCTCGTCCACGGTGATCCCGAGAGCGAGGAGGCGCGCGAGCCCGGCGCCGAGATTGAGCGACGTGCCCTCGAGGGCCGCGCGGTAGAGCGTCCCGGGTCGCAACGTGCCGGGCCGCATGCCGAGCAATGTCCCCGTCGCGTTCGGCAGGTCGGGCACGCGCTCGCCCGCGAGGAACGGCAGCCACAACAGCCCCTCGGCGCCGGCCGGAATCGCGCGCGCCGCCGCGGTGAGCTCGGCGTGATCCTTGCCGGTGAGGGCGACGACCTCCTCCGTGACTCCGGTGAGGTTCATCACACACAGCAGCGGCAACCAGGCACCGTCGCTGCTGCAGAACGGCGCGATCAGACCGTCGGGATCGACGCAGGGCCGCTCCGTGCGCGTGAAGATCGTGCCGGACGTGCCGAGACTGACCACGACGACACCCGGGCGGGTCGCGCCGCTGCCGATCGCGGACATCATGTTGTCGCCGCCACCGGCCGCGACCGGCACGCCAGCTCGCAGGCCGAGCAACGCGGCACCGGCCTCGGACAACTCGCCGGCCTGGCTCCCACTCGTAATCAGATCCGGGACCATCGCGTCGAGACCGGGATCGATCGCCGCCATGGCGCGGCGGTCGAACCCACGCGCGGCGGCGTCGAAGAACCCGGTCCCCGAGGCATCCCCCGCCTCCATGCTCAGTCGGCCCGTGAGCCGAAAGTTGACGTAGTCGTGCGGCAGCAGCACGTGCTGCACACGCCGCCAGTTCTCCGGCTCGCGCTCGCGCAGCCACAGCAGCTTGCTCGCCGTGAACCCCGTCGGCACGCCGAGGCGCGCGGCCTGTTCGGCCGTCGCGGTGTCGCACCACAGCTTCGCCGGCCGCACGACGGCGCCGCCGCCGTCGAGCACCACCGCGCCGTGCTGTTGGCCCGACACCCCGATACCAGCGATCCGTGTCGGGTCGATCTGCTGCCCGATGGCCGCGGCCGTCGCCGCGACGGCATCGATCCAGGTGTCGGGGTGCTGCTCGAGATGACCGGGCGGCAACCCCTCGAGCAGGCCGTACTCACGCTGTGCCCGCGCGACGACCTCGCCGCGCGCCGCATCGATCACGAGCGCTTTCGTGCTTTGCGTTCCGACGTCGAACCCGAGAAACAGCCCGCCCGCACTCATGACGTGTCAGCTCCGGACGCCGAGCAGGTATTCGACCAACAGCTGATCGAGCCGTTCGTAGCCGAGGCCGCGGCTCGCAACCGCGTCGACGTCGACGTCGAGTCCCTTGAGCGCGGCCGCCTTCTGCACCGTGTAACCGCCGCTCAGCAACGGATCGAGCTCGCGATCCTCCTGCTCCGCGATGAGCTGCTTCACCTCGGCGTCGGCATCGAACGCCGCCGCGCGTTGGGCGAGGATCTTGTAGGTGCGCATGCAACCCTTCGCGAACTCCCAGACCCCTGCTTCGTCCTCGGTGCGATAGGCGTGCGCATCGAAGTGGCGCGGGCCATCGTAAGGCTTGCCGCCGAGCGTGCCCTCAAGCAGGCGCACGAGCAGGAACGCACCCTTCTGGTCCTCACTGCCGAACCGCAGGTCCTGGTCGTAGCGCCCGATCTTCTGGCCGTTGAGATCGATGTGGAACAGCTTGTCGCACGCCAGCGCCTGCGCGACGTTGTGCGCGAACGACAAGCCCGCCATCACCTCGTGCGCGACCTCCGGGTTGACGCCGACCATGTCCTCGTGCTCGAGCGTGCTGATGAAGTGCAGCATGTGCCCCGTCGTCGGCAGGTAGATGTCCCCGCGCGGCTCGTTCGGCTTGGCCTCGAGCGCGAACTTCATGCCGTAGTCGCGGTCCTTGACGTATCCGCAAAGGAAGTCCATCGCCTCACGCATGCGCTGCCAGGCCGCGCGCGGATCACGGCACGCGTCGGCTTCGGAACCCTCGCGACCGCCCCAGAAGACGTAGATCTTCGCGCCGAGCTCGGCCCCGAGATCGATCGCCGTCATCGTCTTCTGCAGCGCGAACGCGCGCACCTTCGGATCGTTCGCCGTGAACGCACCGTCCTTGAAGATCGGATGTGAGAACAGGTTGGTCGTGCACATCGGCACGGTCATCCCGGTGTCCGCGACCGTCGCCTTGAACTCCTTGACGATGCGATCCCGCTCGCTCGCGCTGGCGTCGAACGGGATCAGGTCGTTGTCATGGAGGTTGACGCCCCACGCGCCAATCGCGGCCAGCTGCCGCACGATGTGATTGGGGTCCATCGTCGGCCGCACCGACGGCCCGAACGGATCGCGCCCCGGATTGCCGACGGTCCACAGACCGAACGAGAACCGGTCCTCGGGAGTGGGATCGAAACTATTGGAGTCGTGCGCGCTCATCGCGCGCCGACGTTACTGCTCGTCGAGCAGTTCTGCGACGGTCCAGGGCTCCCGCCGTGACTTGCTCGCCCGGCGCTCGGCAGCGACCTCGGCCTCGCGGATCAGCGATTCCTCGTGCCCGAACGCCCGCCGGACGTAGCTGAGCACGCTCGCGAGTTCGCCGTTCGGCAGGTGGCCCTGGCCGGCCATCTCGCGATTCCACTTCTGGTCGCCGACCTCGATCGGGCCCTTGACCCCGTGAAGCGCGATCCGGATCAGCGTGCGCGGCTCTCCAGTCGCCCACTCCGAGTCGCGCAGGGGCGGCGCCAGGCCCTGCATGCCATTGCCGTCGAGTTGATGGCACGCGGCGCACACCGAGGCGAAGACGCGTTCGCCACGGCGCAGGAACTCGCGGTCGGCAGCCGACAGTTTGCCGCCGACACGTCCGCCCTCACCGGCGACCTCGAGGCCAACGGCGGCCAGGAGCTGATCGGCGAATCCACGCGCCTTCGGATCGGAACTCTTTGCCAGAGCGAGCAGCGCCGGCGGCGTCGCCGCGAACTTCAGCCAACCCGCGCGCTGCCGCGCCTTTCGCGGCAAGGCGTCGAGCGCGCCGCGCAGCAGCGCCAGGCGCTCCGCGGCATCGTCGTGCTCGGCCGCGAATGCGAAGAGTTCGCTCTGAAGCGTGCGATCGCGGGTCTTGACCGTCACGCGGGCCAGCTCACGCAGACCCGCGTTCGTCGCCTCAGGCGTATAGGCGAACCCACGCATCAACTCCGCCTTGCGCGGCCCGACCGCGGCGAGAGCGCGCGCGAGTTCGACCTGCCGCCCCTTCGCGATCATCGCGATCGTGCGCCGCAGATTGCCATCGTCGCCCGCGAGCAGGTTGACGAGCACGGCGAATGCCCGGTCGTGATGCGACTTCGCCAGACGATCGCGCAGGACCTCGCCCATCGCGAGCGCGAGGTGCCAACCGACACGTCCCGTGGTGCCGCGACTGAACGCCTCGCACATCAGCCAGCAGAAGCCGTTCCCGGCGATCAGGTGCGGCGCCGCGCACTGCAGCGCGAAGCACTTGACCGCGTCGTCGCTCGAACGCAGCCCGAGCACGATATCGGACGGCTCGAGCAGCTCGAGACCGAGCAGCGCCGACATCATCGCGATCCGGTTCGGGGCGCGTTCCTCGGCGACCATGGCGTTGCGCAACGCGGGCCCGATCTTGCGATCCCGCCGCTGCACGAGCTCACGCAGAGCGAGGTCACGCGTCGTGCCACACGAACTGCCGAGTGCGACCACGAGTTCGTTGTTCGAAGCGTTCGCGACCGGCGGCTCGACGTGCCGCACATGACCCTTCGGAAGCACGCGCCAGATCCGCCCGCGACCGATCGGCTGCTCGAGCCCGCGCTTCTCGACCTGATGACGCAGGAACGACGTGACGTAGTTCTTGTGCTGGATCACCCCGCGATACATGTCGAGCACGTAGAGCCCGCCGTCCTGCCCGCCGAACAGTCCGATGGGCCGGAACCGCTCGTCGGTCGAAGCGAGAAACTCCTGCTTGTCGGCCTCGTACGGGTTTGCGCCCTGCAGCCGACCATGCTGCGTCTTCGGGTCGAGCACGAAGCGCCGCACGAGGTTGCCGGCCGGCTCGCACACGAACACGTCGCCGTAACACGGCAGCGCCGTGCCGCGGTAGACGAGCGGCGAGCAGACGGCCGTGTTGCGTTTGAGGGTGTAGTCCGCGCGCAACATGTGCTTCTGGTAGCCGCGGTTGATCCCGGGCGTCATGCGAATCGGCCAGGTCGACTGGTTTCTCGTAACCTGATGGTTCAACCCTGGCAACGAGCCGAGCGCGCGCACCGCGTGGCCGTAGCGGCCTGGCACGAGGTCGCAGCGCAACCAGTCCGAGTTGTAGTTGAAGTAGAATCGCCCCTGGTCGTCGAGCGCGAGGCCCCACTGCCCGCCACCGCTCCCGGGTTCGACGACGAAGTCGCCACCGCCGCCGCCACCTGTGCGCCGCCGCAACACGCGCTTGTCACCCGCGAGTCGGATCAGGTGGTCGAATCCGGGGAGCAACCCGTTGCCCGAGTGCTCCGGGTTGTCGATCCCGGCCTGGAAACCATCGCAGATCTTCTCCTTCTTGTCGGCGCGCAGGTCGCCATCGGCATCCGGACACCAGTAGAGGCTCGGCGGTTCGATCACGAGCGCGCCACCGCGCATCGGCAGCACCGCGCGCGGCAGGATCTGACCGGACAGGAACTCGGTGCGGTCGTCCATGCGACCGTCACCGTCCCGATCATGCAGGATCGCAACGCACCCGGTCGGCGCGTTCTCGTCGGTCGCGACGATGTCCTTCATGTAGCTCGGCCATTCGCAGACCCAGAGCCGCCCCGCGGCATCGAACGTCGCAACCACGGGATCCCGCAGCAGCGGCTCGCTGGCGACGAGCTGCACTTCGAAGCCGTCCGCGATGCGGAACGTCGCGAGCTCTTCAGCCGGCGAACGCGGCGTCGCGGGCGGCACCTCGACGCTGTCGGGCAGCATCGTCTGGGGATCGTTCTTGCGATCGCCGCTCTGCGCCCACAGCGCGGCTGCGAGCAACGAGACCACGAACGCGGAGCGAACCGCGGGGATCACAGCCAGCGATCGGACCATTTCAGACCAGCTCCGGGATCGAAAACCCGTCACGCTGCGTCGGCCGCGGACGATCACTACCGTCAGGCGCCGGCCGCAACAGCTCGCCCACCCGCAGCCACTTGCCTGCCCCGGTCGCCACACCGTTCCGGACCAGATGATCGGTCATCCGCAGCACGGCCTCGTTGACCTCCGGCAGGGCGCCGAGCCTCGCCGCGGCCGACTCACGATCGTGCGGCGTGCCCGCGCGGTAGCTCGCGTTCCCGAGATCACACAGCGCGGCGCTCAGATGCCCGACCTCGGCGTCGGCGGTGAGCTTGCTCGCGTCGCCCGCGGCGATCGCGCCCACCCAGTTCTGGAAGTGATTGCCACCCGCCTTGAACTTCTGGATCACACGACCATCGAGATCGCACGCGTGACCGCGGTCGTAGCCGGTGAGAACGACGTAGCCGTGCTCGCAGTGGATCACGACGCCAATGCGCGCCCCCAGGAACTTGTCGAGCTGCTTGTCGCCCTGCTTGCGCGGCAGCCCGCGGACCTCGAACACCACCGGCGCGGGGTCGTAGTCACACCACACGATCTGCGTATTCGGGGTCTCGCCATCGTCGACGTAGCCGAAGCGCCCCCCGACCGACAGCACCTGCTTCGGCATCGTCGTGGCGCCGATCGCCCAACGGCAGAGATCCATCTGGTGCACGCCCTGATTGCCCAGGTCACCGTTGCCATAGGCCCACTGCCAGTGCCAGTCGTAATGGAACTGCCGCCGACGCACAGGCACGTTCGCAGCCGGACCGAGCCAGAGGTCGTAATCGACGTGAGCCGGCGCGGGCACCGGTGCATCGACCTTGCCGATGCTCGCCCGCCGCTTGTAGCAAAGGCCGCGTGCAAGGCGGATGCGCCCGAGCTTGCCCTCGCGCAGGAACGCCATCACCTGCTGGTTCGCGGCCATGCTGCGGCATTGCGAACCGGTCTGGATGATCACACCGTGCTTCTTCCCCGCGGCGACGAGCTGCCGCCCCGACCACACGTCGTGGGCAATCGGCTTCTCCAGGTAGCTGTGGATGCCGCGCTCCGCGGCCCAGACGCCGAGCAGCGCATGGGTGTGGTTCGGCGTCGCGACGGAAACTGCGTCGCACCGGCCGCTGTCGAGCAGCTTGCGCGCGTCGACGAAGCCCTCGACGTCATTGCCGGCCTCGCGCTGCCTCGCAACCCCGGCCTCGAGCACGTTCCGATCAACGTCACAGAGCGCGGTCAGCCGCACGTTCGCAAGCCGGCTCAGCGAGTTGATGTGCCCCTTGCCCCGGCTGCGGAACCCGATCACGCCGACGCGCAGCGCCTCGTTGGCGCCCACGATGCGCGAGTACGACGCCGCCGTCTGAGGAATCGCCTGCCCGCGAACGAGCGCGGCGCCGCCGATCCCGGCTGCCAGGGTGCTGCAGAACTGCCGACGAGTGGACGAGGCCATGCCACCAGTCAACCGCAATCGGCGGTGGCCCGCCACGGGTATCCCCAACCGAGTCCGCGCCGCGACCGACCAGCGTCACCCGCCCGTGCGAGCGCGCGCCAGCTACCGCAGGACGACCGTGTTCCCGGCCACGACCTCGATCGGGAACGTCCGCCCGTTCAAGGTGACCCGGTATTCGCCCGGCGGCAGGTCCAGCGCTTCCCAGCCCGATGCCGACGATGCGAACCGATGGTGGACGGGCTGCAATCCGAGACCGGCATCGACCGCTTCGAGGCGCAGCATCGAAGCGCCCTGCGGCGACCCCACGGCGGGGCGCAACGAGCGATCCACGAGCACGCGGCCCGTCGCGGGCAGGCGCACCCAACCGCGATTCTCGAGCAGCGAACCGAGTTCGACGATCGCGGTCGCGCCATTCGAAGCGATCACGAAGATCCCGAGATCCTCCGCCTGAATGTCGTAACCGAGGCCGCCGCCCATCGACGAGAAGCCGAGGAAGCGCACGCGGGAACGTCCGCGCGCCGCGCCAGGCTCGATTGCGAAGACCTGGGCGTCCGGCACGATCCCGCCCGTCAGATCATCCGTGAAGTAGAGGTCCAGGGTCGCCTGGGCCGGTGCTGTGCTGGCGATACGCTGGTGCCGGTAGCTGCTCGCCAACGCGAGCCCGGTACCTGGCAGGACCTGCTCCATCTCGTAGACGTCGCCGAACGGGATCGAGGCGCCTGGGGCCGGGCGGTACGAGGGGCGACCAACCGGACTGTCGAGCACGAGCCGACGCAGCTTGCCGTGCGTCGAGTCGGTACGCCGCATGTAGATCGCGCCCTCACCACCGAGAAGCATGGCCGGCACCTTGCCGACCGGATCGGTCTGGACCGTGTGCAGCCGCGCACACGAACCCGGCGGCAACCCGGGCACGTCCTGCCAGATCTCCACTTCCTGCTCCTGCGGCAGCGTGTGCAGCGTGACCGACTGCATTGGCGATAGATCGATCTGACCATCGAAATGCAACCGGTGTTCACTGCCGCGGACCGGCACCGTGACGACCTTCGGCTCATGCGACGGGTGCAGCACGATCAAGGCGAGCCGCTGGTGCCGCGGCAGCTCCGCGGGCAGTCGCGACAGGCTGTACTGGCCGGTCTCGCTCGTCATGACCTGGCCCTCGGGCCACGCCAACACGGTGCTGAATACCTCGTCGATCACCAGCGGCAGCACGCGCGCGCCAGCCACTGGCCGTCCGCCCGAGAGCACATGACCGTCCAGCAGCGGGCTGGCGTCCAGCACCACGGAGTCGTGCAATCGACCGTGGCGACCGTTCAGGCCGACCTGGAATGCCTGCGGCGGCACGAGCCCGAGTTCGGGTCGATGACTCGGCGGCATGACCTTCAGAACCGCGAACGAAGAGTCACAATTGGGCGACAAACCCCCGAGCCCGGTGTCGAAGGCGAAGATCCCGGTCTGCGCCACCGTCGCGTGCGTCGAGTGCATCGCCAGACCGTGGCGGTAGGACACGAACACTTCGGCCCCGACCGCCGCCGGGCCACTGCGCTCCCAGACGACGCCCTGGAACGACCCGGGACCGGCGTCGGCCGTGTTCGGGGCGTCACCGCGAGACCGCACGTCCGCCGCCACGGGCGTCCGGACCGAGATCTCACCCGCGGCGTAGGTTGCGACCGACCCGGCGCCGACGAAGATCGGCGGCGCGTCCTCGCGCTGGATCCGCACGCCGTCGCCGTGCATGACCTCGACGCTCACGCGCAGATCCACTGGCGCGCCCCGCGAGGGATCCCAACGCGAACCGGCCGCACTCTGCGCCGACAAGACGTATTCCCCCTTGCCGAGCAGTTCGAGTCGAC
Source organism: bacterium (assembly GCA_024743115.1). Classification (GTDB taxonomy): domain Bacteria; phylum Planctomycetota; class UBA1135; order UBA1135; family UBA2386; genus JAGQRA01. The sequence goes on along the minus strand of JANSXC010000002.1, from coordinate 431,586 downwards.
TGCCGTCCGCGACCGCGAGGCCGAACGGCCGCCGGGCCTCGACCTGCAGCTGGCCGTTCACGAGCACCGGCTCGCCGTTGTCGAGCCGGACCGCCGCGTTGCCATCGAGCTGGAAGGTCGCCGCCGGCTGCCGGCGCTCGGACTTGTCGTGCCAATCAGCCTGCGCGGCGCCACCGGCACCGACCCAGACCAGCTGCTCGTCCCCGAGACCATCGCCCGACTGCAGGCGAACCTGCTTCTGCCCGAACATCCCGTGCGTATCGACCGAACTCGTGATCACGAGTCGCGCGATCCGCTCCGGCCGCGGTTCGTTCGCCGCGCTCTGGAAACCCTGCACGAGCACGAGCCCGGCGAGCACCATGATCGCGACCATCAGCACGCCTGGCAGTGACACGAGGAAGCGCGCGCCCGCCAGGACGCCGCCGCGCCGCCGACCGCGCGTCGCCTGCCCGACCGCGCCCGCAGCATCCGCGTTCGCCGCGCCGCTCTCCGACAGCCCGGTCTCCGACAGCCCGGTCTCCGACAGCCCGCTCTCCGACAGCTCGACCTGTTCGAGTTCCGTTTCGTCGACGAGCCCCTCGCTGAGCAGCCGCCCCATCACGCCGGCCGCGAAACCGGCCGGAGCCGTCGTCGAGGTCGCGGGGAACACCCGCCGGACGAGCAGCCGCTCGTGCTCCGAACGACCGAGCGCCAGGCCACAGTCACGGCAACCGTGGACGTGTTCCTCGAGCGCAGCGGCCTCGGCCGGCAGCAGTTCACGATCCACGAAATCGCGCATCAATCCGCGCATGCGCGCACACGTCGCGCTCTGCGGCGGATGACGCTGCAGATCGTCGGGGTTTGGCGGTTGCGGCAACGGGCGCGACGTCATGCGTCACCTCCGTGATCGCGGCGCCGGCGAGATCCCAGGCCATCCTGGCGGCTCCTGGCATCGAATCGGGCCTGCTGCGATGGACGGGCGTCGCGGCGCTCCGCGACCCCACCTCGGGTAACACCAGTCACGTCGGCCAACCGACTCGCGAGAACGTCCTTGCCGCGCGCGATCTGCACCTTGACGTTGCTCACGGACACCTCGAGGGCGGCCGCGATCTGGGCATTGGTCAGACCCCGCAGGTACTTCAGCTCCAGCGGCAGACGCACCTTGTCGCTCAGGCCGGCGAGCGCGCCACGCACCGCATCCTGTTCCTGCTGCCGCTCGATCTGCGCGGCGGTCGACCGCGGATCGGGCAGATCGGGGAAGGAATCGTCGGGCGAGCGCAATTGCGGCACCTCGGCCACGCGCCGCCGCCGCAACTTGTCCCGGCTCGCGTTGCCGGCGATGCGCAGCAGCCACGGCTCCAGGCTCTTGGCTTCGTCGAACGAATCCCGGGCCCGGTACAGCTTCAGGAACGTGTCCTGCGCCGCTTCCTCTGCATCCTCGCGCCGCCGCAGGATGCTCAATGCCAAGCCGTAAACCATGTTCTGGAATCGTTCTACCAACATGGCGAACGCCTCCAGATCCCCGGCCTGCACGCGGAGCATCAGCGCATTGTCAGCGTTGCGAGTCAAGGTCGTGAGCGGCAGGAACGGGGGGAGTCGGTCCGCGCAGTATGCCATCCCTACGCAAGTCTCGCAGTCCCGGGCTCTTCAAACCTTGGAAACGATTCCCATCGGCCGGATGTGTCCGGTTTGGCGCCCCAGCCCGGGGTGATCAGGGCGTTTTTCCCTGATTTTCAAGACGAGGCCATCCGAAGCCGATGCCGCCCATGGCGCGGGGCGATCCCCGTCACCCGCCAACCCCCGACACGCTCCGCCGACCACCCCCCCACTCAGGACCGAATCATGGCCAAGATCCCCGACAAGCAAGGTGTCTTCTTCGAACTCGACGGTGTGCTCGTCGAACGCGCCTGCCTCTCCGAAGACGGCACCGTCCCCTTCCTCGACCGCGCCATCGAAGCCCTGACCCGGATCGACACGACCCAGTTCCGGCTGTTCGTAGCCACGAGCCGCCAGGACATCGCGTTCGGCAAGCTCAAGGAACGCGAGTTCACCAAGTTCTGCGAGGCGTTCCTGCAGCGCATGCAGGACGAGCGGATCCCGATCACCAAGATCTACAGCTGCCCCTACCACCCGAAGGGCCGCGGCCGATTCAAGCGCGAGAGCGTATTCCGCAAGCCGGGCCCCGGCATCTTCAAGATGGCGCAGCAGGAGTTCGACCTCAACCTGCGACGCTGCTGGATGATCGGCCATACCACCACCGACGTGCTGGCCGCCCAGCGTGCGGAACTCGGCACGATCCTCGTGCGAACCGGTCAGGGCGGCCAAGACGGCGAGTTCTACGTCGAGCCCCACTTCGTCGAGGACGACTTCTGGCACGCCGTGGCCAGACTCAACCAGTTCGAGTACTCGCTGAAGATCTGAGCCGCCGACTCAGCGGCTCGGCGACCTCACCGACTCAGCGCCGCGACGCCCGGGAGGTGCTTGCCCTCCATCAGCTCGAGGCTCGCGCCGCCGCCCGTCGACACGTGTGACAGCTTGCTCGTGATGCCGAGCTTCTCGGCCGCGGCGACCGAATCGCCACCGCCTACCACAGTGAACGCACCGGCCGCGGTCGCCTTGGCGACGGCCTGCGCCACCGCTTCGGTGCCCTTGCAGAACGCATCCATCTCGAACACGCCCATCGGGCCGTTCCACGCGATCGAGCGCGCGCCGTCGAGCGCCGCGACGTAGCGTGCAACCGTGGCGGGCCCGATGTCGAGCCCCATCAGACCGTCGGGGATCTCGTCCTCGTGCACGCTCGGTTCCGCGTCCGCGGCGAACTTCGCGGCGCAGACGTGATCGACGGGCAGCAACAATTGCTTGCCGGCTTCCTGCGCGAGCCCGACGACGCGCCCCGCGGCGTCGAGCAGGTCCTCTTCGACGAGTGATGTGCCGACACCGAGCCCGGCCTGCTTCAGGAACGTGTAGGCCATCGCGCCACCGATGATCAGCGTGTCGACCTTCGGCATCAGGTTCTCGATCACGGGCAGCTTGTCGCTGACCTTCGCGCCCCCGAGGATCGCGACGAACGGGCGCTCGGGCTGATGCAGGATCTTGCCGAACGCCTCGAGCTCGCGCTGCAGCAAGAGCCCGGCCGCAGCGGGCATGTGCACCGCCGGTCCGACGACGGAGCTGTGCGAACGATGCGACGTGCCGAATGCGTCGTTGACGAACACGTCACCGTGCTGCGCGAGGGCCGCGCGGAACGCGTCGATCGCCGCGCTGTCGGCCTTGATCGTCGATGTCGTGCCGTCGTCGTGCTTGACCTTGCGCTTACCCTCCTCTTCGAGGTGGAAGCGCACGTTCTCGAGCAGAACGACCTGCCCCGGCTGCAGCGTGCCCTTCGCACACGCCGCCGCCGCTTCGGCGCCGACGCAATCGCCGACGAACTGCACCGGCCGACCGAGCAGCCGCTGCAACTCGTCCGCGACCGGGCGCAGTGAGAACTTCTCGACGCGCTGCCCACCGGGACGCCCGAGGTGCGACATCAGCACAACGGCGCCACCTTGATCCAGGGCGTGCTGGATCGTCGGCAGCGCCGCAACGATGCGCTGGTTGTTCGTGATCGCGAGCGTCGACTTGTCCTGCGGGACGTTGAAGTCGACGCGCATGAGCACGCGCAGGCCGTTCACATCGAGGTCGGAGAGCGGGCGGAAGTCGAAGTCGGCCATTCTTGCCAAAGCAATCGGTCAGCGCGGGCGGCCAGCGAGGAGGCCAACGAGAGGGTTCGGACTCAGACGGCCTCGGCCATCTTGCGGGTCAGCTCGACAATGCGGTTGCTGTAGCCCCACTCGTTGTCGTACCAGCTCACGAGCTTGAAGAAGTTCTTGTTGAGCTCGATCGAGCTGCCGCCATCGAAGATCGAGCTGCTCTTGCAGTGGATGAAGTCCGACGAGACGACCTCGTCCTCGGTGTACTCGAGGATGCCCTTCAGGTAGGTGTCCGCGGCCTTCTTCATCGCGCCCTTGATCTCGGCGAGCGAGGTGTCCTTCTCGGTCTTGAACGTGAGGTCGACCACCGACACGGTCGGCGTCGGCACGCGGAACGCCATGCCCGTGAGCTTGCCCTTGACCTCCGGGATCACGAGGCCGACGGCCTTCGCCGCGCCCGTGCTCGACGGGATGATGTTCTGCGCCGCGGTGCGACCGCCCTTCCAGTCCTTCTTCGACGGACCGTCGACGGTCTTCTGCGTCGCGGTGTAGGCGTGCACCGTCGTCATCAGGCCCTCGGTCAGACCGAAGCCTTCCTTGAGGAGCACGTGGACGACCGGCGCGAGGCAGTTGGTCGTGCAGGACGCGTTCGACACGATGTCCGTGGCCTTGACGTCGAGCGAATCGTCGTTGACGCCGAGAACGACCGTCTTGACGTCACCCTTCGCCGGGGCCGAGATGATGACCTTCTTCGCACCCGCGGTGATGTGACCGCGCGCCTTGTCCTCGGCGTTGAACAGGCCCGTCGACTCGATGACGACGTCGACGCCCATGGCCTGCCACGGCAGTCCATCGGGGGTCCGCGCACTCACCACATGGATGTCCTTGCCGTTGACGACGAGCACATCGTCCTCTTCCTTGTCGGGCGAGGACTTCTTGGAGCTGACCTCACCCTGGAAACGACCCTGGATCGAGTCGTACTTCAGCAGGTAGGCCAGGTTGTCGGCAGGGACGATGTCACCGACCGCGACGACGTCGAGCTCGTCGAGCAGGCCCTGTTCGACGAGAGCACGAAAGACGAGGCGGCCGATGCGACCGAAACCGTTGATTGCGACCTTGGTGGCCATGACGAGGTAAGCTCCTTGAGTAGATTCAGAGTGCGTAGATTGAGAATGGCAGCCCCGTCCGTCTTGCTGCAGTGCCGACTCTTCGGCTGACTCTTCGGGGCGGCGTTTCGGCGCAGCAGCTTATCGAGGGACCACGCCGATCGAAATGGACAGTTTCGCCCGCTTGCAAGACGCCTGCGCCCGGTGCCTCGTGCGCTACGAGAGCGTAGCGACGGAACGTCCGGTGCTGGCGGCAGTTTCGGGCGGAGTCGACAGCACCGTACTGCTGCTGGCGCTCGCGAAACTGCGCGACCAACGACGACTTCCCGGGCCCCTGCTGGCCGCGCACATCGACCACGGCGTGCGGCCGGACAGTCGGGAGACCGCCGAACACGTCGCCGAACTGTGCGACCGACTGGCGGTGCCGCTGACCGTCCGGCGACTGACGGATCTGGCCGTCGCGCCCGGATTCCGCCCGTCGGAAGATGCGCTCCGGAACGCGCGCTACGAGGCGCTGCTCGCGATCGCGGACACCGAACGCGCCGGCCTGCTCCTGACCGGCCACCACGCCGACGACAACCTCGAGACCGTGCTGTTCCGAATGCTCCGTGGCACCGGCCCGCGCGGCCTCGCCGGCATCCCCGAAGCGCGCTGGCTCCAGAACGACGGCCGTCGCGTACTGCTGCTCAGACCGTTGCTACGCACCCGCCGTTCGACTCTCGAGTCCGTGCTCCGACGGGTCGGCGAAGCGGCCCACGAGGACTCGACCAACCGCGATCCGAGCTACGCGCGCAACGCGCTGCGCCTCGAAACGATCCCGCGGCTGCGCGAATCGCTCGGCATCGGACTCGACGTGGCGCTCATGACGGTCGCGAGCACGGCGCGCGCTGCCAACGAGATCCTCGAGGCCCAGGGCCTGCGCATCCTGACCCAGCGCGCCCGCCACCGCACCGACTGGCGCCTCGAACTCGATCTGCGCGAACTCGACGAGGACGGGCGCCCCTTCCTCGAAGAAGCACTGCGGCAGGCCTATGTCGCGCTGCACCCCCACGGCGAAGCGCCCTTGGGCAATTGGCTCGCCCGCGCCCTCGCGCTGCTCGACCTACCCGACGGCAAACGGCTGGCGGGACGCGGCGGCCTGCTCGTCGAACGCATCCGCGACGGCCTGCTGCTCGTCGACCCGGACCGCGCCGGCAACCCGCCGCGCACGCACGACGGCGGCCAGCTATTCCGCTTCGACTGCGGCCGGCAACGCTTCGGCGCGACCGAGTGGTGGCTCGAAGCATTCGAACACCCACAACCGCCGCTGGTGCCGTCACCCGAACAAGCCGGCCGGTTCCGCGCGCTGCTGGACCCGCGCTCCGCCCCGCTGCCATGGCGGCTGCGCACGCGCCGGGTCGGCGACATGTTCTGGCCGCTGGGCGCCGCGCAGGAACAACTGCTGCGCCGCTTCCTGCAGAGCCGTCACGTGCCGCGCTTCGACCGCGACCGGCTGCCGATGCTGGTCGACGCCTCGGATCGCATCCTCTGGGTGCCCGGGGTCGAACTGTCCGACAACGCGCGCCTCAAGCTGAACACGCGACGCTGCATCGAAGTCGTGGCCGGCTGCGGCTGAGCGGCCGCCCCGCACTGCCGGAATCCAGCGAAGCGGGGGCGCCCACTCCCGGGAATCCGTATCCTCGCGGCCATGACGGAGTCCGCGAACATGGTCGTCGCCAAGACGGCTCGCACCCCGACCGAAGCCAAGCTGTTCGCCGCGATGCTCGAGGCCGAGGGCATCCCCGCCTACGTCGAAGGCGGCAGCCTCTCGGACGAGTTCGCCGTCAGCCAGAAGCTCATGAACGTGTCCGGCACCAAGGTCAAGGTGCGCGAGGACCACCTGACGCAGGCGCAGGACATCCTGACCGACGTCGAGATCGACGATGCGGATCTCGAAGCTCAGGCCTTGGCCGCCGAGCCGATCGACGCGCCGACCGAACCGCCGCCGAAGGAACCCACGGGCGGCATGATGGTGTTCGTCATCCTGGCGATCGTCGCGATCGTCATCGCTCTCGCGGTTCGGGCATTCCTCCTGTGAATCGCCCCACCACACTCGCTCTCGCAGCACTGCTCGCGCTCGTCGCCGGCCTGGCGGCTCCCGGCACCGCCCAGACCGTCCACCGGGTCGGCCCGGGTGCGCTGCCGCAGATCCACGCCGCAATCGCGATCGCCGGGCCCGGCGACGTGATCGAAGTTCAGAGCGGCAACTACGAGCCGTTCACGTTGTCGATCCCGCTGACGATTCGTGCCGCGCCCGGTGCGACGGTCACGGTCCTTCCGCAACTCAGTACGCCGGTCACGCTTGCCACGCCACCGGGCACGGTCGCCACGCTGCGCGGCATCCGCGTGCTCAACCCGTGGCGCTACCCTAGCTGCCACGTCGAGGTCCTCGGCGGCACGGTGTTCCTGGAGGACTGCGCCTTCGAGTCGTCGCAGAGCTACCGGCGAGCGGCGCTCGAAGTCACCGACGCCCACGTCATACTGAACCGCTGCGCACTGGCGGGCTACGGCGCAGCGCGCGCGCTGGTTGGCGCCCAGAACCACGGCCTGCACGCCACGCGGTCGACCATCCAGGCGACGGACTGCAGCTTCTTCGGCAGCTACACGACCTGGGACTCCTATGGCCTGGGCGGCACCGGCCTCACCGCGACCACGAGTGACGTCCACCTCGTGCGCTGCGACCTCGTGGGCGGCGGCAAGCTGCTGGCGTTCGCCAACGCGGGCGGTGCCGGCATCGATACGTCGAGCTCACGCGTCTGGCTCGCCGACTGCAACATCGTCGGCGGCAGCACTCCCGGCAACGGCGGGCACGAGGTCGGCATCCGCAACAGCGGACCCGCAATCCAATGGACCCGCTCGACGATCCAGGGTGGCCGCGACCAGAACGGCAACCGCCGCCCCGCCTTCCAGGGGCCGCAGCAACAGCGGAGCGATCTGCTGGGGCTCGCCGCGGCGGCCCCGCCGATCGTCCGCGGCAGTCCGTTCCAGCTCGACTTCGAAACGGCGCCGGGCTGGCCCGTCTGGCTCTTCGTCCACGACGAACTGCAAGCCAACCTGCGGCCCGAGATCGAGCAGCCGCTCGCCGCCCTGCCCGGGACCGCGGCCTTGATCGGCGTGCTGCTGGCGGACGCCACCGGCCGGGCGACCTACCGCACGACGCTGCCGAACCTGCCGATCGGCCTCAGTGCTCGGCTGCACGTAACGGCCGTCAGCGGCACGACGCTGCCGCTCCAGACCATGCCGCCGCTCGGTGGCGTCGTGCGCTGACTGCGCCCCGGTCGTTGCGCGGCAGCTGACTGCGCCGTCGCCGCGCGACGACATCAGTGCGAGTGACCATGCTGCGGATCGCGGATGTGCACGAGCATGTGTAGCGCGGCGGCCTCGAACGTGCTGCCGGTGCCGGCGTTCGCGAGCGCCTCGAGGACCGGCACGGCTTCCTTGTCGCGCTGCGCGTAGTGCAGCGCCTTGCCGTAGTAGAGCCAGGCCCGCTGGCGATCCGGCCCGAGTTCTTCTTCCTCGACCAAGGGCTCGAGCACCCGCGCCGAATCGGAGTAGCGCCGCTCCTTGTAGAGCACGTAACCCTCCGTAAGACGCGCGGCCGGCGACGGGCGCACGTGCTGCAACCACCGGCGCGCGGCGATCACGTTGCCATCGAGCGCGTAGAGGCGCGCGACCCGGTGCCGGGCATCGTCGACGCCCGCGAGCGCCGCGTCGAGCAGCAGCGACTCGCACTTCTTGCGGCAGCCGAGGTCGAGCAGCAGGACCCCGAGCCGGTGTTTCTCGGCCGCCCCATCCCCCGACGCCACCAGCGCGGCGCGCGCCGCAGCGAGCGCCTCGCGCTTGCCGGCGCAGAGTTCGAGGAATGCCGCGAGCTCTTCGGGATCCTGAGGTCCCGGCCGCGCGGCATAGACCTCGCCACGGCCGTCGAGCACGGCGATGCCCATACCCTCGCCGCCGCCAACCCACTCCTCGTAGAGGTTCTTGCGCGCGAAACCGTCCACGACGACCGCCGCGAAGCCACCACGGACGAGCGCCTGCATCACGAGCGGGTCGGCCAGCCGCGACTTCATGCGGTCGCTGGCGTCGCGACCGTCGAGCGCGAAGTAGACCACGAGGTCCTGGCCGATCGCGCGGCTCGCGGACAGTGCGCCGAGCACGTCCTCCTGCCAACGCGGCGCAGCCGCGCAACCCGACCACGCCGCGACGGCAGCCAGCAGCGCGACCGGCGCGACGCGCCCCCACCGCCGGCCACGTCGCCTCACCGCCGGCCGCTCCACCGCAGCATCTGGTCGGCGAGATCCTGGCAGTGGAACACCTCGACGTCCGTGACCCGACCGTTCGAGTTACGCTTCAGCCGCAGTTCGGGCTGCACGAAGCCGGTGACGGACGGCAGGTCGAGCCGCTCGATCCGCGCCAGCACCTCCTCGTGCAGCTTCTTGTCGACCTTGATGCCGTAGCGCTCGACGAGCGCCTTGCCGGCCACGAAATCACCCTCCGCCTTGATGCGCATGATCTCGGCGAGCAGCTCGCCGCACTTCTGGCGGAACTTCTCGGCCGACTCGACGACATAGAACGTCTTGCCGTTGCGGCGCTTCACCGCGACGCCGCCGTCGTTGTCGAGCAACCACAGCACGATCAGCTGGCGATTGCGCATGTGGTCCTCTTCGACGCGTTCGCCGAGCGGCACGCGCCGTAACTGCACGAGCGCGTTGCGACAGTAGGCCTCGTACTTCGCGAGCACCGCGTCATCCGATTCGACGAGCCCGAGGTCGCGCATCTTCTGATCCGCGATCCAGTAGAGCCCGACCAGATCCGCGCGGCCCTCTTCGAGCGTGCTGTAGTAGAGCCCGAGACGCTGCGCCGGGTTCTTGATCTCGGGCATCACCTGACCCGAGGCGTGGCCGACGACCTCGTGCAGGTTCGTGTGCAGATCGTCCATCGCGGCCGCGTATCGTCGGGCACGCGCCACCTCCTCGGAGCTGAACGAGAACTCGCCGAGACTGCCGGCAGCTTTCACGAGATCGTAGGTCGCCACGACGTTCGCGAGGTTCACGGACTTGCTGCCGTAGTTCTCCCGCACGTCGGCCTCGTTGGGCAGGTTGATGCCGATCGGCGTGATCGGACCGCTGTCGCCGGTCTCCATCACGACGTTGATCGCGCGCGCCGAGATGCCCTTTACGTCCGGCTTCTTGAACCGCTCGTCCCACGGCATGCGTTCCTCGAACCACGGCGCTTCGACCGCGAGCTCCGCGATCGCCTTGGTCTTGGCCTCGTCGCGGTAGCTCACGACCGCCTCCCAGGCGCCCTTGATGCCGCGCGCGTCGAGGTAGACTTCCACGAAACCGAGGATGAAATCGATGTTGCTGTCGTTGTCCTGCACCCACGCGATGTTGAACTCGCGCCAGTCCGACAGCTTGCCGGTCTCGTTGTAGCGAATCAGCTTCTGCAGCGCCTTGCGCGTCGGCAGCGGTGCGTGCGGCAGAGCGTGGCGCAGGTACTCGTTGATCGCGCCGATCTGCTCGGCATAGCGGCCGGGCGCGAAGCGCACGCCATCGCCGGCGCGGTAGACCTCTTCGACCAGCTCCTCCCCGATCCTGACGAGCCGGGAGTTGAGACCGTTCTGCTCCTCGAAGTTCTCGAGGTCGGCGCTCGTGACGTTGACATAGAGGTTGTTGCAGCTCGCCGCCACGGGGTCGTTGCCCGCCTCGGTGCTCTTGTCGGTCACCGACACGAACGTCGTCGCATCGGTCATCACGTCGAATGCCTGCCGCAGGTCGCGCAACGGCTTGATGTCGTTCGCGCCGAGCGAGTGCCCCTGGGCCGCAGCGGCGTCACAGGCCGTGCGGAACTGCTCCCACGTCAGACCGAGCAACCGCTTCTTGGTCGTCAGGTTGTCGTGAATCCCCGAGTGCACCCAGAACAGTTTGCAGTAGCGCTCGATCTCCGCGCGGGTCGTCGGGTCGAGCTCGAAACGTACGAGGTAGAGCGACTCGAGAATCCACCGCAGCGCGAGTGTGTACTCGAAGCGCTGATCGAGGAAGATGTCACGCCCGGCGACCGCCGCCTGCGACAGGTAGTAGGCCAACAGCTTGTCATCGAGCGACAGGTCGTCGAAGCCATCGGCGTAGAGCTGCACGATCGCGGTCTTGCCGACCCGGTCGAGCAGGTAGCGCCGACCGTCCGGCTCCGGGCCCGCCGCCGCCGGCGGCTCGGAGACCGGCTCCTGAATCGGCGCGGGGTCGGCCACCGGTTCGGCCGCCGCCTCACCACCATCAGCCACCGGGTTCGCAGCGGCTTCGCCGCCCTCCTCCCCGCCGTCGCCCACACCATCGACGCCGGCAACCGGCGGCAGCGACGGGTCGGAGTCCGGTGTCTCCGGCGCCGAGCTGCAGCCGGACAATGCCAGCAGGAAGGTGGCGAACAGTGCGGGGGCCAGAATGCAGCGAATCGTCATTTGTCGTCGTCCTTGCAGAAGCGCGCGAGCCAGCCGTAGAACTCGCGCTGCCAGAGCACACCGTTCTGCGGCGAAAGGACCCAGTGGCCCTCCTCGGGGAACATCAGTAGACGGCTCTCGACGCCCATTACTTGCGCCGCTGTAAATGCCTGCAGTCCCTGATCATACGGAACACGGAAGTCCTTCTCGCCGTGAATCACGAGCAGCGGCGTGCGCCAGTTCTTGACGTAACGGTGAGGCGAGAACCGGCGGTACCCCGCCGCGACCTCGGGGGACGCCCAGAACGGGCCGCCGAGGTCCCAGTTGACGAAGAAGAGCTCCTCCGTCGCGAGATACATGCTCTCGAGGTTGAAGACGCCGCAGTGCGAGACCATGCACGCGAAGCGATCGCCCGCGTTGCCCATCAACCAGTAGACCGTGTAGCCGCCGAAGCTCGCGCCGATCGCGGCGCTGCGTTCACGATCGATGTAATCCCGCGCCTGCATCGCATCGCACACACTCAGCAGGTCCTGCATCGCCTGGCCACCCCAGTCGCGCGAGATCTGGTCGTTCCACGCCTGGCCGAAGCCTGGCAGGCCGCGACGATTGACCGCCGCGACGACGTAGCCCTGCGAGGCCATGAGGTGGAAGTTCCAGCGAAAGCTGTACCACTGCCCGACCTGCGACTGCGGCCCGCCCTGACAGTAGAGCAGGAACGGGTACTTCTTCTGCGGGTCGAACCCGGGCGGCTTGATGATCCAGCTATGGATCTTCTGCCCGTCCGTGGCGTCGAACCATTCCTCGTCGACCGTGATCGGCGAGAACCGCGCGTAGGCATCCCCGTTGACGTTCGTGATCTGCGTGATACCACCCGAGCGCACGTCGACTGAGACGACCTCGGCCGCGCGTTCGGTCTTCGTCATCAGCGCATAGACGTGCTCGCCATCCGGCGCCACCTGCGGCCCCGACAGCCGATGCCGGCCCTTCGTCACGGCCACCGCCTTGCTGGCGCCGCTGTCAGGCACCTCGCAGGTGTAGAGCTGGGTCGTGCCGCGCGTGTCGACGGTGAAGAACAGATGTTTACTGTCCTCGGTCCAGCTCAGTTCGTGCGGCGACGCGTCGAACCCGGGCAACAACTCGCGGTTCTTGCCGGTCTGGCGATCGTGCAGCATCACGCGATTGCGATCCGCCTCGAAGCCGGGTCGCGCCATGCTCGAGTAGACGATCCAGCGGCCGTCGGGGCTGTAGACCGGCTCGACGTCGTAGCCCGGCGCGTTCGGCGTGATGCAGCGGTGCGGTGCCCGGCCGTGCTCGTCCACCCGCACGACCCAGAGCTGACTGTCCGTGCTCGCCTCGGGATTCTCGACGCGGCGCGCGGTGTAGCAGAGTTCCTTGCCGTCGGGCGACCACGCGATGTGCTCCGCACCACCAAACGGTGGTAGCGGCGTGTGCACACGCTCCCCCGCCATCAGATCGACCGGCTCGGCGCCGAGACGCTGAACGAACAGATGGCTGAACGTGCCGTCGTTCCACCGATCCCAGTGCCGGACCATGAGGTCCTCGTAGGCGCGTGCGTTGGCCTTTGGCAGGTCCTGGTGCGTCGCCGTCACGGGCGGGTCCATGAGCACCGCACGGGTGAACGCGATCGCGGTGCCATCGGGCGACCACTGCACGTTCGTGGCGCCGGCCGGCAGTTCGAACTGGTCGATCTGCGGCGGGCGCACGAGGCTGCCGCTGGCCATCGGAATCCGCATCAGAGTGCCGTCGGAGATTGCGGAGAAGGCACCGTTCCCGACCCACGCGGGCGCCCCGCCGGAGGCCACCTGGAGCGGCGTCGAGGAGCGATCGGTCGGCAGGTAGAACACAGCCCCGATGCTGGTGTTGTTCGCCACGTTGGGCGTGCGGACCGAGTAGAGTAGCCCGGTGCCATCGGGACTCAGCGTCAGCCCGCCGACCCGGCGGAGTTCGGCGAGGTCCTCGGGCGCCATCGGCTGCCGGACCCCACCCTGGGCCCGAACCGATTCGTCCCCGAACGAGGCCGCGGCCAAGACCGCGAAGAGAATCGCTGGCGTGCGCATGCCGGGATCATTGCGGAGCCGGCCGGTCGATGCCATGGTCCGGACTGCGGCCCCCACCGCGGCTTCCGGCAGAAATCCCGCTGGGACCGTGGGATCCGAGACCGACAAGTCGTGGGAAGACAGCGGCCACTAGCCCGTCTCACCGGTCGCTCCCGGCCCGTGATTCGGTAGACTGGAGCGTGACTATATCCATGAAGAATCATCAGACTGGCCGCCGGGCCCAAGCCGGCTTCACCCTCGTCGAGATCATGGTCGTGATCGTGATCCTGGGCCTGCTCGCGACGATGGTCGCGACCAACGTCATCGGTGCGAGTGACGAAGCGCGCTCCAAGACCGCCCAGACCAGCGCCCGCACCATCCACGAGGCGATCAAGCTCTACTACTCGGAGAACGGCAAGCTACCCGAGTCGCTCGAAGACCTGGTCTCCGAGGAGGACGACGGCCGCAGCTACGTCGAATCGCTCGAGCCGGATCCGTGGGGCAACGACTTCATCCTGCGCGGCGACACCGGCCGCAACTTCGAGGTGATCAGCTGCGGACCGAACGGCACGGAAGGCGACGAGGACGACATCTCCTCGCGCAAGAAGAAGGAGTAGGCGACCTTGCCGGATCGCCACGCAGCCGCCGAGCAGCGGAGTCCGGAGGCGGGCTTCACGCTCATGGAGGTGCTCGTCACCCTCCTGATCATCTCCATGCTGTTCGCCATGGTCGTGCCCAACCTGAGCACGTTCGTGCCGGGCGCGCGGCTCGAGGGCAGCGGCAAACAGATCCAGCGACGACTCGACTTCCTGCGCTCGGAAGCACAGATCCGCGGGCGCGAGATGTCGCTCGAACTCGACCTCGACCGCGACCGCTGGCGTGTGGTCTACCCGCCCGACCTGCGGCTCAGTCTCGACCAGGACCAGAGCACGCTGGAGGAATGGTCGTTCGATTGGATGGAGCTCGAGACCGGCGTCGTCTTCTCCGGCGCGGGCGACTCGAAGAACGGCATCGTCGAGCGCGGGCTCTACCGCATCCGGTTCGACGAGTACGGTTTCGCTGCCGATCAGATGATCGTTCTGGAACTCGAGAGCGAACCGGACCGCAAGTGGTCGCTCGAGCTACGTGGCCTGACGGGCGCGACCGGCGTGACCAAGACCAACGATGGCGAGCGGCCCGAGCTGCCGTTCGTCGGTGAAGGAGCGTTCTGAGATGACGCAGTCGGTGACCACCGATCAGCCAGTCGCGGAACCCCAGGTTGGCGCCGAGCAACGGGCCGAGGCCGGCTTCACGCTCATCGAAGCACTCGTCGCACTCGCGATCGTCGCCATGATCGTGCTCACGTTCCTCGGCATTCGCACCTCCGCGCTGATCGATGCCAGCCACGCCCGCAACTGGCGGCTCGCCCGCGAGATCGCGGACGAGCGCATGTCGGAGCTGCAGGCCGGCGCGCACGAGATCGCGCCCGAGTCCGGTCAGACAATCTCGCTCGAGGAGCGCTTCTCTGACGGCTGGAGCTACCGGATCGTGATCGGCGAGACTGCCGTCGCCGATGCGGAGAGCGAGATCGCGGACATCCAGGCCGGCGACGACGGCCTCGAACGCGAACGTTCCGAATGGGAGCAGAACCGCGAGCAGTATCGCAAAGCGAAGGCCCAGGGCCTGAGCTTCATGGAGTACCAGGATCGCCTGTACGAAGAGGAGAACTCGCGGGAGCTCGAGGAACGGGCGCCCAGCGAGACCGAGTTCGAGGAAGTGGCGGTGATCGTCTATTTCCCCAAGCTCAACCCGGAACATCCCGATCAGAAGGATGCCCTGATGATCAAGGCGCGCATCAGCACGCTGGCGATCTCGGGGCTGACTCCCGATCAGGCCCAGGCCGTCGCGGAGTCGCGCGGCGAATCCAGCGGTAGTGCCGGCGGCGCCAGCGGTGCCGGCGGTGCCGGGGCCAATCCGTTCGCCGGCGGCCGATGAAGCCCAGACTCGTGAAACCCAGACCCGTGAACCCCGGACCCGAAGAGATGCAAGACCACACTCCTGCCAGCCGAGAGTCGCACGCCTGGGCCAACAAGCAACGGGCCAACAAGCAGCGGGCCAAGAAGCAGCGGGGCTTCACGCTCATCGAGGTCCTGCTCGCGATCTCGATCACGGGCACCGTCATGGTGACGGTCGGCACCGCGTTCCACGCGATGCTCGAGGCCCGCGAGGTCATCGACGAGCTGTCCGAGTCGACGGCCGCCGGGCCGCGCATCCTCAATCTCATCGAGCGCGACCTGCGCGGCATGTGGACGTTCAACGTGCACAACAACGCCGTGTTCCGCGGCCGTGACATGGACGTCGGCAGCTTCGAGGCCGACCGCATGGACTTCCTGACCACGACCGACTCCGTGGGCTACGTGCTGGATTCGTTCGGCAACCAGAAGCGCACGTCGGTCTGCGAGGTCGGCTACTGGTTCAAACCCAACCAGCGCTATCGCGGGCTGATCGAGATGTATCGCCGCGAGGACCCGCTCGTCGACAGCGATCTGATCACGCAGGGCTCGTTCCAGCTCGTGCACGACCGCATCAAGAGCTTCAAGGTGACCTACTTCGACGAACTCGGCTACGAGGCCGAGGAGAAGCTCGAATGGGACAGCACCGAGCGCGACCTGCTGCCGCGCCGCATCAAGATCGAGTTCACGATCGAACGTCGTCGGGGCTCACGCAACCGCGTCAACGACACCGAGATCGATGACTTCGAAGCGGCCGAGAAGACCTACGTGCGGCACTTCGTGTTCGACGAAGGCCTGTCGGAGATCCTGCGCGGCGGCTCCGCGATGGTCCCCGTGCTGCCTCCCGGCCCACCCGCCCCGGAGGCCGCCAACCCACAGACCGGTGGCGCGCCAGGCGCAGGCGGCCCCCGCGGACCCGGCGGCCCCGGCGCGCAGGGACCACAGGGCGAACCGTCCGCGGTGTTCGAGGGCAGCGCAACCCGGACCGAGATGTTCGGCGGCACTCCCGGGGGACGCGGCCCGCGCGGCCCGCGCGGTGGCGAAGGCGGCCCACGCGGCGCCCCGCCGGGCGGCAGTCAGACGATTCAGGTGCCGCAAGGCTTCAACATCCAGCAGATCCTCGGCGGTGCTGGTGGCGGCGGCGGATTTGGCGGCTTCGGCGGCTTCGGCGGCGGCGGGCGATAGTTTCGCCGGCGACCGAGGCACTCCGCCGCCACCGACTCGCGTGAGGCTTCAGCCCGCGTTGGCTTCGGGTAGATGCTCGAGCTGCATCACATGCAGCAGGGATACCTCGACAAGCCGATCAGACACCGGCTCCGCGTAACGCGGACTAGGGATGCCGATGGCGGCCGTTGATTGGCCAACGATGACGAGTTCCGGGTGGTGTATGTCCATCGTTCGCCCGTCCGTCAGGGTCAAGCGAAACGGCCTGAACGGCCGCTCCTGAACGAAACGCAATAGATCGAGAGGTCTCACACCCATCTTGTGCTCCTATTGCCGGCGAAGGTACATGGCGCTCGCGAGCCAGGCCATCCCCACCCTCGCGTGGGCCCGTGGCGGACTTCCGACCCCGTGGTCGCACGCAACCCGCACGGGCCGACTCGCAGATCAGAGTGCCCTTCCCAGCACCTCACGCCCACCGAGCAACGGCTGCAGCGCCGCCGGCACGCGCACCGTGCCGTCCGCGTTCTGATGGCACTCGAGCAACGGGATCAGCACGCGCGGGCTCGCGATCACCGTGTTGTTGAGCGTGTGGCAGAACAACGGCTTCTTGCTCTCCTTGGGCCGGTAGCGCAGGTTGAGCCGCCGGGCCTGGTAGTCGTAGAACCGCGACGCGCTGTGGGTCTCGCCGTAGTGCTCGCGTGACGGCATCCAAGTCTCGATGTCGTATTTCATCGCCTGCGGCACACCGAGGTCGCCGCCACATACTGCGACGACGCGATAGGGCAACTCGAGCTTCTGCAGCAGATCCTCGGCGTTCTGCACGATCGCATGATGATGCTCGATCGACTTGTCGCGGTCCGCGACGTCGACGATCACCTGCTCGACCTTCTGGAACTGATGCACGCGGTAGAGTCCGCGCGTGTCCTTGCCGTAGGTGCCAGCCTCGCGTCGAAAGCACGCCGAACGCGCGACGTACTTCTTCGGCAGGTCGTCCGCCTTGAGCATCTCGCCCGCGTGCAACGAGGTGACGGGCACCTCGCTCGTGCCGATCAGGTTGAGCCCGTCCTTCTCGCAGCGGTAGGTCTGCTCCTCGCCGCCCGGGAAGAAACCCGTGCCGAGCATCGCCGCGTCGCGGACGAGCAGCGGCGGATCAATCGGCGTGAACCCACGCTCGACCATGAGCTCGACCGCGAGTCGCAGCACGGCGTCGTGCAGCAGTGCGAGATCGCCGAACAGCATGTAGTTGCGCGACCCAGCCATCTCGGCCGCCCGCGTGAAGTCGAGCCAACCCTGCGCCTCACCGAGGTCGTAGTGCGCCCGCGGCTCGAAGTCGAACTTCGTCGGCACGCCCCATTTGCGCACCTCGACGTTGAGCGTGTCGTCCTTGCCTTCCGGAACCTCCGCATCGGGAATGTTCGGCACGAGCATCAGCTCCTCTTCGAGCTGGTGCTTGAGCCGCTTCTCGCGCTCCTCGAGCTTATGCAGCTCGACCTTCTTCTCCTTCTGCACCGCCAGGAACGCCTCGCGCTCCTCGGGCGCCAGCTTGCCGAGCTGCTTGCCCGCGTTCTTCTGCTCGCTGCGCATCGCATCGAGCGTGGGCACGAGCCCGCGCAGTTCGGTGTCGACCGCGAGCGCGCGGTCGACCGCCTCGGCGCGGTCGGGAAGATGCTTCTTGATCGCCCCCGCGCGCGCGGCGTCGGGGTTTTCTCGCAGGGTCCGGATATCGAGCATGCAGGCGGCAGAGTCTACCTCGGCTCTGCCGCGAGTCAGCTACTTCCAGTCGGTCTCGAGTTTGCCGAAGATCGGGTGCTTCTTCTTCTGCCGCAACCCGAGCTTGAGCCCGGTGCCGGGCAGCTTGACGTCGAGCTTGAGCGGCCCTTCCTTGTAACCCTGTGGCAGCGGGAACAGCGCGCACAGCGTGGCGAGGTTCTGGTGCGCCCGACCGGCCGTGTTGACCAGCTCGCCATCGGTAAACGGCAGGAACTTGCCGACGACCTTGGCGCCCTTGCCCGTGTCCGACTTGCTGTAGACCACCTCGGGCGCGAGCGTCATGCCCTGCAGCTCGGTGAAAATGCAGCCGGACGATTCCTTGACGAAGACCTTGAGCGCGTCGATCGACGCGTTCTTGTCGCCGCGACGGGTGAACGTGAGCTTGAACGGCGCCCCCATCACGAGCTCCTTCGTCTTACCGGGCTCGACGTTGAACGTCTCGGAGTCGCCGGGATACATCGTCGCGTTCTGCACGCGCGCCCCCTTGCCCAGTGCGATACGTCCGAAGATGACGTTGTACTCGCCCGCGGGAACCTCGAGCTCCTTGGCGCTAGCGAGGTCGTAGACGGCGGTCTGGTAGTCACCGCGCCCCTGGATCACGACCTGCTGCGGTCGACTCTTCTTCGGCCCCTTCCAGACCAGCTTGACCTTGCCGGTCTTGAAGTATTCGGGATTGAGCGGCCGGTATTCGGCGACCGTGCCCTTGCACTGCAGGTGCACCCAACCCGCCGCGAGCTTGACGAACTCGGAAGCCGGCACGCGTTTGCCCTTGCCGACCTTCATCGAGTCGAGGTGCGGGGCCACGTCGCCCTCGCCGTCCCACTCACCCGCGGTGTAGGTCTTGTACCCCGCCTCGAAGGGGTTGGCCTCGCCGAACCGACCGTTGCAGTTGTCGTCGTAGAAAACGACCGGCTCCTGCTCGACCATCGTCTTCCAGCTCGCGCCGCTCTTGAAGTAGCTGAGCACGTAGTCCTTGCGTGGCGCGAGATTGCACTCGGCGAGTCCGACCTGCTGCCGATCGGAGCCGACCCAGAAGAACATCGTGTAAGGCAGCTCCTTACCCGCATCGAGGAAGAACTCGCTCGGCTTCGGCTTGTTCGAGACGTGGATCGGCATGCCGTTGTCCAGATCGTCGGGGTCGAGCGAGATCACGAACTTGTTGCCGCCGACCCGGCCGAAGTAGATGTCGGCCCCCTGGAACCAGGACAGTTTGTTCGACGTGCCGTTCTCCTTGCAGTAGGCGCTCTGCCACAGCGGCGGGAACGCACCGGCCTTCGACCCGTAGCCGAGCTGGCTCTCCCAGTCCTTGAGCGCCGCGTATTTGAGCTCGAACCGCTTCGCCGCCACGTTCGGCATCACGAGCCCGTCGACGCCTTTGCTGTTGTCGCCGTAGCCTTCGTCGCGGCGCTTGTCGGCCGCCTTCTCGGCTTCTTCGAGTCGCGCCTTCTCGTGCTCGAGGAACTGGTTCGAACTCATGTAGTAGGCGTCGAAGTCGAAGCTCCAGGCCCGCCGCGCGGCGAGGTACTCTTCGGTCGCGTCAGCAACCGCGTGCCGACTCTCGAGGTTGCGGTCCTTGGGCTTGATCTTGCCACCTACCACCGCAGCCCAACCGAACATCTGCGCTGCCCAGAGCTGGTGACCGGTCGCGCGCGCACTCTCGCCGAGCTGGCGGAACTGCCCCACCACGGTCAACAGCTCTTCGCGCTTGGGCTCCTCCATGTTGTTGAGCAGACGCCACAGCTTGTCCGCCTCGCCCCTCACCTTGCGAATCGAGTCGAACGTGCCCTTGTCGACGCTGTCGAGCCAGCGCTCCACGCGGTGCAGCGTGTTCTTGCCCTCGAAGCACCGTTCCCACGACGCCTTCAGCGCGTCGGTCTTCTCGGAGTTGTCGACGTTGCCACCCATCGACTCCGCGTAGAGCTCTTCGAAGTACTTCCACGCGTGATCGGACGCGTATTGGCGCTTCATCCACTTGTCCATCAGCTTCTCGTCCTGCAGGCGCAGGCCCTGGCTGAAGTTGGACTTGAACGTGGCTTCGTCGATCGCCTGCGCGCTGAGCTGCGCGGCGGAGAACAGGGTCATCAGGGCGAGCAGCGCGGCCCGCAGCGAGGGGTGGAATCCGGACATACGGTTGTCATCGTAACGCTCCGGCGGCCCGGGTGCACGGTCGGGCCGATCTCCTGACGAGCGGCGCGACACGCCTGCGGCAGCGAACCGGGAATTCGTGAGTCCGATGCAGGAACCGTGACGACCGGCGGACCGGTCAGGAACCCCGCCGGGTCTCTTCGCTCTTCTTCTCGAGGAACTTGCGTTCCTGAGGCGTCAGCGAGCCAAGGCCATGCTCCTTGACCTTTGCGAGGATCTCGTCGAGTACCTGCTCGCGCTCCTCGGCTTTCTGCGCCGCGGCGGCCGCACGCTTCTGCTGCCAGCCCGTCTTGAGGCGTGTCAGCAGGCCGGGCTGGTTCTCATACGGCACGTAGTCGCGGAACCAATCCTGCCGGCAGACCAAGTAGCCGATCGCCGCACCGCCGAGGTGCGCACCGTGGGACACGCCGCCCGAGAACCCGGTCACGAACTCGATGAACGTGCTGTAGAGCCCAACGAGCACCGCGCCCGTCGCGAGCACCCAGAGCTTGATCGGGAAGACGAAAAAGATGACCTGCTGCTGGGGGGCCACGCAGGCGGCATAGAGCAGGAAGCCGTAGCACGCCCCACTCGCACCGACCAGCGGCACGTCGGCATGGCCGAGCACCGCGGCGATCAGCAGGTGCAGCACCGCGCCCGCGGCGCCGCCAAGCAGATATAGCTTCCACGTGCCGCGATAGCCCAGCCGGGCCTCGCTCATCGTGCCGAAGAAGTACAGCACGAGCATGTTGAACAGCAGGTGGAAGATGTCGGTGAAGCTGTGGGTGAACTGGTAGGTCACCAGACGCAGCAGCCCGAGGCCGTAGCCCTCCCACATCGCGCTCCAGGAGAACGCGAACCAGAATCCGCCGCCGCCCTCTGCGGGCATGCTGAGCCGGCCAACGAGCAGCATGTTCACGAGGAACACGCCGACATTCACGAGCATGAGCTGCTTGATGGCGGGCGAGAGGCTCGGGAACGCTCGGGAGTACATGTCGTCGCTGGGGAACGCAGTCGGCTTCCGGCGGCGGCACGCTTCTGCGCGACCGTCCACCTCGGTATCTTTCGGCCGTCGGGGCCTCCAAGAAAAGCCATCCGCTCGCCCAAAGCAACCGATCCGAAAGCCATCCCGTGACTGCACAACTTCTCGACGGCCGTGTCCTCGCCAAGTCCATCCGGGAGGACCTCAAGAAGGCCCGCCAAAGCCTCGGGGACGCCCCCGTTCGCCTGGTCTCCATCGAGGTCGGGCAGAATCCCGCCGCCGCGGTCTACGTCAGGAACCAGCTCCGGGCCGCCGAGGACGTCGGCATCGCGATGGAACACATCCACCTGCCCGTGAGCGCCGGTGAGGCCGAACTGCTGGCGGCGATCGAGGAGCGCAACGCGCACGCCGAGGTCGCTGGCGTGATCGTGCAGCGTCCGCTGCCGCCCGGCATCGACCCGCGCAGCGTGCAGTCCGCGATCGCGCCCGGCAAAGACGTCGAGGGCATGCATCCCGAGAACCTCGGCTCGATCCTCTACCGCGAACCCGCGCTGCCGCCGTGCACAGCCGCGGCAGCTCAGCAACTGATCCTGAGTACCGGCGTCGACCTGCGCGGCGCCGAGACCGTCGTCGTCGGCCACAGCGAGATCGTCGGCAAGCCGATCGCCGTGCTCCTGCTCCACCACCTGTCGACGGTCACCGTCTGCCACGTCGGCACACGCAATCTCGCGGACCACACGCGCCGCGCCGACATCGTCGTCGTCGCGGTCGGCAAGGCCGGGCTCGTGCACGGCGACATGCTCAAGGAGGGCGCGATCGTGATCGACGTCGGCATCAACCAGGGTGCCGACGGCAAGATCGTCGGCGACGTCGACTTCGACTCGGTCAGCGCGGTCGCGGGCCATCTGACGCCCGTGCCCGGCGGCGTGGGCCCGGTCACCGTGGCGATGCTCATGCGCAACACGCTGCGGGCCGCGGGAGCGTCGGTGTGATTCGCCGGCGCCGCCGTCGATCCACCACAGCACTGGCCTTCGCCACGGGTGCGACCCTGCTCCTCGCCGGGTGCGCCACGTTCCCGAGCCAGAGCCAGAGCAAGCGCCCGAACATCGTCCTGTTCCTGGTCGACGACCTCGGCTGGCAGGACCTCAGTGAACCGTTCGGCCCGGCGCGCACCGAGTGGAACGAACGCTACGAGACCCCCAACGTCGAACGTCTGTGCCGCGAAGGCACCAAGTTCGACAACGCCTACGCCCACTGCGTCTGCTCGCCGACCCGTGTGAGCCTGATGACGGGAATGAGTGCGGCGCGGCATCGGGTCACGCACTGGACACTGAAGAAGAACCAACTCACCGACCGCCGCGTGAACCACCTGCGGCCGCCGGCCTGGAACGTCAACGGGCTCAGCAACGCGCACGCGACGCCGGCCGCAGCCGTCGCACCGACGCTGCCCGGCAAACTACGCGACGTCGGCTATCGCACGATCCTGGCCGGCAAGGCCCACCTCGGGGCGATCGGCACACCCGGCTGCGATCCACGCAACCTCGGGTTCGACGTCAACATCGCCGGCTGGGCCAACGGCGCGCCGTCGAGCTACCTTGCCGAGAAGAACTTCCTGCGCCGGCCCGGCAACGAGATCTGGCAGGTGAAGGGGCTGGAGCGCTACCACGGTGAAGACCTGTTCCTGACCGACGTCCTCACCACCGAGTCGATCGCCGCGGCCGAGCAGGCCGTGACGGCGGGACAACCGTTCTTCCTCTACCTGACGCACTACGCGGTCCACACGCCGCTCGACGCGGACGATCGCTTCGTGCAGAAGTACCGCGATCGCGGGCTGCCGGAATCCGAAGCGCGCTACGCGGCACTCATCGAGGGCGTCGATCATTCGCTCGGTCGCGTGCTCGACTGGCTCGATAACCGCGGGCTCGCGGACGACACGATCGTGATGTTCTTGAGCGACAACGGCGGCCTCAGCGCGCACGCGCGCGCGGGCGAGCCACACACGCACAACACTCCGCTCAAGAGCGGCAAGGGCACGGCCTACGAAGGCGGCGTGCGCGTGCCGCTGGCGGTCCGGTGGCCGGGCCTCGTCGCCGCCGACACGACGCGCGACCTGCCCGTGCTCGTCGACGACGTGCTGCCGACGCTCTGCCAGCTCGCGGGCGCCGATCCCGCCTGCCCCGACGGCGTGAGCTTCGCCCGCACGCTGCTCGGCGGCGAGCAGCCGCAGCATCCGATCTTCTGGCACCACCCGCACTACTGGGGTGCGGTGGCGCCGGGGGCCGAGCCCTACAGCGGCGTGCGCTTCGGGCGGTTCAAGCTGCTGTGGTTCTACGCCAGCGGTCGCGCCGAACTCTACGACCTCGAGGCGGACCTCGGCGAGGCCACCGATCTCGCGCGCGAGCAGCCCGAGATCGCACAGCGTCTGCGGGCACTCTTGCGCGCACAGTTGCTCGAGTGTGGGGCGCAGGTGCCGACCAGTCCGGACGGCACACCGCTCGCGTTGCCGTAACCGGCACCGACTGGTCGGAGCCGGTCGATCAAACCGGCCAACCGACACCGGCGGCCAGCCCGCAACCTCGCCCCCCGACTACTCGGCCGACTCGCTCGGCAGCGGCGGCGGCTCCGCCTCGGAGCGCTGCGTGGCCGACGACCAGTCCCGCCGAATCAGCCAGTCGACCGCGGCGATCATGACGAGCCCGCCGATGATGCAGTAGTTGGTCCACACCGCGTCGCGCAGCTCCGAGCTGAATCCGTAGTTGTGCAGCCCGACACCGAGCAGGTTCGTGTGCATCCAAGAGAACACGACGATGCCCCACGTCACGAGCGCCCAGATCGCGATGCCGAAATCGCGGATCATGCCCGTGAAGCGCGCATGCAGCATCGCGATCTGCGACAGGCAGATCATCAGCGCGCCATTCTCTTTCGGGTCCCAGCCCCAGAAGCGCCCCCACGAATCATTGGCCCAGACGCCACCGTAGATCGTGCCGACCACGGTGAACAACAGGCTGAAGCACGTCACGCCATAGATGAACCGCGCGAGGAGCCTGCTGGCCTGGTCCTTCGGCTGAACGACGCGGGCAACGCGCAGCACGAGATAGGCCTTGGCCAGCAGACCGCCCGCGACGAATGCGGCGCCGTAGCCGAAGTTGATCATCGTCACGTGCGTCGCCAGCCAATAGTTGCTGTCGAGCACCGCCACGAGCGGATCCAACGTGTCCTTGCCATCCATCTGCTCGAATGCGCGACCGAGCATCACGAGCAGCCCGCCACCCAGTGGCGCGAGGGCGAGCGCGATGCGGTAGCGCCAGATCAGCTCGACCGCGAGGCAGACCAGCACCGTCGATGCGGCGATGAACAGGAAGGTGTCGTAGAGGTTCTTGATCGGCGGGCGCTCGGTGATGACGCACCGCAAGTAGATGTCGTAAGAGAGCAGCACCAGGCCAATCGCGGTCACGGCGAACGCACTCGTCCACATGATCCGGCTCTTCGGCACGAGCCAGCAGATCGCGGCCAACAGGAACCCGACGATGAAGAACATCATCGCGCGGTAGTGCCAGGCGCTGAGGTAGTAGTTCTCCTCGATCTCGATCTTCGAGGTCTCCCCGCGCGTCTCCGCAATCGCAGAAACCTGCGTGCGGTACTCCCTCAGACTCGCGAGACGGGCCGCGTCATCCGCCGTGACCAAAACGCGCTGTAGAGCGAGGAACGCACTACGCGTCGCGGACGTGATCTTGCCGCGCAGGGCCTGATCCACCGGGCCGCCGACGCTCATCCAGGTCTTGTCGTCTGCGTCAGCCGGCGGGAACAGCCCGACGCCGCCGGCCGACTGCTGCATCTGATCGAGCGTCGTGAGCAACGCAATCGCGTTGCCGAGCCGCTTGTCGCCGGTGTTCTTGCCGACGCTACGGACGAGATTGCGGAACGGCTCGGCGTTCTCGACGAACCGCCCGAGCCGGACCTTCTTGTCACCCAGCGCCTGCTCGAGCTCTTCGCCCTCGACGACGAAGTCGTGGTGCATCGCCGCAAGCTGCTGATGCACCTGATGGTAGATGTTCAGCTGGTTCCAGAGCTGGACGATGTGCTCCTGCACCGCGTTGCGGCGCGCGGTCTCGATCTCCATGTACTGATCGGCGAGCTCGCCGAGGCGCTGCCCCTTCTGGAGCAGGTCGCGGTAGGAGACGTAGACGAAGTTCTGCGACTGCCCAGCGTTCTCGATGCCGAGCGCGTCCAGCGCACCGACGTTCTCGATCCGGAAGAGCGGGTAGTCCGCGGCCTGATCCGGATGGCACCAGACGTCGAGGATCCACTCGGTCGGCGAGAGCTTGTAGGCCTTCTCGCCGATCGCGAACTTCATGTCGCGGCGGCCGTGCACGCGGTAGAGCAGGAACGCCGCGAACGTCGACAGCGGCTTGACGCGACCGTTGTCCTGCACGGGCAGCCCCGACGCTTCCGCGACGAGCTCCGGGCTCCACGGCTCGGAACGCTCGAGCTCACCCTCGAACGCCTGCGGCTTACGCGCGGTGCACCCACTCGTGAGGCTGCCGACGGCCACGAGGAGCACGCCCCAGACGAGCATGTGGAGCAAACGATGGTCAGTGAGGATTCGCATTACAGCATTCCCTTCTTCGACATCGAGGCCAGGAACATCGAGAGCTTGATCACGAGATGCGCGAGAATGCCGGCGGCGATGATCCAGCACGCCCATTCGGGCCACTTGTCACTCGGGTTCTCGGACGCCTCGAACACCGAATAGAGCGGCCCCGGACCGGGTCTGCCACCGGGCAACTGGGGCCCCCAGTTGGTCTGGTAGAGCACGAACCCGTCGCGGCGCAGCGGCGTATTCATGTAGATCTGCACCGGCTGCTCGACCTCGCCCTCGCGCACGGTCACGAAGCTGCGGAAGTCCGCCGGCGTCAGCGTGCCTGGGTGATCGGTCTTCTTGAACTCGTTGAGTTCGACCTCGAACGGCAGCTCGCGAATCACCCGCCGCAGGTCGAGCGCGTAACGCACGCCGCCGACCTCGAACACGAACGGATAGCGGTAGCGCGTGAACGGCCGCAGCTCGTTGCCGACGACGATGCCCTCGTGCCGCGCGCCCTCGGCCGCAGTGACGATCACGTAACAGCCCGCGATGTTGGCCTCGCGCTTCTCGTGCCGCTTCTTGGGCAGCAGGAACACGCCGTCGACAACCGGCGTCGGCGCCGGCCGGCTGCCGCGCGCGACCGCCTTGCAGTTGTCGAACCAGTGATGCACCTCGATCTGGAACGGCAGATCGGGGTCGGTGATCTTGACGGTGTCCTCGCGTGCCGCGACGAGCGCGGCTTCGGGGATCGTGCGCTCGACGATCGTCGAACCCTCGTCTTTCAACAGCGCGAGTTCGTAGTCGTGGAAGCTCACGAACTCCGAGGTCCGCACCACCTTGTCGGAGCCGACGTTCGCCGGGATGTCCTCGTAGAGCGCGACGTAACCCGCAACGGAGTAGTGCAGCTTGACGAAGCCCGCAATAAGCAACAACCCGATGCCGACGTGCGTGATGAGGACGCCGATGTTCCGCAGCTTGACCTTCAGGCGAACCATGCCGCCGACGATCAGGTTGACGAAGAGCAGGATCATCACCGGGTAGGCGCCCGGCAGCGGAATGCGCAGCGTGCCGAGGTAGTCACCCCACCATGACAGCGGCAGCTCCGCGATCACGAACCACGATTCGAAGTAGAGCTTCTGCGCCTCGTAGAGCCCGTTCTCCACCTGCGCGAGCGTGCCGAGCCAGGTCAGCACACCGAGCAGCAGCACGAGCACGACCGCGAGCTTCAGCGACGACAGCAAGCCAACTACCGCCTTGAGGGGCCCGCTCACTGCACCTTCCTCAGCGACTTGCAGAACGCCTTGAACGCCTCGACCTCGGCCATGACGTCGGTCGCGGGGCCGATCATCTTCGCGAACGTGATCGTGCCGCCGTCGTCGCGCACCGCGATGAGCGAACGCGCGCCGATCAGCTTCTTGCCCGTCATCATGTTGCGGTAGTCGCCAGTGAGGTCGAGCCAGAGGGCCCCCTCACCGAGCATCTCACAAGTCGGTAAGGCTTCGAACTCGGCGTCCGCCATCGCGCCTTCGATGCCGAGCTCGGCGCGCCAGATGCCGAGCATCGGACGGATCTTGCCGGACAGTTGCGAGACGTAGACCTCGCCGGCGCCGTCCTTGCCGAACGTGTGATGCATCGGCTTGGCCGAGTCCGCGCGGCGCTGCCACGCCTCGGGAACGTCGGCGTCGTAGAGCTCCGCGACCGCTTCACCATGACCGCCGGCGCCGTGTGGATTCTGCTGATGGGGATTGCCGCCCGCGGGGCCACTCCCTTTCTGGCCGCCGTTGCCGGCCGCGCCACTGCGGGAACCACCGCTGCCCGCCGTCGGCGGCGCCGCCTCCTGCCGCAGCGAGCTCGCGAGCGCGAGGAACTTCTCACGGTTGGCCTTCACCACCGCCTCCGGCCCGACGAGCTTGAGCGTCGTCACGAATTGCCCGCGCGACCGGAACGCCAGCAGCATCGCCTTGCCCGGCTCCTTGTTGTAGCTGCCCGTGAGTTCGAGCAACCGACCGCGTTCGCCACAGAACGGCACCTCGGGCAGCTCGTCCACGCGGCCGACGGGCTGCTCGAACTGCCGGTACCACCGCGCCATGTTGCCCGCGAGCCCACCGCGGACGCCGCCCGTCAGCCAGCAATCCGCGCCGGGGTCCCCGGGGATCCGCCAGATCAGGTCCTTGAAGTTGGTCGGCTGCGGCGGCTGCACTTCCCAGCCGGCAGGCGCATCCCCGACCCAGACTTTGGGTTCTTCCTCGAACAGCAGTCGATAGCGCGACGGGGCATCCCAGACGGTCGGACGCTGCTCCGCCGCCACTCGCCGCTCGACGCCGAATTCCGCGGGTGGTGAGCCGCAGGCGCTGGCGAGCGCCAGGCACGAGATCAAGGCCACCATCGCCGGACCGCTGGATCCGGCAGGGGCGCGCAAGGAATACCGCGACCGCGTGGAACGGTGCACGGCAAACGAAGGGGTCAAGCGCGAACGCATGGGCGGTGGCAGTATAGGCTCGGCGGGGACTCCGAAGTCGTACCTGTAGGGCGGAAACTCCGCGACCGTGCCCGAATTGCAACGCCCGCCGGGAGTCCTCACCCACCGGCCCGGGCGTCACCACTCGAGGTCGGCCACGTGCGCCTGCGACACGATCGTTGCCGGATCGCCGTCCGGCCACCGCAGCGTCAGCCGAGCGCCGCGTTCGCCGCGCGTGTCGATCGCGCGGAAGCCGGCCTCGCCGGGGCCGAACGTCGCGACGATCCGGTCCCCGGCCAGCAACTCGAGCGGCGAACCGCCCGCCGGCACCTCGAACCAAAGCCGCAGCGCATCCGCGGCAGGGACGCCCGCGACCAGCCGGTCGCGATCGGTCGTGATCACCCGCCGCCGTGCCGAATCGTTGGGGTAGATCACCCCGCACGGGAAGTCCGACGGCCTGAGCGACGGCGGGCCGAACCCATCGCGGGGCTGCACGACCACGTAGTGCATGGCCTGCACCTCCGAGAATCCGGTCGGAGTGTCGGGATAGGGCACCCAGAGCACATCGAAGGAGTCGGGCAGCAGGTTGGCGTAGCGGTAGAGGCCATCGACCTTCTCCGCGACGCCGAACATGTAGGCAATGCCGCGATCCTTCAGCAGTGCGTAGGTCGTGCCGATCGGGTCCTTCTGCAACCCCTGCTGGTAGGCGAGCGAGTTCATGAGCGGATCCAGGCTCACGAAGCGCTTGCCCGCGAAGTAGGCCACGATGCCCGGATCCCAGATCCCCGCGACCGCGCTGTCGGCGAGGGTGTTCCGGGCCCAGAGGCCGACCTCCAGCAGCTGGATGTGCCTCGGCGGGCGCGTGAAGAGGTCGTGTTCGTGGCGCGCGAGCAGCCCGAGCTTCGGCGGCACGAACCAGCCCACCGCCGCGACCGCGACCACGAGCACGAGCCATCCGAAGAGCGACCGCAACCAGGCGGCGAGCGCGGCCGCAGCGACGCCGGCCAACACGGCGACCGCGAGGAACTCCGGCACGGCGTACCAATCGCAGTAGCCGAGGAACTTCGGCAGCACGAGCTGGTTGGCGAACGACGATCCGAGCGCCGCGATCAGGAGCGTGAGCCCGACAAGGCGCGCCGGCCATCGGCTCTTGCCATCCGCCGTGACCACCGACTGCGCTCGCCGCAGTGGCGCGGCAAGAGCCGCGAGCAGGCCGAGGCCCGCCCCGGCGACGAGCACGGGCCGCACGAGACCGTAACCATGCCCGACGAGGAACCAGAGATAACCCGGCCACTCCTTCAGCGCGTGCAGACCGTGATCCAACCCGAGCCACGACAGCTGCAACCCGTGCTCAACGTGCGCGCGCATCTGGAACAGCTTCCACGCCCCACTCGTCGGCATCGCGCTGCCGAAGCGGAACCAGGCAAAGCCGTACCACGGCGCCGCAACCGCGACCGCAACCGCGAGAACGATCGCGCCGCGCATCAACCGTTCGCGATAGCCGACCTGACGCGCTGCGAATGTCACCAGCGCCAGCAGCAACCCCGCAGGCATCAGCGCGTTCACGCGCGTGAACACCATGAGTCCGAGCCACAGACCGAGTCGCAGCAGTCGCGCGCGCGACGGCGCCACCTGCAGGCAAGCCAAAGTCTCCCGCAGCGCGACGACGAACAGCAGCGCGTAGAGCCCGTTCTCCTTGAGTCCGAGGCACCAGATCATCACGGCCGGATTCAGCGTCCAGAACGCCCCGGCGACGAGCCCGGCGATCGGCCCGAACGCGCGTTCTCCCAGCCGCAGGAGCTGCCAGCCCGTCGCGACGTGGACCAACGCGCAGAGCACCTGCATCGCCGAGAGCAGTCCCGGGCGGGTGTCGAACACCGCCGCCACGCCGATCGTCACGAGCTGCCACAACGGCTGGAAGCCGTAGGACTCGTCAAAGCCGTCGAACGAGAACAGTCCGGTCTCGTGCCAGCGCAGCGCGATCTGCAGGTAGAAGAAGCTGTCGTCGGGGACCGGTCGGACCTGCACCGCCAGCGGCAGCGCGAGCACGTAACCGATCTCGAGCGCCAGCCAGCCGATCGCCAACCACGGCAGCCACCGGCGCCATCGCGGCCAGGGCAGAGCGTCAGCGCTCATCGCACCGGCGGGATCGAGCGGGACCTGCTGGCCGGACAGCGCCACGGCATGCCCAAGGCCGAGCGCCTACAGCCGCCGCGAGGTCACGAACGACGCGAGCCGATGCAACGCATCGCGGGCCGGCCCCGCGGGCAGCACCGACAACGATGCCTGCGCCTTCGCGATGCGGCGCTCCGCCTCGCCGAGCGCGTAGGCGACGGCGTGTTCGAGCGCGAACTCCTGCCGCAGCGAGCGCAGCGCCTCGCCCTCGGTCTTGCCGAGCACGGCCTCGACGCGCTTGGCCTCGGCCGGGCTCTGCTGCATCAGGTAGAGCAGCGGCAGCGTGATCTTGCCCTTGCTGAGATCGGTGCCGAGCGACTTGCCGACGACCTTTTCGTCACCGTCGAGGTCGAGGCAGTCGTCGACGATCTGGAACGCGATTCCGAGCTCGAGGCCGTATTCCTCGAGCGCGCGCAGCCGCGCCTCGGGCGCCCCGCTGCGATCGTCGTGCTCCCGATTGCCGATCGCGTAGTGCCCACCGAGACGGCACGCCGCGGCATATAGACTCGCGGTCTTCTCGGCGATGACTTCGAAGTACTGCGCCTCGGTCCATGCTCCATCGAAGCGATGCAGGACCTGCGTGATCTCGCCCTGGCAGATGACGCGCACGGTCTCGGCGAGCCAGCGCGCCGCCGTCGGATCCGGCAGCTGCACTGCCATGTGGAACGCGCGGGCGTAGATGTAGTCTCCGAGCAGCACCGCGACCTCGGTGCCACTGAGATGGTTCACGGTCGGAATGCGACGCCGCACCGTAGCACTGTCGAGCACGTCGTCGTGCAACAGTGTCGCCGTGTGCAGCAGCTCGACGACCTTGGCGACCGTGACGACATCGTCGCCGAGCCCGCCGCCATGGGTCGCGCCGCGCACGGCCATGCCCGACAGGAACGTCAGCATGGGCCGCAGTTGCTTGCCGCGGTAGCCGCCGACGTGCTCGATCAGCGGCAGCATCTCGCGATGCCCGGGTGCGAGATCCTCGACGAGCTCGCGGTTGAGTCGGTCGAGCTGCGGGCGTACGAGCGCCGTCAGATCGTGCAGTGGCAGCGTATCAGTCACGGTGAGTCAGGGCAGACGATGAATCTGGCGACACTCAGCTCTTCGAAGCCGAGCCTTCATCGGATGCGGCGGGCTTGTCCGCGCCGCCAGCGGCACCTTCCGCAGCACCTTCCTTGGCGCCTTCTTTGTTGCCGTCCTTCAGCCCGCGCTTGAACTCCGTGATGCCGGACCCGAGCGACCTGGCCATCCCGGGAAGCCGGTGGCCAAACAGGAGCAGGATCACCACCAGGATGATGATCCACTCCATACCGTTGGGGAGTCCGAAACCGATCATGTTGCGATGTACCTTACGCCGTCCGCGGCGGAACGGAAGGGCAACGTCGGTCCCGGCCGCCGAGTTTCGCCGTCGGGACGGTTTCCGCCGCTGCCACGGGGCCCATCAAGCCCCCATCAGGACGACTGACGGCCCTCGGCCTTGAGCCACTCGCGCCACGGCCCGGGATCCTTGCCGAGATCCTTGCCCGCCAGCCGGGTCAGGTTGTGGTGTGAAGTCGCCCGCACCTCGGCGTCGTCGGAGCTCAACGCCGCGATCAGCAGCTTGGCCGCTTCGAGCCGGGCCTTGGGGTTGCGCGCCGCGGACGCAGCCGCCGCGCCCGCGCCCCCGGCACCGTGCTCCTTGAACGCCTTGAGCACACTGCTCAGCAGCGCGTTGAGCCGCAGGGTCTCGCCCCACAGCAACAGGATGTAGAGCCCGAATGCCGCGACGGCGCCGCGCACGAGGATGTCGTCCCCGAACGTACCGCGCAACCAATCGCCGCCCGGCACCCACGGCTCGAACACGACGATGCCGATGACGAGCAGCAGGAACAGCGGCGTGACCTGCCGAAACAGCTCGTCGACGCCGCCGGGGATCTTGAGGCCGGCCATGGGCAGTTGGTTGTCAGAGACTATGCGCCGAGCACCTGCTTCATCGTCTCGCCGAGGATCGACGGCGTGTCACAGACGTGGACGCCGGCCTTGTTCATCGCAGCCTTCTTGTCCTTCGCCGTGCCCTTGCCGCCGCTGATGATCGCACCGGCGTGACCCATGCGCTTGCCGGGCGGCGCCGTCGCACCCGCGACGAAGCCGACGACCGGCTTCTTGACGTACTGCGTGATGAACTCGCAGGCCTCTTCTTCAGCCGTGCCGCCGATCTCACCGATCATGATGATGCCGTCGGTGTCCGGATCGTCCTGGAACAGCTGCAGGCACTCGATGAAGTCCATGCCCTTGATCGGGTCGCCACCGATGCCGATGCAGGTCGACTGCCCCATGTCGGCGCTCGTCACCTGCCAAACCGCCTCGTAGGTCAGCGTGCCGCTGCGCGACACGATGCCGACGCGACCGGGCCGGTGGATGTAGCCCGGCATGATGCCGATCTTGCAGCCGCTGTCCGCGGTCACGGGCGTGATCACGCCGGGGCAATTCGGCCCGACGAGCCGCGTCTTGCTGCCCTTCATGAAGTCGGTGACGAACGCCATGTCCGCGACCGGTACGCCTTCGGTGATCGTGACCACGAGGTCGAGTTCGCTGTCGACCGCCTCGCAGATCGCATCCGCGGTGAACGGCGCAGGCACGTAGATCATCGAGACCGTGGCGCCCGTGGCCGCCTTGGCCTCGGCGACCGTGTCGTAGACCGGCACGCCCTCGATCTCCTGCCCGCCCTTGCCGGGCGTCACGCCGGCCACGACCTTGGTGCCGTAGGCCAGCGAGTTCTTGGAATGAAACAGACCCGCGCCGCCAGTGAAGCCCTGGCAGAGGATCTTGGTGTCGCCGTCGATCAATACACTCATCGGTTGTTCCTCTTTCTGCGCGGGTTAGCGAACGGCAGCGACGACCTTCTCGGCCGCTTCGTCGAGCGACGACGCGGTGTGCAGGTCGATTCCGGATTCTTCGAGCATCTTGCGACCCTGCTCGACGTTGGTGCCCTCGAGACGCACGACCAACGGCACGCTGAGGTTGACTTCCTTCGCGGCCGTGATGACGCCCTCGGCGATCGTGTCGCAGCGCATGATGCCGCCGAAGATGTTCACGAGGATGCCCTTCACGTTCTCGTCGCTGAGCAGGATCTTGAACGCGTTGGTCACCTGCTCGGCCGTGGCGCCGCCACCGACGTCGAGGAAGTTGGCCGGCATGCCACCCTTCTGCTGCACGACATCCATTGTCGCCATCGCAAGGCCCGCGCCGTTGACGAGGCAGCCGATGTCGCCGGTGAGCGCGATGTAGCTGAGGTCGAACTTCTTGGCCTCGACCTCCTTGGGGTCCTCTTCGTTGAGGTCGCGCAGCTCGACGATGTCCTTGTGCCGGAACAGCGCGTTGTCGTCGAAGCCCATCTTGGCATCGAGCGCCTTGACCTCACCCTGCTTGGTCGTGATCAGCGGGTTGATCTCGGCCAGCGAGCAGTCGCTCGCCATGAACGCCTTGACCAGCGCTCCGATCAGCTTGCCGCCCTGCTTGGCCTGGTCGCCCGAGAGGCCGAGGTGCTTGCAGAGAGCGCGGGCCTGGAACGGCATCAGCCCCTTGACCGGGTGCACGCGATGCCGCGCGATCGCCTCGGGCTTCGTCTCCGCGAGTTCTTCGATGTCGACACCACCCTCGGCCGCCGCGATCACGACCGGAGCCGCGGCCGCGCGATCCATGAGCACTGCCAGGTACATCTCGCGATCGATGTCGCTGCCGGCCTCGACGTAGAGCGTGCGAACCACCCGACCCTCGGGGCCGGTCTGATGCGTCACGAGCGTCTTGCCGATCAGATCCTTCGCCACCGCGATCGCCTCGTCCGCGCTGCGGACCAACTTGACGCCGCCGGCCTTGCCGCGACCACCCGCGTGGATCTGCGCCTTCACGACCGCGAGCGGTTCGTTGAGAGCGACGAACGCCTTGCCGACCTCGTCGGCCGTCGTGCACGGAATGCCGCGCGAGACCGGCACACCGAACTTCGCCAAGAGCTGCTTGGCCTGGTACTCGTGGATATTCATGGGTTTCGGGCCGAGCAGGTTAGCGAGCAGACGAGCCCGAGTCGACTTCGAGCGCGGCCGTTCCTGCAATCCCCTCGCGCAATCCCCGGCGCCGCGCCTCGCCTCCCTGGATCCCGCGCCCCAAAACCGCCGAACGGCACCCCGGGCAAAGCCCGGGGTGCCGTTCTGGCGGTTGGCCCCGCGACTGCGGGGCCGAGTTTCTCTCTCCCCCGAAGGGGTCTCCTCTTGGCTACCGGCGCGCGCTCAGCGGCGCGTGCTCGGCACCTCGATCTCGATGACGTTGGCGTCGGCCGACTCGGCGGCGAAGAGTTCTTCGATCTCCTGCACCACGTTGCGGTTGCTCTGCATGGCCACGCTGGGGTCCTCACCGTGGAACGACATGTCGTTCTCGAGCACGCGCTGGGCGATGTCGAGGCGCTTGCGCACCTTGGTGATGACTTCCTTGGCCTGGCTCAGAGCCGTGCTGTCGAGGTCGAAGCGATCGCTGTTCGCGGCCAGGGCCTCGATCTCGTGCTTCTGCGTCTTCAGCGAACGGATCTGGTCCTTGAGCGCCTCGCGTTCGGTCCGAACGGCCAGCAGCTTCTGCTTCGCGGCGTCGACGGCCCGGGTCTGCCGGGTGACGAGCGCGCGCTTGGTCTTCAGGATCGCCATGTTGTTGACGTAGCTATCCTTCGTGCGGGCCAGGTCGAGGTTGACGCGACGACGGGCGCCGAAGTCGGCGGCCAGGGCGACGCCCTCGGTCGAGCTCAGCAGCTTGACGCCGCGCTTGAGCTTGCGTTCTTCGAGACCAACCGTCTCTTCGAGGTCGGTGATCGAACGCTGCAGCTCTTCGAGCTCGACTTCGCTGCGGGCGAGGTCGCGCTTGCAGGTCTCGATCTGCGGGTCGATCTGTTGGATCAACCCCTCGGCCCGCTTGATCTCGAGGTCGATCGGCACCTGGCCCTCGACCGTCTCACGGACGGACGACGCCATCGTGCTGACGTAACTCGGGAAGGCGGTGCCAAAGAAAAGGAACCCAGCTCCACCGAGCACCGCACCGGTCAGAAGCGCCATCTTGAAGGTCTTGCGGATCATTATCGTTCTCGCTTGTGTCGGGCACCGCTCTCGGCGCCACCCTGACCCTTGCGAGGACCCCGCCGGACTATTCGCGGCCGGCCCGGTTTTCGCGGTGGTTTTTCGGCCGTAGCGGATTCGGCCATGCGAACGGGCGAAACGCCCGGTACCGGGTTACCCGCTCAGGCGCGCGTCTGGCGCAGCGCCGTGACCGTCGAGCGCAGCAGACGATCTCGCAGGTCCTCGAGCTCCGCCGACTTCGCGTCGCTGTCTCGCGCCTCGAGATCCGCCATGACCGCGTTGCAATACGGACACTGGCTCTCCTCGAGGTGAAACTTCACGAACTCGGCCGCTCCCCCATCGAGCCCGCCCTGGCGGTAGCTCTGGAGCACGTCTGGGTGCGGGCACGAGATTCGTTCCTCGCGCCAGACCGTGGCGACCGTGAACGTCAGGTGCGGGTCGATGGCCGCATCCGGATCGGCCGGCAAATCTCGTTCGTCTTGACTCATCGTGCCCCCGGCTGCCAGAGGCCCAGGAAGAGCGAGTGGTTCGGGTCGTGCTGACGGGCCAGACCACGCAGCCGATCGACCGCGCGGAACTTGATCCCCGCGACGTGTTTCTCATCCGCGATGCCAAACCGGGTCGCGGCGTCCTTGTTGCGGCCACCCAGCACGAACAGGTACTCGAGCACCATCAGCTTCTGGAACTCGCCGGCCGACCACAGCTCGGAGACCATGTCCTTGAGGATGTCCGCGAGCACCCTGCGCTGCCGGCCGCCGTCCTCGGACTGCACGACCTTGTCCTTCGGTTGCGGCGTGGCGGTCTCGGGCATGTTCTCGAGCCAGAGCTGGCTCTTGTCGGCATCGCCGTCCGACTTGCTCGGGATCAACGCGATCTTGTGCTTGCGGTAGTGATCGATGACGCGATTCTTCGCGATGCCGAACAGGAACTGATCCAGCGTGTAGTTGGCGTCGAAACCCGCGATCCCGCGCACCGCGCCGAGGAACACATCCTGCGTCAGGTCTTCGGCTGTCTGGTGATCCGCGACGTAGCGCTTCACGTAGAAGTAGACGCGACGGTAGTAGTCGTTTTGCAGCTCGGTCCAGGCCGACTCGTCCATCGCCTGCAGGCGGCTGAGATCGTGACTTCGTTCGCTCATCGGAGGGTGAAGGACTATACCCGCCGGGCGCCGCCGCAGCGCCATTTGGCTCGCGATGCGGGGCGGCCCCGGCCGGCGGCGTCAGAGTGCGCCGACGAGGTTGAGGATCGTGACCACGACGAGCAGCACGAGCCCCGCGACGACCAGCAGGCCGACGAGTTGTGCCACGGCCGCGAGCAGGCGCAGCGGCAGGCGCAGCAGCCAGACGATCCCGCGACCCGTGAACGCGCTGACCGCGCGGACCGGCAACATCACGAGGAAGATCACCAGGTCGATGATGCCGAACACGCCGCGCACCATCAGGCCGACAGGGCCGTTGCGACGCGGCTCTTCGCGCCACGGCATGCCGTACGGGCTCGCAGCGGGATCGCGCGGCACCCCGGCCGGCGCGGCGGCTGCGATCGGCGGCGGTGCGGGCGGTGCTGCGAGCGGCGTCGCGAGCCGACCGGCGGGCAGGGGTGGCGGCGTCGGCATCGCGCGCGCAGCGGGCGGCGGCGGCGGCGCGGCCATCCTGGCGGCGGGCGCTGGCGGTGCCGGCGGCGCCTGGTCGAACACCAGACTCTCTCCGAGCGCGACCGGCGCCTGCAGCGCGCGCAACAGTTCGGCCACGGATCCGAAGCGCTGATCCGGATCCTTCTCCAGACAGCGTCGCACGATCGCGCGATCGCCCGGCCGACTGTCGGCGGGGAACTCCGGCTCGGCGTGCTCGTGCTTGCGCAGCACCTCCCACTCCGAGTCGCCGCGGAACGGCACGTCGCCGTAGAGGCACTCGTAGAGAATGATGCCGAGCGAGTAGATGTCGCTCTTGCTGTCGCCGCGCCGCTGCAGCATCTCCGGCGCCATGTAGTACGGCGTGCCGCGGCTGAAGCTCAGCGAGTTGCGCGATTCGCTCACGAGCTTGCTGAGCCCGTAGTCGCCGACGCGCGCGACGTCGCCCTTGAGGAAGATGTTCGCCGGCTTGAGGTCGAAGTGCACCAGCGAGTGCTCGTGCAGGGCCTGCACGCCCCGCGCGGCCTGCGCGAAGATGCGCAGCGCGTCGTCGCGGTCGAGGCCGTCGTTCTGCAGGCGCTTCTGCAGCGTGTCCTGCCCCGCGTAGCTCATCACGAGGAACGGGATGCCGTCGACGATGCCCTTGTCCTCGATCGAGACGAGGTTGGGATGATCGATCTGCGCGAAGAAGCGCACCGTCTCGAGTTCACGCGCAACGGCGTCGCGCACGGTCTCGTCGTCGACCTTGAGGAACTTGATCGCGTAGTCCTTGCCGATCGATTCCTTCCGCGCCTTGAAGACGAGGCCGAACATCCCGCCGCCGAGCTTGTGAACGATCTCGAACCCGGCAACGTAGCCGGGCTTGCGGTAGTTCTGGTAGAAGGCCTCCCAGTCCACGCGTTCGGGCTGGGGCTGGCCTTCGGGTTCGATGCGGGGTGCCTCCATGGATCCGTTCTCCGGACTCTACCCGACGAACAGCACGGCCGGGAAAGCCGCGCCACAGAGAACGCCCAGCAGCCGCAGCCGCCCGGTCATGTAGCCACGAGACAGGCGATCCAGCCAACCGACCAGGAACGCGAGCACCGCCCAACCAGCGGCGATGCCGCCGTACTTGACCGCTGTCGTGCGCTCGAGGCGCTTGAGCTCGGCGCGGAGGCGGCGTTCGCCGTGCTTCACGCTGCGCGGCTCCTCGGCCACCCAGAGCGTGGTCTGGTAGCTGTTGCCGAACTCGTGAACGCGTTCCTTGTCCTCCCGATCCACGACCTTGGTGATCTGCTCGATGGGCAGGTCGGCGAGCCACCGCTGCATGCGGTGCTCGACGAGCAGCTCGGGCAGCCAGAACGGCCGCCGCAGCTCGACCGCACGCTGCGTGCGCTCCTCCCAGCGGACGCGCATGTGCGCCGTCGCCGCCCGACTCGCCGAAGCGTAGGCCTCGGCCGGGCTCAGTTCGGTTTCGCCACGCACCGCGACCGCCGCCGCGACGAGTTCGCGATCGAGACGATCGGCGGTCGGGGCTTGGGGCGACAGGGTCAGGGTAGCGGTGATGAGGGCTGCGAGCATTAGGACCTCCGCGAGCCTCTACGGTGCCCGACTCCCGGTATTCGGGGATTCTTCGCCTGGGATCTTGTTACGCCTTGCCGTACCCGATCACCAACCCCGGGACTGATCGATTGAGTGGGAAAGCGCCGACGCGACCCCCGAGCCCCCGGACGGCCAGCCCGGGGCTGCCTCAGGGCCGCCAGGGCAGCAGCACGAACGAGATCCCACCCGCGGTGACCACCTGACCGGCGTCGACCGGGTGCTCGCCCTTGAACGGGTTCCCGTCGATCGTGCCGCCCTCCGCACACGCGACCCGGATCTGCCCGTTGCTGGCGGCGAAGACCTCCACCTCAGCCGTGGCGGAGCCAACCCGCACGTGCACGTCGCGCGACGGCCCCAGCAGGATGCGACCATCCTTGCCGCGGTCCTTCATGAGCAGAATCCGCTCGGTGCCACCGACCTGGAAGCCGCCCTGCAGCGTCAGCCCCGCCGTCAGCGACCGCCGCGTCGGCTGCGCGTAGACCGCCGTGAGCGACGGGCCGAACTCGAGCTTGTCGCCCGAACTCAGCTTGTGCTTCCTGACCTTGCGACCCGCCACGCGGACCTCGCCGTCCTCGGCCACGACCTGATCCTCCATGCCGCCATGGAACGACATGCTGCGCCGGATCGTCGCGTGCGTGCCCGCGATGTTCGCGAGTACCGGCAGATCAGCGCGGTTCTGGCGCAGGTTGCCGATCGAAACCGTCTCGCCGCGCAGCACCAGGTGCTCGCCGCCCTCGTCGACCCGCATCAGGAACGCACCCTCGAGGCCCTGGGCCCGCGCGAGCTGCTGCTTCATGTCGAAGATCCGGGTGCGCAGCAGCGCCGGCGTCGGCGGCATCGCCGCGAGCCGGGCTTGCGCGCCCTGGTAGTCGCGATCCTCCGTCAGCGCTGCGACCTCTTCGATCGCGTCGTGCTGCCGGCGGACGGTGCCGAGCTGGTCCTCGAACGCGCGAACCTGCGGTGCTTCGGCCCACAGCCCCTGCGCCGCGTCGAACAGCTCGTCGGCCGCCGCGAGGTCGCGCTCCGACAGCCGCTCTTGGGCCGCAGCCACCTTCGCGGCGGCCTGGGCGGCACGATCCTGCGCCTCGGCGCGCCAGCGGCCGACCGTGGCGGTGAAGTCGGAGCCGACGACGCCGAGCTGTTCGAGCACTGCGGCACAGCGATCGAGATCCTGACCCCGGCCGCCGGCCAGCGCCCGTTCGCCGTGCCGCTGGCAGCGATCCGCGAGGGTCAGCAAACGCGCATCGAGCCGCTCGGGAACGAGCAGATCGCCGCGCTGCGCGACGATCTCGGCCACCGCGGTTCGCACGGTCTCGAGCTCGCTGCGGTCGAGCGCCGCCGCGGCGCGATCGCAGGCTTGCAGACCACCGATCTCCGTCTCGACGGCGGTGATCACGCGGGTGAGTTCTTCGTGGTCGACCTGCACCTTGCGCAGCTCCTCGAGCCGCGCAAGGCAGTGCTGCACGCCCTGCGCGCTGCCGGCCGCCTTGCCGTGCAGGGTCGCGCGGACCTCGTCCAGGCCGCGGTCCACGAGCGCCATGCGGGCGCGCACGTCCGTCAGCAGCAACTGCGCTTCTTTGCCCAGACCGCCCGACGAGCCGAGCGCCAGCGCCAGCGAGCAGGCCTCGCCGAGTCGACCGGCCTTCGCCGCGGCGCGGGCCGCCGCGAGCCGGCTGCCGAGTTCACCAAGGCCCTGCTCGACGATCTCGAGTTCGCGACGCGCCGACTCGTGCAGCGGCTCCTGGGCCAGCACCTCGGTCAGGCGCTCGCGCGCCGAATCGAGGTCACCGCCCGCCATCAGCTCACGCGCCTCCTCGACCTTCTTGCCGAGGTCGTCCTGCTGCTCGGCGCGACGATCGACCGCGGCCGCCAGCTTCTTGCAGCCCGCGGCTCGCGCCGCATCCCGCAGCGCGACGATCGCGGCCGCATCCGCCGTGGCAATGCCGCCACCGGCCGGCGCCGCCCGCCGGGCCGCCTGCAGCAGATTCTGCGTCGGCTCGGCCGGAACGAATCCGGCCCGCTGCGCGGCATCGGCCAGCCGTGCCACCGGCGCAATCGCGGTCGCCTGCCGAAGCTGGCTCAAGACCGCGGCCTCGAGCTTCGCCAACGGCTTCTTCAGCGGCGCGAGCTCGGCGAAAACGGGTTCTGAGTCGAGTGGCGACTCGGGTTCTGGCGCCGGCGTATCCAACGCCGCCGGGCC
Source organism: bacterium (assembly GCA_024743115.1). Taxonomy (GTDB): domain Bacteria; phylum Planctomycetota; class UBA1135; order UBA1135; family UBA2386; genus JAGQRA01. Next base: position 390,545 of record JANSXC010000002.1, on the reverse strand, counting down.
CGCGTCGTCACCGTGAACCACCGCCTTGGCTGCTTCGCCCACCGGGTCAGCAGTCGTCGCGGCGTCCGGTTCGGCCTCGTCGCTGGCGGTCGCCAGCAGCCCCGCCAGCGTCGCGGCCCCACGGCGCGAACGGTCGGTGCCGCCGAGCGCAACGCGCAATCGGCCCAGCTCCGCGAACGCGCTCTCGAGATCGTCGTTCCTGACATGCAACAGCAGTCGGTCGGCGGCCGCGCTCGCCGTCGCATCGCGCAACCGATCGCGGACCTCCGCCGTCGCCGCCGCGTCGCGATCGAGCGCCGCAGCCCGCGCGTAGGCCTGCCAGGCGTCGTCGACCTGGCCCTTCTTCAAATGGCGCTCGACAACCTGCAACTGCTCCGCGGCGTGGCGCTGGCGCTCGGCCAGCTGCTGCTCGAGCCCGTCGCGCGGCGCGCCACCAGGCATCGCGGTCAAGGCGGCCTGGGCGGCCACGAGCTCGCCCTTACCGACCAGATCACGGGCGCGTTCGGCGCCCTTCTGCGCCGCCACGTCGTTCTCGCGCGCCGCGGCCTCGCCGGCCTCGAGCCGCCGAGCGAGCGACTGCACGGCCGCATCGTCCGCATGCGCGCGGAGCCGCTGGTGGATCGCTCCCGCGGCGCGCAGATCGCCGGCGTCGAGCCGCTGATCGGCGCGTTCGAGCAACGCGGCCCTGGCCTTGCTCCGAACGTCTTCCGCCCGCCTGGTGCGGCGGATCAGAGGATCGTCCGCGAGCTGGAGGGCATCCTCGAAGCGTTTTTCCTGCAGGGCTTTACGAGCCCTCGCCAACCTGATGAAGCGGTCGAACATAGCGCGGTGACAGCGCCTCTGGCGCCGCCTGTCAGCCTGTTCTTGCGAACGACTGGCCGACTATTGCCAAGTCGTCGCGACTTGGCCACCCCCGCCCGCCGATCGCGCGCGCTGCAGGCACGCCTCGGCGACCGTCAAGAACGCCTTGCGATCGGGGATCTCGGTGTGCGGGGCGGTCGCGATGCCAGCCGCGAGCCCCCCCACCATCCCGGCCGGCAGCCGCTGCCGCAGCCCTTCGATCATCCGCTGCGCGAGGATTTCGGCACCGTCGAGCCCCGTACCCGGAAGCAGGAACAGGAAGGTGCTCGGTGTGAATCGCGACAGCACATCGATGTCCCGGCACTCGTTGAGGAACACGCTCGCAGCATCCGCGAGCACCGCCTTGCGATCGGCCTCACCGAGCCCGCCGATGCCATCCCCGAGATCGAGCAACACCAGAGAGAGCGGCTGATGGAACCGCTTGCTGCGCTTCCATTCCTCGTCGAGCTTCCACGTCGCGTAGGGCCCATCGAACAACCCGGTGTCAGGGTCCTGCAGGGTCTGCAGCGCCGGGTTCTCGCTCTCGAACCGCAGCAGGCGCGCGACCGCGCTCTCACGCCCGACGCTCTGGGCAAACTCCTGCTCGAGCCGCTGCAGCAGCGCGTCGACCGACGGGCGTTTGCCGCCCGCAGCGCGCGCCCGGCCGGCGTCGAGCTCGCCGCCGTCGACCGCCCCGGCTGCCACATCGAAGGGCAGCACGGCATCCGCGAGGCAGAACCGCGCCAACTGAACACCGAGCGCATCGTCCTCGTTCACGACGACCGCCACCCGCAGCCCCTGCTGCTTCAACGCGCGCACGGCACCGAACGCGTGGCCGCCACCAGGCAGGTCGGCCGGCAGCTCCGCGCCCGCCGCACAGGCGTCGACGACCAGCAAATCACCCGGCGCCACAGCACCCGCATCGCTGCCCGCGGGCGGCCCGCCGAACAGCTTCGTGAGCGCGGCCGCAACGGCTTGCCGACCACCGATCCAAAACCAGGTCTCTGTCGTCATCACCCCTCCGTCGCCGCGGTCTGCTGCCGCGATCTGTTCGTCGAATACTCGTCGAAGTCAGTCTGCGAGCGCCGCGAGCACGTCGGCGCTGAAGTCCTCGTTGCTGAAGACACTCTGCACGTCGTCGTTGTCCTCGAGGCCATCGATGAGCTTGAGCACCCGGCTCGCGATCTTGGCATCCGTCACCGTGGTCGACTGGGTCGGCACGTAGGCGAGATCGGCCGCGAGCAGCGGCACCTCGAGGCGATCGAACTCCGCCTGCACGGCGGAGAAGTCCGCCACCTTGCAGAACACGTGGAACGAGTCGTCCGCTGGCTGGAGGTCCTCGGCGCCGGCCTCGACGACCAGCTCGAACAGCGCCTCTTCGGTGAGCGGCTCGCGGTCCTTCGGCTTGCCGTCCACCACGAACCGACCGCGCCGCTCGAACATCCACGCGACCGCACCGGACGTGCCGAGGTTGCCGCCGTACTTGTCGAACACCATGCGGACGTCGGCCGCGGTGCGATTGCGGTTGTCGGTGAGGATCTCGAGCATCACCGCGACCCCACCGGGGCCGTAGCCCTCGTAGACGACTTCCTCGAAATCGCCCGTGTTGCCCTCACCCGTGCCCTTCTTGATCGCCCGCTCGATGACATCCTTGGGCATCGAGAGCACCCGCGCCTTGTCGACGGCCATGCGCAGCCGCGCGTTGGCGTCGAGGTCGCCGCCACCCATCTTCGCGGCGACGGTGATCATGCGGGACAGCTTCGCGAAGGTCTTGGCCCGCTTCGCGTCGACCCGGTCCTTGCGAAACCGGATGTTCGAGAACTTGGAGTGGCCTGCCATCGGCGAGGAGGTGCGGTCCGCGCAGCACCGACGCGCCGGGATCGACGATCCCGGCGATCCCGTGGCCGGCGCGGTGGCCCGCAGCAGCAGCGTTAGCGCTTGCTGAACTGCGTCGAGCGACGGGCGCCGTGGCGACCGTACTTCTTGCGCTCGACCTGACGCGAATCGCGCGTCAGCAGGCCGTGCTCACGCAGGACCCGATCGAAGTTCTCGTTTTCGATGCAGAGCGCGCGGGCGATGCCGAGGCTGACCGCGCCCGACTGACCCGTGATGCCACCACCGTGCACGCGAACCCACACATCGTAGGTGTTGCGCGTCTCGGTGACGTTGAGCGGCTGCTGTGCCCGCGAACGGGTGTCATCGGTGCAGAAGAACGTGTCGAACTCCTTGCCGTTGATCAGGAACTTGCCGGTGCCGGCCTTGATGCGGACGCGAGCCGTCGAGCTCTTGCGTCGGCCGGTGCCCCACGTGTACGGGTTGTTGACTGCCATTCGGATTCTCGGGTCGGGGGTGCTGGCGCGTTAGCTCTGAGCGTTCGGGTCGGACACCTGCAGGTCCTGCGGCTTCTGCGCACCGTGCGGGTGCTCGGCGCCAGGGTAGACCTTCAGGCGGGCGATCATGCGACGCGCCAGCTTGTTCTTGGGCAGCATGCGGCGAACGGCGTTGGTGACGAGCTCGACCGGGTTGTTCTCGAGATACTCGCCCATCGTCGTGCTACGCAGGCCACCCGCATAACCGGTGTACTTGGTGTAGACGCGCGTGACGGCCTTGTTGCCCGACATGCGGATCTTGGTCGCATTGGTGATGATCACGCCCTCCCCCACGAGGATGTTGGGCGTGTAGTCGGGGCGGTGCTTGCCCATCAGGATCGTCGCCACCTCGGTCGCCATGCGGCCGAGCGTCTGATCCGTAGCGTCCACGACGTGCCACGAGTTCATCGCGGCCGCGTGGGTCTCCACATTGGCAATGGTCGTCTTCGTCATGGAATTCACTCGCTATCCGCAGCGCTGCCCGGGAGTTCGGTGCCGCGGAACGGGGCGAAGATGCTAGCGAGAAGCCCCCCTGTGTCAACGCACGAAGCCGCCCTGAAACGAGAATCCGGGCCCCGTCTAGGGGCCGCGGCCCGACCCGGCGGCCGACGTCCCTACCGGGCGGCCGCCCGTGGGTCACATCTCGCGGATGCTCATCGTGTTGGTCAGTCCGGCCTGCCGCACCGTCCCAGCGATCTGGACGATCCGGTCGCCGTCCTTGATCCAGGACTCCTTGCGCAGAATCCGGTCGCCGTTGAGGGTCAGCTCGTTGGAGGTGCGACCCGGCGGCACCTTATGCGGGGTGATCCCCCAGATCAGCGCCAGCTTCTGCATCGTCCGCAGCGACGGCGTGAAGGCGAGCATGTGGGTCGGCGGGCGCTCGCCGGCGAGCAGCCGCGCCGTCGTACCGGTCTCGGTGTAGACCACGATCAGCTGCGCTTTGGCGTTGTAGGCCGCCGAGGCGGCTGCGCGCACGGTCGCGTGCGCGATGCTCATGCGTTTCCCCGCCACCCGCCGACGCCGGTCGGCGAGGTCGGTGTAGGCGTGATTCTCGGCCTGGCGCATGATCTTCTCCATCACGCGAACGCTGCGCACCGGGTGTTTGCCCGAAGCGGTCTCGGCCGACAGCATGACCGCCGTCGTGCCGTCGTAGATCGCATTGGCCACGTCGGAGGCCTCCGCGCGCGTCGGCCGCGGGTTGAGGACCATCGACTCGAGCATCTGGGTAGCCGTGATCACCGGCTTACGCGCTTCGTTGGCCAGCGCGATGATGCGCTTTTGCACCTGCGGCACCGCCTCGGCCCCCATCTCGACGCCCATGTCGCCACGCGCCACCATGATACCGTCCGCGGCGGCGAGGATCGCCTGGATGTTCTTGACCGCCTCGGGGCGCTCGATCTTGGCGATCAGCTGCGCGTCGGCGCCGGTCTTGTCGATGCGCTTCCGCAGCGCCTCCACGTCCTCGACCGTGCGCACGAATGACAGCGCAACGAAATCGACCTCGTTGCCGAGCACGCACTTGAGGTCCTCGAGATCCTTCGGCGACAGGCAGTCCGCCGAAACCTTGCTGCCCGGCAGGTTGATGCCCTTGAACTGATGCAGCATGCCGCCGTAGACGACCCGCGCCCGCAGCCGATCACCGTCGAGTTCGACGACCTTGAGTTCGAGGTTGCCGTCATCGAGCAGGATTCGCTCGCCGATGCGCACGTCCGACGCCAGCTTGCGATACCCCGTACCGATCACGACCGAATCGTCCGCCTTGGCCTCGCCGACGACCCCGGGCGTGGTGTCGATCGTGATCACCGCACCGCGCCGCAGATAGACCGGCTCGGCCTTGTGCAGCGGCCCGACCCGAATCTTGGGACCCTGCAGGTCCGCGAGGATGCCGATCGCAGCGTCGAGGCGCTTGCTGATCCGCCGAACACGCCGCACGGTCGTCGCGATCGACGCGTGATCCATGTGCGCACAGTTGATGCGAAAAACGTCGACGCCCGCTTGGATCAGCTCCGTGATCTTGCCGTCCGTGTTGGACGCGGGGCCAAGGGTCGCGACGATCTTCGTGCGATTGTTCCAGGTCATGCCATCCCTGCCGTTACCAGTACCGCCACGTCACCTTGTAACGTGAACGGCAGCGGAAACGCGGGCTTTTTGGCCGATCCCGTGCTTTCCGGGCACTTTGGCGGCTGATTCGACCGGTCGGGGACCGACCGCGATCAGGTCCCGAACGTCGTCTTGTTCTTCTCCCACCAGTCGCGCCAGCGCTGCTGCGCCCGCAACCGCGCGTCCTTGCTCGGCGCCGTGGCGTCGAACGAGATCTTCTGGCCCGTGAGCCGCTTCAGCGAACTCCACGCCGTCTCCGCGACCGTCGGGTCCTCGTCGCTGAGTGCCGCGAGCAGCGCCTCGACCGAGTCCGCGTGGCGGAAGTCACGCAGCCCTTCGACCACCAGCCGACGCACGAAGCCGTCCGTGTCCTGCGCCATCGGCAGCAGGTAGGGCAGCACCGCCACGTTCTTGCTGACGAGCAGATGGTCGACGGCTTCGAACCGGACCGCGGCATCGCCGTCGGCGAGGCGCTTGATCTGCGCCGCGAGATCCTCGGGAACCCCCGGGTCGACCTTCGCGACGGCGTCCGCCGGTACATCGCCAACCGCTGGCTCGCCCGGCTCGTCGCCCCCCACGCCAACCGGGGCGATGGCACCGGTCTGCAGGTCCGCGATCGCCCGGTTGGTGCGCTGCATCTGCTGCCGCAGGTCGTCGAACAGCGGCCGGTAGTCGATCTGCGCCGCGTCGAGACGGCGAATGTTCTTCTGCATCCCGTCGAGCGCGACCCGCAGCGTCTCGGCCTTCTGCCGGTTCTGCTCCTGCTGCGCCTTCACCGCGTTGTCGAGAGCCAACACGCGCTCCCGCACGTCGTCGACGTCCGACTTGCGCGCACCGCCGTCCATCGACTGGTCGATCGCATCGAGCGTCTTGCGGCTCGTCGCGAGCCCGGCGGTCACGGATTCGTAGTCCGACTTCTGCCGGTCCGCGACGCCCTGGATCTTGAGATCGAGGTAGATCGCCGTGCCGGCCATGCCCGCGAGCAACGCGATCGCCACGGGCAGCAGCATGGCACCCTCCGACCGCGCCCGGCTGCCGCCGCCGGCCGCGGCCGGCGTCGATGCCTTGCCATCGGCACCGCCCCCCGCCACCGCCGCATTGCCCTTGATGGCCAGCGGCGAATCGCCCTCGCGGAGAACCCCGAGACAGCAGGCCCCGATCGTCTTGCCGTGATGACGCATCGCAGCGCCACTCTCGAGGTCCGAGAGCGGCACGGACGTGCCACAGAGGTCACAGAACTGAACTTCGAAGTCGTCTTCGTGCATCGCGCCACCTATTCAGACCGCCGATCGGCCCCGACGTAAGGTCCTGGCTGCAGCCCCCGAACCCTCCCATCGGGTCGAGGACGGCCGCGCCAAGGGACACATCGGTCATGCCGGGGACTGGCCCAACAGCAATAGTCGCGCCAGGGCTCAGCGAAACCAACCGTGGCGCGGATTCTCGCTGAGCCGATCCCCTGCGCCGGATACGGCCCCGGGCAGACCATCCGTCGCCGGGGCAGCGCGCACGCCGCGGCGGGTCGAAAACCGCCGCCAGGCCAGCGGCCCCAGCCCAGCTGGGCCTAGCCCAGCTGGCCGTAGCTCAGCTGGCCGTAGCTCAGCTGGCCCTAGCTCAGCTGGCCCTTCAGCGCGTCGACGCGGTTGAGCCGCTCCCACGGGAACTCCGAGCGGCCGAAGTGGCCGTAGGCCGCAGTGCGGCGGAAGTTCGGGGACTTGAGCTCGAGGTCGCGGACGATCGCCGACGGGCGCAGGTCGAAGACCTCGCGGACCGCAGCGGTCAGCTTGTCCTCGTCGAGCTTGCCGGTGCCGAAGGTCTCGCAGCGGATGCTGACCGGCTCGGCGATCCCGATCGCGTAGGCGACCTGGATCTCGCAGCGGTCGGCAAAGCCGGCACCGACGACGTTCTTGGCGACCCAGCGCGAGGCGTAGGCGGCCGAACGGTCGACCTTGCTCGGGTCCTTGCCCGAGAACGCGCCACCACCGTGCCGGCCCATGCCGCCGTAGGTGTCGACGATGATCTTGCGGCCGGTCAGGCCGGCGTCGGCCTTCGGGCCGCCTTCGACGAAGCGGCCGGTCGGGTTGAGGAACCACTTGGTGTCGCCGTCGAGCATCGCGGGCGGCAACACCTCGGTCGCGACCGTCTTGAGCGCGGCGTGCAGCTCTTCCGTGCTGACTTCCGGCCGGTGTTGGTGCGAGACCACCACGGCGTCGATGCGCGCGGGCTGATTGTCGTCGTCGTACTGCACCGTCAGCTGGCTCTTGCTGTCCGGGCGCAGGAAGCCGAAGCGGCCGCTCTTACGGGCCGCTGCCATCGCCTCGAGGATGCGGTGGCTGTAGTGGATCGGGAACGGCATCAGCGCGTCCGTCTCGCGGCAGGCGTAACCGAACATCATGCCCTGGTCGCCGGCACCCTGATCCTGGCTCTGCGACGTCGACTCGTCGACGCCGAGCGCGATGTCGACCGACTGTTGCTGGATCGAGGTCAGGACCGCGCACGAGTTGTGGTCGAAGCCGACCTCGGGGTCGTCGTAGCCGATGTCCTTGATGACCTCGCGGACGATGCCCTGGAAGTCCACGACCGCCTTGCTGGTGATCTCGCCAGCGACCACGGCGAACCCGCGTGACGTCATCGTCTCGCAGGCCACGCGCGATTCCGGATCTTCGGCCAGGTGGGCGTCCAGGATCGCATCCGAGATCTGATCGCAGACCTTGTCCGGATGGCCTTCGCTCACGGACTCACTGGTGAAAAGTCGCAGTTCCTTGCTCATGAGATGTTGTTCGACTATCTTTTACGCGCGAGCGAATGGCTCGCTCTCCTCACGGTGAGCCGTCATCGGCCCACCTTCGGGGCGAGAACTCTACGGATCGGGACGCCGAATGCGACAGCCAAACCGGACCGCCGAACACCGTCACGAGCCCTGCCCGACGGTCGCGAGATCCACCCCGCTACAGCCGCGCCGAACCCTCGAATCGGCAGATTTCGGCGATCGCAAGACCACGATCCCACCGAATCCAGCCGCCCCGAACCCTCGAACCGGACAGAACTGGGCGGATTTCGCGTTGCGAACGCGCACTCCCGGCGCCCTTTCTTGCAACCAATTCGGTCCTGTGGACTACAAAGATGTCGTTCCCAGCTTCTGAACCACACCCGAGACCGACAGCCCCCGCCCCCGAAGCCCACCTTCTTCCCTGACCCCGGTTTTCCACCCCCGGTTCCTGACTACCAGGCGAACCTGACCCATGCGTGCAGCCACCACCACCACCACGCTGAACCGCACGTCAGTCGCATTGACCCTGGCCGCCATCGGTCTGCTACTGCTGCTGTTCCTGATCCAGTAGGGCGGGCGACACATCGCCCGGCCGCGCTGGCTCGATCACTCTGCCCCGAACGCGCCAAGCGTCACGGGCCAGAGCCTGGTGCCCCTATGCCCGCACCCCCACGGCGGATCGACGCGGCGTCGGTCTTTCGATGCCGTCGCGACTCGGGCACGATGCGGGCATGAGCGACTCGCTATGGCTCCGGGAGGCCCCGGCCGTGACACCGCCGTCGACCTGGCCCGACCGGGTCGACGTCGCCGTGATCGGTGGCGGCGTGGCCGGGGTCGCGACCGCACTGCATCTCGCCGAGAGGAACGTGCACGTCGCGCTGCTCGAAGCCGGGGCCATCGCCTCGCGCGCCAGCGGTCGCAACGACGGCCAGCTCCTGCTCGGCCTCGGCGAGCACTACCACCGGATCCATGGCCAGTTCGGCAGCGAACGAGCGCCCTTGCTCTGGGATTTCCTGCGCGACAACCACACCGCGCTGCGGAGCTGCCTTGCGGCCGGCGACATCGACTGCGACTTCGCCCAGATGGGCGGCTTGCGGCTGGCCGAGACGCCGCACGAGTGGACGGAGCTCGAAGAGGCCGCAGCCGTGCTCGCGCGCGAACAACGACCGCACGAACTGGTGCCCGCCAGCGCACTCGACCAATGGCTGCCATTGGGTCACGAGTTCCATGGCGCGCTGCATCTACCCGAAGAAGCCGTGCTGCAGCCCGCGCGCCTGGTGCGCGGACTGGCTCGGATCGCGAGCAGTAGCGGCGCGTCGCTGCACGAAGACGCGGCCGTCGCGAGGGTCACGGGCGAGGCTGGTGACTTCACCATCGAACTCGCGGATGGCCGCACGCTGCGCGCTGCTGTCGTGGTGCACTGCACGTCGACGCTCGGCCGCGAACTCGACCCTTCCGGCCTGCTGGCCCGCACGGTGTTCCCGTTCCGCGGCCAGGTGATCGCGACGGATCCTCTGCCGATCGAACTCGCGTCGCGCTTCCCGCCTTACGCGATGTCGAGCAACTTCTGCTACGAGTACTTCCGCATGCATCGCGGTCGATTCGTCGTCGGCGGCATGCGCTGGTCGGTCCCCGGCGAAGAGCAGGGCACGCTCGACGACTCGGTGGTCAATCCGACGATCACGCAGAACCTCCGCGACTACGTGCGCAAGCATTTCCCCGCACTCGACGGCCACGACTTCCCGCACGCCTGGACCGGTATCATGGCCGGCACGCCCGACGGCTTGCCCCTCGTCGGGCCGCTGCCCGGGTCCGCGGGCCAGTTCGCGCTGCTGGCATTCAACGGCTACGGGCTGTCATTCGCGTTCCTCGCGGGACGCTGTCTCGCGGAACTCGTGGTCGATGGCCAGTCGCCGCACCCCGCGATGCCGCTGTTCCAACCGCGGCGATTCGCCGACGCGGCGCTGGGATCGTGAACCGCGCGAAGATCGCGATCGCGGACTCGAACTGAGACGACCCGCTTCAGCGCGGGCGGCAACCGTTCGATCTCGCAACACGTGAGAGAGGGACTGGATAGCGATCTGCGTCCGGATCTGAGCAAGATCCTCGCTCGACCGGTCGTCCTGCGGAACGTCAGCGGCGTCGGTGCGCATCTGCAGGTGCAGCGCGACGCCGCCGGTCCGGACTATCTGGTCGACGTCCGCCGGGACCTTGGCCCGGCAGCGGACGAGACCGGGTTCGGCATCGCGCAGGCGCGTGCCGTGGCCGAGAAGCTGGCAACGCGCCTGCAGCAGCCCGACTCGCCACGACTGCACGCGTTCGAACGCGAGCGGCTCGGGCCGCTGCTCGACTGATCCGGCGATCACGAGCGCTTCGGCGGACACGCTTCTTGTCCTGGCGTGCTCGCCGCGACAATCTTCCCGGCCGCGCGGCCACTTGTCGGCCGCCACACGATCATGACAGACGCCCTCGTACTCCAAGGCGTCACCAAGCGGTTCGGCACGTTCACGGCCGTCGACGACCTCTCGCTACGGGTCCCGACGGGCTGCATCTACGGCTTCCTAGGCCAGAACGGTGCAGGCAAGACGACGACCATCCGCATGGTGATGAGCATCTTTCATCAGGACTCGGGCACGATCTCGGTGCTGGGTCACAACAACGCCGTCGAGGTGAAGGACCGCCTCGGCTATCTGCCGGAGGAGAAGGGCCTCTACAAGAAGATGAAGACGGCGGAGATCGTCGCGTACTTCGGCAAGCTCAAGGGCATGGACACGAGCACCGCCAACGAGAAGGCCAAGACGCTGCTCACCCAGTACGGCCTCGGTGACTGGCTCGACAAGAAGTGCGAGGCGATGAGCAAGGGCATGGGCCAGAAGGTCCAGATCCTCGGCACGATCATCCACGAACCCGATCTCGTGATCCTTGATGAACCGTTCAGCGGCCTCGATCCGGTCAACCGCGACGTCATGCGGGATACGATCCTGCAGATGAAGCGCGAGGGTCGCACCGTGATCTTCAGCACGCACGTGATGGAACAGGCCGAGCAGCTCTGCGACGCGGCGATGATGATCCACAAGGGCAAGCTCGCGTTCGACGGCACGATCTCCGAGATCAAGGCGGGGCACGATTTCGGCATTCGCATCGCGTTCGACGGCGATGGCGAAGCACTGAAGCAACTTCCCGGCCTGTCGCGGATCAACAATCAGGGCCGCAGCGCCGAGATCTTCCTCAAGGACGGCACGAGTCCGCAGGCCGCGCTGCGCTGGCTCATGGATCACGTCGAGCTTCGCAGCTTCGACTACGGCGAGCCCTCGTTGCACGAGGTATTCGTCAACACGGTCGAGACGCACAACGCGGCCCACGCCACGGTGGAGGCCAACTGATGGCAAGCAAGAAGCTCCTCGTCGCGCAACGTGAGTTCGTCGAGAACGTGCGCACCAAAACGTTCTGGATCGGCATCCTGGCCGTACCGGTCATCCTCGTCATCTCGATCGGCGCCGGCTGGGTGCTCGAACAGTTCCGAGAGACGAAGACCTACGCCGTCGTCGACTACTCGGACATTGGCCTTGCCCGCCGAATCGAGCAGCAGGCGAGGCTCGGCGATCTCAAGGCCATGGGCAAGCTCACCGGCGCAATCGCCGAATCCCTGAGCGACGACGACGAGATCCCCGAGGAAACCGCCGAGAAACTGCACCGAGCCTGGCTCGACCTACCTGCCTCCGAGATGGAGCAGATGCTCGAGGACGATCCCGGGGGGTTCCAGGACGCACGGCGATTCAACCTCATTCGGCTCTCGGAACTCGAGCTCGATCACCTGGAGCCCGAGGAGCAAGCTCGCGAACTTACGAAGCTCGTCGAAGACGACAAGTTGTTCGCCTACTTCACGATCGGAGCGAACCCGATCGTGAACGCCGACGGGTTCGCGTACGTATCGAGCAATTACACCGACGACAAGCTGCGCAAGTGGTACGACAGCGCCGCCACACGAGTCATCCAAAGCATGCGAATCCGCGACGCCAAGATCGCCCGCGACGTCGCCGAGCGGATCAAGCAACCGATCCGGTTCAAGAAGAGGAAAGACGACGGCACGGGCACCGGCAAGACCGAGGAGGTCACGATCGGTGACACCGCGAATAAGTACGCCCCGGTCGCTTTCGTCTACCTGCTATGGATTGCGGTCTTCACGGCCGCCCAGATGCTGCTGACCAACACCGTCGAGGAAAAGAGCAACCGCATCATCGAGGTGCTGCTGAGCTCCTGCAGTCCAGGCGAATTGATGTCCGGCAAGATCTGGGGCATCGCCGCGACCGGCATGACGATGGTCGGATCGTGGATCGGATTCGCGCTGCTCGGGGTCTGGGTCGCGCCGATGCTGATCCCGAGCCTCGACCTGCCGCTCATGGAGATCATCGGTGACCCGCTCTACCTGATCTCATTCGCGGCCTACTTTCTGTTCGGCTACCTGCTCTACGCCGCGATGCTCGTCGCGATCGGCTCGGTCTGCAACAGCCTCAAGGAGGCGCAGAACCTGATGCAGCCGGTCGTGATTCTGCTGATCATCCCGCTGATCTCGATGATCTTCATCGTGCAGGAACCCAATGGCCTCGTAGCCAAGGTGATGAGCTACATCCCGCTGTTCACGCCGTTCACCATGATGAACCGAGCCGGTGGTCCGCCCGAGGTCTACGAATACGTGATCACCGGGATCCTGCTGGTCGTGAGCGTCTGGATCGCATTCAAAGCCGCGGGCAAGATCTTCCGCATCGGGGTGTTGATGACTGGCAACCCGCCGAAGCTGATGCAGATTCTCGGCTGGCTCCGCGCCAAGTAGGGTCGTGCCCCACGTGACCGAACGCATCCTCGTCGTCGGCGGAGGCCAGGGCATCGGCCGGGCCGTCGCCACAGACCTCGGCGAGCTGGCCGTGGTCTGGACGCGCTCGACCGGCGTCGATGCGACCGATCCGGACGCGGTGAAATCCGCGTTCGCGGCATTCCAGAACGAGCACGGTGCCCCGGCCGCGCTGATCCACTGCGTCGGCGACTTCTACGAAGCCCCGCTGCTCGAGACCCCGGTTGCCGAGTATCGCAAGCAGTTCGCGAGCAACGTGGACACGGTGCTGCACTGCCTTCAGACGGTCGTGCCCGCGATGGTCGCGGCCGGTCGCGGCCGCGTGATCCTGTTCGCCGCGGCGGGTGCCAACCGCCACCGCGCGATGCTGCGGGCCCCGGTCTACTTCGCGGCCAAGGCCGCCGTGATCCAGCTCGCGCAGTCGCTCGCGGGCGAGGTCGCCCCGCACGGCGTCACGGTCAATGTGATCTCCCCCGGACTGATCGGCCACCCCGACAGCCACCAGGAATCGCAACAACGCCTGCTGCCGAAAGTCCCCGCCGGTCGCCTGGGAACGCCCGACGACATCACGCCGCTGGTGCGCTATCTGCTGTCCCCCGCAGCCGATTACGTGACCGGCCAGGTGCTCACGGTCGATGGCGGCCTGCAGATCTGACTGGGATTCTGCCCGGCTAACTGTTGGTCCCTCGGCAGGGGTTGGGTAAACCGTTGTGAAACCTGACCGTTCGAGCGGCTTGCCGAAGAAGACAGAAGACCAGATCGACCCGACCGTCCTCTCCCCCACGGGAGCGAATCTCGGCCGTCTCGACCGCGACGCCGTGCGCGCGACACAGCGCCTCACCGACCGCGGGTTCGAGGCCTACCTCGTCGGCGGCTGCGTGCGAGACCTGCTGCTCGACCGCGAGCCCAAGGACTTCGACATCGCGACGTCCGCGCGCCCGCAACAGGTCAAGCGCACGTTCCCGCGCAATTGCCGCATCATCGGCCGGCGGTTCAAGCTCGCGCACCTGCACTTCGACCGCAATACGAAGATCCTCGAGGTCAGCACGTTCCGCCGCACGCCCGAGGCGGACGGCTCCGACGACGACCTGCTGATCACGCGGGACAACGAGTTCGGCACTGCCGAAGAGGACGCACTGCGCCGCGACTTCACGGTCAACGCGCTGTTCCTCGATCCGACCGAGGACCGCATCCTCGACTGGTGCAACGGCCTGCAGGATCTCGAAGCCCGGGTCATCCGAACGATCGGCGATCCCGTCGTGCGCTTCCGCGAGGATCCGGTACGCATCCTGCGCGCGGCCAAGTTCGCGGGCCGCCTCGGCTTCTCCGTCGACCCCGAGACGTTCGCCGCGATGGCGGAGACCGCGGGCGACCTGGTGCGCGCCGCGCCGCCGCGCGTGCTCGAAGAAATCCTGCGCCTGCTGCGCGGCGGCCACGCACTCGCGAGCTTCCAGCTGCTGCGCGACATCGGCGCGCTCAAGAGTCTGGTCCCGGTCGTCGCCGAGTTCCTCGGCAACGCGGACCGCGACGAGCGCGACGCGTTCTGGGGCCTGCTCGATGCGCTCGACCAGCGCGTGCAGGACGGCCACGTGCCGTCCAACGCCGTGTTGCTCGGCGTGCTGCACGTCGGCCCCGTACTCGCGCGCGCAGCCGCCGAACCCGACCGCAGCCCGTCGTCGATCGCCGAAGAACTACTCGGCCCGCTGAGCCAGGCGCTCAAGCTGCCGCGCCGCGACGCGGGCTGCCTCAAGCGCATCTGCGGCGTGCAGCACCGCTTCGAGGCTGCCGCCGGCAAGAAGCGCTTCCGCGTCGGCGGTTTCGTGCGCGGCCCCTACTTCGCCGAGGCCATCGAGCTGTTCGGCCTGCGCGCAGCGGCCGGCGACGTCGATCCCGAAGCCCTCGAGCGCTGGCACGATCTCGCCGCCGAGCACGGTTTCGACTCGGAGGGCACGGACGGAGAGGAGCCCGCCCCCGCCCGCAAATCGCGCTCGCGGCGCTCGCGCGGCGGTGACCGCGCCGAGGCGAGCGAGGACAAGCCGACGCGCAAGCGTTCGAAGAAGCGAACCGCGGCGAGCACGACCGACGCGGCGCACCACCCCGAGGACACGATGCCCGAACCTGCCGAAGCGGACGACGCGCCCCCTGGCACCCAGCCAACCGGCGAAGAGTCCAACGACGAGGTCGCGGAATCCGAGGCCACGAGCGAAGCCCCCGACGCCAGCTCGGCCAAGAAGCCCGCAAAACGCAAACGCGCCAAGACCAAGAAGAAGGCCGCCGCCAAGGCGAGTCCCGACGGCGAGGACGATGCCGCCGACGTGATCTTCGGCGCGGCGCCCGCCAAACCGAAGGCCGCGAAGACCACGCTCAAGCCCGCTACGAAGAAGACCCGGAAGGTCGACGACGACGAGGCCGCAGCAGACGAGGACCTCGACGCCGAGGCGGATGATGCGAGCACCGCCCGGCCCCGCCGCCGGCGCGCGACGCGGAGCCGGCCGCAGGAGGAAGTCGAACCCGGCGCGCCCGAAGATGACGGCGAAACCGGCTACGACGAACGTGGCGACAGCGACGATCGAGCAGCCGAATCGCTCGCGGACCGCGCCGCGGCGGACGACGATCGGGATCTGCCCGCTGACGAGGAAGATGACGAGGATCGGCCGCGCCGGCGACGCCGCCGGCGGCGTCGCCGCAGCCGTAGTGGTGACGACGAGGAATCCTCGGACCTCGACGCCGACGCGGGCCAGGACGCCGACGCCGACGAGCGCCACGAAGACGGCGACGACGAGGACTCGGAACTCGCAGCGGACGCCGAAGACGACGAAGACCGGCCGCGGCGCCGGCGGCGGCGCCGGCGTGGTCGCGGCAAGAAGGCCCGCGCGGACGACCGCGAAGCCGATCGCGCCGACGACGGGGATTCCGACTCCGAGGGTTCCGACTCCGGGGGTGAGGACCGCGGTCGGGACGAAGGCGATGAGCCCAAGAGGGCCCAGCGCACCAAGAAGAATGCCACGAAGAAGGCCGGCCGCAAGGCGCGCTCCCGCAAGGGGAGTGACGGCGGCGATGGCAAGAAGAAGCGCCGCGACCGCCGGCGCGGCGGTGGCCGCGATGTGGACGTGGTGCCGCGCTCGCGCGACCGCCGCGGCAAGGTCGAGGTGATCGAACCGCCGGCGATGGATCTTTCGGCGTTCGACGTCGAACTCGATCCCAAGCGCGTGCCGACCTTCGGCACGATCGTCGAGGGCAAGGGCCGGCCCAAGCGGCGGGCCCCGCGCGTTCGCGAGGACGGACAGGAAGACTACAAGCCACCGCCCCCACCGGGCACGGGTGGCGACGCACCGCCGCCGCCGACGTCGAACAAGCCCGACGACCCGGACACGTTCGGCGACTGGTAGGTCCGATGACTGACTCGAGTCGTACTCCGGGACCGCGCAAGGCGTCCGAGCGCAGCAAGATCACGACGGCGAGTCTGCGCGAGATGAAGGCCGCGGGCGAACGCATCGCGGCGCTGACGGCGTACGACCACCTGCTCGCGGGCATCCTCGATCGCGCGGGCATCGACGTGATCCTCGTCGGCGATTCGGTCGCGACCGTCATGCAGGGCCGCGACACCACGGTCCCCGTGACGATGGACCAGATGGTCTACCACTGCGAACTCGTCGGCCGCGCCACCGAGCGCGCGCTCGTCGTGGGCGACATGCCGTTCCTGAGCTACCAGGTCAGTACCGAAGACGCGCTGCGCAACGCCGGGCGACTGCTCAAGGAGGGGCTCGCGGAAGCGGTCAAGATCGAGGGCGGCCGGCAATACGCCAAGACGGTAAGCGCGCTGGTCAGCGCCGGGATCCCGGTCATGGGTCACCTCGGCCTGACGCCGCAGAGCATCCATCAGTTCGGCAGCTACAAGGCCCGGGGGGTCGACGCCGAGGAGCGCAACCGCATCCTCGCCGACGCCAAGGCCCTCGAGGACGCGGGTGCGTGTGCGATGGTGCTGGAGAAGGTTCCGGCCGAACTCGGAGAGTCGGTGCAACAGGCGGTCGACATCCCCGTGATCGGCATCGGCGCGGGTCCGAACGTCGACGGCCAGATTCTCGTAACCCACGATCTCCTTGGCCTGTTCACCCGCTTCCGTCCGCGGTTCGCACGGCGCTACCTCGAGCTCGCCGACGAGATTCAGGGCGCGATCGGGCGCTACTGCGACGATGTCCAGAGCGGCGACTTCCCGAGCGCCGACGAGAGCTACTGACGCCGGCCCGGGCCCGGGATTGCGCCACCTCGGTTTCCGCGGGCCGGATTCCGGTAGAATTCGTGTCGCCAGCCGCCCCGGCGTGACATGGGTCGGTGCAGCACCCGATTGTGAGCAGCTCCTCCGACACCCGCCCCTCGACCGTTGCCGTCGAGTTCCTGCAGGTCTTCCTGCGTGACCGCGAGCAGGGCCACGAACGCTCGCTCGCCGAGTATCAGGCGATGTTCCCCGGCGGCGCGGCGATCGTCGCGAGCGAATACGAGGCCATCATGGCGCCGAGTGCGGCCCCGCGGGAGGCCGCGCTCGAAGCCGTGACCCAGAGCGACCGCTACCGTGATCGGGAGGTCGTTGCGCGGGGCGGCATGGGGACGGTGCAGCGCGTTCGCGACACCGCACTCGGACGGCTCGTCGCGATGAAGCTGCTCGGCGACGGCGACGGCAGCACCGGCTTCCCGGCCCCGGAGGCCCTGGCGCGCTTCCTGCACGAAGCGCGCATCACGGCACGGCTGCAGCACCCCGGCATCGTCCCCGTGCTCGACCTCGGAATCGACGAACGCCAGCAGCCCTACTACACGATGCCGCTCATCGCGGGCGACAACCTCGCGGTCTGGCTGCAGCGCGGCGAGGGCGCGGGTCCGCCCAAGCTACCGCGGGTACTCGACGCACTC
The DNA here is from genome assembly GCA_024743115.1 of bacterium. Classification (GTDB taxonomy): domain Bacteria; phylum Planctomycetota; class UBA1135; order UBA1135; family UBA2386; genus JAGQRA01. Next base: position 372,715 of record JANSXC010000002.1, on the reverse strand, counting down.
GAACGCGTGGCCAACGCGGTCGCCCACGCCCATTCGCGGCACATCATCCACCGCGACCTCAAGCCCGCGAACGTGATGATCGGCGCCGACGGCGCGGTCTACGTCGTCGACTGGGGCGTCGCCCGCGAACTGCGCCGGGCTCCCGACGCCGCAGGCACACCGTCGACCTCACCCGCACAGCCGGCCTCGCCCATGCGAAACGGGCAAGCGCGCCCCGACGTGCCACCACCCGATCGGCCAGCCCCCGATCGGCCGAACCCTGATCGGAATGGCCCCCCGCCGCTCGACCTGCCCTACCGCACTCAGGCCGGCGACGTGCTCGGAACGCCAGCCTACATGGCGCCAGAACAGGCCAACGGCGACGACTCCGTCGACGAGCGCAGCGACGTGTATGCACTCGGCGCGATCCTCTACCACGTGCTCGCTGGCGGGCCGCCGTATGCCGGCCAGGCCCGAACGAGCACGCTCGATCTCGTCCGCGCCGGACCGCCCGCGCCGTTGATGCTGACCGCGCCAACCGCGCCCTCGGCCGCGGTCGCGATCTGCCAACGCGCGATGGCGCGCGATCCCGCAGACCGCTACCCGACCGCGCGCGAGTTCGCGGCGGATCTGCGCGCGTTCCTCGACAACCGCGTGGTACAGGCCCATGCGACCGGTCCCGTCGCCGAACTGCGGACGTGGATGCGGCGCAACCGCGGCGTCGCAACGGCCAGCGTGCTCGCCGTGACCGCACTGATCGCCGGCACGGCGATCAGCCTGCAGCAGAAGTTCGCGGCCGATGACAACGCGCTCATGGCGCGCGAGAACCGCAACATGGCGTTCACCGCCGCAGAAGAGCTACTCGCAGAGTTCGGTGAACGCACGCTCGCCAACGATCCCGCCGCCGACCCGCTGCGGCGTGCGCTCGCCGCCCGAACGCTCGCGTTCTACCGCCACTTCACGACGTTGCGCGGGGAGGATCCCGGCCTCGCCGAGCGCATCGCGCGCTCCCACTTCCGGATCGGCCTGCTCGAAGCCAAGCTCGGCAACGTCGAACGTTCGCTCGCGGCACTGGGTCAGGCTCGAACGCGATACGCCCGACTCATCACCGACGACCCGAACGACCCCGTACTCCGCCTGTGGCTCGCGATGGTCGAGACCGAGTCGTGCATCCACCGGTTGCGCACCGAGCCCGACGCCGCGATCGACGGCCTGCAGAGCGTGATCGATGCGGTCGCCGAACTGCCGCTGCCGATCCGCGAGAGTGACGAGGCCCTCCATGTCCTGGCCTCGGCCCGCCACAACATCGCGCTCGCGCTCGTACGCCAGCGCGAGTTCGAGGCGGCGCTCGCACTGGCCGTGGCCAAGGTCGACGTCGGCCGCGAACTCGTCGCGCGCCAACCCGGCAGCCCGCTCGCCCGCCACCGGCTGGCGTCGGGCCAACTGCTACTCGGCGGGGTGCAGCGGCATCTCGGGGAGTTCGCCACCGCGAACGCGACCCTCGAGCACGCCGCGACCGAACTCGCCGAGATGCTGGCGAACGGCACGCCCAATCGCGGCCTGACCTCGGTACTAGCGGAGATCGAGAACCTGCGCGGCACGGTCCTGCTGCGCCTCGCGCAACCCGAGGCGGCGGCTGCGGCGTTCGAACGCGCCGCCGAGCGGCAGCGCCAGCTGGCCACGGCCAACCCGAACGTGCGCGACCACCAGTGCCATCTCGCGGGCTCCCTCTGCAACCTCGCGGTGCTACGCCGCCGCGGCGGTGATTCCGAGGGCTCGTTGGAACTGCTCGAGGAAGCCCTGGACCGCGTGCGCCGCGCACTCGCGATCGACCCGCAAGATCCGCGTGCCCGCGACTACCGCCGAATCATCGGCCGCGAGCTCAACAACGGCTGTTTCGAACTCGGCCGGTACGACGACGCCGCGCGCCACACGCAGGAACTCGTGACCGAGCAGCCCGACCGTCACGATTGGTTCGCCGCCTACGCGTTCGCGGCCTGCACGACGCTGAGTTCGCGAGACGACACACTCGCGGCGGCCGAACGCCAACGCCGCGTCCAGGAGTACGGCGACGCGACGATGCGCCACCTGCAAGGCTCCCGCCTTAGCGCTACGATCAAGGTCGAGTTACTCGAGCACGAAGTGTTCAGCGCGCTGCGATCCCGCGCGGACTTCCTTACGTTCCTCGCCGAAGTCGGTCGTTGACCCGAACGATGAATACCAGTCGGAAAGCCGCGCCCGGAGAGATCACGAGCCTGCACGTTCGCCGCGCCGTCGCGGGCGACCGCGGCAGCGTCTCGTGGCTCGTCGAGCGCCTGAACCCGCTGCTCCTCGCGCAGACCCGCTGGCGGCTCGGCGGCCAGCTCGCGACCGTCTGCGACCCCGCCGACCTGGTACAGGAGGCGTGGATCGTGCTGCTGCCGCGGCTGCCGGAACTGCAGCAGCGCGAGGGCCGACTGACGCCCGTGCTCCTGAGCTTCCTGACGTCGTCCATCGTGCGCAAGCTGCACAACCTGTTGCGCCGCGAGGCGCGGCGCCGCGTGCACGTCGAGCCGGTCGTGCCCGACGCGCCCGAGTTCACCCCCGACCTGACCCATCCGGCGACCGGCGTCGTGTCGGGCATCGTGCGCGGCGAACGTCAGTGTCAGGTGCGGGATGCACTCGACCGCCTGACGACCGACGACCGCGCAGCGATCGTCATGCGCGGTATCGAGCAGCAGCCATTGGCCGAGGTCGCGGACCATTTCGGGGTGACGTTGAAGGCGATGTCGAAGCGCTACTCGCGCGCGCTCGAGCGGCTGCGCGAACGGCTGCCCGATTCGGTGTTTGCCGAACTCGCGGACGAGTAACGCAGTCGGCGCCGAACGACGCTCAGCCGTTCGGCGCGCGGTTCGAGATCGAGCGCTCAGTAGTCGCCGATCGTTCCGGTCAGGCGATTGCTCGCCGCGAGGTCGTAGGCGTTGATGCCCGGAATGAAGGCACCGCCCTGCGCGTGGATCTGCAGCCCGAGGAAGCTCGGATCCGACGGCAACGACAGGCTGTAGACGACCTCGGGCAGCGGCGGCAGCAGCAGAATGCTCACGGCGCCATCCGTGTAGGCCACGCAGCCCGGCGCGTTGGGGCCGAGGAGCAGGTTCTGGCTCACGAAGCTGAGCTGAACGAAACCCAGGACCGCGCTCGGTGACACGCCACCGAGCGCGAGCGACCAATCGCGGCACAGGATCGGCCGCGTCAGCCCACTCAGCACGGGCCCGTTGCAACCCGAACCCGACGCGACGTTCGAAGCGAGGTCGAACGCGGGAGTATCCGTGAGGGCGAGCAGCGTGAACCGCCCGTCCGCGGGAGTGCCGCCGGCCGACCAGACCTGCACGATGGCTTCGATGCCGCCGCGACCACCGCTCCAAGACTCGATCGACGCGTAGGTCGAGTCCGAACTCTGGCCGCTGACCTTCAGCGTCACGCTGCCGCTGGGGTCGACGTCCGGCAGGTTGACCTGGTAGCGCCCGACCGACAGACGGTCGATCGTCTCGCTGTCCTGCGGGCCGAAGCGGCCGTTGCTGTGCGTGTAGTACGAGTTCGGGGTGTAGCTCGCGGCCGTCGGCAAGTTGGCCCAGACGTGCGCGCCCGAACCGTGCTCGGCGGCGATCGGCGCCGCGAGCTCGTTGTAGCTCACGATGAACCGACCATCGGTCGGCGTGCCGAGGTGATCCGTGCACCGCACGTTGATCTGCAGGTCGCCGGTCGAGCCCTGCCACGACGTGACCTTGGCGCGCAGCATCGACGACCCATAGGGCGTGATCTGCACGCTGCCGCGCTCCGGCCCGGTCCCTCCGAGGTTGGGGAAATCGACGCGGTAGGTACCGGTCGACAGCCGGGTCACGGTCGGAGCGCCGCGATCGCCGTTCCACGAGTACGCCGCGAGCGGCGTGTAGCTCGCTGCCGTGGCATCGTTCGCCCAACAGTAGCCCTGCCGCGCGTCGGGGTTGCCGCGGTAACGCCACAGCATCGTGAAGTCACGGTCGCCGGCCGGGTTGCCGAACGCGTCGAACAGCAGCGCGCTGACGTGGACCGAGTCACCGATCTTGAGCCAGCTCTTCACGACGGCGGTGTGGTTGCCGTTCATGGCAGTCAGGTGGGGAATGCCACCCACCGACGGGGCGCCATCGGGAACGAGGACCGTGAACGCGTTGCTCGCGGCTCCGCGGTTGACCGTGAGCTGTTGCCCTGCGGTCGAGAACTGCCGCGCGAGATCCGGCGTAAAGGTCGAACCCTGACCGAGTGGCTCGATCGCCGCCCAGGCGTAGATCGGTGTCGCGGCGGGTCGGTTGCTGAGATACAGCAGCGTGAACCGTTGATCCGCCGGCCCGCCCGTGCCGTCGAACGTGGTGACGTTGACGTCGGTCCCGCCACAGCCATCCGTGGTCCACGAGTCGATCGTCGCGTAGCCCGCGCCCGGTCCCGCAGCCGTGACCTGCACGGTCGCGCTCGCAATCGGCGCCATGTTGGGCAGGTTCACGCGGTAGCGCCCGAGCGACACCCGCTCGACCATCTCTTCGCCCGGCGGCCCCTCACGGCCATTGCTGTCGGTGTAGGATGACGACGGCCGGTAGAACACGGCCGTCGGTTCGCTCGCGTAGACGTGCGCGCCCGAGCCGTCATCGGCATGGATCGGGGCCGCAACCTCCTGATAGCTGCACGTAAAGCGCCCATCGGTGAGCGCGCCAGAAATGTCATAGCAGCGAACGTTGACGATCACATCGCCGTTGCTGTGACCCCAGGTGTGCACCTTCGCCCGCAGCGGCGAAAGGCCGAACGGCGTGACCTGCACGCTGCCGAAGTCGCTGCCCTGCGCCGCGAGACCGGGAAACGTCACCTGATACTGGCCGGTCCCGCTGCGCGTGATCGTCGGATCAGGACGATTGCCGTTCCACGAGTAGTCCGTTGTCGGGGTGTAACTCGAAGCCGTGGAGCTGTCGGCCCAGACGTAGGCTTCGCGACGCAGACCGGGACCCTCGTGGCGCCAGTGCACGTTGAACTTGGCGTCGTTGGCCGGACCACCGACGCTGTCATAGAGCGCGATCCGCGCCTGGACGTCACCCGTCGAGGTCAGCCAGCTCTCGACCACTGCCGTGTGGTTACCGTCGACCGCCGAAGCGTGCACGCAACCGCCGATCGACGGCGCCGCCGCCGGAATCGTGACGACGAACTCGTTGTTCACTCCGCCGCGCGCAACCGTGATGTTCTGCCCCGCGGTCGAGAACTGATAGGCGGTCGATGGCGTAAACACGAGGCCCTGCCCCGCGGGCTGGACACGCGCCCAGGCGACCACCTGCGCGTCGAGTTGGGACGAGGTGGAGAGAAGAGCCACTCCGAGAGTGGCGGACAGGGCAGCCGCACGGGTTCGTCGACCACCCACCGAATATGTCGTGGGGTTGTTCATGCCCCCCCATGTCGCCGGGCCGCACGCGGCGACGGCGAATGTCCGGGAAATCTCCGGTTCGCGGTTCGGCACCGCACGTGGGTGCGCGCCCGCAGTCAGTCGCCGATCGTGACCCTGAGCCCGGCAGTCACCGTCACGCCACCGATCAGACTGCGCGCGGGATCGACGACCGCGCCCTGCGCCACGAACGCAACGCCACGCAGCGCTCCGTCGTTCGGGATCGGCATCGAGAATCGCGACTGCGCGCCCGCGCTCGCGACGCCCAAGCGCGTGCCGACCGGGTTCGCGACGTAGCTCGTGCAGCCCGAACCGAGCGGTTGGGCTTGCTGCCCGAAACCCAGCACCACGAACGTCGCGGCATTCGGCAACCGCGTTGCGACCTCGAGCGCGAAGTGCACGTTGCCAGGCTGCGGCCGATCGATGCCTGCGAACACCGGCGCCGGGCCGAACGAGCAACCCGCACCGCGGGTTTCGAGGCTCGCGGGTGTATCCGTGAGCTGGCGCACGGGCGTGCCTACCAGCAGCGTGCGTTGGCGGCCAAAGTCGGTGACCGCGCCGCGCCCCGGGGACACGGCCGAGGGATTCACCGGCCCGCCGGTCCACGACGTTCCCGTCCACTCGTACAGCCGCCCACCGGCCGCGATCACGGCATTCCGCGCGCCATCGAAGGCCAGCGGTGCGCCGCCGATCAAGGTCGAGTACGGCGAGGTGGCCGCGAGGCGCCAGTCCTGACCGTCCCATTCCCAGGTGTCGTACCCGACAGCGCTTCCCGGGCGAGACACTGCCACGACGATCCCGCGATTCGGATCGAGCGCGGCGAACGTGCCGCTCAGCAGGGTCGGGCGGGTCGCCGGATTGCGCTGCGACCAGTTCGTGCCATCCCAGTGCCAGTGCTCGTCGAGCTCGTTGTTCGCTGGATCCAACCCGCTGTAGAGCAACACGCCACCATTCGGATCCTCCGCCGCCAGGGCGAGGCGCCGTGGCGAAGGCGAATTGGCCGGGGACCGCGGGATCCAGGTCACACCATCCCAGTTCCAGGTATCGCCGAGCACCGTGTTCGAAGCATCAATGCCACCGAACAGCAGCACCTGCTGTTCGGCCGACGACCACGCGATAGCAGCCCGGTTCCGTGCCGGCATCGCGACCGCAGGGCGAGTGCCCCGCCAGGTCGTATCGAACAGCGACACCTCGCCGTCCCCGAACAGGCCTGCGTAGTGGACCACCTCGCCCCGACCACGATCGAAGACGATCGTCGAATCCAGACCGTGGAACGCGGGCCTATGGAACACGGCGCCAACAGGCTGCCAGTCCACACCATCGTACCGCCACGCCACCCCGTCGGTATCGCCGCGGCCGCCGACGAGCAGCATCCCGAAGGGGTCCTGGACGAGCTTCGGGTCATGCAACGCCGGCGGACTCGCCGAGGTCAGCACCGGGATCCACGTCGAACCTTGGAGGTACCACGTCGTGCGGTTGGCGGCGCCCCCGTAGAGCATTAGTCCCCCGAGCATCGGCGAGAAGGCCATCCCGGCCCCCGCGCGCGGCCCCGGCCCGGCGGCAGCCGCAATCTGCGTCCAATTCACTCCATCCCAGGCCCAACAGTCGGCGAGGATCACACCATCGTCGTTGCCGCCGTAGAGCACGCAGCGATTGGCCGAGCGATCGAACTCGAGCGCCGCGCCATAGCGCTCCCCTGGCCCTGTCACCGGCGTCAGATCGTACCACTGACTGCCGTCCCACTCGAACGTCTGTGGACCGTTGTCGCCGATGTGGAATGCCACGAGCCGCGCACGCACGTCGTCGAAGGCGAAACTGGTCGTCGAGCCGAACTCGGGCCCGTTCAGGATCAGTGCAGTGCGCCACGCGGCGCCGTCCCACTCGGAGATCTCCAGCGGCGACGTCGAAACCGCCAGCACCCGCCCCCGCGGCGCATCGCCGCCGACCCACAAGAAGTTGCGCCCCGGCGGCGCGGCATCGACCCGTTCGATGAGTGACGAGCCGTCCCACTCCCAGTGGTTCATCACGCCATCACGCCCCAGCATGAGCGTGACGTCGCGCGCTGCGTCGTAGGCGGCGAACGGCAAGCCAGGGCTCGGCAGCGACGCCCACGGGCCCTGCGCTGGAACGCCAGCCACCCCGAGGGCGAACAGCGCGACGGTGCGAATCATGTCGATCATCTCAGTACCCGACCGTGACCCGCAGGCCACTGCTGATGGTGACGCCGAAGAGCAGGCTGCGCACCGGATCGAGCACGGCGGCCTGCGAGAAGATGTCGACGCCGCGGAACGCCGGACTGTTCGGGATCGACAACCCGACCGTCGCCTCGGCGGATGCGCTGGACAAGAGGAAGTGCACCCCGATCACATTGCCGACGAGCCCCTGGCACCCGCTGCCGAGCGGCTGACTGGCGGGCGCGAGCCCCAAGGCCACGAACGTCGGCGCCACCGCAATGCGCGTGCTGCAATGGATCCGCAACCCGGCGTTGCCCAACGACGGCCGACCGCGAGTGGTGAGCTGCGGTCCCGGACCGACGGCACAGGGCACGCCGTAGTGTGCGACCTCGGCGTGCTGCTCGGCGAAGGTCACGAGGTCGCCATCTGCCGAACTCTGCCCCCCGTAGCCGAGGACTGCGCCCGTGTTCGCGGTCACGATCCGAGCGTCTCGGCTGTGCCCGGGGACCTGGGCGAACGTCCGCCACTGGACGCCATCCCACTCGTGATGCTCATAGTTGGCGAACAGAACAGCACCGGTCTCCGGTCGATACGCGGCGCTCGGGGACCGTGACGCAAAGGAGAACGGCGCCGGCGACCGCTGCAACCACGAGACCCCATCCCATTCCCAGGTCTCGGGCAGCCCCAGGTTGAAGTACTGCCCGCCCGCCATCACGACGACGTTGCGCACGGGATCCAAGGCCGCGAGCGCCTGAGCACGCGCACTCGGCAACCCGGTCGGCGACAGCTGCTGCCAGTCGACACCATCCCAGCGCCATTGGTCGCCGAAGAAGCTCGGCTGCGCCGTCCGGCCACCGAACAACATCACCCCGCCAGCCGGGTCCGTCGCCATCGCCGGATACAATCGGAACGGCGGAGAAGCCGCCGGCGAACGCTGGAGCCAGTCGGTGCCGGTCCAACTCCAGGTCGAGCCGTTCCAGAACAGCAGCCAGCTCTCCGCGGACGACCACACGAGCTGCGTACCGGGGTAGCCGCCGATGGTCGGCGGACGCGTCGTGGTCGACCGCCGTTGCCACACGCCATCCCAGGTCCAGGTATCATCGAAGATCACGCCAGGGAACGGCGACTGATTCAGCCCACCCAACAGGACGGCCTGGCCGCGGGCCATGTCCCAACCGAACGCCGCATCCTGCCGCCGCACTGGCACGCCACCCGCAAGCTCAGCCCAGTTGCCGTTGGCGAATCGCCAAAGCTCACCGCCGCGCGCTGCACTGCCGCCGTGCAGCAGCAGCCCGCTACCGTCCCACGCCATCGTCGCGCCGATCCGCGGACCCGGATCGAACGGCGTCACGATCTGCGTCCAGGCATTCCCGACGAGCGCCCAGGTCGAGCCACTGCTGTCGCCGCCATAGAGCACCATCCGCGCACCGGACGGATCGTGGACCAAACCCGCGCCGTCCCGACCACCCGGCGGCGCGTTGACTGCGAGCTGCGTCCACGTCGCACCGTCCCAGCTCCACAGATCAGCACCACCGACCGATCCCAAGCCGCCGTACAACAGACAACGCTGACCGTCCGGGTCGTACGCAAAGGCCGCGCCACTGCGCTGACCCGGCCCCCCGGTCGTCGCAACCGTCACCCAGGCAACACCGTCCCATTCGCGAACGATCTCGCCATCCGTAGTCACCATCCGCGCCCGACTCGCGTCGTAGGCCACGCCCTCCAAGCCGCCCACCGCGCTGATCGCGGTCCAGTCGGCGCCGTCCCACCGAAAGATCACGTCGCTGGTGACCCCCAGGACGAGCTGCTGCAAGGAATCGAACATCAGCCGCACGGGGACCGCGGGCGTGCTCGTCCCCTGCACGACCGACCAACGCGTGCCGTCCCAGGTCCAGGTCCTCGGCACGGGCCAGCGCTCGACTGCGACGACCACCTGGCGGTAGGAATCCCAGACGAACTGGCTCGCCGGTGACGGCCCGGTCGGTAGCGGCTCATAGGACGCCCCCTGCGCCAACCCGGAATCGGCGACCGCGAGAATGCAGAGCACGCAGCTGGCGGCAGAACGAGACCATCGATTGGCGCGGGGCAACATCGGATCAACTCTAGCCCGCCCGAATACCGGCGTAACGCGACCGCGACCTAGGTAATCGCCATTGCGAGCGTACCCTTCCGCCTTATGACCGAACGCCGCTTCCTCCGGTCCCTCGGCCTAGCTCTCGTGGTCACGGTCACGCTCCCGAGCTGCGGCGCCGATTCTCCCGCCATCGACCCGGACTGGGCCGCGAATCTCGCTCGGCTCGACCCGATGTTCGGCGGCGGCACGGTCTACGACACCGCCTGGAACGACGGCCAACTCATCGACCACACGCGCTACACGCCGCGCCGGCAGCTCTTTCGCCGGCAGCGGACCGCGTTCGATACCGCGGCAGCGAAGCGGGTCGCACGGCTCGTTCCACCCGACGTGGCGACCGCTGCCATCAAGTTTCTCGGCACGCCGGCGGGGCTGGCGATGGCGCAGGCCGAGACGCTCGCCGCGACGACGGAAGCATGGCCGTTCGACGACCTGCCGGCCCGGCTCGGCGAGCGCTTACGAAATCCTGCGGGCGTCGGCGAGGCCGCGGCCGCGGCGATCTGGCAGGCGCGGCAGGAGGTTGCAGCCGGCGGCTCACCGTCCCCGCCCCTGGTGGCGCTGCTGCTCGCGGCGAAGCGGGTCACCCCCGACGAGGCAAACGCGATCGATGCGTTCTGTCGGTCCGCGGCCGGCGAGCGCTGGATGGCCGCGCGAATCGCCGCCTGGCCCGAAACCATCGCCGGTTTCCGTGCCGCGCCGACGACACCCGAGTCGGGTTGGTCGAGCGCCCCCACCGGCGACCTGATTCTGCCGCAGGACGAGGGCGGCAAGTGACGAGCAGCCGCCGCGTGGCATTGCGCGAAACTTCCCACAATCCCTCCCCGGTCGCATCGGAACGGGCGTTCGCGCGATTCTTGCCTTCGCCATAACCGCCCGGCATGGTGGTTCCATGCAGGCGTGGCGCGTCGATGTTCTGGTTCGTGAAGACCAACCAGATCCCGCTGGCGATGCGGCCAGGCGCGCGCTCGCGGCCGAAGGGCTGACAGCGCTCCAGCAGGTTCGAACCCGGCGCGGATACCTGCTGGGCGCGGAGCTGAACGAGTCGCAGGTTCGCGAGTTCGCGACCGCGGTGCTCGGCGACCCGATCGGTGACGAGGTCGTGATCCACGCGCCCGACGCGACGCCGAAGCCCGTCGCCGGCGGCCACACGATCACTGTCACGCCGCGTCCCGGCGTCACCGATCCAGTCGCGCACTCGGTGCAGAAGGCGCTCGGTGACATGGGACTGCCAGTCGTGGCAACCGGCACCTACCGCGCCTTCGACGTTCATGGCGATGTCGGTCTCGAACCGCTCCAGAACGCGGCGCGCCGCGCGCTCGCCAACGACGTCGTGCAGGAGGTGCTCGCTGACGCGCTGCCCGCGGGGCTGCCCGGCGCCGGCGGTCAGCCCGACCTCTCGGTGCAGCACATGCCACTCGCCGAGCTCGACGGCGACGCACTCGAGAAGCTGTCGCAGGACGGCGGGCTCGCGCTCGATCGCACCGAGATGCTCGCGATCCAGGAACACTACGCCGAACTCGGGCGCGACCCGACGCGCATGGAGCTCGAGACACTTGCGCAGACGTGGAGCGAGCACTGCAAGCACAAGACACTGACCGGCAACGTCACGTTCGAAGGCCGCCGCATCGAGAACCTGCTCAAGAGCACGATCGCGAACGTCACCAACACGCTGCAACGCGACTTCTGCGTCAGCGTGTTCGTCGACAACGCAGGCATCATCGAGTTCGACGACGAGGACTCGGTCTGCATCAAGGTCGAGACCCACAACCGGCCGTCGGCGATCGAACCGTTCGGCGGTGCCGGCACGGGCGTCGGCGGCGTCATCCGCGACGTGCTCGGCACCGGCCTCGGCGCGCGCCCCATCGCGAACACCGACGTATTCTGCTTCGCACCACCCGACACTCCCGCGGCCGAGGTCCCGCAGGGCTGCCTGCATCCGCGCCACGTGTTCGAAGGCGTGGTCGCAGGTGTGCGTGACTACGGCAACCCGATGGGGATCCCGACGGTCAACGGCAGCGTGCACTTCGACGAGCACTTCATCGGCAACCCACTGGTCTACGTCGGCAACGTCGGCATCCTGCCGACCGCGCGCGCACACAAGGAGCCGAACAAGGACGACGTGATCGTCGCGCTCGGCGGCCGCACGGGGCGCGACGGCATCCACGGTGCGACGTTCTCCTCACTCGAGCTGCATACCGAGAGCGAGATGCAGAGTTCGGGCGCGGTCCAGATCGGCGATCCGATCACCGAACGCATCGCGATGGACGCGGTGCTCGCGTGCGCCGAAGAAGACCTGTTCTCCGCGATCACGGACTGCGGCGCGGGTGGCTTCAGCTCGGCAATCGGCGAGATGGCCGAGGAGCTCGGCGCCGAGGTCGAACTCGAACACGCGCCGCTCAAGTATCAGGGCCTCGCCCCCTGGGAGATCTGGATCAGCGAAGCGCAGGAACGCATGGTGCTGGCCGTGCCGCCCGACAAGCTCGAGCGCCTGCTCGAGGTCTGCGCCGCCGAAGCCTGCGAAGCGACCGTGCTCGGCCGCTTTACCGGCACCGGGCGGCTCGTGATCAAGTATCGGGGCGAGGTCCACGCCGACCTCGACAGCCACTTCCTGCACGACGGGGTGCCAAAGCGCGAGCACGAGGCAATCTACACGCCGCCCGACCTCGAAGAACCCGATCTGCCGCCCGAGAGCGACTGCGGTGCCGCCCTGCTCGATGTGCTCTCCGACTACGGCGTCTGCAGCAAGGAGTGGATCATCCGCCAGTACGATCACGAGGTGCAGGCGGGCTCCGCGGGCAAGCCTCTGTGCGGCCCCGACGAGGACGGCCCCGCCAACGCCGCGGTGATCGCGCCGAAGCTCGGCTCGCATCGCGGCGTCGTGCTCAGCAACGGCCTCAACCCGCGCTACTCGCGAATCGATCCCGCCGCGATGGCGGAGTGCGCGCTCGACGAAGCGATGCGCAACCTGGTCGCCGCGGGCGGCGACCCCGACTACACGGCGGTGCTGGACAACTACTGCTGGGGCAACACGCGTGATCCGCAGGCACTCGGCGAACTCGTCCGCGCGACCGAGGCGCTCTGCGCACTCGCAACGACCTACCGAACGCCGTTCGTGTCCGGGAAGGACTCGCTGCACAACGAGTTCCGCGCCGGCGATCGCACGATCCGCATTCCAGGCTGCATCCTCGTCTCGGCGCTGTCCGTGATCCCCGATGTGCGGCGCACGCTGACGTCCGCGTTCGTCCAGCCCGGCAGCAAGCTCGTGCTCGTCGGCCTGACCAAGGACGAACTCGGCGGCTCGGTCTACTACAAGACCAAGGGTCACCTCGGTCGCAACGTGCCGCGGGTCGACCACGCTCTCGGCCACGACGTGCTCGTCGCGTGCCACCGTGCGATCAACGCTCGCTGCGCGCTGTCGGCCCACGACCTCAGCGAGGGCGGACTGGGCGCGGCGGTCGCGGAGATGGCAATCGGCGGCGGCATTGGCGCACGTATCGATCTCGACGCCGTGAGGACCGCTGACGAGATCTCGCCAGAACGCGTGATGTTCAGCGAATCGCAGAGCCGGCTGCTGCTCGAAGTGCCGGCTAACCGAATCGACGATCTGGCCGCAAATCTGCACGAAGTGCCGTTCGCCGTGATCGGCGAGGTGCTCGAGAGTGCGGACCTCGTGTTCGAGGCCGCCGGCAAGGCGATCGCGACGGTCGCACTCGCGGACGCGAAACGCAGGTGGCGCGAGCCACTCGACTTCGATGGCACCCTGACGGGCGGAGGTGCACGATGAACGCCGATCCCAAGATGCTGGTGCTGCGCGCGCCGGGCATCAACTGCGAACGCGAGACGTACCACGCGCTCGAACTCGCCGGTGGCGCTCCCGAGTTCGTGCACATCAAACAGCTGCTGCAGAAGCCGGAGGAGCTCGATCGCTTCCAGGCACTCTGCGTCCCCGGCGGCTTCGCATACGGCGACGACATCAGCTCCGGACGCGTGCTGGCGCAGGAGATGAAGCACCGACTCGGCGACCGACTGCTGCGGTTCGTCGACGACGGCAAGTTCGTGCTCGGCATCTGCAACGGCTTTCAGGTCCTGGTGCGGCTCGGCCTGCTGCCGCGGTCGCAGGGCAGGCTCCTCGAGGAGGTGACGCTGACCCACAACCTCAGCAACCACTACGAGTGCCGCTGGGTCACGCTGCAGACGCAACCGTCGCGCTGCGCGTTCCTGCCCGCGGGCTTGACGCTGCGCTGGCCGGCCGCGCACGGCGAAGGCCGACTCATCGCCAAAGACGCCGCGTTCCAGCAGATGCTATGTGACGAAGGCTTCGCCGCGTTGCGCTACGTCGACAACGCCGGCAATCCGACCGAGCAGTACCCCGACAACCCGAACGGCGCACCACTCGGCATCGCCGGACTTACCGACACGACGGGGCGCGTGCTCGGCATGATGCCGCACCCCGACCGCGCCTACCTGTCGCACCACATGCCCGACTGGCGGCGGCGCCGCCATCAAGGTGACGTGCCCGACAACCTCGACAGCGACGGCGATGGCATGGTGGTGTTCCGCGAACTCGTGCGTGTCGCGCGCGGCGACGCCTGACGGACGACGGGCCGGCCCACGGTACCGCGGCGGAGCGTTCAGCGCCCGGTCGCGCGATCTCGCGTGACCGTGAGCGACAGTTCGGCATCCCGGCCCGCCACGACGACGACCGGCGCCTGCCCCACGAGTGGCCCGGTCGCGGTCGTGCGCGCCACCAGCCGATAGGAGCCCGGCGCGAGCACCGCTTCGAACCGGCCGGCGCCATCGCAATCGACCGCGCCCCAGAGCGACTGACCGGCAAAGCCCTCGCCCTCGAGCTGCAGTTGTGCGTGCGGCAGCGCGACGCCGTCGAACAACACCACACCGGTCACCCGCACGGGCATCACGTGCCGGGTATCGAGCACGATCTCGCGCTCCTGGCGGTCGGCGAGCTCGAAGGCCTCGCGGAGCGGTGCGAGCTGGTAGACGCGCGCACCACCACGCCCCTCCGCGAGATAACCCAGGCACGCCTGCCAGTCGCCCGGCGGCACGCCCTGCAGTTCGAACGTACCGTCCTTCGATACCTTGCCGCGAGTCCCCGTCGCCGCCCAATAGCGGCCGGGGTAGAAGAGTTCGGGCATCGATCGCGACCGCAGACAAACGAACGGGTCGGCGAGCCGCGCCACGTTCGCGACCGGCGACAGCCTGCCGCGCAGGAGGCCCCCCGAACCGAGCGTGACCTCGCGAGTCAACGACTCACCGAGTACGGGCAGCACTTCGACGTGCGGCGCGAGGCCGGACGCACTGACCCGCAGTCGGGGCTTCGAACCGCGCGGCGCGACGAGTCGAATCGAGCCGTCCGGTTGGGTCACTCCGCCTGTGACGCGCAAGAACTCACCGGGCCATGGCAGCCCCCGCACCCCGCCGCGCGAATCCCCGCGAGCATCGCGTCGCGGTGAGAGCGGCAACACGCTGTGTTCCTTCGGCTGCGCCGGCTCGAGGAAGAGGTCGCAGCGCGCGCCGCCGACCGGCGTCCCGGCGCGCCCACGAATCGTGAGCACCACCTCCGAGAACGCTGGCAGCACGAGCCGCGCATCGCGCTCGCCTGAAAAGACCTCGAGCGGCACGACGACGCTCCGATCCTTCTGCACCACGAGCACGCGGTAGCGCCCCGGCACGATTTGATCGAGTGTGATCACGCCGTCGGGATGACGCGCGCCGGATGCTCCCGCCTGGCTCGGGATGCCGTCGGGCACCCACGCGTCGGCCCCTTCCCGCTGCATGTCGAGATCAAAGACCTCGATCGGCCGCAGCGTCTCGCCCGCAACGACCTGCAACCGCAGACTCGCCAACGCGGGCACCGCGACCCGGGCCTCGGTCTCGCCCCACTCGAACGCCGTCGTGCTCTCATGCAGCAGCTCGGAGCGCCGGAACCGTCGACGCCACACCCGCAGCCGCACGTTCTCCGGAGCACCGCGCCGCCAACGCAGTTCGAACGCGCCATCGTCCCCGCTGCGCGTACTCGAACCGCCGTCGTGCGCCGCGACCTCGACGCCACCGAGCGGCCGTTCTTCGGCGTCGACCACGACGCCACGAATGGTGCCACGATCGCGCTCAACGACGAGCTCCAGGAACGGCTGGTCAGGCGTGATCCGGAACACATCGCGCGTGAACTGCAGCTCGCTGCCGCGCGTCGTGACCCAGTAGCTGCCTTCGCGCACCGGCGACGGCAGGCGGAAGGCGCCCGCATCGTCCGTGGTCACCGTCACGGGGCCGTTCGTAACGAACAACCAGGATTCGTTGGTCTCCTCATCGTCCCGCGGCGCCAGCACGAACTCGAATCCGGGCACCGCGCGCCCCGCGGTGTCACGCACCCGACCGGCGACGTCGACCGCCGCCACCAGGCCCATCGTTCCCAGCTCGACCACGCTCCCGAGCGCGACGCGTCGCATCTGCGATTCGAGTGGAAAACGCCCCGGCGGCGCCACGACCAGCGAGAAGGGCACCTCCTGTCCGAGCTGCAACTCGAAGGTCCCATCTTCGGTACTGCTGGTGCGGCCCAACGCCCCCAGGCGAGCGCCATCAACCGAGACCTCGATGGCCAGCACCGCGATGCCTTCGGCGGGCGCGCCACTCTCGGCGAAGACGAATCTTCCACGGACGCGCGTCACCGGGGCCGCCACCGCGCTCCTCTCGGCATCCGACGACGCGGGCTCGCTGCCCGACCCCAGCTCCGCATCGGGAGTCGCCGACTCCGCGCGCCCGGCAGCCACCGGCTCGAGAACGGCATTCGCGAACCGATCGTTCTGAGGTGCCGGCTCCTGGTCGAACGCGACCACGAGCCCCACTCCGATCACGACGGCCGTCGCGGCCACGATCTTCCAGTTCATCAGCATCACCAGCCAGCCCGTTGAAGTAGTTGCGGCCGCTGCCGCCGTCGCCGCCTCCGGCCACGCGATCGCGGCCAGCGGACCGACCCATACGGCCCGCGCACCGTGCCTCGAATCGAGCCGCTCGCGCAGCTGCGCGACGCCACGCTTGACGCGGGTCCGCACGGTCTCGACCGGATCACCGAGCCGCGTCGCGATCTCGGCGCACGACAACTCGTCGAAATAGCGCAGCAGCACCGCGGTCCGATACGGCTCGTCGAGCGTCAGCACGGCCTGCACGACACTCTCGTGCAGCGCGGCGCGGGCCACGACCTCGTCCGTACCGGGCGCGGATTCCGCGGCGCCGGCCAATGTGACCGCCGCACGCTCACGCCGCACGCGCCGCGCCTGGGCGCGGCGACGATTGGCGAGCAGGCGCCGCAGCGCCCCGGCGAGCCAGGGCCGCAGCGGACCGAGGATCCGACTCCGCGACTCCCACGCCGCCGCCAGGGCATCCTGGCTGAGATCCTCCGCGAGCTGCCGATCGTCGCAGAGACCCCGCGCCAACTGCTGGAGCCAGCGCGACTCGCGCAGCAGGGTTTGCGGGTTCTCGAAGGTCGAATCGGAGACGGTCACGGGAACGAGTGGTCGCCGGCCGAGGACCTGGTTCAGGAACAGTCGATTTTTTGGAGCAGCCGGACCCCATCGCGCCCGACCGGTGGCGCCCCGGAAAAATGCCCCCGGATCATGTCCGATCGAACCGGTGGCGGGCCATCCAAGGGTATGGACACCACACGCACGCTGCTTCGCATTCTTGCGCCCCTCGGCCTGGCCGCGGTCGCCGCGGCCCAGACCACTTTCGTCGCCAGTTCGGTCGTGACCGGGGCCGACGGCCTCCGGGTGAGCACGGGTGACCTCGACGGGGACGGGTTCCCGGAGGCGCTCGTGACCCATGGCAACGGTCCCCGGGACGCGCTGGTGCTGCGGAACCCCGCAATCCTCAGCGCGGCCTGCACGTTCCAGAACTGGACGCGAGTGGCACCAGGCGACGCGATCGAGTGTGCGGTCGCGGACGTCGAGGGCTCCGCGGACCCGGACCTCATCGTGCTGCGCGGCAGCGGCACGATCGACGTCTTCGTCGGCCCAGGGCTACTGCCCGGCACCTCTCTGGCCACCGGCGCTTCGCCGGTGAGCCTGCTGGCGCGTGATTTCGACCGCGACGGCAACGAGGACGTTCTCGTGCTGCACGCGGCCGGCGGCAGTGCCAACTACGACATGTTCATCCACAACGGCACGGCACTGCAACCCGCCCTGACGTTCCCGATCGGACCCGGTACTCCCACGGCCTGGACGACCGGCCACTTCCACCCCAACCCTCGGCCCGATCTCGCAATCACGATCTACGACGGCAGCGGCGGACGCGTCGAAGTGCTGCGAAACGTCTCGAGCGGGGCACCATTGTTCAACAGCTTGGGAACGATCCCGCTCGCGGCACCGTTCCTGCCGACCGGGATCGCCACCGCCGACCTCGACGGCAACGGCCATGACGACGTCGCGGTCACGAACGCGCTGACTCCGATCGTCGCGATCGCCTACCACCCGGGCGGCCCCTACACCGCACCGATGACGTTCTCGACGCCAACCAACGTGCCGATCGCCGCCGGCGCCGCGCCTTCCGATGTCGTCGCCGCCGACTTCGATGGCAACGGCTACGTCGACCTCGCCGTCAGCTGCCACGGATCGGGCAGCATCCACGCGCTGTGGAACCCCGGCTGCGGCCAACTCCTCGGCCCGAACCAGACCCAACTCACCCCGGTCACCATGCGACCCGTGAGCCTGGCCACAGCCGACCTCGACGGCGACGACGATCCGGACCTGCTCGCGACCGGACAGGGTCCGCAGGGCGCGAACGTCGGCGTGTTCTGCAACGCTCGCACCAAAGACCATTGCTGCCACGAGATGTACGCTGGGCTCGCGGACAACTTCGGCGGCGGCATCGAACCCGCGTGCCCGAGCGCCGCGATGGTCGCGAATCACTCGGGACAGTTCGTCGACTTCGATTCCGGTAGCTGGGACATCCGCTTCGGGCACACGTTCACGGGCCTGCCCGGAAACATCCGGTCGGCCCGGCTCGTGATCCGGATGCGACCGGTCGTGGGCAGTTCGACCGACGGCCTCAGCTTGTCCCTCGACAACTCATCGGGGTTCTACGGCTTCGGCTCCCGGCTCTGGGAACTGCTGCCCGGCGGCAACGGCACCCTGACGCTCGACCTCGGCAACCTTCCGGGTGGCAAGAACCTGCTGCCAATGCTGAGCTGCCAACGCAAGCTCGACGTCTACCTGCAGGACGACACCCAGGTCGACTGGATGGAACTCCATCT
This sequence comes from bacterium, assembly GCA_024743115.1. Lineage (GTDB taxonomy): Bacteria > Planctomycetota > UBA1135 > UBA1135 > UBA2386 > JAGQRA01. The sequence continues at coordinate 353,732 of JANSXC010000002.1, read as the reverse complement.
CACCGAGGTCTGCCCGGGATCGGATCCGACGCTCGACTTCACCCACACCCCGCTCGTGATCGGACAGACGTCGCAGTACACCCTGACCGGTACGCCGAACTACGTGCTCGCGGCCTACCTCTTCGGTAGCGCGCTCGGCTGCGTGCCCCTCGTTCCGTTCGGCGCGCTGTGCGTCGAACCCACGCACATCGTGGTCCTCGACTTCCCGAGCGCAGGAGTCGCCACGCTCAATCTGGCGATCCCGAACAATCCGGGGCTCGTGTGCCTCAACCTGCACTGCCAGGGCACGATGCTGGCGCCGCCCACACTGGACACGAGTTGTACGATCAGCGCCTACGTCACCTACTGACGGTCAGTCGATCCGGCTGATGTCCGCCGCACGCTCCCCTCAGGCGCGAAACTCGGAGCTCTTGATGCCGTGTTTCTGCATGAGCTTCTGGAACGCACTGCGCGCCATCCCAGCCTCATCGCTGCAGTGCGTCACATTGCCGTTGTGCTTCTCGAGCAGCGTCTCGATGTAGCTGCGTTCGAGTGCGGCGATGCGGCGCGCCTTGAGCTCCTGGAACGTCGTCGGTTCCGCATCCCCGATGGGATTCGCCTCCCGCTCACCGCGCAGCTCCGGCGGCAGGTCCTCCGGCCGCAACTCTGGTGCCTGGCCCAGGGCGCAGGCCCGCTCGATCGCATTGCAGAGTTGCCGCACGTTCCCGGGCCAACGATAGCCCGTCAGCAATTCACGCGCCGCGGCCGACAGCCGGGTGATGCCGACCGCGGCACCGAAGCGTTGCAGGAAGTGCTCAGCGAGCACGAGTACGTCCTGCGGCCGCTCGCGCAGCGGCGGTACGGCGATCCGCACGACATCGAGGCGATAGAACAGGTCGGCGCGGAAGTTCCCCGCATCGACCTCCTTCTGCAGATCACGGTTCGTGGCCGCGACGATCCGGACATCGACCTCGACCTGTTCGTGCCCACCGACCGGCCGGACCATGCGCTCCTGGATCGCGCGCAACATCTTGGACTGGAACGCCAGCGGCAGCTCTCCGAGTTCGTCGAGGAACAGAGTGCCACCGTCGGCGACCTGGAACAGCCCGAGCTTGTCGGTCACGGCCCCCGTGAAGGCCCCCTTCTTGTGGCCGAACAACTCGCTCTCGAACAACTCCGCCGGAATCGACGCGCAGTCGACGGGCACGAATGGCTTGTCCACCCGGGTGCTCGAATCGTGCAGATGATGGGCCAGCAGTTCTTTGCCCGTACCGCTCTCACCGAGCAACAGCACCGACGCATCGGTGCGGGCGGCGCGCTCGAGCATTCCGACCACCTCGCCGAACGAGTCCGAGCGATGGATCAACCGCCGACTCGCAACGCCACCGCGCAGCCGTTCTTTGAGTTCCGCGTTGTTCTCGCGTACCTCGCGATGAGCGAGCGCCTTGGCGACGCTGGCCATGAGCTCCTTCTCACCGTAGGGCTTCGCAAGGTAGTCGAACGCGCCCTGCTTGATCGCCTGGACCGCCATCTGCAGGTCCGGGTGACCCGTGATGATCAGCACCTCGATATCGGGATCCCGCTGCTTGATCGCCGTCAGCAGGTCCATGCCGCTCATGCGCGGCATCCGTACGTCCGTGATGACGAGCGAACACGGCTGCTCGTCGAGCAACCGCAACGCGGCTTCGCCGCTCGTTGCACACCGGGCGTGATAGCCGGCACGTTCGAGAAAGAACGCGCAGGACTCCGCCAGGTCCTTCTCGTCGTCGACGACGAGCACGCGCACCGGCGCCGCCGTGGTCATCGCGCGCGCGACCGAGCCGCTTTCACGCCCCGCTTCTTGCCCTTTGCCGCGGTCTCAGAGCGACACGAGCGACACTTGCCGTAGATCCGCAAGCTGTGGTGCTCGATCCTGAACCCGAGCCGCCGCGCAGCGAGTTCCTGGCGCCGCTCGAGCTCTTCGTCATGGAACTCGAAGATCTTGCCGCACGCTGTGCAGACCATGTGGTCGTGATGATCGTGGCCGATCACGTGCTCGAACTTACGACCGCCGTCCCCGGTCTCGAGCCCTTCGACGAAGCGCGACTCCTCGAGTACCGCGAGCGTGCGATAGACCGTCGCGCGAGAAACCTTGGAGTCGACCTTGCGGCACAGATCGAGCAGTTCTTCCGCCGTGAAGTGGTCGTGCGTCTCGAGCGCCTTGCGAACGATCAGCGCCCGCTGGTTCGTCCACCGGAAGCCCTGCTTACGCAGATGCTCCTCGACGATCTGCTGCTCCTGCTCGACCTTCACGACGACCGTTCGGCCCGCGCCCCATCGTTCCGGCGCCCGATGTCTTTGCGGTAGTGCATGCCCTGGAACTCGATCCGTTCCAGTGCGCCATAGACCCTGGCCCGTGCCGATTCGACGTCGTCTCCGAGCCCCGTCACTGCCAGCACCCGCCCACCGGCCGTGACGAGATCCCCGCCGGGCTTCTGCGCGGTGCCGGCATGGAACACCTGCAGGTCGTCGCCGGTCTCGATCGACTCGAGCCCCAGGATCGGCCGCCCCTTCGGATAGCTGCCCGGGTAACCCTCGCTGCACGCGACGACACACACCGCGGTCCGCGGATCCCATTCGGGCGCCTCGAGCGTATCGAGTTTGCCCTCGGCGACGGCGAGCAGGTAAGGCAACAGGTCGCTCTTGAACCGCATCAACAGTGGCTGCGTCTCGGGATCGCCGAGGCGACAGTTGAACTCGAGGACGCGTGGCCCCTGCGGCGTGAGCATGAGCCCCGCGTAGAGGAAGCCGCGGTACGGCCGGCCCTCGCGATTCATCGCGTGAACGGCGGGGAACACGATCTGGTTCTCGATCTGTGAGCGCAGCCGCGGCAGCAGCTCGACCGGACTCACCACGCCCATGCCGCCCGTGTTCGGACCGGTGTTGCCCTCGAAGACCGGCTTGTGATCACGCGCCGGTTCGAGCGGCACGATCGTCTGACCGTCCGTGATCGTGATCAACGACACCTCGGGTCCGACGAGACACTCCTCGAGCACGATCGTGTCACCGGCATCGCCGAACCGCCCCTGCTCGAGGCATTCGCTGACGAACGCGAGCGCCTCGGCGTTGTTCTCGCACACCGCGACGCCCTTACCCGCGGCCAGCCCCGACGCCTTGACGACGATCGGTCCGTCCTCGCGATTCGTCAGGAACGACTTGGCGCGGTGTGCGTCATCGAACGACCAGAAGCTCGGTCCGGGGATGCGGTGCGTGCGGCACAACTCGCGCGCGAAGACCTTGCTGCCTTCGATCTCGGCCGCGGCCTTGGTGGGCCCGAAACAGAGTCGGCCGTGCTCGGCCAGCGCGTCGGCAAGTCCATCACAGAGCGGCGCCTCGGGGCCGACGACCACGAGGTCGATCTGCTCGGCGCTCGCGAACCGGACGATCCCCGCGATGTCCGTCGGGGCCACATCGACGGCCTCCGCGATCGACCGCGTGCCGGGGTTCCCGGGTGCGCAGTAGAGCCGCGAGAGCAGCGGCGACTGGGCGATCTTCCAGCAGAGGGCGTGTTCGCGACCACCCGATCCGACGACGAGCACTTTCATGTCCGGGGGGAGGGTACGCCGCCTCGCGGGCTGAAGGAAGGGAGTTCCACGGGTCCCGCGGCCCGCTGGAATCGTGATGCTGGCGCTCCGGCGACCGGACTCGCACCATAGGCCCATGGACACGATCGTCGTCTGCAACCAGGACCAGATGGGCCACGGTGACCGCGAACTCGGGCTGAAGATCCTGGGCACCTTCCTGAAGAAGTCGATCGCACTGCCCGACTGCGGCGCGATCGTCTTCTACAACTCGGGGGTCAGGCTCGTCGCGGCCGACTCCCCTGTGTTGATCGAGCTGCGGGCGCTCGAGGAGCGCGGCGTCGACCTCGTACCCTGCGGCACCTGCCTCGAACACTACGGCGTGCAACCCGCCGTCGGAACGGTCTCCGACATGGACACGATCATCGACGAACTCGGCAAAGCCGCGAAGGTCATCACACTCTGACGATGACGACCGCGTGGTTTCGAAGACTGCTCGGGGTGTGCCCGATCCTGATCGGCCTGCTCTGGATCGCGGGCATCGCACGATTCCGTGGCATGGAACTCGGCACGGTCGAGTGGCTCGCGCTCGTCGCCGTCGCGTTCGCGTTGCACGTGATCACCCGGCGCGCCCGGCGACCGCGACCGCTGCCGCCACTCCCGGCCGATGCCAACCCGTCGTCGCTCGCGCTCTTCGCTGCCGGCATCGTCGGCACGCTGATCGGCCTGCTCGGGGCACTGTTCGAGTGGATCGTCGAGTCCTACCAGCCTTCGAACGTGCCGCTCGCGCTACGGGCGCTCTGGCACGGCGCCTGTGCGTTCGCGGCCGGCTATTGCGGCTTCCTGCTACGGCTCCACGAGGCGCTCAGAAAGCCCCGCAAGACCGGCAATGGAGGTTCCGGCGGCGGCGATTCCGGCGGCGGTGAGCCGCCCGCGGACGACGCGGACTGATCGATCGCCGTCAAACCGGGCTGGGTTCGGGCGCATCCGAGGCATATCCCCTGTCATGAAGATCCGCCTGGCCGTCAGCGCGCTCCTTGCCACCGGACTCGCGAGCGCGCAACAGTCCGATTCCCCCAGGAAGCCGAGTCAGCAGAACGCCTCCGCCGCGAAGCCGCAGCACACCGCGCGGCGCAAGCTGCAGATCGGTGACGAGCTGCCGCCCGATGTGACCCTGCAGGATCTCGAGGGCGACCTTCACCGCGTCGGTGACCTCCGAGGCCGACCGGTCGTGATCCACATGTGGTCGAGCACGTGCCCGTGGCAGCACACGATCGACCCCAAGCTCGTGGAGCTCGCCCGCGACTACGATTCGCGCGGCGTCACCTTCCTCGGCCTCGCGGCCAACGTGAACGAGATCGGCAAGAAGCCCGCGCCGGCGGCCTTCGAGGCTCACTCGCCGGACGACCGGCCCTATCGCAACCTGCGACAGCGCGCCGAGGACTCCGACCTACGCCATCCGATCCTCGCCGATCATGGTGCCCGACTGGCACGAACGCTGGCTGCTCGAACGACCGGCCAGGTGTTCGTGATCGACGCGACGGGCCGCCTGGTCTACCGCGGCGCGCTCGATGACGACGGCCGTGGCACGGACCCTTCACGCGCTGCCAACCACGTGCGCGACGCGCTGGACGCGACGATTCGGGGCACCGAAGTCGCAACGCCGCAAACGCCACCGTACGGCGGGCCAACGCGCTTCGACTGACTGCCACACGTCGACCCCGACGGGACGATCCCCGTCTCGGGCGACGGGCGCACATGCGGTAAGCTGGCCGCTTCATGCTGGCCACCCTCCGACCCGTTCTGCTCGTCGCGACCACCGCGGTCGCGGGCGCCGTCGCGACGCTGCCCGCGCAGCACGCACTGTTCGTTCATCGCAACGATCTGATCGCTGACGCGCGGCACCATCAGGGCGCGGCAGCTGCGCTCGACCACCTGCTCCGCGGGCCGACCGCGAGCCAGCGTGCGGCGGGCTGGACGAGCCACGTGCCTGCCGGCACCCGCCTGCAGGCGTGTCGCGTGACCGGCGATCACGCGCAGCTGGTGTTTGACGACACCCTGCTGGCCGCCACCGCGATCGAGGACGCCCTCGAACAACTGCAGAAGACCGCGCTGACCGACCCGTCGATCGCACACACGAGCGTGGCGATCCGGCTCCGAAACGGCCGCGAAGAGGACATCACGACCGTACTCGGACACGACCGACTGCCAACCGTACCGCGCGCCGAATCCGGCAACTCGAGCTTCGTGGCGACCCAGGGCGCACTCAGCGGCCGGCGCATCGCGATCTCGCCAGGCCATGGCTACTACTGGCACAGCTCGCTCGGCTGGACGACCCAGCGCCCGCTCATCGATGGGTTGCTCGAGGACATCCACGTCGCCGAGATCTGCAATCGCTACCTGATCCCGATGCTCCAGAACATGGGCGCCGAAGTCGTGTTGACGCGCGAAACGGGCGAGGTGTTGGTCGATGCGGTTGCGGACAACGACAGCGGCGCGCCCACCTACACGGAGACCGGCACGTGGCTGCTATCGGGATCATCCGGCTACCAGGGCGGCACGTATCGCTTCGTGGGCGCAACCGCGACCGAGACGGCGACCGCGAACTGGCGGATCCCGGTGACCCGCGACGGGCTCTACCCGGTCTATGCCTGGTTCCGCGCCAGCACGAACCGGACGCCGGTCGCGCGCTACCGCGTCACGCATGCGGGCGGCACGAGCTCCGTCGAGGTGGATCAGTCCCGGGACAACCTGACATGGGTCTGGCTCGGTTCGTATTGGTTCAACGCGGGTGACGACGCGGTCATCACGCTCAGTAACGAGTCACCATCGAATGGCGTCGTCATCGCCGACGCCGTGCGACTAGGTGGCGGCGTCGGCTCGATCGTGCGCGGCAGCGGCACGAGCGGACGCCCGCGCTGGCAGGAGGCCGCGCGCTACTGGACCCAGTATGCCGGCGCTCCGACATCGGTTTACGACACGGCCGGCGCGGACAACAGCGACGACGTAACCACGCGCCCGCGATTTGCCGAGTGGCGCGGTGCCGACGCATACGTCAGCCTCCACACCAACGCCGGCGGCGGCGCGGGCACGAGTTCGTTCATCTACTCAGGCGGCGCGACAGCCGGCTCCAGCACACTGCAGAGCCGCATCCACACGCAGATCATCCAGGACCTCCGCGCCGAGTGGAGTTCGACCTGGGTCGACCGTGGTCAGCGCAGCGCCAACTTCGGTGAAGTGCGCCTGCTCAGCACGATGCCCGGCGTGCTGCTCGAGCTCGCGTTCCACGATCAGGCCGGTTCTTTCGATCACACGTCGCTGCACCAACCCGAGTTTCGCTACCTCGGGGCGCGCGCGATCGCGCGTGGCATCATGCGCTACTTCGCGGCCGCGGCTCCGTTCGTCCCCGAGCCGCCGACCGCGCTGCGCGTCACGCAGGACGGAAACGGCGGCCTGCGCGTCGCCTGGGACACGGCCCCCGGGGCAACCGGCTACGTGGTCGAGTGGTCCGACGACGGTAAGGGGTTCGTGCAGGCCGGCACGACAACGGCGCCGTTCTGGTCGACGGGGCCGCTGCCCTACCATTCGATGAAGAGCTTTCGCGTGCGGGCCACGAACGGCTCCGGCTGCTCGATGCCGACCGAGGTCCTCACGGCCGGGACCGACCACAACGGCACGGCAAGCGTACTGCTGGTGCAAGCGTTCGATCGGCTCGACCGCGCGATCAAAGCCCCTGACAACACGCGCGACTACCTGCGACACTTCGGCGACGCGATCCGGCGCGACGCGACGTTCTCGCTCGGCTTCGACGCCGCGAGCAACGAGGCGATCGAGCGCGGACGGGTCACGCTCGACAACTATCGTTGTGCAGTCTGGTCGCTCGGCGAAGAGAGCACGACGGACGAGACGTTCACGCCGTTCGAGCAATTCCTCGTCAACGCGTTCCTCAACGCAGGCGGGCGACTGCTCGTCTCGGGCGCGGAGGTCGCCTGGGACCTCGACTGGCTCGGCTCGGCGAGCGACCGCGCCTTCTATCGCAATCAGCTCGGTACGACCTACGTCGCGGACGACGCCAACGTCTACACCGTACGCGGGGTGCCGGGCACCGTCAGCGCCGGCCTGCCCCTGACGGCATTCGACAACGGCCAGTTCGGCACCTACGACGTCAACTACCCCGACGTTCTCACCGCGACCCCGAGCACCGGCGCCGTCGTCTGCCTGCAATACGGCAACGGCCAGTTCGCCGGCGTCCAGCGCATCGATCCCGTGACGGCCGCGCGCACCGTGACGTTCGGCTTCCCGCTCGTCACGATGACCGATCCCGTCGCGCGCGCGCAACTCGTGCGGCAGAGCCTCGCGTTCCTGCTCGCGGACCAGCCGCTCACCACAACCCCGACTGCGCCCTTGGGCCAACGGCTGAACCTCGAGCTCGCGATGCCCGGGGAAGCCGGCCAGCTCTATCAGCTGCTCGTCAGTGAAGGGAACGACATCGGAATTCCCCTGCCCGGCGGCAACCTGATCCCGCTAAGACCCGGCTTCCTGATCGGCAGCAGCCTCGATCCGGGCAACCCGCTCTACGGCAACTTCCTCGGCCTGCTCGATGCCAGCGGCCGAGCCAGTGCATGGGTCGACGTCCCCAACCTCGGTTTCCTGAACGGGTTCGAGGTCTGGTTCGCCGCGTTCACGGTCGACCCGACGAGCCTGCTCGACCGCACGGTAACCAACTGGGTGCGCGTCACGCTCGGGCCGTAGTACCGGCAGGCAGACGGTCGCCGACTACCACTCCTTCGCAATGCGCCGAACGGAGATCACGCCGGCGTGCCCGAGCAGGAACTCGACCGTCGTCAGTGGCTGACCGCGGCGATTGACCTCCGCCGAGTGGTAGTACCACCCAGTCGCGCTGGAGTCGTTGTAGACGGCCGAGGGCGGACCGAAGCGCTCGATGAGCTCACTCGGCCCCAACAACGCGAGCTTCGTGGTGGTGGCCTCGTCGCCGAGCCCCTGCCACCGACCGGCGAACCGCTCGAGCTCGCCCCATCGGATCGGGTCGTTGGCCCGGGCCTCGAGCGGCCGACGCCCCGTGGCCGCCGCCAGGGACACTGCTCCCGATGGCACTTCGACCGCGGGAACCGCCGCGGACGACCCACCGCGCTCGATGGCCTCCCGGGCCGGCGCGGACTCGAGCACCTGCAGTCGCTCGGACAGCTCCCGCAGCTCGGCAGCGAGCGCCTCGAGCTGCCGCGTCGAGTCCTCCGCAACCGGCACGAGCGGCGGACTCTCCTCCGCCTCACGGGACCACGGCGCCACCGCCACGGTTACACAGCAGACCACCTGCACGGCGATCAGCAGCGGGATCAGGTGACGTCGGTGTTGCGCGCCTTCCACAATGATCTGAGATCGACCCCGGCCCGCACGACCGTTGAGCCAATCCTCGGCAGCAGCGACTCCCGGTTCTCCCCGAAACGCAAAACGCCCGCCAGCCGGCGAACCGGCGGCGGGCGTTCGTCATACCTGCCCTGCGGCTACTCGCCGATCGCGGCGGCGACCAGGCAACCCTTGGCGACGGCCGTGAGGGCTTCGTCGCTGCGGAAGATGCGGCCGACCGGGATCGGAAAGTCGATCTTCGCGAACTCGTCGCGGAAGACCTCGATGAAGCCACCGATCATCGACGTGCCGCCGGCACAGGCGATGTCGACCGGATCGTTGAAGCTCGGCATGTTCTGGCCGGACTCGAAGCGGCTCTTGATGTTGCTGAGCACGTAGTTGATGAGGCTGCGGTAGTAGATCGAGACCGCTTCCTCTTCCCGGCTCTTGGGATCGCGGATGTCGATGCCGCGTTCCTTGATGTGCGTCGCCTTGCTGCGCGGGCAGCCGAGTACGCTGCTGACGTTCTTGTCGATCCAATCGCCGCCGCGCGCCACCGAGAACGACAGGCACGGGATCGACTTGTAGGTGATGCAGGCGTTGGCCATGCCACCGCCGAACGACAGGCCGATGCCGGTGAAGTCGTTCTCGGCGAGCTCCGAGAAGACCACGGCGTGCGCCTCGTTGATGGCGTGGGCGTTGTAACCCATGCTGTTGATCATCGTCTCGAACAGGCCCTGGTGGTAGACGATGTTGTTGTCAACGTCGAGCGACTCTGCCGGGACGCAGAAGTAGCAGTTCTCACCCTGCACCTGCGGCTCGCCGAGGATCTTGCTGATGATCATCTTCATCATCGGCAGAGCATCCTGTTCCTGCGGGCTGATCAGGCCGTCCATCATCGGACGACGCGTCTCGCGGCCGAACACGTTGGCGAGCTCGAACGCCGCCTCGCCGATCACGACGAGCTTGTTGTTGTGCACCACGTAGGGCACCTTGAGCTTCGTCAGCATGTTCTTGCTGTAGACGTCGCTCGGAATGTCGAGGAAGGCGTTGCGCTCGACGTTGACGGTGATGTCGCCTTCGTCATTCTGCACCGCGGCGGCGAGATTCGCCGTCCCCACGTCGAGGCCCTTGCCGAGCGCCAGCGCGGTGTCGGCGCCATTATCCGTTGCCGGATCGTAGTTGTCGTTTTGCTCCGTCATGTGTCAGTCCTACCCGTGAAGTTCGTTGTTCCCCTGCTGACCGCGGGACGGCGGATCAGCCGAATTGCGTGCCTCTTCGGCGCGATCAGTCACCCCCGCCCTTCAGCTTCTTGAGTCGCGCCAGGTTGGCGGCGATGCCGCCACCCGACTTCTGCTTGACCGTGACGTTGTCCATGTTCGACTCGAGGTTCTCCTCGGCGCCCTTGAACAACCCGCTGAAGTCCGTCGGAGCATCGCCCTCGACCGCCGAGCTGATGCCCATCTTCTTGCCGAAGGACTCGAGGCGGTCGTTGAGTGAGCTCGTGATCTTGTCCAGTGCGGCACCGATATCGGCGCCGCCCGCAGCGGCGGCCGGGGCGACCTGCTGCTGCGTCTGCTGCATGTTGGCCTTCATGGTCGCCATCTCCTGGAACAGCGACATGAGCAACTCGTTGTTGGCCGGCGGTGCGGGCTGATTCGCGCCTGCGGCGGCTTCGACTTCGGCCTGGGCCTGCTCGGCGGCAGCCCGTGCGGCCTCCGCCTCGGCCTGCGCCCGCTCGGCATCGGCCCGCAGTCGATCGGTCTCGGCCTTGGCCTGCTCCACCTCGGATTCGAGAGCCATCAGGCTCCGCTGCGCAAGTTCGAGTTCGCCGCGCAACGAGTCGGCTCCGGCCGCCGACTCCTCGAGATCCTTCCGGGTCACGAGCAGCGATTCTTCGAGCTCGCCGACCTGCGTCCGGAAGTCCTCGATCTCGCGCTCGCGATCGTGAAGCATCTGCTCGATCTCGTTCGCGCGCCGGGCCTCGTCCTGACGCTCCTGGAGGATGTTCTTGAACTCCTCGCGGCTCTTCTCGACCAGCTGCTCGTGCTCGGCCGGGTCGATCAGCCCCGAGTCCTCGATCGCCGCATGAACGGCCTGCGAGACCATCGCGGCGATGTGCTCGGCGCGGATCAGCCGAACCTGCTTGCGGCCCTCACTCCGCAGCTCGTCGAGCGTCGCGGTGCGCGACTTGGCAGAGAGCCGTTCCTTGATCTCGTTGACCGTTTCCATTGGCTTCGCGCGCCGAGTAAAGCGACGCCACCCCGGCACTTTCGGCGCTTTTGAGTCACGACTTGAGAGGCGCGATGGAACGCGGTCCCGGCCGCCAGAACGGAGCCGGCCAACCGCCCGCAGCACTGCCCGATCCGGAACTTCCCCAGTCAGAAGTGGCGGCGTCCGCCGCCCATGCCGCGCCCACGCGGCCAGCTCCCGAGCCGGAGAACCGGCCGCCGCCCGCGATCGATCCCGGTGCGTTCGGGCCGCAACCGGCCGATCTTCCGCAGCCACAGAATCGTGATCACGCCCACGACGAAGCCCCCGACGTGAGCCCAGAACGCGACCCCGCCCTCGTCACCGGCGCGCGCCAGGCTCGCGGTGCCCTGGAAGAACTGGAACAGGAACCAGATCCCGAGGAACAGGATCGCCGGCAGCGCGACGACGTCCACGAAGACGAACAGCACGATGAGCACGTCCACGCGCGCCCGCGGGTAGAGCAGCATGTAGCCGCCCATGACGCCCGCGATCGCCCCCGACGCTCCGATCGTCGGCACGCTCGAACCCGCGGCCATGAGCAGGTGCGCCGCGGACGCCGCGACCCCGCAACCGACGTAGAACACGACGAAACCGACGCGGCCGAGCCGGTCCTCGACGTTGTCGCCGAAGATCCACAGGAACAGCATGTTCCCGAGGAAATGCAGCCAGCCACCGTGCAGGAACGTGCACGTCAGCAACGTCAGCCACTCGGGCACCAGCGCCGGCGGCAACGGCTCGCGCCACGCTCTTCCGAGTTCGACGTAGACCGGCGCGTCACTCAGCACGCGCGCCGGCACCATCCCGAGCCGCAGCAGTAGTTCCGGATCCGCGAGTTGGAGCAACCAGACCACCGAGCAGATCCCGACGATCGCCTGCGTGACGACGGGCCGCCGACTCGCCGGGATGTTGTCCCGGAGCGGGATCACGCCCCGGTCCCGGGCGGGACCTCGAGTGCGGCCTCGATGGCGAGCCCGTCCCGCAGCGCGCCGACATCGTGGGTCCGGATCCACTCGACCCCGCGCCGCGCGGCCCAGAGTTCCGCAGCCAGCGTGCCGGCGCCACGCTCCTGGACCGGACGCCCGGTGACTTCGCCGATCACGGACTTGCGCGACACCGAGATCATGCGGGGCAGACCGAGTTCGTTCAGTTCGTCGAGCCGGCGCAGGACGTCGAGGCTCGGTGCCGCCGTCGGACCGAGGAAGAAGCCCATTCCGGGGTCGAGGACGAGTCGGTCCGCGGGGATACCGATGGCCGCGAACGCGGCGATGCGCTCCCGGAAGAACTCGAGCAGCTCGGCAAGCAGGTCATGGCCGGAGCTTCCGGCGCCGCCCCCCCCATCGGGCCGACTCGCGCGTGCCCCTTCGCCGCGCTGGAACATCACCACGAAACCGACGCTCGCAGGCGCCGCAGCTGCCGCTTCCAACGCCCCCGCCGTGCGAAAGCCGTGCACGCAGTTGAGCCAGCGAATCCCCCGCGCCGCGAGCCCGGTCATGACGCCGGGCCGCCAGGTATCGATACTGACCGCAACGCCTTCGTCCACCAGCGGCTCGACGACCGGCAGCAGGCGGTCGATCTGCGTCACGTCGTCGACGTCCTCACCGTGAGGATTCGTCGACTCGGCTCCGAGGTCGACGACATCGACGCCATCGCGCACCAGGCGCCGCGCCTGTGCGAGCGCGGCCTCGGTCGTCGCAAACCGCCCGCCGTCGGAGAACGAGTCCTGCGTCACGTTGACGATCCCGAAGATGCGAACCATGCGCGTCGGACTTTAGGGAATTCCACACATCGCAACGACCCATCGCATCGCGACTGTCCCGAAACCCGACACTCGACGCGGGCCCGGTGTGCCGATTCGAGATCGCAAGGCCGGGAGACAATCAGCCTGGAGACAACCTACATGCATCCAAGAGAACATGGCTTCACCCTCATCGAACTGCTCATCGTCACCGCATTCATCAGCGTCCTGGCGGGCGTCGCGGTTCCGAACCTGCTGACGAGCCGCGCAGCGGCGAACGAGCGCGCGATCCTCGCGACGATGCGCACGATCGCGACGGCCCAGGCCCAGTCGATGGCCGCCGGCTCGGTCGACGTCGACAACGACGGCGCGGGCGAAGCCCTGAGCCTGATCGAGCTCGCGGGCGCCACCAACCTGCGCGGTTCGACCGTGCGCCTGACGCCCACGTCCTTGACGAAGGGCCTCGGCAACGCGCAGACCAGCGGCTATGTGAGCAACAAGGGCTACCTGATCGGGCTCTACCTGCCGGACAGCACCGGCGCCGGCCTGCTCGGCACGGAGGCCAACTTCCCGAACGTGGACCCGAACCTCGCCGAGAACTGCTGGACCTGCCTCGCGTGGCCCCTGACCAAGGGCGCGAGCGGCAGCGCGGCCTTCTTCCTCAACCAGCAGGGCGAGACCCTGGTCTGCCGCACGTCCAACTACTCCGGCACGCTCGCCGCGCCGCCCGCAGGCGCTGCACTCACGGGCGTGCCCGCAACCCAGATCTCGGGTGGCACGCTCGCGCTCGGCACGGTCGCAGCCGACGGCAATACCTGGGTCGCGATGCAGTAGGCCCCGGCTGCCACCGCCAGCGACTCCGTAGCGGTGGCCGAACCGGCCGCTACCAGACACTCCGGCGGCACGACTCACACGTGCCGCACGGTTTCTCGCCGGCTTCGTAACACGACCAGAAGTCGGTCGCCGCGAACCCTAGCTCGCGCGCGGCCGCGACCAACTGTCGCTTGTCGAGGTCGACCGTCGGACTGACGACCCGAACGGAGTTCCGGGTGCCGAATCGGAGGAACTCCGAGCCCGTCGCAACGAACTCAGCCGAGTTGTCGGGAAACGTCGCGGCTTCTTCCCGGTTGAACCCCGCGATCACGAGGTCCGCGCCCGCGGCTTCGGCATGCGCCGCCGCGACCGCGACGAAGACCGCGTTGCGCGCCGGCACCCAGACCGCCCGCGCCGAAGCCGCATCCCCGGGCCGCTCGGCCGTGCCCCGGGGCAACTCGCGGTCCGGGTCGACGAGCGCCGAACCCGCGGTGCGGGCCAACTCGCCGAGCCAGGGCAAGGACACCTCACGCCACGGTACATCGAGCCGCTCGGCAAGCGCCACGGATGCGCGCCGCTCCGCGGACACCGCCCGCTGGCCATAGCTGCAGAACAACGCCAGCGCGAGCGTGTCGTTCGTTGCCGCGAACTTCGCGGTCGCCACGCCGGAGTCCAAGCCGCCGGACAACAACGCGACGCCGCGCGCCACTACTGGACCGTGAACTCCTGGGCCGCCGACCGCGCGAAGCTCGCCTCCTGGCGGCGCAGCTCGGACAGCACGAGATCCGTCGGCGTCGGGGTCGTCAACGAGAACAGCGCGCGACCCTCGACTCGCACGGACCACGTGCCCGTCGCGAGTCCGGTCGCGGCCACCATCGACAGATCCGGGAACTGCACGCTCTCCGAACCACCCGTGACGTCCGGATCGAATTGCATCACGGTCCACGGCCGGCCGGCAGGGTCCGTCGCGATGATCTCGGCCATCGCGACGTTGCCGGGGACCGGCGCCGGATCGAGTTCGTCCTCGAAGGTCACGAGCGGGGAACCCATGAACGTGCCGGCGTTCGTGATCTCGGGAACACCCGGCGCGTTCGTCACATCGAGCACGGTGTTCGTCAACGTCACGAGCAGGGCGCGATGACGGCTGACGCGACCGCCGGAGTCACGCGCTTCGGTCACGACCCAGAACGACGGCGCGAACGGCACGAACCCCGTGGCCATCGGCAGGCCGTAGGTCGCATTGACCGTGTAGTTCGCGCCCGTCGTATTGGTCGCGAGTCCGACGCCAGCCAGCGCCTGCCCCGCGAAACCCGAGAGCGAAGCGGTGACGCGAACGCTCGGGCCGCCACCCACGAGGTTTGCCGTGTCGAGTCCGTCCGCGAGCGCGAAGTCCTTGCCGTAGGTCGTCGCGAGGTTGCTCGTGACACCCGTGCTCGGCAGCAGCACGATCGTCGACCGCGTCGTCTCACCACCCGCGACGGGCGGCGCCGAGGCCTCGGTCGTCAAGAGCGTCGGTCCGAGCATCGCGTAACCATGCGACGAGAACGCCGGCACCATCGTCGGCTCGAAGGTGCCCCCAAAGGCGGTTACGACCTGCGCCCGATTGGCCGTCACATCGGTGGTCGGGATCGTCGTCGGGTCCGCAGTCGTCGTCGCGGTCGACAGCAGCAACGGGTCGTCGAACGCGTTGTTGCCAATCAGCGCCACGGTGCCCGCGGTCGGCTGGAAGACGGCGGTGCCCGAGAACGACGCCGTCGCACCGGACAGCGGCCGCAGCGGCAACGAGACCCGAGCGGCCGCCGTGTCGTAGAGCGTCGTGAGCCCGTAGCCGTCGGCGACGATCGTGACCGTGTGACTCATCGTCGCGAGTCCCGTGAACGTCGCGAGCCCAGTGCTGTCGGTGGTCGCAACGAGCTGCCCCGTTGCGGGCACCGTCGGCACACCAGGATCCACCACGACCGTCGCGTTCGCAATCGGCGCGAGCGTCGCGTGATCGTAGGCCTCGACGGTCAACGTCCCACTGACCATGCCCGTGAGCGTACCGCGCTGGATGATGTTGCCCGCCACGGCGGTCTCGATCATGTTGCCCGCGCGATCCGTGATCGTGAGCGTGTAACCCCGCGGCCCGCTCAACCGGCCGAGCGCAACCGGTGACATGGTGAAGAAACCATCCTCGGCGGCGCCGAACAGCGTCGCGTCGGGGTTCACGCCGTCCGACAGCGTCGCGGCACCGATCTCCTCGCTGGCCATGCCGTGAAACGCCAGCTGCTCGAGATCGGTGAAGATGTCGTCGCCGCTACCCGGCGGCCCCGCGGCCGTCAGCGTCGGCGGCGTCACGTCGATGCGCGGCTCCGCGTCCGGATCATTGAGGAAGTAGCCCGACTGCTGATCGCCGCGACGCATCTGCACCGCGAAGTCGACCCCGCCGTCCTCGAACGCCGGGTTCTCGAGCGTCCCGAGAGCGCCGGAGAAATCGACGACGACCGTCTGCTGGCCACCCGGCGCCGGCACCGTCGCAGTGCGTTCCTCGAACGCGATATCGCCGACGGTCGAAGTCTCCGGATCGAACCCGTAGATCCTGGCAACGACGGTGTCCCCCTCGGCGGCATCGACCGGCGTCGTCACATGGAGCTGCACGGATCCGAGGTTCGCCCGATTGATCTGGTCCGGGAATCCCATCGTCGGATTGCCGACCGTGACCGCCGTCGGGGCCTGCGGCCCGACCGTGTCGAACTCCGCGTAGGGCGTCCGACCACGGAAGTCGAGTCGCCCGTCGACGCCGAACGTGATCGTGTCGTTGACGACGAGTTCGAAGCCCGAGCTGCCGCCGAACGCGCTGGCCGGCGCGAAGCGCACGACCCGACCGTCCTTGATTTCCGGTTGCAACGAATCCAGCGCCAGCTCCACCGAACCCGCGAGCGCGGAGCCGCCGCCCGGCCGCCGCCCGGCCGCAGCACGACGTTGCTCGTCGTCACGGACGCGGCATTCGCCGGCCGATCGAAGATCACGAAGTAGTCGGTCTCCCGCGGCGCATCGCGCTGGTTGTCGCGCGGGTAGGTCGTGAGGATCCGGCCATCGGTGATCGACGTGGTCTGGTTGACCTGGAACGTCGTCAGCACGTCCCCGGACTCGTCCTCGACCGAGAACCGGACGCCGTCGACATCACGCGCCTCGGGCAGGAGTACGACCTCGTAGGTCGGCGTCTGCTCGTTCGATAGTTCGCTGACCGGACGCATCACGAGCACGCGACCGCCCGCGAGGAAGTCGTAGACACATGGCAGCGGCTGCGTCGTACCCTCCACGCGCAGGATGATGCGACCGTCCGTGCCGGTCGGGGTCGTCGGCGCGATCGACGCCTGGTTCACGCTCTCGCTGAACTCGATGACGATCGGTACGGTGCCGGGCCAGCCACCGTCCTCGGGCACCACCTGCCGGACCCGCGGCCGCCCGTCCCGGGCGTCGCCATCCTCGGGCACCACCTGCACGATCGACTCGCCCGTCGTCGGCTGCTGGCCGGACGGATCCACGTTCGGATCCCACAGGCGCCCGATGTTGTCGCACGCAGCGGTCGACAGCGCGGCCATCGACAGCAGTGCGAGAACGGCCACGACACCGAAGTGGCCGGCTGCCGCCCTGGGGCGGCCGGCGGCAGAACGGGAGGTTGATCGTCGGTACATGCGAGAGCTTGCGGACCAGCTGGTTCCGGGCGTCAGGGACGGCCCGGCCGACCGCATTATTCCATGTTCTCGCCCGGGTTTGCGGACTAACTCGTCTCGCTGCCGCCAGAATCCCCGCCCGGCGCCGGCTGCCCCCGGAGCTTGGGCCAGACGAAGATCAGCAGCGCGCCAAGAACCATCAGGGCGCTGAGGGTCTGCCCCATCGTCATGCCGAACAACACCGTGCCATCGCCGCCATCCGCGAAGAACTGCGCATCGGGCTTACGGATCGTCTCGAGCGAAAACCGTACACCGGCATAGCCAAGCAGGAAGATCGCCGTGTACCAGCCCGGTGCCAGCGGGCGATTGCGGGTCATGCGGTAGACGATGAGCAGCACGATCCCGAGCAGCAGGCCTTCGCCGATGCCCTCGTAGAGCTGCGACGGATGCCGGTACGGCACGACGAGTTCGCCGGCCGCGTCGACCTTGGTGCGAACCGCTTCCCAGTCGAGCCGGCCCGCGACGAGATCCCAGTTGATCGTGTGCCCATCGAGATCCTTCGCGGGTAGCTGCTCACGCACGGAATCGAACGTCCGATGCCCGAACGCGACCTGCTGGCAGAGCTCGCCGGTCCGCATGTCGACGTGCGGCAACGCGAACTCACGGCGTGCCGCGATGTCGGACGGGAACTGCATCGCACCGAACGTGTCCGCCGTGGTCTTCCGCCCGAACAGTTCGCCGTTGATGAAGTTCGCGAACCGCACCGCGAAGATCCCCGGACAGACCGCGAGCGAGCAGGAATCCGCGACGCGCCCCCAACCGATCTTGTGCCGTCGCACGAACAGCCAACACGCGATCGCGACGCCCGTCAGGCCACCGTGGAACGCGAGGCCGCCCTTCCAGACCTGGGCGAACTCCAAAGGGTTGAGCAGCGACTGGTCGTAGAACAGTGCGTAGCCGGTCCGGCCACCGAGCATCACCCCGATGATGCAGTAGAAGATGATGTCGGGCGCGACCTCGGGCTTGACGGGCAGGAAACCCGCGCGCGCGAGCCGCACGAGGATCCACTGCGCGCAGAGGAACCCAATGATGTAGGTCAGGCCGTACCACCGCAGATCGAACGGCAGCCAGTCCGGCAGATCGAGCAGCACGGGATCCCAGCCAGGGAAGGTCCACGTCATCGGGCGCAGGCTAGCCGCGATCCCGCCCGGGCGCCACGCGCGAGCGGGCGACAAATCACCGCGATTACCGTCGCCCACGACGCTCGTGGATCCGGCGCGCCACCCGGCTATCGTGCGATCCATGTCACGGCGATTCGGCACAACGCGGCTCTCACTGGCACTCGTCGCGACGGCGCTCGCGACCCTCGCGAGCTGCTCCGGCATCCGGACCGTCGTGCCCGGCGTGATCCGCACCCCACAGCTCCACGAGGACCTCATGGCCCGGGTCGCGGAGCGGCACGGCGTGCGAACGATCGTCTGCCTGCGAGGCTCGGGGCGCAGCAGCCGACCGTCCTCCCGCGCGGCGATCGGCACGAATGCGGCGTTCATCAACGTCCCGATGTCCGCAACCAGCCTGCCGAGCCCGGACACGCTGCTCGCCCTGTGGCAGGTCGCGTCGACCGCCGAACGCCCGCTCCTGCTGCACTGCCGCGCCGGCGTCGACCGGACCGGGCTCGCGAGCGCGATCCTCGTGCTCCATGACACGGGCGATCTCGAGCTGGCCCGCGACCAGCTCGCGCTCATCCCCAACGGCCACGTCGCGTTTACCGCCACGGGCGCCATGGATCGTGTCCTCGAGCTCTACGAGCCGTTCGGCGATCGCGGCCTGACGTTCCCCGACTGGGTGCAGCGGGAGTATCCGGCGCAGCTCGCAGCGGAACCGCACGAGTGACCGGCCCCGGCACCCGGCGGATTTTTTCGCATCGTGACCGAACCTGACGCGACTTCCGGATCACCAAGACGAGTGATGATCTCGCTCGCATCCGCTGCCCCACCGGACCTCGCACGCTGCGAAGAGCTGTTCGCGACCCGCGGCGACCGCGTCCGCCGCCTGGCCCAGCGCCTGCTGGGCCAGGACGCGGACGACGGTGTCCAGGAGGTGTTCACGGCGACCTGTCGGTCGCTGCCGTCGTTCCGCGGCGAGGCCCGGCTCACGACCTGGTTCCACCGGCTCGCGATCCGTGTCCTGTGCGCCTACCGCCGCCGGCGCGACCGTCAGGCCGGGCGCGAGTTCGCCGACGCCGAGGTCGAACAGCGGCTTTCGGAGCGGACGGTGCGCGCGCACCGCGACGATCCGCTGACACGACTCGACGAGCGCGAACGCAAGGAACGCGTGCTCGCCGCAATCGCGACCCTGTCGCCGCCACTGCGCGAGGTGCTGCTGCTGCGCGGCGAACAACTGTCCTACGACGAGATCAGCGACACCCTCGAGATCCCCCTCGGCACCGTCAAGTCCCGCATGGCCAGCGCCACGATTCAGCTCGCGGCGCGCCTACACCGCCACCAGGAGAGTTCCCGATGACCGACGCCAACCCGATGAAACCCGACGACGACCTGGACGCCACGCTCGTCGCGCTCGTGCACGGGGAACTCGCCGGTGACGAACGCCAACAGGCGCTCGCCCGGCTGCAGGACGACCCTACGGCCCGCGAAAAGCTTGCGGTGCTCGAAGCCACCGATGCGTTGCTCGGGGAAGCGCTCGAACGCGATGCCGCGCCACGACCGACCCCGAGTGGCATCGGCGTGCTGCGCCCGCTGCTTGCACTCGCCGCCCTGCTCGCCGTCGTCGCGGTCTTCGTCTGGCCGCCGAGCGAGCGCGGCGACGAGGCCAGTGGCAAGGAACCCGGCCCGCCGGCGGCCGACAACCAGGTCGGCAACCACGACGCGCCGACGATCGACCAGCAACAGCCGGGCATCGACAACGAGCACTTTCACCTCGACATCGCACCACGCGGCGGTGCCGAGTCGCCGCTGTTCTCCGACGCCGCGATCGAGCTGCACTGGCACAACAAGAGCGACCACGACCCGCGCCGCCCCATCCGCGTCATGCCGCTGCCGTTCGGCGAAACCCACGACGGCGTCAGCAAAGCCGTCGATCGCGGCACCCACATCGGCACGCTGCGCATGGCGGTGTTGCCGGTCGTCCTGCGCGCGAAGATCACGCCACCCGCAGGCGAGCCGTTCGAAGCCCGCTGGGCGCCGGCCGACGGCAAGTTCTTCCAGGTCCGCGACGAGCGCAAGAAGCAGGTCGTGCGGCTGCGCGACTTCGAGGTTCAGTATGCCGGCATACGCCCACGGCTCGTCGGCGGCCCGACGCGAACGGGTTGGCGGGCCGACGGCAATTGGGGCGCCACGCACCTGCCGAGGAGTCGCACGATGCGATGGTTCCCCGAACTGCCCGGCGAGTACCGCATCGAACTCAGCGTCGAGTCGATCCCGGCACCGAGCTACATGCCGTGGCCGACGTGGGACGAGGCCCCCGTCACCGACACCGCGATCGTGATGGCCGGCAGCGTTTCGGACTGGGGCGAGGCGCACCAGGGCCTCCGCGCCCGCCTGGTGTGGTCACGGAGCCCGGACTCAGCAGATCAGACGCCCTTCGCGCTGCAGATCGAGAACGTCGGCACCACGGCCAAGAAGTACAACTACGCCGGCTCGACGATCGCGAAGATCCCGCAGCCACTGCACTTCACGCTCGTCGTCGACGGCGTCGAATGGCAGCAGCGGCAGCGCATCCCGATCATGATCTCGGCGCTGGACTCGTTCCAACCCCACCCCGCCGGCGTGCGACGCTCCCTCGTCGTGCACCCGGACTACTGGCGGAACGACGGCAAGAAGCTCTCGGAGCTGCCGGGCAAGCATCGCGTCCGAATCCTCTTCCACTCCAAGCCGTCGGTATGGAACGCCGCCGACACCTCGATCTGGCACGGCAAGCTCAACACACCCGAGATCGAGATCGAGGTGCGGAAGTAGGGAGTCGGGCGCCGGTTCGCTACTCGCGCACGAGCATCGGCACGGGCCAACCGACGGCTTCGTAGTGGATGCCGCGCCGATCGGCGACGACCGCGCAGTGCCAGACGATCGCCGCGCTCGCGACTCCGACCGGCACCGGGATCGCGACTTCGGCCCGCCCCGAAGGATCGAGCTGGCCGGTGAATCGCGGCTCATCGACCGCGGCAGTGGCTCGCAGATAGCTGTCGTCCGCGAGCGGCACTTCACCGCGCGGCAGGTTCGTCACCGGCGTCACCCCGACGAGCGAGCCCAACACCAGGAACTTGCGACCGCCGAACTTCTTGCCGGCATCGATCACGAGCTTCTGCTCCTCATCACGACCGACGCGGCGTGGCGTCGCATGCACCTGGACCACCGCGGTCACACCGAGCCGTTCCGCCGCGGCGGCAGCAAACACGGCGCCGGCGACATCGTCGGTGTGATACGGATCCGTCGGCTGGTCGCGCACGGGCAGTCCCAGCGTCACGAGCTCTTCACAGACCGGCTGCAAATCGAAGTGCTCGACCTCGAGGCGGCCGAGCATCGCGATCGCGAGCTCGCGGGAACGGCGCTCGTGCGGCAACCAATCCG
This sequence comes from bacterium, assembly GCA_024743115.1. Lineage (GTDB taxonomy): Bacteria > Planctomycetota > UBA1135 > UBA1135 > UBA2386 > JAGQRA01. Next base: position 331,789 of record JANSXC010000002.1, on the reverse strand, counting down.
CCTCGGCGGCGAAGATCGGCAGCTGCGCGACGGTCAAACGGGCACCGCGGCCGATGACCTCGTCGCGCAATCGCGCAATCGCAGCCTCGACCTCGGCCGCGCGGAACGTGTAGTGCTCCGGCGCCAGTCGGTCCGTATGCCGGCTGTGGACCCAGAGCTGATAAAGAATGCTGCGCCCGTACCACTCCGGATCGAGTGCGACGAGTGACCCGGGGTTGCAAAGCTTGAACTCACCGTCGTGGAAGCACGAGACCGTCGATTCCGACAGGTCGTTGTTGTGCAGCCAGAGCACCACGTGGTCGGGCGCAAGCGCCTTCTGATGGCGGAAGTAGAACTCGACCTCCTGCACCGGGTTCCAGCTCTCGACCCCGGCGTTGAGCAGCTCGACCTCGCCACCGCAGCGCCGCCAACATTCGCGCAATGGCGCCGCGATCGTCGCCCGCCGCGTCACCGAATCGCCGAGGAAGAGGACGCGATGCACCCCCGGACGCTTCGCCACGACGCTGCCGCGCGGTCCCCAACGGCGCAGCAGCCCGAACTTGTCGTAGACCTTGCCACCGAGTACCGGCACGTGTCCGAGCTCCGGATCGGCCTGGATCATGTCGGCCTCCGATCGCGCGCGTTCGTGGAAGAGCTCGACCGCTGTTGGACTGAGCAGGCGCCCGGCAGGCATCAACGCCCGCACGGCGAACTCCGCTACGACCACCGCGAATGCGAACGCGATCGCGGCGAACAGCAGCCGAGTGCGCAGCCGCAACGGCGATCGTCCGGGTTTCGCGCTCATGAAACTGCAGCTTCCCGGCTCCGTGGGGCCGGCGCAAGCGCGCGATTCCTGTCGCCCCCGGGGCAGCGCAGCGCGGCGACATCAGGACTAGGGGACGCACCCGTCGTTCGTCGAGTTGTGCTCATTGCCGTGGCACGATCCGTGGCCAGGGCCAGCTGGCCAACTCTTCCTTGCCGCCGTCCCGGACGACGACGCGCGACCAGAGCACTGCTTGTTCCGTCATGCCCGCAGCTTGCTGCGCGATCGTGAACTCCCGCCGACCATCGCCGTCAAGACTGCCATGCGACGTCGTCGCCCAAGCCGCCGCAGCCCCGAGATGCGGCGTCGATTGCACCTCGTACTCCGCGCGCGGCCGCTCAGCGCACTCGACCACGACCCGCTGCGGCGATCGCAGCACGCGCGGCGCCGCCACCACCTCGACTGCCGGCATGTCGAACAGCCGCTGGGCTGCGGCCGCCGCGAGCACCTCGCCACACTCGATGCTCGGATGCCAGGGGTCCTCGGGCACCACGCGGAGACCGATCCCCGCCGCCGCGAGCTCATCGGCCACGGGCTGCAGGTCGACGAATCCGACCCCGAGCCGCCCGATCATCGCGAGCTGCGCCTGCCGCGCCGCCCGTTCGTGCTCGGTCTGCTCGGCCGCCCTCGCGAGGATCGGCAGCACCATGATCGTCAGCTCTGCATTTCGCCCGCGCACCTCGTCACGCAATCGCGCGAGCGCAGCCGCCACCTCGTTCTGCCGCGCCAGGTAGTTGCCCGGACTCGCACCGTGCACGAACCGCGAGTGCACGAACATGCGATACAGCATGCTCCAATCGTAGAGCGTCGGCGAGAACGCGACGTGCGAACCCGGCGTCGCCAGCACATAGTCCCCGCTCGCCACGTCCTTGAGGCAGAGCGCGGTCGCGGTGAGGTCGTTGTTGTGCAGCCAGAGCACGACGTGATCCGCCGCGAGCTGGCTCTGGTGCCGCAGGTAGAACCCGACCTCCTGCTCCGGATTCCAGCTCTCGACGCCAGCGTTCAGCAGCTCCACGCCCGAGCTCGGCGCAAAATCCTCCAACGGGTCGATGATCGATTTCCGGCGGGTCACGGAGTCGCCAAGGAACAGGATGCGACGACCCGGCCGCGGCCCGATCGCGGTGTCGGGCACCTTCCGGCTGTCACGCGCGATCCCGTAGCGGTCGTACTGCGAGTTGCCGAGCCGCGGCACGAACCCGAGTTCGCGATCGAGCTCGTAGAGCTGCTGACCATCGGCCCACTGCAGGTTCTTCGCGAGGATCTCTGGGCTGATGTAGCGCGACGCGGGCACCAGCAGACGAGCCGCCAGTTCCGCGAGGCCAAGGCCGACGATCAACGCCGCAAGGCCGAGCGCCACCCGCGCCGATAGCGAGCGGCGACGACGCGAACTCGCGGGGCTCGTGGCCTGGACCATTGCGGGCAGCTTCGGCACGATGCCGACATGCGTCAAGCGCTCGCTGCAGCCCTGCTCCTCGCCCTCGCCGGGCTCGCGATCTGGTTCGTGACCCGCGGCGACGACGCCGGCCTCGCGCCCGCCGATCGGCAGGAAGCTGCAGAGAACGGCAAACAGCGGCGCGGCGGCGACGCGGAGATCCAACGCGCGCCGGTGGAGCCACCGCCGGAAGACCCGGGCGATGACGAGACGGAAGGATCCGATCCGTATGGCAACCCGACAGCGGAGACGACCGCACCCTCGCCGCCCGACTCGCCGAACGTGCTGATCACCCCGATCGATGCCGGCACGAATCTGGCCGTTCCGACCTTCCGCGCGACCTTCACGAACCCGCGCGTGCGGATCGGCGGCGACGGCGAGGACGGCCGCCTCGCACTGATCATCCCACCGACCGCAACCGGCGAGCTCGTCGTCGAGGCGCCGGGCTACGTGCCGAAGCGGCAAACGCTCACCGCTCCGGCAACCGACGCCCCCCGGACGACCCTGACCCCCTACCTCGACCGTGCGGCCGTCGCGGCCGGGATCGCGATCACGGTGCAGGACCCCACCGGGCAACCCGTGCCGCACGTGCGCGTCGACGCCTGGCGGCTGACGACGACACCGCCGCCCGACAACTGGCAGCGCGGCCGCATGCTATGGTCGCGGCGCACCGGCGTCCCGACGGGTCGCTACGAACTGCCGGAACTCGAGCCCGGCAGCTACGGTATCCGCCTGGTCGCGACCGACGATGCCGGTGAGCTGCTGCCGCTGCTGCCGTTCTCACGGATCTTCGAGCTCACCGGCAACAACGGTTTCGACGAACACGCGACGCTCGAACCCGGCTGTGTCATCGGCCTCGAGATCGTCGACTTGCGCGGCAACCATTTCGACCCAAAGCAGCGCGCGATCGAACTCGAACTGCGCCTCGCGGGCGGCCCAAAGGTCTCTCGGCGCTGGCTACAGGTGACGGAGCGCGGCCGGCTCGCCGCGGACGATGCGCCACCGGGTCCGGGCACGTGCTGGCTCGACACGGCGATCGCGGGCGGACTCTACCGCGCCCGGGTCACGCTCGACGGTCAGCTGGTCGTGGATCGGCAACTCGTTCTGCAGGCGGGTGAGCGACAGACGGAGCAGCTGCGGATTCGCTGAGCGAACCGCGCAGTCGCGCCGGGGCGCCGAACGGGAACCATCGCCGGCGGGCATCGAAGCCCCCGGACGCCCGCATCTCCTCACCCATGCCCAACGCGCCGAACCCGTAGGCCAACAGCATCGCGACGTAGATGACGAACGGCACGGCAAAGACGAAGGGCCCCAGCACGGCGCCGAACGTGACCATCCCGGCCAGCGCCCAACCGTGCCGCCCACCACGCGTGACATGCGCGAACGTGGCGGCGATCGCACCGACAACGATCAGCGCACCGACGTGCCCTGCCGTGACCCCCATGGGCGTTCCGAGCAGCCCCGCGAACCCCGCGAGCCCGCCACCCGAGGCCGCCGCCGCAAGCATGCGGTCGAGCTTGATACTTCCCACCGGACGCCGCTGCTCGCGCTCCGCCGCCCATTTCTCCCGCAGGTGATCCTGCTCCGCACGCGGCAGCTCGCAGTACCAGACTTCGTCTTCGCGGGGATCGCGCGACGCCTTGCCCGCCGTGTAGCGCACCTCGAGCGGCACGTCCGCACCGGTCAGGTCGCTGCGGACACTCGTCGCCGCGAGGTCCGGAGCATTGGCCGCCCGCCGCCGACGGCGGTCACGATCGGCCCGCATTGCATAGGCATCCACGAGCGAGCCCTTCTTCGGGGCGGCGGCGAGGCGACGCTGCAACTGCGCCAGCGCCGCGGCCTCCGCGCGCGCCTCGTCGGCGAGCACGCGCTGTTCGCCAACCGACCGGGCGGCCTCGGCCGGCTCGTCGACCACCGGCGCCTTCGGTACCGGCGCGAGCTCGATGTCTTCGCCCGGATGCGTCCCGCAAACCGCCTCCGGCAGCGGCGCCCAATCGTCGTCGTCGTCCCGCGGGTCCATCCGAGCGGGTTCATCGGCCCGGCGACCCGGCCGGATGAGCCGCGTTCTCACCCCGGGACGACCGCGGCGCAGCACGAGCTTGTGTAGCGCCGCGAATCCGGGTTCGATCCCGGCCATGATCACCTCACGTTTCCGTTTCGCCGCTGCCACCGCCCTTTTCGCCCTGCTGCCGGCCTGCTCGTTCCACAGCGCCGCCACCCACTGGAACAAGCGCGTCGGCCCGGACGGCGAAGAAGTCTACGTGCGCACCGTCACCAACGTCGGTCTCAACGTCGGCATCATCCTGCCGGTGCTCGGCAACACGACGATCGACACGATGGTCAACGAGATCACGCGCCAGATCGCCGACAAGGATGGCGACCACGTGCGGGTCTTCCAGACGTCGAGCGAGAACTACTGGTACGGCTTCCCGCCCTTCACCTGGGTTCTCACGCCCGTCATCACCGACGTCAGCGTCGAATACCGGCCATCCGCCGGTGAGAAGGCCGACGTAGCCAAGGCCGACGCCGAGGCGATGGGAGAGTCTGCCGAACAAGACAAGTAGCCCGCCGCACCCCGGTATCTGGTGATTCCGGGGCTGGACGAATCGCCGGCCGTGGCCCAAAACCGGCCTACGGCGCGATGAACTTCCTGCCCTCTCCCGATCCCGACCGCCTGCCGCTGCGACCCGAGCCGCCCGCGTGGCTCTGGGCGCTGTGTGCGAGCGCAGCCGTGCTCGTCCTTGCCACGCGCTGGCCGTGGACCGAGGTCGCGTTCCAGCGACTGTTCTCGGCCGCGACCGGCCCGCCGGGCTGGCAGTCGACCGCGGGCTTCACGTGCGCCTGCGCCGGCGCGTTCGCCGTGATCCTCGCGCTCGTCGAGACCCAGTCGAAGGCGTCGAAGCAGGCGGCCCGTCCGGGCAGCCTCATGATCGTCGCCATCGCTGCACTGATGCTCGCGTTCGACGTGATCCGCGGCCCCGGCATGTTGCGCGGCGTCAGCGCGGCCTGGACCTTCTGGTTCTGGCTCGCCTGCGCCGCCGTCCCGGTCCTGCTCACGGTGGTCGTCGTGCGCTGGCGCAAGACCGAGAAGCCGGCTCGCCCGACAGGTTTGTGACGGCCGTCCCGTGACGGCCGCCGACTCTTGGCGGTCGGGTGCTACAGTTCTTCGGGCCCGCCGATGTAGCCGAGAAATGCACTGGCCGCGACGACGAGCGGGCTCGCCAGGTAGACCTGTCCCGGACCGGAGCGCCCCGGGAAGTTGCGGTTGATCGCCGAGACCGTGACCTCGTCGGGCGTGAACGACACACCCGGCCCCGCCTTGATGCAGGCACCGCAGCTCGGATCGATGAGTTCGACGCCAGCACTCTCGAACAGCTGGATGTAGCCCACCTGTTCCGCGTAGTCGCGGATGCGCTGACTGCCGAACTGGATGTAGAGCTTCACGTCCGCGAGCGCGCGCCCCTTCTCGAGGGCCTGCCGCACGACGCCGGCATACATGTCCATGTCGACCTTCTTGCCGCCGGTGCACGACCCGCCGTAGGCGATGTTCACCTTGACCTCACCCGCATCCGAACGCAGCTGTGTGAGCGGAACGCCGTTGCGCGGATCCCCGGGGGTCGCAACCATCGGCGCCAACTGCGACAGGTCGATGTCGAACGTCTTGCAGTAGGTCGCGCCCGCGTCGGCGCGCACGATCTGCGAGCGCAGCGTGGCCTTGTCGACGCCGCGCTGATCGCCGATATAATCGACCACGACCTCGTCGGCCTCGATGATGCCGGTGAAGCTACCGGCCTCGACCGCCATGTTCGTGAGCGTCGCACGCTCGTCGAGCGGCAGCCCCATCGTGCCCGGACCAGCGAACTCCAGCACCTTGCCAATGCCGTCGCCGCTCTTGAAGAACTCGTCGCTGAGCAGATAGAGCATCACGTCCTTGGCCGCGACGCCCGCCGGCAGTTCACCCGTGAGGTTCACCCGCACGGACTCGGGCACCTTGACGCGCACGTCCTTCGTGAACCACGAGTTCGCCATGTCGGTCGAACCGACGCCGAATGCGAAGCACCCGATCGCCCCCGCCATGCACGTGTGGCTGTCGGTGCCGATCACGAGCTGGCCCGGCTCGGCGAGGTCCTCGATGACGATGTTGTGGCAGATGCCTTCGCTACCGACGGTCTTGCCTTCGCGCTCGACCTCGCCGTAGAGCCGCACACCCTGCGACGTCGTGAAGCGCTCCTGCACGGTCGCCAGCGACGCGGCCTGCTCCTTGAGCCCCATGTCGATGTGCTTCTGCGGCATGACGCGATCGAGGAACGTCAGATGATCGCGGAACGCGAACACGCTGCCCGGGTCGTTGATCTGCGCATCCTCGCCGAGCCCCATCTTGAACAGCGCCTCGGCCATCGGCGTGACGTACTCGTGCGAGAACCGGACGTCCGTGCGCACGAACAGCGCATCGCCCGGCTGAACCGCCGCGATGCCGAGCTCACCCGTCTTGGCGTCCGCGATCGCGCGTCGGCTGATGATCTTCTCGCAGAGCGTCATCGGTCGCGCCTGCGTCTCGACCGCCGGCGGCACCGTCTTGCCGGCGAGCCGTGCCTGGTTGTAGGCGAACAGCCCGCCATGACGAACGATCTCCGCGGCGATCGGATCGAGCCCCTTGGTGAACTCCTCGATCGGAATGGCTTCCCCCGCCTTGATGCGCTCGAGCAACGAGAAGTCGGTTGACGTCAGCAGCCCGATGTTCTGGCAGTTCTGACCGTAGATCTTCTCGATGTTCTTCGCGATCACGAGCTTCACGCCCGCCTTGAGCTCGGAGAACGGCGCGGTCTCGCGCGAACTGCCGCAGCCCTTGGAGACGCCCGAGACGATCACGCCGAAACCGCCGTTCTTGATCGCATCCTTCTCGACGTTGCCGCCGCGCAGGCCCACGAGGCAATAACGTGCCAGCGTCTCGTCGTAGTAGTAGCACACCCAGCCCGGCGTGAGCTCGTCGGTCGAGATGTTGTCGATGAGCTTCTCGTTCGGGTCGTAGTCGAACGAAACGCCGTCGTAGAGCTGCGCGCGCAGCTTGGCCTCGTCCTCCGTCAGATAGAGGACGCGGCCGTCGAATTGGATCGTGTCGGGACGCATTCGGCTCACACCTTTTCGAGGATCATCGCGATGCCCTGGCCACCACCGATGCACGCGGACGCACAGCCAAGCGCCTTACCCGTCTCCTCCATCTCACGCACGAGCGTGAGCAGCAGACGCGTACCGGTGGCGCCGAGCGGGTGACCGAGCGCGATCGCGCCGCCGTTGACGTTGCACTTGTCCCGGTCGAGACCGAGCTCCTTCTCACAGCCGAGATACTGCGCGGAGAACGCTTCGTTGATCTCGACGAGATCGAGGTCGGAGACCTTGATCCCCGCCTGGTCACAGGCCTTGCGAATCGCGGGCACGGGACCGAGCCCCATGACCTCGGGCTCGACGCCCGCGAGCCCCCACGACTTGATCTTCACCTTCGGCGTCAGACCCAATTCCTTGGCCTGCTCGGCCGTCGTCACGACGAGCATCGCGGCACCATCGACGATGCCCGATGCGTTGCCGGCGGTCACCGTGCCCTCCTTGCCGAACGCGGCCCGCAGCTTCGCCAGCGCCTCGAGCGAGGTCTCCGGCTTGATGTGGTCATCGGTATCGACGACGAACTCCTTGCGGCCCTTCGTCACCGTCAGCGGCGCGATCTCGGCGCCGAACTTGCCGGCCTTGACCGCGGCGGCACCGAGCTGATGGCTGCGCAGCGCGTACTCGTCCTGCTCCTCACGGGGGATCTCGAGCTTCTTCGCGACGTTCTCCGCAGTCTGCGCCATGAAGAACTTGCAGAACGGATCGTAGAGCGCCGCGAACAACAGGTCCTCGATCTTCGGCTCCATGCCGAAGCGGAAACCCTCGCGCGCGCCGCGGATCACGTGCGGCACCTGCGACATGTTTTCCATCCCGCCAGCCAGGCAAAGCTTGTTCTCTCCGAGCAAGAGACTGTGCGCCGCCGAGACGACCGACTGGATGCCCGAACCACAGAGCCGATTGATCGTGAGTGCCGGCTTGTCGAACGGTACGCCGGCCTTGAGTGCGACGTGGCGCGCGCCGTAGATCGCATCCGAGCTGCTCTGCGACGCGTTGCCGACGAACGTCTCGTCGACCATTTCCGCCTTCGCGCCCGTGCGCTCGAGCGCCGCCTTGGCCGCGTGCGCCGCGAGGTCGATGGCGCTCACGTCCTTGAACTTCCCGAAACCAGGCGTGCCCGAATATTCCGCCATGGCGGTGCGCGCACCGCCCACGATCACCAGTTCTGATTGCATCCGCAGAGCATGGTCCATGGCCGCCGGCGAGGCAAGATTGGAGGCCCGCCCAACCGTACCGGAGCCGGCAGCGGCAGCCCCCGGCGATCGAAAGCTTCCGCAAAGCACCGTAACATCGTCGCCATGCTGCATTCCCTGCGATGGCTCCTCGCCGCCCCACTCGTGCTCGCCCTCGTCGGCTGCGAGGCTCTGGGCAACCTCAACCTCTACAGCGACGAAGAACTCGAGCCGCTGAGCGCGCAGGCCTACACCGACGCCGTGAAGCAGCACGGCGAAGTCACGTCGGGCCGCGACTACGAGATGGTGCAGCGCGTCGCACGCAAGATCGCCGCCGCGGCGGACGAGAGCTTTCCCTGGGAAGCGAAGCTGCTGAAAGCCGACGACACGCCGAACGCGTTCTGCCTGCCGAACGGTCGCATCGCGATCTACACCGGCATCCTGCCCGTGACGCAGAACGAGGACGGCCTCGCCGCCGTCATGGGACACGAGGTCGCGCACGCGGTCCTGCGGCACGGTGGCAAGCGCATGACGCAGGGCCTGCTGACCAACGTCGCGTCGGCGGCGATCGACGCCGGACTCGGCGTGGCGGAGATGGAGGAGGGCACGCGCGGACTCGTCATGGGTGTCATTGGCGCCGGCGCCCAGTACGGCGTCCTACTGCCGTACTCCCGCGACCACGAGAGCGAGGCCGACGAACTCGGCCTGCGCTTCGCGGTTCGCGCCGGCTACGACCCGAACGAGGCGCCGAAGCTCTGGGAACGCATGGCAAAGCTCGGCGCCGGCGGCACGCCCGAGTGGATGAGCACGCACCCCGATCCGCTCGCGCGCGCTGAGGCGCTACGCCAGATGATCCCGCAGGTCGTCGAGCAGGAGAAGACCTGGCGGCCGAAGGCCAACACCCAACGCTGAACTGCAGTCCTCTGCGAGGTGCCGCACGGCGCGCTCGTCCGACCGGAGTTTGCCATCGCGGCCGACGGCACCCGGACATGCAGCGACGGGGTCCCGCCGGCCCAACGCCATCGAATCGCCCGCAGCTTCCGCCGCGCCCGTGAGTCGTCCATCCACACCGGACGGCACCGAAGTTGCTATGCTGAGGCCCCCTGGCAACCGACCGGAACGAGCCCGTCCGGGATGTCGCCCCTCGCTCTCCGAGTTCGTCATGATGCCGACACGATCGTCTCTCGCAGCCCTAGCGACCTTGTTGTCGACGACCCTCGGAGTCGCGCAGGCGACCTGGATCGTCGATTCCCTGAACCGACCGGGCACGCACTTCACCGGCCTCGACGCCGCCGTGGCCGCATCGAGCAACGGCGACGTCCTGCTCGTGCGCTGGGTCGACCCGACCGTCGCGCCCTACTCCGGCGCGACGATCGATCACGGCCTCACGATCCTGGGGATCGGCGGCCAACCCGGGTTCGTCGGTGCGCTCCGGATCCAGGGCGTACCCGCTGGGCAGCACGTCGTACTACGCGACCTGCGCCTCGCGCCGTTCGTCAGCGGCGGCTCCACCACGGGTCAGTGCCACCTGCTGTTGTTCTCCAACGCCGGGACGGTGCACCTCCACAACATCGACCGCGACGCCGTGCAGTTCGGGTTCCCGAGCGCCAACCAGATCCAGATCACGGACTGCGACCTCGTCACCCTGACCGACTGCTCGCTGCATTCGATGTACGGCAGCGCGGGCGTGATGAACCTCGCGCGTAATCGCCTGGTCACCATGCATCGCTGTCACATCACTGCCAGCAGCATCGCGCCGCCGTTGCAACCATACGACAGCGAGGTCGTGCTGATCGATACGACGGTGACCGGCTACCCGGCAACGATCGGATCCGGCGGCCCGGCGGTCGGACTATGCGGCAGCGAGTTACGGGTGGCCGGCACCTCGCAACTGAATCCGGGCTTCCTGGCCGCTGCCGTCGTCGGCTACGGCTCGTGCGGACCGAACCACGTGGTCGTCGGCGCGAACGCCACGGTCGGGGTCGTGACGAACGCGACCGTGACCCACGATTTCGTTCCGGCGCTCGGCGCCGGCATCGACTCGACCCACCGACTCGATGTGTCCGTGGAGGGCGAGCCCGGCGGGTTCACGATCCTCCGTGCGGGCTTTCCGGCTCCGGCCCCCACGTTCGATTATGGCGGCTGGGTCTACCTCGACCATCAACTCTCCTTCTCCCTGCTCGGCCTCGTGACCTCGCCGACCGGGCGTGCGACGTGGACGAGTCAACTACCGACAACGGTGCCCGCAGGGACCGGTATCTGGCTCCAGGGTTTCAGCCTCGGCACCAGTGGTATTCGGGTGACGACCGCGAGCGCGATCGTCACGCCCTGAGCACCGAAGTACGAGCGAACACGGTGGCGACCTTCGAACGCTCCGTTGTCGCGAACCGCACGTGATGAACCGCCCCCCCGTGCCAACACGCCTGCTCTCGATCCTCACCCTGACCGGCCTGCAACTGTCAGCCCAGACCTACGTTGTCGATGCCGCGAACGGTCCGGGTACGAACTTCCTCGAGATCGCGACCGCCATCGCTGCGGTGCCGGACGGTTCGACGCTGGTCGTGCGCCCCGGCAACTACCTCGACTTCACGATCGACGGCATGGGGATCACGATCCTCGCCGACAACGCGACCCTCCCGAGTTCCAACGGGTTCGGTGCAGTTCAGATCTACAATCTCGCGGTGCACCAATCGGTGGTCCTGCGCGGCCTGACGCTGGCCGCAGGATCGGTCTTCGCCACCGGCAACGCGGGTCGGATCGTGCTCGAGGACATCACCCTCGAGCAGGTCCACCCGCCCAACAGCCATCCGTTGGGCGGACTGCTGCGACTGCAGTCGTGCAGCCAGGTTCTGCTCGACGATTGCCTGTTTCACCGCGTGACCAGCCGGGCCTCCACGCTCGTCGCCCGGCGGCTCACGGTGGCCAACCGTTACTCGTATTCGGTCAGCTACCCGCTCGGTACGATCACGGTCCCCGCGGCACCCGGCATCGAACTCGACGACAGCCGCGCAGAACTGCAGAACTCGACGATCCGATTCGCGTCGGCGGTCTCGGCCAGCAACACGGCACCGGCAATCACGCTGCACCGCTCGGACCTTCGCATCGTGTCGGGCACGTACGAGAGTGGCCTCACCTTCCCGTTCTCGACCTACACGGGGCCCGCAATCACGGGCACGGGCGAGGCCGACCTCGACCCGGCCGCCGTGTTTCAGGTCGGCAGTTTCCCGATCGCCGCCGCCACGGTGCAAACCACGATGACGGACCTGCCCGAGCTGTCGATCTCGCCCGCGACACTCGGTGGCACGATCGTCGCGACGGTCCAGGATCCGGTCGGACATCTCGCGATCGTCGCCCTCGGGTTGCCGGGCACACCGATCCACATCCCGGGCATTGCCGCGCCGCTCTGGCTCGATCCGAACGTCTGGCTCTTCGCCGCGGTCGGGAACGCCCCGGTGACCGCGCAGCAGTTCGTCCCGGGCAACTCGGGGTTCCTCGGGCTGCAGCTGATGTGGCAGGGCGTGACCTGGGATTCGACCACGGGACTGGTCGCGAGCCTGCCCGCACTCGGTGTCGTGCACTGAGCGTGCGCTGACCACCCACCGAGCGGCCGTGCGGCTCAGGGCTCGAATCGGATCAACACCGAGTTCGACGGCACGAGGTCGAGCGCGTTCGCTCCCGGATCGACGGACAGCCAGGCACCGAAGACCTCGGTGCCGACATAGGCCGTCGTGTTCGGGATGTTCAGCGTGAACGTCGCCTGGCCCAGCAGGTCGGTCTGGCGCCACGCCACGAACTCCGGCGAGGACGATAGCCGGCAGTTCGCCGGCCCGCCGTAGGGCGCGAGGCTGACGGGCAAGGCCTGGCCCGCCCAGGTCGTCCACGAGAACCCGAGCAGACAGAACGCGGAGCCGCCGAAGAAGAACCGGCCGCCCCCCGCGAGCGTGATGCTCACCGCGCCACCGGGCGACGCACTACCTGTCGCCGCGATCGCGGGCGGCCCGTTCCAGCCCGGACACGTGCTCGTGCCGAACACGACGAGATTCGACGCCGTGCCGCCGGTGCTCCGCAGTCGGTTGATCTCGGCCAAGAGCGCCGCCCGCGCCTGCTGCACCTGCGGATTGGAGCTGTTGACGAGATTGTTGTTCTCCCACGGATCGACCTGCAGGTCGAACAGCTCATCGCTGCCCGAGTAGCGATGGATCAGCTTGTACCGCGCGTCACGGATCGTCGCGTGACCGTTGTTGTTCGGTGCCGGCCAGGCCGTGCCGACGAACTGCTCGGTGAACGCGAACTGTCGCAGTGGCACCTGCGCGGGATCCGTGAGATAGGGCACCAGGCTCCGACTGTCGATGACCTCGAACGGCGCCACCGCGTGACCGGCGTTCGTGAGATCGAGCACGGTCGAGAACAGATCCACCGCACAGGCCAACGCCGTGACCTCGCGGCCGGGCTGCTGCACGCTGGGCCCCGACACGATGAGCGGCACGTTGATGCCGCCCTCATAGGGTGTGCCCTTGGCACGCGTGCCGTCGAACGGCGCGACCGACTGCCGCTGCACGGTGCCGTTGTCGCCGACGAAGATCACGTTCGTCGACGCCATGACGGCCGGGCCGAGCGTCTGAAACAACCGCCCCATCTCGGTGTCGAGCGACTCGACCATCGCGCGATAGAACGGGATGTTCGCGGGCGTGTGATTCGACTGCGGCGACAGGCCGCTGAGGTTCTGCGTGTGCAGATTGGCCGGGGGCGCATGGTAAGGAACGTGCGGTGCCTGGTAGGTCAGCACGCAGACCCAGGGTCCGGTCTGCGCCTGGATCCAGGTCAGCGCGTCGTCCGTATTCTGGATCGTGCAGTAGTTCGTCGACGGAGCCGAGACCGCGTTCTCGACCCGCGTCCAGTTGGTGTAGCTGCCGATCTGGCCCTCGAGCGAACCCGCGAAGTGCGAGAAGCCGCCGATCGTGCGCGGCACGTCGATCGACTGGAACGAGTCGTGCAGGTGCCACTTGCCGACCATCGCATGCGCATAGCCACTCGCGACCGCATCCAGCCGCTCGGGCAACGTCTTCTCGGCGGCCTGCAGCAGGCCCACGTTCTGCGGGTTCTGCCAATGGCCGATCCAGCGCCCCACCAGCGTACGGAACGGATAGCGCCCCGTCAGGATCGACGCCCGCGTCGGCGAACAACTCGGGTTCGCCCAGGCATTGCGGAACAGCACGCCGTTTTGCGCGAGGCTGTCGATGTTGGGCGTCGGCGGCGGGTTGGTGCCCTCGCCGTAGGCGCCGACGTAGTCCACGCCGATGTCATCGGCGACGATGAGCAGCACGTTGTCCGACTGGGCAGCCACCGTGGCGGCGAACAGGAACGCGAGGAGGTACTGCTTCACGGTGCTTCGGGAGCCGGCGCCCCACCCGGGGGCGCGCGGCGTTTTGCATGCTACAGCGCGCCGACGACGCCGCCGATGCCGTTCGTGCTGGTGATCAGCGTGATGTTGCTCGACACATCGAGTTCGACGCCGATCATCTGCCCGTTCAACGGCAGGCCCGCGAACGCCGGATCGTACGGCAGCGTGAGCGAGTAGGACGCCTGCCCCGCAGCCGGAAACAGCAGCGCCGTCGCGTCGGTCGTGACGAGCACGTTGCAGCCCGCGCCACCCGCCGGGTGCAGCGTGTTGAGCGGCGTCGACTGGGTACCGAGACCGATCAGGATCGCGCCGAGTCCGGTCGCCGCGAAACCGGTGCCGGTCAGGGTCCAGGTCCGGCCGGTCCACGGCGCGTCATTCGCCACCAGGGTCATGGCTCCACCGGAGCCCGTGCAACCAGCACCGAGCACCGGCGCGACGGACAACGGACTGGCCTGGTACTCCTTGACGAACGGCAGGTTCGCATCGCCCACCGACGGTGCGTTCTGACCGCACCAGAAGTACGTCTTGCCGGCGACGTAGGCGGCGTAGAAGCGCTGCTGGCGGCCGAGCAGCGGATCGTCCGACGTCTGACTCGTCAGGTTGTTGCCGAACGCGCGCCACTCGTTGGTCACACAGTCGTACTCGCTGGTCCAACCGCCAGCGCCCGTCGTGTTCGACGGCGCGGTGCCGGTACCCGGACCGAGCAGGATGGTGACGACTTGGCGAGCGGCATCGTAGACCGCCTCGTTGCCGCCGCCGAACGTGACCGGCACCGTCGAGCCGATCGGGTTGATCTGCACCCAGTTCCCGGCGGTGCTGTCCCAGCGCCAGGTGTCGTCGAGGCGCGCGTTGGCCGCGTCACGACCCGAGATCACGACCACGTCGCCGTACGGCGCCGAACGCGCGGTCATCGCGTGGATCGCGCGCGCCGACGGACTCACGGCCGGCGTCGCCGCTGCCCACGTCGTGCCGGTCAGCACCCAGGTGTCTCCGAAGCGGTTGGTCGAACCGCTCGGGCCCTGGCCGCCGAACAGGACGATCGTGCCCGAGCTCGCGTCGAACGCCATCTTGGTGTCGAACCGAGCGGTCGGCCCGGTCGTGCCCGGCGTCGGGTTGGCGATCGAACTCCACGTGTTCGAACCGAGGTCGAACGCGTGGCAATCGCTGAAGACCGTGCCCGTCGCGCTCGCACGACCACCGAAGACTACGATGCGGTTGTTGTTCGGATCGAACGCCATCCCCATACGGAACCGGTTGGACGGCGCAGCCGCGGCCCCGTCGAGCGACAGGTTGGTCCACGTGTTCGTGCCCGGATCGTAGGTATCCAGACCGTTGTAGTAGACCGACCCGGCGGTGCCAGCCGAGCTGACGGAGCGGCCGCCGAACACGAACATTCGCGTACCATCGGAGGCGCTGCCACCCCAGTAGCGCAGGCTCGGGGCGCCAGCGTTGCTGCCGGCGATGACCGTAGCGGTCGCGCGCGGCGCGGCGTTGGAGTAGACGGTCGTCTGAGCGAGAGCACTCGCGCTCAGCGCCGTGAGAACGACAGAGAACTTGATCTTCATGGGTGTCGAAGCAGGGAGGGATGTAGGAAGGGGAACGGGCAGGGGAAGCGCTAGAGCGCGCCGATCGAACCGGTCACGGCGTTCGTGCTCGTGATCAGCGTGATCTGGCCGCTGCCGCCGAGTTCGATGCCGTACATCTGGGTATGCAGATCGAGCCCCGCAAACGCTGGCGTGTACGGAATCGTCAGCGACGCGCTCGCCTGACCACCGCTCGGCAACACGAGCAGACTCGCGTCCTGCGACACGAGCACGTTGCAGCCGGCACCACCGGCCGGGTGCAGCGATGAGATCGCGATGGACTGCGTCAGCAGGCCGATCGCCATCGCACCGACCGAACTGGCCGGAAAGCCACTACCGGTCAGGCTCCAGCTGCGGCCCGACCAGGGGTCGTTGTCGGCCATGAGCGCCATCGCGCCGGCCGAGCCGTTGCAACCACTGCCGAACGGCGTCGAGGTCGCGAGCGGCGCGGCCTGGTACTCCTTGACGAACGCCAGGTTGCTGTCCCCGAGCGTCGCCGGATTCTGCCCGCCCCAGAAGTAGGTCTTGCCGCCGACGAACGCGACGGGGAACCGCTGCTGGCGACCGAGTAGCGGGTCGTCTGCCGACTGAGAGGTCAGGCTGTTGCCGAAAGCGCGCCACACGTTGGTCACGCAGTCGTACTCGCTGGTCCACGAGCCGGCGCCGGTCGTGTTCGACGGCGTGTTGCCGGTGCCCGTACCACCGATGATCGAGACGACCTGACGAACGGAGTCGTAGACCGCCTCGTTGCCGCCGGCAAACGTGACGGGCACGGTCGCGTTCGCCGGGGTGACCGGCACCCAGTTCATCGCGCCGCCGTCCCAACGCCAGGTGTCGTCGAGCCGCGCATTCGCGGTGTCGCGGCCACCGAACATCACGACGTCGAAGTAGGGCGCCGAACGCGCCGCCATCGCGTGGATCGCGCGCGCCGACGGATTCGACGCCGGCGTGGTCGGAATCCAGCTGTTCCCGGCCAGCAACCAGGTGTCACCGAAGCGGTTCGTCGTCCCACCCGAGCCCTGGCCGCCGAACAGCATGAGCAGGCCAGTGCTCCCGTCGAACGCCATCTTGGAATCGAAACGAGCACTCGGCCCCGTCGTGCCCGGGGTCGGGTTCGGGATCGAACTCCAGGTGTTGCTGCCGAGGTCGAACGCGTAGCCATCGCTGAACACCGCGCCCGTCGCACTCGCCCGACCGCCGAAGATCACGATCCGATTCGCGGTCGGATCGAAAGTCATCGCCACGCGAAAACGGTTCGACGGCGCGGTCGGAGCACCCTCCGCCGAGAGGTTGGTCCAGGTGTTGGTCCCCGGGTCGTACGCGTCGAGTCCGTTGTAGTACGTCGACGTGGCGTTACCGGCCGACGTCACGCCGCGGCCACCGAAGACGAACAGTCGCGTGTCGTCGGTGGCGCAGCCGCTCCAGTACCGCAGGCTCGGAGCCCCGGCATCGCTGCCGGCGATCACCGCGGCCGTCGCACGCGGCGCCGTATTGGGATAGACGGTGGTTTGAGCAATCGCGCTCGCGGCGATCACGGGGAGGGTGACAGCAAGGCGGAGGTTCATGCCGGGAGTTCCAACGGCCCCGAGCAGCGCTACAAAAAATGTCAGCGGTCGCTCGATCGGAGCTCCGGAAGTTCGGCCGTCCGCAATGAGTTCCCATCGAACCGGCGGAACGCGAACCCGGCCGACGTCAGCGCCGGACGCGACGCTCCGGCGGGAGTTCGGCTTGCCCGAGCTGTTCGAACAGTGAGCGGCCGGATCGCCGCCGATGCAGCCGCGCCGCTTCGTGGACCAGAGTCGGGATCGCCGCCACCGTTGCCAACCGCCGTGCAACGATCACGACTCCGTCATCGACGCCCCCCGCCACCAGGGACATCGAGCCGGATCCTTGGCGAACGGGCGCCGTCGAATCCCGGTCGAATCCCAGGACCACGACCGAACCGTCGAATCGGCGGTCCTCGTCGAAGGCGGTCACCAGCCGCCGCACCACCCCCTCGAGTCCGCTCCGCTCGACGGCGGCCGCGAGCGGGCGGTAACACAGCAGTGCGGGGCGCTCAGCCCGCGCGCGTCGAGCCTGTTCGACCAGGAAGTCGCTGAACACCACTTCCGCGCGCACGTCATCGGGCAAGGTGACACGCTTGCCATCGTGACGGATCGCCGGTCCCCACTCACGGTTCGCGCCGGAGCGGAACACGCAGTGCGCCGCAAACCCGAGGTCGTCCGACCCCGGGGCCGCACATCGGCCGGCAATCGCCGTCACCCAACCGCGCTCCTGGCACGACTGCGCGAGCTCTCGAATCCCGTAGTCCGCCGTGGCGGTACCCGCGGCGCCGACACCCGAAGCGTCAGGACCGGCCGCGAGCACGACGACGATGGCCAGTGGCGGCGCCTCACTGGCCTCGGCCGTGCAGGCGACGATCGCGAGCAGCGTGAACGCCAGCAGGATGAGCAGCGGCAAGGCGACGAGGAACGCCACGATGCGGAACTTTCGGCGAAATGCGCGGGGTTCGGTCACGGACATCGAAGGGCCACGGCCCCGACCCGAGTTCCACCGCACTCGAAGAACGCTGCGGAAAACCCCGACCTGCCCCTCGCGCAACCGGGGCGTGCACGCCCGATTGCAGATTCTCCGATATTCTTGCAGCGACCGGGCTGCTCGCAGCAACTCCCTTGGTTGCAATCCCGCCGGGAGCAGCCCGCGCCCCACGATGGACCAGCTGCCGCGATCCCCCGAAGACCTGTTCCTGGCCTACCGCCGGACCCGGGATCCACAAGCCCTGGCCGGGGTCTACGACCAGGTGGCCTCCCGGCTGCTCGCGGTGGCGCTGCACACGAGCAGCAGCACGGCCGCGGCCGAGGATGCGGTGCAGGACACGTTCCTGATCGCACTCGAACACCCGGAGCGCTGGGACCCGAACCGCCCACTGCTGCCGTGGCTGCTCGGCATCCTCTCCAACCGACTGCGGCAATCGGTGCATCGCGCCACCCGCACACCCGACCCCGCTCGACTGCGACTGCCAGGTGACGACGACCCGACTACGGAGCTCGAGTCGCACGAGGTCCTGGACCATATCGAACGCGCGATCTCCGGCCTGGCCCAACCGTACCGAACGGTGGTGCTGCTGCGCCTGCGCAACGGCCTGAGCCCGGCCGACATCGCCGTCGCACTCGATCGCAAACCGAGTACCGTGCGCGCCCAGCTCACCCGTGGCGTGGAGATGCTGCGCAAGCTGCTACCGGCGGGCGTCGCCGGAATGCTGGCGATCAACCTGGCGACCGAACGCGGACTCGCGGCCGTGCGGCAGACGATCGTGGAACGAGCCACCCTCGCGGAACAGGCGTTCCATCGCGAGCTCACCCCGCACGGTGGTGGATCGTGGGGCGTCGGCCTCGGCGCCGCCGTTGCCGTACTCGCGGCCGCGGCATGGCTCGGGTTCGGCGGCACGCCGGCAGAGCCGTCCCCCACTCAGCCAGCTGCGTTGCGCAACATCGCACCCGACGCCACGGCCGAGGCGTCCGTCGTGCGGCCGATCACGATCCCACGACCCGCCCCTGGGTCCGCCCGTGCAGAGGTCGCGACGACCGGCGGTATCCGCGTGTTCGTCGAGAAGAACGGCCGACCACTGCCGAATGCTCCTGTGGAACTCGAACCCGTGCCGGAATCCGGACGGGTCTTTCGCCACGTCACGAGCGGGAATCGGGGCACGTGGTATCACATCGCCGCGGGCACACCGGCACCCGAGTCGGCGCTGCGCCATGGCCGAACCGACGCGCGCGGCGAGCGCCTGTTCGACCGCCTGCGACCGGGCGGCTGGATCGTCCGCGCCGTGGGCGTGAGTGATGTGGTCCGCGTCGATGCCGGAGAATCCGCGGACCTGTCACTCGCGGCGGAACCCCGCAGCGCCGTCGTGCGCGGACTCGTTCTCGATCACACCGATCGACCGCTGGCCGGTGTCGACATCCACGCGTGCCGCGAGCATCTCGGCGCCGCGAGCCCCGTCGTTGCGCGCACGAACGCTGGCGGTCGGTTCGAGGTCGCGGTTGCGCCCTACACCACGTTGGTCGCCCGCCGCGCGGATTACGCCCCGGTCGGTGCCGCGGTCGGGCGTGACCCCACGGTCCATTCCGCCGAGGTCGTCCTCCGGCTGACGACGGCCGGCGCGGAAGTGACGGGACGCGTGCTCGATGCCACCGGCCAGCCCGCGCCCGGCGCAACCATACGAATCGGTCACCCGATGGACCGGTGGGTCGTAACACCGGCTGCGACCGCCACACCGATCGCCCGCCCGATGACGATCCGAGCCGACGAAGACGGTCGGTTCGCCTGCTCCGCTCTCCAGCCGGGCAAGGCCTGGCTCTCGGCATGGGCCCCCGGCCACGGCTCCACGGGCCAGCTCGCGACGCTGGCGGCGGGGACGACCACTGCCGTGACGATCACCCTGCCAGCAGCGGCCACCGTAACGGGCGTATTGCGCGACGCTGCGGGCCAACCGGTCGAGGCGGCGCTGGTGTTCGCGCCCGGCGCGGCCGGCCGGCCCCGTAAGAGCACGACGACCGCTGGCGACGGCACCTTCCGGCTCACCGACCTCACGCCGGGGCGCGTTGCGCTGCAGGCCGTGCACTACAACAGCGGCGCGTTCGCCACCACGATCCGCGACTGTGACCCGGGCACTTCGACGACCTGGAACCCGGTGTTCGACCGCGACGGCCTGCGCATCTCCGGGCAGGTGCTCACGGCCAGTGGCCAGCCATTCGCCGGCGGCTGGATCAGCGCAACCCGACTCGGCGGACTGGTCACCCACCAGCTCGACGACGCCGGCAGGTTCGATTTCGAAGTGCACGAACGCGACGCGAGACATCCCACGACGCTGCTCGTCTACGAGCACGAGCCGCAGCGGGGCAGCTCCGGGCTCTACGGCGTTCCGGTTGCCAGCAAGCGCGGTCTGGTCGCGGGCGTCCGGGACGTCCGCATCCGAATCCCGGCCACCACAGCGGCTCCGGCCTGGGTCAGGGGCCGCATACTCGGCGCCGCCGACGCGACCGTCTCCCTGCGGGCGGAACTGCCGGGCCGCGCCTGGAAGGTCGCCATCGCCCCGGACCCCGAGACCGGCGAGTTCGAGGTCGGGCCCGTGCCGGCGGGACGCTACTCGGTCACCGTCGAACAACGGTTCCTGCGTCGCTTCGGCCCGTACTCCGTCGCGAGCGGCGACACCCTCGATCTGGGTGACCTGCGCTGCCGCACTGGCCAGCCGACGGCCGATGACGACTCCGCCCGCCTGATGCGACGCTTCGCGTTCCCGACGCCGCCGACCGCAGATCACGCGGAGGAGATCTACGTCGAGGTCCGCGACGAACAGCGACGCCTCGTGGTTGCCCGTCTCACGACGGGCCTTCTGCTGGCGGCGCTGCCCATCGGCCGCTTCACGCTCACCGCCTCGACCGCGTCGAATCTGCGCGGCACGCTCGAGTTCGAAGTCGTCGCCGCGCAGCCACCGACGCGCGCGCTCCTCGTCCCGCTGCGACGCGATTGACGACCAGCGCGCTCCCGAGCCTGCGGCCAGGGCCTTGGCTGGTCAGCGCGCCGCTCGCGAGTCAGCGCCCCTCGACCTTCTGATACGAGCGCGGCGTCGCACCCGTGTAGATCTGGCGCGGGCGCGTGATCCGCTTGTCCGGATCGGCCTGGAACTCGAGCCACTGCGAGATCCAACCCGGCATGCGACCGATCGCAAAGAACACGGTGAACATGTCCGTCGGGATCCCGAGCGCCTTGTAGATGATGCCCGAGTAGAAGTCGACGTTGGGGTAGAGCTTGCGCTCCACGAAGTAGCTGTCCTCGAGCGCGATCTGCTCGAGTTCCTGCGCGATATCGAGCAGCGGATCGCGCTTGCCGAGCTGGCCGAGCACATCGTCGCACGCCGACTTGAGGATCTTCGCGCGCGGGTCGTAGTTCTTGTAGACGCGGTGCCCGAAACCCATGAGGCGGACGCCGCTGTCCTTCTGCTTGGCGAGCTCCATGAACTCGCGCGCCGAACGCTCACCGTCACGAATCGACATGAGCATCTCGATCACGGCCTGGTTGGCGCCGCCATGCAGCGGGCCCCAGAGGGCCGAGATACCCGCCGACACGCTCGAGAACAGGTTGGCCCCCGAGCTACCGACCGTGCGCACCGTGCTGGTCGAACAATTCTGCTCGTGATCCGCATGCAGGATCAGCAGCAGATCGAGCGCGCGCGCCGTCACGGGGTTGGGCTCGTACGCCTCACAGGGCGTGCCGAACATCATGTAGAGCAGGTTGGCCGCGTAACTCAGATCGTTGCGCGGATACATCAGCGGCTGGCCGATGCTGTGCTTGTAGCAGTAGGCCGCGATCGTCGGCATCTTGGCGAGCAGCCGGATCGCGTCGATCCAATTCTGCTCCGGCGTCTTCGGCCCTTCCTTCTGGTAAAAGGTCGACAGCGCCCCCACCGCAGCTGCACAGACCGCCATCGGATGCCCGGCCTTCGGCAGACTCGCGAAGAGTCGCTTCAGGTCCTCGTGCATCATCGTGTGGTGGGTGATGTCGTGCGTGAAGCTGTCGAGCTCCGTCTTCAACGGCAGCTCCTGATGGAGCAGCAGCCACATCACTTCGAGGAACGAGCTCTGGTTCGCGAGTTCTTCGATCGGATAACCCGCGTGACGCAGGATCCCTTTCTCACCGTCGAGGAACGTGATGTTGCTCGTGCAGGCGCCAGTATTGCCGAGACCCGGATCGAACGTTACGGCACCCGTCTGCGCGCGCAGCTTGCGGATGTCGATGGCCATTTCGCCTTCGGCGCCAACCATCACGGGCAGTTCGATTTCCTGGTCGCCGAGGCTCAGCCTCGCGGTCTTCGGAGCGGTCTCGTTCGTCATTTCAGCGGGTAGGACAGCAGTCGTCTTGGGGGGACTCGTCAGAGGCGGATCGTCGATCAGCAGCGTAGAGCGTGACATGGCGTGCGCGTTGGAAAAAAACCGGTGGCTCCTGGCTTCATCGGCGCGCGCGACCGACGACTGGCGCCAATTCACCGCGATTTCGATCCCCAACGGCCGTTTCGCCCGATCAACGCGCGTTCTGCCGGTCGCCCCCGGGGCTCGCAACGAGCTCGGAGTCGCCCATCACACCCCTGAGGGTTGCCACCGGGCCCGCCCGCGGGCCGCCGACGCGCTCATCGCCCGTGCTGGCGGCCCTACCAGATCGACAGCTGGCCGCTGTTCGTGACGTGCCAGCTGCCGCCCTGAAGGACCCCGGCCTGGAGGTAGAGACTGAGCCCGACGAACCCCGGATCATTCGGAATTGCGATCGAGAAGCCGGCGGTACCGAGTGGCATCGGCACGAACCCGACCGTGAGGGTCGCCCCCAGCGCCAGATGGATGTCACGATTGAAGCCGAGGTTCGTGCTCCCCGTGTCGAACGCCGCGAACAGGAACGCACCCGCGCCGGCCGGCCCGGTCACGGTCACCGTCTCACTGCCCCCGATCGCGACGTCGGGGTGGCTCAATGCCAGCCCGTCGGCGATGCCGAGCGTCGTGAGGATCGCGGGCAAGTCGGGCCGCCGGCCGATGTGATCGGGTGATTGCGGACCGTGGGTCCAGAGCATCTGGCGGATCTGGCTCAGCGTCAGCCGCTGCCCCAATTGCCGTGCGGCCGCCCCCTGCATGGCGAGCACCATGCCGGCGATCGACGGCACCGCGGAGCTCGTGCCGGTGTAGTCGGCCGTGTAGGTCTGGCGCCGGTCGTTGTTCGGGAAGAACAGCGTGCCGATCCCGCACGCCATGACATCGTCCCCCCAACTGTTGGCGTCGATGCGCGAGCCGTAGTTGCTGAACGGCGCCTTGTCGAGCGCGACGGCTTCGGTCGACGTCACCATGATCGCACCCGAGTCCCGGAACGTGCGGTCGAACCGCCGGAAGAACCGCGGATCGTCGAGGTTGTTGTCGCCGTTGCCCGCGGACACCACCGTGATCACCCCGTTGCCCGTGAGCGTCAGAGTCGCATCGAACACCGGCTGCAGCAGCTCGAACGGCACCCAGTCCTGCAGCCCGTTCTGCGCCAGCAAGAACATCATCACCAGCATCACGACGTCACCCGACTGGGCGTTCGCACCCGCGAGCAACAGCGTGTTTGGTACCCCGCCGTTGGTGAGCTGCGACAGGAAGCGCGGCTCGGACTCGTCCGCGATTCCCGTGATGCCGTACTCGTTGCGGTCGGCGAGGATCATCGACGCACCGGCCGTGCCGTGATTGGCCTCGGACGAACTCGAGCCCGGAACGGGGCCGATGACGTTCCCCTGGACGAGCCCACTCACGTCCTCGTGGCCGTAGTTCCATTCCGACTCGACCATGAGAAAACGTACGCCCCGACCGCGCGCGCCGAGGACACCCTGCGCCCGCCAGGTGCCATGGCCGAGCGGCGACGGCTCGTGGGTCTGCTGCAGCGAACGGAAGTCCGGCGTCGGCGGCGGAATGTCCTGCGGCAGCGGCAGCGGCAGCGGCAGCGGTGGCAACGCGGCGAGCGGACGCGCGCTCGCAACCGTGCCGATGGCTTCGCGCGTGACGTGCTCGACGAGTTCGAGTTCCCAGAGCTGCGCCGCGAGCACGCTGGCCGCGGTCGCCGTCGGCAGTTCGATGCGATACCAGAGCCCGAGGTGGCCGGGGCGGTTGTTCGCGGGCAGGTTCTCGCAGGCGACGCGATGCAGCCGGTCGAGTTCGTGCCACGGCAGGCTGAAGACCGACGTCACCGACCGCGACGGCTCGAGCAACGCGCCATCGAGCACAGCCTGCAACGGCTCGAGCGCCACGCCGGCTCGAGAACGTAGGCGCCCTTCGACCAGCTCGACACCGGAACCCTCACGCAGCTTCACGTGCAGCACGTGCGCCCGCACCTGCGGACTGCGCGCGATGATGGCTTCGAGTGCGCGGGTCCCCATTCGGTCCTGGGCCGCAGCGGCGGTGCCGAGAACTGCCGCCGCGAGCAGACCGGAGAACATCGAAAAGACTCGTGGGATCGTGATCACAGGCGGCGCAGAGTCTACCACAGCGCCTGCGGCGCAACCCCGCCGCACCGATCTGCCAGCCCTCATCCTCTCCGGCCATGAGCACCAGCCAGCCCCCCGCGGCCCCGGTCGACCTGCATCTGCACGACGCAACGTTCCCTGGCACCCGTGCCGTCGTTGCCATCGTCCACGGTTACGCCGAACACGGCGGGCGGTATCGACACCTGTCCGCCGCGTTGCGCCCCCACGGCTTCGGGACGCTGGCGGGCGACCTGCGCGGCCACGGCCGTTCACCGGGGCGGCGCGGCCACGTCCGCCACTTCACCGACTACCACACCGACGTCCGCACCATCCTCTCCGCCGCGCGCGAACGAGCAGCCGGAGCGCCGGTCTTCCTCTTCGGTCATTCGATGGGCGGCCTCGTCGTGCTCGACCTGCTCGCGACGGGCGACACACCACGGATCGACGGCCTGTTGCTGTCGTCTCCGTTCCTCGGCGTCGGTCGCCGTGTTCGCGGCATCACGCGCGCGTTCGCGAAGCTTCTCGACGTCGTCTGGCCGACGTGCCCGCTGCCCTCGGGACTCGACCCCGCGAAGGTCTGCCGCGACGAAGAACTCCAGCGACTCTACGGCACGGACGATCTCGTGTTCCGCACGACGACCCCGCGCTGGTTCTTCGCGTCGACCCGTGCGATCGCCCGCGTGCACGCGGCGCGACTCGAACACCTGCCCCCGATGCTCCTGCAGTTCGCCGGCGACGACCGTGTCGTCGACGCGGACCGGACCCGCGAGTTCATCCAGCGAAACGACCTCGAGTCGTCGAGCATCGAATACGGCGACTGCTACCACGAACTGCTCAACGAGCCACCGAACCGCCGCACCCAGGTGATCGCCCGCATCGTCGAACAGCTCGAGACCTGGTGCGCAACCGCCACGGAGCCGCCGCGGGAATCGCCGGCCCCATGACCGGCAGCCGACGGATCTGGCCCTGGCTGCTCGCGACACTGGTCGTGCTAGGCCTCATGCTCGCCGCGTCGCTGACCGCGATCTCCGCCACGAACGCCGGTTCGCGCGCACTCCTCGCCGAGTGGCTCGCCCGCTACGAAACCCGCCCGCCGTCCTACCGCCGCGACGCCGCCGTCCATGGCGCCACAACTGCAGAGGACGCGTTGGCGCGCTACGAAGCGGCCGCCACGCACATCGACGAGCGGCTCAGCGGCTATTCGTGGGACGCGTCGACCCGCCGCCTGCTGCAGTCGAAGAAGACGATCTCCGCGGCTGCGGCGGCCGCGCTGCGCGCCGAGTTCGCGCCGGCGTTCCTGCTGCAGCAGGGCGCGCACGGCGTCGTCCTCGAGCCGCCGGACAACTCGAGTTGGGCTCTGCGGTACGGTCTGACCCGGGCCCTGCTGCTCGAGGTCGACGCGCGACTCACCGCGGGCACCAACGTCGAAGCCGCAATCGAGCTGTGGCTCGACGGTGTCACGTTCTGCATCGACGTGGCCCCGCTCCAGGCCAACTCCTTCGTGCTTCGCCAGCTCGACGCGCTGCTCATGCGCCTCGACCAGGGCGAACTCGAACGCCTGCCACCACCCTGGCTCGGCCGGCTGTCCCGTACACTCGCGACCCTCGACGAGCTGTTTGCGCCGCCGCCCGACCCCCGCGCACCGATCGCCTGGTGGGCACCCGGCCTGCTCAACGGCTCTCTCGTAGTCGGCGGCGAACCGCTAGGTCTCGAGTTCTACGCCTGGCGTCACGGCTTCGACGCCGAAGCAGCAGAAATCGCGGGGCTGGCCGCGCTGGCCGAGCGCGCCGCGCTGCTCGAACCACCGGCCAAGGACACCAGTGAACGCCTTGATCAGTGGCAAGCGTTCGACGCCCGACCAGGCACCGCCACCGGCTGGATCTACGGCCACGCGCTCGACTCGATCCGCGGCCGCGAGCTCGTGCACCGCCGCGCGCTCGCGCGGCTGCGACTGTTGCGGCTCGCGACGACGTTCCTCGCCGGGGAGCCGCCACCGAAGCTGGCCGATCCATTCGCCCCTGGCAACCTGAAGGTCGTCATCGAGGGCGCGCGTGCGACCTGCCGATGCACCGAAGCATTCGCCGGCAACTCGCTCGCGGTCGAACGCCGCTGAACGGGTTCCCGGCACATCTACTCATCCAGCCAACATTCGTACGAATCACATCCCATCCGGCATTCGCCACATCCTGAGTAATGGCCAAGGCCTCGGATGGCGGTCCAGTGCCAGATCGCGGAGCAGTGGATCGCACGGCACACCACCCTTCTCGAAACACCCCGGAACTGTCCGGGCGTATCGATGGCGCCGCGGGGCTGAAACTGACGATCTACTTCGCACTCCGGCGCCACGACCGAGCGCGTTAACGCGGCGGCGCTTCAGCCGCCGCAAGCGAATCCGCACCTCCGATTACTGCAACACCTCGTTCCCGAGCGGATACTGCCGCCATTCATGGAAGTCGAAGTGCCACCATTCGTACTCGTAGACCGCGAACCCCTGCGCTTCCATCGCGCGACGCAACAGCTCGCGGTAGAAGCGCTGGCGTGAGGTCCCGCCGGGGTAATCGGGGTAGGCCCGCGCGGTGAACTCGTCGTAGCCGCTGGGCATCTCGATGACTTCGCCGGTCGCGAGGTCGTAGAGCGACAGGTCGATCGCACAGCCGCGGTTGTGGCGGGAACCGTTGTTCGGGTTGGCCACGAAGTGCTTCATCGACTCGGGCGTGGCGTCGTAGAACACCTTGGTCACCCACCACGGGCGGTAGGCGTCGAACACGACCAGACCGAGGCCGAGCTGCGCGAGTGACTCCTGCACGCGACGCAGCGCACCGGCCGCCGGGCGCTGCAACTTCGCGATCGCCGCGGGGTAGATCGCGTGGCCGAGGAAGTTGTTGGCCGTGGCGTAGCGGACATCGAGCTTCAGTGTGTCACCCAGCGCGCGCAGGTCGAGGAGATCGAAATCACGCAATCGCCGAGGCCGCGGATCGGGTGGGCCGGCCGCGGCGCGCGCCTGCTCGATGAGTTCGGGGATCGGCCGCACGGGATCGATGCGGAACGTGCCTGCAGTCGGCCCGGGCCGCCGCGGGAATCGCGCGCCGCCCACGATCGCCGCGACCACCTCGCCGCGATCATCGCGCTCGAACCGCAAGACGTCGCCGCGATACATTCCGCCGGGGAACAGGTAGCGATCCTCACCGACGCGATCGAGCAGGTCGCGCACGACCCACTCGATGAGCACGCCGAGCTTGCCGTGGTCTTCGTAGACGACGAGCACGTTGTGATCCCAGCCATACTCGCCGAGATACGGGCGCAGTTCCTCCGGACAGGGCGCGGGCACCTCGGAATCGCGCTCGTACGGCACCATGCCGTCGTGCAGCCGACCATCGGGCAACTCCCGCAGCTTCCGGCTGCCCATCGACAGCGGATCGTCCGAGATCAACGAGCCATCCGGTAGCGCGCGCAGACGCGTGCGAACGCCGATGTTCGGATCGTAGTAGAGCTCGCCGTCGCGCTCCTTCAGTTCGACCCAGTGCTCCCCGCAGAGCCACGTGCCGGCGAGCTTCCGCGCGCGCTCGACGCCGACCGGCTGCGGGTACACCGGCGGCTCGAGCGCTTCGCCGCGGCGGTTGCCGAGCACGGCGAGCATCGCGCGATCGGCGATCGCGTCGGCGACCGCATTGCCGAAGTCCTTGGTGCAGACCACGGCGACCGCGATGCCCTCGTCGGGCATCGCCGCCAGCATCGATGCGAAACCGTAGACCGCGCCGCCGTGACCGACCGTGCGCACGCCTTCGAGTTCGTTCACGAAGAACCCGAGCCCACAACCGCGCTTGTTGCCGGCGGGCAATTTCCACATGCGTTCCTGGGTCTCGGGCCGCAGCACCCGCGGCTCACTCCCGGGCAGCCAGCTTGCCGCGAACGTCACGAGATCGAGCACCGTGCTGCGCAGATTCGCGGCGGGTCCGTAGCCGAACGCAAATCCGGGCGTCGGCACCGCACGGCCATCGTAGGTCCACATGACGCCCTCCGCCTGACGCGCGACGAGGTCCGGACGCGCCCGGAAATCGCTATCGGTCAGACCGAGCGGCTCGAGCACGAGCGCATCGACGGCGGCCTCGAACGACTGCCCCGTGACCGCGGCAACCACGGCGCCGACGACGCCGATGCCAGGATTGCTGTACTTGTAACGACTGCCCGGCGCATGCACGAGCGACGTTTCGTTGAGCGATGCCACGGTGGCCTGCAGCGTCGGCTCCGTCGGATCGAAGTAGTGCCCGACCGGCGACTCACGCACGATCCCGGCGCGATGCCCCATCAGGTGCCGCAGCGTGACCTCGCCGTCGAACGGGTTGTGCGGCTGGAAGTCCGGCAGGTAGCGCGACACCGGCGCATCGAGATCGAGCAATCCGCGTTCGACGAGCACCATCGCAGCGGTATCCGCGAACAGCTTGCTGATCGACGCAACGCGATGCACCGCGCTCGCTGGCATCCCGACGGGATCGAGGCTCGCGGGCAGGGCGCCTGCTGCCGAGTTCACCGGCTGCCCAAAGCCCTCGACCCAGAGTCGCCGCGCGCCACTCGCCGGGTCGACGTCGAGCACCGCGATACACGCACCCGGAATGCCCATCTCGACCAGCTGTCGCGTGATGTAGGGGCGCAGGTCCGCGATGACCCGTTCGAGCGCCGGGTCTTCGTGCAGCACCCTCGGCGCCGTCGCACACGCAATCAGAACGAACGGCAGGAGCAGAGTCGGACGACGCAGCATCCGCGCAGTTTGCAGTGGCTACGCCCGCGAGGCCAGCCCTCACGCCCCTCGCGGATCAACCGCTCAGTACTCCACGATGTAGGCCCAACCGCCAACGCTGGTGACGCTCCCCCGGTGCCGATCGTTGGCGTACTGCTGCTCCGGTTGGTAGCAAAAGCGATCGCGTCGCAAACCGTCCCCACAAGACACGCGCAACTCCCAGCGCGGCACCGTTTCGCCGTTCGCCAATCGCTTCCCCAGCGCATAGGTGAAGAGCGGGTAGGCCGGCATCCCGGTTCGCGGGATCGCGACGATCCAGCGCGGCACGAGTTCTTCGAGATCCCGGGGCGGTCGACCATGCTGCGCCTCGAACCCCTCGATCGCTGCGACGAGCGGCACGGCACGCTCTGCACAATCCGCGAAGGCCCGCATCCGCGCCAGCTTCGCCAACCCGACGGCCGTGAACCCGCCCAGCACGACCACCAGCCCGAGCCCGACGACCTGCAGACCACGTCGCGGCAAGAACACGAGAACGACAACGCCGCTAAGCGCAGCCACCGCCCCCGCGAGCCAGGTCACGGTAACGATCGAATCGAACGTCACCGAGCCACCGCGCCCCTGCCACTGCGACAGATACTCGGGCGACCCCAACGCAACGACAACGAGCAGGAGCGCCGCCCCCTGTAGCCATGACGGCCAGGATCGACGGCCCTGCTGCGTGGCCGAGTTCATGGTTGCACGATCGAGCTACGAGAACCCGACCTGTTCCTCGCCCGCGATGCGCTGCTTGAGCGCCGGATCGACGCCACCACGCTTGCTCGCGGGGTTCTCGCCGGCGGGCTTGCTGTCGCCAGCGTCTGCAGCGCCGCCATCCTGGAAGCTGTCGATCTCGTGCATCGCCACGGCGATGCGCGAGCTGATGCCGCGGCGCTGCATCGTGATGCCGTAGAGCACCTGGCATTCGGCCATCGTGCGCTTGTGGTGGGTCACGATACAGAACTGCGTGTTGTCGACGAACTCACGGAGCACGCGCAGGAAGCGCTCGACGTTCGTGTCGTCGAGTGCGGCGTCGACTTCGTCGAGGATACAGAACGGACTCGGACGCACCTTGAACAGCGCGAAGAGGATCGCAACGGCAGTCAGTGACCGCTCACCACCCGACAACAGGTTGATCGACTGCAGCTGCTTGCCCGGCGGCTGCGCGACGATCTCGATACCCGCATCGAGCATGTCCTCGGACTCACCGAGGAACATGTCCGCGCGACCACCCTGGAACAGCTTGCGGAACAGCTCCTGGAAGTTCTTTCGCGCGGCGTGGAACGTCGCTTCGAACAGCGTGCGGGACTCGACCTCGAGCTTCTTGAGCGTCTCGAGCAGGGCGCGCCGCGCGTCCTTGAGATCCTGCACCTCCTGCTCGGTGTTGCCGAACTCACCTTCCTCGGCCTCGAGTTCGGCGACCGCATCGAGATTGACCGCACCGAGACGGTCCTTCTGACTCTGCAGGACCTTGACCTCCTTCTTGGTCTCGGTCGCGTCGAACTCTTCCTGCTCCCAGAGCGGCACGAGGTCCGTGTAGAGCTTGACGTCCGCGGGCGGCAACGGCGGCCCTTGCAGCACGTCGACCTGATCGGCGAGGTCGGCATGCACATCAGGTCCTTCGAGCGACTCGTGATCGACGAGTCCGACGCCGTGCACCTCACCGAGGCAGCGCAACAACTCGAGGGCAGTCTCCTCGCGCAGTCGATCCTCGAGCCGCGTGAAGCGGTGATCGACGTCGGCGAGCGACAGCTTGGCTTGGGTCAGCATCTCGTTGCTGAGCGAGCGCTTCTGCTCCCACTCGTGAACCTCCTGCTGCACCCGCGTGCGCTCCGATCGCGCCGCATCGAGCGCGGCCTGGCGCTCACCCTTCTGGGTCTCGAGTTCCTGCGCCCGTTCCTCGACATGCGACGCGAGCTCGAGCAGCCGCTCGCGCTCGCCCTGCGCCCGATCGCGATCGGACTCGGCATCGTGCAGCCGATCCTGGATCTCGTGCATCGCCCGCTCGAAGTCGGCCAGCGCCTCTTCGTGCATGCGAATCGACCGCACGTGGCCCTCGCGCGCCTCGCCGGCCTGCACCTGCCGCAGCCGCAGCTCCTGCTCCTCGGCTTGCAAGGACTTGGTCGCAGCCTCCGCCGCGCCATGGCGCTCGTCGAGCGCCGCATCGGCAGCCGCCTCGACCTGCTCCTTCCGCGTCAGAAGGAACTGGTCGAACAGCGCCACGCCGAGTCGCGCCAGCGCGCCGCAGCGCGTGCGCGTGAGTTCGGCGGCTTCGAGCGCGAGCTCGGCGAGTTCGGCCTCGACGTCGCGGCGGCGGGCCGCGAGCCGGTTGATCTCACCCTCGCACTCCTGCCGCGCGCGCCGCGCCGCCTGCAGGCCCGTGCCGAGCTGCTTGAGCTCGCGCTTGAGCCGATCAACGCGCGTCGCCGCCGTGTCCTTGTCGACCTTCTGCGAATCGAGCCGCGCCTGCAGCTCGGCCGCCTCTTCGCCGAGGCGGATGATCTGCGACTTGCGCACGACGAGCCCGGCGTGACCCTCGGCCACGGCACCGCCCTCCATGCGCGGCCCGCAGACGAGCGTGCCATCGGGCGTCACGAAGCAGAGATCGGCGCGGGCACTGTCCGCGATGTCGAAGTCCGCGAGCACAACGCCGCGCAACAGCCACGCCATGAGGCGCTCGCTGCCGGCCCTGCCACCCTTCGCATCACCGGCCCCGGCGCTGTCGCCTTCGCCTTCGAAGACGTGGCGCACGAGACTCGTGAGGTAACTCGCACCCTCGGGCGGCGACAGCAACGTCGAGATCCCGGTCGGCCGCTCGCCGAACGCTTCTTCGACGAGCAGCAGAACGCGACCGAGCCGCTTGTCCGCGAGGTCACGAACGATCGCGGCCGCATGCTCGCGCGTGTCGACGACGAGCGCCTGGACGAACGGGCCGAGCGCCGCCTCGAGCGCAACACCGTGCTCGAGATCGATCTCGATCAGATCCAGCAGACGACCGCGCAGACCTTCGGGCTGCTGCTGCAGCACGTAGCGCGGCGCTTCGTCGAGCCCCTCCATGTGGGCTTCCATCGCCTGCAGCGCCTGCTGCCGACCCTCGACCTGCGACAGCTCGAGTCGCAGGTCGCGCTCCCGCTGCGCCAGCTCGGCCGCCGCCGCGTCCGCGACCTCGAGATCCGCGATGGCGCCGTGCTCACGCTCGCCAAGAAT
The DNA here is from genome assembly GCA_024743115.1 of bacterium. Classification (GTDB taxonomy): domain Bacteria; phylum Planctomycetota; class UBA1135; order UBA1135; family UBA2386; genus JAGQRA01. The sequence goes on along the minus strand of JANSXC010000002.1, from coordinate 299,230 downwards.
GCGTTCGCGCGTGCCGAGCTCGGTCAGGCGCTCGCGCCAGGTCCCGACCTCGCGTTCGATGTCCACGGTCTCGTTGCCGAGTACGGCGGTGCGCTCCTGCAGCCGCTGCTCGCGCGCCACGACCGCGGCGATCCGCGCCTCGGCATCGGCCGCGGTGTTCTTCGCGCGGGTCCGCCGATGCAGCAGATCGAGCTGCCGCGCCCGCAGCCGCTCGCGTTCGGCGGCCAGCTCGCGCAGCGCATCGAGCGACTCCTGCACCTTGCCCCGCTGCCCCTCGAGTTCGCGATGCAGCTCGATGAGCTCGCTCTCGCGCTGGACGAGCTCGCCCTGCGCCGACGTCAGATCGGTGCGCCGCTCCTGCTGCTGCTCTTCGAGGGTCGCCACGCGCTGCCGGCCGCGGCCGATCTCGGCTTCGAGATCGCCGCTGCGCTGACCCTGGGCCTCGGCTCGCTCGCGATGGGACGTGAGTTCGTTGTGACACGTCGCGAGTTCGGCCTGCACCTCCTCGAGCGCGTTGGACGCCGTGACGATCGCATCGTCACGCACGCCGAGCTCGGCCGCGCTGGCCCGCCCGCCTTCTTCGGCGGCCGCGAGTTCGGTGTCCAGCTCGGCAAGGCGATCGCGGATCTTGACCGTCTCGGCGCGCAGCCGCCGGCCGTCGAGTACCGCGAGCGCCGCGCGCAGATCGCGCAGCTGGGCGTGCAACTCGCGCCACCGACGCGCCTTGCCGGCCTGGATCCGCAGACTGCGGATCCGCCTGGCGCGCTCTTCGAGCAAGTCGGTCGCACGCGACAGGTTTTGATCCGTGCGATCGAGTTTGCGCAGCGCCTCCTTCTTCTGCAGCTTGAAGCGCGAGATACCCGCTGCCTCCTCGAAGATCGCGCGCCGCGCCTCGGGGTTGGCCGACAGCACCGCGTCGATACGGCCCTGCTCCATGACGGAGTAGCCACCGGTGCCGAGACCCGTATCGAGCAGCTCATCACGCACGTCCTTGAGCCGGACCTGCTCGCCGTTGAGCAGGTACGACGACTCCTTGTCGACCGTGAGCCGGCGCGAGATGTCGATCTCGGAACGCTCGCCGTCGCCGGCGTTGGGATCCTCGAACGTGATCGTGACCTCGGCCATGCCGAGCGCCGCGCGGCCCTCGGCGCCCTTGAAGATCACGTCCGTCATCGCGCTGCCACGCAGGCTCTTGGCGCGCTGATCGCCGAGCACCCACTTGATCGCGTCGACGACGTTCGACTTGCCGCAGCCGTTGGGACCGATGATCCCCGTCAATCGCGTGTCGAACTCGAACTCGGTCCGATCCGCGAACGACTTGAAGCCACGGGCAACGAGACGCTTGAGTCGCATCAGTTGCGCCCCAAATCGTCGAGGTTCCGCCGCTCGACGGCGAGGCCGGGCGCCGCGTGCGGCCCGACTCCGGGCCCTCCAGAGCTGCGGCCGAGCGTGGCCAATGGACGATGGCGCCGGGCGCGCTCAGCCGCGACGGCGCCGTAGGCCACCGCGGCGTTGGGCTGACCGGTCGCAACGAGCACGTGTTGCACCGCATCCGCGATGTCGGCCGTACGCAGCACGGACGCTTCACCCGCGGCCGCGCGTGATCGACCGGCGCCGTCGGCGCGCGCGGCGCCCACCCGTTCGCGCAACGCGGTCAACACGACGTTCGCGAACTCGATGGCGCGCCAGTCCTCGTCGATGCCGACGCTGTGCATCGCGAGATGGATCGAACGCGCGAGCTTCGTCGAGCGCATGAACTCCCGCCGACCATCGCGCTTCTCAACCAGATGTTCCTTCCGCCGCTTCATGACCGCCCTCCCGTCGCTTCTCGAGCATCGGTTTCAGCTCTTCCAGGAACTGCGACACGTCCTTGAACTCGCGATAGACCGACGCGAATCGCACGTACGCCACCTGATCGAGCATCCGCAGCTCTTGCATGATGAGGTTGCCGATGACCTTGCTCGGCACCTCCTTGTCGAAGGCCTCCATGCACTGCCGCTCGATCCGATCGGTCACTGCTTCGAGCTGCTCCTGCGTCACGGGGCGCTTTTCACAAGCGCGCACCATGCCCGAGAGCACCTTGCTGCGATCGAACGCGAGCCGCTCTCCCGTCTTCTTGACCACGCGGAGCGGCGCCGTTTCGACCCGCTCGTAGGTGGTATAGCGCCGACCGCAATCGGAGCAGACGCGCCGCCGCCGAATCGCGTAACCGTCCGCACTCGCACGCGAATCGATCACGCGGTCGTTGTCGGACTTGCAGTAGGGGCAACGCATCTGAGAACACGAAAGACCGGCGGGATCCGACTGACCTCGGATACCCAGCCCTAGGAGACGCCGAAACGATAGCGCCCCAACGGCTTGTGTGTCAAAGGACTGGATCGGACGAGTCGCGCGCGCGGCGCACCGACGAAGCGTCGGCCAAGTTACTTGCCGAGACAGAACCGGCCGTAGATCCGGTCCAGCAACGGCTCCGCCGAGTGGCCGGAGGCGTCGGCCCGAAGGACCCGCAGCGCGCCCTGGAGCTCCATCGCCGCCAATTCCGGCCCATCGGTGAGGGCCGCCGCGGCGCGGCGCGCCGACGCCAGAACGCCACCGAGTTGCTGCCGTAGCGGCCCCCCGGCGGCGCTCGCCCCGGCCCCTGCGGCCCGGAGCAGCAGGGCGCGCAATTCGCCCAGTCCGGTACGCGCCACCGCACTGGTGAAAATGCGCGGCAACTCCCCCGCCACGGCCGGAATCGCGCGCTCGACCGCCGCGAGGTCGTGCGGCTGATCCACCTTGGTGACGACGACCGCGAGCCAGGTCATGGCGCCGGCCGCCGGAGCCGCAGCGTTGGGCCAGCGCGGATTCGTCGCATCGAGGACCGCGAGCGCAACCGGCGCGCGACCCGCGAGCCGATCACGCAGCGCCAGCGCGGCCCGATCGACCGTAGCCGGATCGACGGGTGCCCGATCGACCGTAGCCGGATCGACGGGTGCCCGATCGACCGTAGCCGCGTCCGCGCCGGCCCGATCCAGATCGCCGGGCGCGTCCCAGAGCGCCACCTCGTCGCCGAGCTCGATCCGGACGAGATCCCGCGTCGTGCCCGGAACGGCGGCCACGAGCACGTCCTGGCGCCCCGCGAGGGCGTTCGCGAGCGCCGATTTGCCCGCGTTGGCCCGCCCTCGCAGCAGCACCTCCCCGCCGGGCGCCACTGCGGGCAGAGTGCCGAGCAGCGCCGCCGCCCGCTCCTCGATCCCGGCGAGCGCGGGTAGAACGTCGGCCGGCAGTACGGCGCCGGTCTCGTCGGCCGCGAAATCGAGCCCGGACTCGAGCAGCGCGAGCACGTCTTCGAGCCGCTGGCGCAGCTGCCCCATGGCCTCCGACATGCCGCCGCGCAGCCACTGCACCGACGCCGCCAGCTCGCGACGGTCCGCCGCGTGCAGCAGCATCAGGATGCCCTCGGCCTGCGCGAGGTCGAGTCGTCCGTTGGTGCAAGCCCGCGCCGTGAACTCGCCCGGCTGCGCCGCCCGCACACCAAGCTCCGAGCCGGCCTGCAAAAGCTCCTCCTGCAGAACGGTGACGAGCTGCGAACTACCCGGCAGGTGCAGTTCGACGACGTCCTCGCCCGTGAACGACCGCGGCCCCGGCATCACGAGGGCCATTGCCGGCACGAGCCGGCTGCGGACCCGCAGGTGCCCCTCGACGGTCGCCCGGCGATCCGGCAGTTCGCCCGCGAACGCGAGCCCTGCGAGCGCTCGCGCGGCCGGCCCCGAGATCCGCACGACGGCCCGATCCCCGCCACCATCCGGGGAGGCCAGCGCGAGAATCGTGTCACCGAGCATCGGACCGAGATCCTATCGAGACTTCCGATTACGGTGCGACCGCCCGTTTGCTCGATTCCGTATTCGTGAGCCAAACTGCCTCGCCGTCGACCAACGCCCCCGTGGCCCACAAGTTCGGTGGGTCGAGTCTGCGTGACGCCGATCGCATCGGGCATGTCGCGGACGTGCTGCTCGGCCGCGACGAACCGCGACAGGTCGTCGTGGTCTCGGCGATGCAAGGCGTCACGGATGCCTTGATCGAACTCGGTCAGCTCGCCGCCGACCGTTCGCCGGCCTGGCGCAACCGGCTCGGCGACCTGCGCACCCGCCACCTCGATACGAGTGCCGCGCTCCTCGGGGCCGATCACCCGCATCACGCCTGGCTCGACGAACAGTTCGACATGCTCGCCGACGTGCTGCACGCGCTCGCAGTCGTCGGCTCGCCGTCACCCGACACCATGGCGTTCGTGCAGGGCCTCGGCGAAGTATTCTGCGCCCACCTGCTCACGGCGGTGCTGGCGCATCGCGGTGGCGACAGCCGCTGCCTCGACGCCCGCGAGGTGCTCGTCGTCAGCCACGAAGAGCTCGGCGTCGCCGTCGAGTGGGCCGGGAGTCGTGAGCGACTCGCACGATGGCGCGCGGATCACGACGCGCCGATCGTCGTTGCGACGGGATTCGTGGCGCGCGATCGCGAGGACCGCGTCACGACCCTGGGCCGCAACGGCAGCGACTACTCGTGCGCGATCTTTGCCGCACTGTTCGACGCCGGCGAGATCCACATCTGGACCGACGTCGACGGCGTGCTCTCGGCCGACCCGCGGGTCGTTCCCGAGGCGATCCTGCTCGATTCGTTGTCCTATGACGAAGCCTGCGAACTGGCCTACTTCGGCGCCAAGGTGATCCATCCGCAGACGATGGCGCCCGCGATCGCGCGCGGCATCCCGCTCACGATTCGCAATACGATGCGGCCCGAGCATCCCGGGACCCGGATCGCGGATCGCACGACGGCCGCGCGCACGGACACGCCCGTCGCGGGCATCACGACGATCGGCGGCATGGCGATCGTCAACGTCGAGGGCGCCGGCATGATCGGCGTGCCCGGCACCGCCGAACGCGTCTTTGGCGCGCTGCACCACGCGGGTATCTCCGTCGTGATGATCTCGCAGGGCAGCTCCGAACACTCGATCTGCTGCGTCGTCGATCAGCAGACTGCCGCGCACGCGGTGACCGTGCTCGAAGAAGCGTTCGCGCGCGAGCTCGGCCGCGGTCAGATCCAGGCCGTGGCCGCGACCCCAGGCGTCAGCGTGCTCGCTGCGGTCGGCGACGGCATGGCCGGGACGCCCGGCATCGCGGCGCGGATGTTCGAAGCGTTGGGCAAGAGCCGGATCAACATCCGCGCAATCGCACAGGGCGCTTCGGAGCGCAACATCTCGGTCGCCGTGGCCGAGGCCGACGCAGCTCGCGCGCTGCGCGCCGTGCACGCCGGATTCTACCTGTCCGCGCAAACGTTGTCGGTCGGACTCGTCGGCCCAGGCCAGGTCGGCGCGGCGCTGCTCGACCAGCTCGCGGCTGCGGCGGCACGCCTGCATGAACGAACCCACCTCGATCTGCGCGTGCGCGGCATCGCCTCGAGTCGGCGCATGCTGCTCTGCGACCGCGGCATCGAACTCGACAACTGGCGCGAGCGGTTCACCGCGGAGAGTGTCGCGTTCGACGCCGCCGCGTTCACGGCGCACGTCCACGCGGCGCACCTGCCGCACGCGTTGATGATCGACTGCACGGCCAGCCCGGCGGTCGCCGATCTCTACGCCGGTTGGCTCCAGGCCGGCGTACACGTGATCACGCCCAACAAGCACGCCGGGGCCGGCGAGTTCGCGCGCTACGCAGCGATCCGTTCTGCCGCGAGCGCAACCGGCGCGCGCTTCCGCTTCGAAGCGACCTGCGGCGCCGGCCTGCCGATCCTCGGCACGCTGCAGGATCTCGTCGACACCGGTGACGAGGTCCTCGCGATCGCTGGCATCCTGTCGGGCACGCTCGGCTATCTGTTCCAGCGCTTCGACGGCTCCCGGCCGTTCTCGGAGCTCGTCGCCGAGGCCCGGGCCGCGGGCCTGACCGAACCGGATCCGCGCGAAGACCTGTCGGGCAACGACGTCGCGCGCAAGCTCGTGATCCTCGGGCGTGAACTCGGCCGTGAACTCGAACTCGACGACGTGCAGGTCGAGGGGCTCGTTCCCGACGCGCTACGCGGCGTCGACCAGCACACGTTCCTCGCGCGGCTCGCCGAACTCGATGCACCGATGCAGCAACGGCTCGCCGCCGCGGCAGCACGCGGCAAGATCCTGCGCTACGTCGCGCACCTCGATCGCGACGGCCACCCCACCGTCGGTCTCACCGAACTCGATCACGACCACGCGTTCGCGAGCGTCCGACCGACCGACAACGTCGTGCAGTTCACGACCCGGCGCTACCTCGACAACCCGCTCGTGGTGCAGGGCCCCGGCGCCGGCCCCGAGGTCACGGCCGCGGGAGTCTTCGCGGATCTGCTACGCGTCGCCGCCGCACTCGGAGCCCGCGTATGAGCGGGCGCCGCGAGAACGCGCGCCCGCTGTCGACGGCGACCGCAGTCGCGCCGGCGACCGTGGCCAACGTCGCCGTCGGCTTCGACCTGCTCGGCCACAGCGTGAGCGGACCCGGCGACCGCGTAACGGCGCGCCGCAGCCAGGTCCCCGGTGTGCGCATCGTCGAGATCCGCGGCACGGTTACCGACCTGCCGCGCGACCCGGCCCGGAACACTGCGGGCCATGCCGTCGAACGACTGCTCGCAGCCGAGGATCCGCAGCTCGGCGTCGACCTCGAAATCGATAAGGGCATTCCGCTGAGTTCGGGCCTCGGTGGCTCGGCGGCCTCCGCCGTCGCAGCGCTCGTCGCGACGAACGCGTTGCTCGACTCGCCGCTCCACTCGCACCAACTGTATCCGTTCGCGCTCGCCGGCGAGGCGGTCGCGAGCGGCGCCGCGCACGGCGACAACGTCGGGCCCGCGCTCTTCGGCGGCCTCGTCATGGCGACGGCGGACGACGTGCGCCAGCTACCGGTGCCAGCCGGACTGCACGCCGCCGTAGTGCATCCGGAACTCGAACTCGAGACCCGCCGCGCTCGCGAGGTGCTGCGGCCGCCGTACGAGCTGAGCGCACTCGTCACGCAGCAGAGCCACCTCGCCGCCGTGTTCGCGGCGCTCTACGAGAACGATCTCGAGCTGCTCGCCGAGAACCTCCGCGACACCCTCGTCGAACCGCGGCGCGCCGAGCTGATCCCGGGTTTCGCGGCAGTGAAGGCCGCGGCGTTGGCCGCGGGCGCGCTCGGAGCAAGTATCTCCGGCGGCGGCCCGAGCGTCTTCGCCTGGTTCCGCGACGCGGCCACCGCCGGCCGTGGCGGCGAGACGATGCAGCGCGCGTTCGCCGACCACGGCGTCGCGAGCCAGCCCCTGGTGTCCCCGGTCGCCGGGCCCGCCGCGCGTGTGGAGCACACGGCATGAACCTCATCAGCACCCGCGGCGACACCGTCCCGACTCCGATCCACGAGGCCATCGCGCGTGGCCTCGCCCCCGACGGCGGACTCTACGTGCCGACAGCGCTGCCGCGACTCGAACTCGAGGCGTTCGCGGGCGCCAGCACGCTGCCAGAGGTCGCGACGGCGCTGCTGCAGCCGTTCTTCGCCGGTTCGCCGCTCGCGCCCGAACTTGCCGCGATGTGCCGTGACGCACTCGCATTCCACGTTCCGCTCGTCGCGGTCGATCACCAACGCGACACGCGCCTCCTCGAACTCTTCCACGGCCCGACCGCGGCGTTCAAGGACGTGGGCGCGCGCTTCCTCGCCGCGTGCTTCGCGCGACTGCCGGCGCCCGGCAACGAACGTCGCACGATCCTCGTCGCGACGTCGGGCGACACCGGCGGCGCCGTGGCCGATGCGTTCTTCCAGCGTGACGGCTTCGACGTCGTGATCCTCTATCCCAACGGCCTCGTGGCGCCACGGCAGGCCCACCTGCTGTCGTGCTACGGCGAAAACGTCCGCACCTTCCGGGTCGCGGGCACGTTCGACGACTGCCAACGCCTCGCGAAACAGGCGTTCCGCGACACCGAGCTCACGGCCGCGCTCAGGCTGACGTCGGCGAACAGCATCAGCGCCGGCCGCCTGCTGCCGCAGATGTCGTACTACGCGCACAGCGCCCTCACGTTCTGGCGTGAACACGGCGAGCGACTCAACTACGTGATCCCGACCGGCAACCTCGGCAACGCGCTGGCCTGTCTATGGGCCCGCGAGATCGGCCTGCCGATCGGCGACGTCGTGCTCGCGACCAACAGCAATCGCGTGCTGCCCGAGCACTTCGCCGGTGGCGACTACACCCCGCATCCGAGCGTGGCCACGATCGCCAACGCGATGGATGTCGGCGACCCGAGCAACTTCGAACGCCTCGCGCATCTGTGGCCGGCGGCCGACGAACGGCGCCAGCGGGTGTCAGCGTACGGCGTCCACGACGACGCGCTGCGCGCGCGCATTCGCACCTGGTCGGAGACGGCCGGCGTAACGATCTGCCCGCACACCGCCGCCGCGGCCGAAGTCCGCGAGCGCGAACTCGGCGACGAAGCACGGCCCTGGTGTGTGGTCGCCACCGCGCACCCGGCGAAGTTCGAGTCGGTCGTCGAGCCGATCATCGGCCGGGCCGTGCCGGTGCCGCCGCCGCTCGAGAACCTGCTCGCCCGCCAGGCCACGGACGAGCCGCTCGCGCCCGAGTTCGAAGCGTTGCGGCAGCAGCTACGCGCCGACTCTTGACGACCTCAGCGGGCGGTCCACGCTGTGATCACGCCGACGAGGAAACCCGTCACGAACGAGCTGACGAAGAACAGGGCGACGAGCGCCGCCAACACGCGCAGCCAGAGCAACCGCACGAGCCCACGATGCGCAAACCACAGCGCCACCGCGAGGTAGAGGGTAAACAACGCGAAGTCGACGTAACCGATCGGAACCGCGGCCGCGTCGGGCAGGAAGAGCCCACAGCCGGCGAGTCCGGCGCGCCACAGAAACACGTGCCCACAGACGTAGAGCGACAGCACGACCTGGTGCAGCAAACTTCGACCGCTACCGAGGAAGCACAGCGCGATCGGCAAGCCGAGAACCGGCGCCGTGAGCAGGTTGATCAACTGCCCGTAGAGCAGCCCAGCCAGCTCGTACGGATGGTCGGCCAACAACTCTTCGACGTTGCCCGGGATCGCAAAACTCACGACCAGCCACCACAACGCGGCCGTGCCCAGCGAATACCGCAACGGCGAGACGTAGCGCGCCCGTTGCCCCTCGCGGTATCGCCGCACCACGCCACCGGGATCGATGGTGAGCTCCCGCAGCGTACGCCACAGGCGTGAATCGAAGCTCACGAGTGCGCCGATCAGATCCCCGCCGAGATCCACGAAACGGAGGTCCGCAGCCCGATTGTCCTGACTGCACTGCGCGCAATAGCGTCCGGTCAGCGGCGCCCCGCAGTTGGGGCATTCCGAGGGCGAGGAACGCGCGACGGGTCGAGCCATTCGCCGATCGTCAGTCCTGCAGCCGCACGGTCGTGAACTCGGCCTGGTCGGGTGCTCCGGCGCTCATCCGCAGTGTCGGCGCCTCGCCGAGCTGCATCACGATGCACGTGTAGGTCGACGGGTTGCAGACGCCTGAGCCGCGGGCCGAGAGCGCGGCCTCGATCGCATCCGGACCGCAGACCCCATCGCGTGACAGCACGCGTTCCACCGCGGGAAACCGCGTGCACCCGAAATCGAAGTTGTCCGGGTCGCCACCGCTCTGCGCCACCCACCCGCGATAGAGCTCGGAGTAGTCCTTGCTCGCCACCGGGTGATTCGTGTGCCAGACCCGGTCGGGGCCGCGCTCGGGAACGAACCGGACGATCGCGTTGGCCGAACACTCGTGACACGTGACGTCATCGGGACCACCGATCGTGTAGGCCTGTCCGCTCGCGTGCCTGACCCGCTGCAGGAATGCCCGCGCCGCTTCGGCGTTCGGCTGCTCGAGCACACCGCGCACGACGAACGCCACCGGCAGGCCGTCGCGGCAGGACTGGATCTGCATGATCGTGTTGACGCCGATGCCGACCCGGTTGCTGTTGAGCCCCATCGCGCCGATCAGCCCCGGAATCGTGACCACGAGACTCGCCAACTCGGAGTCGCTGTGCCGGATCCGCAGCACGGTCGGATAGCGATGCATCCAGTGCGGCACATCGAGGTTCTGCGCCACGATCGTCGGCTGCCCGCCATCCCGCGCAACACCGACGGTCGTGCACTTGTCACCGCGCTCGCGCAGCATCGACTGCACCCAGTACTCATCGACGAGCTGGTAGACGAGCATCGTGTCGAAGTCCTGACCCGCGCCCTGCGCCAGGCCGCGCACCTCGTCGAGCAGCCCCGGCACGTGCCGGCGAATCGCCTCGTCGTATTTCGTTGCGCCCAGGAACCACTCGACGAACTCGTCGACGGTGCCCATCCCGCGCTCGAGCAGATCGCGCTCGAAGTGTGGCAGCAGCGCGGCGATCTCGGCCTTCAGTTGCTGGCCGTGCTGGAAACCGCGCTCGAACGGCGTGCCGTGGAGATCGAGGACCCGAACGGTCCGCTGGCTCCCCGCCGCTGCGGACTGCCCCAGCGCAAATCCGAACGTCGACAGCAGAGCAGAGACGAACGTCGCGACGAGGCGCGCCCCTGACGACACGAAGGAGTTGGTCATGGGTAGATCCAGGGCCAGCGCGCTCGACTTCGGCACACCCGGTTTCGGTATGCCCTATCGCGGCATGACCTGTTGCGGCACGCGCCTACTCGGGCAGCGTCGGCTTGGTGAAGCCCTGGTTGCCGCTCAGGCACTCGAGGAACGCGACCAGCTGATCGATCTCGTCGTCGCTGAGCTGTCGATCCATGACGAGCGGATCCTTGTGCGGGTTGGCGATGCCGCCGCTGGCCATGACCTTCACGGCCTCGCGCAAGGTCGCGACGCTGCCGTCGTGGAAGTAGGGCCCGGTCTTCGCGATCTCGCGCAGGGTCGGCGTCTTGAACGCGCCCATCTTGCTCTTGTCGATCTTGCCACGGCCGATGTCCGGCTTCTCCGCGGTCATCCCGATGCCGACGTTGTGATACAGCCGATCCGTGAACAGCGGCAGCTGGTGGCACACGATGCAGCCCGCCTTGCCGGAGAACAGCGCCCAGCCCTGCTGCGCCGCCTCACTCATGGCGCTCTTGTCACCGGCCTGGAAACGATCGTAGGCCGAATCACCGCTGCGCAACCCGCGCAGGAACGCCGCCAGCGCGCGCACGATCGTGTCCTCGCTCGGCTTGGCCTCGAACGCCGCCTGGAACGCGTCCTTGTACTCCGAGATACCCTCGAGCTTCGTCGCGACCTCGGCCGGCTTGCCGCCGCACTGGCCGGTCCACGCCGCGAGAATGTTGCTCTCGAGGCTCGGCTTCCGGCCATCCCAGTAGAGTTCACTGAGGTAGCCGGTGTTGTACATCGTCGGCGAGTTACGCGTGTTGTTCTTGCCGTTGTCCTTCGGCGACACCTTGCGCTGGTCGGTGAACGCGTGCTCGGGCAGGTGACAGCTGACGCAGCCGGTCTTGCCGCTGCCCGACAACCGTGGGTCGAAGAACAGCTGCTTGCCGAGGTCGTATTTGGCCGCCGTCAGCGGATCGTCTTTCGACATGACGAGCTGGGTGGACTCGAGCCCCTTGGGCGGCTGCAACGGGTTCTCGGCGGCCGCGGCGTCGCCGGAGCAACCCGAAAGCAACAAGGTGGACAAGCCGATGCCGGCAACTAGCAGGATGGACAGGGAGCGGGTCATGGTCATGGATCTCATCGCTTGTGGGACGCGAGACCATAGCACGCCAGCGGCGTTCCCGATGCGGGAGCCGTCCCGGGTGACGGATTCGTCACCGACGGGCAGATTCCGGGTCAGGCGTGCAGCCCAGCCAGCCGGCCGGTCGCGAACGCTGCCTGAAAGTTGAATCCGCCGATCGGGCCGTCGATATCGAGCAGCTCGCCGCACACGAACAGCCCCGGGACCTTGCCGCTCTGCATCGTGCGCGCGTCGATTTCCTCGAGCGCCACGCCACCGCGGGTCACTTCGGCGTGGGCATAGCCGCGACTCCTCGGGACGTCGATCGGCAGGCCGCGCACGAGCTCGAGCAGCCGCCGCCGCGGCTTCTGCGCGAGGTTGGCCAGCGTGCCGCCCGCCCCCGCCAACTCGACCAGGGTCGCCCGCATCCGCTCGGGCAACTCCCGCGGCAGCAGCGACTCGGCCCTCTGCGTGCCATGGCGCCGCGCATGCTCGAGCCAGCCGCGCTCGATCGCCTCGCGGTTCTGCTCGGGCCAGAAGTCGAACCGCACGCGGGCCCCGCCGGCTTCTTCGACGTCTCCCGACAAATCCATCGGCGCGGGCCCGGACAGTCCGAGATGCGTGAACAGCACCGGCCGTCGGCGCGTCGTGATCACCTTGCCGTCCGCACCGATCGAACTCAGGTCGACGCCTTCGAGAACGATGCCCGCCAGCTCACGCACCCAGCCCGTCTCGACGACGAGCGGCGCGAGCGCCGGGAAGGTCGGGGTGATCGTATGACCCAACCGGCGCAGCCACGGATAGCCATCGCCCGTCGCACCGGTCTTCGGATAACTCAGCCCACCCGTCGCGAGCACGACACTCGCAGCCGTGACCTCACCCTCGGCGAGCGCGAGCCGGAAGCCGTTCGCCTGGCGCTCGACATCCTGCACCGCGACGCCCCGCCGCAGCTCCACGCCCGCCGCCGACGCGATCCTCAGCAGCGCGTCGAGCACGTCGCGCGCCTTCTGCGATACCGGAAAGATCTTGTCGAGATCCTCCTCGCGCAGCGCAACCCCGGCGGCCTCGAACATCGCGCGCACGGCCGGCGGCTGGAACGCGCGCAGCGCATGCCGCAGGAAGCGCCCGCGCCGCGCGCCGAACTGCGCCTCGAGCTCGCGACCGAGCTTCGTCGTGGTGACGTTGCAGCGACCGCCGCCGCTGATCAGGATCTTGAGGCCGGGCCGCGCGCTCTTCTCGAGCAGCAGCGTGCGGCGACCGCGCTCGGCGGCATGGGTCGCTGCGAGCAACCCGGCGGCGCCGGCGCCGACGACCACGACATCGAAGGTGGTCACGAGCAGAAGCGCGCCGATCCGGCGCGCGCGCGCACTGGCCCGAGGCGGACCAGTCGCCCGAGGCGGGCCGGCCTACTCGGCGGCCGCGCCGCCACTCGACGACGAATCGCCATCGGCCGCCTCTTCGGCGACGGGCGTGACCTTGAGCACCGGCCGGGTGCCGATCGGCTCCTTGCGAACCGTCGACCAACCCTTGCCCATGCGCTTGCGCTTGAACTTACCGCGGGTCGCACCGCGAGCTTTACGACGTGAACGTGCCATTGCTGTTCTCCTTGTCCTTTGCTGTTGCGGTTGCGATTACTTCTTGGCGTCCGCGAAACGCTCGTTCTTCACCGTCTGGTGGAGCGTGACGTAGGCGTTGTTGTGTCCGGGAACGGCGCCGTGGATGTAGACCAGGTTGCGCTCCTCGTCGACCTTGACGATCTTGAGGCGCTGCACGGTCACGCGCTCGACACCGTAGTGACCGGCCATCTTCTTGCCCTTCGGCACACCGTGGCTGGTGCTGTACTGACGGCCGATACCACCCGCACGACGGTGGTTGATCGAGTTACCGTGCGACGCGCGCTGGCGCTGGAAGTTCCAGCGCTTGATCGTGCCGGTCCAGCCGCGACCCTTGGTCGTGCCGGTGACGTCGCAGTGCTGCCAGTCCTTGAGGATGCTGACCGTGACGTCGTCGCCGGGCTTCTGCTCCGGCTTCTCCTCGAGCCGGAACTCGGTGATCATCCGGACGCCCGTATCGAGGCCGGCCTTCTTGGCGTGCCCGAGCTCGGCCTTGTTGCAGACGCGCACCGGCTTGGGGTCGTAGCCGAGCTGCACCGCGTAGTAGCCGTCGGCCCCGCGCACGCGTTCGGTCTTGCCGCCCTTCTTGCCGGCATTCTTGGTCGAGGTGGTGTGCCCGTCCGGGTGCTCTTCCGCAGTGGCCATCTTGACCTGGAGGACCTTGCAAGGTCCGGCCTGCACGATGGTGACGGGCACACACGTGCCGTCCTCTTCGAAGATCTGGGTCATCCCGAGCTTCTTGCCCAGGATGCCGAGGGTCTTTCTACCAGTCATCTGTCGAACTCCGACCGCTGCAACACCGCGGTCCGTCGGGCGAAGTGGTCCGGGTCCGGGGCCACGGGCGAGTTCCCGGGGCGGGCCGAACGCGTACGTTCGCGTCCTTGAGGGCGAAACAGGCTAGGGAAACGGGGTTTCGAAGCAAGCGGGAATCGGCTGCCAGCAGGGACTTCGGACCGATTCGGAGGCGGGGCCGTCAAGCCTGGCCGACGACCGCGCGATCGCGGCGGCGGCACAGGATCCGCACCAAGAGGGCCACGGCGCCCCCCCCCAGCAGCCAGGCCCCGAGCGGGCGATCCGGCGTGCCGAACTCCGGCAACGGGCGATCCGGGGCCGTCGCACGCAGCCAGAGATCCTGCTCTCCGGCCGGCGGCGGCGTCGAATCGACCCGGATCCGCGCTGCGGCGCCGTAACTGCGCACGAACAGCCGCCGCAACAGCTGCGGAAACGCGGCGAGCAGCGGCAGGTTGGAATCGGCGAGCCGGAACGCAAAGTGAACCGAGGCCGAACCATCTTCCGCGCCACGCGTCCCCTGCCCGCGGTGAACCACGGCCAGAGGCTCCTCGCCGGCGAACAGGAACGGTTCGACCCCGGGGCCAGTCGGCAGGGTTTCGGCGTTCCAGCGTTCGACGCGCAGTTCGGACAGATCCAGCCCGGCCAGGAACGGCTGCTGACGGTCCCACTCGACCCCCGCAGCCGCCCGGGCAACGGCTGGCTCCGCTGCACCGCCCGCACCCGGCCCGCCGAACCGCGCGCCGAAGCACAGCGCCCGGACCGTGCCCGGCTCGATTGCGACCTCGCCGCCATCGACGAGCAGCAGGCCCACGGGTTCCTCGACGGCCGGCGCCACGACCTGACCGCGCACTTCGGTCGCGAGCGCGGCCGCCGCGGCCACCACGAATGGACCGCTCTCGGCCGCCGCCAACACCGCGATGCGCGGCGCCGGCAGTGGCGGCAGCTGCAACCGCCACCGATCGTCCGTCGGCAGCGCATCCTGCGCGAGCGCAACCTCGACGAGCAGCTCGCCCCCAGGCACCGTGCGTTCGAGTTCACACTCGAACCTGACGACCTCACCGACCGGGATCCGGCGCGTGACCGACCACGGCGCGACGACCGCGCCGCGAGCCGCGACCTCGACGGCAAGTTCTGCCCCGGCGCCATGACCGATCACGTCGATTGCGAGCTCGAGCCCGGGCAGCGGCCAGCGATCGGTGACGGTGACACCGAGCACCGCCGCGTTGCTCGCCGCTGCGCCGAACGTCGTGAGCGCCCCGACCGTCGGCAACGTGCCCACACCCTGGCCATCGGTGAGCGTCCAGACTACGACCCCGTCGTGAGCAGTCACGTCGGCCGTCGGATCACCGGCGACCTCGCCCGCCAGCGCCGCGAGGTCGACGTGCCGCGAGCCCGCAGGCGCTCCGAGGTCGTGCAGTCGCCGAGCCGATTCACCGTGCCGGCGCAGCATCGGCCCGCCGCACCGCAGCACGCGGACGTCGACCTCGGCGGGCAGGTCCGCGAGGGTGGTCACGACGCGTTCACGCGCCCGCTCGAACGCCGAGTGCGCCGCCATGCTCTGCGACCCATCCAGCAACACGACGAGCCGCTGCGGTCCAACCTGCCCCGCGACGCCGAGCCCGAGTAGAGCGAGTACCGCACAAGCGGCCGCGAGGAGCAACAGCAACAGCTGCAGCGAGAACGCCCGCGGCCGCCGCCGCCGCAGCCCCTGCAGTGCGGCCTCCCATTGCGGCAGGTGTGCCGTCGCCTCGACCCGCCGCGGCCGCGGCGGGATCACGAGCCAGAGCACCAGCGGCAACGTCAACAGCCACCAGGCCCGTTCGGCGTGCAGCAGGATCAGGTCCGGCATTGCCGCAGCACCTCCTCGTAGTCGGGCCGCCGGTGATCGTCCGCGGCGGGCACAGGCCACCGCACGAACGTGCTGCCACTCTGCGCGAACACCCGTTCCTGGGCGCGGCGTAGCACGGCGAGTTCGCGACGCATTGCGCTTCGCAGCGCGTCATCGACGGTCACGACCACGCGCTTGCCGGTCGCGGGATCCTGCAGGGTCAGATAACCGCGCGCGGGCGGCTCGACGTCGTCGGGCAGCGCCGGCAACCAGCCGACCACCCGACCGCCTCGCCGCCGCAGCGCCGCCAGATTGCGCTCGACCGCCCGCGGCGCGACGAAGTCACTGATCCAGTGCAGGCGACCGAGCGGCCCACTCTGCAGGAGCGTCTGCACGGCCGTCGGCGGCGCGACTTCGGCCCACGGCAGCTGTTCGAGTTGCACCAGCAGGCGTTCGACATCCGCGACACCGGCAAACGCGCTGACCGCGTTCGTCCCGCCGCCCGGTGCGACGACGGTCAGACCATCGAGATGGCGCAACGCCAGCCCGCCGATCACTGCCGCGAGCCGGAGCGCCGCCACTCGGCGCGACGGCGTGCCGACCACGAGTCGCGGGGAGAGGTCGAGCAGAATGGTCGCGACGCGGCGCTCCTCCTCCTCCAACTGCATGACGAAGAGTTCGCCGCTGCGAGCGTAGGCCGCCCAATCGATCCGGCGCGGGTCGTCGCCGCGAACGTAGGGCCGATGCCCCGCGAACGTGCCGGACTGGCCGAGCGCCGCCCGTCGTCGGGGCAGGCGTTCGACCCGTTCGCCGTGCGCCCGCGGCGCTCGCGCCAGGAGCTCGCGCAACAAGCGGCGGAACTCCGGCGGGAACGGCGCGGCAACCGGCGGTGGCACGACGGGCTTCACGCGCTCCCGCCCCCCCCGAATCGGTCTCGCGCCCATCGAGCTCTTCGGAGTCGCCGCGTTCACTTCGCGGCCTCGCGCAGCAGCTCGAAGAAGCGCCGCACGATCGGTCGCTCGGCTGGCGGAACGTGACGCGCTGCGCGGGCACGTTCGGCAGCACGTTCGAAGTCGACGGCCTGCGGCGGCGGCGGGGCGACGATCGGCCGCTCGCCACCGCTGCGACCGGCGCGCTGGTCCGCGGACGGCTCAGGACGGCCGCCGACGGGCACCTCCGCAACATGGGCCCGGACGCGAGTCGTCGGTCCGTCGCCGATGAACTTCGGGATCTCGAACAGCTTCTGCTTCGGCAGATCGAGGAACGGCGCGGGTGGTTCGGACGGCGGCGGCTCTTCCGGCTGCGGATCCTCGGGCTGCGGATCTTCGAGTGGCGGCTCGGACCCGGGACCATCAGGTGATTCGGGCAGGGACTGCGACGGCTCCGAATCACCGGCCGTCGAGCTGCCACCGCCGGCGCCGACCCCACCGCCGCCGGTGCCCGTGCCGGCGGCCACCGCGCCGCCTGCCCCATCGGGACGATCCGGCCGGCCACCGAGCAAACCGGGCCACGGCGGCTGCCAGAACAGCAACACCAACCACGCGATCAACAACGCCAGCAGGAGCGGCACCAGCCAACGCCAACGACCGAGCCGTCGCCGTCCGACCGCCGAAACGCTCGCGGCCGGCAGGTCGGCAATCGCGTGATCGAGTTCGTCGGCGAGCCAGTCCGCCATGACCGCATTCGACGAAACCCGCGAGTCCGTTGTGGCGGCCGCGGCCTCGCCCGCGATCGCACGGTCCTGTTCGACCCAGGTCGCGAGGCCGTCGCGCAACCGCGTGAGCCCGTCAGCCGCCGGCGTCGCGGCGAACAACCGCGCCGCGGACGTTCGCCGGTGCCGCCACGCCGCCATGGCTCCCGCAAGCCCCGCGAGCCCGACGACTGCGAGGCCCGCGACGAGACCCGACCGCGGATTCCACCAGGCAACCACGACCGCCGGGACCGCAGCCACGACGGCGGCATGCATCGCGGCCGCCGCTGCCGCGTGACCGAACTGGCGCCGGCGCAGCCGCGCGAGAAACCCGACGAGCCGGCCCCGCCGCGCCGTGGCGGCATCTCGGGAGGCGTTGGCGACAGCGACGCTCACGTCCCCACTATAGGAAAACGGCCGGAGCCACGGCAACGCACCGCAGCCCCGGCCAACTCAGAAGGAGGAGCCAAGGCTCTGATCGGCAGCCAGCTAGCGGGCAGTCGGCGTGGATCGCGAACCGACAACCGAACAGAGGGCGCGGGCGCTCGGATCGGGCCCTGGCACGGGTCGCAGGCCGAGCGGTCCCGCCGCGAGACACCGCGGCGGATCGACTTCAGTGCGCGGATTCGTTGCACCAACGCCGCGAGCGCCGCGCTCTGTACTACTTACCGTTGCCGCCGTCCGGAGCGCCACCGGCCTTCGAGTTCCCGGCCTTCGAGTTCCCGGCGTTCGGGTCGCCAGTCTTCGGGTCACCCGCCTTCGCGGGCGGCGCATCCGGATCGAACCAGGCCTGCGCGATATCGAGCTCGAGGGCCGTTGCGAGCGCCGCGGGCCAGGTCATCAGGAATGGCACCTCCGAGCTCTGGAAGTAGTGCACGTTCTGCTCGTCGTCGACCTTCTTGCCGACGGTGAATCGCGCCGTGCGTTCCTCCTGCCCGTCGCGATAGGTGATCTCGAACCGGATGTCGCCGGGCAAGAGCCCGAGCACCGCGAGGTTGCCGGCCTGCTGCAGCGGCCGGCGGAACTCGTTGACCGAGATCCAGCGCAGACGCCCTAGCGCGGCCTCGACCTCGGCCTGGCGCACGGCACCGCGACCGGCGGGCGGATTCTTGCAGGTCCACGCGGCCTCGTTCTGGCTGCGCTCGAAGACCACCAGCTCACCCTTGGTCGCCCCGTTGCTGAGCGCGAACCGCGTCACCGACTCGGGCGTCACCTTGAGCAGCACGCGATCGACCCACTGGTCAGTCGCGATATCACGCCGCCAGCCCTTCTCGAACTCGTAGAGCACGACATCGGTCGAGTCCTTCTTGCGAACGAACACGCCCTTCACGCCGGCGGTCCCCGCGAGCTGGTCGGACGCGTCCGTGCCGACGCAGAGGCTGACGACCAGCTGATTGGTCTCCTTGGCGTAGGCCTGGATCACGGTCGCGGTGGCATCGTCCAGGCCGTACTCGGCGAGCTGCTCCTCCGTCGCGTTGGCCTGGATCAACGTCTCCTTGTCGGAGCGGATCTTCAGGAGATGCTCGAAGATGTCGACCTCGACACGCTGCTTGCTCGCCGGCGCACCAGCGAGCGGGTTCGGTGCCCCTGGCACCTGCGCGACCGACCAGCCGCGCTCGGCGCGCTGCAGTACGAGCTGGTCGTAGGCGATGCCGGGCTTCTGGTTCGGACGCCGCGGATCCGGTGCCGGCTGCTCGGCCTTGGGCACGGCAATCTGAACCTTCGCGACGTTCTCGGGCGAGAAGCCGTCGAACATGAGCGGGATGCGCGCGTAGTCGACGAACGACTCCGAGTCGGACACGAGCTGCATACCGGTGGGCACCGCCAGCACGACGACGACCACGAGCAGAAAGATGTTGGATTTGACCAGGTTCATCGTGGTGGGACTCAGCTCAGGGACTCGAGGAAGGTCTTCTTCTGACCGCGCCGGATCATGAAGACCATGAGGCCGAACGCGCCGAGCAGCAGGCACGGCAGCACGATGTTGACGCCGCGCAAGGCGGCGGTCTTGGCGTTGACGGCCTCTTCGACAACGCGCGGGTCCGTGCCCGGCGCCGGATCGTCGACGAGCTGCAGCGTGCGGGTCGTGAGCTGCCGCGACTGCAGCGCGACGAGGTCACTGTCCTTCGCGAGCCATTGCAGCAGGTTGTTGAAGAACGCCCCACCCATCGTCGAGTAGGGCCCGCCGAGGCGGGCGTAGTTGCCGCCCACCAGGTCATCGCGAATGAAGTCGCTGTCGCCGATCATGATGATGCGACCATCGCGTTCCCCCTGCGCGACGAGCTCGGCTTCGGGCGCCGCAGCGGGGATCTCGTTGCCGCCCGCGTCCGTGACGGGCGACGGCGGCCCGACCACCGGCTCCTCGTTCTCCTGCCCTTCACCCTGGCCCGTATCGCTCGTGTCGTCGCCCGCCCTGGCTGCCGCCGCGGCGCGCGCCTCCGCCTCCGCGATCTCGGACGGCCGCTTCGGCCGCTCAGAACCGGCGAAGAACGACGCGAACTTGCCGCGCACCTCGCACATCAGCGGCGCCTGCTGCCGCGGCTCCGCCTGGCTGCGCTCGTTGAGCTTGGCCACGAACTTGCGCAACTCCTGCGTCTGGGCCCGCGGATCGCCAAAACCGACCGGATTCAGCATACGCGGCGGGTCCTCGACGAGGACGCCCGGTGACGTTTGCAGGTGCACCGTGCCCGTGATGCCCGCGGGCAGATCGAGCACACCGCCCGCCTTGCGCCGCAGACCGACCCAGGTCGGCCAGTAGAAGCCAGGGCCGCGACCGACGTTCTTGAACGTCGTGAACATGAACGCGTCGCTCGGGATGCCGGAGCCGTGCGTTTCACGGAAGCGCTTCGCGACGGCTTCGTCGACCTCACCCTCGGCGTTCCGGGCAAAACGATCGGCCGCCTTGCTCCAGTCCGTGGCGACGGCGTGGAAGAAGTACGGGTACGGCACATGCCGCGCCTGGTTGCCGAACACGGTCGCGGTCTGAATCGCGAAGTACTCGAACGGCTGCCGCAGGATGTCGCGCGGCCGGTGCGCCTCCGGGGCCATGTCCGCGAGCAGCTTGGGCTGCCAGTCGACGCCGTAGGAGTTCAGCTGATCGAGGAACTTCGTCTCCGCGGTCGCGGCATCGAGCGCGACCGGCACGTTCGAGAACGCGCGCTGCTGACCGATGCGATACTCACTCGCATCCGCGAACACGACGAGCGTGCCGCCGCGGACGACGAACTGGTCGATCACGTACTTCTGCCGATCCGAGAGTTCCTTCGGCCGGAACAGGAACAGCGTCTCGATCTCCTCCGGGATCAGCGGCGCATCCTCGCTCTTGAGGTTCTGGAACTCGAACCGCCGCGCGATGTCCTCGACCGTGCGCAGCTTGCTCCAACCGATGCCCTGCGGCTGCCCGGCTTCCTGGATCGGCCACTCCATGAAGCCGAACTTGTACTTCTCCGTCGTCACGACCTCCTTGATCGCGGGCGTGATCAGGAGTTCGGCCTGCGGAGAGCTGCTGGGCGCAACCTGGCCCAGCACCTTCTGCTTGCTGCCGCCATACTTGATGCGCAACCCCTGCCAGTGCCGATCGACCGAGATCGAGGTCGCGGAAGAGCCGCGCACGTCGACGGGCTTGACGCCGAGCCGCGTGCAGCGATCACTGATCGCCTTGTCGCTGTTGGGGTCGAAGCGCTGCACGACCACACGGCCGTTGCCGAGCTGCACGAGCTCGTCGAGGAAGTTGTCGAGCACCGAGCGCGTCTGGCGCATGGTCACCGGCAGATCCTCGCCCGGACTGAAGTAGGCCTCGACGAGCAGCTGCTTGTCGAGCTTGTCGACGAGCGTCTGCGTCGATTCGGTCAGCGACCAGATCTTCTCCGACGTCAGATCCCAACGCGTGCGATTGCGCGACGCGAGATAGACGACCTGCCCGAGCACGAGCGCGAGCAGGAACATGTGACACACGACGGCGAGCACGCCGCCCGCCATCGTACGAAGCCCCAGCGGGCGGCCGTTCTTCACGTGAGTCATGGGATCACCCCGTGTGGCGCCGGTTGTTCAGCACCAGCGCGTTGGCGTAGAGGAAGAACCCGCAGAAGCAGGTGAAGTAGATGATGTCGCGCGAGTCGATGACGCCGCGCGAGATGCTGACGAAATACTTGAACGGGCTGATGCCGTTGACGAGGTCGACGAACCACGCCGGCACCCAGCCGGAGCCGGTCATCAGGTCGATCAGCACGGGGTAGCCGAGCGCGTAGAGCAGCGCGAGCGACACCAGCGACAGCAGCAGCGCGATGATCTGGTCCGAGGTCGTGCTCGACCAGAACATGCCGACCGCGACGAAGCTGCCCGCGAACATGACGGTCGCGAGGTAGGCCCCGAGCACGGGCGGCCAGTCGAGTTTGCCGTAGGCCCCGATCGTGAGCGGCAACCCGATCGTCAGCAGCAGCACGAACGCCAGGAAGATCACGGCCGCGAGGAACTTCCCGAGCACGAGATGGATCGTGCGCACGGGGAATGTCATGAGCAGCTGGATGGTCCCGAGCTTCTGCTCCTCCGCCCAGAGTCGCATTGTCAGGCCCGGCACGAAGATCACGAGGATCAGCGGCAGCAGCGCAAAGAACTGCTGCATCGACGCGGGCCCGTTGTTCTGCAGCGACGTGCTCGCGAAGAACAGCAGCACGCCGAGCATCAGCATCCCGAAGACGTAGGCGATCGGCGAGAGGAAGTAGCTCTTCAGCTCGCGACGCAGGATCACGACGGTATCAAGCATGGAGGGCCTCCCGCTGGGCTTCCTGGGTCAGGGCGCGGAACACGTCCTCGAGCGTGGCCTTCTCGCGCACGAGCTCGAGCAGGTCCCAGCCGTTCTGCACGACCATGCGGCTGAACGCCTCCGCGACCGGCGCCGCGTCGGTGCCGGCCTCGAGCACGTAGTCGATCGCGCCGTCGTGACGCGCCACGACCTCGACCCGACAGCCGGGCAGCGCCTCGGTACAGCGTGCCGTGACCTGCTCCTCGGGACCACGCACCCGGGCGCGCAGAGCGCCGGCGGGCCGCTCGCTGACGAGCGAATCATGCGTGCCGTCGGCGACGATCTCGCCCTGGTTGATGATGATGACGCGCGAGCAGGACTTCTCGACCTCCTGGAGGTAGTGCGTGCTGAGCACGACCGTGTGCTCCTCACCGAGACGCCGGATCAACTTGCGGACTTCGACGATCTGATTCGGGTCGAGGCCCGAAGTCGGCTCGTCGAGAATGAGCACGGGTGGCTCGTGCACGATCGCCTGGGCGAGACCGACGCGCTGCCGGTAGCCCTTGGACAGCTCGTCGATGTTCTTGCCGGTCACGCGCGCGAGGCCACAAAGCTCGACGGCGCGCGCGATCGCGGCCTTGCGCTTGGTGAAGCCCACCCCGCGGATCTCGGCAACGAACCGCAGGTAGTCGTCGACCCGCATCTCGCCGTAGAGCGGCGTCGTCTCCGGCAGGTAGCCGATGTTGCGCCGAACCTTCAGGGAGTGCGACACGACATCGAGCCCGGAGACCGTCGCCCCGCCGCCGCTCGGCAGCAGGTATCCGGTCAGGACCTTCATCGTCGTCGACTTGCCGGCCCCGTTGGGACCGAGGAAACCGATGACCTCACCCTTCGAGACGCTGAAGGAGATACCCTTCAGCGCGCGGGCGAAGCCATAGTTCTTCTCGAGTTGCTGAACCTCGATCATGGCGATCGCAAAATCTGGCGGGGAACGTTGCAGGCCGGTGGAAACTCCCGACCCGTGCGGGATTCTTTCTCAGGGACACGCCGAGGGCGGCGCTCCGCGACATAGCGCGGCCAACGCGCCGCGCTACTCGTCGAGGCGGAACGAATCCAGGAAGTCCTGGTTGCCGTCCGTCTTCATGAGTCGGTCGATCAGCAGCGGCATCGCGTCGAGCGCATTCATCCGCGCCAGGACTCGGCGCAGCGTGTAGATGCGCTGCGTGTTGTCCTCACCGAGCAGCAGCTCCTCCTTGCGTGTGCCCGACATCTCGATGTCGATCGCGGGGAAGATGCGGCGCTCCGCGAGCTGGCGGTTGAGCACGAGCTCCATGTTGCCGGTGCCCTTGAACTCCTCGAAAATGACCTGGTCCATGCGCGAACCGGTCTCGACGAGCGTCGTCGCGAGGATCGTCAGCGAGCCGCCTTCTTCGCACTTGCGGGCCGAGCCGAAGAACTTCTTCGGCGCCTCGAGCACCTTGCTACCGAGGCCACCCGACATCGTGCCACCACCGCGACCACCCATCGCGCTGTTGTAGGCACGGGTCAGACGCGTGATCGAGTCGAGCAGGATCACGACGTCGCGACCGGTCTCGACCAGCCGCTGCGCGCGCTTCATGCACATCTCGCTGACGGCGATGTGGTGCTTGGGCCCTTCGTCCAGCGTGCTGACGAGCACCTCGCGGTTCTCACCCTTGACGCTGCGCTTCCAACCGGTCGCTTCCTCGGGGCGCTCGTCGATGAGCAGCACCATCATGTGGACGTCCGGGTAGGCCTCGCTGATGGCATTGCAGATCTTCTGCATGAGGACCGTCTTGCCGGAGCGCGGCGGCGCAACCACGAGACCGCGCTGGCCGTAGCCGATCGGGCAAAGCAGGTCGACGATGCGCAGGCTCACGTCCTCGTCGTCGCCCGGTGCCAGCACGAATTGCGGCTCGGGGTCGATGACCGTGAGGTTGCGGAACGGCGTCGCCTCGCGCCGCTCATCGGGCTCCATCCCGTCGACGGTGGTGACCTCCGTCATCGTGTAGCGCTGCGGCCCGCGGTTGGGGAGACCGGCCTGACCGACGATCTCACTGCCTTCCTGCAGGCGCATGCTGCGGATCAACGACGACGGCACGAACGTGTCGCCGTTGGGGATGTCGTCGGGCATGAAGCTGTTCTCCTGCTTGCGCAGCCAGCCGTTGCCCTCCTTGGTGTATTCGAGAACGCCGACGGCCTCCTCGGTCGGGCCTTCGACCTCGATGGGGCCACCGCCACCACCGCCGCCGCCGCCGCCACCACCGTTGCCGCCACCGTTGCCGCCACCGCCACCGCGCCAACGCTTGCGATCCGGTCCCCCGCCGTCCTGTGATCCAGAATCGGCGCTCCCTTGGAAGTCGTTTTCGCTGATGCTCATTCGTTGCATCCCGATCGCCACGCGTTCGGCGAGCGATCTTCAATCACTACTGCTCACGGCCCGAAGGCTCGCGATGGGTCGGGTCCAACCACGGACCCCAACTGATCAATTCCCGGGACCGACCCGGGAGTCGCAATCAGGCGTCAGCATTCGGAGTCGACGGGACCGCCGAGCCATCCATCACGGCCAGGGCCGGGTTCGCGAGAAACCCGACGTCTGACCGGCTTGATCGGAACCGAATGCTCGGCCCGACTCGTGGATGGGGACAGTCCGCAAACTCGGATTGCTGACCCCCTTGCGCTCGTGCCGCGAGATGGACTGCGGCTCGAGGGCGAGGCGTAGGCCGGGTGCGCGAGGCGCGCCTGGCGACTACGGGCGGGCACCGTACCGACGGCTGACGCGGGACGCAAGCCGCATCGAAGGGGTTTTCCGCCAACCGCCCGATCCGATCACGCCGAATCCCCCGTCCGACCGAGAAACCCGCGGTTGCGGCGTGCCGAAGGGTGCGCTATCCCACCGCAGAGGAGCGGCGACGGGCGAGGTGCTAGGTGCCCCTCAACCCCGGGGCCGCAGACACCCGATGGAACTCCTGGCGCGCTCGCCATTCCATCCAGGACTACTGATGCAGAACGACGACCTCGATCCCCGCGGCTTCCGACTCGATGACGAAGAAGACGACTCCAAGAAAGAACAGCCGACCCCCAACCCGTACGAGAAGGCGCTATTCGACGCACGCACGCTGCTAATCAGCGGCCCCGTCGACGACAAGATGCTGCGTGACGCGACGGTCCGCTGCCTCGCGATGGAGCAGAAGGACCCCGACGCCCCGATCACGGTCTTCATCAATTCGCCGGGCGGCAGCGCCGACGCCGGCTTCGCGATCTACGACATGCTGCGCTTCATCAAGCCGCCGGTCACGACGGTCGTGAACGGGCTGTGCGCGTCAGCGGGAATCCTGATCCACCTCGCGGCGGACAAGGATCGCCGCTACTGCATGCGCGAGAGCCGCTTCATGATCCACCAGCCGTCAACGATGGGCCGCGGCCAGGCCAGCGACCTCGACATCACGGCGAAGGAGATCCTGAAGCTCCGCGATCGCTACAACCGCATCATCGCGGAGACCTGCAACCAGTCGCCCGAGGACGTGCTCGAAGCCGCCCGCCGCGACTTCTGGCTCGACGCCGGCCAGGCGCTCGAATACGGCCTCGTGAGCAAGGTCGCCGAACACCGCAGCGACATCGGCTGAGGCCGCCGCGCGCCGACGACCGGCGCGACCGCACGGCGGCCGGTAGAATGCCGCTGTGCCCAGTTCGATCAACCCGGCCACGCCCCAAGGCGGCGACGACGAAATCCGCGTCCGACTCCCCGTCACGGTGCAGGAGCTCGCGACGGCGAGCGGACACTCCGCAGCCGCGATCCGCGAACTTCTGGACCGACTGAATGTCCACGTGCGGACCTCCTTCCGCGTGAAGATCGACCGGCGGAACGCCTGGCATGACAGCCAACGCTGCGAGTTCGTACCGAGCGATCAACTCGACGACCTGGCCCTCGATCTGGGTCGCCCGATCGAGATCATCGATCGCGACGACCCGATCCGTCTTCGACCGCCGGTCACAGTGACGCAGTTCGCCGCAACCGCCAACCGCAAGGTGGCCGACATCCTCGGGATCCTGGCGTTCGACCTCGGGGCACCCGGGGCGTCGCGCCAAAGCGAGGTCCCTGGCGATGTCCTCGAACTCCTCGGGCTGGAACTCCGCCGGCCGATCGAGTTCCTCGACGACACGGACGCCTGAGCCGGATCGCTGAACCCACCGCCCGCGCCATCCGTTACAACGGGGGATGATGGGCCACTCCCGACCGTCACTCCGTGCCGCGTGCCTCGCAGTTGTCGCTGCGATCGCGACTCTGGCGGGGATCGCGGCCGACCTCGCGGCCCAGACCGCACGCGTCCCGCGCCCGCAGCGGCCCGCGTTCCTGATGCTGCGCGACCCGGTCAACCAGCCGATCGAGGGCGCGATCGGGCTCGTGCTCGCGGATCCCGCGCGTTCGTACCCGGTCCTGCGGCGGCTCTGCGGGACAACCACGTTCTTCACCCGGGAACCCGACGCGATCGGCGCCGGCCCGAGCCGCCGCACCGGCACGCTGCAGCTCGGCGGCGACGCGCCGCGACCGGGGGCGGTGCTCGTACTCGGTGACGAAGCCGATGGCGGCCATCTCGCCGGCTTCGTCGAACGGCTGCTGCCGGGTCAGGCGGACAAGCTGCAGCTCGGGCGCGCAGCGACCCTGGTCGCGCCGACGCCGGACTCCCAGATCACCGTCTACGCCGCGCGCAGCACGCCACACGGTCGAGCCTACCTGCCCGCGCTGCGCGGCGAACGCGTGCCGCTGCCGCCGGGCACCTACGACGTCTGGATCGAGTGCAGTGGCGCGTTCCTGTGGCGCAAGGTGCGCGCGCAGGCCGAGCAGGAGATCACCTTCACCGCGGAAGACTTCGCCGCCGACGGCCGCGAACTCGTGCGCGAGAACGGCCAGACGATCACCCCCGAATCGCGGCCCGACGTCGTGCTCGTCGGGGAAGAGCGCGAACGGTGCCGACTCATCGGCCGCGCCGGCGCGACGACGCTCGCCGCGCATGAACCGGCGACGGGGCGCATCGCGCGGGACATCGAACCTCGGTTCGAGGCCGCGGAGTCACTCGCGCTCGAAGTGCGCGGCCCCGGCGGCAAGACGCTCGGCGACACGATGGCCCACGGCTTCGTCCTGAGTCGCGACCTCTCCGACAACTGGCGGATCCTCGGCGCCAACCGCGTCGTCGACGGCAAGCTGACGCTGCCACGGGTCAACCGCGGTGACGACTGGCTGCTCGTGACGAGCCCGATCCATCCGCCGCTCGCC
Source organism: bacterium (assembly GCA_024743115.1). Classification (GTDB taxonomy): domain Bacteria; phylum Planctomycetota; class UBA1135; order UBA1135; family UBA2386; genus JAGQRA01. The sequence continues at coordinate 271,609 of JANSXC010000002.1, read as the reverse complement.
CGGCCGATCGCAGCTGCCGGTGCAGCGGCCGACGACCAGCGACCGCTCGTGTTCGCAATCGGCGAAGACCTGCGGGTGCGAGTGCGACTGGCGAACAGGGATCCGGCCGGCGACGTGTTGCTCGAGTACGTGCCGCGCGACCATCCGGTCGCGACGATCGCGGTGCGCTCGGACCGCCGCGGCAACGTCGACTTCGGTCGGGTCACCACGCCCGGCACGCTGCGCACCAGCGACCCGCGCTTCGCCAACGTCGCGATCGAACTCACGAAGATCCCCAGCAAGGGCGTCCGACTCGAGCTCGACCCGGGCTTCACGGTGCGTGGCCGGATCGTGCTCCCGGACGGCAAGCCCGCGCCACACGTCACGGTCACGCTCACGGCCCAGGACGACGAACTGCGGCCCGCGCGCCGCAACCTCGTCACGGGCAAGGACGGTACGTTCGCGTTCGGTGGCCTTGTCGAAGGCAACCAATATCGCCTGTTCGCGACCACGCGCCGCCTCGGCCGTACGTGGTCGAGCCGCTTCGGCCGCTTCCTCGCGAGCGCCGAGCCGCTCGTGCTCACGATCAAGGACGAGGATCCGGTCCTCGGCCCCGGCCGGTAGCGCCCGCGACAGATCGATTCGCACGGCTTATCGATCTGTGATCAACGACTTCGAACGGAAGACGACCACATCGAGCTAAGTTGCGCGGCATGGCAACCGACCCAGCCCGCAGGATCCCGCTCTCGGCCAAGCTGTTGTTCACGGCGTTCATGGCCGTGCTCGTGCCGTTCTACTGGCACAACTACGGGCCCTCGAACTTCCTCTACTTCTGCGACGTCGCGCTGTTCCTGACACTCGTCGGGATGTGGACCGAGCGGCCGCTGCTACTCTCGATGGCCGCGGTCGGGATCCTGTTGCCGCAGGCGCTCTGGGTCGCCGACTTCGCGTTGAACGTCGGCGGCGTGCAGCTCACGGGCATGACCGACTACATGTTCGAAGAGCAGAACCCGCTGTTCAACCGCGGGCTGTCGCTGTTCCACGGCTGGCTGCCGTTCCTGCTGTTCTGGCTCGTCATGCGGGTCGGCTACGACCGCCGCGCGTTCGCTGCGTGGATCGTTACGGCCTGGGTGCTGATCGTGATCTGCTTCCTCTGGTTCCCGCCGCCGCCGGGCAACCCCACTAACCCGAACGAACCGTTCAACATCAACTACGTGTTCGGTCTCGGCGAGACCCACCAGGACTGGATGCCCGAACTCGCCTGGCTCGGGGTCTGGATGCTGCTGCAGCCGCTGGTCCTGGTCGGGCCGACCCACCTGCTGCTGCGCAAGATCGCGCCCGACGTGGCTTCCCGGGTCACGGCAGAGTGATCCGGATCGGCGTGCCGGGCTCGTCGTCGGGGCCGACTTCGAAGTAGCTCACTGCCCGTGTTCCGCGCTCACTCGTGACGATGAGTTCGTAGCGCCCCGGTCGCAGGTGATCGGTGTAGGCGAGTTCCTTCTGGCCCTCCCACCGATTGACGTAGCGGTGCAGTCGCCGGCCATCGAGTTGCCAATCGAACGTGAGGTCGATCGGCACGGGCTCGGTCGTCGCGGAGAACTGCAGGCGTCGTTGCACGGCGACTCCGAGCTTCACCTCGACTGTGGCCGTCTCGCCGGCGACGACCGTGACGTCGGCATAGCCCGCGGCGAACCCCTCTGCATCCACACCGACGCGGTAGCTGCCCGGCGCGATGCCATGGAGCGCGCGCCGACCGTCGACGAGCACTCCACTCGACCACCGCGACTCACTCCACCCGGTCGAATACTCGAGCACGACATCGCCGGCAGTGAGCGGTTGACCGTCGGGGCCCGTGGCCGTGATCTCGATCGTGCCGGGCGCGGGCATCTGCAGCACGCCGACGTCATGACGGACACCCGCGACCACTTCGAACGTGGCACTCCAGGCGGACCGTCGCACGGGATCCCCGGCGCGGCCTTGGGCGCGATACGTGCCCGCCGGGAGCGGCCCGATCGCGAACGCGCCGGTTTCGGGATCGGCCCTCGCCCTGGGCTCGTAGCCGAGCCCAGCCGCACTGACACACACCTGACCATCCGCTGGCACGTTGCCGTCCGAGTCGAGCAATCGCCCGGCGATCGTGCAGGTGGGCAACGCGGAATCGTCGATCCGCACCTCGAGTGGCGCCCCCGGCATGACCCCGTAGACGACCGCCGCCGGGCGCGCCCGCAGCTCGTCACCGGGAGCGAAGAATCGCAGGTTGTACGGCCGCCGGGCGCCGCGTTTGCAGACGAACATCCCGTCGGCGTCGGTCAGGGCCGAGACCATGTGACCCTTGCCGCGCGCGGTCTGCCCCGTGACGTCGACGCCCGCGATCGGCGCGCCACGTTCGTCGACGACCTTGCCGGTGAACACGACGTCGATCAGCACGGGATCCCAGCGCGCCGTCGCGGCGTTCGCCACGACGACATCGCCGCGCGCCTCGCGCTCGTCATGGTTCGCGACGAGCCGCAACTCGCCCGCTGGCAGTCGCGCCAGTTCGTAGTTGCCTTCGCCATCGGTGACGGCGCCCCCAAGGGCCCAACGCGGCCCGGAGAACTGATGGGGATAGCCGTCGTACGGCGCCCACGCCGCAGCGCGGTAACTGACGAACGCCCCGGTGACCGGCGCCCCCGAACCATCCGTAGCCGTGCCGCGCACGGTCGCGCCACGGTCCAGGCCGATGCGCACGAACGTCTCCCCGGAGTCCTCCAGCTCGAGTCGGCGATACCACGGCGCAAACCCCAGGGACCGCACCCATGTGGCGTGAGTGGATCCCGGCTCGAACCCGTGCACGACGAACTCGCCGCGCCCGTCGGCGACGACCTCGACCGGCGGTCGATACTCGCTGTGCATGTCCAGCGTCCAGGCGAACGCGCTCTCCCGCGCGCCGATCAGCGCCCGGGCACCGGGCAACGGGTCCCCGGCGGGATCGACGACCACGCCGCGCAGGGTCACGCCGTTCGGCTGCAGCACGAGTTCGACCTCGATCGCCGAACCGACCTCGCCGCGCACCGGCGCAACGACCGCCGCGCGCAGACCGGGCGCCACGGCACTCAGGAAGCGTTCCGGTTCGACCGAGCGTAGGAAGAACCGACCCGCGCCATCCGCTCGTATGACGTGACAGCCCTCGGCGTAGGCCCGTCGGCGCCGCGACAGCCAGACTGCGGCGTGCGGCACGTCCGCGCCCGTCGCGTCGACGACCCGCCCCTGCACGTCGATCCCGGTCGGCACGATGAGCTCGGCCGTCACGGTGCTGCCAGCGACGATCGTCGCCTTGCACTCGCCACCGCGACCGGCCCGGACGACGTAGTCGCCTGGCCGCAACCCGGTGAACTCGAACGCGCCGTCCTCCCCCGGCCGCCCCACGCGCGATCGCAGCGACTCGTAGCCAATGCCCGGGACCAGCTCGAGGAACAGCCCCCACGCCGGCCGGCTGTCGACCGCGAACCGACACTCCACGCGCAACGCTCCGGTCGCAGCCCCGGTGCTCGACCCGGCCGGTTCGGCTCGCTGACGATCGTTCGCCGGCGGCGGCGCACCGTCGGTGGCCGCCGCGCCGGTTCGCATCGCGCCAGAGTTCGCCGTCACGACCCCAACCTCGTCAGGCGCCACTTGCGCGGCACTGCCGAACGGGTCGACGGCGAACAGGAAGCCGACCGCGATCACCACGGCCGCCACGATCAACACGGTCTTTTTCATCGCGAGAGTTCCTCCAATTGCGGTCGTCGCCGTCGCCATGACCGGAGTCGCCGCGCCGATCGACGAACCGATCGCCGCAGCTCCGCTCCCAGCGCCCACCGCCACGGCCGACCCACCGGCCGTCAGGACGGACTGCTTTACCGCCGCCATGCCCGCCCCCACCGCGAACGCCTGCCCCGGCAGCAACGCCGCCGCGAACACGCCGGCGAAGCTCGCCGGCAACAGGCGGCGCAATCGCTCGAGACCGCGCGCCAGCTGACTCCGCACCGTGGCGGGCGGACGGTCGAGCACGTGCGCGATCTCGGCAGGCTGGTGGCCATAGACGAGGTGCATGCGGAGCACCGGCCGGTAGGCCTCCGGCTGTTCGGCGATCGCCGCGTCGATCGCGGCATCGAACTCGGCGTTCGTCGCCGCCGCGACCGGGTCCGCGGGGCGCGGCGATGCAATCCGCGCCGCATCCGGCCGGCGCTCGACCTGCCAGCGGTGGTGCCGCGCGCGGTTGTGCAACACGCCGACCAGCCACGGCAGGAGCGCCCGCGCGGAATCGAACGACTCGCGCACCTCGATCGCGCGCAGGAACGTGGCCTGCACGAGATCTTCCGCCGACGCCGGGTCCTTGGTCAGGTGCAGCGCAACGCGCAACAACGCAGTGGCATGCAGGTCGAACAGCTCGCCCAGCGCGTCGACATCGCCGCGCGTGCGAAAGCGTTCGAACAGGTCCTGGTCGGCGTCCACACCGACCATGCGAAGTCAGGCCCCCGACTGTTGCACGTTCTTCCGGATTTTCCCGGCGCGAGCTGGCGGCGCGCGCGACGCCCTCCGCGCCACCGGGAAATCACTCCCACTCGATCGTCGCGGGCGGCTTGCTCGAGATGTCGAGGCAAACGCGCGAGAAGCCGGCGACCTCGTTGAGGATGCGGTTGCTGATGCGGCTGAGGACCTCGGCCGGCAGCAGCTCCCAGTCGGCCGTCATGGCGTCGAGGCTGCTGACGAGGCGCAGGATGCAAACGTCTTCGTAGACGCGGGCATCGCCCTTCACGCCGACCGACTTCTGCGGCACGTAGACTGCAAAGTACTGCCACAGGTTCTCGTGCAGATCGCGCGACTCGATCTCCTCGCGCACGATCCGATCGGCCGCGCGCAGCGGCTCGAGCTTCTCACGCGTGATATCGCCGAGACAGCGCACCGCGAGACCGGGCCCCGGGAACGGCTGGCGGTCGACGAGCGAACTCGGCAACCCGAGCTCGCGGCCGATCGCGCGCACCTCGTCCTTGAAGAGATCACGCAGCGGTTCGACGAGTTCGAGATCGAGATCCTCGGGCAACCCACCGACGTTGTGATGGCTCTTGATCGTCGACGTCGCGCCACCGTGCGCCGCGACCGACTCGATGACGTCCGGGTAGAGCGTGCCCTGCCCGAGGAAGCCGGCGTTACGTTTGCTCGCCGCGCGCTCGCGGAACACCTCGACGAACACTCGGCCGATGATCTTGCGCTTCTGCTCGGGATCGGACACACCCTCGAGTTCGCCGAGGAAGCGTTCACTCGCGTCGACGACCTCGAGATCCATGTGGTAGTGATCGCGAAACAGCGACTCGACGCCCTCGCGTTCGCCGTGTCGCAGCAGGCCGTTGTCGACGAAAACGCAGTGCAGGCGCTCGCCGATGGCGCGATGGATGAGCACCGCCGCCACCGAGCTGTCGCCGCCACCGGTCTGTCCGGCGGCGTCCCCGACGAGTTCCTGCACCGCCGCGATCTTGTTGTCGACGATGCTGCCCGGATTCCAATCCGTGCTGCACTGCGCAACGTGCAGCACGAAGTTCTCGAGCATGCGCGCGCCGTCGACGGTGTGCGCCACCTCGGGGTGGAACTGCAGGCCGAAGAACTTGCGCGACCGATCGGCGACGACGGCGAACGGACACGGCTCGCTCTTGGCGAGCACCTCGAAGCCCGGACCGAGCTTGCTGACCTTGTCGCCGTGGGACATCCAGACGATGCCGTTTTGCCGCGCGCCGGCGAGGAAGTCGGCATCGTCGAGCACTTCGAGCTCCGTGCGGCCGTACTCCGCACCAGCCTGCGCGGGCGTGACCTCGCCACCGGTGTGCTGGGCGAGCCACTGCAGCCCGTAGCAGATGCCGAGCACCGGCACGCCCTGCTCGAGAATCGCGGCGTCGAGATCGGGCGCGTCGTGCGCGTAGACCGACCGCGGGCCACCGCTCAGGATGACCGCCGCCGGCCGCATGTGCTCGAACGTGAACATCGCCCGTTCGGGCACGGTGATCCGCGAGTAGACCCCGAGCTCGCGCACGCGCCGCGCGATGAGCTGGCAGTACTGCGCCCCGAAGTCGACGATCAGGACGCCGCCGCTCGGACCTTCGTCCTTGGGGGCACGCGAGGAATCAGAGTTCATGCTTCGGCCCTTCTCACGCTTCGCCGGTGTAGTTGGGCGCTTCCTTGGTGATCTGGATGTCGTGGGGATGGGACTCTCGCAGCCCGGCGGCCGTGACACGCAGGAACTTGGACTTCTGCGTCAACTCGCGCAGATTGCGCGCTCCGCAGTAGCCCATGCCCGAGCGCAACCCGCCCGCGAGCTGATAGACGAAGTCCGCGACCTTGCCCTTGTAGGGCACCATGCCCTCGACGCCCTCGGGCACGAACTTCTGTTTGTCGGTCACCTCGGCCTGCGCGTAGCGATCCGCCGAGCCCTGTTCCATCGCGCCGATGGATCCCATGCCGCGCACGGTCTTGAACTGCCGGCCGCGATAGAGAATCGTCTCGCCCGGCGACTCCTCGAGCCCCGCGAACAGCGAGCCGAGCATCACACAGGAGGCACCGGCCGCGAGCGCCTTGACGATGTCGCCGCTCTGCTTGATGCCGCCGTCCGCGATGACGGGCACGTCCGCGGGCTCACAGGCCTTGACGGCTTCGAGGACCGCGGTGAGCTGCGGCACGCCGCAGCCGGTCACGACGCGGGTCGTGCAGATCGACCCCGGACCGATGCCGACCTTGACACCGTCGGCGCCGGCGTCGACGAGCGCCTTGGCACCGTCATAGGTGCCGACGTTGCCGGCGACGACCGGGATGTCCGAGGCCTGCTTGATCGCCGCGACCGTGTCGATGACGTTCTTGCTGTGGCCGTGCGCGGTGTCCACGACGACGACGTCGCAGCCCGCCTCGACGAGTTTACCGACCCGTTCGAGATCGTGCACTCCGACCGCCGCCCCGACGAGCAGCCGGCCGCGCGGGACCAGCGCGGCGTTCGGGAACTCCTCGGTGCCGCGGATGTCCTTCATCGTGATGAGGCCAGCGAGCGTGCCGTCCCCGTTGACGAGGATCAGCTTCTCGACCTTGTTGCTGCGCAGGATCTGGCGCGCCTGGTCGAGCGTGGTCTCCGGAGCGGCGGTCACCAGGTTCTGCGCCGTCATCACCGCGCTGACCTTGGCATCGCGGTCATCGACGAACCGCAGGTCGCGATTCGTGAGGATCCCGATCACCCGACGCCCGGCGTCGACGACCGGCAGGCCGCTAATCTTGTGATCACGCATCAGGTCCTTGGCACGCCCCACGCAGTCGTCGGGCGACAGCGCCACGGGATCGACGATCACCCCGTTGGCCGAGCGCTTGACCTTGTCGACCTCGAGCACCTGCCGGTCGATCGGCAGATTCTTGTGCACGATGCCGATGCCGCCTTGGCGCGCCAGCGCCGCCGCCATGCGGGATTCGGTCACCGTGTCCATCGCGGCCGCGACCACCGGCACCTGCAACTCCACGCCACGGCAGAATCGGGAGCGCGTTACGACGTCACGGGGCAGCGCCGAAGCCATTTGCGGCACCAGCAGGACGTCGTCGTAGGTGAGACCTTCGCCGAGGAATTCGACCAATGAGCTTTCTCCGGTGAGGACGGGAAAGCGTTGGGATCGTAGCGAGTTTCGACGCTCTGCGCCATTGCCGTCCGTGGATCTTCGACCGCGGATCCTCGGACTACGAGCGATCTGGCCCGCTCCGACCGACGTCGGCCCACCAACCACGCCGATCAGTCCCGCGCCGATCAGTCCCGCTGCCAGCCGTGATCGACGGGCCGGTACCGCACCTTCCGCCATTCGGCGCCATCCGGGTAGGTACGCAACAACGCCGCTGCCCGCTCGATCAACGTGTCCTTACCGGCCGCCAGGTCCGCCGGCGCGAACTCGACGATCTCGTGCGGCACGACGCCGAGCCCCTCGATCCCCTTGCCACCCGCGAAACGCGACTTGTTCGACCGCACACTGACGTAGAGCGCGAACAACCCCGACGGCAGCTCGATCGTCTTCTTGCTCGCCGACATCCCGGCCGTCGGGCTCTCGCCGATGCCATAGGCCCGCCCGTCTTCCGTGAACTGCCCGGCGGCCGTCTCCCCCGCGCTGCGGCACGTCGCGTCGACGATCACCACCATCGGCCCGCCGAACGGCCGCTCGCCCTGACTCTGGTAGCCGCTGCCGACCCGCCACGACTTGCCCTTTGGCAGGAACCTGCCGAACAACGCGCGGTGATCGAAGCCGCCGCCCGAGTTGCCGCGGAAGTCGAGGATGATGCCATTGATCTCCCCGAGCTCCGCCAGCACGTGGTCCATCTCGCTCGGGAGCGAACCCTTGCAACGCCGCACGTGCACGTAGCCGAACCCGTCCGCGGTCTCGGCGAAGTAGAGGTTTTGATGGCGCTGCGTATCCGCGGGCCGGAACGCCGGCCCAGAAGGCGTCTGATTGAGCTTCCGAAACGCGATCTTGCGCTTCTTCTTGGCCTTGCCGTCGAGCACCTCGAACTGCAGCCGGGTGCCGCGCACATCGGCGAGCCCCCAGTGCCGGGCGTAGAAGTCGGCCTGGTGATCGGTCGAGAACGAGATCAGATCCCGCAGCTCCGCGGTCCGCGAATCGAGCCATTCGCCCGCCGCCTTCCCCGCGATCTTCGCAACGCGCATCCCGGGCCGCAGGTTCGCCGCCTCGGCCGGCCCCCACGCGTTCTTGACGTAGACGTCGTCGCCGATGCGGCAGAGAAACAGTCCCGGGCCATGATCGCGCACGGGCCAGTCCACGCGAATGCCCTTGCCCGCGGGCAACGGATCTACCCGCGCGTGGCCGTCCTCGAGCCGCGCGAGCAGCCGCCACAGCAGCAGCAGGTGATCCTCGGGTTTCTTGATCTTCTTGCTCGCCTTGACGAGCGGCTTGGTGACCTTGCGCCAATCGATCCCCTTGGCCTTCAGCAGCACCTTGCACTCCTTGCCGATCGCATCGACCGCGAAGCGCACGTCCTTGTGGTAGTCGACCTTCTTCTGGGCGACGAGCGACACGGTCGACATCGCGGCGAGAGCGAGGATTCTCCAGAGCTGACCCATGCACACATTGTAGGGCCGCACTCGTCCGAACGGGATCAGCCCGACGGCTACCGGGTCAAACGATGCACCACGATCTCCGCATCCGAACCCGGGTCGAGGGCGCGACCGAGACACGTCGACGCGTGTTGCCCGAGCACCGCCGTCGGCTGACCGAACCAACCACCGAGCACCGGATCGAGCGGCGTCTCGAGCACGTACACTGCCGCTCCGCCGACCATCGGCTCACGCTTGTCGAAGGCGTGCGGCGGCAACGCGGCTCGACCGTGAACGACGAAGTATTGCGCCACGGTCGTGACCCATACCGTCCGCGTCGGGTCGTGGGGCACTTCGGCCAGCACGCGATCGACCTGCTCGAGCAGCTGCTGCGTGCGGTGCTCCGGGACCGCGTCACCATTCGCCATCACGATGCCGCGCATCACGGCCAACCCCACCATGCCAACCGCGATCACGTGCCGCGCGCGCCTCTCGAGCAACGGAACCCCGAGCAGCGCCAACGTCACGAGCGCAGCTACCGGCAGGTAGAGTCGCTCGGCCGTCCGCTCGGTCACATCGCCGTAGAACCACAGCAAGACGACGGCAGTCTGCGCGAGCACCGGCACGATCACGACCGTGGCCGGCGCAATGCAGCGACGACGCACGATCCAAACCAGAGTTGCGAGCACGCCGATGCCACCGAGCCATCCGGGGAAGGAGTGCGCCAGCCCCGCGCCGAACATCGCCCCGAGCAGCGCTCCGAGATTGCGGCCGACGTGCGCGAGCGCGACCAGTTCGCCCTCACCGGCCTCGAGGTAGAAGCCCCGATCGCGCGAATGCCACAGCAGGAGCAGCAGCGGCACCAAGAGGGCCGCTGCTCCGACCATCATCAGGCCGCCCGACCGTCCGACGAGCGCGCCGTCGATCGACGCCGATCGCCGACGACTGCGCGATGCGAGCGCGAGCGCCAGCACGACCACCCCAACGGCGATCGCCACCGACTCGTAGCGGCTCCACGAATAGAGCAGCGCGTTCGCGACCAGCCATTGCACCTGCGTCGGACCGGGCCGCTCGAGCAGCCCCAGCGCGGCGAGGGCGACGGCCGCGAGCAGGACGAGCGCGAGCAGTTCGAAGCCCGCACCGGTTGCGGCAGCCGGCAGTAAGGGTGTGCTGAACAGCGCCAGCGGGGCGGTGGCACCGAGGATCGCCCCCGCCCTCGCCCCGACCGCGACCGCCACCATCGCGAGCAGCAGGAACCACAACGCCAGGTTCACGGCGAAGGCGTTCGCCACGCGATACCCCGAGATGTCGTGTACGACACTCACGAGGAACGCCCACAGTGTCGGCCGCTTGTCGAGCTTCCCGTCCGTGATGTCGAACGTGCCGCGCTCCCCCGATACCGGAACACCTGCTGCCGGCACCGCCGCCAACCCCATCATCGCAGTCCGGTTCAAATGCATGTTCTGCGCCGTTCCGCACAGACTCGTCTCGTCGAACTGCATCCGCATCGTCGGCGACAGCACCAGCGGCGTCGCAATCGTGACGGCGAGCGCGACACCGAGCCCGAGTCCGTGACGCCGAAAGAACGGTGCCGGCGACCAGCGCGCCGCTACCAGGCGCCGGGTCGCAGCCAGCCCCCAGACGGCGAGCACGACCGGAACAGCCCAGTACAGCAGACGGGCAAGCCAAAGCTGGTCGGCATCGTCCAGGGCGGGAGCGGCGAAGTCGGCGATCAACGCCCGGACAGTATTCCAACCAGCCCCTGCATCCGCCACCTCGCGCCGCGCGAACCCGTCGATGTGAAAGTCTGGCGCCTGCGATCTGCCCTCTGGGTCCCGCATTCACCGACCGCGGTGTTCCCGTTCTTTGCCGACGCCCGCAACCTCGCCGAGCTGACCCCGCCCTGGCTGAAGTTCGACATCCGGACTCCGATGCCGATCGAGATGAAGGCCGGCACCTTGATCGACTACCGGATCCGCGTCCGCGGCGTGCCGCTGACATGGCGCACGCGGATCAGCCGCTGGGAACCGCCGCATGCCTTCGCGGACGAACAACTGCGCGGTCCGTACGCACTTTGGCACCACACGCACACGTTCACGCCCCAGGACAACGGCACCATGCTCGGCGACGAGATCCTGATGCGACCGCATGGTGGACCGCTCGCCGGCCTGTTGATGCAGCTCATGGTGCGTCGCGACGTCGAACGTATCTTCCGCTACCGCGCGAGAGTCATGGCCGAGCGCTTCGACGGCCGCGCCGACAGCGGTGAGCTCGAGTGGTCGACCCTCACCATCGATCGCGCGACGCTGCCAGCCGCCGTGTGATCGAGCGACCGACTATTCGTCGTCGGACTCGAGTTCGACGCCGAGGCCATCGGCGATCCGATTGACGTAGGCGTAGTAACCCGCGACCTCGGCGATCGCGAGCACGTCCGCATCGCCGAACCCGACGGCTCGCAACGCGTCGACATCGGCCCGCCGCATCGCCCAGGGCGTGCGCGTCAGCTTGATCGCGTAGTCGAGCATCGCCAGTCGCGCGGGCCCGAGCCCCGCCGCCGGCAGGTCGTCAGCCGCGAGCGCGGCCTCGAACTGCGCGAGCAGGGGGTCGTCGGCGAGCAATCGACGCAGACCGCGTCGATGGTGCACCATTCAATACTCACAGCGATTGCTGTGACTCACGGCAAACGCGATGAACTCGCGCTCCACCGCGCGCAGCGTCGGCGTGCCCCGCATCACGGCGCGGTAAAGTTCGAAGTGCGCCGTGAGGCCCTCCGGGTGCAGCGAGTGGATCTGGAGGATGTGATCCAACTGCCCCGTCGCGGGATCGGCGACCCGCGCGTAGAGCTCTGCGAGTTCCGGGTTCGCCGCCCGACGCGGCACGGTGTCGATCCAGGCCATCCGCTGATCGTCGCACACGGTATGACGTAAACACCGGGTCAAAGCCGGGTTGAGGAGAACTTTTGGCGATTCGAAAACCCCACCGACAACGGAATCACCGCGCGCCCGCCGCTAGGCTGGCGAGCGACTCGCCGGGCCCGCGCCCGCAACCAACCAAGGGAAAACGTCTCGCCGTGGCGCGATCGCCACAACGCCAACCCTTTGCCTCAATCAACCATGAACCTTCGTCCATTCCTCGTCCCGACGACCGCCCTGCTGTCGTCCGTCCTTTCCGCGCAGACGATCGCGGAGTTCTCGTTCGACAGCGATGACTTGACGTCGCCGCAGCCGGCGTTCGCCACGGTCTCGGACCTTGCCATCAGCAACTCGTACATGTTCGGTGGGCCGAGCAGCGACCGCTGGCTGTGCCTGACGACCGCCTGGAACAACGTCGGCGGCACCGTGTCGTTTACCGTCACGCCGAATGCCGGCGTCGCGATCGACTACGGCGCGCTGACATGGCAGGCCCGCACCAACGCGCCGCACCTCTCGGACTCCGTGCGCGCAGCGACCCTGCGCGTCAACGGCCAGGTCGTCGACACGATCGATCCGCTCGAACACCTGGTGCTGGAGACGATCGACCTGAGCTCGTTCGCGCCGCTGCAAGGCAACGAGAATGCGGTCACGTTCGAGATCGAGTTCGTCGGCAACCCGAACGGCCAGACCGCCTACGAGATCGGCGAGCTGAACCTGACCGGCGGCGTCTGTGTCCCCGCGATCAACAACGTCCAGCCGACCGCGCTGCCGCAGATCACGAACGACTGCTTCCTCATCACGGGTGACTGCTTCAACACGCTGCAGGGCGTCAAGTTCGGCGGCACGGCCATCCCGGGTGGCTCCGGCCCCTACCCCGGCCGCTACGGCGAGGCCTTCTACACGATCATGAGCCCGACGCTGCTCAAGGTCTGCCCACCGTTCTGCCTGCCCGTCGACGACTACGAGATTCGCCTGGTCTTCCCCAACACGGAACTGACCACGACGGTCCAGATCGTCACGCCGCCGGCCGTCACGGTGGCCTGCCAGCCGAACCACAAGGTCGGCACCGAGCAGTGTGTGTTCCTGAGCTCGGGCCCGCAGCCCGGCCCGAACAACCTGTTCCTCGGCCTGAGCTCGGTCAACCAGCCCAGCGTGCTGCCGGGCATCGTCAGCCTCGGCATCGGCGCGCAGTTCACCAACGCGCTCTGCCTCAACGCCCCGCCCGGCGAATGCGTCGAGGTCTGCATCGGCGTCATCTCGCCCGCCGTCGTCGGCACGAGCTCCTACTTCCAGGCCATTGCCTGGAACTTCTTCAACCCGATCCTGCCGCTGCCCGTCTCCGCCGTCTGCGAGTCGGTCTACGTGCACTGAGCGCGACGGACACTGATCAGACCGGATCGGCACGGCAACGGGCCGATTCGGAGAATGTCGTGACGCGGCGCCTGCCGCGTGCTCAAGTCTGGGGTTCGCGATGAGCCGTCGCGAACCCCAGCTACGTAAATCGACGGGTGAACAAGAAGCGTTCAACCCGCGCAAACTCCAGATCTCGCTCACGCGCAGCGGCGCGGAACCCGAGCAGGTCCGCGAAATCGTCGACGCAGTCGAAGACCGAATGCGCGACGGCATGGCGACGACCGAGATCTATCGGATCGCCCACCGCCTGCTCCGCCGTGAGCGACGGGCGATGGCCGCGCGCTACTCGCTGCAGCGCGCCATCCAGCAGCTCGGCCCCGACGGAATCCCGTTCGAACGGTTCGTCGCGGAGCTGTGGAAGTGCGACGGCTTTCGCGCCAAGAGCAGCGTCCGCCTGAAGGGCCGCCTCGTCCGCCACGAGATCGATGTCCTTGCAAAGAAGGGCAACGACGCCCGCTTCGCCGAGTGCAAGTTCCGCGCCCAGGACGACGGCAAGGTCGACGTCAAGGTCGCGCTCTACATGCACGCCCGCGCCAGCGACCTCCGGGCGATCTATCCGACCGCTTCGTTCTGGCTGATCACGAACGGTCGGTTCACGCGCGACGCCCTGACCTACGGCCAAGGCGTCGGCCTCAAGATGCTGGCGTGGGACCATCCCCGCGGCCAGAGCCTGCGCGAGCACATCGACCGCGCTGGCCTACACCCGGTCACCGCGCTGAGCACCCTGCAGCGCAAGGAGCAGCTTGCACTGCTGCGCGCCGGCGTGGTTCTGGCGGCGACGCTGCAGAAGCGACCGAAACTGCTCGACCAACTCGAGATGAGCGACCGTCGCCGCGACACACTCGAGCGCGAGATCGCCGACCTCTGCGACTGACATGCCCAGTGACCGAAGACTGCCGACACGGCAACCGACCGTGCTCGCGGCTGCCTTGCTCGCCATCCCGGCGCTGCTGATCACCGCGTGCAGCGAACCGCGCCAACTCGGCAGTGCACCGCCGGTGATCGGTGCAATGAGTGCAGCGCAGACGGATCTCACCACCGCGCAGCGGGGCCGCGTGCTGCTCGACGAACTGGGCTGCACCAACTGCCACGAGACGCCGGGCTCCCACCCGCGCCCCGGGCCCGACCTCGCCACCGCGGGCACGCGACTGCGTTCGGCGCACATCCGCGAGTTCCTCGACGATCCGGTCGGCGCGGCGCCGGGCACCACGATGCCGGATCTGCTGCGCGATCTCGCCGGCGACGAACGCACCGGGGCAGTGCGGGCGCTCGCGGCGTTCGTCGAGTCGATGACGGGCTCGGACTCTCGGCGCGCGACGAACGGCGCACTGCCGGATGCCAACGACGAGACGACCGTCGCGGCAATCGAACGCGGCGGCGAACTGTTCGAATCGATCGGCTGCACCGCTTGCCACCGCGATCTCACGGCCGTCGACCCGGGCCAAGGGATCCCGCTCGGCGATCTCGATTCGAAGTATCGCACCGGCGCGCTGCGCGCGTTCCTCCTCGCACCACACGAAGCGCGACCGGGCGGCCGCATGCCGGATTTCGGGCTCTCACCCGCAGAAGCCGCCGACCTCGCAGCGTTCCTGCGCTCTAGGTCGGCCCGTCCATCCATCCCGAAGGCCAGCACCGTGCGCCAACCAGCAGCGGTCACGCGCGAACTGCTGGCCGAAGGCCGCAAGCTGTTCGGCGCGCGGCGCTGCAACGCGTGTCATGCGCTGCCCGTCGCCGACACTCTCCCGACCGCGACCACGCAACCACCCGCGCTCGCAGAACTGCGGACGGCAGCGGATCACCCCACCGGCTGCCTGTCGACCAACACGGGCGCGTGGCCGTTCTATGCATTGACCGCCGCACAACGGCACGACCTCCGCGCCGCCATCGCGGCAGCGAGCGCAGAGCCAACGGTCACCGATCGCATCGCGCGGACCCTCGCGGCGCACAACTGCGCCGCCTGCCACGAGCGTGCGGGCGTCGGCACGCCACGGCCGCGGACGACCGACGCGTTCGGGACGCACGATCCGACCCTCGGCCTCGCCGGCCGCGTGCCACCGACCCTGACGGGCGTCGGTGCCAAGCTGCAGGCCGACTGGCTCGAACACGCGATCGCCCACGGCCAGCACGAACGCCCGTATCTCCATACCCGGATGCCGGGTTTCGGCGAGGCGCTCGCGCGGCGACTCGCCGCCGATCTCGCGGAGCTCGACCTCGCGACCGCAGCCAAAGACCTGCCGCCCGTCACCATTGCCCCGCTGCCGAAGGATCGCGACGCCAGGAAGAAGGTGCAGGAGCTCGGCCGCGAAGTCGTCGGCGACAAAGGCATGAACTGCATCACGTGCCACTACTTCGCCGGTGAGCAGGTCGGCGCGATGGGCTCGATCGATCTCGTGCACTCGACGGGCAGGCGATTGCGCCCGGAGTGGTTCGCGCAGTTCTTGCTCGACCCGGTGCGGTTCCGCCCCGGGACGCTGATGCCCCAGTTCTTCCCTGGCGGCAAGTCGACGCGACCCGAACTCGGTGACGGCGACTCGAGCAAGCAGATCGCAGGAATGTGGCACTACCTCGCCACGGGACGCAACGTGCGACAGCCGCGCGGTCTGCGCCGGAAACCCATCGAACTGACCGCGACCGACCGCGCAGTGATCCTGCGTCGCAGCGTGCACGGCACCGGCAAGCGCGGGATCAGCGTCGCATACCCCGGCGGAGTGGCCGACGGTGTAAACCTGACGTTCGACGCCGAGACACTAGCACTGAACCAGATCTGGTGGGGTCGCTTCCTCGATGCCGGTCCGGTGTGGCGCAGTCAGGGTCACGGGCGCGCGCACGTGCTCGGCAAGCCGCGCTGCGATCTCGGCAAGGGCCCGGCGTTCGCCGAGCTCGACGAACCGAACGCGGACTGGCCCGCGAAGACGCGCCGCGAACTCGGTCAGGAATGGCGCGGCTACGACCTGGACGACGATGGCCGCCCGACGTTCCGCTACTCGTTCGGCGCGATCGAGATCCGCGACACGCCACGAGAAGACGGCAGCACGGGCAAGCTCGCGCTCACCCGCGTGCTCACGCTCGCCGGAACGGGCGAGCGGACCGTCACGTTCCTCGCGGCCAGGAACGCGGTGATCGAAGCGCTGGACGGCGACCGTTTTGCCGTCGGGGACAAGCTCGTGATCGGAGTCACGAACGGGCGTTCGCGAATCCACCAGGCCAAGGACAGCATGGAGCTGAGGGTCGACATCGACAGCCGCCCGAACGGCTCGCAGATCGAACTGCGCTACGAGGTGAAGCCATGATCACGCGCGCACTCGCGGTCGCGCTGTCAGCAGCCCTGCCGGCGCAGGAACTCGGCGACATGTGGGGCACCGCCGCCGCGGAATCCGAGTTCTATCGCATCGTCGACGTGCCGGTCCCCGACGCGCTCGCGCTCGAAGCCGGCAGCATGTGCCCGCTGCCCGACGGGCGGCTCGCGATCGGCACCCGTCGCGGCGAGATCCTCATCGTGTCAGGGATGGACGCCGTGCGACCCAAGATCGAGATCACGACGTTTGCCAGCGGCCTGGACGAGGTGCTCGGTCTCGGCTACCGCGACGGCGCGTTCTACGCGACGCAGCAGACCGAACTGACGCGCATCACGGATCACAACGGTGACGGTCGCGCCGACCGGTTCGACAACCTGTGCGACGTCTGGGGCTTCGAGCACTACCACGAGTTCGCCTGGGGCTCGCCCGTGCAGCCCGACGGCTCCGTCTGGGTCGCACTCGGCCTCTCGTCTTCCTACCACTACAAGGCCGACTACCGCGGCTTCGCGTTCCGGATTACGGCCGACGGTCAGGCCACGGCCGTCGCGAGCGGCGTGCGCAGCGCGGGCGGCGTCGCGCCGAACGAGCATGGCGAGATGTTCTACGTCGAGAGCCAGGGTCCGTGGAACGGCTCGTGCTCGCTCAAGCACCTGCGCCCCGGCGGTTTCATGGGTCACCCCGTGTGCTTTCCCGGCTACGACCTGCCGCTCGGAAAGGCGATGGGCCCACGACCGACCGAACCCGAGCACCGCTCGCGACTGTTGACCGAGGTCGAGCGCGTCGCGGAACTCGTGCCCTACGCAGTCGTGTTCCCCTACCGCCGCATGGGGCAATCGATCACCGCGCCGCGCGTCGACCGGACCGGCGGCAGGTTCGGACCGTTCGAGAATCAGCTGTTCCTCGGCGACTACAGCCTGAGCCTCGTGATGCGCGCGACGACCGAACTCGTCGACGGCGTGTGGCAGGGTGCGTGCTATCCGTTCCGCGAAGGGCTCGGCAACGGCATCCTCGCGGTCGAGTTCACGGCGGGCGGCAAGCTGCTCACGGGCGGCACCAACCGCGGCTGGCCCGTACGCGGCAATCGCCATCATTGCCTCGAACGCATCGAGTGGACCGGCAAGGTGCCGTTCGAGATCGAGCGGATCACCGCGCGGCCCGACGGCTTTCGCGTGACGTTCACGCAACCGGTCGACGAGAGGACTGCGGGCGACCCCGCGACGTATCGGCTGTCGACGTTCACCCACATCTTTCAGAAGTTCTACGGCAGCCCAGAGGTCGACCAGACGACGCCCACGGTGAAGACCGTGACCCTGAGCCCGGACGGCCGCACGGTCGACCTCGTCGTCGACGGACTCGTGGCGGGTCACGTACACGAGTTCGACCTCGCGCCGCTGCGCGCGCGAACGGGCGGCGAACTGCTGCACACGTTTGCGTTCTACACCCTCAACAAGATCCCGCTGCAGTAGCCATGAAGGGTCTGCCCCCGAGCATCTTCAACGACGTCATCGGCCCGGTCATGCGCGGGCCGTCGAGCTCGCACTCGGCCGCGTCGGTGCGCATCGCGCGGCTCGCGCGCGACCTCTGCGGCGGCGATGCGGAGCGCGTCCTCGTCGAGTTCGACGTCCACGGCTCTCTGCCGACGACGCACAAGAGCCAGGGATCGGACATGGGTTTGTTTGGCGGCCTGCTCGGCTGGGAGGCCGACGACGAGCGGTTACCCGAGTCCGAAGCCGCGCTCGCCGCGGCGGGTGTCGCGTGCGAGATCCGCTACGTCGACCTCCACGACCCGCACCCCAACACGTATCGGCTCACGGTCACGCGCGGCGGGATCGAGCATCACCTGGTCGCGATCTCGACCGGCGGCGGGATGATCACCGTCGAGTCGATCGACGGCTGCAACGTCGCACTGTTCGGTGATCGCGAGGTCACGCTGCTCGATCTCGCGAGTACCGCGACTGCGGACGTCGCGAAGTCCACCCTCGAACGGCTACCCGTCGACGTCGTCGAACTCGCGACGGGCGGAGGCGGCGCCGCGGCGATGCTCGTCGTGCAGTCGCAGCGCCCCATCACCGACGAAGAGATCGAAGACGCCGGCCTCGATTCCACGTTCACGCGCATCCGCCGCCTGCACCCGGTGCTGCCGGTGCGCTCCCGCCCCGACGTCGAGGTGCCGTTCCTGCACGCGAGCGAGCTCGACGCGCACGGGGACGTCGCGACGCAGCGCCTCTCCGACTTCGCGCTCGACTACGAATGCGCCCGCGGCGGCATCGACCACGACGCCGTGTTTGCGATGACGCGCAGGATCCGCGACATCATGCGCGCCGGCGTCGATCAGGGCCTTGCTGGCACGAGCTACCCCGACCGCATCCTGCCGCAGCAAAGCGACCGCTTCGCCGAGATGCTGCAACGCGGCGAGCTGCTCGATGGCGGCATCCTCAACCAGGCCACCCTCTACGTCTCCGCCCTCATGGAGGTGAAGAGCTCGATGGGCGTCATCGTCGCCGCCCCGACCGCCGGCTCGTGCGCTACGTTCCCCGGCACCTGTCTCGCCGCGGCCGACGCCGTCGACGCGGACGAAGAGACGACGCTCCGCGCCATGCTCGCCGCGGGCCTGATCGGGATCTTCGTCACGACCCGCTCGAGCTTCGCTGCCGAAGTCGGCGGCTGCCAGGCCGAGACGGGTGCGGGCGCTGCGATGGCCGCCGCCGCGCTGGTCGAACTGCGCCAGGGCCCCGCCAAGGTCGCTTTGTCCGCGGCCAGCCACGCGCTGCAGAACGTGCTCGGCCTGGTCTGCGACCCGATCGCCAACCGCGTCGAAGCCCCGTGCCTCGGCCGCAACATCACCGGCGCGGCCAACGCCCTGTCGTGCGCGAACATCGCCCTCGCCGGTTACGACCACCTCGTCCCGCTGGATCAGGTGCTCGACGCCCACCGCGAGATCAGTGAGAACATGGCCCGCGAACTGCGCTGCACCGCCCTCGGCGGGCTGTCGATCACGCCCGCGTCGAAAGCGATCGAAGCGAAGCTGTGTGGCAATGGCGACGGCGGCTGCGGCAGCTGTGACTAGCGCGGGCACGTTCCCGGCACCGACCTGGAATCACCCGATCGCGATCACCAGCGCTCCGAGCCGCGTCTCGGCCTCGACCCGTTCATGGGCCTCGGCAACCCGATCCATGGGCAGCACTTCGTCGACGATTGAGCGGATCTCCCCGGCCTCGATCATCGCCTTGAGCGCGAGCAGCTCCTCGCGCTTCTCGCCCGCAAACGCGAAGCTCGCCGAGCGCGCCGAGAACCACGACGTACACAGGCACCGCAGCATCACGGACAGGCGCGGATTCCCGGTCAGGTAGCGTCCGGACCTGGTCAATGCGCGCATGCAGCGGCGATAGTTCGTCGTCGGCACCATGTCGAACACGACGTCGTAGCGGACGTCGCCAGCCGCGAAGTCGTCGCATTCGTAGTCGACGAAGTGATCCGCACCGTTCGAACGAACGAGCTCTTCCTTGAGCCGCTTGTCGACCGCCGTGACCTCGGCGCCCATCGCCTTCGCGATCTGCACCGCATGCAGACCGATGCTGCCACCCGCTCCGTTGATCAACACCTTCTCGCCTGGCTCGATCCGCGCGCGCCGCAGAAAGTGCAGCGCATTGAGCCCTCCCAGCGGCACCGCAGCCGCCTCGGCAAACGTCATGTTGGCGGGCTTCTCCACGATGGTCGCCGAACCGACTGCCGCCGCAACCTCGCCATAAGCCCCCATCCGCAACCCCGTCGAACCGAACACCTGGTCTCCGACGGCGTGCCCGGAAACGTTCTTCCCCACCCGAAAGACCTCCCCAGCGAAGTAGCTACCGAGCACCCGCCGCCGCGGCCGAAACACCCCGATCGCCAACCGCAGCGGCAACCAGAACCACCAGATCGCGAACCGAAACGCCCGCAGCTCACAGTCCGCCTTCGTCGCCTCGACCGCCCGAACCCGAACCAGGATGTCATCGTCGCCGCAAGCGGGCTCCGCCACCTCCCGAACCACCAGGACCCCGGGCGGCCCATAGCGCTCGTACGTGATCGCCTTCACGCAGAAACAGTAGGCCCCAGCGCCCCCGGTTTTGCGCCACAAGATCCCGGCAACCCCTTGATGCCGAGCAGCGATCGCGACAGCATGCTCTCTCGTGCCGACAGGCACGCCCCGATGCGGGTGTAGTTCAGTGGTAGAACGTCAGCTTCCCAAGCTGAATGTCGTCGGTTCGATCCCGATCACCCGCTCCATTCACTAGGTCGGCCCTCCCCAGGACTTGGGCACTTCGCCGAGTGCGGCGAACCTTGGCACCGCGCGGTGCACCACACTGCGTCGAGTCAATCGCGTCGCGCTCGGCTGCCGCGCTACGACGTAAAGTGAAGCTGGGGCCACACGCATAACGCGCAGTATGCTGCCGCCGCCGTGCCGCCCGATCCCAGACTCGCCCTGACCATGTTCCGGCGCGTCGTCGATCTCGAACCGGCGGCGCGGCGCGAGTACCTCGAGCAGGCGTGCAACGGCGATACGGCCCTGCGGCGCGAAGTTGAAGACCTGCTGCGCTACAGCGACGATCCCGAGCTGCTGGGGACGGTTGGCATGGCGGACTGGGTCGAGCACGAGGCTGTCGCACCCGAGCTCGCCGGCTACCGCGATCTGCATCGGATCGGCGCCGGCGGCATGGGCGTCGTCTACCGGGCGACGCAGCTGCGGCCGCGCCGCGATGTCGCCTTGAAGGTGCTGCGGCTCGATGCGCAGACCGACGAACACCAGGCGCGCTTCGAACGCGAGACTCAGTTCCTCGCTCAGCTACAGCACCCCGGCATCGCGCAAGTGTTTGACGTCGGCGCTTTCGAATCCGACCTCGGCAGCGTGCCGTATTTCACGATGGAGCTGCTCGACGGGCAACCGATCGACCGCTACTGCCGCGACCGCGAGCTCGACAATCGCGCGCGCTGCGAGCTCGTCGCCGCCGTCTGCGATGCGGTCCAGCACGCACACGAGCGCGGCATCGTCCATCGCGACCTCAAGCCGTCGAACGTGCTCGTCGTCGAGATGAGCGACGGCCGACCCCAGCCCAAGATCCTCGACTTCGGCGTCGCGCGCAGCATCGATACCGCGGAATCGATACTGCAGACCCGCACCGGGCAGTTGCTCGGCACGCTCGCCTACATGAGCCCCGAGCAGTCGGCCGAGGGTCGTGTCGACCATCGCGCCGATCTCTACGCGATCGGCGTCATCCTCTACGAGATGCTGGCCGGTCGCCTGCCGATGGGCGTCGGCGGCAAGTCGCTGCGCGAGATTCAGGATCAGCTCGAACACGAGGAACCGCCGCGCCTCGGCGAACTCGACACCACGTTGCGCGGCGACCTCGAGATCATCGTCGAGAAGGCGCTCGCCAAGGAACCCGACAGCCGCTACGTCAGCACTGCCGAGTTCGCGACCGATCTGCGTCTGTTCCTCGACGACCGACCGATCCGCGCGCGGCGATTGTCAGCGTTCTACTACCTGCGCAAGACGGCAATGCGCCATCGCGTGCTGCTCGGCGGCGTGGTTGCGACGATGCTGACGCTGATCGTCGGCACGATCTTGGCATTGAACTTCGCCGCGCAGGAACGCATCGCCCGCGAGGACGCCCGCCGCACCGAGATCGCCACGGTCGGCGAGCTCCAGCAGATGACCTCGAAGCTGCTGGAGACCGGCCAGGTCTGGGACGCACTGGCGACGCACGATCGCATCCCGGCGCATGCGCGCGGCTGGAGCTGGGAAGTCAACGCCACGGCGCTGCCGCGCATGCTGCACGAGACGATCGACGGCGGGCCGCTCGAGTCGCACTGGCGCTTCCTCGATGACGGTACGATGTGGCGCGGCTTGACCGGCGCAACGGCCGCCGACCGACCGCTCCTCGTGCGCTCGCTGCACGGCGACACGACGCCGCAACTGCGGTTCGTCGATGCCGGACTGGATCGGGTATTCCAACTCCATCCGAACGGCATGGGCACGGCGGCGCGCGGACGCGACGCGGTCTGGGTCGATTGGCGCAACGACACCGTCGGGGCCACGATCTTCACCGGGGCGAGCGCCATCACCGGCGTGGCGTCGAGCGTCGATGGTCGCGTGGTGATTGTGCGCGAACGCGACGGCGCGGTGCATGTCCTGCTCGACGGCAAACCAGAACACAGCTTCGAACTCGTCGAGCGTAGCTCTGTCAGATGCTCGGCGGACGGCCGGATCGTCACGCTGCGACTCGGCGACGGGCGCGCCGCCGCGATCGACCCGAGGTCGGGCACCATGCTGCTCGCGGTGTCACCGAAGCCGCCGTTCCAACTCGTCTCCGCTCGCCCGTTCGACGGTGGCGTGCATGTCTATCACTTCGAAAAGCGCTCCGGCCCATCCGCGGTGCAACGCGCCGACCTCGTCGACGGCGAGCTCGTGCTCGACGACACGATTCTGCCACTCCGACCGTCATCGATGGTCCGCCAGTCGCGCGATGGCGCGCTAATCGTGCTCCCCGCGTTCACATCGGTGAGGCTGATGGACTCGCGCACGGGCGAACCCGTGCTCCTGAGCCGGTTGCAGCGTCCGGACGGCGAGTTGATCCACCCCGAGGGATTCGGCGGTTGGCCCGAGATCTCGCCGAACGGCAAGCAACTGGCGATCAGCGTGGGGCGCGAGCCGTGTCTGCTCGTCGATCTCGATCCACGGCTCGTTGAACCGGACCACGACCCGCGCTGCGTGGTGCTACGCGGGCACAGCAGCTGGGTCTATCACGTCGCGTTTTCGCACGACGGCGACCATGTCGTGTCTTCGGCGCCGCTGGATCCGCACGTCCGAGTCTGGGATTCGCGCACCGGCGCCGAGGTCGCGCGTCTGGAGCGCGGACCGGGCCGCGGCACCTCGAGCTGGGATGCATTGGTTGCGTTCTCGGCCGACGATCGCCGCGTTGTGTTCACGGGACCGTATCCCGGCGGCGAGGGCGCGGGAGTCATCGATTGGCATTGGCAGAACGGCGAAGTGTCGACCCACTGGCCGGACGAGGAGCTCTACGCCTCGAACCACACGAGACTGCTCGACGCGTTCGTCGACGTGCTCAAACCGGAGCCCGGCGAACGACTGGGCCACAAGACAGCGATGCGCGAGAACGGGGCGATCACGATCTGGCGCCACGACGCGACGGACAAGCCGCTGCCGCGGCAAGATCGGGGCCGGCGCTGGGCCGCGATCGACCAAGCCGACGATGGCGAATACGCCGCGCTGAGCGCGCACCCCGACCGGCAGCACGTCGCGCTGATCCATCTCGCGTCGAAGCCGGCCCTCAACATGCAGTCGACCCACAATGCCATCGCGGTCCTCGATCTCGAAACCGGACGCGTCGTGCGACGCGTCAACACCGGCCACCGCGGCATCCTGTGCGCGTCCTACTCGCCGGACGGCTCGATGCTCGCAGTCGGCACGCGCGCCGGCAACCTGCTCGTGCTCGAGACCGAGCACTACACCACCCAGGCTCGCCTCGGCGGGCACGACAGCTACATCTACTCGGTGGTCTGGGCGCCGGACGGGCGGCGCGTCGTCACGGCGTCGGGTGACGAGACGCTGCGCATCTGGAACCCGGTTCGCGCCGGGCGCTGATCGGTCAATCGGCGCCGGCGTCGAGCAGCTTGCCGAGCATCGCGCGCGTGCTGGCCCAGACGACCTTGGCGCGCGTGAGGGACAGACCGAGACACGGCGCCATCTCGCGCACCGACAGGCCACCGAACAGGCGCAGCTCGGCCGCCTGGACGAGCTTCGGGTCGATCCCCTCAAGTTTCTGCAGCGCCGCTTCGAGGTCGAGGATCGACGTTGGCTGTGCGTGCGCCTGCGCCAGCGACTCGTCGAACGTGACGCGCTGCCAGTCGCCGCCGCGCTTCACGGCGTCACGACCGCGGGCGTGTTCGACAAGGATACGCCGCATCGCGCGCGCGCAGATCGCGACGAAATGGCGCCGCGCGGCGTCGTCGTCGTTCGTCTGAATGCCTTCGAGATCCACGAGTCGCAGATAGGCCTCGTGCACGAGTGCCGTGGCTTGCAGGGTGTGATCGGTCCGTTCCTGACGCAGCAGGGCGCGAGCGATGCCGTGCAGCTGTTCGTAGACGAGCGGGAACAGCTCCTCCGACACGCCGGCCTCACCGTCGCAAATACGGTTGAGCAGAGAGGTTGCCTGCACGCGCTCCGTCGACATGTGGGCCGGAGCATAGCGCAAACGCGCTCCCCGGCAGGGTGATGCGCGCGCGACGCGCGGCGAGGCCCGGTTTTGGTCGGACTCGAGAAAAAGCGGGCTTCCGCGGACGGCCATGGCGCATCCGCGGGTGACCCGGGCGCCCACGCCCTTGACCCAAGACAACCAGCCATGAAGCTCCAACCTCTCTGCCTGCCGCTCGCGCTCGCCGCGGCTCTCCCGGCGCAAGCCGATCCCATCCCAGACGCTCAACCCGGCTCACGTGCCGCCATCGCCCAGGCGCGCGGCGCCGGTCACGACGACGGCGTCACCTGGGCCATGGGCTACGACTACAAGGCCATCTTCGAACCCGGCGCGGTGGTGTTCACGCCGGCACTCGGCGATCGGGCGCCGCGCAGCATGCCGCTCCGCTTCACGCTCGAAGCCGTGCGGCGTGGCCCGACAACAGTCTTCAACGCAGCCGCGACGCACGCAACCGCGTGGCAGGTCGACGGCCATCGCGTCTTCGCCGATCACGGTCACGGCCTGGTCGAGCGCTACGACGCCGCGGCCGACCACCTCAAGCAGAGCTTCGTGTTCGCCGAACCGCCGAGCGGCTCGGGGGACCTGGTCGTGCGCATGCGGCTCGACACCGAGCTGCGGGCCGACGCCGGCGAGAATCTCGACGGGCTCGAGCTCCGTTCCGAGTTCGGCGGCGTCGACATCGGTCAGGTCGTCGGCATCGACGCCAACGGCCAGCGCGCGACCGGTACGATGCGCTACGACGGCAGCCATCTCGAGCTGCGCCTCGACGACGCGTTCGTGCGCACGGCAGCCTATCCGCTCGTGCTCGACCCGCCGATCGGCAGCACCGCGACGCTTAGCTCCGCGCTGGTCTCGGGTGTCGACATCGCCTATCACACTTCGGGCCTCCACTCGCTGGTGGTCTGGCAACATAGGTTTTCCGCGACCGACACCGACGTCCGCGGCATCCGGGTCACGAGCAACAACGTCGTGCGCGGCTCGCTGATCAACATCGCGTTCTCGAGCGGCAACGAGGGCAGCCCGGCGGTCGCGACGGTTCGCTACCGGGACATGCACTTCGTGGTCTTCACCCAAGAACGCGGTTTGTTGAACCTGCGGGACATCCGCTGCCGCACCGTGAACATGGGCGGCGGCATCGGCCCGTTGACCGACATCACCAACAACCCAGTCGTTGACGCGGAGCAACCCGATGCCTCCGGTGATCTGACGGGATTGACTGACGCGGCGTTCGTCGTGTATCGCGATCCACTGCTAGGCATCATCGGCGCGCCGGTCGCTGTCGACTCCACCGGCAACTCGACCGTCGGCTCCCCAATCACCATCGTCGGCAACCCGCAGGCTCACGAACCGGCGATCTCGAAGAGCCACGGCACCGAGTACCCGCACCAGATGTGCTGCGTCTGGCTCTCGGGCGGCGGTTCGACGATGGGCATCCGCCTACTCGATCGCACGGGCACACCCGAGTCGATGGTGGCCTGGAACGGGCCGAGTGCGATGGGCCGGCCACTTTCGTCGCCGGACGTCGATGGCGACGGCAAGACGTTCCTTGCCGTCTACGAGGAGCAAGAGGGCCCCGGCGTGTTGACGAAGAACGTCTGGGCCACCGCCGCCTGGGATGCCGATCTTCTCAACAGTCAGAGCGCGATCATCGATGGCGGGCAGATCGAGATCGCCGGTGCGGCTGGAAAGCAGGAATACGGCCCATCTGTCTGCACGATGTTCCCGGAGTCGTGGGGCACTCCGTACTGGCTCGTCGCGTGCACGCAGGTTCCCGCGGGCCTCGCGGAAGTGCATGCGACGTCCGTCTCGGGTCCATACCCCCGTCAATGCGGCCCGTGGTATCGGGTCGATTCGGCGGCGAGCACTTTCACCTCGGGCACCAGCATCGCGACGATCTACAGCGGTGGCCCGTCGTCGATCGGCAACCTGCCGCTCGCGGACGAGGCGATGATCGCCTGGAACGACAACGGCGCTTCGATCCTGTCGCGACGCTACAGCGCGTTTGAGGGCGGCACGGTCACGCAACTCTCCGGCGCACCCGGCTGCGGTGCCGGCAGCGGCACCTGCGGAACCAACAGCAACCCAACGCCGGGCAACGCCGGCTTCGCGATCACACTGACCGGCGCCGATCCGCAGTCATTCGCCGCCTTCTGGCGCGCCGATCTGTCGGGATCGCCGCTGTCGAACTCGCTCTGCGGCAGCCCTTGCGAACGCATCGACGGCCAGATCCAACTGTTCATCCCGCCGACCTTGGGTGAAGCAGAGATCCCGGTCGCGCTGCCGTGCTCGAACTCGTTCGTCGGCTTCACGTTCGATTCGCAGTGGATCGTCATCAGCAACCAAGGCACTGGCTGTGCGGGCGCGCCGAACCTGCACTTCTCGAACGCGATCCGTGTCGTGCTCGGTCTCTGACCGGCGGCTCGGGGGTCGGCACCGGCGACGCCACGGTAGGATCCGCGGCGTGACGTGATGCGACTCCGGGCAACACAGCTGATTGGCCGTCGTCGCCTAGACCCCGATCGTCGCGACGTGAATGTCCGTGAACGCCCACAACGCCGGGGTGATCGCAACGCAGGTCTCACCAGCCGAACCGGCCAGATCGAGGCCCTGGGCTTTGAGGGGAAGGCCGAGGAACGCCGTCCCGCTCGGCACGGTCGTGCTCATCGTGGAACGGAACTGCCACTGCGAGAGCCCCCCTATCGTCTGGCACGAGGAGCACATGGCCGACACGACCACCGGCTGTCCAATGCCCCAGGTCAGGAACGGCGCCCCGTCGTGACCGGTCATGGTCGCTGTGATCGTGCCTCCCGGCGACGGGCTGCCAGTCAGCGTCAGCTCGCGGCCGAAGCTGCAGCCGCTCGGCGCAGAGTGGGCGAACGATCCGCACCGGCCGGCCGCGAGGATCTGCGCCGAGGTCGGATTGACGGCGTTGTTCGAGATCAACGCGAAGCCGCCATTCCATAACATGGGGTAGATCCCACAGAACCTGGTCAGGGACGGGTTGAACGAGACGAGCACGCCCGACGCAGACGTGACCCTGCTGAGCCCGTCCAGATTCACCAGCGACGAGTTGCTCGAGATGGCCACACTGCCAACCGAGGTGAGCCCGCTCAGACCGTCCAGGTTCGCGACCCCAGGGTTGTTCGCGATCTCCATACCGCCACCGACCGCGGCGAGCCCGCTCAGGCCGTTCAGGTTCGTGACCGCGTTGCTATTGACCAAGCAATGGCCGCCCACGGAGGTCAGGCCACTCAAAGCGCCGATGTCCGTCAACGCGCTGTTCCTCAAGATTTCGAGATTGCCGGGGATCGAGGCGATGCGGTGGAGTCCGTTCAGGTTCGTGAGCAGGGTCGTGTTGTCGATCCGCACACTGCCACCCACTGACGAGATGGATGAGAGTGGCGAGAGATCGCGGATGTCACCTCCGGCGATGTAGATGCTCCCCGCCACCGATGTCAAAGTCGTGGCGTTGACCTGAGCCTGGCTGGTCAGGTAGAGGTCTTGAGCCGAGGCGGCAGCTGCGCCAAGCGTGGTCGCGCCCAAGAGAAGTAGAGCGGAAAGTCGGTGTCGGGGCATGGTCTTGGGTTCCTCGAGAACTGCAGTTGAGCGCCGGCGAAACCCGGCGACTCGCCGAGGTTGCCGATCACGTCAGGTGGCGAAGAACCCTCCGGCCCTGCGTCATAAATTCCCGGAATCCCTGAGGGGCCACGCGCAACTCGGACCCATCCCAACAGTTACCGACGAGCAGCAGGGAGCGTCCCCCGGCACGTCAGCACACGGGCTACTTCCGCTCGACGACCCGAACCTTCCTGGTCACCGAGTTGAGACCGCGACCCGTTGCCGTCACGAGCATCGTACCGGGACGCTCCGGCGCAATCGAAAGCGTCGCCTTGCCGTTCTCGTCGGCCGTCCCCACCACGTAGACCTGGTCGTCCATCCACACGCAGACGGTCGCGCCCGCGGCCCCAGCGGAAACGGTGAGGTCCCGCCCTCCGGTCGCGAGCGACTCAGGCACTTCGAGCTGCGGGCGCTTGGGCGTGTCAGCCCGCATGTCCAGCGTCGGGTCGCCCAGCAGGTTCAACTCACAGATGCACAGGTGGTAGCCCGGAGTCTTCTCGGCATCCGGGATCATCGCGGCCTTGGCGTGCATCAGTGACTCACCGGTCGTAAGCCCATCGCCAAGTCCACGGGCCCAGTACCGGGTCATCGTCTGCGTCGTGCCGTCGAGCTTGCCTTCCCGCACCATGAGGCGGAAGTCGCGGCGGCTGTGGAAGTGCGGCTTGCCGGTCCGAACCGGAGCCACGATCGCAACGGAACCGCCGCCAGGCTGGCGCAACATCGACTCGACGATCGAAGGATCCTCGGCTCCGTCGTACTGCCCGGTGAAACACGAGACCGTGGTGATCAAGGGATACGCCCCGCGGTGATCGAGCTCGGCGACATGCTTCGAAGTGAACTTCGAACGCTCGAGCACCCAGAAGGGCAGCATGCCGTGGCCGTGGATGTGCACCTTTCCGACGCTCTTCTGGTTGAACAGCGTGAGCAGGTTGGCCGAGCTCAGATCGTGGCTCCCGGGCTCGCCGTTGTCCCAGGGAGTCTCCTTGGAGAAGAACCGCGCGACCTCGCCCTGCCGCCAGGCCGGGTGGACATGCCCGTCCCAGCTCTTGCGAACCTTCGCGTACGCGGGCTGATCGGTGCACGTGTAGACCATCTGGGTCGCGAAGCCGTCGGTCGGGTAGTCGGATTCGAACTCAATCACCTTCGCCGTGAACGCCGCGACGTCCGCTGCCGTCCGCACCGGTACGCGCCCGAGGCCGACGCTGCCATCCGGATAGGTGATGGCAGCTTTGTCGTCTTCCCACTCGCCGTGGATGCCGTCACCATCCCCGTCCCAGTCCGTCGGACTCAAGTAGACGATGTCGGTCGGGATGCCCTCACGCTCCTGGGCGTGCACGGTCGTGTGCCCACCGGGCACGAGCCCACCATCGGGCGTGCAGTCGCCCCCCAGCACGACCCAGCGAGTCCCGAAGTTGTCGACGTGATCGCGGACGCAGCGTCGGATCTGCTCTTGCACGATCCCGCCCTCGTATTCGCCGCGGATCTGCGAAACGGTCATGATCTTCGTCGGCTTGCCGTTCTGCGTCTTCCACTCCGCGAACGGGTACCACGCCTCCGCCAGGTCGGCCCCGGTGATCAACAGCACCGCGGATACCTTGGAGCCGGTCGCCGGTGACCGGGGCTCGACCGTTGGTTTCTTTGGCGGCTCCGTCGGCGCTCCTCGCCGCACCTCGGGCACTTCCTCGAACGCACCCGTCATGACCGCGCGAACCGCAGCCATTCGGTCGCCGAACTCATCGGCGTCGATCTTGCCGTCCGCGTTCTTGTCGGCGGCCTTCGCGATCTTCGCAAGCTGGGCCTTCTCGAGATCCGGCAGCTTGCCAGCGACGTATTCCTCGAACTCTGCAAGCGTGCGAGAAGTCGGGTCCTGCGCGATCGCCAGCTGCGGTGCGGCGTAGAGCAGACAGACAGCAGCGGTACTGCGCATGGCAGCGAGTGCGAATCCTTGCTTCATCTCATGATCCTCATTCTGGCAAGCGATCCGACCATAACACCTGGCTCCACCCTGGGCCCAACCAAGCGACGACTCGGCCCGACCCCGTGGCTGACGAGCCGGCGCCGCACTCTTTTCGGCGATTCCTCGCATCCGATCCGCGCACGGCGGGACTGATAGCATGACTCACGCATGCCATCCCCCCCGTTCGACATCGAAGCCAGCCTGCGACGGCACGGCGGTGCGCTGCGCCAGCTGGCGCTGGTGCTGCTGCACGACGCCGCGGACGCCGAAGACGCGGTGCAGGAGGTCTGGCTCGGCGCGCTCCAACGCCCACCCGCTGACGGGCGCTCGATCGGCGGCTGGCTGGCGACCGCGATGCACAACGTCGCCCGCAAGCTGCGGCGCGGTGACGCGCGCCGGGCGCGGCGCCAGGCGGCCGTCGCGCGCGAGGCGATCAGCGAGGACCACGCGGTCAGCTTCGCGCGTGAGGATGCGGCGCACCGGCTGATCACTGCGGTGGCAACGCTCGAGTCGCCCTATCGCGAGACGGTCTGGCAGCGTTACTTCGAAGGCCTCGCCCCGCGTCAGATCGCGGCCAAGAGCGGTGCGCCGATCGCGACCGTGCGCAGCCGGCTGCAGCGCGGACTACAGCGGCTGCGCGAGCGCCTCGGCGACGCCGGCAAGGCCGACTGGCGCGGCGCGCTCACAATCGCGTTCGGCTGGCACGGCAGCGGGACCGCCGCGACCGCGACCGTATTCGCCGTTCAAGGAGCGATCCTGATGACGACATGGAAGTTGGTTACGGGAGTGGTGCTGGCAGGAGCGTTGGTGTGGCTGGCGTGGAGCCCCGGCGAAATTCGGCCCGACACGGGCGCGGCGAACGACACCGACAGCCCCCCGACGATCGCCGCAGCGCACGAGGGACGTGGCAACCCGACGTCCACACGTCCCGATCGCATCGCGGCGGCGCCGGCAATCGCGAACGAGCCGGCGACACCGTCCACCGCGACGCCCCCGACATTCATCAAGGTTCGCGTTCGTGACCAGGCCGGCATGGCCGTCGCCGGCGCGACCGTCCTGTTCGTACGCCCCGGATTCGCATACGCCAACCTCGCCGCCGAGCAGGCCGACCGCTACTCGCGATCGACCGAGAGTTTCTTGCGCGACTACGGCAACAGCACCATCACCGACAGCAACGGCATGACCCGCGTGCCGGTCGACGCCGCGCAGCAGGTCATCGTCGCGCGCAAGGGTGACCGCTATGGCACGAACTGGCCTCGTACCGATGGCGACGTGCAGGAGATCGTCGTATCGCGACACCACACCCTCGTCGTGGAGACGGCCGACGCCCTCGGCAACCCGGTCCCGCGCGTCAAGGTCGTGGCCGGGCCGCCGTACCATCCGCTGACCCCTTGGGTCCTCGGCACCACCGACGACGTGGGGCGCCTGACCTACGTGTTGAAGCCGCCGGCCAAGCACGACCCGCCGAAGCTGTGGCTGCACGCCGAGCTGGTCGACGGCGCCCACGGCCGCCAGGCGATCGACCGCCACGAGCCGCCGGCATTCGTGCGATTGACGGTACCGGCCACGGGTACCGTCCGCGCCACGATCACCAACGCCGGCGGCGGCACACCGAGCGCCGATGTTCTCGCTGCGCTGTATGCCGAGCTCACGGCCGCTGGCGAATCACCCGGCGCGCGACGATTCGAGCGCCCCGACGCACGCGGCCACGCGCTGTTCGAGAACGTTCCGCTCGATGCGAAGCTGCAGCTCCGGTTTCCC
Organism: bacterium; assembly: GCA_024743115.1. Lineage (GTDB taxonomy): Bacteria > Planctomycetota > UBA1135 > UBA1135 > UBA2386 > JAGQRA01. Next base: position 239,348 of record JANSXC010000002.1, on the reverse strand, counting down.
GGCATGATCCTCGAGCCCCAGCGGTTCACCGGGCCAACCGCTGATGAGCGCGAAGTGCATGTCGTCGCGACGATCGCTTCGGGCCACCCGTTCCTCGCCGGCCGGCTCGTCAATCCCGATGACACACCGATCGCGAGCCAGCGGGTCGCGGTGTTCTGCCGCAGCGGCACGGACATGCTGGCGAGCGTCGGCGCCGACACCGACGCCCAAGGCCGTTTCATCGCCTACCTGTCAGACCACTGCCTCGACGAGAGCGACGTCGTGTTCACGCTGGGCCTGGGCATGACCGGGGCCGGTTACGCGCGCGAGGTGCAAGTCCCCGTAGCCGGCGTTCTTCGCGGTCGGATCGACGTCGGCAAGGTCGAGATGCCGAACGACTGATCCGCCTGCCCCCGTCGAGCCGCCGCCACCAATTGCCTGGACGTTCGCTCTCGCGCCATCCGCACCGTTGAAGCCGCGTGCGGGTTTACGTTACTCTGACGGCGACCGGGTTCCGGAAGTGAGGTGCGAATCCTCCGCGGTCCCGCCGCTGTGAGCGCTGACGAAAGCTGCACTCGCCACTGGCTCGTTCGAGCTGGGAAGGCGCAGCAAGTAGGGCGAAGCGCAAGCCAGAAGACGGCCCGGTCAAGAAAGCAACGGCTTCATGCCATCTCTCGCGGACTGGAGATCTTCATGCATTCGAATCGCCACGTAGCGGGCACGCGCCTTCGCGGACTCGTGCTCGTCGCCTTGGTTCTCGGCGCAGCGCTCACGCGCCTGCTGCCCCACCCTGCCAACTTCACGCCGGTAGGCGCGATGGCGCTGTTCGGTGGCGCGTACTTCGCGTCCCGAATCGCGGCGATCGCCGTGCCACTCGTGGCCATGCTGATCGCCGATCTGGCCCTCGCTTCCATCCAGGGTTGGTCACTGGGCTGGATGACCGCCGTCATCTACGGCTGTATTGCCGGCTCGTCCCTGATCGGGATCACGCTACGGCGTCGCGGTGGCGTCCTGCGGATCGCCGCGGGATCGCTGCTGTCCGCGTTGCTGTTCTTCCTCGTGACGAACTTCGCCGTCTGGGCGGGGACGAGCCTGTACAGCGGGGATCTCGCGGGACTCGTGCAGTGCTATGTCGCTGCGGTGCCGTACTTCGGCAACACGCTGGCAGGCTACGCCATCTACGGCGTAGCCCTGTTCGGTGGCTTCGCGGCATTGCGCCAGCGGTTCTCGGAGCTCCAGGAGCATCCTGTTGCCGCATAGGCTCGAAGCAACCGGCTCACCTGATCGTCACAGCAAGATCCTCGGACCTACCCTGCTCTCCTGGAGTTCGGGCAAGGACAGTCTGTGGGCACTGCGCGCACTCCGACAGGCCGGGGCGGACGTTCAACGGCTGCTGACCACCTGCAACAGCTCGAACGGACGCGTCGCCATGCATGGTGTGCGGCGCCAACTGCTGGCGGCACAGGCGGACGCCCTCGGCGTGTCGCTGACGTGCGTCGCGCTTCCACACCCCTGCTCGAACGCCGACTACGAATCCAAGATGCGCGCGGCCTTGGTCAACGTCCGCGCTGCGGGCATTCGCGATGTGGCGTTCGGCGACCTTTTCCTCACGGACATCCGTGCGTACCGAGAAGACCAGCTCCGGGACCTCGGCCTTCGCGCGCACTTCCCGCTGTGGGGCCGCGACACCCATGAGCTCGCCCGGGAGATGGTCGAATCGGGTATTCGCGCGGTAATCACCTGCGTGGATCCGGCGCGCTGCCCAGTCGAGCTCGCCGGTCAAGAGTTCGATGCTGCCCTTCTCGAGCGCTTGCCCGACGCGGTCGATCCCTGCGGAGAGAACGGCGAGTTCCACACGTTCGCATACGATGGCCCCGGCTTTGCTCGTGCGATTGCGCTTCAGCGGGGCGAACTCGTCGAGCGTGACGGCTTCGTGTTCGCGGACCTGGCGCCGGCGGCAGGGGCTACGTCGTGAAGCTGGAGACGCTGCGCAACGTGCTGGAGCGCCATTCCAGAATCAAGCTGTACATCGTCAGCGACTCGTCATGCGCCTGCACGCATGTGAGCCAGCCTCTGGACACGGACGATGGACTTCGCCTTCTCGCCGACTCGCTCCTGCGCGTCTCGTTCGACTCCATGGCAATGTCGTTCGACCCGTTCGGCGACCAGGAGCTGATGGTTTCGAGCAACGACCGCTTCACACGACGCCTCCACACCCACCGCCGGCACTTGCGAGGTATCGCCATTCCGCCGGACTACCTGCGCCGTGCGGCCGAGCTATGAGCGCACCAAATCATCCCCGAGTCGCCTCGTTGTTGCCGTCTGCCACCGAGATGGTCTGTGCCGTCGGGGCGCGCGCCGCACTCGTCGGGAGATCCCACGAGTGCGACTACCCCATCGACGTCTCGTCGGTGCCGGTCCTGACTCGGCCGCGTCGCGAACTTCCACGAGCCAGCGGCGCAATCGACCGGGCCGTGCGCGAGATCCTCGCCGACGCGATCGCGGTCTACGAGGTCGACATCCCGGTGTTCGAAACTGTGCGGCCCGACGTCGTCGTCACCCAGGACCTGTGCGACGTGTGCGCCGTGTCACTGGACGACGTCCGTTCGGCGCTTCGTGAGCTGGCTCGCTGCGACGTACAAGTCTGCAGCCTGAAGCCAACACGACTACGCGACGTTTGGGACGACGTCCGTCGCGTCGGACGCGCGCTGGGCCGGGATGCCGAGGGCGACTTGGTGGCTGCCGAGCTCGAGGCTCGGTGCACGGACATCGGTTATCGCTCGGCGACGCTCGATCGACCGACAGTGCTGACGGTCGAATGGCTCGACCCGATCATGATCGGCGGAACCTGGATGCCTGAACTGGTCGAGTTGGCGGGAGGGCACCCGCTCGTGACCCGACCAGGCGACCATGCCCCCACACTCGGCATCGAGGAGCTCGCCGCACTGGAGCCGGACGTCGTGCTGATCAAGCCGTGCGGGTTCGATCTGAGCCGCACCGCGAAAGAGCTTCACCTCCTCGCCGACAATCTGCCGTGGACCAACTGGCAGTGCGTCCGCGACGGGCAGGTATACGTCGCCGACGGCAACGCCTACTTCAATCGACCGGGCCCGCGTCTCGTCGAGTCGCTGGAGATCCTTGCATCCGTCGTGCAACCCGGGGTTTTCTCGGAGATGGCGCGGCAACACGTTCGCTCCGTGCGTAGAGTGACGGCCGAACTCGAGTTGGTGCCCGTAGCCGAACCGAGGGGGCCGGCATGATTGGCGAAGAGCACCGCTGTCCGGTCTGCGGAGAACACAACGACTGTGACCTTGCCCGGGGCAAAGGAAGCTGTTGGTGCTTCCACGAACGGGTCGACACCAGGATCGTTGATCTCCTGGCGGAGCGCGGAATCGAGGATCGATGCCTCTGCCCGAAGTGCGCGGCAGGCGACGTGCCTTCGCCTTGTGTGGGAACCTGCGTGCTGGACCAGAGTTCCCAGACGTGCCGGGGATGTCGGCGTACCTTGCCCCAAATCGCCGTGTGGTCGACTCTCGACCCCGTGGAGCGGGCGAAGATCTGGTTGCGGAGCAGGGAGAGTTGACGTCGGCGTGACCCGAACGCAGCTCTGGCCATCGCCATCGACAGACCACATGCGGGTCGTGTTGCTGACGTGCTCCAACACCGAGATCGTGTGCCGTCTCGGCAGCGCTGAGTTGCTGGTGGGCGTCGAGGATGTCTACGCGAATACCCAGTCGATCGCCCAGGCGCGCGACAACGCGAGTTGAACGACCATGGTCGCCGCGCAGTCTGCTCCAGGGCTGCAGTTCCGACATCGAGACATCCTCGCCGTCGCGCGGCAGGCCGGAGCTCGTGACCTTCGATCGGCGGTTCGTGCACGCCGATCGATGCACCGAACGCTATGCACAATTCGCCTGCCCTCCGTGGCGCCTCCGACTATCGTATCCAACATGAAGGGCATCTGCGCCTCGGTCGCCTCATCGTTGCTTCTGACCGCCTGTTCGTTGCAGGCCCAAGAGAAGACGGCAGAGATCACCTGGCACGCGGATCTAGCGGCGGCGAAACGGCTCGCCACACAGAAGCGTGCTCCACTGTTCGTGGTCCTCCGCTGCGAAGCTTGACGAGACTGCGGCGACTTCTACGGCCAGTTGGGTCGTGGCATCCCCGAGCTGAACGTGGCCGCGGCGCCGTACGTCGCCGTGCGCTGCACCAACCTGCGTGACGTCGACATCGCGAATCTGCGTTTCGACTTCGATCTGACGTTCGCGGTGCTCCTGATGCACGCCGACGGCACGGTCTACCATCGCTACGGTGGTCGCGGCCCGTCGGGCGCCGACCGATACCTCGGCATCCCCAGCTTGACGCAGCTGCTACGCGACACGATCGCAGAACACCGCGAGTATGACCGCGACACGGTGCCACCGGCTGCCGCCGAGCCACTACGTGCAATCGACCTGCCCGTACTGCGGCGCAAGATCGCCGCGGGCCAGCGCATCGACTGCGTGCATTGCCACACCGTGCACGACGCCGAGACGCGTGACGCAATGCTGCGACGCCGGTGGCGCCGTGAGGACGCGTTCGTGTTTCCCGACCCTGCTCGCATCGGCCTCACGCTCGGTGCGGACGTTCAGCGACGTGCAGTGGGCCCTGCACCGCGCGCCGTTCGCCGCGACCACGCTCGCCGTTCGGTTCCGCCGCGACGGTGCTGCGCGCGACGCCAGGCTTGCGCTCGCCGATGACTGGAAGCGCTGCCCACCCGAGGAATACGCGTGGCGGCCGCTGAAGTGGAACCTGTCGCCGTCACCTGGATTCGGCGGGCGCAAGCTCTCCAACGCCGAACGGAAGGAGCTCGGCCTTGGCAAAGCACCGTTCGCCATGCGGGTGACGTATCTGGTCGAGTGGGGCGAGCAGAAGGCGCGGGGCAAAGCAGCGCGAGCGGCCGGCCTGCGCAAAGGGGATGTCGTAATCGGCTTCGCAGGTAAGCGCGACTTCGCGTCGTTCGATCACCTGCACGCGTACTGCACGTTGACGCTGACGGCGGGCACCGAGACCGAGATCGCAGTGTGGCGCGACGGACGGACGCTGATCCTTCGATACGATCTTCCCGAGTGACGGCAACGGCCAACCCGGTCAGAGAGCTCCCCGGAGTAGCAAGCAGGCGATTGGCGAATGAGCACGGCGTCCTCACTTGGCCGCGCCTCCCCGTCGATGTCCGCATCTGACCGCTTTCCGACAGCTCGAGCCTCGCGCACTCACCGAACACCGAGCCATCGGCGAGGGCACAGCCCAGCCACCACTCAACGCTTACGGCGAAACTCGTAGCTCCCCCGCGGGGTCTGCAGCTTCATACCTGTGACCCGACCATCCGCGTCCGCCGTGAACACCAGCTCGAGCTTGCGGTCACGCCCCGCAAAGACCCCCTTGTCGTCCGGCGGCAGGAACCACAGGGGGCCGCCGCGCTCCGGCTCCAGGCTCAGGTAGCCGTCCGAGACCGTGATCTTCGCTCCCCGCTCGCGGCCGTCGTTGTCGACGCGGGTGTAGGAGCCGAGCTCCGCCGCGAACTTCGCGCGGGCGGCGACGTTCTCGGCCTCGATTTGTTCCGGGGTGCGCAACATCCGGGTGACGGCGGCCGGCCGCTCGAACGCGGCGGGGTCGACGTCATCCCAGCGGACGGCGGTGATCTTCCGGGTCTGTTCGTTGCCCGTGTCGTGCGCGACGACCTCGACCGTGGTCGCAACCTCGATGCCGTCGAACGCACGCCAGTCCGAGTAACGCACCAGTGCCTCGCCCGCCGCATCGTGCCCCGCCAGGTAGCCCGTGCTGCAGTCGAAGAACAACTGGCGCTCGGCACCGCGCTCGGATGACGCGGCGACGACCCAGCAATCCCGGCCGCCGAACCGTTGGCGGCCCGTGGTCGTCAGATCCTTGTATGTCGTGCGCCAATCGGCGAACGAGTGCAGCCCCATCGTCTCGATCAGTTCGCGATGCCCCACGCTGTCGAGCACCTGCTCGGCCGCCATTGGATCGAGCTCCCAGGCCAGCTCCGCATCGCAGCCGTAGCGACCGATCCCGAACTGGCCCTGGTCGATCGTCAATAATCGATTGCCGCTCCGATCGAGCAGGATGCGCAGCGGGCTCGGCAGCAGGCCGACGTCGCGGATCTCGACCGTGCCCGACATCGTCACCGACCGCCGTGCCAGCAGCGTCGCGCCACCGATGCGTTGCGCGTGGCGTGCGAACAGCGCTTCGGCCGCCGGCAAGCCTTCACCTCCCGCTGGCGTCGCCCCGACCGCGGTCGCCGTTGCGGCGGTCGCGGCTCGGCGATGATCGAGACATACGAGATTGCCGAGACTGTTGCGGCAGAACAGCAGACCCCGCACCAGCACGGGCGACGTCCAGTAGACGCCACCATCCAGCACCTTGGCGCGATGTTCGGGAGTGAAACCGGTGGGGTCCGCCGCGCCGATCAGCAGCTCGCCGTCCGAGGTCAAGACGATCAATCGTCCGCCGGCGATCGTCAGCGAACCCATGCCGAGGCCGCGTTGGCGCCAGCGGCGCTTGCCGTCGAGTCCGATGCAACACAGCATCGACTCGTCGAAGCCGTAGACATGCCCCTCGTAGAGCACGCACCCACTGCACTTGTTGCGCAACTGCCGGCTGCGCCAGAGCAACTCCGGCTTCGGCTCGTCACCGAGCCGCAGCAGAGCGCTGCCCTGGTTGTAGGCCGTGCTGATGAACACCCGGTCGTCGAACACGATCGGTGTCGCACTGTTGATCCCGCCACTCTTCGGCTTCCACGGGTAGCGATAGCGCTCCTTGCCGCTATCCCGCTCGCGAACGACCAACGCAGATCCGGCAAACTGCGCGAGCAGATCCTCGTCGCGCAGAGTGAACGGCACAGGGTTGGAGTAGCCCCCGTCGCCCTCGTCCTTGGCTCGCCACAGGATTGCGCCAGCCTTCTTGTCGACCGCCACCATGGTGCCGCCCAACTCGAGCACGAGTCGATCCGCCAGGGCGAGCGGCGACGCGGCAAAGCCGTGGAACGTCACCTTCAAGCCCAGCTCGGCGGTGTAGTCACGCTGCCACAACACCGTGCCGTCCGCGAGTGAGAGCGCGAAGCAACGCCCTTCACGATTCGTGACGAAGACCACCTCGCCGTCGATCGTCGGCGTCGTGAGTGTACCGCCACCGTGAAAGTTGGCACGAATCTCCGCTGGCCATGCGTGCCGCCAGAGCTCGCGGCCGGTCTCGACGTCGAAGCAGAACACCCGATCCTGCCCCTGCTCCTCGTCGAACCCCATCGTAAGCACCCGGCTACCCGCAATCGCGACGCTGGAGTAGCCCAGCCCGATATCGACCGACCACAGCGGCTCGGTTCGGCCACGCGTCGTCCAGCCGGTTTCGCTCGACATGCCGTCACGGGCGGGGCCGCGCCAATGCGGCCAGTCGGGTTCGGACTGCGCGGCTGCCGCGGCGACACCGACCACCAGGGCAAGAGCTCGAAACGGGCGAAGGGACGTCATCATTGGCACGGGTTGTTCTACGCAGCCCGAGCGCACAACACGAGCCCGCCTTCCGGACTCGGCCCTTCGATCGCTACGCGGGCTCGACGGCCGGGAACACCGCGCGGCCCTTCGTCGCGCCTGAGTTCGGCGCGATCGAGTGCGGGCTACAACACGCTGCCGATCCGGACACTGACCGCGTTGGTCGCCGTCACCGCCACCGGATTGCCCTGACCGTCGAGTTCGACGGGGAACATCTGGTGATGGAAGTCGACGCCAATCAAACCCGGATCCAGGGGCAGGTCGACCTCCCTGGTGGCGCGGCCGTCGATCGGCACCAACAGTCGGTTGGCCAGGGGCGTGACATGGTCGACACAACCCGCCGGCGCGAGGGGCGTCAGCGTGTTGAGTGCGATGTTCGTCGTCTGCAGGCCGATGACGTCGAATACCAGACTGTTCGTCGGCAGTTCGCTGCCGCGGCCGCGGTAGTAGACGCCGATCTGCGGCCAGGTGACGGCGAGCAGTCGGTTGGCGCCGCCGGAACCGGGGCAACCGCTGCCGAGCGCCGAGGCATTCGGCAAACAGGGGCTCGTGGCGATCGCGTATTCACGATCGAAGAAGCTGCCGACCTGGATCTCGGCAAACAGTTCGCCGGTCGGCCGCACGACGGCATGCCAGACCGGCTGGCCGGGACTGCCCGCGACGTCGTGCCACGTCTGGCCGTCCCAACGCGCGGCGAACGCACTGTTCGGCGAACCTCCGGTCGTGGTGAAGGCGCCCAGGGCGAGGCAGTCGCCGTTCGGCAGGGTCATCAGGTCGTAGATCTCGGCGTTGAAGGCGCTGCCGATCGATCGCCAGTTGACGCCGTCGTATTCCATGATGACGGGCTGCGGGTTGGGGAACACGTTGGGGGTCCAGGCCACGAGGACCGACCCGTTCGGGCCGGCAGCGATGTGCTCGGCCTGGCCGGCCTGGAAGGTAGGGTCGAGGCTGTGCCAGAGCAGGCCGTCCCAGCGACCGATCCGGCCTTGCAGGGGCCAGAACGACGAGCTGTTGCCGCCCAGCGCGAGCAGATCGCCATTCGGTGCCTCTACGACCTCGTCGATGTTGACGGCGCCAGGCAGTTCGCTCCAGCTCGTGCCATCCCATTCGCGCACCGCGTCATCCCAGGCCGTCACCTTGCCGTTCTGGCGCGTCAGGATACCCCACGCGTTGTCGCTCGAGATCTGTCGCCAGCTCGAACCCGTCCACTGCAGTACCTGGTTGAACGCCGCGACGTAGATCTCGCCGGCATCGGTGGTCGCCACCCCGTAGCAGGGTGACGGCGCGTTGTTGCCGATCGGGATCCAGGTCGTGCCGTTCCAGCGCGCCACGTTGTTGGCCGCGACTCCGCCGATCTGGGAGAACGATCCAGCCGCGACGACGTCGCCGTTCGGCAGCACGTCGAAGCCGTAGGCGATTCCGATCGTGCCGCCGGGTGAGCCGGTCCACGTGTTGCCATCCCACCGGATCAGACTGCGAGCGTTCCCGGTCGGCGGTCCGTAGGTCGAGAAGTTGCCGCCCGCCATGAGCGCGGTCGATCCCGACCCGGGCAAACCGACGACTGCGAACGCAGCCTGCTGCAGCGTGAACGTCGCCATCGTGCTCCAGTTCGCGCCGTCCCAGCGTGCGACCGCCGGGCCCTGCGGCAGCGAGCCGTTGCGCGCGATCACCAGGGAGCCGTCGCCGAGTTCCGCCACCGCGTTCGGTCGCCCACCCGGCGAGCCCAGCGTCTGCCAACTCGTGCCATCCCAGCTCACGACCGTCCCGCCACTCGCGGTGGTACCCGCGACCACGACGTCGCCGCTCGTCAGCAGCGCCGCGCCCTGGACACAATCGAACGCCGGCGCACCGGGCACCGCCTGCCAGCTGGTGCCGTCCCAGAGCGCGTAATGCCGCACCGCCGGGTTGGCGACCAGCTCGAACTGCCCACCGGCGAGGACGTCACCGTTCGGGCGCACGATCAGGCTCAGGACCCCGAAGCGCGTCTGTGCACAACCAAGGTTGAACGCCAGGCCGGCCCCAGCCTGCTGCCAGGTGGCTCCGTTCCACTGCGCGAAGTAGCTCAGCGCGTTGCCGCCCGACATCGTGAAGTCGCCACCGGCGTAGATCTCGCCGTTGCCGCCGACCGCGAGCGAACGGACCGACACGCCGGGCTGCGACACGTCGAAGCCGACACCGATCGGTTGCCAGGCCGTGCCGTTCCAGCGCGCGATGCCGTTGCTGGTGACGCCACCGGCGTTGAGAAACGCACCACCGACGAGCAGGTCGCCGTTGCCGTCGACCGCGAGCGCGTTGATCGTGTTGTCCGTGCCGGCGCCGAGCGGAGCCCACGCTCCGCTGACCGGATCGTAGAGCGCCACGTTGGCTGCCGGGATGCCGCCGGCCTCCTGGAAGCCACCGGCCACGACGATGACCTCCTGCTGCGGCCCGGCGCCGTCGGGATCCCAGGGCAGCAGCGCACGAACCTGACCACTGACGCCGAAGCCGAGCTGCGCCAGATTGTTCCAGCTCGGCTGGCACTGCGCCGACACGCTCGTGGTCAGCGCCAGGGCAACGGGAAACAAGAACAGAGGGAAGCGCTGACTCATCGCCGAGGGTCCGAAAATGTGAGTTGAAGAGAGAATGCGGTCGGGGGGCTGCCTCACGGTTGGGATCAGAAGACCCCGATCGTGAGCGACAGTGCGTTCGAGCTGCTCAGCGACACGAGCGCACCCTGCGAGTCGAGCTCGCCTTGCACGAATTGATGGCGGAGCACTACACCGGCGAAGGCCGGATCGCTGGGGATCACGATCGTGCTGCCAGCCGCGCCGCCGGCCGGCACCACGAGTTGCACCGACTCGGTACTCGTGAGTAGTTCACAACCCGGGATACCGGTCGGGTGGAGCAGGGCCAGCGGCTGGTTCTGGCCCGTCAAGCCAACCAGGGACACGCCCAGGCTGCCGGCTGCGAAACCGGTCACGTGCGAGACGAAGGTCTCGCCCACCCATGGGTCGGTGGCGTTGGTGAGCACCATGGCGCCGGCCGGGCCGACGCACGCGGTCGGGACCGAGTTGACCGTCGCCGGGCAAGTCGTCACCAGCCGGGCCAGGAAAGCCGACGCGCGGTCGTCCATCGTGGTGAAGGCCCCACCCGCCACAACGACTCCGTCCGGCGCGAGGCCGACCGTGAGGACGTCGTTGTTCGCGCCGGTGCCGACGGGCGACCAAACCGCGCCGTCCCAGCGCGCGATGTGGGGCGCGGGGTTGCCACCCGCAGTGAAGAAGTCGCCGCCGACGAGCAGGTCGCCACCCGGCAACTCCTCGACCGAAAGCGCGGGGCCACCGATCCCGGCGCCGAGCGGCGAGAACGTCGTCCCGTCCCAGCTCGCGATGCGGTCCGCGGCGACGCCATCGATCATCGTGAAGTAGCCGCCGATGATCAGTTCACCGCTGTCGCGAACCATCAGCGATCGCCCGCCTCGGGAAGCGCCGGAGCCGATCATCTGCCACGACGTGCCGTCCCAACGCGCGAGGTTCCCGAGGCTCGAGAAGTCGCCGGTAACCACCAGGTCACCGTTCGGCACAACCGCGAGGTCGTAGACCGTCACGAAGCTGCCGGGGATGCCGCCCCCGAGCGGGTACCAGTCCGTTCCGTCCCAGCGCGCAACCCGATTGGCCGGCACGCCGCCGGCCATCGTGAAGAACCCGCCGATCGCCACATCGCCATTCGCCATCTCGGCCATCGTCCGGACACCGCTGTTCACACCGGCGCCGAGCGCCGACCACGCGACACCGTCCCAGCGCGCGATGTTCCGAGCCTGGACGGAACCCGCCCGCCCGAAGAATCCACTCACGACCAGATCACCGTTCGACAGCACGAGCAGGTCCGTCACACTGCCGTCGACGCCGGCGCCCAGTGGCTGCCAGCCGGTGCCGTCCCAACGCGCGACCCCGGTGATCGCGGCGCCTTCGATCGTGGAGAACGAGCCCGCGACGACGAGGTCCCCGTTCGGCAGCACGGCCTGGGCCGACACCGAGCCATCGGTACCGGGAGTCACAGCCGACCAGGACGAGCCGTTCCAGCGGGCGATGCTGCGAGCCGGACCGTCACCCGTCATGTCGAAGTCGCCGCCGGCAACGAGATCACCGTTCGCCAGCTCCGTGATCGCCAGCACGTAGTCGCTGGCATACGTCGAGATGCTGTTGCCGATCGCGCTCCAGGACGAACCGTCCCAGCGCGCGATCTTGAAGGCCGGGGTCGTACCCGCGAGCGTGAAGTTGCCGCCGACCAGCAGGTCGCCATTGGTCGCCACGGTCAGGCAGTTGACCCAGTTGTTGACGCCGTTGTTCGGGCCAGCACCGAGTGCCGACCAACTCGAACCGTCCCAGCGCGCGATGTAGTTCACCGAGACGCCCGGCACGGCCGTGAGCAGGCCCGCGGCAATCACGTCACCGTTGGGCATGCAGGCAACGGCCCGCACCTCGGACTGCGTCGGACTGAAAGGCGGTGCGGTCCAGGCAGTGCCGTTCCAGATGCGGACCGGACTCGCCGGCAGACCATTGCCCTGCCGCATCCATCCGCCGGCGACGACGTTGCCATTGGGGCACAGCGCCAACGACGTCACGCGGCTGCCCGAACCCGGGCCGATCCCGATCGCCATGGCGGACCAGGACGCGCCATCCCAGCGCGCGACCCGCAGCGCCTGAACGGAGCCGGCGGTGTTGAACGAACCGCCGGCAACCAGGTCGCCGTTGGGCATTGCCAGCAGCGCGTACACGGTGCTGGGCATGCCGCTGCCGAGCGGCGACCAGGCGATGCCGTCGAAACTCGCGATCCGGTTGACCGAGATGCCATCGATCGAGCGAAAGCTGCCGGCCGCGATCAGCTGACCGTTCGGCAGCCCGACCAGGGCCTCGACGTCGTCGGTGGCGCCCGTGCCGAGTGGCGACCAGGACTGCGCCGCAGGATCCCACATCGCGATGTTCCGGGCTTGCGTGGTGCCGGCAACGGTGAAGTCGCCGCCGATCACGAGCCTCGGCGTGACCGGCCCGGCGCCGTCCGGGTCCCACATAGTCTGCGCGCGCACGCGGCCTAGCACGCCGGGAAAGCCGGCTCCAGGTTGCCACTGGGTGGCACACTGGGCCGATACCAGGGCGGACAAGGCGACGGCCGAGATCGAGACGAGCAGAGCAGCTTGCATGTTGAATCGCGAGAGGTGCATCAGAAGGCTCCGATCGTGAGCTCGAGGGCACTCGTGCCGCTCAGGGACAGCAACGCACCCTGGGGATCGAGCTCGCCCTGCAGGAACTGATGCGCGAAGGTGACGCCGGCGAAGACCGGATCGTTGGGGATCGTGAACTGTTGCGTCGCGATACCGGCGGCCGGCACGACGAGCTGGATCGCCTCGGTGCTGGTCAACAGCTGACAGCCGGCGATGCCGCTGGGGTGCAGCTGGGCGAGGGGCAGGGATTGCTGACCGAGACCGACCAGGGCGACGCCGAGGCTGCCCGCGGCGAATCCGGTCGCGCTCGACGCGAAAGTCGAACCAGTCCAAGGCAATGTGCCGGCCGCCAGGGTCATCGGGCCCGCTGGTCCGACACAGGTCGTGCCGTAGGCGACGACGGTCGCCGGGCAGGTCGTCGACAGCCGCGCGATCCAGGGCGAGGGCTTACCACCGACAACGGTGAACGAGCCGCCGACCACGACGTCGCCGTTCGGCATGATGTCCATCGCTTCGACCCTGTCGCTGCTGAACGACGAACTGCCGACGTCGAACCCGGACCACGCGGTGCCGTCGTAACGCATGATGGCGTTGCCGGCGGCCCCCTGCCAGATCGCGAAGTCGCCACCGACCAGGAGGTCGCCGTTTGGCAGCACCGTCAGGGCATAGACGTCGAGACTGCCACCGTTCGGCGTCAGAGCGGACCAACTCGAACCGTCCCAGCGCGCGATGCCCACCGCGCTCGTGCCGCCCGCGGTGGAGAACTCGCCACCGGCGATCAGGTCGCCGTTCGGCATGCGCACGATGGCGTGCACCCGGTTGTTCATGCCACCGCCGAGCGGCGACCAGGTCGTGCCATCCCAGCGGGCGATGCGATTCGCGCTGACGCCACCGGCCGTCGTGAACGACCCGCCGACGATCAGATGGCCGTTCGGCATCACCTCGACCGCATGAACCTGGCCCGCCACGCCGCCGCCGAGCGGGTGCCAGTTCGCGCCGTCCCAGCGCGCGATGCTGTTGGCCGGCACGCCATCGACGATGCTGAACAGCCCGGCCGCGATCAGGTCGCCGTTGTCGAGCACCTCGAGGGCGTCGACGAACTGCCACGAACCGCCATACATGCCGGCCCCGAAACGGTGCCAGTTGGCGCCGTCCCAGCGCGCGATCATGCGCGCCGGAACGCCACCCGCGAGGACGAAGATGCCGCCCGCGACGATGTCGCCGTTCGGCATCCTGGCGAGGGCCTGGACCCCATGGTTCGAGAGTCCGCCGACCATGCCCGAGCTGAGCGGATGCCAGTTCGCACCGTCCCAACGCGCGATCTTGCTGGCCTGAACACTGCCCGCCTGCGTGAAGTCGCCGCCGGCGATGATCTCACCATTGGGCAGCGTGAGCACGGATTCGACCTGCTGGTCCATGCCGGGTCCGATCGCCGACCAGCTCGAGCCGTCCCAGCGCGCCACGCGCGTCATCGGCGTGGTGCCGCTGTTCAAGAAGTTGCCACCAGCGACGAGGTCACCACCACTCGTTTCGCCGAGTGCGTAGACCGTCGATGACAGCCCATCGGCAAGATCGGACCAGGACGAGCCGTCCCAACGCGCGATGCGCTCGAAGGCGGAACTGAAGGAACCAGCCGCGATGAGGTCGCCATTGGCCATCGTCAGCAGCACGTTGACCGTGCTCGAGAGGCCACTGCCCATGGCACTCCAACTCGTGCCGTCCCAACGAGCGACGCCTCTGGCCGGCACGCCCCCAGCGGTCGAGAAGGAACCACCGACGATGACGTCGCCGTTCTGAGCGACGGTCAGAGATTCAACGCGTTGCGTGATGCCGAGACCGAGCCAATTCCAGGTCGTGCCGTCCCAGCGGGCGACGTTGTTCGTGGGCACGCCACCTGCAATCGTGAACGAGCCGACCGCGACGAGGTCGCCATTCGGGAGGCTAGCGAGCGCGACGACCCGAGCACCCGGGGTGCCACCGATGCCGCCGGCGAAGCCGGTCCACGAAGTGCCGTCCCAACGTGCGATCCGATCGGTCGGAGCGCCGCCAGCGATCGAGAACGAGCCGCCCGCCACGAGGTCCCCATTCGCCAGCACATGCAGCGCTTCGACCGTCGTCCCGAGGCCCCCGCCGACGCTGCTCCAGTTCGTTCCGTTCCAGCGGGCGATGCCGGCCGCATTGACCGAGCCGGCCGTCAGGAACGAACCACCGACGATCAGATCGCCGTTCGGCAGGACGGCGAGCGCGTTGACGCTGCCATCGACTCCGCTGCCGAGCGCGGAGAAGGCGTTGGTCGCGGGATCGTAGACCGCGATGTTCTCAGTCGCCGCGTCGCCAGCTGCATCGAAGCGGCCGCCCACGACCAGCACCGGACTGGCCGGCCCGGCCCCATCCGGATCCCATTCCACCACGGCTTGGGCGATGCCCGAGACGCCAGCAAGCGCTGACGTCTGCAGCCAGATGTTGTCGCACTGAGCCCGAGCCGGCCGCGACAGCAGAACTACACTCGTGAGCAGCAGCCACCAGGCTGCGGAACGGATTACGCAAGAAGGGAGATGCATCAGGGTCGGGCGGTCGGCGAGGTCCGCGTAGTCGGCGCCAGATCTGGCCCGTTGTAACGCAAAAATCGGAATCTGCCCGGAAGGAGCCATGACAGTGCGGGAAGGGCCTCGGCGATCGAACGGCGCAGCTTTGCCCTGCGCGCGCGAGCGGCCGACCGAATTGCTCGAAGAGGCCGAGCATGATCCGAAGGAACTCGTCGAACGCGGCCAGAGACGCGCCCTCGTTGCCGAGTTTGGCTTCCGTTTCCGCGAGGCCGCGCGGGGCCATCGCCGTGCGCGTGTGATCACCAAATGCCTCGGTCGCCCGCCACACGGTGCGCCGATGGATCGCCGTGGCGCGCTCGAGGTTGCCGGTGGCGGCTTCGGCGCGGTCGATCGACAGGTGCGCGAACGCCGTGCGCAGGGTCGCGCCGTCCGGGTCGATGACTGGCTCGAAAACCGGCCGTTCCTCATCGTCGCGGCGGCGCAGGTTCCCGGGCTCGGGCGACATCGCGAACCCTGGCATCGCCGAACCCTGATCACGTTCGACTACGCGATCGGTATCTGGTAGCGAGTAGTTCGACACGGCCCCGACCCAAGCCCCCCCCCATGCACGACCTGAACCGCCGCGACTTCGTCAAGACTTCCGCCACGCTGCTCGGCGCCGCCGCGCTGACGAGCTGCGCCAGCCTGAGAAACCCGACCGCGGGCCAGGCCGAACTGCGCGTCCTGCAGATCGGTGTCGGCGGCATCGGCGGGCTGGACCGCAACAACATCAAGCGGCACCCGAAGGCCAGGATCGTCGGCCTGGTCGACGTCGACACCAACCCGCTCGAGAAGGTCGGCAAGGAGTTCCCGCAGGCATTCACGGACACCGACTACCGCCGGGTCTTCGCGGACCGGACCGATCAGTTCGACGCAGTCAACGTCTGCACCCCCGACCACTCGCACATCGGACCGATGCTGCTGGCACTCGCGGCGCACAAGCACGTCTATGCGCAGAAGCCGCTCGTGCAGCAACTCGAAGAGCTCGCGATGCTCGAGAACGCGATCAAGGCCCGGCCACATCTCGCAACGAATACCGGCAACCAACGGATGCAGAACCCCGGTCGCCGCATCGCGGTCGACATCCTCGAGAAGAACCTGCTGGGCCGGGCGATCTCCGCGCACGTCTGGACCGGCACACGCCGCGGCAGCGCGAAAGACCTCGAGCTGCCCTCTACGCAGCAACCGCCCGGCAACATCGACTGGGACCTGTGGCTCGGCCCGGCCGAGACGCAGCCCTACCGCGAAGGCATCGCGCCGAACAAGTGGCGCGCATGGTGGGACTTCGGCACCGCAGGCCTCGGCGACTGGGGCGTCCACCTGCTCGACATCCTGATGTATGCCTACCCCGAGCTCACGAGTCCGGTGACCGTCAAGTGCGACGCGCCGCGGACGGCCGACTGGTACCACTGCACGCAGTGCAAGTCGACGATGACGTACGAGGTCAGCAGCGACCGCTTCATGAACGACACGTTCCCGATCCACTACAACGACGCGGGCATCGGCTTCGACCTCCGCGCCCTCGGCATCCCCAAGGACAAGGCCGGAGCGAACAACACCGTCGTCGTCTGTGAACACGGCACGCTCTTCATCAACGCGGGCGGCAACAAGCTCGAGTGCTACGTCAACAACGAGCTCGTGAGTCCGAAGGACCTCGGCGCCAACACGGATGTCGGCAAGTACGCGCACTGGGGCAGCTGGATCGAGCAGGCCCTCGGCGACCGAGACGTCAGGGTCTGGACGCCGTTCGATCAGGCCCTGCGCATGACCGAGTGCGCAATCCTGCCGGTCAAGGCCAGCCGCTTCCCCGGCCAGGAGCTGCGGTGGGACAAGCGGACGCTGACGTTCCCCAACAGCCAGGAAGCGACGGACACCGTCGTGCGGCGCGCGTACCGCGACGGGTTCGCCCCAATGACGATCTGAACCTAGCCGGCTACGGCCTGCGGAGATCGTCGCCCAGGGTGGCGCGCCGCGGCGAACCCGGGCCGTCAGCGGTGAGCCGCTGGACCACTGCGCGGAGCTTCGTCAGGCCGCGGGACTACAGCACGTTGGAGTAGAGCCCGCTGCACTTCAGCACCGCGCCGGAGGGCGGTAGCTTGAGGCCCACGAACTGCATGTGGAACCGCACGCCGTCGAGCCACGCGCCGGACGGGAACTGCAACCCCATCGGCGCACCGGGGATGCCGATGAGCTGCGAGGAGACCAACAGGTTCGGGCCCGACATGCCCCACCACGGGTCGTAGGCCGGCGCCGTCTGGAAGCTCATGACGAGCGCGCCGATCGCCCAGGTTCCCGGGCTCGAGGTTTGGGGATCGATGATCGCGACCTGCCCTTGGGCGAAGCTGGTGACGATGAGTTCGAGGTCCGTGGCCTCGATCGCGCCGCGGTCCGGGATCGCCGAACCGTTCTCGTCGGAGTCGACCGCGCGGTTGTTGCCGGCGTAGTCGTTCATCATGAACGGGTGCGTCATGGCCGAGCCGCTCTCGATGCACGGTGATCCAGGCAACGGTGCGAAGTCACCCGTCGACGGGCTGGCCAACATCGGGTCGACCTCGAGATTGGTCGACGAGATCACGGGCGCAGTACCGTTGGGCCCGATCACGGGGTCGTAGTTCCAGATGGCACTGTTGAACGCCAGGTTGTTCTCGAACGCGATGAACGAACCCGCGAACACGCTGTTGGGAAAGCCCCGGGCGGTGCTGTCCACGACAACATTGTTCATGATCCACTGCTGCGGGCCGTTGCTGTCGTTGCTCCAGGAAATGCCCTGGCCGAGCGCGTGGAACGTGTTGTTGTAGATCGAGGTCCGGTCGCCGTTCGTGCCGTTGGTCCGCACGCGAACACCAACGCTCGGCCATTGCCCCGTGTTGGGCACCGTGTCGACGATGACGTTGTCATGGAACGCGACGTCGAAGCCACCCCAGACGATCAGCGTGCTGTACGTCTGCTCGAAGTAGCAGCTGTGGACATCGACGTCCTGCGCGCCGGTGTCGACCGAGATCGCACCGTTGCCCCACGGATCCACTCCCGCGTTGCGCATCGTCAGATCGCTGATCTCGACGCCGACCGAACCGCTCGCGATCTTGATGTAGCCCCAGACGCCGTTGCCGGCGCCGAAGTCCAAGATGCACGTCGCCTTGTCCGCGCCCGTGATCTTGATGTTCTGGATGTTCGACAGATCGAGTTGCCTTGGCGCATTCAGCGACGAGTCATAGAAGTCGCCCGTCGTGCTCGGGCTGTAGACGCCGGGCAACACGTGGATGTGCACGTCGCCCGAGTTCTGAGTGACGGCCCAGGCCAGGGACTGGAACGGTTGGGACCTGCTGCCGACGAACGCGTCGCTGCCGTTCACGGCGTCGACCCAGTAGTCGGTGACGGGTTGCGCGGGGATCGCGACGGCACCGAACAGAACGGCGAGACCGGAGAGAAGAGCGACGCGGGGCGGACTTGGCATCATGGTGCGGCTGACGAGGGAAGACGGCACGAGAACTCTCGTTCTCGGCCGCCGCCATGATACGCGACCTGCTGGCCGCAACCACCGGGGCCCCGCGCGCCCTCGAACCGCCGCTCTGGCGCGCCTCCGGGCCAGGATCACCGGGCGGCGAGGTAGACTGGTTGGCGCCCCTGCAACCACCACCACTCGACCTCCCATGCCAAGCCTTGCCTCCACCGCCCTCGGTGTCCTCGGCCTCGTCGGCGCTGCCGTCGCACAGTCCGCAGCGCCCGGCTATCTCTACGAGCTCTCCAACCCCACACCTGGCCAGCACGTGCTGCTGCGCCAGCATTTCGACGTGCTCGGCAACTGCTGCGGGAGTTCGTCGCTGACGAGCCGCAACCTGCAGATCGTGATCGCCAAGGAGGATCGCGCAGCGCTGCTCGCGATCGCCCCGACTGCGAAACTCATCGACGTGGGCCGACCGTTCCACGAAGTCCGGCGCAAACGCGCGAAGGCGGCGGGCCTGGATGCGCCGGACCCCGGCTACTACACCGTCGCGGAAACCGAGGCCGAGATCGACGCATTGGTGGCGGCCTATCCGACACTCGCAGCCAAGGTCAACCTCAGCACGCTGCCCGGCGGCTCTCTCACGCACGAGAACCGCCCGATCTGGGCACTGAAGGTCAGCGACAACGCCACCGTCGACGAGGACGAACCGGCGATCGTGATCGCTTCGCTGCACCACGCCCGCGAACTCAACACCGGCGTCGTCGTGATCGGCGGGATGCAGCGCACGCTGGCGAACTACGCGACCGATCCGGCCGTGCAGGCCGCCGTCGACGAGCACGAGATCTACTTCGTGCCGCTGGTCAATCCCGACGGCGTGCACCACGTCTGGAACGTCTACGACTTCTGGCGCAAGAACCGCCGCAACAACGGCAGCAACTACGGCGTCGACCTGAACCGCAACTTCCCGTTCCTCTGGGGCGGCTGTGGCTCGTCGACGAACACCAACTCGAACATCTACCGCGGCCCCTCGCCGGGCAGCGAGCCGGAGACGCAAACGATGCGGAATCTGATCGAGCGCCTGCGGCCCGAGATCTACCTCGACTACCACAGCTACGGCCAGGAGGTGCTCCGCACCTACGCGCCCTGCGCCACCGTCAGCCCGACGATCAGTACGTTGCTCGAACACTACGTCGACGACCTGCGCACCCCGATGAACTACGCCAAGCGCAGCCCGTCGGCGTCCGGAGAGGCACCCGAGGACCATTGGGCGAGTGGCGGCGCGCTGTCCTTCCTGACCGAGACGGGCACTTCGTTCCAGCCGGCCATCGCGACGGCACAGGCCGAGGAGGCCCGGGTCTGGCCGGGCATGCGCCGCGCGGTCACGGCCTGGAAACCGGCCGTCCGCGGCCACGTTCGTTCGAGCCTGGGCAACGCCCCGCTCGTATCGACGATCACCTACACTCCGAACCAGTTCTCGCATGGCGAGGTCACCAAGAGCCGTGCCCGCGACGGCCGCTATGGCTTATGGCTACCGCTCGGTTCGTGGAGCGTGACCTTCGCCGCGGCCGGGCACACGAGTGCGACCGTGCCGGTCACGGTCACGAACTACGACGCCCCGATGACGGTCGAGGTCGTACTGGACCCGTCCGGCGCACCAGCGCTGCTCTCGCGCTCGGGCGCCGGCAACATCGGCACCAACATCAACTTCACCTACACGAGCCCCGGCGACGCGGGCAAGCTCGCGCTGTTCGGCTGGTCGCTCGGAACGACGCCAGGCCTCGACCTCGGCGGCCAGCGCGTCATCCCGCTCAACCCGGACTTCCTGTTCAACGCCGCGTTGAGCGGCAACTCCTTCCTCACGCCCACCTGGGTCGGGCTCGACGCATCAGGCCAAAGCCAGTCGACCCTGTCGATCCCGAACCAGGCGTGGCTGATCGGCTTCACGTCGCACGTCGCCGGCATCACGTTCGATCCGGCCTACCACTTCGGCGTGAAGACCTGGAGCAACGCGATCGCGGTGACGCCGATCCCGTGATGTCCGCGCCCGAGCCCGGCTGCGCCACGCCCGGGCCGACACCCGTTCTCTCCCCTCGATCGCACGCAGCGCATGACCGACGACTACACACCCCCACAGATCTGGCACTGGGAGCAGGATGAGAACGCGGCCTTCCCGCTGAACCGCCCCGTCGCCGGCGCGACCTCGGACCGTGACCTGCCAGTCGGCGACCACCCACTGCAGCTCTACTCCCTGGCGACCCCGAACGGCGTCAAGGTGACGATCATGCTCGAGGAGCTCCTGTCACTCGGGCACTCCGGCGCGGAGTACGACGCCCACCTCATCCGTATCATGGACGGCGACCAGTTCACGAGCGGCTTCGTCGACGTGAATCCGAACTCCAAGATCCCGGCGCTGGTCGACCGCAGCACGAACCCCGAGACCAAGGTCTTCGAATCCGGCTCGATCGTCCTCTACCTCGCCGAGAAGTTTCGGGCGCTCGTTCCCACCGAACTCTCGCAACGCACGAGCTGCATGAACTGGGTCTTCTGGCAGATGGGCAGCGCGCCGATGGTCGGCGGCGGGTTCGGACACTTCTACCACTACGCGCCCGTCAAGCTCCGGTACTGCATCGACCGGTTCACGATGGAGACCAAGCGCCAGCTCGACGTGCTCGACCGGCATCTGGCGCAGAACGAGTTCATGGTCGGCGAGAACTACTCCATCGCCGACATCATGATCTATCCCTGGTACGGCGCACTGGTTCTGAACCGCCTGTACGAAGCCGCCGAGTTCCTCGACGCGACGTCCTATCGCCACGTCACGCGGTGGGCCGACACGGTCTCCCGACGCGGCGCAGTCATCCGCGGCCAGAAGGTCAATCGGACCTGGGGACCGCTCACGGACCAACTGCACGAACGCCACGCCGCCAGCGACTTCGACACGAAGACGCAAGACAAACTCGCGTAGCACCGCGCGGCGGTCACGGCCGGGCTACTGGTTGCCTAGCACGAGTTCGACGCCATTCGATGCCAGCGCACCGAGCGGGTTGACGTTGGGCACAAGGCTCAGCGATTGGGCCCGGATCGGCAATCCGAGGAACGTCGGGTCGTTGGTGATCCCGAACGAGAAGCTGGCCTGCGGATTCCCGCCAGCAACGCCGAGACCAACGTCCGAACCGACGTGCTGGAAACGCCCCGGCATTCCGAGACCGTCCAGCCGTAAGCGGAGCCGCGTAAAACTCACGATCGTCGTCGAGAGCAACGCCGTCGACGGGATCTCGCTCACCTCCAACCGGACCGTCGACCCGAGCAGCGGCTGATCCGGCGCCGACAGTCGCAGCGGCAACGACTCGGCGCCCGTCGAGATCGGTAGCGAAAAGGCGAGGTGGGTCGACCCCGGATCCCGGTTATTCGCACCGGGACTGAAGCCCGTCATGTTGTTGCACCAGCTCAGGCCGGTGTCCACTTCCTGGAATCGTAGTTCGATCACTCCCGTGTCGTGGATCGCCACTTGCAACGTGTTACGCGGACGCGGAGTCAGAGGTGTTTCGACCCAGACGGGAACCTGATCCCACGTGACGTAAGCGACACCCGCAGCAGCATCCACGTCGAAGTGCACCGAGCCGGCGCCCGCCGCACTGCATCACGGTTCTTCGCCAGCAACCCAGCTCAGATCCCGATCGTGGCCAGGTGAATCGCGGTGAAGGCCCACCGCGCCGGCGTGATCGCGACGCAGACCTCACCCGCCGAGCCGCCCAGGTCGAGCCCTTGCGCCTTCAACGGCAGCCCGAGAAACGCCGGCGCGGCCGGGACGGTCACATGGATCGCGGGCGTGAGCTGCCACGTCGTCAGCGTCGCTAGGGTCTGGCACGAGGAGCACATCGCGGTCACGGTCACCGGCTGACCGAGCCCCCAGGTGAGGAAGGGCGCGCCGTCGTGGCCGGTCATCGTGGCCGTAATCGTGCCGCCGAGCGTGGGGCTGCCGGTGAGTGTCAGTTCGCGACCGAAGGCACAGGCACTCGGCGTAGACAGCGCGAACGAACCGCAGGGTCCGGCGGCGAGGATCTGGGCTGGCGTCGGATTCTGCGCGTTGCCCGAGATCGTCGAGGACGTGGGGCCGCCGTTGGCGTACAGGGTCCGCAGTCCACAGAAGCGACTCAGAGCCGGGTTGTTCACGATACGGACGTAACCCGCGAGCGCGGCGAGGCCCCGCAGACCGTCCAGACCGGACAACACCGCGTTGTCATCGATCCAGACGTAGCCGCCGGCCTGCAGCAGGTTTCGCAACCCCTCGATGTTCGTCAGCGCCGCGTTGCCCTTGACGTAGAGATCGCAACCGAGCGACTGCACGCTGGCGAAGCCGTCGAAGTTCGTCAGGGCGGGATTGCCGAAGACCCGCAGGTTCTCCCCCACGGTCATCAGACCACGCAGCCCGCCGACGTTCGTCAGGACCGCATTGTTCCCGATATCCACGGACTCCCCGACCGACGCGACGTTCTCGAGGCCACGCAGATCGGGCAGCAAGTCGTTGCCCGTGATCCCCAGCCGGCCGCCGACCGACGCCAGACTGCCGAGGCCTCGCAAACTGGTCAGCGCATCGCTGTTGGTAACCAACACGTAGCCGCCAACCGTGACCAGGTCGTCCAATCCATCCAGGTTCTGGAGCGCCGGACACCAATCGATCTCGACTCCGCCCGCCACGCCGGTCAGGCCACGGAGACCGTTCAGGTTCGTGATGCCTGCGCCTGTGACCACGAGACTGCCCGTCAGGGACGTGCAGGCGAACGCGTCGACCTCGGCTTGCGTGGACAGGTAGACCGTGTGGCACTGCGCCGGCGCGGTCGCCGTCGCGAGGCCCAGGGCGAGCGAGAACGTGAGAACACGGACGGAATTGCTGATCATGGACACGAGCCCATGGCGCGCGATTCCGGGCGCTGCGTCACGAATTCCCGATCCAGCCGCGAAGGTGCCCCTACTCCAGCCGCATCAGCACGCGGAACGCGGCCCGGCGCAATCGGACGCAACGCCGCGGCGAGGGCTACAACTCGTGCTCCCGCACGAGGAACGCCGACGACCGCGAGTGGTCGATGAAGTTCGCTTCGTCCGCGGCCAGCGCGCCGCCGAGCTGCTGCATCTCGGGCGAGCCCATCGCCGCCATCAGGTCCTCCTCGGAGTCGAACCAGACCTCCGCGACGCCGTCGTACTCGGGCTCCATACCGCGCGATTCCCGAAAGCCGTCGTTGAGCGGTGAGTCCAGTGTGTGGCCCTGCACGTAGCGCTTCGCGCGCATCGTCGCGGCGTTGGCCTGGAAGAACGGCGCGTGCTTGTTGAGCCAGTAGTCGAGGAACTGGGCGCGGGTGAGATCCGGCCGACGCCGCAGACACATCACAAGCTTGATCATCTCGGCCACAAGCCTAGCAGGCGGTTGGACCAACCGCGTATGCGCCCGGGCCGTGAATCTCTCGCGAGTCCGGCGAGGCTTTCGTTTCGAACGCACCTCCGAGGGTCGATCTCGTGGACTTCGGGCTAACGTTCGGCCATGCCACGCATCTTCGCCGGCCTCTTGCTCGTCGTGCTTCCGTTCGTCGCCTGCACGGCGCGCTCGCCTGACCACCATGGGAAGCGCGCCCCCAACGTCGTTCTCATCATGACGGACGACCAGGGCTACGGCGATATCGCCGCCCACGGCAACACCAAGATCCGTACGCCGAACCTCGACCGGCTGCACTCGCAGAGTGTGCGACTGACGGACTTTCACGTCGATCCCACCTGCTCACCGACGCGCGCCGCTCTCATGACCGGGCGCTACTCGACGCGCACAGGGGTCTGGCACACGATCCTCGGGCGATCGCTAATGGCCACCGAGGAGCGCACCATTGCCGAAACCCTACGCGATACCGGCTACCGCACGGGCATGTTCGGCAAGTGGCATCTCGGCGAGAATCAGCCACTGCGGCCCCAGGACCAGGGGTTCGAAGAGGTCGTTTGCCATGGCGGCGGCGGCGTCGGCCAGGGCCCTGACTGGTGGGGCAACAACTACTTCGACGACACGTACTGGCGCAACGGATCACCCGAACGGTTCGAGGGCTACTGCACCGACGTCTGGTTCCGCGAAGCCATGAGCTTCATCGAGGCTCAGCAGGACCGACCGTTTTTCTGCTACCTCGCGACGAATGCTCCGCATGGCCCATTGCACGTCGACGAGAAGTGGAGCACCCCGTACGTCGAGGCCGGGGTCGCGCCGAACCAGGCGAAGTTCTACGGCATGATCGAGAACATCGACTGGAACGTAGGCAAGCTGATGGCCCAGCTCGAGGAACTCGGTCTCGCCGACAACACGATCGTGGTCTTCCTCACCGACAACGGTACGGCAGCCGGCAGGGTCGACAAGAAGCGGCGCGCGAACGGGCAATGGGGCGGCTTCAACGCCGGCATGCGCGGCAACAAGGGATCCGAGTACGACGGCGGCCACCGCGTGCCGTGCTTCGTCCGCTGGCCAGCAGGCGGCATCGATGGCGGCCGCGACGAGCCGTACCTGTCGGCTCATGTCGACCTCTGGCCGACGTTGGTCGAACTGTGCGGGCAACGGATTCCGAGCGCCGTTGGTCTACCGCTCGATGGCCGGAGTCTCGCGCAGCGACTACGCGACCCGGGAGCACCCTTGCCAGAACGCACACTGTTCGTGCATTCCCAACGCATCCTGCACCCTGAAAAGTGGCGCAAGTCCGCCGTGATGACCGAGCGCTGGCGCCTCGTCAACGGCAAGGAACTGTTCGACATGCTCGCAGATCCTGGCCAAGAGCAAGACGTCGCCGAGAGTCACCCCGAGGTCGTCCGAACACTCACGGCCGAATACGACGATTGGTGGGACAGCCTCGCACCTGCGATCGCGCGCACGGTTCACATCGGACTCGGTTCCGAAGCGGAGCCGACCACCGTCCTGCATTCGCACGACTGGCAGCGCATCGGCCGTGGCGGCTGCCCGTGGCATCAGAACCAGATCAAGCGTGGTGCGATGCTGCACGGGCAATGGTTCGTCGACGTCGAACGCGCGGGCACGTTCGAGATCGAACTGCGGCGCTGGCCCCGCCATCTCGAGCGCGCGATCGAAGCCAGAACGGCACGGCTCAGAATCGGCGACCGTGAACACGAACAGACGATCCCTGCCGACGCGACCCACGCGACGTTTACCGTCGAGCTGCCACCCGGCAAGACGACGCTGCGCAGCATCCTCGAGCAACCCGACGGCAAGTCCCGCGGCGCCTACTTCGTCTACGTGACCCGCCGCTGAAGGGCAACGCACCGAGTTTCAATCCCTCTTTCATCCCTGCAGTCTGTCGCGCCCGTGGGGCTCGGACGGTGTCCGCACTCTGGATTGGACTGCACCACGACGGTACTTCTAGCGGTATGAAGACGCGCGCCGCTATCGCGACGAAGGCCGGGGCCCCTCTCTCCGTCGAAACGATCGACCTCGAAGGCCCCAAGGCCGGCGAGGTCCTGATCGAGATCAAGGCCACCGGCATCTGCCACACCGACGCCTACACGCTGTCGGGCGCCGACCCGGAAGGGCTCTTCCCCGCGGTCCTCGGCCACGAGGGCGCGGGCGTCGTCGTCGATGTCGGGCCCGACGTGCGCAGCCTGAAGAAGGGCGATCACGTCATTCCGCTCTACGTGCCGGAATGCCGCGAATGCTCGTACTGCACCTCCGGCAAGACCAACCTCTGCCAGGCCGTGCGCTCCACGCAGGGTCGTGGGCTGATGCCCGACGAGACCTCGCGCTTCTCGGTCGGTGGCGATCGGCTGTTCCACTACATGGGGACGTCGACGTTCTCGAACTACACCGTCGTACCGGAGATCGCCGTGGCGAAGGTTCGCGAGGATGCACCGTTCGACAAGATCTGCTACATCGGCTGCGGGGTCACGACCGGCATCGGCGCGGTCATCAACACGGCCAAGGTCGAGCCCGGCGCCAACGTCGTCGTATTCGGCCTCGGCGGCATCGGACTCAACGTCATCCAGGGCGCGCGCATGGTCGGCGCCAACATGATCGTCGGTGTCGACACCAACCCGAAGAAGCGCGCGCTGGCCGAGAAGTTCGGCATGACGCACTTCGTCAACCCGAAGGAAGTCGAAGGCGACCTCGCCCCCTACCTCGTCGATCTGACCGGCGGCGGCGCCGACTACAGCTTCGAGTGCATCGGCAACGTCGAGGTCATGCGGCAGGCCCTCGAGTGCTGCCACAAGGGCTGGGGCGAGTCGATCATCATCGGCGTCGCCGGCGCCGGCGAGGAGATCGCGACGCGCCCGTTCCAGCTGGTGACCGGCAGGGTCTGGAAGGGCACCGCGTTCGGCGGTGCCAAGGGTCGCACACAGGTGCCGCAGATCGTCGACTGGTACATGGACGGCAAGATCAACATCGACGACCTGATCACGCACACGATGCCGCTCGACGACATCAACCAGGCGTTCGACCTGATGCACGAAGGCGAGTCCATTCGCAGCGTGGTGACGTTCTGATGAGTGACGGAATCTTCGTCCACCAGTTCGAGCTCGGCCCCTGGGACAACTTCATCTACCTCCTCGGAGACCGCGCCACGCGCACCTGCGCCGTGGTCGATCCCGCATGGGATGCGGCGACGATCCTGCGTGAGGCGGAACGGCTCGAGCTGAAGATCACCGACATCCTCTGCACGCACAGCCATTTCGACCACGTCGATCAGGTCGACCCCCTGCTCGACGAGGTCGACGCCCGCGTGCACATGCTGAACGCCGAGGTCGAGTTCAGCGGCTTCCGCTGCGAGAACCTCGTCAAGGCCGCGCCCGGCGACAAGGTCAAGATCGGCGACCACCTCGAAGTGACCATGGTGCACACACCGGGCCACACGCCCGGCTCGACGAGCTACCGGATCCGCGATGCGCTCGTGACCGGCGATACGCTTTTCATCGACGGCTGCGGCCGCTGCGACTTCGTCGGCGGCGACCCGGCCGTGATGTACGAGACGCTGCAGACGCTGATGGATCGACTGCCCAAGGACACGGTGCTTTATCCGGGGCACAACTACGGCGCGACCACGACGGCCACCGTCGATCGGCAGCTCGAATCGAATCCGTATCTGCAGCATGCGACGGTCGCGGACTTCGTCGCCCATCGGATGACCGGCAAGACCCCGAACTCGGCGCTGCCGCCACGCCCGGACTGGTCGCCGGAGTAGCGCCTAGTCCTCGCCGGGCAGGATCGCACGAATCTGCAGCGCGTGCACCTTGCGATCCATCAGGTCCCCCACCGCGCGAAACACGAGGCGCTGGCGCTGCACGCGATTCAATCCTTCGAACGCGCCACTCGCGATCGTCACCGCGAAGTGGCTCTCGCCCGAACCGTCGTGGCCGGCGTGACCCGCATGCTGATCACTGTCGTTTCGGAGCTCGAGCCGCGTCGGTTCGAGCTCGGACTCGAGCCGCCGCACGAGCTCGGCAGCAACGGGGCCCCTGGGTAGATCGGTCATGACCCTGGTATAGGCGACGCGGGGTGGCGCCGCCGCTCGCGAACTGCTCGGATCTCTTCATGACCGACGACCCTCCCGCCCGCCTGGAGTCGCTCGAAGACGCCGCGGACGGCCGGCGGTTCTCGCCATCGGCCGGACGCAACCGCGAGGCGATCGTCGCGGCACTGGTCGACCTGCTACCCGCTCGTGGAACCTGTCTCGAGGTCGCAGCGGGCACGGGAGAGCACGCGGTTCTCGCGGCCGAACGGCTGCCCACCTGGACCTGGCAACCGACCGATCGGGATCGCGAAGCGCTGGCCTCGATCCGGGCGTGGGTCGCCAACGCAAATCGGCCCAACCTGAGGCCGCCGGTCGCGCTCGAACTCGGCCAGCCGTGGCCGTACGCCAACGAGTCGCTCGACGCGGTGTTCGCGAGCAACGTGATGCACATCGCGCCAATCGCCGCGACGGCCAGTCTCTTCCGCGAGGCCGCAGCACACTTGAAGCCCGGCGGCGTACTGCTCGTCTACGGCCCCGTCTTCCTGCCCGGCGAGCCTCGTCCCGCGGGCAACGTCGCGTTCGACGCGGAGCTCCGCGCGAAAGATCCGTCGTATGGCGTTCGAACACTCGATGAGCTGCGTGAACTCGCGCTCGACTCGCGACTCACCGCACCCGCGGTACGACGGATGCCGACAAACAACGTCCTGCTCCGGTTCGACCGGGGTTGAGGCCGCATACGAGTCCCAGGATCGGCGCGCGGCCGGCCCCTCGCGACAAGTTCCGACCGCAAGTCTTGCCACACCTCCCCACAGGGCCAACAACTACACGCTCCGAATCCTCCGCCTCGACTCGCCTACGATGATCCAGCTCTACTTCGACCCCGCCTGCCCGTTCTGCGTCCGCGTCCTCGACTTCCTGGCCGAGAAGAAGATCCCGTTCGAGCAGAAGCAGATCTCCCTCAGCAGTGACAGCCCCACCAAACAGGAGCTACGCGAGCTGAGCGGCCGAACCCAGGTGCCGTTCCTCGTCGACCCCGAGCGGGACGTCCGGATGCCCGAGAGCATGGACATCATTGACTACATCAGTAAGCACTACGGTTAGGGTCTACACGTGACCCTGGACCAGGACCCGCCGGCACTCCGCATCCGCGGACTCGGCAAGACGTACGCGAACGGCGTCGAAGCCGTCCAAGGCATCGATCTCGAGGTCGGGCAAGGCGAGTTCTTCGGCCTGCTCGGCCCGAACGGCGCCGGCAAGTCGACGACGATCGGCATCATCACCTCCCTGGTCAACCGCAGCCGCGGCACCATCGAAGTCTTCGGCGTCGATTCCGAGAAAGATCCGGAGGGTGCCAAGCGACTGATTGGCATCGTGCCGCAAGAACTCAACCTCAACCAGTTCGAGCAGCCGCTGCACATCGTCGCGCAGCAGGCGGGCTACTACGGCATACCATGGAACGAGGCCCGCGAACGCGCCGCGGAATGCCTGAAGTGGATGGGCCTCTGGGACAAGCGGGCGGCAATGGCCCGCTCACTGTCGGGCGGCATGAAACGGCGACTCATGATCGCACGCGCCCTGGTGCACGGCCCCCGCCTGCTGATCCTCGACGAACCCACGGCCGGCGTCGACATCGAGATCCGGCGCGCCACGTGGGATCTGCTCGAGCAGATCAACGGCGCCGGCACGACGATCATCCTCACGACGCACTACCTCGAAGAGGCCGAGCACCTGTGCCGGCGGATCGCGATCATCGATCACGGCCGCATCGTGCAGAACACGGACACGCGTTCGCTGCTGCAGCAGCTGTCGACCGAGACGTTCGTGCTGGATCCGATCACCCCCTTGCAGCAGGTCCCGCGTTTGCCCGGCTTCGAGCCGCGGCTGCGAGACGATGGCTCGCTCGAAGTCGAACACCAGCGCGGCACGAGCATGAACGAACTGTTCAAGGCCCTCGACGGCGCAGGCATCTGCATCAGCTCGATGCGGAACAAGGCGAACCGCCTCGAAGAATTGTTCCTGCGCCTGGTCGATAACTCGACCGCCGCGCCTGCAACCGCCGAACCCGCGACGGAGGCGACCGAGTGAGCAGTCCCGCCACGAACGACGCCTCCCCGACGATCGAGGCCCAGACCATCAAGCCACAGACCATCAAGCCACAGACCATCAAGGTCTTGGCACCCGTCGCCGACGGCTCCCGGTCACGGTTCAGCGAGAGCTGGGTCGGCTTCGTCACCACACTCCGCCGTGAGATCCACCGCGTGCTGCGGATCTGGCCACAGACGCTCCTACCGCCGGTGATCACGACGAGCCTTTACTTCATCATCTTCGGACCGGTCCTCGGTGACCGGATCGGCGAGATGGAAGGATTCACCTACCTGCAGTACGTGACCCCCGGCCTGATCATGATGGCCGTGCTGACGAACTCGTATCAGAACGTCGTCTCGTCGCTGTTCGGCGCCAAGTTCCAGCACCACATCGAGGAAATGCTCGTCTCCCCGATGTCAGGGCACACGATCCTGCTCGGCTACGCCCTCGGGGGCGTGTTCCGCGGCCTCGCGATCGGCGCGATCGTCACCGTGGTCTCGTTGCTGTTCGTCGACCTGCCCGTGGCCAACCCCGTGATGACGATCGCCGTTGCGCTACTGACCGCCGTCGCGTTCGCGTTCGGTGGGTTCATCAACGCGATGGTCGCGCGCAACTTCGATGACGTCTCGATCGTACCGACGTTCGTGCTGACGCCTCTGACGATGCTCGGCGGCGTGTTCTACTCGGTGAACCTGCTGGGCGAACCATGGCGCACGGTGTCCTACGCCAACCCGATCCTCTACATGGTCAACGCATTCCGCTACGGCCTGCTCGGCAACTCCGACATGCCGATCACGATCGCATTCGGAGTGCTGCTGCTGTTCATCGTGGTCTTCTACGCGACGGCGCTGTGGATGCTGCGGCGCGGCATCGGGATCCGGAGCTGAGCCTCGAGGCCGAACCCCATGACGCAAGATCACGACGCCGCCGCGGCCACGACCGACGAATCGCGCCTGCTGCTGAAGGGCCTCGAAGAAGAGGTCTACACGGGCACCACCGACGCCGATGCGCTGCCGCTCTCGCACCGCATCGCCGCGGACCTGCGCGGCTTCATCACCGAACCGGACTCGCGCAACGTCGAATACACCACGGCGCCCTATCGCAGCTACCAGGTGCTGTTGGACCGACTCATGGCCCAGCGCCGCAGCCGGCGCTACCTGAACGATATCGGCAACTACACGCTGATCCCCGGCAGCACGCTGTCCCTGGTCGAGAGCGACGAGTTCATCATCGCCAACCCGAACAACCCGTACTACCGGTTCATTCGGGACACCTACGGCACCACGGTGGTCACGGCGAGCACACACATCAACGTCGGCATCCCCGATCCCGATCAGCTGATCGCGGCCTACCGCCTGCTGCGCGCCGAAGCGTCGATGTATCTCGCACTGACGGCGAACTCACCGTTCCTGCGCGGCCAACCGACCGGCGCGCACTCCGAACGCTGGCGCGTGTTCCCCCCGACACCGAAGGTCGTGCCGTTCTTCACCGATCACGCCCACTTCCGCGCCTGGGTCGGCGAGCAGCTCGAACAGGGCACGATGTTCAATCCGCGCCACCTGTGGCTGGCGATTCGACCCAACGGCGTCGGGACACCACACGAGATCGAACGACTCGAGCTACGCATCTGCGACCGCATCTCGGAACCGCATGTGCTCGGGGCCGTCATCGCGATGTTCGAATCACGTATCTGGCAGGTGCTCGAGGACCCGAGCCTCGATCCGCTGGCGGTTCGCGGCGAGGCCGAACTGCTCGAGATCTGCGCGCGAAACGAGCGGCGCGCCGCCGAATCCAGCCTCGATGCGACGATCACGGACTGGCGCACCGGGAACGATGTGCGGATGCGTGACTGGGTCGAAGAGTGCTGGCGCGGCTGCTTCCCCACCGCGCGCGCCCATGGCTTCGCCGACCGCCTCGAGCCGATCGGCACGATTCTCGCGGAAGGCAACCTGGCGCAGCAGTGGCTCGCCCAGGTCGCGGCCGGCAGCACACCCCGCGAAGTGCTCCGCCGCGCCATGGTCGAACTCACGGAGATCGACCGCCAGTACGATCCGGATTGCCCGTCGCCGATGCCCGGAGACTGCGGCCAGAACGAGTAACCCGCCAAAACGACGAACGCCGTGCGCCATCTCTTCATCCTCGACCCGCTCGATCGCCTGCACTTTGCCGGCGACTCCTCGATCGCGTTCATCCGCGAGGCCTGGCGCCGCGGCCACGAAGTGTCGACTTGTCAGATCGGGGACCTGGGGCAACGTGGCGGCACGCCGTTCGCGCGCGCCATGGCGACCGCCGCGGGCGCGGGCGACGGCGCGTCGTGGTGCCGGACGGCGGCCGCGCAACGCGAAGAACTCGACGCGTTCGACGCGATCTGGATGCGCAAGGACCCGCCGTTCGACGCCGCCTACCTGTTCGCGACGCTGCTGATGTCGCGCGCCAACGGCCCGGTGATGGTCAACGATCCGCGCACCCTGCGGGACGAGAACGAGAAGCTCTTCGCACTCGAGTTCGCTGACCTTTGCCCGACGACCCTCGTGAGCCGCAGCATCGACCAGCTGCTCGAGTTCCGCGACGAACTCGGCGGTGAGATGATCGTCAAACCGCTCGACGGGGCAGGTGGTGACGGCGTCTTCCACGTCACGCGCGGCGACCGCAACGCCCGCGCGATCCTCGAGACCGGCACCGCGCACGGCACGCGCCTGCTCATGGCCCAGCAGTACGTGCCCGCGGTGCGTGACGGCGACAAACGCATCCTGCTGATCGACGGCGACCCCAAGGGCGCCCTGCTCCGTATCCCGGCAGCGGACGACGCCCGCGCCAACCTGCACGTCGGTGGCCGGGCCGCGCTCGCTGAGCTGACGGCGCGGGAGCGCCAGATCTGCGACCGCCTCGGGCCGGCACTGCGCGAAAAGGGCGTGATCCTGGCCGGGATCGATGTGCTCGGCGACTACCTGACCGAGATCAATATCACGAGCCCGACGGGCTTCCGTGAAATCGAACGACTCGGCGGCGGCGCGCTCGAGCACGACCTGCTGGACGCCGTCGAGACCCGGTGGCGATCGGGCGGTCGACCGGAGTCCGGCAAGCCGTGATCGTCGAACGCATCTGGGTCGGCAATCGACTACGGAACTACAACTACCTGATCGCATGTGCGGAGACCGGCGAAGCGCTCGCGGTCGATCCGCTCGACCACGAGCGCTGCCACGACCTCGCCCGCGCGCGCGGTTTCGAGATCACGCAGATCCTCAACACGCACGAACACGGCGACCACACGGGCGGCAACCGCGGCCTGATCGCCGCGACGGGTGCGAAACTGATTGCGCACGCGAGCGGCGGCAGGTTTATCGATGGCATCGACCGCGGCGTGCGCGCAGGTGACGTGATCAGGGTCGGCCGCACGATCGAACTCGAGTGCCTCGACACGCCGGGGCACACGCTGTGTCACGTCTGCCTGCTCGCGCATGCCCCCGAGCCCGCGCTGTTCTCGGGCGACACACTGTTCAACGCCGGCGCCGGCAACTGTCACAACGGCGGCCATCCCGAACTGCTCTTCGAAACGTTCACGCAGCAACTTCATCGGCTGGACGAGAACGCGAAGCTCTACCCCGGCCATGACTACCTCGCGACCAACCTCGGGTTCACGCTCGATCGCGAGCCACAGAACGCGGCCGCAGCTGCACTGCTCGCCGAGGTCCGCGAGCACGACGGCGCGACCGCGCCGGTCACGACGCTGGGCCAGGAGAAGGCGATCAACACGTTCTTCCGGCTACGCGAACCGAGCGTGATCGACCGCTTGCGCGAGAGCTTCGGCGATCTGCCCGCCGAGCCTGACGACAAGGCCGTCTTCCTGCGTTTGCGCGAACTCCGCAACCGCTGGTAGCGTCGCCAGTCTTGGCGGCCGCCGCCCGACTTGCGAACCGCCTACCCGCGGCCTAACCTCCCTGCGCCGCGGAGCCCGCCATGCCGATGCAGCGAGAAGAAATCGAAGCCCTTATTCGAGAGACGTTTCCGAACGCAGATATCCACGTCGAAGGTGACGACGGCAGACACATGGCCGCGACCGTCGTAGACGAGAGTTTCCGTGGCAAGACCCGCGTGCAGCAACAGCGCGCGGTCTACGCCGCGCTCAAGGGCAAGATGGACGGAGCCGACGGAGAGTTGCACGCACTGTCACTGAAGACCCGAGCCCCCAACTGACCGCGACCCTCAGGCCACACGCGAACAATCGATAGACCAATGACCGACACCGACACTCAGACCCAGATCAAGCAGACCATCGAAGGCAGCGACGTCGTGCTCTACATGAAGGGCTCGCAGCTCATGCCACAGTGCGGCTTCTCGAACCAGGTCGTGAACATCCTGCGAATCCTCGGAGTCCAGTTCACGGACGTAGACGTCCTATCCGACCCGAACGTCCGCCAGGGCATCAAGGAGTTCTCCGAGTGGCCCACCATCCCCCAGCTCTACGTCAAGGGCGAGTTCGTCGGCGGCTGCGACATCATCACGGAGATGACCCTGTCGGGCGAGATCGACCAGCTCTTCGAGAAGCACGGGATCACGTTCGACAAGGCAGGTGCGGACAAGATCCGCGCTGAGAACCCGCGCAGCTGACGCGGCGTCAACCGCGGCTCGACCCTCGGTCCGCCCCATCCGGCGGCCACGTCAGTCTTTCTTCTGGAACGGCCAGGGCTGCACCCCCACGCGCTTCGCCCACGCGTGCCACTCCGCGACCATGCGAGCCCTTCGCTCGGGCCGCTCGGCCGCCAGATCGTGCTGCTCCGTACGATCCGCCACCATGTCGTAGAGCTCCCACTTCGTCGGCTGGCCACGACGATACGCCGACACGACCTTCCACCGCCCGTCGCGCAGCGCGAGGTTGCCGTGGTGCTCGAAGCAGAGCGGCGCAGAACGGCTCAGCGGCCGACCGTGCAGCGCAGGGAGCAGGCTCACCCCCTCCATCGGCAACACCTCGCCGCCCGGATACGCCGCGCCCGCTACGGCGACGAGTGTCGGCATCACGTCGATCAGGTGACACGGATCGTGCACGATCGCGTTCGCCCGCGCGTGCGGGATCCCGCTCGGCCAGTGCACCACGAACGGCGTGCTGATGCCGCCCTCGTAGCCATCGTGCTTGTAGCCCCGAAAGGGCGTGTTCGACACGTTGGCCCAGCCGCGCCCGTAGGCCACGAACGTGTCCTCGGGGCCGGGCATGGCCGCCGGACCCGTGCGCACCGGCCGGCCGTCGCGCGTCTGCATGGGCGGCCAGATCTTGGTCTGCAGATCATCTGGATCTAGCGGCTCGTGTTCGACGCCGCGAATCTCGTCGGCATTGGAGTGGCGACCGAAACCCTCGGCACACCCGCCATTGTCCTGCAGGTAGATGACGAGCGTCTCGTCGAGAATCTCCTGACGCTCGAGCTCCGCCACGATGCGACCGATGCCGCGATCCATGCTCGTGACCATCGCCGCGTAGGCCGCCATGCTGCGGACCTCCCACGCCTTGTCCGACGTGCGCTGCCAGTCCTTCGCCGACTCTGCCATGGCCCAATTCGCAGCGATCACGCCGAGTTCTCGCGCCCGCTCGAGACGCGCGGCGCGAATCGGCGAATAGCCGTCATCGTAGACGCCTTCGTAGCGCTCGATGTCCTCGTCGAAGGCATGCATCGGCCAATGCGCACACGTGTAGGACACGTACAACAAGAACGGGTGCTCAGGATGCGTAGCGCGGTGATCGGCGACGAACCGAACCGCGTTGTCGCTGATCGCGTCGGTGTAGTAGTAGCGCTCGGGTCGATACTCCGGATCGTTCGCCGGGGTGATGAACGTGTTGCCGCGACACAACGTGGCTGGATCGAAGAAGCTGCCAGCCCCCGTAATCGTGCCGTAGAAGCGATCGAATCCGCGCTGTCGTGGCCAATTGTGCTTCTTGCCATCCGGACTCTTGTGGCGCGTGACGTGCCACTTCCCCGCCATGTAGTTGCGATAGCCCGCCGGGCGCAGCGCCTCCGCTAAGGTCACGCAACGCCGGTTCAAGTCACCACGGTAGGCGTCGTAGCCGCGGTCCGACGCCATCAATCCGATGCCGGCCTGGTGCGAATAGAGCCCGGTCAGGAGCGATGCCCGCGTCGGACAACACCGCGACGTGTTGTAGAACTGCGTGAACCGCACCCCGTTGGCTGCCAGCCGATCGAGCGTCGGCGTCGCGATCTCGCTGCCGTAACAGCCGATGTCGCTGTAACCCATGTCGTCGGCCATGATGAGGACGATGTTGGGCCGGCTCGCGGATCGGGCCGGCTCGGGCTCCTGCGCGTGGACCGTGGCAACGGTCATCGCCACGGCCAGAGAGAGAATCGTTGGAACTCGAATGGGAGTCATGGTGGCTGACACGATCATGCCATCTCGAGCCCTACGCGCGGCGCGCGACCGACTTCCCCGCCACGATGCCGGAATCAGACGATGGCGTCGTCCCGGCTCCGACGGCAGCGAGCAACGCGGCAATCCCCGACCGGCTAGACTCCGCGCATGGCGCGAACCCGCGACGAGTCGAGCGAACTCGAGAAGGATCTGCCGTTCTCCTCGGCACCGGGCCAGATACTCATCGGTCTGGTCGTTTCGGGCCTCGGCGCGGCCTGGCTGGTGAATCAGCTGAACCAGTCGCCCCGGCGCTCGGTCCATTGGGCCATCTTGATGATCGCCGGCGGCGGCGCCATGACCGCGATCGGTGTGCGCGGCCTGCTTCGCCAGTTCGCGATCGCTACTGAGGCCCGACGTGCGCTCGACGAGCATCCGGAGTTGGAAGCCGGACTGCGGTAAGCCAGGCAGAACAAGAAGTCGCCCGGCATCCTGCTGCGCGAGAAGGGCTACGAGAACGTCAAACTGCGGCGCGCGATCCTGCGCCGCGTCGACCTGACATGAGATCAGGACAGCAGGCCGCGCGCCGCGAGGTTCTGCATCAGCGCACCGACGCCAAACTCCCACCTCGGCAACTCATGGCAGTACTGCACCCGATTCTGGAGGGTGCCGAGCTTCGGTGACGAGATCCGCACGACGTCGCCGAGGTGATGTGTGAAGCCTTTCCCCGCGGCGCCGCGATTCTTGGTCGGCGCGAACATGGTGCCCGTGAACAGCGCGAGGCCGTCGGGGTATTGATGGTTCGGGCCGATGGTTTGCGCCACGAGATCGGTGATGTCGCGACTGATCCGACTCATCTCGCTGACTTCGCGCAACTCGAACCCGTCCTCGCCGTCGATCGCCAGGGACACCTGCGCACTGCGGATGTCGTCGAGCGAGAAGCTGTCATCGAGCAGGCGCACGAACGGCCCCACCGCGGCGGAAGCATTATTGTCCTTGGCCTTGCCCAGCAGCAGCGCACTGCGGCCCTCGACGTCGCGCAGATTGACGTCGTTGCCGAGCGCCGCCCCGACGATCGAACCCTTCGAGTCGACGATGAGCACGACCTCGGGTTCCGGATTGTTCCACTCCGAGCTCGACAACACACCGACGCCGTCGCCGGTGCCGACGGCGGACAACACGGGCGCTTTCGTGAAGACCTCGGCGTCCGGTCCGATCCCGACCTCGAGGTACTGCGACCAGAGCCCCTCTTGCTGCAACACGGCCTTGGTCTCGGCCGCAGCCGGCGAACCCGGCACGATGCTCGACAGCTCACTGCCGATGCGCTGTTTGATCTGCGTACGCACTGCTGCGGCGCGCGCGCTGTCACCGCCCGCTCGTTCTTCGATCACACGCTCCAACGCACTGACCATGAATGTCACGCCACACGCCTTGACCGGCTGCAGATCGACCGGCGCGAGCAGGTGCGGCACATCCGGGTCCCGTGGCCGCGCCAACGTGTTGGCGAGCAACGCCTCGATCTCACCCACACGGCATAGACCAGCCACCCCACGCTCGCGCCAGTCGTGACCTCGATCGAACAGCAGCGAGGTCGTCGGTGCGACCGACGAGAGATCGTAGACCCCGTCCTCGCGCAGCCAGACCGGACTCGGGCCGGCCAGGCCCGAAGCGGAGGATGCCGTCAACCAGGCGCGGCCGATCAGAGTGCCGGCGAACCCATCCGCGGGCAGGCACGCGCGAAGAACCTCGTTCATGGACGCAGTGGAGCGATTCGCCCGAACTCGAACAAGCGCGCCAGAGCGTTGTTCGAGAACCGGGCCACCCTCTACCGTCCGGCCCATGCTGAGGCCCTCGCGTCGTGCTCGTTTCACCTTCCGGATGTCGGCCGTAATGGCGCTCGCACTCGGCGTCGTCACAGGCCAGAGCGCACCAAAGACCGACGACCCCGCGAACAAGCTCGATGCGGGCCTCGATGCAGCCCAGGGCCTCACCCCCGTCTTCGTGCGGATGACCGACCAGCTGTTCCCCGCGGGCGGCGACTATGAACGCTTCTGCCGGACACAGCCCGAGTCACTCGGACGACTCGAACTCAGGAAGCAGGTCCGGGCGACGCTAGCCGAGAAGGCCGACCGCTCGTTCGCAGCCATGACAGAGACCGTCGACGCGCTCCGCACGAGCGGCGCCCTCCGCGGGCTTCGCCGATATTGGATCGTGAACGGGTTCGCCTGCGAAGCCGACGCCGCGGCCTGCCGTGCACTGGCAGCAAGCTCCGAGGTTGGTTTCGTCTATCGCCAACGCTTCGGCGCGCAGCATCGCACGGCATCCGAGCGACCGTTCGCGCCACGGCCACAGCTCGCGAAGCTGTACGACCGACTGCTCCGCCTGCCCCGGGAAACGGAGCCGGCCGCCGCCGCGCTCGCGGCGGACGGCCTGGAGATCCCCTGGAACCTCGAGGCCGTCGGCGCGCCGCGCGCATGGACGAAGCACGGCGTCACCGGTCGGGGCGTGGTCGTCGCGGTCCTCGACGACGGCATGATGACCGTCCCCGCGTTGCTCCCCGCACTCTGGCGCAATCCTGGCGAACAAGAGAACGGCAAGGACGACGACGGCAACGGGTATGTCGACGACGTGTTCGGCTACGACTTCCGGGCCAATCATCCATATCCGGTTACGCCCTCGGGTCACCGACACGGCACGCTGTGCGCCGGTATCGTCGCCGCCCGCCCGACTCGCGGCGACACGCCGATCGCGACCAGCGTGGCTCCGGGCGCCGCGATCATGGTACTCGTCGGCAGCGGGCAACTGCGGGCCTATGAGTACGCGATCGACCACGGCGCCGACATCCTGTCGATGAGCTACACGTTCGAGCCAACGCGCATGGGCCAGTACCGCGGCCTGTTTCGCACGGCGCACGAGCATCTGGCCGCAGCGGGAGTGGTAGCGGTCGGCGGCGCCGGTAACTACGCCGAACGCTGGCCCGCGGGTCGCCAGATCGGGTCTCCCAAAGACATCCCGTGCGTGATCGCCGCAGCCGGCGTCGGCCCGGAACGGACGGTCTCGTCGTTCAGCAGCCGCGGCCCGGTGGACTGGCAAGGCATTCGATACTTCGACTCGATCCCGCCGGACGGAACGCGAGTCGAGAAGCCCGACGTCACGACGTGCAACGCCGGCTTCCCGATGTGGACGCGACGCGAGGTGTGGACCGGGCGGCGCGCGAGCCGACTCCAGACGGTCGTTCGCGAGGACGGCGACTACCTGCTGGCGATCGGCCCGCGGGGCAACTCGTTCGCAGGGCCGCACGCCGCCGGCGTCGCGGCGCTCATGCTCGAAGCCAACCCCGACCTTTGCGCATGGCGGCTGCAGGCACTCATGGAATCGACCTGCAGAGATCTCGGCGAACCCGGACGTGACGTCGCGTACGGCGCGGGCATGCTGCAGGCCGACGAGGCGGTCGCAGCAGCGATCGCAGCGAAGCGAGATTGACCTTCTGCTGACCGGCGCACTCGCTCACACCGGCGCGGTCGCCAGGATCGAGCGCACATCCCGCGCGATCACCCCGCCGATGTTCTCGAGCGGCAGATCGTTCGGATCGGTGCCG
Source organism: bacterium (assembly GCA_024743115.1). Taxonomy (GTDB): domain Bacteria; phylum Planctomycetota; class UBA1135; order UBA1135; family UBA2386; genus JAGQRA01. The sequence continues at coordinate 199,085 of JANSXC010000002.1, read as the reverse complement.
AACGGTTCTTCAATCTCGGTCGCAAGCAGCTCCAACCCCATGGTCGCGAAGAACGCGAACATCGAGGCGATCACGGCACCGTAGCCGAACTCGGTCACGAGACCGAACGGCATCACGAGCGCGTAGAGCACGACGAACTGCTTGACGTAGGACGAGTAGCTGAATGGGATCGGCGTCTTGCGGATCCGCTCGCAGGCACCGAGAACGTCGTCGAAGGCCTGCAGCAACGGTTGCAACGTGATGCGGGAGCCGTCGTCCAGATGCCCCGCCTCGATGTCGGACTGCACGTCGCGATGCAGCCTGGTCAGTAGGCCGTTGGGCTCGTGTTCGCCGGCGTAGTCCCGCGGCTGGCGCAGATGCCGCGCCAGCAGCACAGGGAACTCGGCGAGATGGTCGGCGTAGGCCGTGCGACGCGCCGGCGCCGTGATCGCGAGTTGGGCATCGAGCTGGTGAGCCAGGCCGCGCGAAACGTTGACCAGCTGCCCCCAGAGCTTACGACCCTCCCACCAGCGGTCGTAGGCGGTGTTCGTGCGGAAGACGAGCAGCAGCCCCAGGATGATTCCGAGGATCGACAGGAACGCGGGGCCGAGCGGCACCGCGACCCGGATTACATCGGCCTCGATCCAGACCACCAGCGCAGCCCAGAGCCCCGCCCCGAGGACATCCAGCAGCAGGGTGCGAAACACCGGACTGCGCTGGAAGTCGAACAGGATCCTCCACCACTGCTTCGGTTCGTAGGGAATCATCAGCGCTCCTCGCGTCGGGAGAAGCGCCGAGCGTAGGGTCGCCGCACGCAGCAGTCGCGTGGAACTTCGGTTTGCTACGAGTCGCCGAGCCTGCCACGCCGGCCGTTCGTGGGCGCAACCGAATGGGCGTTGATCCCGGGGACCAACGCACCACCCTGAGCAAAGATCGACAGCCCGAGGAAGCCTCGGCTCGCCGGAATCGCGCGGGTGTAGATCGGCAGCGACCGGGATCCCGAAGAACAACGTTGGCGCGCCGCCAGTGTAGAGCGTGAGCCGGGTGCATTCGGCCCGAGCACAATCCCGGGACTGGTCAGGTCGAGTCGCACCGATCTCGCCCGCGCCGTGATCTCGACGCTGTGGCCCGTCGCCGATGACGATGCAGCGAGGTTCATGGTGCTGTTCTACGCCGAACTACTGAAGCGCGACGACGACCGGATCGGCGCCCTCCGCGCCGCGCGGCTGCGCGCCATCGAAGGGCGCATGCCATCGCGCGTATGGGCAGCGTTCGTGCTCTTCGACGGCCACCGCGCCGAGTAGCCCGACGCTCGAACGCGGCGCAGCTGGATGTCGAGTTGCCCGATGCCCCGTGATAGCGTCGGTGCCATGGCAGGCCCTCGCACCCAACGGCGCAAGTCCGCAACCCGCATGCTCGCCGAACTCGAGCGTACGAAGTCCGAGTTCGGAGGTGGTCACGAGCCCCGCAAGCTCGAACTGCTCACGGCCCTGCGCACCGCCCGCCTGCCGAGTGCCGACGCGGTTCTGCGACTGCACGAAGCCCTTTGCTACCTGCGTGCCGTGCCCGACAGTGAGGCCGTGCACGACCTCGTCGGCGTGATGCTCGACTCGTTCGATACTCGCCGGGACTTCCGCGTCCACCGCGAAGAACTCGCGGACACGGGGATTCTCGGCACGCCGATCCACTACTCGTTCTACGCCGACACCGCGCGCTGGCTGTCGCGACGTTTTCCCGGTGCGCTCGAGATCGACTGGGACGAGTACGAAGACGACGAGCTGCTCTACTCGCGACTCGACCTCCTGGCCCTCTGGTCGGAAACCCCGGGCCTCGACGAGGGCGAGTTCGACACCGCGGACTGGGTAAGACGGCTCGCCGGCCCACACACGTCCGACGGCGACTTCGTCATCCAGCGCTGCGCCCGGGTGGGCCGCACGGAAGCCGAATGCAGTCGCTTCTTCGAAGAACTAGAACTGCCATTGCGACTCGCCCCTGGCGCGGCAACGCCGGCCCGGTCGACGGCCCGACTCGACCGCCCGACCCACTACCAGACGTCTCCGCTCGATCGCCGGCGACCGGATCTGAAAGCGGCCCTGCGACAACGCGCTCGAGTCATCGACTGCGACGAGCGCACCGGCCGCCGGATCGTCGATCTCGCACGCGAGGCAATGGTGCTGCGACACCGCGACCTCGACGCATTTGCCTACGGTGACCCGCGCGATGTCCGACTGCTCGACTGCGGCAACGGTCTCGAGTTCGCAGTCATCGGCATGCAGCCCGAGCGCCGCCTCATGCTCGAGTCGGTCTACGCCTTCCTCACGCTGAAGAACGGCGTGCCGATCGGCTACGTGCTGATCAGCGCGTTCTTCGGCAGCTCGGAGATCGCCTACAACGTCTTCGACACCTGGCGGGGCGGCGAAGCGGCCCTGGTCTACGGCTGGGTGCTCGCCGTCACGCAGCAGGTCTTCGGCTCGGACACGTTCACGATCTACCCCTACCAGCTCGGCGGCGGCGGCAACCAGGAAGGCCTCGAGTCGGGATCTTGGTGGTTCTATCAGAAGCTCGGGTTCCGTGCGCGCGACGCCGGCGTGCTCCGCACGATGAATCGCGAGCTCGCGAAGATGAAGCGCGACCGCAGCCATCGCACGCCGATCGCAACGCTCGCCGAGATCGCCGAGCACAACGTCTATTGGTGTCCCGGGCGTGATCGCGACGACGTGATCGGCATCCTGCCGCTCGGCAACATCGGGCTGCGCATCACCGACTACCTCGCGGAGCGCTTCGGAGCCGATCGCGAGCGTGCGCAACGCGTGTGCGCGGCCGAGGCCGCGCAACTGTGCGGCGTGCGCGGCTGGCAGAAGTGGAGCCCGGCCGAACGCCTGATGTGGCAACGCTGGGCGCCGCTCGTTCTCATCCTTCCCGGGGTCGACAAGTGGACCAGGACGGAACGCAAGGCGCTCGTAGCGGTGGTACGGAAGAAAGGTGGTCGCCGCGAATCGGACTACGTCCGCGCACTGGATGCCCACAAGAAGCTGCGCTCGGCTCTGCGTCGGCTCGTGAAGCCGATCGGCTGACGGGAGTTTACAACACCTAGAAGCGCCCGAATCGCCCGACCGCCGCGCGGCCGAGTTCCTCCCGATCCTCGGGGTGCGCGAGATCGATCAGAGCCTGCGCCCGCTGCCGCAGATTCTTGCCGTGCAGGTTGGCGACTCCGTACTCGGTCACGACCCAATTGACGTGCGCCCGGGTCGTCACGACGCCGGCTCCTGGCTTGAGCATCGGCACGATTCGCGACTCGCCGTGACTCGTCCGCGCGGGCAACGCGATCACCGGTTTGCCGCCTTCGGAGAGCCTCGCCCCGCGCAGGAAGTCCATCTGTCCCCCCACTCCCGACCACATCCTGGTGCCAATCGAGTCGGCGCACACCTGGCCCGTCAGGTCGACTTCGATGGCGCTGTTGATCGCCACGACCTTGGGGTTTCGCCGGATCATGTCGGGGTCGTTGACGAAGCCGATATCGCACATCACGACCTCGGGGTTGTCGTCCAGGAAGTCGTAGAGCCGCTGCGAGCCCACGACGAAGCCGGAGACGATCCGCCCGGGAATCAGCACTTTGTGACGTCCGGTCACTACTCCACGCTCGATCAGCGGCAACAAGCCGTCGGAGAACATCTCCGTGTGGACGCCGAGATCGCGGTGTCCGGTGAGTTGTGCCAGCACGGCATCCGGGATCGCGCCGATACCCATCTGCAATGTCGCGCCGTCTTCGACGAGTTCGGCACAGTGCCGACCGATGGCGCGTTCGACATCGCCAAGTGGGCGGCCCCGGTGCTCGGGCAACGGGTCGTTCACTTCGACCGCGGCCTGGAACATACTGTGGTGAATCAGCCCATCACCGTGCGTCCGCGGCATACGGGGATTCACTTGCGCGATGACGACGGCAGCCGAGTCGACGGCGGCGCGCGCGATGTCTATGGAGACCCCGAGCGAGCAGTAGCCGTGTTTGTCGGGCGGCGAGACGTGAACGAGCGCGACGTCCAGCGACAGCACCCGGTCACGGAACAACGCCGGCATCTCGCTGAGAAACGCCGGCACGTAGTCCGCGTCACCGCGTGCGAAGGCCTTGCGGCTCGCGGCGCCGAGGAAGAGCGCGTTGGCGCGGAAGGCTCCCGCAGCCTCCTCGGACAGGCACGGGTTCTCCCCCTCCGTGTGCAGGCTCACGAGCTCGACATCGCGAAGCTCTCCCGAGCGATCCGCGAGCGCCCGCAACAACGCGGACGGCGTTGCGGCTCCTCCGTGAACAAAAACGCGGTGGCCCGAGCGAACACACGCGACGGCATCGGCGGCAGTGCAGAGCTTCATCGATCGACAGACTAGATCGCAATTCTGGCGGCCGCTCTATCGGAAACGAGAGTCGCCCGTAAGCTGCCACCGAGACCCCGGTCACGAAGCAAGATGGAACGATTCTACCCAATCGGTATTCCCGGCGAACCATGGACGGATGCTGACAAGGCCGCCTGGTTCGCCCAGCAGACTCACAAGCGCAGCTACGCCGAGCAGGTCCTGGCGAAGATCGACAGCCTGCGGGACCGCTTCGAGGTCACGCAGTACGGCGCACTCGAGCTCGACCCCGAGCGCTATCCGTTGTTCGCGATCGCACCGCGCACACCCAATCCGGCCAACCCGTGGGCGCTGATCACGGGTGGCGTTCACGGCTACGAAACGAGCGGTGTTCAGGGCGCTCTCGCGTTCGCCTCGGCACACGCGGCGAGCTATCACGATCGCATCAACCTGCTCATCGCGCCGTGCGTGAGCCCCTGGGCCTATGAGGTAATCCATCGCTGGAACGCCAAGGCCATCGACCCGAATCGCTCGTTCGTCGAGAACTCACCGTGCGGCGAATCCGCCGCGCTCATGCAGTTGCTGAAGGAGCGCAACCTGTCGTTCGTCATGCACATGGACCTGCACGAAACGACCGACACCGACGAGACGGAGTTCCGTCCGGCCAAGGCGGCCCGCGACGGCACGGCTTCCGAGCCCGGCACGATCCCCGACGGCTTCTACACGGTCGGCGATTCGGAACTGCCTCAGGACGCGTTCCAGGCCGCGATCATCGCGTCGGTCGAGCAGGTCACCCATATCGCACCGCCCGACGAGAACGGCCAGATCATCGGTGCCGACGTCACACAGAGTGGCGTGATCAACTACGCGGCACGCGAACTCGGCCTCTGCATGCGCGTGACCGACGCGCCGTTCGTCAGCACGACTGAGGTCTATCCGGACAGCCCCAAGGTCACCGACGAAGACTGCAACCGCGCACAGGTCGCCGCGGTGCAGGGCGCGCTCGACTTCGTGCTCAGTCGCTAGTCGCGTCGCCTCCTCCAACGACTACCACCGGAACGCCGTGCCCGACGCCCGCCGCCGCTCTGCCTGCATGTTCGCCACCGCGCTCTTGGCCGCCATGGGTGGCTCGGCCACCCTGCCGGCCCAAGCCGACGGCGCCGTGACCAACCCGCCTGCGAGCGCCGCTCCGCTCCCCAGACCCGATGGTCGGCCGGCCGATCTGACCGAGAAGGTGCAGGTCTTCATTCTGCTCGGCCAATCGAACATGCTCGGGTTCGGCAAGGTCGACCCCGCCGACAAGCCGGGCTCGCTGCGGCACGCGGTGACCAAGGAAGGCCTCTACCCGTTCCTGGTCGACGAGGATGGCAACTGGACCGAGCGCCGCGACGCCCGCAACGTACGCGTGATGGTCGGCCGCGGCGGCAAGGGCATGCGCGTCTTCAACAACGAATGGTTGACGATCAAGGGACGCCGGATCGGGCCCGAGGTCGGCATCGGCCACCACCTCGGCAACCATCTGGACGCACCCGTCCTGATCCTCAAGAGTTGCATCGGCAACCGCAGCCTCGGCTGGGATCTGCTGCCGCCCGGCAGTGAACGCTTCGAACGCGAAGGACAGGTCTACGCGGGTTACAAGGACAGCCCCGATCGCTGGGCGAAGGGCACCGAGCCCAAGGCAATCAACTGGTACGCGGGCAAGCAGTACGATGACGACATCGCGAATGCCAAGAAGGTGCTCGCGGATTTGGCCAAGTACTACCCAGGCGCCAAGGGTTACGAGATCGCCGGCTTCTTCTGGTGGCAGGGCGCCAAGGACTGCGGCAACGTCGCGCACGCCGAGCGCTACGAACAGAACCTCGTGCGCTTGATCGGTCGGCTCCGGCAGGACTTCGACGCACCGCACGCGAAGTTCGTCTGTGCCACGCTCGGTCAGACCGAACGCGGCGCCGACGGTAACGAGGGCCTGATCCTTGATGCGCAACTCGCCGTCGACGGGAGGCGCGGCAAGTACGGTCAGTTCGCCGGCAACGTCGCGACCATCTATTCCAACCCGTTGTGTCACGGCGGCGCGGCCAACAGCCACTACGGCGGCAACGCCAAAACCTACATGGACATCGGCCTCGCCATGGGCGCGGCAATGGTCGCGCTGCTCGACGAATCGCGCTAAGGCTGCGGCACCGCGAACAGCGCGATTCCCACGACCTTCTGCCAGGCCTTCGGCGCCGGCCAGTCGCGCAACTTCCGCGTCTTCAGGTTCGCGTGGTAGAGCGTGTCGCCCTGCAGGATGAGCAGCTCGTTCTTGTCCGACGTGCGACAGACGCCACGGATTCCGTAGCCGTCGATCTCGTGGAATGCCAGGAACTCGAACGCGATGTCCTTGATCCCCGGCCACCGCGTGTTGTTCTCGCCGTCGAAGGCCGCCCGCAGGTAGTCGGGAACTCCGCGACTCGCCAGTCGGTCGGGTTCGTCGAGATCACGCTCCGCATACGGCACCCGCAGGAGTTCCTTGCCGGTTGCGACATCGATCGTGACCCACTCGGTATCGCGAGCGAGATCGAACGCCTCGAGGTCCGCATGGTCGCCGGCGGCAGGCAGCCGCTCGACGTAGCGAAACAGCCCCCCCACGAGTTCGATCGGCAGGTCGCGAGCGATCACGCCGACCCCGGAGCCGCCCATCCCCTGCGTCCGCACGCGTACCGAAGTCTCGACGCCGGTCGCCAGATCGCAAACTCGCAGATCCTGGTAGATCACGGCGAGCTTCTGGAACTCCAGCGCAACGATTGGTTGATCCGCGGCATCGAAGAACCCGCCTCGACGAACAGCGAAGCGCTCGCCTTTCCAGATGGTCTGCCGCCGCGCCCGCCGCGGCATCGCGGGTATCTCACGATAATGCCGAACGACCTTCGCACCCAACGCGTCGTAGCGCGCCAGATGCCCCTCGGTCTCGACGAGCCAATCGTCGCCGTGCTTCGCCAGAACCTCGATCTTCGGCGCGAGTTCGCGCGTCGTACCGGTCGCGACATCGAGGATACGCTGGCCGTTCGCTGTATTCAGGTAGAGCTGGTCAGCCGAACGCCCGATCGCGCTCGCCTGCTCGATGCGCAGCAGGCGCCGGACCGAGAACGCCGCGTAGTCCACCGCCAGGATCTCGACCATGTAGCGCCGGGGTCGCTCCCCCGGCTCGGGTGATCGCTGCCAACGCAGCAGCTCCGGTGAATCGAGCGCGGGCGACGGGCGCCAGGGGCTGGTGCCGAGAATCCGGCGTCGGACAGCGGGTTTGCCCAGCGGAATCTGCCAGAGGACCGACTCACGCGCGCCGTCGGCGTTATCCGCATGAACCAGGGCGGCGAACCCCGTCCCGGCAATCGGCCCGCCGCGATCCTTGTCCGCCTCATCCTGCGCGACCCCGGGCCAACTCGCTACCAACAGTACAACCGCCATCATCACTTGCCGTAGTTGCATCGAACCCACCTCCTACTGGCCCTTGCCGTCATCGGCACGTCAACATACCGCCGCGCGCGGATTCTGCCTCCGCATCCACGACTGACGATGCAGCAGCGCTCGGGCAATTGTCACCACCACTGCCACACGAGACCCCACGCAATGCCCACTTGCCGACAGGCTGTTCACCACAGATCCTGTCGGCATGGCCACGAACCCTCCCACGGTCGCCGATCTGATCTTCGTCGGCTTCAACCGCCGCGCGGCTGCGCTGAACCGCGACACAGGCGACATCGTCTGGGAATGGAAGAGCCCAAAGGGCAGCGGCGCCGTCGCGATGATGCTCGACGGCGAACGTGTCATCGCCGCGGTCAACGGCTACACGTTCTGCCTCGATGCGTTGACCGGCCGCCAGGTCTGGATGAACGAGATGAAAGGCTTCGGCATGGGGGTTACGTGCCTGACGTCGTTCCGCAGCAGTTCGATGGCGTCATCGATGCTCGCGCAGCATCAGAGCCAGGCCCAAGCCAACGCCGCGGCCGCCGGTGGCGCTGGCTGAACCCGAATCAGCCGAAGAACATGAACGCGACGAAGATGCCGGCAACGATCGCGACGAGATCGGCGAACAACCCGCACGCGACAGCGTGCCGCGTCAGGCGAATACCGACGGAACCGAAGTAGACCGCGATGATGTAGAACGTCGTGTCGGTCGCGCCCTGGAACGTGCACGCCATCCGCCCCGTGAACGAGTCGGCGCCGTGGACCTGCATGGCGTCGACCATCATCCCGCGAGCGCCACTGCCCGACAGCGGTTTCATGATCGCAGTCGGCAGGGCATCGACGAAGTCGGTGCGGCCGCCGAACCAACCCGCAATGGCGCGTGCGCCATCGATCACGAAGTCCATCGCACCCGACGCGCGGAAGACGCCGATCGCGACCAGGATCGCGACGAGGTACGGCACGATCTTGATGGCGACGCCGAAGCCCTCCTTCGCGCCCTCGATGAACGTCTCGTAGACGTTGATCCGACGATAGGTTGCGAGCCCGAGGAATCCGATGATCACGCCGAACAGGATCAGGTTCGCGATCAGCGTGGACGCAACCTCGAGGTTCTCCGGCGACATCTGCCGCAACAGCCAGAGCAGTCCGAGCACGAGAGTCGAGAGCCCACCGAGCCAGGCCAGGATCACCGGGTCGAACAAGTTGATCCGCTGCACCAGGGCCACGGCAACGAGACCACCGACCGTCGCGAAGAACGTCGTGAGCAGGATTGGCAGGAACACATCGGTCGGATTCGCCGCCCCCATCTGCGCTCGGTAGACGAGGATGCTGATTGGGATCAGCGTCAGCCCCGACGTGTTGAGCACCAGGAACATGATCTGTGCGTTGCTGGCGCGTTCCTTGTCCGGATTGAGCTCCTGCAGCCGCCGCATCGCTTCGAGGCCCAGCGGAGTCGCGGCATTATCGAGCCCGAGCATGTTTGCGGCGAAGTTCATCACCATCGCGCCGTGCACTGGGTGATCGCGCGGCAGCTCGGGAAACAGGCGATGGAAGAACGGCCGCACGATGCGCGCGAGGATCTCGACGGCGCCGCCGCGTTCCCCCACTTTCATGAAACCGAGCCAGAGCGTCAGCACACCGGTGAGCCCGAGACAGATCTCGAACGCCGTCTTCGCCATGTCGAACGTGCTCTGGATCATCGCCGAGAACACTCCGGTGTCCCCCGCGAAGATGAGCTTGCCGAGGCCAACGAGGAACGCGATGACGAAGAACGCCAACCAGATGACGTTCAGCGCCATTACCAGTCCTCGCGAGCGAACATCTCGGCGAACATGCCAGCGTGATTGCGGAGGTGGCTTTCGGGCGAGTCGACGCCGAACTCGTACGTGATCTCGTGATAGTCGTTCTCCGCCGCCCAGGACCCGAACGAGCCCGGTGTCGCATAGCCGATGTCGTCGACCAGCGGCAGATTCGAGCGCTCGGCAAGCCACTTCCCGAGCGGGCTGCCGGTCGGGTCCTCGACGCACGCGAGCGGTGCGTGCACCGCCACGACCGCATCACTCGGCCGCAACTCCTCGATCAGCCGAACGAGTGCCTGCACCTCGGGCTCGGATCCGGCAGACGCTCCGGTCGACAACTCGATGTCCCGCGGCTCGTCCGACATGACCCGATGGACGACTGGCTCCGCGGTCCAATTGGTCGTCGGGAAGTTGCGATTGAGGTCGACGCCGACCGCATTGGCACGCGTCCCACGACAGAGGCCGTCCGGGTTGGCAGCAAGCACGACCGCGCAGCGCGGCGGCGGTTCGGCGAGCTGGCGCATGGCCCATGACAGCACCGCGGTAGTCTCGCCTTCATCGCCATGAATACCGGCGAACACGAGGGCAGCGCACGGTCCTGTCGGACGCCAGACCTGCAGCGGTGCGCCGAGGCGACTCGTGCCGTACGTCGACGGCTCGGCGACGAACGTGCCGCGTTCTTGACGGGGGCGTGAGCGCATAGGTCGCGATGCTATCGAGCCGATGACTCCACGCGAGGGTCCGCTATGGATCGTGGCACCGCACCGTGACCCGGCCGTTCGCACGGCACGATCCGACCATCCGAGAGCATCGCACCGTCGAACGGGTCATTCGCCACGAGCAGCGCGCCGTCAAGGTCCGCCCAGTCGACGAGCGGCGCCAGCTGCGCCGCTGCGGAGATGGCGCACGAGCTCTCGGTCATGCATCCGAGCATCACGCGCAGGTCCAACGCCCGGGCCCGCTCGATCATCGCACGCGCCTCGCGCATGCCCGTGCACTTCATGAGCTTGATGTTCACGCCGTCGTAGACCCCGGCCGCCGATCGAACATCCACGAGCCGCTGCACCGCCTCGTCCGCGACGATCGGCAGTGGACTACGTTCCCGCAGCCAGGCGAGGTCGTCGACGCTCGCCACCGGCATCGGCTGCTCCACGAGTTCGACGCCCTGCGTCGCGAGCCACTCGATCTCCCGGAGCGCATGATCACGATCGTGCCAGCCCTGGTTCACGTCGACCCGGATCGGCGTCGCGGCGGCATCACGAATCGCGCCGATCATCTCGCGGTCCTGACGGCCTCCGAGCTTGATCTTGAACGCCCGATACTGCCCGCTCGCCGCAGCCGCGATCTGCCGCACGGTCTCGGGGGCATGAATGCCGATCGTGTAGGACGTGACCGGCGCCTGCTCCGGATCCAGACCATGGATGCGATACCACGGCTGTCCCAGCACCTTGCCGAGCCAGTCGTGCAGCGCGATGTCGAACGCCGCCTTCGCCGCGTGGTTGCCCGCGGCAATCGCGTTGACGCGGCCCAAGACTTCCGCCGTACGAAACGGATCCCGCAGTAGGGCGAGATCGATCCGCGCCAGAAACTCTGCAGCGGTCGCTTGCGTCTCGCCGAGATACGGCGGCATCGCGGACTCGCCGTAGCCGACGATACCGTCATACTCCAGTTCGACCAGCAGCGTCGGCGTCGTCGTCCGCGAGCTGTTCGCCAGCGTAAAGCGATGACGCAGCTCCAGAGTGAACGCCGAGCTGCGCAACTGCCAGTTCGCGCTCATGCCCTGACCGCCGGCTCGAGGAGCTGCAGCGTTACACCACCACCGACCGCCGGCACGCGCAGCCGCGCGCGGACGCCCACCGGCAGAGTCCATGACCCGGGTCGGTGTCCGAACGGCACGCCTCGCGCCACCGGCACGGCAAGGTCTCCCAGGCGTTCTTCGAGCACTGCGGTCATGGGCCCGTGCTCGCTCGCCAGTTCGGTTCCCTCGACGTGGAAGTCGCCGAGGATCACCCCCGCGGCGCGATCGAACGCGCCGGTCTGCCGCAGGTGCGTCAGCATCCGATCGACGCGGTACGGCGGTTCGCCGATGTCCTCGAGGAACAGCAACGCGCCAGTCGTCGCGATCTCCCACGGCGTGCCGATCAGCGACTGCACGAGACTCAGGTTGCCGCCGACCAGGACGCCCTCAGCTGCTCCGCCGACGACGCCGGTCGCAGCGTCGGCGACCGGCAGCTGCGCGGGCTCGGTCGGTGACATCAACAGCTGCCGCTGAAGTGGCCACAATGCGTCGCCGGCATCCATCGCGGAAGAGGTCGCGAGCATCGGGCCATGGAACCCGACGAGTCCGAGCGTCCCGTGCAACGCGGCCAGCAGCGCCGTGAGATCGCTGTAACCGAGGATCGGCTTGGGATCCTCGCGCAAGCGATCCAGCACCAGCCCATCGAGCAATCGCGTCGTGCCGTAGCCGCCCCGCACGCTGACGATCGCGCGGTACCTCGGGTCGTCGATCGCACACTGTAGATCGGCCAACCGGTCCGCGTCCGACGCAGCGATCGGGCAGCCCTCCGGCCAGTCCAGCTGCGCCCGCGCATGCGGCAAGAGGACGGGCTCGAGGCCCCAATTGCGAAAGCGCTCGAGCCCACGCTCCAAAGCCTCGATGTCGCGGACGCCGCTCGCGGGCGCCACGACCGCGATCTCGTCACCAGCAACGAGGGCACGCGGAAGCAGCTGGTCCATCGCGGCGATCTTAGAACGACGACTGCAGAGGAACCAACCAGGCGTTCGTGGATACCCGGCCCTACGGCTACGCTCGCCGCATGCGCTCCTCGCCCGCCCTGCTCGGATGTCTGCTCGCGGTCGGTTGCACGACGCTCGGTGACCGGCACGAGCTCGCTGAACTGTTCCAGCCACATGACCAGCATGCGGTTCAGGTCGCCGCGATGGTCGTCGATCTCGATACCGGCGAAACGCTCCTCGCCCGCGAGCACCGCCGCCTGCTGCGACCGGCATCGACGATGAAGGTACTGACGACCGCATCGATCTGCCGCCGTGACGTCGACGGCACGATCACGACGAGCCTGGTCCAGGACGAAGCCCGCGCCGGTGGCGTCACGCTCCTCGGCGGCGGGGATCCGTTCTTGTCCAGCCAGGAACTGACAGTCCTCGTCGACGAGCTCGCGTCGCGGTCCGGTGGCCGACCAGTTGACGGGAACGTCACGATCGTGGATCCGCTGCACGGCGCCGCGCGCTTCGGGGAAGGCTGGATGTGGGACGACGAGCCCTACACGTTCATGCCCGCGCTATCTGCGGCGGCGGTCGACCGCGGCTGCGTCACGATCGAGGCCCGCGGACGACCAACGGGCGTGGACGCTCGATTGCTGCCCGTGAGCGGCGGACTCGAACTGGTCAACAACGGCGGCTCGGGCCCACTGCGCGTAGGTCGCGGGCGCTATCGCGATAGTACGCGCGTAGTGGTCAGCGGCACTCTCGAAGCAGATCGCGTCACGACCCGTCGGCTCACCGTGCCCGACCCCGCACGCTTCACCGCCGCGGTACTCGCCGATGAGCTACGGCGGCACCGCGAAGGCAACGACGCCGACGCGGCCCCGACGATCCGGATCACGAACGTCCGACCGGCCCTGACAGCCGCGGCGATTCGGGCAAACCTCGAACGGCCGGTCGCCGACGTCGTACACGAGACCAACAAGGTCAGCGACAACCTCGGTGCCGAACTCCTGCTGCGACGGCTCGGAGCACTCGCCCCCGACGCCAAACTCGACGCGGGCGCGGTCGATCGTGGTCTCGCACTGATCGACGCCGACCTCGAGGCTCTCGGCCTCGACCCCGCCGCGTATCGCATCGCGGACGGTTCGGGAGTGTCGCACTACACGCTCATCAGCGCGGAGGTCCTGGTGCGAACGCTAGCCGACATGCATCGACGCGGCGGTCGTGCGTTCGAGGTGTTCGCTGCGAGCCTGCCGATTGCCGGACGCGACGGCACGCTCCGACAGCGAATGCAGGGCACGGCGGCCGAGGATCGCATACGTGCGAAGACCGGCACGATCTCCGGCGTCAGCAACCTCGCGGGCTATGTCACGACTCGCAGCGGGCGGCACCTCGCGTTCGCGATCCTGACGCAGAACTTCGTCGGCAGCGCGAAGCCCTGGCGGGAGCTGCAGGACCGATTCTGCGTGTGCCTCACTGACCTCTGAAGCTCAGCGCGCCACCGGCCGCCACTCACTTCTTCCGGCGACCCGGTCCGGCGGCCTTCACTTCCATGACCTCGATCGGCGCGGGCTCCCGGGCACTCGGCAGCCGCACCTCGACGCTACGCTCCCGCAGCCGTCGAACCGCATCGGCCGGCAACTCACCGAGGCTCTTGCTGGCATCGAGCAACTCGACTCCCTCGAGCTCAGCCAAACGTTCGAGCGCCTGCAGTCGCCTGAGATCCACCGCCAATGTCAGTTTGCGCAGACTCGTCCTCGTCGACGCGGTGAGCAGATCGGGTACCAGCGACAGCGGGCGATCGTAGTGGAAGAAAAACTCCGCCTCGGTCAGGTTGTCGAGCCGGTCGAGCACCGAAGCATCGAACGGCCCCGCCTCCCCGATGAGGCTCGTCAGACTCCGCGGCAAATGCCGCAACCCTGCCGATGTGATCTTCTCCGGGTGGGGCAACGCGAAGTGCTCGAGCTTCGTTGCGGCGAGCACCGCCATGCCCGCATCGGTGATCGAGTGCGACAACGGCAAGGTCAGTCGGCGCAGGGCGGGCATCTTGGCGACTCGCGCCAGGATGGAATCCGTGCACTCGACGTCGCCCCCGAGGGCAAGATCGACGATCGTCTTCGACTCGGTCAGGCCAATCAGTGCCTCGTGATCGATGGACGAGCCCGCCACCGTCACGCTCTTCACCTGCGTCAGCCGAGCGATCGCTCGACCGGCCTCGCGGCCCTGCAAGCCATCCGCCGACCCGAGGTTCAGGGTTTCGAGGTGCTCACACTGCAGCAGTCCAGCGAAGAGTTCCGGGCTGCAGGTATCCTGGAACGAGAAGTGTCGCAGGGTTCGAATCCCACCGAGTGGCACATACGCCTCGGCCCCGAGCGACTGACGCCGTGGGTGCGGCTGCGCGGCGCTGAGCCCGTAGATTCGTAGCTCCTCCAACGGGTTGGTCGCCACCGCCTGCATGCCTTCGAGATCGGCGATACAGGCCGTGAGCGTCAGAGTCCGCAATCGTCCTGAGCCGGCAAACGTAGCGAGTCCGTACTCGGGATGGTCCAGGTCCAGCAGGGGCGCATCGGCGTCGGTCGAGAGCGTCGCCTCCAGGTGAAGGTGCTCGAGCCGCGGAAGCTTCGACAGCACGCCGAGACTGCGCGGCTCCATGAGCGCGTAGTAGATCCGCAGGCGGCGCAGCCGCGCCAACGTCTCCAGCGACCCGAGACCCTTGATCGGGCCGTGGCCGCTGAGGTCGAGTTCTTCGAGGCTCGTAAGCATCCCGAGAGGCTCCGCCGCTGCGGGAAAGAAGTCCGGCCGCTTGGCACGACGGCTACTGAACGTCACTTCGAGCTCGAACGCAGCATCGAGCCGGCGCAGCTTTCGCAAGCGGGTCAACGCGCGCACCGCGTCCGCGGTGTGAAGCCGCAACCGCACGTTGTCCGTATCCGCGGGCAGTGCAGCGATCTCGGCCATCGTCGTGACCGTCACCTCGGGACCGAGCGGACGCTCCTGCGCCGGTCCTTGCGGCATCCCTGGGCGCGCACCCTCCGGTTCGGACGACTCCGGCTGCGACCGGCTGGCGTATCCCACGCCCAGAACCACCACCAACCCCAGAAGGGCGGCCAAGAGACCGAAGCCGCGGCGGGGACCACGACCGGATGCCGACAGGCGCTCGACGTCCGCTGGCCCGTCACCCCGCGCGAACGCCGCCGCGACGCGCGCGGTGACGTCGGGCGCCGAACTTCCGGCGAGGGTCTCCTGGAGCAGCAGCTCGACATGACGATCTGCGACGGCGTCGTCGGGGCGAAAGCGATGAGAGTTCATGATCTGGTCTCGAGAGCCGGTGAAGTTTCGGGGGATCCGTGCGCGCTGCTCCGCGCGCGACCACGGTGGTTGAAGCCGCGCCGCTCCAGGCACGCCCGCAGCTGATCACGACTGCGCTGCAGCAAGGTCAACGCACCGCCTCGCGCCAGCCCAACGTGACGAGCGATGTCCTCGACGGGTTGATCCTCTGCGTGTCGCAACATGAGTGCGACGCGGGCGCGCTCCGTGAGTTCTCCGAGGCAGTCCTCGAACTGCTCCGCCATCGTGTTCTGCAGTGCCTCGGGCCGGTCGGCCAACCACGCATCGACGGCGTCGGACCAGCCGACGAGCTTGCCGCCGCGCCGGCGCCGAAGCTCGACGAAGCGGTTGCGCGCGATCGTCCGCAGCAACCGCGCCTGCGCAGACCGGTCCTCACCCGGGTATCGTCGCAGCAGCGCCACGAAGGCATCCTGCATGACGTCCTCGGCCTCTTCTGGGCGAGCGCCGAGCAGCAGCAGATAGCGCCAGAGCGCCGCCTGCTGCTCGCGGATCCAGGCAAGCTGTGCTGCCGATAGTTCGGCGGCCGGCAATTCTCGGTTCGAATCCAGTTCGGTCGGCCTCACGATCGCCAAGACGCCGCAGCAGCTCCGCGAGCGTCAACATTCTCGAGAATGTTAGCGCCGACGATCCGTGTCGACCGGATCCGCTCGACCGACAAATCTGAATCGTGATCCGATACGCACTAGCGCGCCCTTACCTGCGCGGTCGCGCGAGAATCACGCGATTCTTCCGCGTGATGCGTTCGGAGATCGCCGACCAGCGCACGTGGTAGCCCGCCGCCTCGAGTCGGTACGTGCGATGAATGTCGACCGCGTCGTGGGCGAACTCGCGCTTCACGGCGGCCGGAGCAGTCGAACGTGACACGGGGTGGCAACACGGCATGCACGCGACCGGCTGACCGTTCGCGAGTGCGAGGTCGAGCGCCGCATCGGTCTTGGCGCCACACGCGTGGACCGCCACGAGCCCGGCCGTGGGCGCAACCCGCCGCGCCGCGTTGCGTATCGTAACCTCCGCGTACTCGATGCGACCCCGCACCCGCGGCGCAACCTCTTCGGCTGCGGCACATACGAGGTCGAAGCTCGCGGGCCGCGAACGGTCGAGCACGATCACGCGCTCCACACTGGGCTCGAACACCGCAAACAGCGCACCAACCAGGCCGTGACCACCGCACAGGTCCGCGACCTCCCCCGCCCGGGAGTGCTTGCGAGCCAACGCGAAGAACTCGAACGACTCACAAAGCTCCCGCAGGTTCGTGGCGCGGTGACGGCAAAGCGCGCGCGCGAACCGATCGACGGCGCCGTCGCCGGGAAACGCGGCCGCATCCGCCGGCAACAGTCGCTTCCTGCGGTCCACACCGCGCGCCAGCTCGAGATCGTTGAAGTGACGCAGAAACCGAAACTGAACCATGACGCTGACCAGTCAGTCCTTGCCGACGGTGCCGCCCATGCCCTTCGGGCCGAACTCGCGCAGGACCGCTTCCGCCTCGGCGACCCGACGACGCCGGTCTTCCTCCCGCAGGGCCCGCAGCACGCGATTGCGTTGCGCACGTGACATCTTGCCGGTCACGACTTCGTCGAAGATCCCGGCCGGTACATCCGCCGGCCCCCAATCGTCGCTGCGCTGGGTCGCGAGGGGCAGGTCCTTGTTGCCCGCCACCTGCACGTTGGCCAATGGGTTGCGGCCCCATGCGTAGCGATAGTGCACCGGTGTCGGCACCAGCGGACTGCGCAGAACGAGCTGCTTGCGATCGAACCGCGTCCGCCCGCGACCGTCCTTGCCGATCGCCACGTAGCCGACTTCGGCTGGCTGGAAACGCCGATCTTCGCCCGCGATCGCGAACCCGACCATCGCCCCATCCTCGGGGTCACTGACCGCGGTATCGAGCCGCAGCACGAGTTCGCCATCGCGCCGATCGACGGCGACAACTCTCGGCGGCTGCCACACGAGTTCGCGACCGAGCCCGTACTGCGTCGCCAGCGCCCACCGCGCAATCCGTTCCCCAGCCGGCAGCTTCACTTGCGGGTGGTACCACCGCCGCCGCAGATCGAACGTGCTCGCGAACCCGATGTTGTCGTCACCGGCCCGCTGCAGCTCGAGGAAGGTTCGATACTGCGCCGCACGCAAGAAGATCCCCGTGTCGAGCATCTTCTCGAGGTAGTTGTCACGCGTCTGCGGATAGCCATCCGTGCAGAGTGACAGGATCCCGAACGGCAGCGCGGGATCACCGAACGCATCGCGCCACGCCCGAATCATCTCGGGCAGCGCCTCGCGATAGAACGCAACTCCCGGCATGCCATCGAACGCGTTGTTGTAGCCCTGGTGGAAGATCACGCCCTTGACCGCGAGCCCGACGAGCGGCGCAATCATCCCCGCGTAGCAATGACCCGGATGGTTGTGATCGGCGATCGGGCCCGGCCTCAGGTCGGTGGGTACGGCGCGGCGATCCTCGGTCACCTGTTTGCCCGCCTTGCTCTGCCGTGCGAGCCAGGCTTGGTGTTTCTTCACGCGCTGCGCGAGATCCTGCTCGGCATCCCACTCCGCGACGCGGCGCTCCCAGTCGGAGACCTTGTTGCGCACCACCTTGCTGGTCATCGCACGCAGTCGGCTCAGCGGCGTCCAGGTCTCGACCGTCGTCCCACCGCGTGACGCGTCGACGACGCCGATCGGCACGCCGCTCGCGGTGTGCACGCGCCGGGCGAACGCGAAACCGATGGCCGAAAGCTCGCGCGCAACGGCGGGCGTGCAGACGTCCCAGTCACCCTTGCGGAAGTGTCGCCCGAACCAGCCGCTCCACTCGTGCAGTCGCGCGAAACCCCGGACGGGTTCGAGGCCGGCTCCGTACGGAACGGTGAGGATACGGATCTCGGGGTAGTTGGCCGAGACGATCTCGAGGTTGCCGTTCTCGACCTTCGCGAGTTCGAACTCCATGTTGCTCTGGCCGCCGAGCACCCAAACGTCGCCGACCAGAACGTTCTCGAGCGTCAGCACTTCGGCTACGCCGCGAACGACCATCGACCGCGGAACCGAACTCGCGGCCAACGCGCCCAGCGTGATGCGCCAGGAGCGATCCGGCGCAGCGCGACCCGCCCCGCTCTCGCCGGCGAACTCGACCGTGATCTGCTCCCCTGGCGCGGCCCAGCCCCACACCGTGATCGGCTTGCCACGCTGCAGCACCATGTTTGACTGGAACACGTTGCTGACGCACAGCCCGGCTGCAATCGCCGGAACTTCGACGACGTCTGCCCGCGGCTTCTTCTGGCCGACAGCCGACGAAACGAGCAAACTCGCGAGCGCCGACCACCAAAGGGACGCAGCAGCTGGATTGACATGCATGGCGTTGGCAACGATCCGCGCCAGATCGCGCTCGCGCAAGCGTCACGAAACGTTCCCCGAGTCAGCGCGGAAGGTCGGCGAGCGGAATCCGCAAGAACGCCAACATCGCGTTGCTGCCCTCATAGAACAGGGCAACATGCTCACGCCCGATTCGCGTACTGCTGGGGTAACCGGCACTCGCCCCGGCGTCGATCAGCAACTGGTTGGCCGCCGGCCAGGTCGCACCTCCAAACCGGCACCGCGCACGTCGATTCGCCGTTCAGTCGACCCAGGGTCGCGCCTGCTTGATCACGAGCTCACCCGCGGCCGTCACCTTGAACTCGATCTCCATCGCGAACTCCGCATCACTCTCCCGACCATAGAGCCCCGCGAACCGGTCGTGCAGCACCCGCATGCATCGCCGCAGCTCGGCGCGGTGCTCCGCGGTCAACAGGGATGCGTCGCCCTCCTGCTGGTTCGAGCGTTGCAGCAGGCGATCCTTGCGGGGGTTGCGCGGCGAGAGCAACAGCTCTTCGGGTATCGACTCGGCCTCGGGGTTGGTCACCAGATCTTCGCCACACTGCGCATTCACGTAATAGAGCGTCATGCCCTGGTGCAGATCCTGGTGGAGCACGTCGCGCGTGACCGCGACGCCATTGAGCTGCTCCTTCTTGTAGTTCGGGTGCAACACGACCCCCATGGCCGCCGCCATGTGGTCGATACGGAAGAACTCGCGCTCCTCGAACGCGCGGAAGTTCCAAAGGCTCGCGAACACCTGCTGGATGCTCTTCTTCAGATGTCCTTCGGACGGCTTGTGTGTGAACGAATCGTAGAGCCCCGCGCCGCTGAATCCGGGCAGGTCCTCGTTGTTGGTGCTCGACCGACAACGGATCGAACCACCAGCCGGGAACCGGGCTTGCACCGCAGCGAGAGCATCGGCCGCCCAGGCGGGCATCTCGCCGTCCTCGATGATCTCGCGGAACTCGCGCAGCATGCGCTGTCTCACCTCGGCATCGCGCTGGAACCCGGGCGTCGCGAACATCTGCACAGCCCGCGCATAGAACCCGTTGTGCTGCATGAACGCGTGATAGAACGCGAACGGCACCACGTAGCCATCCGGCGTGCGTTCCGAGTCGAAACCGAACGTCCGCAGCGTCGCGAGGTTGGCGCCCTTGACGCCGATGCTCGCGGCGTCGCCGAAGGCGACCTCGGAGAAGGCCCGGATCCGGCGTGCCGTGAGGTCGCGGGGCGGCACCTGCGACTGCTTCGGCCGCAACGCCGCAAAGTAGGCGTCCACCTCCGCAGTCGTAGCTTCGCGCAACGAATAGCCGCCGGCGTCGACGCGGTAGTGCACGTACCGACCGAACAACGCTTTCACCTTCGGGTCGTCGGCGGCGCCTGCCACGTACGCGTTCGGCACTCCATCCTGCACGGCCCGCAGGTTGACGTGTGACAGCGGCGTCTGGCGGAACCCCGTCAACACCCCGGCGACCCGCGGCATCTCGTTCGGCAAGGAGCGATACACGACGATATCGCGCGGTGACGGTCGCTCGCCCGGTTGCATGAGGCGCAGCCGGCCGAAGGACTCCGCAATGTTCAGCGGCAGGAACCCGACCTCGCCGTAGACGTCGTCGGGCTGGAAGACCGGCAACTTGCCCGCCTCGTAGAGTTCCTTCTCGCGCTGCCAGCGCTGGCGCGCCCTCGGCAGCAGGTTGTAGGCCAGCCGGTCCCGCAGGATCGGCGCATGCTCGCACAACAGATCGTACGCGAGCCGGATGCCGTCGTAGGGATACGCATCGTTGGGCTCGAACTCGAACGTGAACAACCCGGGAGCCCCGCCCCCTGCCATGAGGCGCGGGCGGTAGACCAATACGCCGCGCATCCGCCCCTCGGTCGGGCCGAAACCCCGGCCGATCCCGATGGCTCGCATGAACATCGGATGCGCGCGGAACGTGTTCGTGTTGAGGAAGTAGAGCCGCGGCGATTCCTCGTCGGCGCTCTCGATCTGGAACTTCACGAACTCGAGATCCGCGAGGTGCGTGTCGATCATCACCTCTTTGCCGCGATACGAGAACTCGCGAAACGTCGCCATGTCCGGGACTTCACCGGCACCGTCCTCACGCCGCAGCTCGCTCGGCAACGGGATGCCATCGTAGTGCCCACCGGCATCGCGCCGCATCCCGCCGGCGAAGATGCGTGCCATGGCCCCGGAAGATCTCACGAACATCTCCGCCCGGGTGAGCACGTCGTCGTCGTCGGTGTCGAGCCGGTCGAGGGTCTTCGCAGCCCCGGTGACCTCGTCCTCGAACAGCTCGCCGTCGCCATCGAGATCCAGCGCCGCAACGATCGGATCGCCGGAGTTCATCCCGGGCGGCGGGCCGCGTCGGCCACGACGCTCACGATCCTCGCCCTCGGGCGGCGGCGGCGGCGCCATCTCCTCCGCAGTCAGGTTGCCGTCGCCGTTCTGGTCCAGCGTCAGCAGCGACACCGCGGCGAAGTCCATCTCCTCACCGTCGATCTCCCCGTCACCGTTCTGATCGAGCGCCTCGAGCACGGGTGAAGGTGGCGGACCGCGTCGTCCGCGTCGCCCACCGAACGGATCCTGGCCCGGCAGCAGGGCGGCGAGGTGAAGTACCAGAACGGCAACAACGGTGGGTTGAGTTTGGCGGATCATTGGGTGCGGCTCGGCAGAATCGCAGGACGTCGACGAGCCTGCGACACTCTCAAACGTCGACCCCACCGAAAATACACAAATCCGACTCGGACCCGACAGCCGCGTCAGCGCGCGCGGAGCAGCGTGTAGTAGATCCGATCGCCCAGCAACGCCCGCCCGCGCCGAGAGGTCAGGCCATCGAGCTGGAACGTGTAGACCGAATCGGCGGGCAACTCGTCGAACTCGAGCACGAGAGTGGTCCCGGACTCGTCGAGCGCATTCGAGACGACTGCGACCGCGTGGTCGTCAACCTTCGGGGAGCCGTAGGCCTTGTGATAGTGATAGCGATGCGCCCGCACCCGAACGCCACCGAGACTCGCCGCTGCCACCGGCTCGGTGAAGCCCAACACGAAACCTCGCTGGGTCACGCGCACGCGATCGACCGCAAAGAGCCCCGCCGCGGCGCCGCGCCACCGCACACGCACGAGCCCTTCGGCACCGGCCCATGACAGATGGGTCTTGCCGATCCACAACGACCCATCCGCGGTGAAGGTCATGCGGTGATTGCCGCGACCGAGCGCCGCAGTCTGCAGGAACGGGATCGCAGCACCCTGCGACACGCCGGCCACCGGATCAGGTAAGAAGCGGACGAGCGTGTGCTGATCCATGTCACCGATCAACGTCTGCCGCGCCAACGGCCCGAACACACCCGCGGGAATCGCGACGGGCTGAGTCGGAGAGTTCGCGAGTTCCCCGTGCGGCAGCAGCCCCATGGCCGGCATTCGCAGTTCGTCGAGCTCTGCCACCGGCACCTCGAGTGGATTGCGCGTCCAGCCCGGGCGCCAGACCAGCGACGCGACGTGACCATAGAAGCCACCGCGCTTCACATGATGCACCTTGCTCGTGCCGAGCCAATCACCCTGGTTGTCGGTGACGAGCAACCGACCCTCGGCGTCGAAGCCGATGCCGTCCGGCGAGCGGAACCCGCACGCGAACGGCGTCGCGGTCTCACCATCGGGCGACAGCTTCACGACCCAGCCACGCCAGGCCGCCCGCGCGTACATGCGACCCGCAGCCTGCTTGAACGGCTCCCACGCCCGGCCGCGCGCGGTCATCTTGTCGCGCGCGAGGCCGATCGGGCTCCAGGCCCCGCGGATCTCCTCGCGAACCCCCGCACCGTTCGAAGCAGTATTGAGCGCAACGTATAGGTTGCCAGCAGCGTCCCGCGCCGGCCCGAATGCGAACTCGTGGTAGTTCCCGGTCATCCCGAAGCCGTCGTAGACCGTCTCGTAGTCGTCGGCCTGGCCGTCGCCGTCAGTATCACGAAGCCGAGTCAGCTCGGCGCGCTGCATTACGAGCAGACTCGCCGCACTCTCTACCAACAGCCCGAGCGGTTCGTGCAACCCCTCGGCAAAGCGCTGCCACGCGCCGCTGGCCGGATCGAAGATCATGACTTCGCCGCGGTGAAAACAGATCGCCAGGCGACCGTCCGGCAGGGCGTCGAGGCCGCCGATCTGCGGGTCGATGCCAGCCGGGATCGGAACGTTCTCGAACGTGAAAGCCGCAGGCCAGGGATCCGGACTCTGCGCGGCCAGTGCCGCTGCCAGAATGCACGACCCGAGGACGCCTCGCAGGCAGCTCATCACTTCTGCTCCAGCGTGAGGGTGAACTCCGCTCGCTTGCTCACGGCGGGCGTGAACTCGAGCCCATCGAACTCGCCATCGCCGCTGCGCCAGGTCATTCCAACGGGCGCCGTCAGCCGCAAGCGCCAGTCCCTCGGCGCACCCTCGAGTCGGAAGCGCCGCGCGAGCCCGCGGCCGCCCGGCAGCGGCGTGATGCGTTCTTCGACACGCACCTCGCCGAGCCGGTATCGAAACGTCGGCAGTCCCGCGCGCAGCCGATAGCCGAGGAACTTGCGCTTGTCGCTCTGCTGCACCGGCAACGGCGACCGCGGCTCACGCAGCACGATGTCACCGACGATCTTCGCGAGCGCGTTGCCGTTTGCGCGCCACACGGGCCAGCCATCGATGAAGTCACCCTGCCAGACGTACCGCAGCCGGCACGCCCCCGCGTCGAAGCAGTAGTGATAGTCGTCGTTGACCGCGACGGCGATTGCCGCGGGCCCGGCGTCGGGCATGAAGATGCGCATGACCAGCGGCCGGCGGCGCATCGAGGGCGACGCCCGGAAGCGATCAGCGTTCTTTACGACGACCTCCTTCTGCCCGACCGTGCTGGCGAGGATGTGACGATGGATCGCCGTCAGCTTCGCGTCTCCGAGGTATCCCATGGGCGGCATCTGGATCACGCCCTTGCGCTTCGGACTCGGCGCCTTGCACCACGCCAGGAACTCGGCACGCTTGCCGCGATAGAGCCCCGCGATCTCGATCGCGGAGGGGCCGACGTGGACCCGATCGGGCAGGTGACAGGCCCCGCAGAAGGATTGGAACAGCTGCTTGCCGTCCTGACCGGGCAACGCCGTAGCGACGGCAGCGAGAGTCGCGAGCAGCGCACGACGCGAGAGGATGTCTGGCACGCCGCACGACGATAGCGCGCCGCTGCCGCCCCGCCTGCCCCGACTCGCCGCCCATCCGCCAGATCGAGCTTGCGAATCCGGGCCGTTCTTGAGATCATGTCTCAATAATCGGCTGGCGACCGCCAGCCCCCACGGCATGCATCGACTCCAAGCCATCTGCCTCGCCGCACTCGGCGCTCTCGGCCTCCTGACCCTCGCCAGCTGCGGCGGCGACGGTTCGACCCCACCCTCGGGCCAAGGCACCGGCGCAGGCGGCGATCCGGCCGCCGGCGGCTATTCGATCGTCACCACCTGTGGCATGGTCACCGACCTCGTGACCCGGGTCGCGGGCGACCGGGCCACCGTCCGCGGGATGATGCGCAACGACGTCGACCCGCACACCTACAACCCGACGCGCAACGACATCGCGACCCTCGAAGCCGCCGACGTCATCTTCTACAGCGGCCTGAAC
Source organism: bacterium (assembly GCA_024743115.1). GTDB lineage: Bacteria > Planctomycetota > UBA1135 > UBA1135 > UBA2386 > JAGQRA01. Next base: position 174,501 of record JANSXC010000002.1, on the reverse strand, counting down.
CTCGAGGCGCGGCTGTCGGACGCGCTGGTTCGAATGGCCGGCTCCGGCAAGCGTGTCGCGGCACTGACGAGCGGGATCGATCCGAAGGACCTGCTCGAGCCCGAAGAGTTCGAGGGCCACTTCGACCCCCACGTCTGGAACGATGCATCCCTCTGGGCCGCGAGCGTGTCGGTGATTCGAGACACGCTCAGTGCGCAGGATCCCGCCGGCCGGTCGGGCTACGAAGAACGTGCGACCGCCCTCGAACGCGAGATCCTCGCGGTCCACGACTACGCAAAACAGTGCCTCGCGACCATCCCCGAGGCCAGCCGGGTACTCGTGACCGCCCACGACGCGTTCAACTACTTCGGCCGCGCCTACGGCATCGAGGTCCACGGCGTGCAAGGCGTGACGACCGAGCACGAAGCCGGGCTTGCGGAGATCACCCGCCTCGTGACCATGCTCACCGAGCGCAAGGTGAACGCGATCTTCGTCGAGCAGGCGTTCGAAGAGGACCACGTGCAGGCCGTCGTCGAAGGCGCGCAAGCCCGCGGCCACGACGTTCGCATCGGTGGCAAGCTCTACAGCGACGCGATGGGCGAACCCGGCTCGTATCGCGGCACGTTCGTCGGCATGGTCGACCACAACGTGACCTTGATCACGCGCGCTCTCGGAGGAAAGGCGCCCGAGCAGGGCCTCTACGGTAAGTTGACCTGGTGAGCCCGATGCATTCCCGGGCGCCGTCGATCGATCTGCCGGTCCAGCCCGCCAGACCGGCGCCGCGCGGCAATCGGGAGTCCGTGCAGCCGATCGTCGGTGGCCAAGTCGGCGCCGCGATCACCAACCCGATGCCCTCCGACCCGATCACCCCGCCGCCGCTCCGAGTCTCCGGACTCACGCTCGCGTACGGCGACGAACGGGTCCTCGACGACATCCAACTCGAGCTGCCGACGAGCCAGCTCATCGCGATCGTCGGTCCGAACGGCGCCGGCAAGAGTTCGTTGCTGCGCAGCGTGCTCGGCCTCGCCCAATCGCAAGGCAACCCGGTGGTCGAGTTCTTCGGCCAACGGCTCACCGAGGTGCGGCGGCGTATCGCGTTCATGCCCCAGCGCGAGCGTGTGGACTGGAACTTCCCGACGCGCGTGGTCGACGTCGTCACGATGGGGCTCTACGGCGAGATCGGCTGGCTGCGGCGCATTCGTGGCCACCACCGCAACGCCGCGCTCGCCGCCCTGGAACGCGTCGGCATGGCGGAGCTCGCAACGCGCCAGATCGGTGAACTGTCGGGCGGCCAACAAAAGCGCGTGTTTCTCGCGCGCACCCTCGTGCAGGGCGCCGATCTCTTCCTGCTCGACGAACCGTTCGCGGGGGTCGACGCCCGAAGCGAAGAGATCATCGCTCGCGAGCTCCAGGCGCTTCGCGATGCCGGCAGCACCGTCGCCGTCGTCCATCACGACCTGACCGCCGTGCGCCGATCGTTCGACTACTGCGTGCTGCTCAACCGCCGCGTCCTGGCCGCGGGCCCCGTCGCCGAGGTCCTCACGGCCGAGCGCGTCGCCGACGCGTACGACGGCGTCGTGCCGCTCGCGCTCCTCGATGCAACGCGACCCGAAACCATCGACTGAGCGGCGAGTTCGCCCGATCCGATGTTCGCGACCGCCACACCCCCAGCGCCGCACCCGCTGACGACCGCGCTCGATTGGCTGGCGCTCGGTGACCACAACACGCAAATCGCGGTGCTCGGCGCGGGCTGCCTCGGCGCCGCCACTGGCTTGGTAGGGACGTTCCTCGTGCTGCGTCGCCGAGCCCTGATGGCCGACACGCTGGGCCACAGCACGCTGCCCGGCATCGGGCTCGCGTTCGTGCTGCTCGCCGCGATCGGCGCGGCTCCACGCTCGCAACCCGTCCTCCTGCTCGGGGCCGCGATGGCCGCGATGCTCGCGGCGGGCCTGGTCGCCATCATGCAGCGGCTGCGCCGGGTGCGCGAAGATGCGGCGCTCGCGATCACCCTGGGCTGCCTGTTCGGACTGGGCCTCGTCGTGCTCGGCGTGATTCAGCAGCTCGGCACCGGGAACGCGACCGGACTCGACGACTTCCTCGACGGCAGCATCGCGACGATGCGCGTGAACGACGCGTGGCTGATGGCCGGCCTCGCACTGCTGGCCGCCAGCGCGACCATCGCCCTGTTCAAGGAGTTCACGCTGATGGCATTCGACCCCGAACAGGCCCGGCTCCAGGGCTTGCCCGTGCGCCGACTCGAGGCCGTGCAGCTGGTGCTCGTGGTGCTCGTCACGGTCGCCGGCCTGCGCGCGGTCGGCCTCATCCTGATCATCGCGATGCTCGTGATTCCCGCCGCGGCGGCGCGATTCTGGTCGAACCACCTGCCGCGTGTCGCTGCGTTCGCCACCGGCATCGGCGCGTTGTCCGGCATCGTCGGGGCGTGGATCTCGGCGCAGGCCAGCCGACTGCCAGCCGGCGCACTGATCGTGCTGGTCGCCAGCTCAGTCTTCGGCCTGTCGCTCTGCTTCGGCTCCGCCCGCGGCATTTGGCGCCGCACCGCGCGATCGTCACCGACGCTCGAGGTGATCTGATGCAGTGGACCGATCTCGACACGCGCATCGTCACCATCGCGGCGCTCACGGCCGTGGCCTGCGCGATCCCGGGGACGTTCCTCGTGCTGCGACGCATGAGCATGCTGACCCATGCAATCGCCCACGCCGTACTACCGGGCCTCGTGCTCGCGTTCCTCGTCGCCGGCACCGTCAACGTCGGCGTGCTGATGATCGGCGCACTCGTGGTCGCGATGCTCACCGCGGCACTCATCGAGGGGCTCACCAGCCGGACCGGCATCGAACAGGGCGCAGCGACGGGCGTCGTCTTCACCGCGATGTTCGCGCTCGGGATCCTGCTGCTACGTGTGTTCGCGGACGGCGTCCACCTGCACGCCGACTGCGTCATCGAGGGCCAGCTCACGCTGGCAGCGACCGATCGGGTCGAGTGGCTCGGCCTCACCCTGCCGCGCGCTGCGTGGCTGCTGCTCGGGGTCATCGCGATCAACGCCACCGTGCTCGCCGTGTGCTGGCGCCCCATGGTCGCAAGCGTGTTCGACCCGGATCATGCGCGCCTGCAGGGCCTGCACCCACAACGCATGCACCAGCTGCTCATGGTCATGACAGCCGCCACGACGATCGCCGCGTTCGAGGCCGTGGGCAGCATCCTCGTCGTGGCGTTGTTCGTCATCCCGGCGGCCACGGCACTGCTGCTCGCCGACCGGCTCGTGACGATTCTCGTCCTCGCGATCGCGATCGGCGTGTTCTCGGCGTTCGCCGGCCACGTCTTCGCCGTCGTGCTGCCCGGACCGATCGCGATCGCCGTGCTCGGTGACGAGCTGGGCGGGCGCGTCACGGACACCTCCTCGGCCGGCATGATCGCGGTGACTCAAGGGCTCGTCTTTGCCGCGGCGGCGCTCGCCCTCGGCCGCGACTCGCTGCTGCGCCGCCGCCTTCGCCGCAGAGCCGTCAGTCGCCCGGGCGCTCAACCGGCGTAGCCCCACCGGCATCGTCCGCGACGCGCTCGACGAACGTCCGCAGCTCGTACATGTCCGCGCTGCCGAGCCCCTGCCCGATGAAGGCGGCGCCGTAGGTGAAGCCTGCGAGCGCCAGTGCGACCGGCACCCCGACGAAGGCCCAGGGCGTCTCGTCGAGCAGGATCTGGGCCCCGCCGTAGCAGGCGGCCGAGATCAACCCGATGGTCAGCGTCAGGTAGATGGCAACGAACGCCGTCCAAACCGGCGAGCTCGGCGAGAACCGGCCGTGCAGTATCGCGCTGCCGTCGTCCGCCGGTTCGACGTACACGTGGAGCGCGGGGCTCCAGAGGTGCAGGTCGGCCTCCTGACGTCGCAGGATCGCGGCCCGATCACCCGCGTGACCGAAGCACGTCGCGCGGCACTCGGAACCGGCTGCGGTCACCGCCGACTCGAGCGCACCGAAGAACCCCTCGATCGTGCCGGTGAACGGCCGTTCGAACACCGGTCGCATGCGCGGCGTCGTCATCGCGGCATTGTCACCTGCCGAACCGCGAATGCGAAGTCCCGGAAGCCAGCCCGCAGCCTTCAGCGCGCCGTACCGACCCCCGGAACGTGGTCGGCAAGGCCGGTCATCTGCCACCGGATCAATGACACCGGAATCACGCCGCAGGCATTGAGTTCGGCGAAGAAATCACGCAGCGCGAAGCCCTGCCCGCTCTCCTCTCGCTGCTGCGCGTAGGCCGCGAGCAGCTGCTCGACGAGATACTTCCCCGTGACGTAACTGGTGCCGTAGCCCGGCTGCCGCAGGTAGAGATGCTGCTCGAATCGCAGCAACTCCGGCTCGGTTTTCATCCATCCCCGTGGGGTCCAGTCGACGTGCACGGTGCCGGCCTCCGCCATCGTCATGTCGTTGGCGTGCGCGTAGAGCGAGCCGAGCCCGCGCGCCGCCCGCTGAGCGAGCATGATCCAGACGATCTCGCGCGATCGCGGCGAGTCGTCGTAGAGTCCCGCGTGCATGAACAGCTCCTCGACGCCCGTCGCGAGCCCTTCGGCTCGACTGTCGAAGATGTTGTAGAGCAGCGCGCCCCGCCGCACAGGACTGCCATGCGGTTCGTCGCGGATCTGCGCCAGATCCCACCAGTGATAGAAGTGCGTGTAGAGCGGCACCGGATCGTGATGCGCCGCGATCCAGAAGAAGTTGCGCTCGCGCTCGGGAACGAACGTACCGAGATGTTCGCGGAGTGCCGGCGCCATGTTCTCGAGCACGGGCATGACGTCGTTCTGCGCAAGGAACGTCATCAGGCGGGTCGCGCCTTCGTCCGCGCGCCGGGCATACTCGGCCGGCGTGGCGGCGGGCTCGAGTTGCGGCAGCTCACGGTTTCGGTGTTCTTCGAGCCGCAGCGACGACCACGCACGCGCGAGTTCCCGTTCGAGCAACCGCACCTCGTCTTCCCACGTCAGCGGCACGAGGTGCACGTTCTGCAGATACCAGGTGTAGTTGTCCTTGCCGACCCCGGACGGCCCGGTCTTGCTCGGCGCCCGTTCGTTGAGCCAGACGACCAGCGAGTTCGTTGCCCTCTGCGCGTTCCGAATCGCCGCACGAAGCTCGGGCAACGCACCCGATCCGACCCGCCCACCGAGCACGCGGAGCGCCGTGCTCTGCTGCCGCAGCGTGCGTGTACCCGCGATCCAGAGATCCCGGGCGTTACCGGTCAGGTTCTCCTTTGCCTGCGCAAGCAACGGCGGAATCGTCGCGAGCTCTCGGGCAAGTCGCTGCGCAGATTCGTCCGAGAGCGGAAAGTCGTAGGTCCAGAGCTCGACGAGCGCGTGGTGACTCGGCCCCTCGTGCGCCGGGGTGTCGCTCTGGTAGTCCCACACCGACTTGTAGAACGCCGGATCGCGCTCCCACGGGCGCAGCACGCGACAGTTGAAGTCGAACCCGTTGAGCTCCGCCCGCACGATGTGCCAGTCGACCTGCTGCGCAACCGGCCAGCCGCTCGGATCGATTGCGTGCAAGCGATCGCGGTAGTCACGCCACTCACGGTGCGCAGATACCATGCGGGCGCGCGTGTAATCTGGCGCGCCGCCGCGGAGTGGCGGCCGTTCGAACGCGCGCCAGTCGGCGAAGAGCTGGAGCAAGTCCGCGTAGCTCGTACTCGCGACCGCTGCCGCACCAGGCTGGGCGTCGACAGCAGCCAACGCGGCTGAATCCCGACCGACTGAATCCCGGCCGGCTGAACTCAGCCCAGCGCAGCCGACGAGCAGCGCCGTGATCCCGGCGACTCCGAAGAACGAGGCATGGGAGACCAGCGAACGTTCTGAGGCACGTCGCGCTGCTTGTGTTCGAGAGTTGTTCACGAGGAATGGCCTGAGAGCAACCAATGCATGCGCAGCGTCACCAACGGCCTGGGAACAGCCTAGCCCGCACGAAACCGATCCAAAGAGGTTCCATGCACCTGATGAGCTAACGTGGCCGGCGCCACGATCCACCAACGGCGGAGTTCCATGACCGATCGACTCTCTCTGCTCGTGCCCGGCTTGCTCGCCCTGGGCCTCGCCTGCCCACCGCTTCGCAGCGCGCCACGCCCTCAGGCAGAGGCTCCGCCCCCAACGGAGACGGTATCCGGCAAACCCACGGCGTTCGAAACCGGTGATCCGGCCACCGTCGGCTGTGACTCGGAACGACTCGCAGCCGCCAGTTCGGCGCTCCACGACGCCGTCGAATCAGGGCGGATCCTCGGCGGCGTCGTACTCGCCGCGCGCGGGCGAACGATCGTTCTTCACGAGGCCAGCGGCTTTCGCGACCCGGGCCGACAGCTGCCGATGCAGCAGAACACACTGTTTCGCATGGCATCGAACACCAAAGCCGTGACCGCCGCGGCGATCCTGACTCTCGTCGCCGACGGCAAGGTCGCGCTCGAGGACCCGGCCGCGAAGTGGCTGCCGGACTTCCAGAACGGCGACGCAGCGAAGATCACCGTCGCCCAGCTACTCACCCACACGAGTGGCCTGCGGATTCCGACGCTGTTCCTGTCACCGTTGATGCAACCATCGGAACGCCATCCGAACGCCCCCAACCTGGTCCTCGAGGCCAGTCGCTTCGGCGCGGTCGGGCCCGAGGTCACACCCGGCACGAGCTATCGCTACAGCAATCCCGGATACAACACGCTCGCCGCGATCGTGGAGGTCGCCGCGGGAGAATCGTTCGAAGCGTTCTGCCACCAGCGCTTCTACGAACCGCTCCGGATGCGGGACAGCAACCATCATGAAAGCACGGCCGACCAGTCGCGGATGGCCACCGTCGTGCGGTCGCGTGCCGACGACGATTGGAACGTGCGCTGGCGACCCGGTGATCCACCGACCGTGCCGTTCGTACGCGGGTCGGGCGGCATGATCTCGACGACGACCGACTTCCTGCGATTCTGCCGCGTCTTCCTCGACGACGGCCGCAGCGCGGACGTTCGGATCCTGCCGCCGGAACTCGTGCGCGCCGCCACCCAATCGCAAACCGAGCACATCGAGGGCGCAAGCTACGGCTTCGGGTGGCGCATCGAACGCCCGGGGGTGTTCTCGCACGGCGGCTCGGACGGCACCTTCGCGTGGTGCGACGCGGAACGCGATCTCGTCGGGATGGTATTCACCCAGACCCAGGACAACGCGAGCGAAGTCCGACGCACGATTCGACGGCTGATCGACGCCGCCTGCCCGAAGCAACGATAGACGGCGGAGTACTTGCCGCTCGCCGGACGAGTCCGCCCCCCAACCAGGAGGTGGAACCTGCCATGGCACCCGGCTCAAGGCACGAGCCAACCGCGGCCGATGGGACTCGGGTGAGCCGACCCGTCGTTGGAAAACGCGCGGGCGAACCCGCGACCTCGTTGCCAATCTCGCCCCCTGCCGCCGGCGCGGTCGACCCGATCGCCTGGCTCGCGGAGCTCCGTACCCGGATCCGCCTGCAGCCGCTCGATCGCGCGGGGGCGATCGGCCTGCTGGAAGAGGCGATGCGACAGTGCCGGGTCTGGTTCAGCACCGCGGCGAGCGCCTGGTCCTACGACCGCGACGGCGACTCGCTGATCCGGGTTGCAGCAGTGACCGAATCACCGACGTTCTCGGGGTCACCAGCAGCGCAGCCGGCCGTCCGGCGGCTTTCGCAGCAGGCTCGAGCAATGGCCATTGCCGAGGCGCAGGTCTCGGCGCGCTCGACCGACGCAGCCGACCCAGGCACGGCATCGGATCCCTGGCTCCTCGGCGACGGCGCCGTCCTCGAAATCCCGATCGCCGTGGGCGGCGAACTGCTCGGCAGCGTACGGCTCGCGACCACGGACTCCGATCGGGACTGGCAGGTCGAAGAACTGGCCGTCCTGCAGGAACTCGCAGCGACCATCACGCCGGCACTGGCGGCGGCACATCGGCGACCCCAGAAACCAACCGAACACGTCGACCGACTCGCGAACCAACTGCGCCATGCGCAGCGACTCGAGGCCGTCGGTCAGCTCGCCGGCGGTGTCGCACACGACTTCAACAACATCCTGACCGCGATCCGCGGCTTCGCCGACATGATCGGCATGCAGTGTGAGGGAGCCTTACAACGTGACATGGTCGAGGAGATCCGACGCGCGAGCGGGCGCGGCCAGGACCTGACTCGACAGCTGCTGAAGTTCGCTCGCCGCCAGGTCGACCGGGTGGAGACCCTCGAACTCGGCGCCACCCTCGCGGATCTGCTGCCGATGCTCGACCGGCTGACGGATCGCAGCATCACACTCGAACTCGAAGCCGACGACGAAGTCGTGATCGAAGCCGACCCGGCGCAACTCCAGGAGATGCTGCTCGGCCTCGTCATGAACTCTCGCGACGCGCTGCCCGATGGCGGCATCATCGGCATCCGAGTCGCGACGTGCGATCACGGCACGCTCGGCCCCTGCGCGACGATCAGCGTTCGTGACAACGGCTGCGGCATCGCCCCCGAAGAGCTGCCCAAGGTGTTCGACCCGTTCTTCACCACCAAGGAGATCGGCAAGGGCACTGGACTCGGACTCTCGACGGTCTACGGCATCGTGACGAAGGCCGGCGGCGAGGTTCGGGTCGAGAGCGCCCCCGGAGAAGGCGCGTGTTTCGAGATCCTTTGGCCGACGACGTACAACTCGGTGCGAGCGCAGGCCGTGGCGACTCCGTTCGGTAGATCGCGCGGCGAACGCGTGCTCCTCGTCGAAGACGACCCGGCGAACCTACGCATGGTCACGGGCGCGCTCGAGCAACTCGGCTACGCCGTCACGACGGCGACGAGCGGCGAACTCGCGCTCGAGATCGCCAGCGAGCACCCCGATTTCGAACTTCTGCTGACCGATGTCGTGATGCCCGGCATGGGCGGTCGCCGGCTCGCCGAACGCCTGACCAACGAACGACCGGACCTGCGCGTGGTGTTCATGAGCGGCTACACCACCGACGAGATCCTGCGCCACGGTATCCAGCAGGACACCGTCCACTTCCTGGCCAAGCCGTTCGCACTCCAGTCGCTCGCGAACGTGCTCCGAGAAGCGTTCGACTCGCCGCCCGCCACTGCCATGGCGACGCGGTCCTGAGCGGCCGCGGGAGCAGATCTACGACTTGCTCAGGTCGATCTCGCGGTCCCAGATGCGTGCCCAAAGGCGCGCCGCGAAGTTCAACCAGTCGCGCGACGACGGCGACGACGGGGCCCGCCGCGGCGTCACTTCACGCCACACGCCGGAACTGTGCTCAGCGACGACGAAGCGGAACATGTAGTTCGGCTCGCTCCCCATTCGCAGATCGGTGAACGTGGCCGACGACGGGTTTGCCGGATCCCGCGCCAAAACTCCGACGCCGGCGGCGAACCACCGCAACCTGGCAACGGCCGGATAGCTCGCGATCGCGGCCGCGGGAGGTGCTGCGATGGGGTGCCGCTCGAACTCGAGCCGATCCCCGGCGGCCGCAAACGAGTAGTAACCCTCGTAGTAGGCCGCGTCGGTCATCACGACCACGCGCCAGAGCAGGGTCTGGAGCGGCGCCGGCGTCGTCAGGACAGCCGTCGCAGGGATCCCGTCGCGAGCGATCGCCGCGGCCGCGAGTCGTTCGACCTGAACCTTCGCGACGACGGACCATCCCAGATAGAGCGAACTCACGACGAGCCCGGCAACGTTCCACCGCGGCCGACCGAAGAACGCTGCCATGCCGCCGATCAGGAGCGGCAAGGTGTAGAGCGGATCGATGACGAACACCGTCGACCAGCTCTCGGGCGAGAACGGTAGTGGCCAGAAGATCTGCGTCCCGTAGACCGTGAAGCAGTCGAGCACGACATGCGTCCAGAGCACCGCGAGCACCAGCGCGAGCCAGCCGCGGCGATGCTCCCGAGTGCGCGGGTGCAGCCGGCCCGCGAGCCAGGCAAAGAGGGGCGCGGCGACCGCGAGCACGAAGAGCGAATGACTCCACGAACGATGCCAGGTGAAGCTCGCAACCGGATCGGACAGTGGAATCAGGATATCGAGATCGGGCAGCGTGCCGAGTGCAGCGCCCCACGCCAGTGCGATCCGACCGACCTTCCGACCGAGGACCGCGTGGCCGACAGCGGCGCCGAGTGCGAACTGCGTGACCGAGTCCATGGCGGCTTCAGCGGTACTCCAGCTGGGCCGTCGCGCAACAGCCCGTGTCCACCGCGAAGCGTAGCCAGTACGCCGACCACGCGCGCGGAAACTCGTGGCGCAACGGCTCACCCGCGGGGACGTCGAACCGCCGCACCGTCGGCCTGCGACCGTCGCCACACAGATCGGCAGAGAACGTGAACTGCCCCGTGCGATCCGCATCGTGCGCGAGTTCGACCACGCGTTCGTCGTTCTTCTGCTGCTCGTCAGCGAACAGCTCCCGCACTTCGAGAGTGACCACGTCGATCTCGGAGAGCTTGTCCGATGAACCACGCGGGACATGCGGCGCGTACGTCACGGCCCAGAGTCGACCGGCCCATGGCACGACGGCGCCGACTCCGCACTCGTTCTCGTCATTGAACATCGCGAGGTGCGTATGGATCCCCGAGATCGCGGTCGCCGTCACGGGCCGGGCCGACTGCGCTGCAAGCTGCGCGGCCAACAGCAATGCCAGCCCGCAAGCCACCGAGACCGACATCCTGCGCCCGGCCCGAAGCACGTGACTCGACCCGGACACCCGATGGACCGTACGACAGTTCGGAATCTGCGAGTTTTTCGTGATCAATCTGCAACCTCTGCCCGGGTGCTGCGATATCAGGAATGCGAGGGCAGCACTGGATCAAATTACAGAGCTTCCTCGAACGACAGCCACGTGCTGCCCTCGCCAACTTTCCCGGCCGCAGCCCACGGCGCAGCCTACCGCACGCCGCAACCTGACGGGTCGATCCGATCCGCTGGTGCAGGTCTTGTTCGATCAGGTCTTCGTCTGATTAGGCCCAGATTACCATCTGGAGCCCACACGGATCACGCGGAGCGGCAACGGTGACGGGCGGCAGTCGCAGTGCCTCGGCCCGGAGCATCCGCTGCGCCGCGACGACCAGCACCAACGCATCGATGACATCATCACTCGCAACGCGAGACCGCGGGTGCCGTTCGAGCGAAGTAGCCAGCAACCGCCGCGCGCCGGGCAGGTGAGGGGTCAGCAATTGCAGGCGTTCGGCCTTTCCGAGCTGGGTGCGTTTCGCGTGGCGCAACGGCCGCCCGGCCAGATGCCGGAACACGAGCTCGGGGTGGGTCTCGCGCACGCGGCGCTGGAGCCCCGGAGTGATCAGCGCATCGATCTCACGAATCTTCGGCAGCAGGTGGAACGCCTGCTTGGAGATGCCTCGTCCGCGCACGTCGGCCCAAGATCGGCAATGCAACACGTCCCGCGCAGGAGTCGAGAACACGCTGCTCCGGCGCGGTCCGAGCAGCGCGCGCGCCTCGCGCTCGCAGGCGCGCCCGCCGGTTGCCCGTCGTGCCGGCAGACCGATCGGCATGTCCACGGCGACGAATCGCGGACGCGGTCGCAATGCCAAGACATCCGCGAAGCGCGGTAGCAGCAGGGGTTCGAGATGCGCTCCGTCATGGGTCGCAAGGACGGCGAACCAGCCGCCACGACAACCATCGACACCGAGCAGCGGCGCGCCCCCGTGATGATCAGGGAAGCGATCGGAAACCGACACTTGACGGTCGCGACCCGACAACCTAGGTTCCCGCCAAGAGATGTCTTCTCAGCCGTTCACGCACCATCATCTGCACCATCATCATACCCAGCCCGGGTCGGATGATCGGGTGCACGCGTAGACGGTTTCACCAAGCCAGCTGCCAAGCAACCTGCTCGACGCCGACCCTCGCGGTCGGCGTTTTCGGTTTTGGACCGAGGTCTCCGATCGTCGGGCCGGCTCGTGCCACGAGCCGACGATGCCTCCACTCGAACAAACCCGGTCCTCCCGAGACGAACCCCGAAACGTTCCGCCCCGGACGAACGACTTGCCGTCGTCTCGCCCCCAGTCCACCCGCACGGCCCGGGCGACCGTCCACTTCGCGCTGCCGAAGGGCCGGATGGCCGACGCGGTCTGCGACCTTCTCGCGACCGCCGGCGTCCGGGTCCACACCGACGCGCGGGCCTACCGACCGCAGCTGTCGTTGCCCGGTTTCGAGACCAAGCTTCTCAAACCACAGAACATCGTCGGCATGCTCGCCGAGGGTTCGCGAGATCTCGGATTCGCAGGGGCGGACTGGGTCGCGGAGAAGCGTGCGGACCTCGTCGAGCTGCTCGACACGGGACTCGATCCCGTTCGTATCGTGCTCGCGGCACCGCTGCGATACATCCGGGATGGCGCGCTGCGCGTGCCGGGCGATCGCCCCCCCGTCATCGCCAGTGAGTACGAACAACTCACCCGCTCGTGGCTCGCTGATCGCGCGCCCAACGCCCGCTTCGTGCGCTCCTACGGCGCGACCGAGGTGTTCCCGCCGGAAGACGCCGACGCCATCGTCGACAACACCGCGACGGGATCGACGCTCCGCGCCAACCAGCTCGAGATCGTCGACGAACTCATGCGGTCCTCGACACGGCTCTACGCCAACCCGCGCGCACTCGACGTCCCGGAGAAGCGCCGTGCGATCGACGACCTGACACTCTGTCTCCGCGCCGTTCTCGAGGCCCGGCAGCGTGCGATGGTCGAGCTCAACGTCGCGACCGACGCGCTCGACACCGTGATCGCCGGCCTGCCCTGCATGCGCCAACCGACGGTCGCGCGACTCCACGGCGACACGGGGTTCGCGGTTCGCGCCGCGGTCCCCCGCGCAGGGTTGCCCCAGCTCGTGCCGGAACTCCGCGCGCGTGGCGCAACCGACATCGTGGTCAGCAGCTGTGAGCAAATCGTCCCATGAACCGGCTCTCGACGTACTCCCCGCCGCAGCCTGCCGGCGAGATCCAGCTCGACCTGTCGCGCAACGAAGGCCGGCCGCCGGCCCCAAACACGGTCGATGCGGCGCGGGCCCGCGCCGCTGAGCTGGCCCGCTATCCGGTGCTCGACGAACTGCAGCGGACGCTGGCCGCGAACTACGACGTCGCACCGACGAACGTGCTCATCACCGCCGGAATCGACGACGCCCTGCTGCGCATCTGCCTCGCCAATCTCGGACCGAAGACGAACGCGGTGCTCGCGACCCCGACCTTCGAGATGATCCCGCGCTACATCGCGCTCGCTCGCGGGGACGTCGCAGAGGTCGAGTGGAACACCAGCGAGTTTCCCACGACCCGGTTCTGCGAGGCGATCACCGCCACGACGCGCGTCGCCTTCGTCGTATCGCCCAACAACCCGACGGGCTCGACCGCGACGGCGGACGACCTGCGTCGCATCGCCGCCGCGCTGCCCGACGGCCTCGTCGTGCTCGATGCGGCCTACGGTGAGTTCGGCGACGCGGGGCAACGCGCGTTGATCCGGCTCGGGATCGGGCTGCCGAACGTGCTCGTGCTGCGGACGCTCTCCAAGGCCTGGGGCCTCGCCGGTCTGCGCGTCGGCTGCGCGATCGGCGCACCGGATCAGCTCCGCACTCTGTTTGCGGCGGGCAACCCGATGCCGGTGTCGGTGGCGTCCGCGCACACGGCGGTCTGTCGGCTGACGCGCGGCACGCTCGACGTTCAAGATCACGTGGCGGCCGTCGACGAACAGCGCCGCGAGCTCACCGCTCTGCTGACCGAACTCGGGACCCGCCCCGTCACACCGAGCCAGGCCAACTTCGTCCTGGTGCGCGGCGTCGATCCTGTTTGGCTCACCACCGCGCTCGCCGCGCTCGGCATCGGCGTTCGAAGATTCCCCAACGACCCGACGCTGGCCGACGCGGTTCGGATCGGCCTGCCGGGCACCGATCAGGCGTTTCGCCAACTCACTGCGGCCCTCCGCACGGTGCTCGCCCCGCAGGCCCTCCTGTTCGACATGGATGGTGTGCTCGCGGACGTGAGTCAGTCCTATCGCCAGGCGATCGTCGCCACCGCGGCGACGTTCGGAGTCACGGTCAGCCCGGCGGATATCGTGGCCAAGAAGGCCCGCGGCAACGCGAATGACGACTGGCAGCTCACGCGCGAGCTGCTGCTCGACGCCAACGTCACGATCGAACTGCCGCGCGTTACCGACACGTTCGAGACGCTCTACTCCGATCTGCGACACAACGAGCGACCGATGGTCGACGGCCAGACGCTCCGGCGATGGGGCCAGCGCTACCGGCTGGCAGTCGTCACCGGCCGACCGCGCTCCGACGCCGAGTTCTTCCTTCGTCAATTCGGCCTTCGCGACCTCTTCGCAGCGGTCATCTGCCGCGAGGACGCCCCCCTCAAACCCGACCCCCGACCGGTGCAGCGCGCACTCGACGCGTTGGGCGCAACCAGCGCCTGGATGCTCGGCGACACGGTCGACGACCACGAGGCCGCCCGCGGCGCCGGCGTCCTGCCCATCGCGGTGGGCCCGCCCGACGACCGCGCGGCCATCAATCTCACCGCCACGCCCGAACTCGAGAGCATCCTGCCATGAACCCGACCCACGAACGTGTCGCGGCGATCCGCCGCGAAACCAAGGAGACCCGAATCCGGCTCCGCCTCGACCTCGACGGCTCGGGGGCGAGCAATATCGCCACCGGCCTGCCGTTCTTCGATCACATGCTCACCGCGCTCGCCATGCACGCGCGTTTCGATCTCGACCTCGACGCTGAGGGCGATGTCGCAGTCGACGACCACCACACGATCGAAGATTGCGCCCTGGCACTCGGCGCGGCCCTGGACGAAGCCCTCGGGGATCGTCGCGGCGTCACGCGCTTCGGCTCGGCCTACGTGCCGCTCGACGAGGCGCTGACCCGGGCCGTCGTCGATCTCGCCGGGCGCCCCTGGCCAGAGATCGCGCTCGGCCTCCGCCGCGAGATGCTCGGAACGTGTGCGACCGAGAACCTCACCCACTTCTTCCAGTCGCTTGCGATTGCCGCGCGCATGGCACTTCACGTCACGACGCTCGCCGGGGCCAACGACCACCACCGCGCCGAAAGCGCCTTCAAGGCGGTGGCGGTGGCGTTGCGAACGGCCGTGAGAACGGACGGTGCCACGCTGCCGAGCACGAAGGGAGTCCTGGCATGACCGACGTCCTCATCGTGCCAACGGGCATCGCCAACGTCGCGTCGGTCGAGGCCGCGTTCCGGCGCCTCGGTGCCAACCCCCGCCTCTGCGACGACAAAGCGGCGATCGCCAGCGCGGCGGCAGTCGTGCTGCCCGGGGTCGGAACGTTCGGCGCCGGCATGCAACGACTAAGCGAACTCGACCTCGTCGCGCCGCTCCGCGACCGAATACGCGCCGGCTTCCCGACGTTGGCGATCTGTCTCGGATTGCAACTACTCGCTCGCGGCAGCGCGGAGAGCCCGGGCGTCACGGGCCTCGGCATCCTCGACGCCACGATCACCCGGCTGCCCGCCACCGTGCGCGTGCCCCAACTCGGCTGGAACCACGTCGAGCCGAACGGCACGGGCGCACTCGAAGCGGGATTGGCGGTGTTCGCCAACACCTACTGCCTCGAGTCCGCGCCGCTGGGCTGGACCGCGGCCACCACGAACTACGGGACCCGATTCGTCAGCGCACTCGCGCGCGGCGCCGTCCTCGCCTGCCAATTCCACCCCGAGATCTCGGGCGATTATGGCCAGCGGCTACTCGGCCGCTGGCTCGAAACTGCATTGGAGACCGTCTGATGGTCCTGCCCCGATTGATTCCCTGCCTCGACTGCCGCGACGGTCGCGTCGTCAAAGGCGTTCGCTTCCAAGGCCTCCGCGATGCGGGCGATCCGCGGGAACGGGCGGCCAGGTACGATGCCGACGGAGCGGACGAACTCGTTCTACTCGACGTCTCGGCAACGCCGGAGGGCCGCGAGGCCGCGCTCGATACGGTGCGCCGCGTGCGGGAGGTCCTCACGATCCCCCTCACGGTCGGCGGCGGTGTCCGCACGATCGCGGACGCCGAGCGACTGCTCGCGGCCGGCGCCGATCGCGTCGCAGTGAATACGGCCGCCGTGCAACGCCCCGAGCTGCTCACTCAGATCAGCACGCGACTTGGTACGCAGTGCACCGTGCTCGCCCTCGACGCCGCCCGCCCCGCTGCCCAGGGGGGCGCCACGCCCGAACCCGAAGTTCCGGAGTTCGAAGTCGTCGTCCAGAGCGGCCGCGTCCGCACCGGCCGCTCCGCGCTCGAATGGGCCACGGCAGCGACTGCGGCCGGCGCCGGCGAGATCCTGCTCACGAGCTGGGATCGGGACGGCACCCGCACGGGCTACGACCTCGAACTCATCCGTGCGATCTGCGAGGCCTGTACGGTGCCCGTCATCGCCTCCGGCGGCGCCGCGACGGCACGCGACCTCACCGCAGCGATTCGTGCCGGCGCGAGCGCGGTGCTCGTGGCATCGATGCTGCACGACGGGGATACCACGGTGAACGCGATCAAGTCCGAACTCGCCGACACCGGCGTGGAGATCCGGCGATGATCGTGCCTTCGATCGACCTCCAGGGTGGGCGCGCGGTCCAGCTCGTCGGCGGTGAGGAGCTCGCGATCGACGCGGGCGACCCGCAGCCCTGGCTCGAACGCTTCGCACTCGCGGGCGACGTCGCCGTGATCGACCTCGATGGCGCCCGCGGCGAAGGCGACAACCGCGAGCTCGCCAGGGCGCTCTGCGACCGCGCCGACGTACGCGTCGGCGGCGGCATTCGCAGCTATGAGACCGCTTGCTCATGGCTGGATGCCGGCGCTCGCCAGATCATCCTCGGCACCGCCGCGACCCCGGAACTCCTGGGGCGACTGCCGCGCGAACGCGTGCTCGTCGCCCTCGACGAGAAGGGCGGCGAAGTCGTGACGCACGGCTGGCGCACATCCAGCGGCACCCAGCTGCTCGAACGGATCGCGCAGCTGCGGTCTTCCTGTGCCGGATTCCTCGTGACGTTCGTCGAACGGGAGGGGCGCCTCGGCGGCACGGATCTCGAGCGTGCGAAGGCTACCGTCGAAGCCGCCGGCGACTGCCGCGTCACGATTGCTGGCGGGGTGACGACAGCGGCCGAGATCGCCGAACTCGACCGCCTCGGTGCCGACGCACAGGTCGGGATGGCCCTCTACCGCGGCGACCTCGAGCTCGGCGACGCCATCGCGGCTCCGCTCACGAGCGATCGATCCGACGGTCTCTGGCCGACGGTGGTGACCGACGAACTCGGAACGGCGCTCGGGCTCGCGTGGTCGAGCGCCCGCAGCCTGCGGCGCGCCATCGCCGCTCGACGGGGGGTCTACGAGAGTCGCAAGCGCGGTCTCTGGGAGAAGGGCGCCACCTCGGGCAACCACCAGGAACTGCTGCGGGTCGAACTCGACTGCGATCGCGACGCGGTGCGGTTCGTGGTTCGACAGCACGGCAACGGCTTTTGCCACCTCGACACCCGGACCTGCTGGGGCGAGGACCGCGGACTCGCACGGCTCGCACGGCGACTCGCGGCGCGGCGCGACGCCGCGCCCGACGGCTCGAACACCGCGCGACTTCTGCGCGACCCCGCACTGCTCGCGAGCAAGCTCCGTGAAGAAGCCGAGGAACTCGGCGCGACCGACGCCGACGTCGTGCACGAAGCCGCCGATCTGCTGTACTTCACTCTCGCCCGTCTCGCGGCCGCCGACGCGTCGCTCGCGCACGTCGCGCGCGAACTCGACCGCCGCGAACGCCGCGTCTCGCGGCGACCCTGCCGCGACAAGGAGTCGCGATGACTCCACCACTTCTGCTGCGTCGGGTCCGACCCGATCAACTCGGCACCACCAACACAGTACCCGTCGATCCGGACGCGTTGGCAACCGCAGCTCGCATCGTCGAGGACGTTCGCGACCGCGGCGCCGCTGCCGTTCGCGAGCACTCCGAACGGCTCGGTGATCTGCGCCCCGGAGCACCGCTGATCCTCGAACGCCCCGCGCTGATCGCGGCACGAAATGGTCTGCCGGCTGCCGACCGCGCGGTGCTGGAACGCACGGCCGCGCGGATCGAGCACTTCGCGACCGCGCAACGCGACGGCCTGCAGCCGCTGACGACGCCGGTGCCAGGCGGCGTCGCCGGCCATCGTTGGATGCCGATCGCGGCGGCCGGCGCCTACGCGCCCGGCGGCCGCTATCCGCTGCCCTCCTCGGTGCTCATGACGGTGATCCCGGCCCGCGTCGCCGGAGTCGAGACGATCACCCTCGCGTCGCCGAAGCCGACCGTGGTGACATTGGCGGCAGCGGCCATCGCCGGCGTCGATCAGGTCCTCGCGGTCGGTGGCGCACAGGCGATCGCGGCGCTCGCGTTCGGCACGCTCGCCCCCGCCGCCGACGTGGTCGTCGGACCGGGCAATCGCTTCGTCACCGCCGCCAAGAAACATCTCACGGGTGAGGTCGGCATCGACGGCCTCGCCGGCCCGAGCGAACTCCTCGTGATCGCGGACCGAACTGCGGACCCTGCCACGGTAGCCGCCGACCTGCTGGCGCAGGCCGAGCACGACCCCGATGCCGGCGCGATTCTCGCGACACCGTCACCCGGGCTCGCCGATGCCGTCGACGTCGAGCTCGAGCGTCAGCTCGCCACGCTCGACACCGCGCCGACCGCCCGCGCCGCGCTCGCCCGGCACGGCCGCGCGATTCTCGTCGAGGATCTCGCGGCCGCGGTCGCGGTCAGCAACCGACTCGCCCCCGAGCACCTCGAACTCTGTGTCGAGAACCCCACCGCTCTGCGTGCCGGCCTCACTGCGTACGGCGGTCTCTTCATCGGCAGCGCTTCCGCCGAGGTCTTTGGCGACTACGGCGCCGGCCCCAACCATGTCCTGCCGACCGCGCGGACCGCGCGCTTCCAGGCGGGGCTGTCGGTCCTGACGTTCCTTCGCCCGTTGACGTTCCTCGAACTCGACGAGCCCGGCGTTCTGGCACCGGATGTGGCCCGGCTCGCCCGGATGGAGGGCCTGACCGCGCACGCAAGATCGGCACAACACCGTATGCAAGAGCCACCTACGACAACCTGACGGCCGCCCTCGGAATTCTTCGGATTGTCCCGGCCAGGTTCGCGCATTTGTCGCCCTTGCGTCTGCAAGGAAGCCCTCTCTGCATTGTGCAATCGTTGGCGGCCGGGACGCGCGCGCGTCTCGGTCGCCGGCTTTTTTCCGGCCCGCCCGCTCCGCGGCCCCGGCTACCGCCGCCAGAACCGCGGCGTCAGGATCGCAAGCGGGGCGAGGATCTCGAGCCGGCCGAGCACCATCTGGAGCGACATGGTGAGCTTGGCCCACCAGTGCAGTTCGCCGTAGCCCGAGTAGGGCCCGAGGTCGATCGCACCGACGAGCTCGAACGTACCGGGCTCGCCCTGGATGACCTCACCGAATGCCGGACCGATGCATCCCATCATGCTGACGCTCGCGGTCATAGCCGACATCAGATCGAGCCGTGGGTCGAGATCGAGGATCAGCGCCCCGACGGCGACCGTCGCCAACCACAGGACGAGCAGTCCGAGCACCGCGGAGACGATGCGATCGGGAATCACCTCGGAACCGACGCGCAGCTTCTCGACGCTGCGCGGCCGCACGAAGTGCCGCAGCGAGTAACCCCCGAGCCGGGCACAGACGATCCCGCGCAGCACCTTGAAGCCACCGGCCGTCGAACCCGTGCAACCGCCGACGAACATGCAGACGAAGAGCAGGTAGAGCGCGGGTTTCGGCCAGTTCTCGAAGTCGGCGTTCGCATAACCCGTCGACGTCAGGATGCTGACGGTCTGGAACGCACCGTCGCGCAAACAGCGCCAGAAGTCACTGTAGAGGTGGGTCGTGCCCAGACTGTCGTCGCGCAACGGCTGCCCCCAGAGCCACAGCGACAGGGTGATCCCCAGCGTCACGAGTAAGGTGATGCGCAGGTAGACCTTGAACTCGACGCGGTGCAGCACGGACCCCGAGGATCCGGGCTTCCGCAGCATCGTGCTCAACATGAGCAGGAAGTTGCAGCCCGCGAGGAACATGAAACAGATCGCGACACATTCGACGGCGAGGTTGCGGTAGCCGCCCACCGATACGTTGTGCGTCGAGAATCCACCCGTCGCGAGGGTAGTCATCGCGTGACACAAGGCATCGAACAGCCCCAGTCCGGCAACCCAGTAGCCGAGTAGCGCAGCCAACGTGAGGCCGACGTAGAGCTGGAACAGCCGTCGCGCCTGCTGCGACAGGCGCGGCCGCAGACTCTCGTCCGCGACTCCGACCTGTTCCGACGACAGCAATCGACTGCCGGTCACCCCGACGCTCGGCAACAGCACGATGAAGACGAGCACGATGCCGATGCCCCCCATCCACTGCAGCATCGAGCGCCACAGCAGAATGCTCGGCGCGAGCGATTCGATCTCGCGGTTGTCCGTCCCCAGCACCGTGGCACCGGTCGTCGTGAGACCACTGATGCTCTCGAAGTAGGCATCGACGAAGGACGGAATCGAACCCGACCAGACGAACGGCACCGCCGCGAGGCCGCCGGCGAGGAACCACGACAGGCCGACCATCGCGAGCCCCTGCTTGCGGAAGACGTTGCCGCCGCTGTCTCGGCCTATCCCGAACAAGATGCCCGCGAGCCCCAGTCCGATCCCGATCGCACCGAGAAACGGCACGGTCGTCCGCTCGTCCGCGGCCTCGAAGAACGACAGCACCAGGGGCGCCAGCATCGAGAGCGTGAAAAACAGGGTGAAGCCTGCGAGCAGGCGCGCGACGACCCGCAGGTTCATCGCCGAGCCTCGCCAGATCCCGACAGGCCGGGAGACGGAGCCTTGATCACGAACTCGCGCGACTTCTCGGCGACGAACACGAACTCTGCCGGCTCACCGTTCAACTCATAGCAGAGCGTCGCGGGGCCTGGTGGCAACCGAACTTCGCACCCCGTCCGCCCGGAGCCGCACTCACGCAAGAGCCCCGACTCGTGAACGACGACGAAGCGCGAGGGCGCCGGCAACGCGGGCTCGAAGACGAACGCGATGGCGAACTCGCCGCCGAACGGGGATGACCCGCCGGTCTGCGCGCCGACCGAGGGCCGCCCCTCGGCTGGCGCATCAGACGGCAAAGCGCTGCAGCCGGCCGCCAGCAAACCGGTGAGCACGCCCAAGCCCACGAAACTTCTCACGCGCGCCGGAACCTCGCAGCCGCCGGGTCATGCCCCTGCGCAACCTCGATATCGGGCCGGTTGGCGGCGAGATGCTGCAGGATCGGCCAGCAGTCGGCCGGATCCGCACCGACGAGCGCCGCCAGCCCGCGAACGTCGACTGGCGCAGCCGTGAGTGCCGCGACCAGACGCTGCTGCAGGTCGATCACGACGGCCGCCGCCTTCTTGCCCGCCTCGACGCCGGGTTGATGGAACGCATTGACATCGACGAGTTCGGCATAGATTGCAACGGCCCGCTCGAACAGCGCCAGCAGCGCCCCGAGCGATCGTTCGTCGAGCCAGTCGAGCGCGATCGTCGCCGAGTGCCGGCCCTTCTCGGTGAGCGCCGTGCGCGTGCCCTGCCAGAAGCCGTCGAGGTAGTCACCCGTCGTGACCCCGGGTTCGACCTCGAGCGGTTCGCCCCGCGCCCCCCCGTCCTGTAGCACGCGCACGAAGACGCAGAAGAAGTCGTGCACGCCGTCGCGCAGTTGCTGGACGTACGCGTGCTGGTCCGTCGAGCCTTTGTTGCCGTAGACCGCGAGCCCCTGCTCGACGCTACGCCCCCGGCGGTCGAGTTCCTTGCCCAGTGACTCCATCACGAGCTGCTGCAGGTAGCGCGACATCAGCATCAGCCGATCCTTGTAGGGCAGCACGACCATCGCACGTTCGCCCCTGCCGTTGCCTTCGACGTGCCAGAACGCCGCCAGCAACGCCGCCGGATTGTCCGCCGTCTCGCGCCGCCGCGTCGCGTCATCCATCGCTGCGGCGCCCGCCAGCAACGCCCGCAGATCGAGGCCGAGCAGCGCCGCGGGCAGCAGCCCGACGGCGGACAGCACCGACGTGCGGCCGCCGACCCAGTCCCACATCGGAAACTGGGCGACCCAGCCCTCGCTCTCCGCTCGCTGCGCGAGCTTCGACCCGGGCGTGGTGATCGCGATGGCGCGTGCGGCGAACGCGATGCTCTGCTCGCGGCACGCGCGCTCGACCTCGAGCATCGCGTTGCGGGTCTCCGGGGTACCGCCCGATTTGCTGATCACGATGACCAGCGCATCCTGCAGCGTTCCGAGCTGACCCAGCGCACGCGCGATCCCGTCGGGATCCGTGTTGTCGAGCACGGTGAGCGTCATCGGCTGATCGGCACGCGCGAAGACGTCGGCGAGCAGCATCGGTCCGAGCGCCGACCCGCCGATGCCACAGAGCACGACCTTGGTGAAAGCACCGCCTTCGGGCGGCGCGAGCGCGCCGCTGTGCACCCGGTCGGCAAACGCCTCGACGTCCTGCAACGCCGCCAGGATGCCCTGCTCGATTTCGGGCAGCGGCGCGAGCCCCGGCGCCCGTAGCCAGAAATGGCCGACCATGCGATTCTCGTCGACGTTGACGATCTCACCGCTCTCGAGCCGTTCCATGGCGTCGAGCGCGCGCTGGAGACCGGCTTCGCGCTCCGCGAGCGCGCGATCGTCGAGCCCGGCGTGGCTCAGGTCGAGCTCGACGAACGGATCCTCGAGCACGGCGCGGCGCGAGAGATAAGCGGCGAAGCGATCGTTCGCCGCGTGATCGGAACTCGGGGCGTTGTCGGACATGGTTCCTCCGGAACGTCCGAATGGTAGTCTCGCGCCATGACTCGCGAAACGGCGATCCTCATCGCGCTCTTCACGTACCTGATCGGCGTGATGTTGCTCGGCTGGATCGCCCACCGTCGCACGCAGGATTCGGCCGGGTTCTACCTCGGTGGCCGCACGCTCGGACCGTGGGTCGCGGCGCTGGCGGCCAACGCGAGTTCGTCCTCGGCCTGGAGTCTCGTCGGCGTGACGGGCTTTGCCTACCTGCACGGCCTGGCCGCGATCTGGGTGTTGCCGGGGGTTCTCGGCGGTTTCCTGATCAACTGGTTGCTCGTCGCACCGCGCCTGCGCGACTCGACCGGTGACGCCGTAACCGTCACCGAGTTCCTCGCCGGCCCACCGGGCCCGCGCGGCCGCGCGCTGGTCGTCGGGTTCGCGACGCTGCTCACGCTCGCTTCGCTGCTGACCTATGTCGCCTCCCAGATGCAGGCCGCCGAGAGCGCATTCCGCCATGCCTTCGGAGTGTCGCCGACAACGGGCGTCGTGATCGGTGCGACGATCACCGTGCTCTACACGCTGCTCGGCGGCTACCTGGCGGTCAGTCTGACCGACACGATCCAAGGCGTGCTCATGGCCGCAGTCGCCGTGCTACTGCCCGTCGCCGGCATCGCGCACTTCGGTGGCTTCGAGGGCTTCGTCACCGCCATCGAGGCGGTCGAGACTCCGGGCTACGCCACGGCCTTCGGAACGCGCGAGGGGCTCGTCGCTGCCGGGTTCGCGCTGGCCCTGCTCGGAATCGGGCTCGGCTATCCCGGCCAGCCCCACGCGCTCAACAAGTTCATGGGCATGGCGCCCGATGCCTCGATGAAGGTTGCTCGCGCGGTCGGGATCGGCTGGGCCGTCATCCTCTACATCGGCATGCTCGCCGTCGGCTGGACCGTGCGCGCCGCATTCCCGGTCGCCGTCGGCGAGCACGAGGACGCGCTGTTCGTCGCAAGTCAGAATCTCCTCCCCGCGCTCGTCGACGGCATCGTGGTCGCCGCCGTACTCGCGGCGATCATGTCCACCGTCGACAGCCAGCTGCTGGTCTGCGCGAGCTGCGTAACCCACGATCTGCCGTTCTTCCGTGGCTCCCAACGCGGCGCGCTGATCGCCGCGCGCATCACCGTGCTCACGATCGGCATCGGCGCATTGATCGCAGCGCTCCTCATCGAAAAGAACGTGTTCTCGAACGTGCTCTTCGCCTGGGCCGCGCTCGGTTCGGCGTTCGGCCCGCTGCTGCTCGTGCGACTGTTCTGCGGCCCCGTGCCACCCTACTGGGCATTCGCAGCCATGCTCGTCGGCGGCGGCTACGCGATCGTGGCGTTCTACCTGCCGGCAATTTTCGCCAAGGGCTTCGCGGACCGCGTGCTGTCGTGGTTTGCAGCACTGGTCGTCGCCTGGCTGGGGTTTCGGCGCGGCAAGATCACGCCCTGAGGGATCTCCCTCATCCAGGGCGCGTCGCGCACACGCCGATACGACGGGACCCAAGGAGTCCCCATGACCGCCCAACCCCACATCGTGATCGTCGTGCCCACGGTGCGACAGGACTGCATGCAGCGTTTCCTCGACGCCTGGGAGCCCGAGTTCGCGCGCAGCGATCGCATCGAACTCGTCGTCGTCGAAGACAACCCGGAACCCTCGTTCGAGTTGTCGACCGAGGCCCGCCTCTCGCACTACAGCTGGCGCGACATCGACGAACGGTTCGGGGACGACAGCTGGATCGTGCCGCGGCGCACGGACTGCGTTCGCAGCTTCGGCTACCACGATGCGTGGACGCGAAAGCCCGACATGATCGTCACGCTCGACGACGACTGCCTGCCCAATTCGGCGTCGCCGATCGGCTTCCTCGACGATCATTGGCAGCGCCTCGAATCGGGCGGCAATCACGACGCCTGGGTCTCGACGACGAGCGGAACCATCCCGCGCGGCGTGCCCTACGAGGCGCGCGAACGCCAGCAACGCTGCGTGATCAACCACGGGCTCTGGGAGCACGTGATCGACTACGACGCAGTCACGCAACTACAGCAACTGCGCAACCCGACCGCAGTCGAGCCCGTGGATCAGACGATCCCGCGCGGGCACTACTACCCGATGTGCGGCATGAACCTCGCATGGCGGCCGGAGATCACGCCCGCGCTGTACTTCCTGCTCATGGGGCGGGATCACGGCGTGGATCGCTTCGGCGACATCTGGGCCGGCCTGCTGAGCAAACGCATCTGCGACCATCTCGGCTACGCGATCAACAGCGGTTCTCCGACGGTGCATCACGCCCGGGCGTCGAACGTCTGGAGCAACCTGCGCAAGGAAGCTCCGGGGATGGAACGCAACGAAACGATGTGGCGTCTCGTGGACGAAACGCTGCTGACAGGCACGACCGTCGTCGACTGCTACCGCCAACTCGCCGCGGCGATCGAGCGCGAAGGCCGTACGAAGGACGACGGCTACCTCGTCAAGCTCGCGGACGCGATGCAGCGCTGGGCGCGCCGGTTCGCCGGCCAGGACCTCCAACTGCCGCGCCCGACGGGCGACGGCGCGACCACCATCAGCGCCCCGCCAATGCGCGCGAATCCCGCTCGCCCCGCCTCGCCGACGCCGAGTCACGCGTGATCCGCCCCCCAGTCGCCGTCGTCGTGCCCGTCCTCAACCACGGCGCGACACTCCCGGGTCTGCTGCGCACCCTGGCAGCGACCGACTGGCCCGACCTCACGATCATCGCGGTCGACTGCGGGTCAACCGACGGCTCACTCGCCATTCTGCGCCAGGCTGCCGAGGTCCGTTCACCCGCTCCGGGCGAACCGCGACTGACACTCATCGAACGACCGGGCAGCGGCCGAGCCTCCGCGCTGAACGCCGGCTTCGAAGCCGCCGAGCGCCGTGACGTCGTTCGACTCCACGGCGACGTGCTACCGGACCGCCCCGACTGGCTACAGCGGCTGCATGCGGCGATGATCGACGATCCGAACACTGGAGTGGTCGGCGCGAAGATCACGCTCGCGAGTGGCCGGATTCAGAGCTGCGGTCGCCGAATCATCACCGGGCTCGGCATTGCGCGCGAATGGAGCGACCTACGCTGGCTCGAGGACGACCGCGACGAGTCGCCCCAGGCCACCGAGGTCGACAGCGTCAGTGGCGAGCTCTGCCTGATCCGCCGTGCGGTGCTCGACGCGACGCAGGGGCTCGACCCGGCGTTCGATCCGGTATTCGTTGACGACGACGACTTCTGCCTGCTCGCGCGCTACCACGGCTTTCGCGTGCTCGTCGAACGCGGCGTACGCGGCGTCCACTTCACACGACGCCGGACGCCACTCACCGGACCGACCACTGAACCGAGCGGCCAGCTCGAATCGACTCTGGCGCAGCATGAGGAGCTGCGGCACTCCGCGCTCGCCCACTTCGCTCGGAAGTGGGGCTTCGACCCGAACGGGCCCGACCTGCACGAGATCCGCCGACGCTATGGCCATACCCGAATCTGCTGGCAGATCGGCGAAGCGCTCCGCGAAGACCTGCCCGAACGCCCCGCGGTCGATGTCTGCTTTCCGACCTGGAACAGCATGACCGTGCTGCCGCGCGCAATGGCGCACCTGGCCGCGACGCGCTGGCAAGACGTCAGGATCTGGATCACCGACAACGGCAGCACCGATGGCACGCTCGAGTATCTCGACAGCCTGCGCGCGAGCTTCCCATTCCCGATCCACGTGGAGCAACTGCGACTCAACGTCGGCTGTGCCCAGGCCCTGAACCTCGCGATCGAACGCGGCAGTGCGGAGATCGTCGCGCGCATCGACGACGACACGATGGTCGCGCCCGACTGGCTGGAGCGCCTGATCCCACGGTTCCACCAGCGCCCGTTCGCGGGAATCGTCGGCCCGAAGATCTTCTCGGAGTCCGAATCCCCCGCGCTGCAAGCGGGACCGTCACGCCAGTGGCCGAGCGACCTGCCGCTCGACACCGAGCAGCACGAACGCGCCTCGGGACTGGCCCGTGTGACCACGTTGCGCGGTTGCTGCAACGTCTACCGCCGCTCGGTGTTTGCGACGATCGGCCTGCTCGATCCACGCTTCTCCCCCAGCCAGTTCGACGAATGGGATCACCAGGTCGCGGCCGCGGTGCGCGGCTACGAGATCCTCTACGACGGTAGCACGAGCGTGCACCATCTCATCACGGCAGGCCGTCAGGGCACCCCGGCATCGCTGGCGAACCTGGCCGCCAATCGCAACAAGTCGAATGCGAAATGGGGCGGCGATCACTTCGAGCGACTCGAACGCGGCATCGACCTGTCGATCGACGGCCGCTTCCTGCCGGCCGACGGCGACACCACGGCGCTGCGTGCGCGCCTCACGGAACCGCCCGCCGAACCACCACCGCGCCTGCCGCGCGCCGCCCAGGAGACCGCCCATTCGAGCCGTATCGCCCGCCGCCGCAGCCTGATGCAGGTCGACCCCGGCCCCCTGACGCCGTTCTTCGACGACCTTGTGAAGGTCGTGAGCGAAACGCTCGACGATCCGCGACAGCGCATCGCACCGGACCTCGTCCGCCAGCTCGAGGACTTCGCGACGTCGCGCGCCGACGCGCTCGTGACTCTTGCACGTTTCCGGCTGCGCGACGGCAACCGCGAAGGCGCGACCCAGGCCCGCCGTTGGGCACGCATGATCGCCCCGGCGATCGAGCTCGACCGGCCCACCGATACAGCCACCAGCGAGCCGGCCCTCGACGGGACACTCGACCCGCTCGGCAGTGGTCCACGCATCCTCGTGCTGCCCCCGGCCGACGCCGCGGAGTTCTACGCCACGCTCGCGTGCGATCACGCCGTTACCGCGCTGCGCCGCGCGGGCGCCCAGGTCGTGGTCGATCGCACGCTGAATCCCGACGCGACAGCATTCGATGCGGTGCATGCGTTCGGCCTCGGCCAGGCCGACACCCTGCTCGGTCGCCTGCAGTGCGCCCGCGCGACCAACCCCGACGTTCGCATCGTGCTCTCGAGCCTCACCGCCAACCCCGAGACGGCGAACTGGATCGGCCAACTCGTGGGCAGCTACTTCCAAGCGCCGGGACCTGAGCTCGACGCCCTGTTCGCGGCGGCAGCTGCTGGCAAAGTCACGTTGGAGGGTCAGACCGATCGACGACTGCCCCACGAGCCGTTCGACGGGTCCGACGACTACGAACGGCGAACGCTCGCACTCGCCGACACCTGGATCGTCCATCGACCCGAGGAGGCAGACTGGCTGGGCACGCGGTTCCCCGGCACTCGTTCGGCGATCTGCGTCCCGGAGGGGGTCGACCTGCCCGCCGCCGCCGCCGCCGCCGCGACCGTCCCGACGGCCGGCGTTCTACAGGTCGGGCCGCGGGATCTGCTCGGCAACCATCTGCCGCTCGTGCTCGCGATGCGAGGCACCGACCTGCCCCTCACACTCTGCGGCCCCGCCGCACTGCCCTACGGCGACGCGACGACGGCCGCCCGCGCGGACTTCGAGTTCCGGACGCTGCCGCGCCCGCGCACGCCCGGCGCGCTCACCGCAACCATGCGACGCAGCGCGGTCTGCGCCTGGCTGCCAAACGCCCCGAGCTCGTTCGTCGTGCCGCTCCTCGCCGCCCGGGCAGGCTGCGAGCTCGTGCTGGCTCGCGGTGTCGGCGCCGAAGAGGTCTTCGGTCTGCACGCGGACTACGTCGATCCGCTGGACCTGCCCGCGCTCCGCGCGGCGATCGACAGCGCCCACGAACGCTGGAGCGGCCGCGGCGACGAAGCGTGGCGCGACCAGATCGCCGTCGGTCGCGACGCTGCGAGCTACGGCCAGCGGCTGCTGTCGGCATACGGCATACCGTCCCCGCTCGTGCTCGCCGGCGCGTGAGGCCGCGGCCCGCGCTGCGATTCCCGAAGACGATTCTCGAAGAAGTGGAAACAGAACCGGCCGGCGAGGCCAACTGCCAGGCCCCCGCTTCCCGGCCGCATGGCGGCCAGCGATCCCATCCGGTTCTTCACGATGCACACCCTGTTCCACGCCGTGCGCCCGCTCGCGGCAACTCTCGCGCTCCCCGCCGCGCTCCTCTTCTCCTCGCCCGCCGCTTGGGCTCAGACGAACGGTCCGTTCTCTGCTGAGTCTTTCGAGGCGCCGCGCTACGCCCTCGGTGCGATGCCGGGAATGTCGATGTGGAGCGGTCAGGACGGCTGGATCCTGTTCGACAGCATTCGCGCCGGCAACCCGAACTTCGCCGCCGCGAGCGTGCAGACGGGTCGGGTGCGCACCGGTGAGCAGGCCGTCGTCTGGGACGCCGGTCAGATGGCGCCCGGCAGCTTCGGTGAACTTCGGCGCAACGCGCTCTTCAACCTCACGACCGGCGTCATCGAGGTCGAGTTCGACTTCTACCTGACCTCGAGCAGTCAGCACTCCGCATCCTGGGGTTTCTACACCCAACCTGCGCCGCACCCGCAGTCGGCGCAGTTCCTCTGGGACATCCAGGCGGACAACGAGGTCTGCTACCTGACGACCAGCAACCGTGTCTGGACGCCGTCCGGACACTACGTGACGCGCGACGCCTGGCACCACGCGCGCACGGTCGTCGACATCTTCGGCAACACCACCGCGCTCTACCTCGATGGCGCACTCATCGCGACCGGCGTGCCGACCGGAGTGTATGCCAACCTCGCCGCCCACGGGTTCACGCAGTTCACGATCGCGAATGCCGGCAACGACGCGATGTACATCGACAACTTCCTCGTCCGCGAACGCGTCGCGGACCACGGCCTGTCCGTCGACCTCGAAAACCTCCGCGCGGGCCAGCGCTCCGTCATGACCTTCCGCCTCGCCGGCGATCAGACCCTGGCCAACCACAACTACCTGCTGCTCGGTTCGATGAACGGCACGACGCCCGGCATCCCGCTCGGCGGCACCAGTGTGACGCTGCCACTCGTCCCCGATGCGTTCCTCGGTATCACGGCCAACGCCGCGATCTCAGGGCAACTACCCGGGTTCCTCGGCACCCTGAGCGCCAACGGCACCGCGACCGCGACGTTCGACACGCAGGTCCGATTGCCCGCGTCGATGATCGGAATCACCGTGAACTTCGCGTGGTTCACGTACTATCCGACCATCGCGGCCTCCGAACCCGTGATGGTTACGGTCACCCAGTAGCCGCACGCTGAGACTCGCCGTGCCGAATCCGGACACCCCGAACCGCCCGCCGCATCGACCGCCGACGGACGAGCAGAACTCGCCCGAGGCGCTGTTCCTCAGCTTCCTCGATGACGGCGACGAAGGTGCCCTGGCACGCCTGATGCGGCGATGCTCGCCGCGCTTGCGCAGCTTCGCACGGCGGTTCGGGGTACCCGACGATCGCGTCGAAGACCTCGTGCACGAATCGCTCGTGACCGCGGTGCAAAGGGCCCGTGACTTCGACCGCAACCGCCCGCTGCTGCCGTGGCTCCAGGGCATCCTGACGCGCAAGGTGGCGAGCCACGTGCGTGCCGAGGCGCGGCGCGCCCGCCATCAGGCCGCGCGAGCCCAGCACCACCGCGATCACGCGGGTCACGCGGATCCCGAATCACCACACCCGTCACCGCTCGACTCCGCCGCGCGCAGCGAGCTATTCGCGATCCTGCACGACGCGATTCTCGCGGTGCCGGAGCACTATCGACCGGCGCTCGAACTGCACCTGCTGGAGGGGCTGTCACCCGTCGAGGTCGCCGAACGCCTGGGCCGCATGCGTGCCACGGTTCGCGTGCAGCTGTTTCGTGGCCTGCGCGCGCTGCGCCGCCAGCTCCCGCGTGGCCTGCACCCGCTGCTGTTCGCGCTGCTGCTCGCACCCGATCGCCAGGCCCTGGCGGCGGCGATCGGCGAAGCGCCACGCATCGGCCGGCGTTTGCTCGCGGGCTCGGGGGCGGTACTCGCAGTGACTCTCGCCGCCGTCAGTCTCGCGTGGAACACCTCCGACACCCCGCCGCCCACGCGCCGCATTGCGTCCGAAGCAACACCGGTGCCGGCGCCCACACCACGACCCAAGGCGGCAACGACCGACGTGCCCACGCCGCGTCGCCTCTCCGACCGAGCCGCGATCGCCGACGACCGCACGCTCGAGGTATTCGTTCACGACGGTCAACGGCGGCCCGTCCCCGCGGTCGGCCTCTGGCTCGAACGACTCGATGGCTCGGACCCGCTCGGAACCCGTGAACGGGCGGTGACCGCTGCCAACGGGATCGCGCGCTTCGCAGCGCTGCCGAACGTGGGGCTGCGGCTGCAGTCCGACCGCCTGGCCGCGCGCGAAGTCACTGCTACCGCGAGCCGTGCCGAGCTGCAGGTTCGCGGCAACGACCTGACCGGCATCGTCCTGGATCCGACCGGCAGGCCATGCAGCGATGCGGGGATCTGGCTCGCCGGTGACGTCGTCACGATGACCGACGCAGCCGGGCAATTCGAACTCCGAGCGGTCCCATCCGGCACTCCGATCGCTGCGATCGCGCCGTTCGGCGTCGCGCCGCCGCGCCCGCACGAGCCGAACGGGTCGCACCTCACGCTCCGACTCGAGCCGGCGGGTGCAGTCCGTGGCAAGATCGTAGACGCCGCGGATCGACCGATAGCAGGCGCCCGCGTTGTCGTCGGTTCCGCCCCGAATCATGCCGAAGAGGGCTACGCGGACGACGCGCTACTGTGCCTGCTGCCAACTCAGACCTCGATTGCATCCTCGACGGGAGAGTTCGGACCGCTCTGGTTGCCGCCTGGCCAGCATCCGATCCACGTTCGCACGCCCCGCCACCGGCCATTCGCCTCGGCGGTGTCGATCACGGCCCGCGATACTACGACGACGCGACTCGAGCTGCCGACTACGGCCCACCTCACCGGCCGGATCGTCGATCCCGACGGCCGGCCGATCGGCAATGCGCGCCTCGCGTTCCGCGGCACGGATGCCAACGACCGAATCGACACCACGGTCGGTGCCGACGGGCACTTCGCGCTCGACGTTCCCGAGCGCGGTGGCTACCTCGCCGCGGCGGCGACGGGTCATCGGTCGGCGAGCATCACGTTGGCGCAACACGCCACGCTGCCGGATGAGGCGATCCTCGTGCTGGAACCCGAGCACTGGCAGCCGCTGCGGTTGACGTTCGACGACGGCGCGCCAGTCACGGGCTGGTCAGTGCGATGGCTCACCCCGACGCGCTCCGCACTCGATCGCGGCGAACAGCGCGCGGTCACGAATGCGAGCGGGGTCTGTCGCATCGCGCGGCGCCCCCAGGGTTCCACCCAGCCGACGAACGACCTGTCGCATCGCCCCACGCGCTGGGCCGTTCGCGGCCCCGGGGACCCCGTCTGGCACGAACAGCCGATCGACGAGCTCCGGCTGGAACCGCCGGGACTCCGCGCGACGATCGCGGCCCACCTGCGCCCGTCCGCGAGCCTGACCTGCGAATGCCTGGCTGCCCCTGGTCGCCCGATCGCCAACGGCCGGGTCTACCTCCGACGCGGCCAGGACATTCTCTGGGAGTCCGCTCGGACCGACGACCGAGGCCGCTTCTCCGCCGCTCCACTCGCACCCGGGGACTACACTGTCTTCGTCGAGAGCACGGCACCGGACCAGCCATCGCTGCACGGAAGCGGCATCACCATCGCCGCAGGCGCGGCCGTGCAACGCACGCTGACGAGCGGACCGAGCGGCCGGCTCGACTACGAGCTGCGCCGCCCCGACGGCGCCTTGGTCGACTCGGCGATCGTGACGTTCGTGGGCGGCCGCGCGGACCGCCGCTACGGCGCCCGCGAATCCGGACACGGCAGCCAGCGACTGCCGGTCGGGAGCTATCGATTGTTCGCAATGGGCGAGAACTCCACCTGGGTGCACGGCGAACCATTCGAGATCGCCGCCGATCGCACGACGCGGCTTACCGTGCCCGTCGAGGCTGCGACGCGACGGGCGCTTCACCTCCAGGTACCCGGGTTCGGGCGCGACGTCCTGACCGCGATCGTGCGCCGCCGCCGCGACGGTTGCGAACTCGGCACCTTCCGGATCCTCGAGGACGCGCCGCCCAGCGTGGTCGCATTCCTGCCGCTCGGAACGTACGACGTCGAGGTCGCCGTCGAACCCGCATCGCTACCGGCCACAACCTCCTCGCACGGGCCATGGCGGGGGCAGTTCACCGTGGAGACGCTGGCACCACGACATGCGGCGATCCCCGTGAGCTTCGAGCGGCGATAGTCGTCGCCGCGCAATCGCAAGCACACGCGAATGCTGCTACCGTTCTGCTGTCAGCATGCGCGACTCGTACCTCGTCTTCGGCCAGCCCCTGATCGAGCAGACCGAGATCGACGAGGTCGTCGACTCGCTGAAAAACTCGTGGCTCGGCACCGGTCCGAAGGTCGCCGAGTTCGAGCGGCGCGTCGCGGCCTACAAGAACGTGCAGCATGCGGTCGCCGTGAACTCGTGCACGGCCGGCCTGCACCTGTCCTGCCTCGTGCTCGGACTCGAGCCCGGCGACGAGGTCATCACGACGCCGCTGACGTTCTGCGCGTCGGTGAACGCGATCGTGCACGCCGGTGCGGTGCCGGTACTCGCCGACGTCGATCCCGCGACGATGAACCTCGACCCCGAACGCGTCCGCGAGAAGATCACGAGCAAGACTCGCGCGCTGCTGCCCGTCCACTTCGCAGGACGCCCGTGCGACATGGATGCGCTCATGGCGATCGCGCGCGAGCACGATCTCGTCGTCATCGAGGACTGCGCCCACGCGATCGAGACGCTCTACCGCGGTCGCCCGGCGGGCACGCTCGGCGACCTCGGCGTGCTGAGTTTCTATTCGACCAAGAACGTCGTCACGGGCGAGGGCGGCATGATCCTGACACGTGACGCCGAGCTGGCGCAGCGCGTCAAGGTCACGGCGCTGCACGGCATGTCCGCCGATGCCTGGAAGCGCTTCTCCGACGACGGCTACGTGCACTACGACGTCGAGGAAGTCGGCTTCAAGTACAACATGATGGACCTGCAGGCCGCGATCGGCATGCACCAGATCACACGCGTCGAGTCATGGTGGCAGCGCCGGCACGCGATCTGGCAGCGCTACCTCGAAGCGTTCGCCGATCTGCCACTCGAACTGCCAGCACCTTGGCCCGATACCGACCGCCACGCGCTACACCTGTTCACGATCCTCGTCGACAAGGGCCGTGCCGGTATCGATCGCGATGAGCTGCTGATGCGACTGCACCGCGACAACATCGGCACCGGTGTGCACTATCGCGCGATCCCGAGCTTCAAGGTCTACCGCGAACGCTTCGGTTTCCGCGCCGAGAACTGCCCGCACGCTACCAGGATCGGTGACCAGACGTTGTCACTGCCGCTGTCGCCAAAGCTCACGGACCAGGACGTCGACGACGTCATCGCCGCCGTTCGCCGGGCGCTGGCCGCCAGGTCGTAGAGCCATCGAGTCGGCAGCGCTCAGCGCGGCTCGATCGGCCGCCAGCGCAACGATCGATCTTGCCACGCCGCGCTCGTGACCGGGCTCGCGTCACCCGCGAACCGCTGTGAGGCAGAACATGACATCACGACCCCGCGCTCGTCGATGCCGAACGCGCGATCGTGTCGTGACTGCGCCTTGACGGGCCACGCCCACGCCGCGAAGCGCTGCTCCCGGCCGTCGGCAGTCTCCGGCAGACTGATCTCGAACAGGTGCCCGTTGAACGCGAAGCGACCACCGGGAGCGCGCCGGTACCGCCGGGAGCGCGCCGGCACGACTTCATCGGGCGCCCCGAACTCCCCGAGCCCGTCGCCGTCGACATCGATCTTCGTCGCGGCCTTCGCCACCATCTGGAACTCATGGAAGCGGCGCAGCGCCTCCGCGACCCAGGCCTGTTCGTTCGCGAGCTTGTCCGGGATCAGCGCACCGTCCCGCAGCACCACGAGTAGTTCGCCATTCACCATCCGGGCGTCACCCGGTCGCAGGACGGCCACGAGGCGATCGCGGTTGTGACGCAGCCGGGCACGCAGTCCCCGCGCGGGCACCCCGCGCGCCTCTGCCGTGCCGATGCTGCCGTCAGCAGGCTGAATCGCGACGTTTGCGGCAACCGCGCCCTCACCTTGGATCGCTGTGAAACTCGGATCCCAGCCGAACCGCGGCGCCATGACGTCGAGCTCGAACCCGCGCACCTCTTCACCGTCCGTGCGAACCACGCGCACGCGCATATCCCGCTCGATGTCCGCCGCGATGTCACCCTCGAGCGCCTCGACCCGCTGCCACCGCGTGCCGTCGATCGCGGCGCCGTTCTGCAGCAGCATGTTGTTCAGGTGCTCGGGGGCTCCCTGGCCGACCACGGAAGCGAAACCAGGCTGCCGATCCTTCGCACCGACACCCTGCGGGGGCTCGCCGAGATAGACGTGCCCGAGACTGTTGCCCATCAGCGCCCTGCGCCCGGGCCCGACCTCATCACTCGGCCAAAACAGTGCGAGACTCGCATAATCCCGCGTGAACTCGAACTTGTGGCTGACACCTGGCTGGCCCGCAGCGTCGTAGCCGAAGAATCGCAGCTCGTAGCCGCGCGCCACGAACAGGTCCATGCGCTCGACGGTGTCGAGCCGACGCTGCCACTCGCGAAGCTGTTGCCAGGCCGACACCTCGGACGCCTGAAGCACCGGGCGCTGGGCCACCGCGAACGCGGCGAGGCCGAGCGTGAACGTCGCGAGCAGAGCGGGTTTCACCCCCACGAGACGCCCAGCGCGCGGCGAGAACTCCACGAATCGCCCGGCGGCGCGCGGTTCAGCCCAAGGCCACGCGATCGAGCCCCGAGAACCCGCGCGAGACGGGCGCCCGCCGCAGCCCGCCCTGCGCGCACCACTCAGCGTTCAGCGTTCAGTCACTCAGCCTTCACTGATCCGCTCGATGTCGGCGCCGATCGCGTGCAGCTTCTGCTCGATCCGTTCGTAGCCGCGATCGATGTGGTAGACGCGGCGGACGTCGGTCGCACCCTGCGCCCCGAGCCCGGCGATCACGAGGCTAGCCGACGCGCGCAGGTCACTCGCCATCACGGGCGCCCCGCGCAACTGATCGGTGCCTTCGACGATCGCGCTCGGACCCTCGCGTCGAATCCGTGCGCCGAGCCGCGTGAGCTCCGAGGCGTGGATGAACCGCTCCGGGTAGATCTTCTCCGTGATGACCGAGACGCCGTTCGCACGCGCCATGAGCGCCATGAACTGCGCCTGCAGATCCGTCGGGAAGCCCGGGTAGGCCATCGTCGTGATGTCGACCGCCTTCAGACTGCCGGACTCGGTCGGCTTATTGCGCACGAAGTCCGGACCGATCTCGATGTCGGCGCCCGCTGCCTGCATGCGGTCGATGACGGCGAGCAGATGCATCGGGTTGCACTTCTGCACCGTCACGTCGCTGTTCATCATCACCGCGCCGCACAGGAACGTGCCGGCCTCGATGCGATCAGGGATCATCGACCATTCGCAGCCGCGCAGACTGTCGACGCCCTCGATCTCGAGCAGGTGACTGCCGATCCCGCGAATGCGGGCACCGCAGGCGTTGAGGAAGTTGCAGAGGTCCTCGATCTCCGGCTCCATCGCCGCGGACTCGAGGTAGGTCGTGCCCGTCGCCAGCGTCGCCGCCATCACGACGTTCGCCGTGCCGAGCACGGACGAACCCATGTTGCCGCCGAGGAAGACGACGCCGCCCTTGGGGCGACTCGACAGGGTCACGTAGCCATCGGCAACGTCGATCTTCGCGCCGATGCCACCCAGGCCCTTGAGGTGCAGGTCGACCGGCCGGTGGCCGAAGACACAGCCGCCGGGATAACTGACCCGTGCAACGCCGCGCCGGGCCCACAGCGGACCGAGCACGACGAAGCTCGCGCGCATGGTGCGAACCAGGTCGTAGGGCGCCGTGTAGAGCGTCTTGTCCTTGGCCTCGATCTCGAGCGAGCCGTCGGGCCGCCAGTTGTGCACGACACCGAGCTGGCCGAGAATCCGCAGCAGGTTCTTGATGTCCGTGAGCTGCGGCATGTTGCGCAGCAGAATCGGGCCGTCGACGAGCAGCGACGCGGCAAGAATCGGCAGCGCGCCGTTCTTGCTACCCGACACGGTGACCTGGCCGCCCAACGGCCGACCACCACGAATGCGGATACGGTCCAAGAAACCCCTCCGAGAGTGAGAGCACGGAGTCCTTACGAGGAACACCGGGGCGGGCGCCCGGGTGCTGGATCCTTCGCATCGCGACTCCAGATCAAAACCACCGCCGCAACCGTTTCCTCGTCCCCACCAGCTGCGTTGCCCCCGTTCGCCGACTCCCCATCACGTCCACGTGATCTGTGAGTCAGTCTCCAGAGGTTTTCAACAATCGAGCATGGTGGCTGACCGGACGAAGAGACCCGCCGCGCCGAACGCGCCTTTTCTACCAGCCGTGCCACCTCGAACGCAAGAACGCTTTCTTGATCTGGCGTTGCTCGAACGTCGACGCAATCACCCGACCTGTCGGGTGCGTGGCAGGAAGAAGCAGCCGAGGAGCACGAGCCCGGTGCCGACGAACGACGCTTCGGTCTCGGAGTAGAACGCCCCCACCGTCACCGCAACGGCACCGAGTGCGAACAGGACGGCCGCGACCGCGCCGCCGGGCAGTCGCCGCGGCGCGTCGGGACCGGCACGGCGACGAAGCCGAAGCAGCGCGACCCCACACAACCCGAAGAACAACCAATCGACATGGACGACGCCCGTGCAGACGAATCCAAGCGTCGCGATCGTGCTGCCATCGCCCCAGCACACGATGCCACCGTACGCCAACCAGAGCAGCACGATCGCCCACGCGCCCTGTCCGAGGACCCCGAGCACGGGAGTACCGAACCGCGGGTGGAGGTGGCCGAAGCGCGCCGGAAAACACCCTTCGCGGGCCATGGCGTAGAGCACGTACGGCGGCGCGAGACAGATCGTGTTGAGCACGCCCGCAGCGGAAACGACCACCATCGCGGCAAGGATCCGGCCACCGACCTCGCCCATCGCCGCCTCCGCCGCCGCCGCACCGATCGCCGAACTCGTGCGGGCGCCCTCGAAGCCGAGCAGCTCGAGGTAGGCGACGTTGACCATCATGTAGGCCACTACGACAACGGCCACGCCGCCGAGAACGCCCAACGCGACGCTCGCGGGCCGACGCGCCGCACCGGCGACGAACGAACCCTGTTGCCAACCGCCCATCGCGAACAACACGGGCAGGATCGCGGCCGCGAGCATGGCGACGAGCGAACGATCGCCCGCCGCCGGCGGCTGCGCCCCGTGCGACCCGGGGCCATGCAGATCGACACTACCTGCCGCCGCTGCTGCCGCGGCCGGTTCTGCGGGCGCCGCGAAGATCGCGAGCCCGACGAGCCACGACAGCGCCGCGACCTTGAACACGGTCAGCGCGTTCTGCACCCGCTTGCCGGTCCGCAGACCGAGCACGTTGAGGCCCACGAACAGCGCGATGGTCAGGGCCGCCAGCGCCACCTTGCCCGGCTCGGGCCACGACCCTGCCCAACCCAGCGCCTGCTCGAGGTAGTTCACGAGCAGCAGTGCCACGATGCCCGCGGCACCGGACTGGATGACGAGCCAGTTGCCCCAGCCGTACAGGAACGCCACGCGATCGCCGAACGCCGCGCGCAGGTAGCGGAACATGCCGCCGTGACCCGGCACGGCGAGACTGAGCTCGGCGAACACGATCGCACCGAGCACGGCGAGCACGCCGCCGAGCGCCCAGGCGAGCATCACCTGCCCCGAGCTGTCCACGGCGGCAGCCACCTTCTGCGGCGTGAAGAAGATGCCGACGCCGATGATGCCGCCGACGACTACGCAACCGATGTCGAACGCCGAGAGCTCGCGGCGTTCGCTCACGAATCGGACCTACCGGGCTCGTAGTCGTCGAGATGCTCCGCGAGATCGACCAGCACGTCGTCGAACGCAAGCTCGGTGTCGAAGCGAACCACGCGTTCGCCGTGATGATCGAGCACGTAGAGCCGCGACGTTTCGTCGACCGCCAGTGCAACGACGTCGCGGCAACGCGCAGGCAGGTCCCCGGGCACCGGCAGAGCCCGACCATCGGCTCCGACCGCCCGCAGCCCGTGGTCGTCGCCGCGATCGACGAGCAGCAGCGAGCCGTCCGCCCGTCGCACGACCGCGGTGGGCCGCGCGAGGTGCCCCCGCGGCGCGCACGGCACGCTCGCGACGAACGCGCCGTCCGGTCGGAAGCGTTGCACGCAACCGGCGAGGGTGTCGGCGACGAGGATGCCCGCGCTGTCCGCATACACCGCGTGCGGGGCGGAGAACTCGGCCTCGGGATCGCCACCCGAGTGCAGCGGCGTCAAGGCGTTGCCGCTGCGATCGAAGCGCTGCACCGCGAACCGCCGCGGTCGTTCACCGCCGGCGACGACGAGCGTGCGACCGTGCACGGCGACGGCCCGCGGATGCTCGAGCACACCGGCGCGGTCGCGACCGACGTCACCGGTCGCGGGGAGCGCCCGGCCGAAGTCCCCGAGATGGCGGCCGAACACGCTGAAGTGGCGCACACGCTGATTGTGCGGATCGGCGACGTAGAGATGAAAGTTCTCGTCCATGGCGACGCCAGCCGCGTCCGAGTAACCGGTCGAACCGGTCGGCATGCTCCACGCCGACACCCGTTCGCGAGCCTCGATATCGAACAAGAAGACATGCCCTTGCGCGGCGGACCACGTCACGCACAGTAGATTGGCTCGCACTGCGACACCGCCGGACATACCCGCATGCTAGCTCCGAGTTCCCACCAATCGACCTCCACGGCGACGTTCCCACGCCGGCCACTCCGTATCCTGGCCGTTCTCGCGCTGGTGCTCACCACCAGCTGCGCCATCGTGCCGCCGCAGCGCTACCCCGAGTTCGAGGACCTGCACCTGCGGGCGCACTACGTCGTACCGGGTGATGGCCGTCTGCAGATCCCCGCCACCACGCGCGAGATCGTCGTGCAACAACTCGAACTCAGCCCGCCGCCGCTCCGCGAATCGTTCGCAACGAACGGAACACGTTACGTGCATTACGACGACGGCATCACCGTCACGCTGCACGGCCGATTCCGCAGCTATCGGCGCGGTTCCGACCAGCCGCGCACCCCCACCGATCTGCTGCCCGGGGCCGACCGCATCGAGGTGCTGCCGTGGAACACGCCTGGACAGCCCGGGCCGAAGGACCGCCAGCCGTGAGTCTCGCGGAGTCCTGGCTGATCGACGATGTCGTGCTCGTGCCGATGGACGGCCCGGCGTCGAGTGGGTCGGGCGCGACCGCGGAAGCGCCGCTCGGCGACGTCCGGCGCGGCGGCATCCGCATCGCGGGCGATCGCATCGCCGCGGTCGGCAACCTCGAGCCCGTGCCGGGCGAACGCGTCGTGGCGGGTCACGGCCGCACCGTGACCCCGGGATTCGTGCAGGGCCACGTGCACTGCACGCAGACGCTGTTCCGCGGCCTCGCCGACGACCTGCCGCTGCTACCATGGCTCGAGCAGCGGATCTGGCCACTCGAGCATGCCCACGACGCCGACTCGACCCGACTCAGCGCGGAGCTGACGTTCACGGAACTGCTCGCCGGCGGCACGACGACCGTGCAGACGATGGAGTCGGTGCGCCACGCCGAGGCCGTCGCCGAGACCGCGCTCGCCCACGACCTGACCGTCATTACCGGCAATTGCCTCGTCGACGTCGCGAGCGACAACCTGCCGCCCGGCTTCGCGACCGGTACGGCCGAGGCACTCGCGATCACCGACGCGCTGCGCCGCGAGTTTCACGGCAAGGGTCGACTCGCGATCGCCGTGACCCCGCGCTTCGTGCTGTCGTGCAGTGACGAACTAGCACGTGACGCCGCGGGCTTCGCGCGCGATCACGACCTGCGACTGCACACCCACGCAGCCGAGCACCCGGCGGAGGTCGCGGCCGTGCGCGCGCAGTTCGGTCACGACTACCTCGAGGTGCTCGACGCGCAGGGGCAGCTCGGCCCGAACACGTCGCTCGCCCATTGCGTTCATCTCACCGCGCGTGAACGCGCGCTGCTGCTCGAACGCGACGTCGCTGTACTGCACTGCCCCTCGACGAACCTCAAGCTGGGCTCCGGGATCGCCGCAATCGCCAGCCTGCGCACGGACGGCATCCGCATCGCCCTCGGCGCCGATGGCGCGCCCTGCAACAATCGCCTGTCGATGCTCACCGAGCTACGGCAGGCGGCCTTGCTCCAGAGCCTCGCGGCCGGTCCGGGGCAGTGGCCCGCCGCCGCCGCGTTGTGGACCGCGACCCGCGGCGGCGCGCTTGCACTCGGCGTGCCCGACGTCGGCTCGCTCGCGCCCGGCCAACGCGCGGACCTGCTACTCTGGCGGCTCGACGATCCCGATCTCGGTGGCCCCGTCGCGACGCGGCTGGTCTACGGTGCTTCAGAACGTCACCTCGACACCGTGATCGTCGGTGGTCGCACCGTCGAACCCACCGATCGTGCGGCCTTGCGCGCGCGCATCGATGCCGTGCTGCCGAACGTCCTCCATCGCGCCGGTCTCGCACGTTGACGGACGCAGTGACTCCCGCGCATTCGCAAGCTATCCTCGGGCGAATGCCACGCCGCCCCTCCGCCGCCCTCGCCTGTGGGCTCGCCACGACGATCCTCGCAGTGACCATGGCGACCGCGGCGGGCTGCGTCGCGACCGACAAGGATGTAAGCGGCGGCCCGGGAGCTGGCGGCCCGGGAGCTGGCGGACCGGGAACTGGCGAACCGGGAGCCGCCGGTTCTGGCGGCCGACCGGTCGAGGCATCGGCCCCGACCACGTGGCGCCAGACCATGCGCCGCGTCGACGACCAGTTCGACATCATCCGTCGCGAGCTGCTCGACTCACCGGCCGGCAGCCTGCGCACCGCCGCAGACGCGGCAAAGACCAGCGCCGCGCTCGTGCGTCTGGGCTACGGGGTCCACCGCCGGCGCGACGTCAAGGGCTTCGCGCGGCTCGCGCGCGACTGCGAATCGTGGCTGCTGCGCATCGCGGCCGAGGCGGACCAGGGTCGCGACGCGATCGCCCGCGACCTGCTGCGCAC
This sequence comes from bacterium, assembly GCA_024743115.1. Taxonomy (GTDB): domain Bacteria; phylum Planctomycetota; class UBA1135; order UBA1135; family UBA2386; genus JAGQRA01. The sequence goes on along the minus strand of JANSXC010000002.1, from coordinate 132,721 downwards.
CGGCCAACCGCTGCACTGCGTCAAGTGCCACGACGCGGCGGGCGTGCGCCGATGGTAAGCGCGGACGAGCACGCCCCACGCACCGTCGAGGATCCGTTCACCGGCCGGCCGATCCTGCTGTCGCCGGTGCGGCGATCCCGCCCGATGCACACGGGCCCACGGACCACGACCGTCGCGAAACCGTGCCCGTTCTGCCACGGCAACGAGGCCGAAACTCCGCCCGAGGTCGGCGCGGTCCGCGATGCCGAGGGTCGGTGGCTGACCCGCGCATTCGCCAACAAGTACCCCGCCAGCGCCCATCACGAGGTCATCGCCGAGGGCGCCGACCACTGCGAACAACCCGGGGACCTCGATCGCACGGCACTCTTGGCCATGGTCGAGCTGTGGCAGCAACGCATCGTCGCACTCGAGCGCCGACCCGACGTGCAGTGCGCGTTCCTGTTCAAGAACGTCGGCGGAATGGCGGGCGCCTCGATCGCACACAACCACAGCCAGATCCTCGGGCTGCCGGCACCGCCACCGCGCATCGAACTCGAAGCGACACGCGCCGCCGCGCTCGACGGCTGTCCGTGGTGCGACACGATCGAACGTGCACCGCGCGACGGCCGACTCGTGTTTGCAGCGGACTCGCACGTCGTGCTATGTCCCGACCCGGCAAAGCTGCCGCACGAGACCTGGCTGCTACCGCGCCGCTGCGACGACGACTTTCTGACGACCGACGCCGAGTCGCTCGTCACCGCACTCCAACAGCTGTTCGTCGCCGTCGCCCGCACCCTCGACCGCCCGGCGTTCAATTTCTGGCTGCACCGTAACCCGACGCGACCATTCCACTGGCACTTCGAACTGCAACCCCGCACGGGGCAGGTCGCGGGACTCGAACTCGGTGGTGACATGTACATCAACTCGTTCCCGGCCGTGACTGCGGCAGCGCGACTGCGCGAGGGGCTGGACCAGTGAGGCGCCGCCGTGCCTGAAGCACCGATCGTGCCGACCGCGGATCAGCGCCGCGAGTTCACAGAGCACGGCTGGACCACGATCCGCAGCCTGGTGTCGGCTGAAGAACTCACCGCGATCGCACGCCACTACGAGGATCTGCTACGCCGGCGCGTACCGGTGCCGGGCCGCGACTACTGCGACATGACGGGCGACTACGACCGGCCGGTCGAGGACTTCGCGATCCTCAACGTCATGCTCCCCCGACGCTACCTGCCAGAGCTCGCGGACAATCCGTACGAGCAGCGTGCAACCGCGATCGCCCGGTCGCTGCTCGGCGACGACATGGTCCTCGACTACGACCAGCTCGTAGCGAAACCACCGAGACAGAGCGACGCCGTCTTCCACTGGCACCAGGATCTCGGCTACTGGCCCGACACCCCGGACACGCGCACCGCATCGTTCTGGCTCGCGCTCGACGAGGTCGACCTCGACAACGGCTGCGTGCAGTTCGTCGACGGCTCGCACCAGGAACCCGGGCTCCGGCCGCACGTGCCGTTGTTCGGTGACCGCGGTGACAACCACACCATGGTGGCGCGCGTCGACCCGGCGACCGATCGGATCCGGCCCGCCCGCCTCGCCCCGGGCGACGCCACGGTGCACCACGAGCGCATCGTGCACGGCTCCCAGGGCAATTCGAGTTCACGCTGGCGTCGTGGCTACGTCGTGGCATTCCGCAGCGCCGCGACCGTCCGATACGAACGCGCGATGGGCTTCACGCACTCACACAACGACCCCCCCGCCGTCCTCGAGCAGGTCGCCAGATCCCGGGCCGGTCTGGCAGATCCCGCGCAGCTACCACCGCGCGGGTAGGCAGATCCCGCGCGGCTACCACCGCGCGGGTAGAATCTGACACACCGCAAGATTCTGCGAACGCCGGGCCCCACACTGTCGCTGCTCCTCCAGGGCGGGCCGGTTCCCGCCCCGGATCCGGACCCGACCGCGGGCGGAACCGATCTGCGCCCGACTCCCCTGCCATCGTGACCGATCCCAGCCAAGACACCGACTCCGCAACGGATCGCCGCGCCAAACCGCGATTCGACGAACTCTTCGCGCAGAACCTGCCGGCCCTGACCGCGTACCTGCGCTCGCGGGTCGGCAGCGCGCTCGCCGCGCGCGAATCGATCAGCGATCTGACCCAGTCCGTCTGCCGCGAGGTGCTCGACGACCTCGATGAACTCGACTTCGACTCCGAGGAAGCATTCCGCGCCTACCTGTTCCTGCAGGCCTCACGCAAGGTGATCGATCGATCGCGCTACTACGGCATGAAGAAGCGCAACGTGGCCCGCGAAGTCGCGATGCCGACGGCCGCCGAGTCGCGCGAGATGCTGCGAGGCCTCGCGATGCTCGTGACACCATCGCACGCCGCCGGAGCCCGCGAGGAGCTCGAACGCGTCGAACACGCGCTGGAGGGGCTGCCCGACAACCAGCGGGAAGCCGTGATGCTGAGCCGCATCGGCGGCCTGTCCTACACCGACATCGCACGACAACTCGGATTGTCCGAATCCGCCGTCCGCGGCCTCGTCGCCCGCGGGCTCGCGCGGCTCGCCGCACTGCTCGGTGAGCCGGAGAAGAAGATCGAGTAGACTACCGGTGACATGACGAGCGAGTCCCGCCGCCCCCCGGAGAGCGAGGTCGTCGCCGAGCTCGTGACTCGCTGTATTCTCGCGTTCGAGCACGGTGGTGACGCCGCGGTCGAGTCCATCCTCACGGCGACACCCGAACGTGCCGCGGCAGCGCGGGAGCAACTCGCCGCGTTGCGGGATGCCGGGCTCCTCGTGCCACCGCAGCCGGACCCCGACCAGCTCGGACCGTATCGCGTGATCCGCCGGCTCGGCACCGGCGGCGTCGGCTCGGTGTATCTGGCAGAACAGACCGAACCGGTGCGGCGGCGCGTGGCGATCAAGGTCATCCGACCCGGCATGGATTCACGCGAAGTGCTCGCGCGCTTCGCGGTCGAACGCCATGCGCTCGCGCTGCTCGACCACCCCAACGTCGCGCGCGTGCTCGACGCCGGCACGACCGACGACGGCCGGCCGTACCTGTGCATGGACTACGTGCCGGGCCAGCCGATCACACGCTACTGCGACGAACGCCGACTCGGCATTCAAGAACGCATCGAGCTGCTCGCGCGGGTCTGCGACGCCGTGCAGGCCGCCCACCAGAAGGGCATCCTGCATCGCGACCTCAAGCCGTCGAACATTCTCGTCTCGGATCGCGATGAGAAACCGTGGCCGACCGTGATCGACTTCGGGGTCGCCAAGTCACTCGGCCCCCGCCTGCTCGACGTGTCCCTCGTCACAAGTCGGCGCGGGCTCGTCGGCACACTCGAGTACATGAGCCCGGAACAGGCGAGTAACGAAATCGACGTCGATACGCGCACGGACGTCTACTCGCTCGGCGTCGTGCTCTACGAACTGCTCTGCGGCGAGCTGCCGTTCGATTCCACGCGCCTGCGCGCCGCGGATCCGAGCGAGTTCGTGCGGATCGTTCGTGAAGAAGCGATCGCGCCGCCGAGCGCAGCCGCGGAGTCGACCGCGGACGGGCTCACGGCCGGGATCCGCAACTCCAACCCGGCTGCCCTTCTGCGCGAGTTGCGCGGCGAACTCGACTGGATCACGCAGAAGGCGATGGAGAAGGATCGCAACCGGCGCTACGGCATGGCTGCCGATCTTGCTGCGGACCTGCGCGCCCACTTGCGGCACGACCCGGTGACCGCAGCCCCGCCCACCGCCTGGTACCGCTGGCGCAAACTGATCGCGCGCCACCGCCTCCAGGCCGCCTCGCTCGCCGCGATCCTGCTCGCGCTGCTCGGCGGACTCGCAACGAGCCTGGCGTTCTACTCCGATGCTATCGCGATGGCGAAGGAGTCCGAGGCCAGCCTCGACGTCGCACTGCGCGCCGTCGAACGCATGGTGCAGGCCGGCGAGGATCGTCTCGACGTCGTGCCGCGCATGGACGAGGTCCGCCGCGAGCTGCTCGCGGAGGCCCTCGTACTTCACCGCCAGCTCGCCGCCAACGCGGGGGAAGAGCGGCTGCGTGTCCGCACCGTGCGGGCGCTGGCCGGCCTTGCAAACGTGCAGGCCCAGCTCGGCGACGAGGTTGCGGCGCTGAAGAGCGCGATGGAGGCGCGCACCCTGTTCGCGCGCGTGCCGTCACCCCAGCGCGACGCTACGCCCTTGATCGCACTCGCAGCCGAGCTGGCTTTCTCCGCCTCGAACTGGCTCGAGCGACTGCAGCGTTCGGCCGACCAGGCCGCAGCGATGCTCGACGAGGCGGTCGCCGGCGTGGATCAGTTGCTGAGCCGCTCCGAACTCGCGCCCGAGCACCGCGTGCTCGCGGCCCGCGTGCTCGCGATCAAGGGCCACCGTGAGCAGGGCAGGAACGCGAAGCTGGCCCGCCGCCACTTCGACCGCGCCAACGAGCTCCTGCAGCCAATGCTCACGGCATCCGCCGAGCATGCCGCCAGGCTGCCAGCCGTACTCGAGACTCTGAGTCTGAATGCCCAGTTCCGGCTCGCGGTCGGCGAGGTTGAACCCGCCCTCGAAATCGCTCAACAGCTCCTCGCCGTCATCGATCGCGAGCGCGATCGCGACCCGGACATCATCCGCCGCGCCCGCCTGCTGCCCGCCATGGCACAGATCTCGTCGATCTGCTATCGCGCGGAGCAGTACACGGTCGTGATCGGTCAGCAGAAGCGCATCGTCTCGACGCGCCGTGAACTCGTTCGCGACTTCCCGGCAGTACCGGCACACCGCCAAGGACTCGGCAACGCACTCGTTGCTCAGGCCCTCGCCGAAGAACGGCTGGCGGACTTCTCGGACGCCCAGCAACTCGCCGAAGAGGCGATGGCCATCTTCGAAGCCCTCATCACCAAGCATCCGGACGTCTACGAGTACCGCCAGGACCTGCTGCAGGCCTGCGCGCTCCGTGCCAACACGTCCGCGACGCAGGTCAAGTTCTCGGGCCGGACCCGGGACTGGACCGCTGCCAACGAAGCACTCGCTCGCGGCCAACGGATCGTCGAGGACCCCGCCTTCAGTTCGCGCGGCGGCGAGGACACCGTCCAACGCGTCGCCGAGTTCCACCGCATCCGCGCGATGGTCGGGCGGATGCAGAACGACCACACTGTGGCTGCGGCAGCCTTGCGCCTCGCGCTCGATGCCTACGTTCGTCTGCGCAACAACTCGCCCGACTCCGTGGCGAATCAGATGCGCGTCGTCGACCTGCAGGAAGACCTCGCCGAGTCACTCGTCGCACTCGGCGACCACGAAGCCGCGGCTCCACTGGTAGAAGCGGCAATCGAGGGCCTCGGACAGCTGCGCAATCAGGTCCCGAACGACACCCAGAACAACGACAAGGAACTCTCGCTCGGCGAACTCCAGCTCCAGGTCTGGATCGCCCGCGGCGAGTTCGACCGTGTCCCCGCCAAGATGGATGAGTTGCCGAGGCTCTCACGGCACAAGAACGATTGGGGGCTGCGGCAGCGGCTGGCGGGAATCGCGCTGATTGGCGCGCGCAACGCCCCCGAAGATTCGGAGTGGCGCGAGCGGCTCGCCGAGCGCTGCCGTCACGAAATCACCGAGGCGCTCGCGAACGGCGACCGGATCGACAACGCCTCGCCGCTGATGATCGGCATCATGAGCAGCAACACGCTCCGCACACTGGTGACGCTCGAGAGCGAACTCGGCAACTTCACCGCGGCCGCCGCAGCGCAAGAGCGTGTGGCAGCGGGCTACGAGGCGGCATTCGCGGCGCGGGACTCGGATCGCAACCGCCAGCGGGCAGCCGACGCGCTGCAGCAGCTCGAGAGCCTGCAGCGCCAGGCCGGCAACGCCGAAGCCGCCGCTGCCGCGGCGGCACGGCGGCAACGACTGCTCGGGCAGTAGCACCACGCTACTGGTGGACGAAGAACGGCACGGGGCAGTAGTTGCGCTGCAACGACCCCGTCGTCGAGAACTGCGGCGGACCACTGGCACGCAGGATCGAGGTCCGCGGCAAGGCCCCGGTCAGCATGTGCGCACCATTGGATACGACCGCACCACCGGGCGCGAAGAAGTCGAAGAAGATTGCCTGGCTCGCCCAGTCGAAGTCCGCGAACGACGGATCGTTCGGGATCGTGAAACTGCGGTTCAGACGCCCGGAGCCGTTGGTGATGCCGGTCAGGGTCAGCGCGCGCGCAACGTCGATCTGGCCGGTGCAGCTCGGATCGATCCCCGGCAGGACGGACTGCAAACTCACGGGCGTCTGCAGCTGACCGCCGGGCACGATGGCAATGACACCGAAGCTGCTGCCCGGGCCATTCGTGCACGTGGTCGAGTACTGAAAGCCGGGCCGGGCGGGATTCACCGTGAGGTTCGGCACGCCGTTGCTGCCGGCGCAACCCGCCGGGCCATACGACACCGGCGAGTAAAAGTCACCACGATCGATGCGGTAGTTCCAAGGCGTGCCACCGCCGTTGTTGCCGAACACGAGATACTCGACGACGAGGTTGCCCTGCGACGGATCGAACGTGAACGGCGTCGCGAGATCGATGAAGAACTGGCCGTTCGGCAAGGGGTTCGCGGTATCGCGGAGATCGGGCAGCGTCAGGAGCCCCGGACCGAACACCGTCACCGGCGTCGACGAGTAGTTGTTGGCGTAATTGGTCGTCATCGAGGCCGCCGTCTCGGACGAATAACCCATGCGGATCTCGAGCTGCAGAGTGCGCCCGGTATCGCTACCGAACGTGGTGCCGTCCTCGCGGAAACCGAGCTTGGTGATCTGCTGACCGTTCGGGATCGCGAGATCGGAAACCTCATAGAGGCACTGCACGCGCGAGGTTCCGAACGCCAATGGCAGGTTGGGCGAGTTGAACGGCCCCTCGGGAACCGCAACGTACTCGTCGGGGAAGATCGTGGTCGTTTGCGCGGCGAGACCGCCGCTGATGGCCGCGATTAGCGGAAGAAGCAGGAATTTCGGGGTGTTCATGTGGTTTCCTCGCGACCAGAAGCGAGGCCACCCCCCTCACCGTTCGTGGTGATTCGACTTTTCTACGCGCATCGACGCGCGCGATTCACCGCGGGTTCGCGAACGCACGCCAGGCGGCGTCGATAACCTCCGCGGCCACAGCGCCCCGCCGGATCCAGATCCGATAGCGCAACCGCAGTGCCCCACCGGCAGGGATCTCGAGATCGCCGGTCCCCTTCGGCGCACGAACGAAGTCGTGCAGACCGAACGGATTCGCCGCGAACAACCCGTAGCCGCGCGCGTGCCAATACGTCGGATGTCCGTGGTTGTCGGGCGCGTCGAACATCGCAACCGTGTGTTCGACGCCGTCGAGCGCCGCGGAGTAGGCCACCCAGCGCGCACGCTTGCCCCATACGGGCTTGCCCGTCACGCCCTCGCTGTTCTGCATCGCACCGGCAGCCTCCGGGCCATCGAGGCAGAACTCGTTCCGCAGCCGCAGCGCCATCGTGCCTTCTTTGGTGTCGCCGAATCGCAGCGCGCGATCCGCGTTGGCCTCGACGCACACCGCTACGTCGATCGTGCGCGTGTCGGCGTCGGCAGCGAACCGCAACTCGCGAACATCGCGGCAGACAACCTCGCCGCCCGCCTTGCGCCACTCCGCGCGCTGCACGAGCGTCGCGGCGCTGGCGTCGATCACCGGTTCCCCGACCGGAATGACGCCGCCGTCGCCGGCCCAGAAGTCGACGCCATCCACTTTGCCATGCGTGAACCAACAACTCTCGTGATGCGGATGGTCACGGCGCTCGCCCTCGATCTCGCACAGCGGATAAGCCCGCGTGATCGTCGCGCCACCGGGCGCGCACAGCGGCCACAGCACGGGACCACGTCGACCGTCGGTCCGCAGTTCGGCGAACAACCCATCGGGTGCGTGGATTGCGACCCCGACCGCCGAACGTTCGAAGCGCACGTTCGGCGTCGAACAGGCCGTCGCGACGAGGAGCGACGACAACAGCAGGGAGGTGACCCGCATGGCGGTAGTGTTGGCGACGCGACGGCGTGTGACAAGAAAGACCGCCCAAACTCGGGGTCGCGACGGCCACGCCGAGGCGCCATGATCCGTGCGATGCAGTATCCGCCACCGGGACGCCTGCGATCGCCGGCCGAGGTCCGCGCTCGCCTCGCGGAACTCGCAGCGGGCTACGACCTCGTCAATGCGGTGACGCCGACGCCGTTCGCCGCGCCGCTCGAACTCTACGGCCGCACGGTTCGGAACCGGTTCTGCACGCACCCGATGGAAGGCTGGGACGGCACCACTGACGGCCGCCCGAGCGAGCACACGCTGCGGCGATGGCGCATGTTCGGCAGGAGCGGCGCGGGCCTGATCTACGGCGGCGAGGCGTTCGCAGTGCGCGCCGACGGCCGCGCGAACCCCAACCAGCTGTTCCTCGGACCCGACAGCGAAGCGGACCTGAAGGCCCTGCTCGAGGCCGTCGCCCAGGGCAGTGCCGAAGCCGGCGGCGGTGACCCCGTGGTCGGACTGCAGCTCACCCATTCGGGCCGCTTCGCCCGCCCGAACGGCCCGCTCGAGCCCCGAATTGCGCAGCATCATCCGCTGCTCGCGAAGAAGTACGACATCGACCCGGAGCTGCCGCTGCTCACCGACGGGGAACTCGAGGCGATCGGCGAATGCTACGTCGACGCCGCGCGTGTCGCGGAGCGCGCGGGCTTCCACTTCGTCGACGTCAAGTGCTGCCACGGCTACCTGATGCACGAGGTCCTCGCGAGCAAGACGCGCACCGGCAGCTACGGCGGCGACTTCGTGAACCGCACGCGGTTGTTCGAACGCATCGTCGCCGCGATTCGCAGCGCCTGCCCGAGTCTCGGGATCGCGGTGCGGCTATCGGCGGCGGACACCGTGCCGTTCGCACCGAACCCGAAGACCCGCATCGGCGAACCGATGATGGCCCCCAACTTCGACTGGCAGGACCACCACTTCGGCATCGGCGCCTCCGCACCGACAGAGCTCGACCTCCACGAAGCCGTCCGCTTCGTCCACCTACTCGCCGACCTCGACATCCCGCTCGTCAACGTGACGCTGGGTTCGCCCTACTGGAACCCCCACCTGCAGCGCCCCGCCGCCTACCCGCCGAGCGACGGCTACCTGCCGCCGGTCGATCCGCTGCTGATGGTAGGCGAACATCTGCGCGCGACGGCGGCACTCACGCAGGACTGCCCGAACGTGCAGTTCGTCGGCACGGGCTACACCTATCTCCAGGAGTGGCTGCCGCACGTCGCCCAGGCCGTGCTCGAACGCGGCGACGCCCACTACATCGGCCTCGGCCGCCTCGTGCTCAGCTATCCCGAACTGCCGCGCGACATCCTCGCGGGCAACGAGCTGCAGAAGAAGCGCATCTGCCGCACGTTCTCCGATTGCACCACGGGGCCGCGCAACGGCATGTTGAGCGGCTGCTTCCCGCTCGACCCCTACTACAAGGCGATGCCGGAAGCGGCACGCATCAAGGCGATCCGCAACGCGAGCAAGGTATGACCGAACCACACGACCGCCCGCACCCCGAGAACGCCGGCGACGGCAGCGATCTCGACCTCGACGCGGTACGCCAGGGGCTGCGCATGCAGACACCGCCCGACCCCGAACAGCTCGCGGCCGAAGCGCGCCATCTGGAAGAACTCGATCGCGGGCCGTTCGGGCGGCGGCTCTTCGGCTGGATCAGGCTGTCGGGCCCCGGCTATCTCCAGGCCGCGATGACGCTCGGCGCGGGCACGGCGGTGTCCGCGCTGTTTGCGGGTTCGGTGTTCGGCTACCGCATGCTCTGGGTCGCGCCGGTCGGAATGCTGATCGGCGTGATCGTGTTCGCCGCGCTCGCGCACCAGACATTATCGACCGGCGAACGCCCACTCGTTGCGATGGCGCGGCATGCCGGCCGTCCGTTCGCGATCGCGTGGGCCATCGGCGCGATGCTCGCGTCCGTGATCTGGCACCTGCCGCAGTACAACCTCGCCGCGAGTTCGACCGTCGATCTGCTCGAGGTCGCCGGCGCCGACGGGGTCCCCCAGATCAGCGCGAGCCTCGGCCTCGCCGTGGTCGCGGTCGCGCTGTCGTGGAACTACGGTCGCTCCCCCGCGCTGATCCGCATCTACGAACGCGTGATCAAGTACATGATCTGGTCCGTCGTGCTCTGCATGGGCTGGGTGGTGCTGCGCACGGACACCGACTGGGGCGCAGTCGTGCGCGGCTTCTGCATGTTCGAGCTGCCCGCGGAGAAGAACGGCGTGTCGTCGACGACGCTCGCGGTCGGCGGACTCGCCGCCGCGGTCGGCATCAACATGGTGTTCCTCTACCCCTACTCGCTGCTCGCGCGCGGCTGGGGCAGATCACATCGCGGGCTCGCGCGCTGCGACCTCGTGCTCGGCACGCTCGTGCCCTACGTGCTCGCGGCCAGCCTGATGGCGATCGCCGCGGCCAACACCCTGCACGAGAGCGGCGATCCGATCACGAAGAAGACCGCGGTCGCGCAGATGGGCACGGTGCTCGGCGACGTGCTCGGCCCGATCACGGGCCGCGTGATCTTCGACGTCGGCGTGCTCGGCATGACGTTCAGCACCATCGCGTTGCACATGCTCGTGTGCGGCTTCGTCGCGATGGAGTGGTTCGACCTCGAGATCGGCAGCTTCAAGCAACGCCTCTGGACGCTGCTACCTGTGCCCGCGTGCCTCGCGCCGCTGTTCTGGGGCGACTACGCGGTGTGGCTGGCAGTGCCGACGAGCATCCTCTGCGGCGCGTTCCTGCCACTGACCTATATCGGCATCCTGATCCTCCAACGCAGCCGCAGGTACCTCGGCAAGGATCGCCCGACCGGCGTGCAGGGCATGCTTTGGACGATCGGACTGCTGCTGGCGACGACGATCGTCGTCGTTGCGCTGGTCTCGTACCTGATCGGCCAGTTCGGCTAGCCAGGCCGGTAACGATCCCGCATCGACCGCCCGATCTCGGGTGTTTCCGGGCCTTTGGGTTGATTCCCCCGCAGCATTCGCGACATTGCCGCGTGGCCACCTCTCGTTCGCCCATGAGTAATCAGAATCAGCAATGGGGCTCACGCCTCGGCGTCATCCTCGCCGTCTCCGGCTCGGCCGTCGGCCTCGGGAACTTCCTGCGGTTCCCCGGCAACGCCGCGGAGAACGGTGGTGGCGCGTTCATGATCCCCTACTTCATCGCGCTCCTGCTGCTCGGCATCCCGATCGGCTGGGCCGAATGGACCATGGGCCGCTACGGCGGACAGAAGGGATTCCACAGCGCGCCCGCGATCATCGGCATCTGGGCGAAGGGCGCAATCGGGCGCTACCTCGGCATCTTCGGGGTGATGATCCCGCTCGGGGTCTACTTCTATTACGTGCTGATCGAGACGTGGTGCCTCTACTACGTCATCCAGTACTTCTCGGGCGGCATCGGCATCGACTCGGGATCGGCCATCGAGGCCCAGGTCAAGACGACCCACGGCTTCTTCTCGGAGATCACCGGCGATGCGGCCAACGGCAGCCTGTTCAGCGGTGAGAACGGCGTCCACCCGATCGTCTGGACGTTCTTCTTCGTCGCCGCGCTGAACATCTTCTTCGTCTTCCGCGGCATCAGCAAAGGCATCGAGAAGGTCTGCAAGGCCGCGATGCCGATCATGGCCGTGCTCGGCGTGATCATCCTGATCCGCGTTCTGACGCTCGGCACGCCCGACCCGGCCAAACCCGACCAGAGCGTGCTGACGGGCCTGGGCTACCTCTGGAACCCCAACCTCGATGCGCTGTTCGACTTCAAGACCTGGCTCGCGGCCTCGGGCCAGATCTTCTTCAGCCTCTCGGTCGGCTTCGGCGTGATCATCAACTACGCGTCCTACATGAAGAAGAAGGACGACGTCGTGCTGTCGGGCCTCACGGCCTCCGCGACCAACGAGTTCTTCGAGGTCGCGCTCGGCGGCCTGATCACGGTCACGGCCTCGGTCGTGTTCGTCGGCGTCGCGATCACCTCGCAGGGCACCGGCGGCACGATGAGCCTCGGCTTCAAGACTCTGCCGATGGTGTTCGCCTCGATGCCGGGCGGCAACTTCTTCGGCGGCGCGTTCTTCCTGATCCTGTTCCTCGCGGCGATCACGAGCTCGCTGTCGATGCTGCAGCCGACGAAGGCGTTCTTCGAGGAGAGCCTCGGTGTGACGCGGACGATGTCCACCACGATGGTCACGGTGTGGGGCCTCGTCGGCAACTTCTTCGTGCTCTACTACAGCCGCGATCTCATCGCGCTCGACACGATCGACTTCTGGGTCGGCACGTTCTTCATCCTGATCGTGGCCGGCATCCAGATCGTCGCCTTCGGCTGGATCTTCGGCGTCGACAAGGGCCTCGAAGAGGCGCACAAGGGCTCCAACATGCGGATCCCGGCGATCTTCGGCGTCATCATGAAGTTCGTCTCACCGACGTTCCTGCTGATCGTCATCATCGGCTTCTGCATCAACAACGTGCCGGGTTACCTCGACACGCTGTTCGGCGATGCGGAGACCGTGCTCGCCGCGAAGTTCGAAGCGGACCCGGCGCCCAAGAACGCGCCGACCACCGAGAACATCGCCAAGTTCGAGGCCAACGCGTCCGACGCCGGCAAGACCTGGATCCTCATGCTCGTGACGATCGCGGGCCTCGTCATCATCACGACCCTCGGAGCGAAGCGCTGGCGCGCCCAGGGACTCGACCTCGACGGCCAGCAACCGCTGGAGGACTGAGCCATGCTCGCACTCATCCAAGAGGCCGCCGCCAAGCAGGCGGAACAGGCGCCCGAACTCACGACGGGCGGCTGGACGATGATGATCCTGTCGATCGGCTTCGTCGGGACACTCGTCTTCTGCTGCTACAAGAAGATCCTCACGTCCCCGAACGACGAGCCCGACCTGCCCGGCGGCCTCGGTCCGTAGGCCGGCGTCGGGCTACTTGCCGAACAACTGCCAGTGGCCCTGCGTCAGGGAGGCGCCGGCCACGATGCTTGCAATGGCGAGGGCTACCAGCGCTCCGAAGGGCAGGTTGGTGCTCCACCCATCGGAGAACATTCGCTTCTCCCGGCTCGTCTTGTGGGCATGCCAAGGGCCGAAGTTCGCCTCCCCCCCGGTCGGCTCGTAGCGCAAACGCTCGTAGGCAGCGAGCCAGTTTCGCATCGCCCAGAACGCATTCGCATAGTGCCGGGTCACCGCGTGGAGAGGGATCGACAGGGCCAACAGCACGCAACCGCCGATGACCAGGATCGTGCCGAGTTGGGGATCCTTGATCGCACTTCGGCTCAGAGTGATCCCGATCGCCACGGAGTAGCCCAGCATGATCTGCTGGCCGAGCGTGCGGCTCTTCAGCGTCAGGTCACTGTAGTTCCGGCACGCGTCGGACGCCTCGGCGTACCGCGGATCGGACTTGTCCAGCGCAAGCCCACGTAGCCTGGCCGTTGCAGACGTGGGATCGCCGGGGCCGGAAGAGCCCGCGGGGTTCGGCTTCTTGGTCAAGACTGTCTCTCCTTCGGTGTCGCGGCGACGAAGAGTCGCCGGCACGCCTGAACCCTAACCCCTTGGTGGACTACCGCGCCAGCCGACCCAGGATCAGCGCCCCCAAAGCGGTCGAATACACCCGACCGCCCTCGTGCCCCCACACGCCGACCGGGTCCCATGAACCCCGAGCACTCCCGTTGAGCCGCTGGGTCTTCGCGACCGCCTTGCGCAGCGCGCGCTTCCAGTCGCGCCAGACGCGACCGTTCATGCGCTGCAGCGCCGAGGACGCGTAGTACCAGTAGTAGAAGTCGATCTTGTTGGGGTGCCACTCCGGCTGGCGCTGGCCCAGCAATCCTTCCGCGGCCCGGATGATCGGATCGCTGCGCTTCTGGCCGAGTAACAGTCGACACCAGACACCCGCCGCAGTCAGGCCATGCCCGTACTGGACCGGAAACTGCTTGCCGTGCCGGCCGGGCTTGCGAGAGCTCACCTCGCCGCGCTTCGAGTAGCCGTGCATGCCGCTGGCGTCCGTGACCTCCTCGATCCACTTGCCGACGAACTCGAACACCTCCGGCTGCACGGTGAAGCCAGCGTCCCGCCCCTCGATGCAAGCCGTCAGACACCAGCCCGTGACCGACAGATCGTTGTCGTTGTCCTGCGGCTTGTAGCGCCAGGCAGCGTATGGGTTGCGGTGCTGCTGCAGGTAGTCGAGCCCGAGTTGCGCGACCTCGGCGTATTCCTCGCTCGGCGCCGCGCGCTGAGCGCGAACGAACGCCAACGTCGCGATCGCGTGGCCGTAGATGTAGTCGAGACCCGTGTTCGCGCCGAGCAGGCCGTTGGCCTCCTGCTGCGTCATGAGCCACTCGAGTCCGCGCTTGATCTCAGCGGCATACGGACCGGCCTTGGGTGTGCTGCCAGAATCGAGCAGGGCGAGCACGGTCAGAGCAGTCACGCCAATGGCGTGTTTGCCGTTGCCGCCACCGTCGCACTTGTCGGCTGCCGGGTCATGAGCCATGAACTCGCGGTCATGCCACCGACCGCTCTCGTCCTGATGCGCCACGAGCCATTCCAAAGCAGCGGGGTAGCCAGCCTCACCGATGGCCTTGCCGTCACCACCGTCACTCGCACGATCGCCCGTGCCGGCCTTCGCTTTGCCCCCGGACCGCCGCGCGTTCGCCGGGATCGCCGGGCGGGCGGATGACGGCCGCTCGATCTTCACCTGCTTCTTCGCGGGGTGCCTCTTCAGGTACTGCGCGACCTGATCGGCATCGAGGCCCTTCACCAACGGCTTCGCCTTCTCGAACCAGTACCGCGCCCGATCGATCGCGACCCTCTGCTCCGCCTTGCTGCGCAGCCGAAAGTCGGTGGCCTTCGCCCACGCCCGCGCCACCTTCATGATCGCCTTGGCCTCTGTCGGCCCGGCGAGATCCATCTTCGCCGTCTCGTTGAACGGGAACTTGCCGCTCGCGACGAAGTACTCGAGCCCCTGCTGCCACTCGCCGACCTTGACGAGGTACAGCCAGCCCAGTTCGAACGCCGCATCGCGATCCTTCGGGTCCGCGGCCAGGCGGACCCGAAGGACCGAACTCTGCTCGACGAACTCGGCCTGGTTCCGGAGGCGCCGACACTCGGCGTCGTACCACTCGTAGTTCTTCGCGACCCGCTGCTTGGTGCAGAGGCTCGTCGCGCGATCCAGCGCGCGCATGGCCAGATCGACACGTTCCGGCAAGGCCCGCTCGGCGACGAACAGGAACATCTCCAGCATCGCGACGGTGCCAAACTGCTTACCCTTCTCGATCCGCAGCGCCACGGCCATGAGTTGATCGAGCAAGTTCACGTCGAACTGCAGCGCCAGCGCATGCACGGCCTGCTCCGCGAGCACGGTGTCGGGTGTCTTGACCGCACAGTCGATCGCTGCCTGCAGCCACGCGTGGCGCGCCGCCGGACTCTTGCCGAACTCCTGGCCACGCCGGAGCAGCGAGAACGCAAACCGCCGGCGACGCTGGTGCGGCAACCGGTCCCAACCCGCCACCGCTGCATCGACCTCTTTCTGCGCTTGGACCCGGTCGGCCCCTTCCGGGATCGGCGCGCGCTTCGCGGTAGCAAAATACTCGATCTCCGCCGCGACCGCCTCGGCCTGCAACTCCACCAGGCGCGCATCGACCGCCGCCGAGATCCGACCGCGCCCATAGCTGACCACGACCTCCGCCCCAGCCAAAGCCCGACGCACCCGCCGCACGTTGCGCCCCATCTGACGCTCCGCCGCCGACAGGTAGAGCTGCACGAGTTCGTCGGGCACGTACTTGCGGTTGCCCTCCGTGAATCGCACCGCGCATTCGTACTCGAGCTGCGAAGTGTCGACGCGCCACTTGCCGAGCTCCTTGATCGCGGCATGCGCGAGACCCGGCTGCCCGACGGACTCGGCGCCGTCGCGCGCGAGCTGCAGCATCACGTAGCGCTGCGTCGGCTCATTGCCCTCGGCATCCTGGCCCATCGCCAGCAGCTCGCGCGCCCATTGCTCGATCCGCGCCGCATAGCGTTTGCTGGGCCGCTTCTTGATCTGCAGGATCCGTCGTTGCTCGACCTTGATCGCAGAGTTCGAGGGCGGCGCGGGACGACCGTCACCTCCCGGATCCTGGCCCGGGACGCAGACACCACCTGCGAACACGGCAATCGGCAGAATGGACGATCCGAAGCGGGCAAGGCGATTCAACGGCTTCTCCTGAGTTCTCCTCGTCGGCGGATCCAGCATGCCGGATCCGGCAGCCCGCAGAGTAGCCGACGCCCCCGCCCGTGTCAGGCCGTCGGTGCGCCGGACTCGTTCAGCGCCCGCTTCACAGCCCGCGAACTCGCGATCGCGAGCACGGTAGCAGTCACGAGCAACAGGCCGATGAGCCCATAGATCCCGAGCGGCGGTAGTCGGTCCCAGCTACCGGCTGCGACCCGAAACGTGCCGACCAGGAGAAACGCGATCAGAACCTGCAGCTCGAGGGCAATCGCGGCGAGTCCGATGGCGACGGGCCGCATCGCCGCGACCCGCGCAGCCTCGGACAGGGCGTAGAAGCGTTCGCGATCCGGCACGTTGAGCCACGGTGACTTCCGACGCGCCATGCCGACGGTCCACGCCGGCAGCAAGAAACCACAGACGATCCCCGCAACCGCGAGCAGCCCCGGGATGAAGAACCACTCGATCGCATCTGGACGCGCCCAGCGGTCCGGTTTGCCGCCGGCATCGAAATGCACGGGTATCTGCTCGGGCAACTCCGAGAACAGCGCGATCGCCGTCGCGACCTGCCCCGCGATCGCGAGGGCAACGAGCACGCGAAGGATCTTCATGCCGAACTCATGGCGGCGGGAGCTCTAGTACTCCGCAGCACCGGGCACGCGCGGGTAGGGAATCGCATCCCGGATGTTCGCCAGCCCACAGATGTAGACGAGCAGACGTTCGAACCCGAGACCGAAGCCCGCGTGCGGCACCGTACCGTAGCGCCGCAGATCGCGGTACCACTCGTAGTGCGACGCATCGAGGTTCATCTCCGCGATCCGCGCATCGAGCCGATCGAGCCGCTCCTCGCGCTGACTGCCACCGATGATCTCGCCGATGCCCGGCGCCAGCACGTCCATCGCGGCGACGGTCTTGCCGTCGTCGTTCTGGCGCATGTAGAACGCCTTGATGTCGCGCGGGTAGTTCATCACGACGACGGGCCGCCCCACGTGCTCCTCACAGAGGAATCGCTCGTGCTCGGTCTGCAGGTCGACGCCCCAGTCGGGCGCGTACTCGAACTTCTTGCCGGACTTCTGCAGCACCTCGATCGCATCGCCGTAGTCGATGCGCTCGAACGACGCGTCGAGGAACTTCTCGAGCCGCTCGATCACGCCCTTCTGCACGCGCTGTTCGCAGAACTCCATGTCGTCAGGTCGCTGCTCGAGCACCGACTTGAAGACGTGCTTGAGGAACCGCTCGGCCAGATCCGCATCGTCGTTCAGGTCAGCGAACGCGATCTCCGGCTCGATCATCCAGAACTCGGCAAGATGGCGCGCCGTGTTGCTGTTCTCCGCGCGGAACGTCGGCCCGAACGTGTAGACCTTGCTCAGCGCGAGGCAGTAGGCCTCGACGTTGAGCTGCCCGGACACCGTGAGGAAGGCCTCGCGCCCGAAGAAGTCCTGGCTCGCATCGACCTTGCCCGCGTCCGTGCGCGGCAGGTTCTCCAGATCGAGCGTGCTGACCCGGAACATCTGGCCCGCGCCCTCGGCATCGCTCGACGTGATGATCGGCGTGTTGACCCAGCAGAACCCTTCCTTCGTGAAGAACTCGTGCACCGCGAACGCCGCGCTGTGGCGGATGCGCGTCACGGCGCCGAACGTGTTCGTCCGCGGACGCAGATGCGCGACCTCGCGCAGGAACTCGAGACTGTGCTGCTTGGGCTGGATGGGATAGGTCTCGGGATCGTCGACGAGCCCGAGGACCTCGATCGCCGCCGCCTTGACCTCGAACGCCTGCCCCTTGCCGCGGCTCTCGACCAACGTGCCACGCGCAATCAGCGACGCGCCGGCCGTGAGCTGCTTGACCTCGTTCTCGTAATTGTCGAGTTCGCTCGGGGCTACGATCTGCAGCGTCGCCTGGCAACTGCCGTCACTGATCTGCACGAACGACAGCCCCGCCTTGCTGTCACGCCGGGTACGCACCCAGCCCCGGACTTCGACTTCGCTGCCGGCCGCGATCCCGCCGGCAAGACACTGCTTCACGCTGACTGCGCTCATGCCCGGACTGTCGCGCCGGCTCGGGGCCAATCAAGGCCGAACCGGCGATTGTCCCCCGCGATTCAAGCCTCGAAAGTTCTTTGCGGCGTGTGAATCCGGCTTTGCAAACGAGGCGAACGCCTCGACGCCTCCCCCCTCACCACAACTCGATCCCCACCCATGTTCCGCATCAGCTCCCTGATCTTCGCGGCCGCGATGACCTTCGCCCCGGCCGCCGCCACCGCCCAGAACACCATCGCCGACATCGTGGTCGCTGCCAGCGGCGGCGCGACCGCCGGTCAATTCGACAACGACCGGACCGATTACGACATCCTGCTCACCGCGCTGCAGACGGCGAACCTCGTTGGCGCGGTCGCGGACCCGAACGCCGATATCACGGTCTTCGCGCCGAACGACCGCGCCTTCATTCGCCTCGCGAAGGACCTCGGCTACGTCGGCAACGACGAGTCCGACGCCTGGGATTTCCTCGTCACGGCGCTCACGCAGCTCGGCAACGGCAACCCCGTCCCGGTTCTCACCGACGTGCTGCTCTACCACGTCGCGCCCCAGCGCATCTCGGCGTTCAGCGTGATCCTGCGCTCCATCTTCCGCGTCGACATCCCGACCGCACTCACGGGCGCCACGATCAAGCCGCGCTTCTTCCGCCTGCAGGACAACGATCCGGACCTGCGCGACCCGCGCCTGATGCGCCCGATCAACCTGACCGCCGACAACGGCATCATCCACGGCATCAACCGCATCCTGATCCCGCTGGACATCTAAGTCGCAGCCCGGGCGGCATCCGACCACGCGCCGCCCGCGATCAGCGCACGACGAGCTGCCAGCGATCGGTCGTCGGATCGTAGCGCCGCAGCTCCGGCCGCCGCGGGCCGCCGGGCACCAGCCCGCCGTAGGCCCGCACTTCTTCGCCAACCGTGACCACCGCGGGCATCGCGAGCAGCCCGTTCCAGCCGGTCGCAGGCTGCCACCCACGACCGGAGCGGAAGCAGTAGCCGCCAAAGTCGCCGAACAAGTACCACCGGTCACCGGCGACCGCCGCGCCACCGAACTTCGCCCACAGACCCGGCGGCGGCTCCGGCAACGCGCGCCATGCGCCGGTGGCACCTTCACGCACCCAGTGCTGACGCTGCGGCTCGAAGGGCCCGGCATCGAGCCCGCCCGCCACATGCAATTCGCCACCGACTGCCGCGAGGAAGTGAAAGTGATCGCCCGGTTCGAAACCCGGCGGTGGCACACAACGCGTCACGCTGCCGCGATCGATATCGACAACGAAGAACGCGCTGCGCTCGACCGGGTAGCCGCCGAGGACGAAGATCTCGCGCCCCAGCGCAGCGGTCGCGAAGTGCGAGTGCGGCAGCTCGCCCGCCGGCACCACGACGTTCCACGTCCCCGTCGCCGCATCGAACCGCTCGACCCCATCCCCGATCGCGAAGGCCTCGTCGTCGATCACGACCGCGCCGAAGAACTCACGGGACTGCCGCATGTCGCCCGTCGGACGCCAGGCCCCGGCCCCGGCCACGAGTTCGAACGTGCGACGACCGACATCACGATCCCGACCGGGCGCGAAGCCACCGCAGCAGAGCAGTCGGTCCGACAGCGCGACGACGCGGTGACCGTGCCGGGCCTCGGGCAACGGCTCGGCAGCGACCGTCGGGCCAACGGCCACTCCGCGGCAGGCGGCAACGAAGACCAGAACGAATAGAAGGGCGCCACGCATGCAGAATCGGACGTCTGGACGCCGAACAACGTTAACAGGTGGGAACAGCAGGCCGGCGAGGCGCGGCGATGGCTTGCGGCCCGCGCGTCTTGCTCGACAATGCGCGCCGTGCTCCGCCCCTCGTTCCGCCCGGCACCCGACACCGCGCCACGCGGAACACAGCGGATCCGCCCCACGTTGCTCGCGCTCGTCGGGCTACTCGCGATGGCCACGGCCTGCCACGGCCCGAACGTCACCGTGTTCTATCGCCCGGCCGAAGTCGGCTCGGCCGCGCAGTTCGACCCCCTGACGTCGAGCCTGCAGTACGTGCTCGACGGCGATCAGGTCGAGAGCTTCGAAACGAACGACTACGGCCGCGACCTGCGCACGGTGCTGCGCCACCTCGGCAGTCCGTTCCGGCAGATCGAGGACGAGGGCGGGATCGGTCGCTTCCTCAACACGGAGGTCTTCCCCCACGACCCCGACAATCTCGATGACAGTCTCGCGGTGCTGCCGAACGTGTTCCTGCACTGCTTCGGCGGCGGCATGCTGTTCCGTAAGCACGCGGAGTGGTTCGCGGCCGAAGGCTACCCCGCCCCATGGCTGCTCGCGGGCGCACTCGCGATGACGAGCGAGGTCCTCGCCGAAGCGATCGAGAAGCCGGCGTCGGACGACACCGACGAGATCGCCGACGTGTTCCTGTTCCGCCCGCTCGGTCTCTGGATCTACAGCAACGACTTCGCGGCGCAGTGGATGCAGGACAACCTCGCACCCGTCGACTGGCCGCATCAACTGATCTGGGACGTGCAGGACGAGCGCTGGCGCAACGTCGGCATGAACTACGTGTTTCGCCCGCCGTGGCTCGACAGCGACGACGTGCGGCTGTTCGCCTACACCGGGATGACCAGCGTCTTCGGCCTCTCGCACCGATTGGCGAACGGCGACACGCTCTCCTGGGGTGCCGGCGCCAGCACGCTCCGCATCGAACCCGTCGACCTGCGCTGGAGCGCCGGGCTGTTCTACGATCGCGACGACAGCCTGCTGTGGTCGGTGATCGCCAATGGCGCCGAGGGCTATGCGCTGCGCGCCAACGTCTACCCCGGCGTTCTGGGCGAACCCGGCTCGTGGTGGGCGCGAATCGGCTTGTTCGCGGGCGTGACGGACGATGGCGCGGGCGCGTTCGGCCTGCACTGGCGGCTGCCGGTCGGCATCGGCATCTGACTCGCGGAGACTGACGCGCCGCCGTCGCTCTTTCGTTCGAGCGAACATTGCGATGGACGCCGCGCGAGACGGCGGGACGCCATTCGCATTCCGTTTACAGAATCGGCTCTGCCCAAGTGCCGATGCGACCGCTACTTTACCGCCTCATCAAGGAGTCTCACTCGCAGGGGAATTTCAAAACCATGCTCACTGCCTCACTGCTTCTCGTCTCCGCCCTGACGCCGCAGGGCCCCTCGACAGCCGCCGTCGTCATCAACGAGTTCAGCTACGACGACTCGGGAGCCAACGACCGCGTCTTCGTCGAGCTCTACAACCGCACAACCGGCCCGGTCGACATCTCGGGATGGATCCTGCAGGGCTATGACGGCACCACGACGGGCAACGGCTCCGTCACGATCCAGCCGGCCACCATCCTGATGCCGGGCGAGTTCTTCGTCGTCGGCCAGGCCGCGGGCGTGCCGAACGTCGACCAGGACGTTCCGAACATGAACACGGTGCTCGAAACCGGCCCCGACGGCTTGACCCTCGAGCTGCCCTCGGGCGCCGTCGTCGACGCGGTCGCGTGGGAGTACGCAGGCTGGAGCAACCCGGTCCCCCCGTGGCTCGAGGGCGACGGCCTGTTCGGCGACACGCTGAACGCCGATAGCAACCCGCAGTCGGCGAGCCGCGTGTTCGACGGCTACGACAGCGACAGCAATGGCTGCGACTTCCGCGTCGCGCGTTGGTCGCCGGGCGAAGCCAACGAGGACGCCCACTCCTCGGACACCAACTACGCCAACACGTTCGACGATACGGTCGGCTCGACGGTCGCCGCGGACTTCAACTACTCGTTCGTGCCCGGCACGACGTTCGATCCGGCGACGCTCGGCATTCCGGCCTCGCCCCAGGGCGGCAACGTCTCGACGTGGTACGACCCGACCGGTGGCGGCAACGCCAACTTCCTGAGCTCGGAGTCGCGCCTCGACTGGATCGTCGAGTGCTACGCCTACCTGCGCGGCCCCACGCCGTCGATGGACAGCAACGACATCGAGACCTGGGCGATCGGCCTGCGCGGTTCGACGGACTCGTTCGGTGAGCCGATCGACATCGGCGGCCTCTACAGCTACGCCGGGTTCTCTGGCTGGGATCCGGGGGCCACGGGCATCGGCTACTTCATGGACGTGCGCCAGAACAACTCCAACATCTACCTCGTCGACTTCGGCGACGGTGGCAACGACTTCAACATCCTCGTCGGCCCGATCTCGATCCTGGCGGACGGCTGGGTGCGCCTGCGCCTCAGCGTGATCGGCGACACGGTGGTCTGCAACGTCGGCGGCAACTACGGCTGTGACGACGGCAACCGGTTCACCGCGAACGGCATCACGACGAACGCGGGCGGCGTCTACATCCAGTACCGCGAGAACGTCAGCACCGTCGGCGCGCACCGCCCGCTGGTTCTCGACGCCCTGCGCTTCGGCGCGAACTTCAGCGCGAGCGCGCTCGCCGTCGGCACCGGGTCGCCGACGAGCGTCGGCATTCCGGTTCTCACGCCGGTCGGCCTGCCGACCATCGGCAACATCAACTACGCGCTCGCCGGCACCAACCTCGTGCCGAACAGCTTCAGCGTGACGCTGCTCAACATCGGCGTCGCCGCGCTCCCGGGCGTGCAGATCCCGGGTGCGCAGACCGGCGCGCTGCTCTACATGAACAACGTCGGCGCCGCGACGCACTTCAACCTCAATGGTGCGAATGGCATGACGACGACGGCGTTCCCGATCCCGTGCACCACCAAGTTCACGGGCATGCCCGTCGCCAGCCAGCTGATCGACTTCGATCTCTCGCTGCCCGACGCGATCCCGGTCGGTACGTCGGTCGCGATCAACTCGCTGATCGGCAACTGACCGGACGGCGGCGCTGCCGCCCCTCGAATCGACTCCGACGACTTACCTCCAACGAGTTGTCGCCATAGGGTCGCCGACACCATGTAAGTGGTGTCGACCGGCCGATCGAGCCGTCGGCGTACCCCTGCCCACCGCCGACGGTTGACGCGCACCTTTTCGCCGGGCGCGCCAACCTGACGCGCCATCGAACGGTGCGATAGGATGGGCGCGTGCTTCGCGCCCATTCGAAGCTCGCCCGAGGAGAACCATGCCACTCGCCACCCTGCTGGCAGCCACGACGCTGCTCTCGCCCCAGTCTCCCGACCGCTCGGAATCCGAAGTGGTCATCAACGAGTTCAGCTACGACGACTCGGGCAGCAACGACCGCGTGTTCGTCGAACTCTTCAACCGCACGCAGGAGGCCGTCGACATCTCCGGCTGGACCATCGAGGGCGTCGACGGCACGTCGACGGGCAACGGGTCCGTGACGATTCCCGCCAACGTGCAACTCGGCCCCGGCACCTACTACGTCATCGGTCAGGCGGCGGGCGTCCCCAACGTCGACCTCGACGTCCCGTCGATGCCGACCGTGCTCGAGACCGGGGCGGACGGCCTCGTCCTGAAGAACGCCGGCGGCGAGGTCGTCGACGGCGTTGCCTGGGAAATGGCCAACTGGACCAACCCGGTGCCGTTCTGGCTCGAGGGCGACGGACTCTGGGGCGACGTGTTCAACAACGACCTGCTGCCGCAGTCCGCGTCCCGCAAGTTCGACGGCGCGGACGAGGACGACAACGGCTGCGACTTCCGCATCATGGCGTGGTCGCCCGGAACCTCGAACGAGGCCGGACTCAACGTCGGGCCGGTGCTCCGCGACCAGTTCGATACGAGCCCGGGCACGCCGTCGAGCCAGTTAACCTACTCCTTCGCGCCGCTGCGATCGATCGACCCACTCGGCCTGGGCGTCCCGGCGTCGCCCCAAGGCGGCAACTGCGCCGTGTTCGACGATTCCGCCGGCGGCGGCAACGTCGCGTTCCTGGCGAGTGAATCCCGCGAGGACTGGCTGCTCGAGTGCTACGTCTACCTCCGCGGACCAGAGCCGACGTTCGACAGCGACGATGTCGAAGCCTGGGGCATCGGCATCCGCGGCACGAGCGATTCGTTCGCCGAGTTCCCCGACGTCGACGGACTGCACTCCTACCTCGGAACGACTTCGAACCTGCAGACCGGCATGACGGGCCTGGCGTTCTACCAGGTCATCACGCAGAGCACGTCGCGGGTCTTCCTCGTCGACTTCAACAACGGCGGCGGCGACGCGAACGTGCTCGCCGGCCCCATCGCGATCGCCAATCCGGGCTGGACCCGGCTGCGCCTCAGCGCAATCGGCAACTCGATCGTGATGAACCTCGGCGGCACGCTCGGCTGCGACGACGGCAACCGCTCCACGGCCACGGGCGTCTTCAACTGCAGTAGCGGCGTCTACCTCCAGTACCGCGAGAACGTGACCGGCAGCCATCGCCCCGCACTCATCGACAACCTGATCATCACCGCCAACCGCGCCCCGCGCGCCACGTACGCGGGCTTTACCTTTCCGACGAGCGCCGGCCACCCACAGATCTTCGCCGGCAGTCAACCGTGGCTCGGCAACTCCGCGTTCTCGATCAAGGGGGCGCAGCTCGTCCCAGGCTCGTTCAGCTTCACGATGATCAATCTCGGCATCGCGACGATGCCGGGCGTACAGATTTCCGGCGCGCCAATCGGCGCCCGCGTGTTCATCAACAACCTCGACGCGACGGTCGTGCTCCACACCAACTCCGCGACGGGCTCGACGGTGACCACGGTGCCGATTCCCTGCGACTCGCTGCTGACCGGGTTGCCGTTCGCCGCCCAGATCTTCGACGTCGACCTCAGCCTGCCGACCGCGATCCCGCTCGGCACTTCGCGCGGCCTCGCGCTCGTCGTAGGCAACTGAGGCTCGCCGTGGCCGGCCACCGCCGCCAATACGGCCGGCGGGAACTGACTTTCAGGCTGAATCCAGCGATTCGCAACACGCTGCCGGCGCTGACAAGGGGCTTTCGCGCTAGCCTGGAGCCGCCTCAAGAGCGGAATTCCACCGCGGAGAAAGATCCATGCTCAGCACCACCATGACCCTTCTAGCGGCAATGGCGCCGCAGGGCCCCGGCACATCGACGGCGCCCATCGTCATCAACGAGTTCAGCTACGACGACAGCAGCTCCAACGACAGCGTGTTCGTCGAGCTCTACAACCGCTCGACTGGCCCCGTCGACATCTCTGGCTGGCGCCTGCAGGGCCACGATGGCAGCAGTACGACCGTGCTAAACGCTGCCGTCACGATCCCCGGCGGCACGATCCTGAACCCCGGCCAGTACTTCGTCGTCGGTCAGGCCGCCAAGGTCCCCAACGTCGACCTCGACGCACCCTCGATGAACACGGTGCTCGAAACCGGCGCCGACGGCCTGACGCTGGAGCTGCCATCCGGCACGGTGATCGACGGCGTGACCTGGGAAATGGCGCGTTGGAGCAACGCCGTTCCCGCCTGGCTCGAGGGCAACGGCCTCAACGGCGACATCTTCAACCCCGACAGCCTGCCGCAGTCAGCGGCCCGCAAGGTCGATGGGTTCGACACCGACGACAACGGCTGCGACTTCCGCCTTCTGCCATGGTCGCCGGGCGCTGCCAACGAGTCCGTCTTCACGGCCAGCGCGCTCTACGAGAACAACTTCGACGACGCCCCGGGGACCACCGTCGACAACGCGTTCCACCACTCGTTCGTGTCGGGCACGACGGCCGACCCGGCCGCGCTCGGCATTCCGGCATCGCCCCAGGGCGGCAACTGCTCGACCTGGTTCGACCCGAGCGGCGGCGGCAACGCGAACATGCTGCGTTCGGGCTCGCTCGAGGATTGGGTCGTCGAGTGCTACGCCTACCTGCGCGGACCGACCGCGGCGATGGATGCCAACGACATCGAGACGTTCGCGATCGGTGTCCGGGGCACGACCGATTCGTTCGGTGAGCCGGTCGATGTCAACGGCCTCTTCGGCTACGCCGGCGTGACCTGGCAACCCGGCGCGACGGGTGTCGCATGGTTCGGTGTCGTCACGCAGACGACCTCCGATCTCTACCTGTGCGACTTCGGGAACGGCGGCTCCGTCACGGTGCTCGCCGGCCCGATCGCCGTCGCCACGGACGGCTGGCAACGCATCCGCTTGAGCGCCCTGGGCAGCGACGTCGTCGGCAACATCGGCGGCACGTACGGCTGCGACGACGGCAACCGCGTCACGGCATCGGGCGTCACGAACTGCAGCAGCGGTGTCTACATCCAGTATCGCGAAAACGTCAGCCAGACCGGCGCGCACCGCCCGCTGACGCTGGACGGGCTCGCGATCGTTCCGAACCGCGGCGCCTCAACCGTCCCCGTCGGCGCCGGCTCGGCCACGACCACGGGCACCCCCGGCATCTCGGCCAACGGCCTCCCGACGGTTGGCAACCTCGCCTATTCGATCATTGGTTCGAACCTCGTCCCGAACTCCGTGAGCTTCACCGTGCTGAACCTCGGTGACGCCGCGCTGCCCGGCACCCAGATCCCCGGCGCCCCGATCGGCGCCCGGTTCTACGTGAACAACAACGGTGCGCAGGTCGTGCTGCGCCTCAACGGCCCCGGCGGCGCCAGCTCCACGCCGCTGGCAATCCCGTGCATCACCGCGCTCACCGGCCTGCGGATCGGCGCGCAGATCTTCGACTTCGATCCCGCGCTCGCGGCCTCGGTGCCGCTCGGCACCTCGACGGGTCTGACTTCGATCGTCGGCAACTGAGAGGCTCGCGACCTCCGGCGGGGTCGACGCGTGACCCCGCCGCATCCGATGGCGTAGGGTGCGGGCATGTCGTCCGCCCCCTCGCCCGTCCGGCTTTGCTTCGCTGCGGCGCACATCGCGCTGCACGACAGCTACGAAGCGGCGGGCCACTCGCTGGATCACCCCGGCACACCAACCGAGATCGCACCGCACCTCGACTGGGACACGACCATGGCCGTGCGGCGCCGCCTCGCCGAACTCGGCTTCGGGATCGCCGAGGCGATGGACACGGCGCAACGCTTCTTCCTCGGCTGGGAGATCGCGGAGGAGCTGATCGCGCGCTGCGCCGCGGAACGACTGCCCCACGGCTTCTGCGCCGGCGCCGGAACGGATCACCTGGACGAGATCCGCGGCCCCGAGGATCTGATCGACGGCGTGACGTTCCAGGCGCGACGAATTCGCGAGCTCGGCGGCATCCCGGTCCTGCTGCCCATGCCCTGGCTCAGCGAGCACGACTGCGACGCCGAGACCTACGTCGCGGTCTACCGCGGCATCGTCGACCGCCTCGACGGACCGGCATTCCTGCACTGGCTCGGACCGATGTTCCTGCCGAGCCTCGCCGGCTACTTCCCCGGGAACTCGTTCCTCGAGGTCATGGCACTCAACCGGGCCAAACTGCGCGGCTGCAAGCTGTCGCTGCTCGACGACGCCCTCGAACTCCGGGTCCGCCGAGAACTGCTACCGCACGACCAGATCGTCCTCACGGGCGACGACTTCCACTTCGGGCGCCTGATGCTCGGCGGTGACCCCGCGGGCACGCCGCCCACCACTCCGCCGACGATCGAACGCTGGACCACGATCGGGCAGCACCGGGTCGCGCTCGGCGACTTCAGCCACGCGCTCCTCGGCGTGCTCGACGGCATCGCCCGGCCGGCGTCGCAGGCCCTGACCGCGCTCGCCCGCGGCGACGCCGATGAGTTTCTCACGATCATGACCCCTTGTGAAACGCTCGGGCAGCACGTCTTCGCCGCGCCAACCCGCCACTACAAGGCCGGGCTCGCCTGGCTCGCGCGGCAGAACGGCTGGCAGCCCAACGCCATGCTGATCAACCGCGAAGATCGCGCCCGCGACGCGGCCCACTATGCGCGCTGCGAAGAGCTCGCACGCGCCTGTGGTGCTCTCGTTCGAGGGCCAGGAGAACGAGCATGACCCCACCGCGGGTGCTGGTCAGTCGCCACGTCTACCCCGCCGCGATCGGGGTACTGCAGGACGCCGGCTGCGCCATCGACTATCACGACTCCAGAGATGGGCTCGAGCCGGAAAAGTTCGCGAGCCGACTGCGGCTCGCCGACGGCCTGGTCTGCCAGCTCACCGACCCGATCACGGCGGACCTCATCGCCGGGGCGCCGAAGCTGCGCGCGATCTCGCAAATCGCGGTCGGTTACGACAACGTCGACGTCGCCGCCGCGACGCGACGCGGGATCGTCGTGACCAACACGCCCGGCGTCCTCACCGACGCCACGGCCGATCTGACGCTTGCGCTCCTGCTCGCCACGGCTCGCCGGCTACCAGAAGCCGAACGCTTCCTCCGGTCCGGCAAGTGGTCCCGCTGGGAAGTCGACCTGTTGTGCGGCGGCGACGTGCACGGCGCGACCCTCGGCATCGTCGGGTTCGGCCGCATCGGGCGCGCAGTCGCGCAGCGAGCCCGCGGCTTCGATATGCGGGTGCTCTACGCCAGCCGAACGCCAGCTCCAGCGGCAGTCGAGGCCGAGTTGCAGGCTCGCCACGTGCCGCTCGACGCGCTGCTGCAACGCAGCGACTTCGTATCACTGCACGTTCCGCTCCTGCCCGAGACCAGACACCTGATCAGCGTGGCCGCGCTCGGCCGGATGCAGCCCCATGCGATCCTGATCAACACCTCGCGCGGTCCGGTCGTCGACGAGCGCGCGCTCATCGCCGCACTCGAAGAGGGCCTGATCGCGGGTGCCGGACTCGATGTGTTCGAAGACGAACCCCACGTGCCCGACGAGCTGCTGGCGCTGCCGTCGGTCGTCGCACTGCCGCACATTGGCAGCGCCTCGACCCGCGTCCGCAGTCGCATGTGCGCCATCGCCGCCCGCGACTGCGCCGCGATTCTCACGGGCAATCGCCCCGAGCATCCCGTGAACCGCGAGACCCTTCCCTGACCAACCCGTGAAGGACGCACTGCGCAGCTGGTTCCTCGCCACCCTGGCCGAACTCGACGCCGAGCGCTGCACGCGCGACTGGCTCGCGAGCCGCGGCCAAACCGAGTTCGGCGCTGCGCCCCTGCTCGTGCTGGCGATCGGCAAGGCCGCCCTGCCCATGGCGCGCGCCGTCACCGACGTGTGGCCGCCCGATCGCCTGCGCGGCCTCGTGGTGCCCCCCCATGCGATGGCTGCGAACCTGCCGGCGCTCGACACGATTCCGGGCGGCCATCCGCTGCCCGATCGCGGCAGCCTGACTGCCGGCGCTCGCGCCCTGGAACTCGCCCGCGGTGTGGGCCGCGACGAGATCGTCCTGTGCCTGCTCTCGGGCGGTGGCTCGGCCATGTGCGAGCTACCAGCCGATCCCGCCGTCACGCTGGCCGAACTACGCACGTTCCACGAGCGACTCGTCGGCTGCGGTGCGCCCATCGTCGCGATGAACACGGTGCGGCGGTGGCTTTCGGCGTGCAAGGGCGGTCGGCTCGCGCTCGCCGCGGGCAATGCACTCGCGCTGCACACGCTGGCGATCTCAGACGTTCCCGACGATGCCGCGGCCGCGCTCGCCTCGGGCCCCACCGTCCCCGAACCCTCGTCGATCGCCGACTGCCACGCCGTGATCGAAGAGTACGGGCTGCGCGCGGCGGTGCCCTCACGACTGCGCGACCGCCTCGACCATGGCGGCCTGCCGGCGCCGCTTCGTGGCACCGACCCGATCGCGCAACGCAGTGAGTTCACCGTTCTGGCGAGCAACCGTGACGCCCGCCGCGTGCTGCAACGCCACGCGGAAGCCGCCGGACTGCTCGTCGAGGTCGACCAGAGCGTCGACGACGAGCCGTACGATCGTGCCGCCGGCCAGCTGATCGAGCACCTCGAGCGAATGCATTCGCGACACCCCGAACGACCTGTCGCGATCCTGGCCGGAGGCGAACTCAGTGTGCGGCTGCCGGCGGCTCCCGGCATCGGCGGTCGCAACCAACAGTTCGCACTCGAGTGCGCGCGCCGGATCGCCGGCCGGCCGATCACGGTTCTCAGCGCTGGCACCGATGGCATCGACGGCACGTCGCCCGCCGCCGGAGCGATCGTCGACGGCGATACGGCCACCGCCGCCACCGCGGCGGGCTGCGACATCGAGAACCACCTCGAACGCTGCGATGCCCACCCGCTCCTCGCACGCCTCGATGCGACCGTGGCGACCGGACCAACTGGCCAGAATCTCCGCGACCTGCGGCTGCTCGTTCACGCCGGAAATCCTTAGCGCCCTGCGGCCGATGCCAAGGCGGGCCCCTGAACGGCTCGTCTTGGGACTACAACCGCGCCGCCGCTCAAGTCGATGTCCCTCCCACACCTGGGATTAGGACCAACGGGGAACAACTTGCGCAAGATCGCGACAATCGGGGCGTGCATCGTCGGACTAACCGCGTGCAGCGGCAGCGGCGGCAGTTCGGCCAACGGTGGCGCCCAGTTTGCGGGCTACGGCCTGATTCAGCTCCTCGGTCATCTGCCGGCCGATGGTGCGGTGCAGATCGACCCGGACACGGCCATTACGTTCGAGTTCGACACCGCGGTTGCACTCGACAGCCTCGGAGACGAGGACACCTGGCTGCGACGCGCCGGCACGACCGAGCCGATCGCGGGCAGCTATTCGGTCAGCGGTGACGGTCGCACGGTCGCGTTCCAGCCGACGGCACCACTCGCGGTCGAAACGGACTACGAGGTCCAGCTCTCCGGCCTGACGTGCGACAACACGGGCCGACTGCTCGACAAGAACGTGGAGTTCACGTTCCGCACGCTCGACGTCACGCCGCCGACCATGCAAGGCGTCAGTGTCGTCAACAATACGAACGGTCATCCGCGCACCGGCGACTTCACATTCACCTTCTCCGAGGCGATCGCCCAAGGCAGTCTCGACGCCGGCTCGCTGCGCCTGCGCGACGTCTTCGGCGCGACCTATGACGGCTCGCGAACGGCGACGGGCAACACCGTCGTGTTCTCGCCCCATGCCGACCTGCCCGGCAATCGGCAGTTCACGCTTGACCTGCTCGGCACGGTCACGGACCGCGCGGGCAACCCGTTCGGAACCACTTCGTCGACCACGTTCACCACGACGAGCGACGACCTCACGCCGGCGGTCCTCACGATGTGGCCGCCGCAGAGCAGCACCGGCGTCTCCCCCGAGGTCGTGCCGACCTACACGTTCAGCGAGTCGATGGATCCGGGGACCGTCGAGCCGTCGTCGCTGTCGTTCCAGGACCAGTTCGGCAGCATCGTGCCGTTTGCGATCCGCGCGAGTGACGACCAGCGCACGCTGCGCGTCGAACCGGCCGTAACGCTCCAGGACAACCGCACCTACACGCTCGCGTTCCTGCTCGGGGCTGCCGCGGCGACCGACGTCAGCGGCAACATCCTGTCCGCGACTCAGGCGCTGCAGTTCACGACAGGAACCGACGCCACTCCGCCCGCGGTGATCAGCAGCACGCCGACACCCGGCGAAACCCGCGTCTCCCTCAACGCGATCCTCGAGATCACGTTCGACGACGACCTTGATCCGAGCTGGGTCGACACGAGCACGGTCCGGTTGACGACCGCTGGCGAGCAGCTCACCGCGATCGTCGCGCACTCCACGCCAGACACGATTCGAATCACGCCCGTACTCGACCTGCCGATGAACGCGACCTGCACGGTCACGCTCCAGGGCGGTCATACCGGGCTACACGATGTCGCCGGCAACATCATGGCGGCGGATCACACGATCACCTTCAGCACGGCGGACGACGCCGCGCTGCCGCGCGCCCTGATGATGCCGGCGGACGGCTCCACCGGTGTGCCGATCGGCGCCCATGTGAGCATCGTGTTCGACGCGCCGATGGACCCTTCGACGATGAACTCGTCGACGATCCGGGTCATGGACGACCTGTTCCAGCCGATCGCGGGCACCCTCGAGATCCTCGGCCAGAACCGCATCGCGCGGTTCACCCCCGCGACCGAGCTCTTGCCGTCGACCTACTACCGGGTGCGCGTCGAGGGTGGCAGTGCCGGCGTCAGGCGACTCAGCGGCAACTGGTTCTCGACGGACCGGGACGCCCGCTTTCGGACCGGGTTCGCCCGGGACCGCACCGCGCCGATCGTGACCGCGACCGTCAACGGCACCGACGCGTCGCGCGCCGAAGGGCTCGTGCTGCCGCCGTTCGGCTTCACGGTCGACGTCAACGTGACCGACCCCGGCGATCAGTCGATCGACATGAGTTCGGTCGAGGTCCAGCTCACGGGATCGAACCCGGGCCCTGGCAGCGGCACTTTGTTCGCGATCGCGGAAGTCGACTATTCGACGTTCCAGGTCCGGGTCCCGAGCTCCGCGGCACTGCCCGCCGGTGACTGGCAGCTCACCGTCCGCGCCACCGACCTGAGCGGCAATGCGGCGCTGTCCGCACCACTCGCGTTCACGGTACTGGACGCCGATGCCGGCCTGCAACCGTTCGAACGCATCCAGGTCGTCTGGGTCCGCCACGACCTCGATCGCGACGGCACGGGCACCGACGACTTCAGCGAAGACCTCGTGCGCCTGGGCCTCCAGGCCGCCGGTGACCCGAGTGGCTCGAACGCCCGGATGCGCGATCTGGTGCTCGACGGCATCATCACGAAAGCGAACGAACTCTACGGTCGCGGTAGTCGCGGCGAACCGCTCGACAGCGGTTCCGTCTGGCTGCGATTCACGAAACGCGCGCCCATCGCGATCCCACACATGCAGATCGCATTGGGTGGCTTCGATCCGGAAGGCGAAGGCGATCGCGGCTACGGAGACGAGAGTTCGGGCGTGCTCGGGCGCGCCTACTACGACTATCGCAACGGCAACTTCACGGAGCGCAACACCGGCCAGAGCCCCGGTCTCGGCGTGTTCCCGGCGGAGATGTGGCTCTACCAGACCCACATCCACCAGCAGGTCTGGCCCGCCTACCAGACAACGTTCGCGCAACGCTTCCGCCCGCTGGCGCCCGACATGGGCGGCGTGCCCGCAGGTGCCGGCCCGCTCGACGCGACGGTCCTCGCCGAGAACTTCGACTTCGCCAATGCCAACTCGTCGGAACGGGCCCGCTACCTGTCGATCATGCAGGCCGCGGATGACTGGTCGACGGTCATGGGCATCATCCTCGCTCACGAGGTCGGCCACTCGGTCGGACTCGTCGCCCCGGGCCCGGCGCCCGGCGGCCTGTTCGGTGACAGCTCGCTCCACAACACCTACGCCGGCGCCGCGGAAGTCATGGCACCGTCCGTCGGCTACGAAGCGATGCTGACGCTCGACTACCACTTCCGCGACATCGACCTCGCCTACCTTCGCCAACGGATCCTCCTGAGATGAACCACGCGCACCTCGCCGTTCTCACCGGCCTCGCGCTCGCGGCGGCCGCGAACCCGCAACAACAGGCCACGACGCTCGCTCGCGCCAGCGAACGGGCGGCGGTCATCGTCGTCGCCACGGTCACGAGCGTGACCGAACCGGTACCAGGCTTCAAACGCGTCGCCTGGCAGACGGACTCGCGCCTGCGAGGCACGATCGGTAACACATTCGCGCTACTCGAACCCGCCGGCGCATGCTGCGGCCGCAGCCTGTTCGCGCTCAGCGCCGGCGAGCGCCGACTGCTGTTCCTCGAGCGCCGTTCCACGGGCCTGCATCCGTTTGGCGGCGGCCGCGGCGTCCTCGAGCCGACCCTCGAACTCCGCGAACACGTCGCGGCGCTGCTGTCCGCGTCGACGCAACAAACGCGCGCCACGCTGCTGGCCCGGCACCTGGACCACAGCAACCAACGTATCGCGCTCGACGCCGCGCATGCACTTGCAGAGTATCGCGGCGTCCAGCTCGCCGCGGCCGACAAGCAGCGGGTCGTGACGGCACTCGAACGCGCCGTCGCCCGCGGTCACACGACCGCCGCCGCGCTGCTCGATGTCACGCTCGAGACCCGTGACCCGGCATTGCTCGACCGCGCCCTCGCGCTCTACCTCGCGGAGTCGCACAAAGACCGCGCCCGACTGCTGCGTTCGGGCTTGAGCCGCACGGATCCGGCGCGTGTGACGGCGCGCCTCCCGGTCAGCCTGAAACGCGATCCGGCCGTCGAGCTGCGAGCCGCCGAACTGCTGCGTGCGCTGCCCGCGGCCCAGGGCGCGCCAGCTCTGGCCAACCTGCTGGGCTCGACTTCGTGCCCGAAGGTGAAGCTCTGCGCTGTCGAGGGACTCCTCGCCGCCGGCCACTCGGCCGGCTCGCTGAAGAACCGGGTGCCGTCCTCGATCCTCGAACTCGCCAAGCGCCGTACCCGCGCAGCCAGGTTCCGCTCGATTCGCCCGACACCGAGCACCCCGGCAGCGAGATGACAGTGGAGCGTTCGACCAACCAGAGATGACCACCCACTCCGAGACCACGACGACCGCGACGATCGCCATGCAGTTGCTGCCCACGCAACTGCTTCGGCTACCGGTCGGTGATCTCGGGCTCTCGCCGTTGCTCAACACCGCGCTCCACGAACGGGACGCAACGACCCTCGGCGATCTGCTGGCGATCGCCGATGCACCCGGCGAGACCTGGCTGGACGACAACACGGTCGCCACGCTCCGCGCCGCGATCGGCAACGCGATCGAACGCGGACTGCCGAATCTCGCGCCGACCATCCCGTTCGATCCGCGCGACTGGCCCGCGCTGCAGGCCCACCTGCTCCTGCCACTGGAGGACAATCAGCGCACACTCCTCCGGGGCCTGATCGGGATCGACGAGGCGCCCGTAACCCTGGTGCAGTTCGCGCGCCGAACCGGCCTCGACTTGCGTTCCGCCGAGGCCCTCGCCGAACGCACCCGAACTCGCCTGCACGAGCGCTCGCGCTCCCTGCTGCCGAAGCTCCGCGAGGAACTCGCGTTCGAGTTGCGGACGTTCGACGGCGTCGTGGATCCACGCCGCGTCGCCCGGGGCTCGATGATGGCGACGATGGCCGAGGCCAACGAGGACGTGCACTTCCCGGTGCGTCTCGCCGCGTTCTGCTTCCCGCACGAATACCACCTGCACCAGGGCCTGCTGGTCGGGATCTCACCGCGCGGCCTTCGTCGCCTGATCGACCAGCTACGAACGGCGGTCGCGCGCCACCGCCTGCCGCTGCCGCTCGCGGAGTTGTTCGACGATCTCGGCAACGGTCGTCGACCGATTCCGCTCGGGCTGTTGACGCACGTGCTGCGCACGGAACTGCGGCTGTCGTTCGCGATTCACGAGTCGGGCGAAGTCATCGTCCCCGATCCACGCTCGCCCGCGTCCCGCCTCGCCGAGCTCCTCGACGAAGAGGGTAGTCCGATGACTCTCACGGACCTGTTCTTCGCCTATCGCGAGCGCTACCGCCGCGTCACGCCGAACCACGTCGAACAGGTGCTGCGCCGCGAGCCGACGTTCGTTCTCGTCGGCCCCCGCCGGTTCGCACTCCGGCGCTGGCACGAGGAGGACCTCGAAGCTGCGGCTCTGATCGCGGACCGCGCCGCCCGCTGGATCTGCGCCGAGGGCGGCAAGCAGAACGTCTTGCGCTGGCTCGCCAGCGACGGCTGTGACGAAGCAACGTCCTGGCTCGTCATGGACTGTATCCGCCGCGACGAGCGCGTGCGGCTGCTCGGGCGCGGCGAAGCCTGCCCGGCCACCCAACGCCGCTCACAGGTCATGGTGCAGTTGCTCGCGGACTTCCGGCGGGCCTCCGGCGACGTGGTCGAGAGCATGTTCGTCGAGAACCAGCCGCCCACCAGGCGTCGACTCGTGCAACGCCTGCTGCAGGAGAACCGGATGTTCGTCCGGCCAGAGCCCGACCGCGTCGACACGTTGACGAACTACCCGTTCAACGAGCAACGGCTGCGCCGACTGCGCAAGCTCACCCAGCGCGTGCTCGATGACCGTGGCGGCTACGTCACCCTCGCAGTGCTCAAGTCCGAGGTCGATGCGACGGATCTCGGCGGCGAGTGGCTCAGCCCGCTGCTCCTGGCCGAGATCGTGCGCCGCCACGGCTGGGTCGACGTGCTGCCCGGCGAGATCGTGGCACAGCACGGCCTCGCACTCGGCCAGACCCTGACTCGGCTCGCGCGCACCGCGCTCCGTGAGGCCGGGGTCCAGCTCACCGTCGACGAGATCCTTCGTCAGCGCACGGACCTCGCCGAGTTCGCCGATTGCCTGGCCGAACTGCTGCATCGCGATCCACTCGTGCACTCGCAGGACGGCAAGCGCTTCTGCCTCGTCTGAACGAAGGCGACCGCGGGGCATGGTGAGCTGCGTCATCGCAGCGTAGTCCTCCAACTCGACGACTCGCGACGAGGCGCTCCGCGAGAACGGGCACCGCCGGCGCGAAGACTTGCAATCGAGTCCGTCGCGAGGTCCGATCGAGCAGTGCGGTCGGGACTGCGCAGCAGCCCACCGCGAAGCCGAAGGAGAAAACCATGTGGAAGACACTCATCCTGCCGACCGACGAGAAGAAGTTGGCCCGCAAGCTCTTCGTCGAGTTCGTCCGTGACGAGCCGTACGCGTTACTCGTCGTGTTCGGCAAGGGCGAAGAAACCGAAGCCCTGGTCCGCCGGGCGTCCAAGCTCGCCGGGAAGAAGAACGATCCGCGGTACGTCATCTGGGCACGCAAGCGCGACCACATCGCCGAAGACATCGCCGCTCTGAAGGGCGGTGACCAGGTCGGCGATACCGCTCTCGGGATCGCCATCTCGATGGCGGACAAGGTCTGCGACGTGATCAAGGAGACCGACGACACGGACTTCTCGCGCTTGTTCGATGCCTTCGCGAGCACGGAGTAGCCCATGCATTGCGCCAAGATCGCCTGCGTCCTGCTGCTCTTCGTCGGCCACGGTTGCAGCTCGTTCGGACACCTGACGGAGGGCTCGGCGTGGCTCGGCGAAGTGCTCGGGGCCGAGACCGGCAAGGACGGCCCCAGGAAGCCCGTACTCACGATCGACGAGCGTGACGAGGACGGTGGCCGACACCGGGTTCCGCGCTTCGGTGGAATCGTCGACGTCAACAGCCGGCTCGTGGTTCGCATCGACCAAGGGGAGCTGCGGCGTCGTTCGGCGCAGCGCTTCGGGGCCGACAAGCTCGACGACAAGCAGATCGCCGCGCTGTTCGCGATTCACGATGCGGCGCAGAAAGGACTCGAACACCTGCCGGCGATGACCAGGGCTCTGCAGGTCTGGGCCGAGAGCACCAAGGATGACGCCGCGCAGAAGGCGCTCGCTGAGGGCATGAAGCCCGTGACCAGCGAATACAAGACCATCAAGAAGGCCCTCGACGAGTTCGAGTTCCTGGGGTCGAAGGCGGCGTTCAACGAGTTCATCGCGAGCTACGACGGTTTCCCGTCCGTCGCGGAGCAATACGCGTTCTACCTGCAGCTGGCTGCCAGGCGCGCCGAGGAACTGCGCACCGACCTGACCCGCTCCCTGGCGGCCAAGGGAATCTTCGTCCAACTCGGCGCCTGGATCGCAACCGGGGGCGGCACGACGCCCGTTCACCTGCCGGGCTTCGACGATTACCCCGAAGGTGACTATTTCCGCGTGGACCGCGTCGTCGTCAACCTCGACGAAGAGCAGCAGAAGCAGTTCGAGGGCTACGCCAACGCCGCCAAGGAGATCGAACAGAAAGGCGTCGAGCCTGCCACCGCCGCCAAGCGCGTCGCGCGCAGCTTTCTGAACTCGATTCGCGCCGATTTCGAAAAGCACCTGCAGAAGATCGCGGCCGACGCCCGAGCGACGGTGCAGGCCGCAGAAGCGAGCGCCGATGCCAACGTCCGAGCCGCCGTCGCCACGGTGAAGGCGCGGATCGCGAAGGTCAGCGCTGCCGTCGACGACTACCGTGAATACCTCGGCCAGCTCGAGGCCAAATACCGATCCAACGCGACGGCAACCCAGGACCCGCTGGCATTCTTGAGTGACGTGCGAGCCGACTTCGCCGCTGTCGTCGAACGCACGAAACAGCTCGCCGCGACGGTCGCGGGAGTCCAGGGCGACATCGAGCAGATCGGCGCAGAGCTGAAGTCCGCCGCCGGCACCCTCGCCAAGTCGGCCAACGATCTGAGCTCCCTCGCGGAAGAGCTGGTAAACGCCATGGGCCTGCAGGCCCGGCTCCTGCTCGCCGGCCGACAGATCAACCGCGACGTGCTGACGATGGGCGAAGAGGTCAAGCGCCTATCTATCGACCAGGTCCCGGACGAAACCGAGCTCAACCTGTTGCGGACCGGCGCGCGCGAACCGGGCGACAAGCTCCTCTTCCGGATCGCGATCGGAAGAGGCGACGACCCGAAGAGCCGCAAGATCGTCGAAGAGAACGAACTGGCGATGTACCAGGTGCTGGCACACGTCACGTCGACCCCCTTGCTGATGTTCGCCAATCCCTCGGGACAGGCGAATCAGCAGACGGACTTCGCAACGGTGCCCGCCTACAGCGTGCTGCTCAAACGCGGCAGCCGCAGTTCGTCGTTCTACAACCGATTCATCGACGCCGGCATCGGCTTCTCGTTCGCCGCGTTGGACTTCAACGGCGACGACCAACCCGAACTCGGCGTCGCTGCGACGGTCTCGATCCTGCGCGACTGGATCCAGGTCGGCGGCGGCTACAATTTCGGCGACGATCGCGGATTCTGGTTCGTAGGCGGCGCGGTGCCCATCAGCTCCCTGATC
This sequence comes from bacterium, assembly GCA_024743115.1. Classification (GTDB taxonomy): domain Bacteria; phylum Planctomycetota; class UBA1135; order UBA1135; family UBA2386; genus JAGQRA01. Next base: position 94,012 of record JANSXC010000002.1, on the reverse strand, counting down.
GGCGATCGGTAGGAGCGCCGCTACACTCAGGTCCTGAGCAGGGTTGGCCGCGAAACGGCCAATCCTGCTAGAAGGCGCCGAGCACCAGCTGCAGACCGTTCGACGAACTCAGCGTGAGCAGGTTGTTGTTGGCGTCGAGGTCGAAGTGCAAGAACTGATGGAAGAGTTCGAGCCCGGCAAACACGGGATCGGCCGGAATCGTGAACGCGTAGTTCGCTGCGCCGCCCTGCGGCAACACCAGCTGAATCGCTTCGTGACTGGCGAGCTGCTCGCAACCGGGCAACGTGTTCGACCACAGCCAGTTCAAGGGTACGCCGGGTGAGCCGAGCCCGAGCAGCGAGACGCCGAGCGAGTTGGCTGCGAAGCCGGTAGCCGTCGAACGGAAGGTCGTGCCCACCCACGGCAATGCCGCCGCCGCGAGTTCGACCGGGCCCGCCGGACCGACGCAGGCAGTCGGCAACGTTGCAACGGACGCCGGGCAATCCGTCGCGAGACGCGCCAGGAACGCCGCGGGCTTGGTGACCGTGGCGGTGAACCTGCCCCCCACGACCACGCTGCCGTCCGGCATCACGGTCACCGCCTCGCAGTCGTCGTTGAGCCCGTCGTCAACCGGCAGCCACTCGGTGCCGTCCCAACGGGCGACCCCTCGCGTCCACGCATTCGCGCCCGGACTGCGCTCGAACGATCCCGTGGCCAGCAGATCGCCGTTGGGCAACTCGACCAGCCCGTTCACCGCGGCCGCCGGTCCCGACGAGTTCTCGAGCCCGAGCCCGAAACGCGACCATGCAGTGCCGTCCCAGCGCGAGATGAGGCCCGCGACCGGGAACTCGCCGCCCGCAATCAGATCCCCGTTCGCGGCCTCGAGCAACGCCGTCACGGCGGCGAATCGGCCACCCGCGTAGGCACTCCAGGCGGTGCCGTCCCACCGCGCGAGATGGCTCACCGGCGCCCCGCCGAAGTTCATGAAACGCCCACCCGCGAGCAGATCGCCGTTCCGCAGATGCAGAACCACATTGACGACGCCGTCGGCGGTCGGTCCGAGCCGCGTCCACGCGACACCGTCGAAACGCCAGACTTCACCTGGACCCGGGTAGTCGCCAACGCCGGCGATGACGTCGCCGTTCTGGGCGAGGCTCAGAGAACGCACGGCGTACGGCAAGCCCGCGCCGACCGCCGACCACGCCGCCCCGTCCCAGCGCGCGATGTGGTTGACCGCGACACCACCGGCTTGCGACACGTCGCCACCGACGAGCAGATCGCCGCTCGGCAATTCGAGCAGCGCGAACTCGGGCACGACGGCGCTGGCATCGACGAGGCCGCTACCGAGCGGAGACCAATTCGTCCCGTCCCATTCGGCAATGCCACGACAGGCCTGGGTGCCGGCGAGTTCGAACCGGCCAGCGACCACGAGATTGCCGTTCCTGCGCGTGAGCGCGCCGTAGATCGCGCCGTCGAAGCCCGGCGCCAACGCATGCCAGGCCGAACCGTCGTAGCGCGCAACGTGGAGCGCGGCCGCGCCGCCGATCGATCGGAACGACCCGCCCGCGAAGAGCTCGCCGCTGGCCGCGGCCAGAACCTTGCGCACGCCGAAATGGTCACGCGCCGTGCCGTCGATCGACGACCACGAGGCGCCGTCCCAACGCGCGATGCCTTGCACCGGCGCGCCCCCCGCAGTCGTCACGTAACCCGCGACCACGAGATCGCCGGATGGCATCACCTCGAGGTCCACGGCGCCCAACGGCGAACCGGTGACGCCGCCCCCGACCGGCACCCAGCTCGTACCGTTCCAGCGCGCGACGCCGTCGCCACCAGGCAGTGTGAACGAACCGCAGGCCACCAGGTCACCGTTGCTCATCACGTCGACCGCTCGGACATAGCCGTTGAGGCCGCTGCCGAGGCTACTCCACGACGTCCCGTCCCAGACGGCTACGTTACCGCCGGCGAAGGCGCCGACGACGACTACGTCGCCGTTCGGCAAGACCGCCAGATCCGAAACGGTCGCCTGGTTGTAGCGGTAACCGGGGAACCCCGGCAGACGTGTCCAGGTCGTGCCGTTCCATACCTGCACGTCGGCATACGTGACCAGGCCGCACAGTCCACAGTAGGGGTAGAAGTAGGTGTGCGCCGTGACCACATCGCCGTTCGGCAGGTGCGCCGCGAGGCCCGGCGCGAGGAACCACGGCGGCGCGCCGAAGTCCTGCCAGCCACTCCCGGTCCACTGCCAGCGCCCACCGAACACGAGCTCCCCTGCGGGGCCGACGCTGAGGGAACCACCGTGGGGAGACGGACTCGTAGAACCCGCGAACGGCACGAACTCCCCCACGCCCGGATCCCATACGGCGAGCCCCTGCACCGACTGGTTGCCGGCCACCGAGAAGCGGCCGGTCACCACGAGCACCTCACCGAGCGGGCCGCTGCCGTCCGGGTCCCACCAGGCGGCATCGTCGACGGCGTGGCCAGTGCCCGGCGTATTCCCCACGGCCCATCCCGTCGTGCACTGTGCGGTGGCCGGCGGCAGACAGAGCATCGTGGCAGCGATCAGACGAACGGCGACAGGTCTCGGCATGGCAACTTCCAAGGTATCAGGATTGCGGGCCAGCAAGCTTCGCGCCGGCACGGAGACCCCGTGCCCAGACGCTGGCGGGCCCGATGTTCGCACTAGAACGCGCCGATCACGAGCTCGAGCGCGTTCGAAGCGCTCAGCCGACCGAGGTGGTTGTTGACGTCGACCTCGAAGTGCAGGAACTGGTGATACAGCTGCAGACCGACGAACGCCTGATCGTTCGGAATCGTGAACGAGAAGCCCGCGGCAGAGCCTTGCGGCAAGGTCAGCAGGATCGCCTCCTGACTCGCCAGCTGCTGGCAGCCCGGCCCCGTATTGGGCCAGAGCCAGGTCCACGGGATATCCGGTGACGTCAGCCCGAGCAGCGCAACACCGATCGAACCGGGGGTGAAGCCCGTGGCGCGCGACGTGAAGTCGGCCCCGACCCACGGCAGTCCAACCGCGGCCAGTTCAACGGGACCCGTGCTGCCGACACAGCCGGTCGGCAGCGACCGCACATCCGCGGGACAGCTGGTCCGGATCCGGCCGAAGTAGGCCGACACGTTGGGGTGGTCGACGACGAAGGAACCCCCAACCGCGAGGTCGCCGGACTTCGTCATGGCCATCGCCTGAATCCCGATGGTCGCGAACGGCGTGGCCTGGACGCCGTCCCAGCGGATCGTCTCCCAGGATCCGGCGAGCACCAGGTCGCCGTTGGGCAGTTCCTGAACGGTGACCGCGCGGTAGCCGACACCCGGACCGACCGACGACCAGTTCGCGCCGTCGAACCTCGCGACGTTGTTGCACGACACGCCACCGGCCGACTGGAAGCGACCGCCGACGATCACGTCGCCATTCCGAAGCTGCGTGACCGTGTCCACCTCCCACGCGGGCCAGCTGCCGTTGTTGTTTCCCAGAAGCCCCCACGCGGTGCCGTCCCAGACCGCAACGAACGGCGCGAAGCCGCCGCCGGCCTGGGAGAAGTAGCCCCCTGCCAGCAGGTGCCCGTTCTGCATGACGGTCAGATCGCGCACCTCGGCGTCCATACCGCCCGCCATGGACCGCCAATCGACGCCATCCCAGCGCGCCACGCGCCGCATGGAGCGCGAGCCACTCGTGACGAACGCGCCCGCCGCGACGAGATCGCCATTCGGCAGCACCGCGAGATCGTTGACGCGGAAACCGAAACCACTCCCCATCGGATGCCAGGCCGCGCCATCCCACCGGGCGATCTTCTGCACGGCGCGCCCGCCCGCGGACGAGAGGTCCCCGGCCACCACGAGGTCGCCGTTGGGCAGCACCGCCGTGGCGTGCACCGGGCCTCGGACACCGCCACCGATCCCCGACCAGGCGGCCCCGTCGAACCGAGCCAGGAACGAAGTGGACGGGTCGTTGTCGTAGCTCAAGAAGTGACCACCGACGACCAGGTCGCCGGCCGCGTCATGCCCGATGGTATAGATCCGTTCGTCGAACCCTCTTGGCAGCGAACGCCAGGTCGCACCGTTCCAGCGCGCGGCGCCGCGAAAGGGCGGGAACGGATAGCCGAGCGCCAGCACGTCGCCGCCGCTCAGCTCCGCCAACGCGGTCGGCGGGGCCGTACCGAGCCCGCCGCCGAGGGGCGACCACGCCTGCCCGTTCCAACGCATCACGGCGCCAGCCTGCGTGCCCGCCAGCAGATCACCGTTCGTCAGCGGCCGCAGGCTCCGCACCCGCTGGCCCGGACCGGCCCCGAGCGCGCTCCAACCACTGCCGTCCCACCGCGCCAGGTAGCCAATGGCCTGGCCGCCGGCGGTCGTGAACCCACCGCCGACCAGGACGTCACCGTTCGGCTCGACGAGCAGCCGGTCGACCCCGCCACTGCCGACCCCGGTCCCGAGCGTATGCCACTGCGAACCGTCCCAGCGCGCAACGGAGTTGACCACAAGCGCGCCTGCCATGAAGAAGTTGCCGCCGACGAAGAGGTCGCCGTTCGGCGCGCGCGCCGCGGCCTGCACCGTGCCGTTGATGCCGGCCCCGAGCGGCGACCAGCTGGAGCCATCCCAGCGCGCGATCGAGTTGCACGGCACGCCACCCGCCATGTCGAACTTGCCTGCCGCGATGAGGTCACCATTCGGCAACGGCACGATCGCGTTGACGAAGGCGTTCGCCGGGCCCGTGACTCCGCCCCCGAGCGGCGACCAGGTCGCACCGTTGAAGCGAGCTATGTTCGTGACCCGTTGCCCCGCGATGTGCGTGAACCACCCTCCGGCAACGAGATCCCCGTTCGGCATCACGGCCAGCGAGAACACGTCATTGCTCGGCCCCGGCGGCCACGCTGCCCACTCGCCCGTCGTGGGGTCCCAGCTCGCCAGGTTGGCCGCGGCAACCGTGAAGATCCGCAGGTAGTTGCCACCGACGACGAGGATTTCACCGCGTGGACCCGCACCATCGGGATCCCACCAGACCGCCTCGTAGATGTTGCCGTGGACGCCGGGGTAGCCATCGCCCGGGACCCAGTCCGTCGCGCACTGGGAGGTTGCGAGCGGTGTGAGGACAGCTAGTGCGGTCGTCGAGAGCACGAGCGGGAGAGCGATCCGTGCGAGCGGTTTCGTCGCCCAACGGACAAGTGGTTTCGGCATGGCGGCTCCAGTGTAGGCACACCGCCGTGCAAGTGACGTGCCAGCAGGCAGACCACCGCCGACGCCGCCCGAACACCCGAGTCCGTCACCACCCTGTCGCGCCTCCGACGGCGAGTGTCGTGGCTCCGACGGTGAAGATCAGTTCTCGGCTTCGGCCTCGGACTGCTTCTCGGAGCCGACACCGACCCTGCCGGTCACCGGATGGGAACTCGTAACCTCCTGGGTCGACGCCTCTTCGCCGTCGAAACTCAGCAGCCGCCCCTTGCCGTCCTGGACGGTCTCGATGTGCACCGGTCGCTTCCAGAGCTGGAACAGCCCCTGCAGTGTCAGCATCGCCTCATCGAGCTGCAGGTCACCCTTGACCCACTGATGCACGAGGTAGAGCTCGCCGCGATTCTTGTGGTTCGCATCGACCACTTTGATGATCGGGTTGCCGTGGTTCGTCAGCGCCTCGAGCAGCTGCGTCTTCACCTTGGTGTAGTCGCGGTCGAGGATCACGATCTCGCCCGTCTGCGGATCCTGACCGTAGACGAACATCTTCTGCGCCTCCGCGAACTCCGGCGTGATGAACTCATCGACGAACGTGATGTCGTTGTAGATCCGCCGCACCTCGAACACCTTCGCCCGCCCCTCGTTGGTCGGTCGATGCCAGTTCTTGCGCACCTCCGGGTCGTCGCACGACTGGTACTCGACGCCGAACTTGCCGGTGTTCCAGCGTTCCTCGATGTCGCGGAAGAGCTCGACGCCGAGCTTGTAGGGATTGAGCTGGCCCGGACTCGTGCCGAGCGTGCCGCTATGCGTGTCGCAGTAGTTGACGATCTCGGACGCGTCACATAGATGCCGCGTCATCATGTGGCTGTGCCAGAACACGGCCCAGCCCTCGTTCATGATCTTCGTCATGCCCTGGGGGGCGAAGTAGTAGGCCTCCTCGCGCAACATCGCGAGCACGTCCTGCTCCCAAGTCTCGAGCGGCGCGTAGTCGAGCAGGAACTTGAGCACGTCGCGCTCGGGCCGCGCCGGGAACTGCCGCGCCTGCTGATCCTCCTGATCCAGACGCTCCCGCTCCCGCTCGAGGAACTCGGGCGGGTTGATGTAGCGGTCCATGTAGTCCTTGGCCGCGATCTTCTGCACTTCACGCGAATCCTGGTCGTCCTTCCTCGGCGGCGCCCTGCGGCGGTCCGTGCCGCGATCGATGTACGGCGAGTATGGATCGATCAGGTTCTCGAGCGACTGCACGAGGTCGATGAAGTTCTCGACCCGCTCTTGCCCGTAGCGATCCATGTAGCGCCGAATGCGCGAGCCATGATTCGCCATCACGTCCATCATCTTGCGCGACGTGTGCGAGAACCACGCGTTGTTCTTGAAGAAGTCGCAGTGGCCGTAGACGTGCGCCATCACGAGCTTCTGCTCCGTGATCGCGTTGCTACGCATCAAGTACGCATAGCACGGATCGTTGTTGATCACGAGCTCGTAGATCTTCGACAGCCCGTAGGCGTAGCTCTTGCTGAGCTGCTCGTACTCCATCCCGAAGCGCCAATGCGGATACCGGGTCGGGAAGCCGCCGTAGCTCGCGATCATGTTGAGCTCGTCGTAGTCAACGAGTTCGAAGATCACTTCGTAGAAGTCGAGTCCGTAGCTCTTCGCTAGGTCACGGGTCTCGTCGCGGAGCGCCGCGAGTTCCGGGGTGAGGTTGCCCATGCTGTCAGCGCCCCTTGCTCAAGAACGTCTTGATGCTCGGCAGGATGCCTTCGCGATCCATGATGTCGGTCGTCACCACTCTCTCGGTGCCGCGAAACGCGCCGTCGAGGTCCTTCTTGAACTGCCCGCTGCCGTAGGCGCTCTTGACCTGCCCGTACGAGAACTGGTTGCAGACCGGCAGGATGCTGTCCTTGAGCAGCGATACACAGTGCTCGGTGTCGCGCGCGCTCCAGTTGTCGCCGTCGCTGAAGTGGAACGGATAGATGTTCCACTCCTGCGCGGGATACTTGTCGCGGATGAGCTGCGTGCAGAGCTCGTAGGCCGAACTGATCTTGGTGCCGCCACTTTCGCGCAGATGGAAGAACGTGTGCTGGTCGACCTCGTGCGCCACCGCGTCGTGCACGATGTAGTGCACCTCGAGATTCTTGTATTGATGCCGCAGCCAGGTATCGATCCAGAACGCCTCGATGCGCACGATCTCCTTCTGTTCGCGCCCCATCGAGCCCGAGACATCCATCATGTAGATGATCGCCGCGCTCGCCTGCGGGATCTCGCGGGTCTCCATCGAACGGAAACGCATGTCCTCGCGAATCGGCACGACGACGGGGTGCTCGGGATCGTAGGTGCCCGACGCGATCTGGCGCTTGAGCGCCTCGCGGAACGTGCGCTTGAAGTGCCGTAGTGAGTTCGGCCCCGTGCGCGAGATGCCGGTGTAGCGCCCCGCGTAGGTCCGCACGTTCTTGCGCCCACGCGGCTCGATGTTCGGCAGCTCGAGTTCCTCGCCGAGAATCTTCGCGAGGTCCTCGAGCGAAACCTCGACCTCGAGCATGTGCTGCCCGGGATCCTCGCCAGCTTCGCCAGCGCCCTCGCCGTCCTGACCGGGCACGCCCTGACCGTCCTCGCCCTCGCCCTGCCCGACGCCGCCCTCGTTCTGGCCGTGGCGGAACCGCGGCAGCTGGATCTGCGGGAGCGGGATCTTGACGTAGCGCTGGCCCTGCTTGCCGATCAACTCGCCCGAGCTCACGAACCGTTTGAGGTCGTGCTTGATCTTGCCGCGGACGATGTTGCGGAACCGCGTGTGGTCCTGGTCGATCCTGCGAACGGACAAGGTTCGGTTCTCCTACTGCTCTTCCTTGGTATCGCCGCGCGCGAAGATCGACGCGACGTAGTTGAGCACGTCCGTGGCCGAGATCTCGTCGTAGCCGAAGTCGCGCATGAGGCGGCCCTTGACGACCTCGATCTTCTCCTGCGTGTCCTTGTCCACGACGGTGGAGACCAGGCTCGTGAGCTTGATCGAGTCCTTCTGGTCCTCGAACAGCTTGAGCTCGAGCGCGCGGTGCAGCCGCTCGTTGGTCTTGTAGTGGAAGCTCTTGCCTTCGACGGCGAGCGCCCCGATGTAGTTCATGATCTCGCGACGGAAGTCCTCCTTGCGCGTATCGGGGATGTTGATCTTCTCCTCGATCGAGCGCATGAGCCGCTCGTCGGGCTCCTCGTCGCGGCCGGTGTAAGGGTTCTTCACCTTCTCGTTCTGAGTGTACGCCTTGACGTTGTCGATGTAGTTGCCGCAGAGACGGGCGATCGCCTCCTCGTCCGCCGAGATCGCGCGCTGGACCTCGTTCTTGATGATCTCCTCGTACTCCTCGCGGACGACGAGCAGCATGTCCTTGTAGCGCTTCTTGATCTCAGGATCGGAGATCAGGCTGTGATGATCGAGCCCCTCTTCGAGCTCGTTCATGACCATGAACGGGTTGATGCACGGCATGTCGCGCACGAGCACGTTGCTGATCTTGTCCTGGATGTAGCGCGGCGAGATGCCCTCGAGCCCCTCGCGTACCGTCTCCTCGCGCAGCTCCCGGATGTTGTCGCGGGTGTAACCCGGCAGCGACTTGCCGTTGTAGAGCTTGAGCTTCTGCAGCAGCGACAGGTTGGCCTTCTTGGGTTCTTCGAGCCGCGTCAGGATCGCCCACATCGCCGCGATCGCGAGCGTGTGCGGCGCGATGTGCTTGCCGGGCACCTCCTTGGTCCCGAAGTCCTTCTCGTAGATCTTGACCTCGTTCTCGAGGCGCAGGTTGTACGGAATGTCGATCTTGATCGTGCGATCGCGGAACGCCTCCATGAGCTCATTGCTCTGCAGGCGGTTGTATTCGGGCTCGTTGGTGTGCCCGATGATCACCTCGTCGATGTCCGTCTGCGCGAACTTCTTCGGCTTGATCTTGTGCTCCTGACTCGCGGTGAGCAGGTCGTAGAGGAACGCGACGTCGAGCTTGAGCACCTCGATGAACTCGACGATGCCGCGGTTCGCGACGCAGAACTCGCCATCGAAGTTGAATGCGCGCGGATCGCTATCGGTGCCGAGCTCCGCGATCTTGCGGTAGTTGATGTCGCCAGTCAGCTCGGTGCTGTCCTGATTCTTCTCGTCCTTCGGCATGAACGTGCCGATGCCGACGCGGTCCTTCTCGGAGATCAGCAGGCGCCGTACGACGACGTGATCGAGCGCCTTCTGGTAGTCGCCCTCGTAGCGCTTGAGCAGCAGCTCGAGGTAGTAGCGTGACACGGGCGACAGCTCGAAGTTCTGCCGCAGCTTGTAGGTCACGTCAGCCTTCTTCTGCAGCGTCGCGATGACGTCGGCGCGCACGTCCTCGGGCAACAGCAGCAGCGGCTCTTCGTTCATCGGCGACGGAATGATCTCCCCATCGATGTGCCACGAGAACGTGTAGAGTGCACCCTCAGGCGTGCGGGTGTAGGCCTCGAGGCCCTTCTTGAGCAGGCGCACGATCGTCGACTTGGCCGAACCGACCGGACCGTGAAGCAGCAGCACACGCCGCTCCGGACCGTAGCCATGAGCCGCGGCCTTGAAGATGCCCATCAGGTTGTTGAGCGAACGCTCCAACCCGAACACCCCGTCCTTGCCCTTCTCGATCGGGTCCGTGAAGAACCGATAGTGCGGCACGGTTTCCTTGTCGACCTCGGTCTCATCGACACCGTAGCTCAGGACCATGTCGTAGATCCGTTGATGCGCAGTGCGGATCGCGAGCGGATTCTCCGCCAGCAGCGCGAGGTAATCCGAGAAGCTGCCCTCCCAATGCTCGTCGCGGTACTTCTGAACGTCCTGAGAAGTGCTGAGCAGCCCTTTGAGGTCGAGTTCCGTCATGACTTCGATTGCCTGTATCTACGGCTAGTTGCGAACTTGGGCGCCGTTACCGTATCAGCCCATGGTATCGGAGCTCCGAAGGGCTGGCATGAGTCAAAGTCCGGCCCCGATCTCCGAGCCAATCGGCGCGGGCCACCGGGCGAAAAGCGCCTGTGGCGAACCGCGTGCTGGGTTACGGTGCGAGCATGTCCGGTCGTGATGCAGCGAATCGTTCCTCTTCGCCAACCCAGCGCCGGCGGCATGTCCTGCCGGCCCTGCTCTCCACGCTCGCGCTCGGCAGCCTGGCACTCATGCCGTGCTGCAGCGGCCCGTCGGGCCCGATCTCCGGCAGCGAGGCATACGTCCACGTGCAGAAGTTCGTCGAGATCGGACCGCGTCCGTTCGGATCGGATGCGCTCGGCAAGACCGCCGACTACATCACCGGCCAACTCTCCGCCATGGGCCTGAAGCCGCAGCGGCACGAGCTCATGCACGACAAGGAGAAGAAGCTCATCCGCAACCTCTACGTCGCGATCGACGGGCCGGATCCCGTCAAGGGCCCCATCTTGATGATCGGCGCTCACTATGACACCAAGGTCGCCATAGGCCACAGCGACGAAGCGCACAACTTCCCGTTCGTCGGCGCCATCGACGGCGGCGGCGGACCGGCCGTGCTGATCGAGCTCGCGCGCCATCTCTCGGACCCGAAGAACCGCCCCGACGTCAACGTCTGGCTCTACTGGATCGACGCCGAGGAATCGATCGACTGGACGTGGAACGACGAGCGGGCGCTGCTCGGCAGCAAGGCGTTCTGCCAGATGCTTCACGAGAAGAAGATCAAGCCGCGCGTCAAGGCGTTCGTGCTGCTCGATCTGATCGGCAGCAAGAACTTCAAGATCGACAAGGACGGTAACTCCGTGCCTGCGCTGCAGGACATCTTCGCCGACGCCGCAAAGGCGATCGGCTACGGCGTCGGGCCCGGACAGCTGCTCTACGAGTTTCCGAAGAAGGAGGAGGTCGCCGAGTTCGCCCGCCGCGGGCTCAAGTGGGGCACCAAGGACGACCACGAGATCTTCCAGAACTACGGCATTCCTTCCGTGCTGCTGATCGACTTCGCGCGCCGCATCCCACAGGACGGCCAACCCCAGGACGATCGCTACGAACGCTGGTGGCACACGCCCGACGACAACCTCGACGCGGTCGACCCCGAAGCGCTCGCGACCGCGGGGAACCTCGTCGTCGCCGCGCTCCCGGCGCTCGCGGAGTTCTGTCAGGGCAAGCGCAAGAAGCGCGGCAAGTAGCCGCCGCATCACCCAACGCTGGAGCTCATCATGCGCACGAGTGTCGTCGTCGGAATCGCGATCGCGGCCGTGCTCGCGGCCTGCTTCGGGGCCGCAGCCTCGCAGAACTCATGGGGCACGCCCCAGGACGGCACGGGCACCGCCGGCACGCCACAGAACGGCACCCAGGAATCCGGCCAGTCGCCCGGTCAGCTTCGCAGCCACCCCGCGATCGACCGCCGGGTCAAACTGCCGATGACCGCGATCCGCGCGCCGAAAGGGTTTGGCGAACGCGCGTTCGCGCGCGCCGAGAAGATCGTGGGATTCGGCCCGCGCTACTCCGCCAAGCCCGCGGGTATGCCCGGGTGGACGCAGCAGCTGCGCTACATCGAGACCGAGCTGCAGGCCGCGGGGCTGAAGGTCATCCGCGACACGTGGACGGATCGCAAGGAGCTGATCACGTTCACGAACCTGCGCGCGACGATCCCCGGCAAACGTGACGACCGCATCCTGCTCGCGTGCCATCACGACACCAAGTGCACGATCGAGCATCCGGACCAACGACACAACTTCGACTTCGTCGGCGCCAACGACGGTGCGAGCGCGGTCGCGCTGCTGCTCGAGCTCGTGCCGACGTTGCTCGCAACGAAGCGCGAGGCCACGATCGAGCTCGTGTTCTTCGACGGCGAAGAGAGCCTCGACTGGAACTGGAACGAAGCCGCGCGCGCGCTGTTCGGCAGCAAGCGCTACGTCAAACGCCACCGCGAAGCCCAGGTCCTCGGCGAAGAAGGTCGCATCTCGGCGCTGATCCTGCTCGACATGGTCGGCGGCAAGAATCTGCACATTCAGGACGAGCTCTACTCCACGACCCGCCTGCGTCAGATCCTCTGGAGCGCCGCGGTCGCCAGCGGCCACGACAAGCACTTCTTCCAGCGGGCGGAGGGTGCCGCCGATGACCACGTGCCGTTCATGGAGGTGGGCATCCCGGCGGTCGACCTCATTGACCTCAACGGCAATGTGACCTGGCACACCCCCGCCGACACGCTCGAGAACCTCGACCCCAGGAGCTTCGAGATCACGGCGGATGTCGTGCTCACGATGCTGCCGGAGGTCGAGAAAGCCTACATCCTCGAGCGCTGAAACCACGGACTGCCACCCGACTGGCTCGACCATGCCGAACCTCACGCGTGCTTCGCGCTCGATCCACTACAGCCGCGACGGTGACGGCCCGGGCATCGTGCTCGTGCCGGGCCTGGGGTCCGGCGCCCGCCTGTTCGGAACGCTGCCGCGCCGGTTCGTCCGTGCCGGCTTCACGTGCTGCGCCATCGACCCCGTCGGCCTCGACCCGTCGGGCCCGTTGCCGGGCGGCATCTACGACTTCCAGCAGGCAGCGCTCGACGTCCTCGCGGTCGCGGCCGAGCTGCCGCAACCCGTCACGCTCGTCGGCACCTCGCTCGGCGGCAAAGTCGCACTCCAGGCCGCGGCGACCCACTCCGAACACGCCAGCCGCCTCGTGATGCTCTGCAGCGCCGCGCCGCAGACGCCGCGCAGTCAGCGGATCTATCGCTGGTTCGAACGGCTCTGCACGGACGTGCCCGGCGACCTGCTCGGCGACCTCACGGCGCCGTTTCTGTTCGGCGAGACGTTCCTCAACAACAAGCCCGACGTCGTCGACAACATCGTCCGGAGCACGAAACCGAGCCCCGAATCGCGCGCGTTCATGCGTGCCCAGGTACGCGCGCTGCTGGCCTTCGACGGCGCCGGACTCGCGGACCAGGTGCAGTGGCCGACCCTGTGCCTGGCGGGCGCCGAGGACCATCTGACGCTGCCCGCGGAGGTCGAGGCCACCGCCACGCTGATCTCGAACGCGCAGTTCGAGTGCATCGCCAGCGCCGGACATAGCCTGCTGCTCGAGTCGGCAGCGGCGTTCGATCGCGTCATCGAGTTCGTTCGCGCCTGACGAACCGGCCGGCAGGATCCGATCAAGTCGGCCCGGTGGGCTGGCCGATGCCGGTTGGAGTCGGTGCCATGAACGCTTCGAGCCCAGGCGAAGAGAGGGGCGACGACGGCCGGGACTCCGTGGTTGCAGCGGAGACCGCTGTCGAGTCGCTGCCCGAAGCAACCAGCCAATGGCTGGCGGAGCGCCGGATCCGCCGCGAACTGCTCGAGGCCGTGCCCGACGCCGTCTTGCTCATCGGGTTCGACGGCTACGAAGAAGGTCGCATTCTCGACGCCAACACCCTGGCCGCGACGAGCCACGGCTACGAGCGAGAAGACCTGATCGGGCGCTCGATCGGCCTGCTCGACAGCCGAGAAGATGCCATCCGCGTCGGCGAACGGATCGCCGCACTCCGCCAGCGGGGCAACCTCTGCTTCCAGGTCACCCATCGCCGGCGGGACGGTTCGGTGTTTCCAGTCGAAGTCCACGCCCGCGTCGCCAACATCAGCGGTCGTAAGTGCATCGTCTCGTTCAATCGCGATATCACGGAACGCAACCGGGTCGCCGCGCAGTTGCGAGCCACCGAGGTCCAGCTGACCCTCGCGGCACAGGCCAGCAGGGTCGGCTTCTGGAACTGGGAGCTCGGTTCCGGCCGGATCACCTACAACCCCAAATGGCAGGAGACGGTCGGCTTCGGCGACGGCCCGGCCGGCGAGACGTTCGACGCCTGGGCCAACCGCGTCCATCCCGACGACCTACCGCTCGCGCTGGCCGCCATTCGACGCCACCTGGACGGCAACAGCCCGGACTACTCCACCGAGTACCGACTCCGATTCGCGGACGACCAGTACCGCTGGATCCTCGCGCGTGGCGAGATGGTCACCGCCGACGGCGGCCGGATGACCGGGCTCGTCGGCTGTCACATCGACATCACCGCGCAGAAACTCGCTGAGCGAGAACGCACCGAGGTATCGGAACGCATGAGCCGCATGCAGAGACTCGAGGCCATGGGCACGCTCGCTGGCGGCATCGCGCACGACTTCAACAACATCCTCGCAATCATCTCGGGCAACGTCGAGCTCGCGCTGCTGGATCAACCGCCGCCCGAGACCAGATCTGCGCTCGACGAGATCGCTCAGGCCGGCCAACGCGCGCGAGCACTCGTGCGTCAGGTCCTCGCCTTCAGCCGCAACGAGGCCCCACAGCTGGCCACGGTAGAACTGCGGCCCCTGCTCGAGGAAGCCGTTCGCCTGCTGCGCGGCACGATCCCGCGTTCGATTGATCTGGTGCTCGACGCGCCAACGACGGAGCTCGCGGCGCGCGCCGACTCAGACCAGCTGGTGCAGGTCATCATCAACCTCGGCACGAACGCCTGGCATGCGATCGGCGAAGGCCCCGGGACGATCACGATCCGGGCCGCAGCTGCAGACGAGCACGAGATCGAGCTCGTTGTCGCCGACGACGGCCGCGGGATATCGGAGCAGACGCGAGAGCGAGTCTTCGAACCGTTCTTCACGACCAAGCCGAAGGGCCAGGGCTCGGGCCTCGGCCTGTCCGTCGTGCACGGCATCATCGAGAGTCACGAGGGCCACATCGAGGTGGAGAGCAACGAAGGTCAGGGCACGACTTTCCGCATCGGTCTGCCGCGGGCCACGCTCGAACCCGCACCGGTCATCGCCGACACCACGGTACGCGCGACACCACACGTCTTGCTCGTCGACGACGAACCCAGCCTGCTCGATACCCTGCGACGCGGGCTCGAGCGCCGCGACTTCACGGTCACCGCCCACACGAGCCCCATCGCGGCCCTCACGGCGTTGGAGGACGGCCTCACTTGCGACCTCCTCGTCACCGATCACGACATGCCGGAGATCTCCGGCGTGGAGCTCGCAGGCGCCGTCCGCCGCTCACGCCCCGAGCTACCGATCCTGTTGTGCTCGGGGTTCCTGCCCGGCACGGCAATCGACGACCCCACCAAGGTCGGCGTCGATCGCACCCTGGCCAAGCCCGTGCTGCCGAGCGAACTCGGAAACGCGATCCTGGCCATGCTGAGCACCTGACACGCCCGCGGCCCGAACGCCGACCGACTCAGCGCAGCCCGACGATCCAGCTCGCCGCGAGACGCGGATCACCGCGCTCGGCCATCGTGGTGGCCAGCGTCCGGAGGCTCGGACTCGGTGAGACCTCGAAGGGCGGCTCACGCTGCTCCTCGAGCTTCGGATCGAGACCGTTCAACTGCCAGCCCTCCCCGACGTCGCGAAACGTCACGGCCGCGGTGAGATCGACGTGGCGTGCATCGAGCCACGCCTCGACCGCGGTCGCCCCCCCGAGGTGATAGTCGACCCGCTGGCCGTTGATCGCCGCATGCAGTCGCTGATCCCGTCGCGGCTCGGAGTTGTGCAGCCAGTAGTGGTCGCGCACGACTCCATCCGTCGGCCGCCAATAGAGCGTGGCAGGGATCGGGTTCCGCCGCAGTGGGACGAGCTCCCGCAGCAGGTCGCGGTCCGGCAGCCCCGTGTGCCCGTTGCCCTCGACGAGCGTGAACTCGGTCGGGTAGAGCTCGGGCCGCGCACGTTGCATCCGCGTCAGCGACTTGGCGAAGGCCTCGCAACGTGAGCGGCGACCGTAGGCGGTGTCCTTGCCGCCGACCATGAACGAGAATCTCAGCGAATGCAGGCCGTCAGGCAGGCTCTGGCCGTCGGTCGGCGCGGCGGCGCTCGCGTGCACCGCCGCGAAGCGATGCGGCAGCTTCGGGCCCAGCGCGAACGCACCGTAGCCACCGTGGCTGTAGCCGATCGCGATGACGCGGTCCGGATCGACGCCGTCGCACACGACGAACTGCCGGATGAGCTTCTCCAGCACCGGGTAGAAGTAGTCGGTGTAGAACCCGTTCCACTCGTCCGTCGGCGCCCGCAGCGCGCAGTAGAGGTAGCCGGACGCCTGCGGCTGATCGCGGTAGTAGATCTGCATGTGGCGCCACTGCGAGTCGTTGAACTTCTTGGGCACGCCGCCGCCACCATGCATCGCGATCACGAGCGGCCAACCGGTCGCGGGTCGCTGCCCGACCTGTTTGACCGTGAACGGACTCTCCTTACCGCCCGCGTGCACGACACGCTGGCCGTGATCGGTGTCGAGCTTCGGCCGCTCGCTGCGGCGCCAGGCCTCGAACACCAACCGCCGCAGCCGCGCGTCCCCGGCTTTGGTTGCGAGTTCGGCGTCGAGGTTGCGATCGAACGCGAACTTCGCCCGTGCTTCGGGCGTCGCCGCGTAGAACCGGTCGAGCTGCGCCGCGAGGGCCTCGTCACCGCCACCGCCGCCCTGGGGTTGCTTCGTGTAGCGCGCCGTGACATCGATGCCCCACAACTCGATGTCACGCCCCCACCCGACCCGGAACCGTTCTCCCGTGCGCGCAAAGGACACGGCCCAGATACGGTTCTTGCGCTGTGCACCCGCGCACTTGCTGGCGTCACCAACGAACCACGCCCGATCGAGGCCCTTCGGGTCCGGCTCGTCCGCACCGCAGAAGCGCCAGCGCTCGCCATCCCAGACCTCGACCCACGTGTGGTTGCCACGCTTGTGTGGCCAGGCCACCGAGACGAGACGCGCCGGCACACAACAGGCCCGACATGCATCGGCCAGCACGATCGAGAGGCCCGTGCAACTTGCCATACCCTGCGCGATCGACTCGCTCGGTGACTGGTCGGCCCGCCGCCGCTTCGTCGAGTAGTGCACGTTCAGCTCGTCGAACACGACTCGGTTGAGGACGAGCGCAGCCTCGCCCGGCGTCTGGCAGTCGGCAACGCGCGGCAGGAACCGGCGCTGGAAGTCGGCACGCCAGCTCTCGCGGGTCTCGTTCGCCTGTGCATAGGGCAGGACGTAGTTGTGGAACATCGCGTCGGTGAGCTGCGCGCCCCACGGTGTCGCCGCGCGCGCGGCCAGTGCGAGCTGCACTTCGGCGGCGAGGAACTCGGGGGTCACGACGCCGACGTCACCGGCGGGCATGTGCCGGCGCAGGAACTCGATCGCCGCGCGGGTCGATTCGGGCGACGCCTGGGCAGGCGCCAGGGCTGCCGCGAGACCGAGGAACAGGATGCCAAGACGCGATCGCATGGGAGCGTCATAGCCGATCGGCGGAAAACTGGAAAAACTCCGGCGGTTCGCTCGGGGACCTGCCGCACAACCCTGCCGGACATCGCGTGAGTTCGGCTGCTAGGCTGATCTCTGCACCCAAGCTTCCCAACCATGACGCGCCATCCCCTGACCCTCGCCGCCGGCACGCTGCTGCTGGCCTCCACGCTCACTGCTCAGCAACTGCAACCGCCCTACGACACGGTCTACTCCTGGACCGACCTCGGTTCGGTTCCGGGTGTGCCGACGAACTACGGGGGCATCGTCTTCAAGGCCGGCGATCCGTCGAAGCTCCTCATCGGCGGCAATGCCAACGGCAGCGGCGCCGCGATCTACGAGGTCGATGTCGTCCGTGATGCCTCCGGCTTCGTGACCGGGTTCTCCGGCACCGCGACGATGGTCGCAACCGCGCCGCGGATCGACGGTGGCTTGTTCTACGGGCCAGGCAACGTGCTCTGCTTCACGACCTACAGCGACAACCGACTCGGCCAGATCAAGCCGGGTAGCAGCAGCCCCGATAAATGGATCACCCTGAGCAGCTTCGGGGTCCTGTCCTCGACCGGCACGGGCAACTTCGTGCCAGCCAACTTCCCCGGCGCCGGACAACTCAAGGTGGTGTCGTACAACTTCTCGGCGGTGTACGGCTTCACGGTGACCCCGGACGGCAACGGCACCTTCGATCTGACAGCCGCCAACGGCCCGGTCACGATCCAGGGTGGCCCCGAGGGCTACCTCTACGCGCCACCCGGCTCCGCGCTGATCCCGGACTACACGACGGTGATCGTCAGTGAGTACAGCGCCGGCACGGTGGCGCTCTACGACCTGGATCAGGCCGGCAACCCGATTCCCAACACTCGCCGTCCATTACTCACAGGCCTCAGCCAGACCGAGGGCGCCTGCACGGACCCGGTCACGGGCGACTTGTTCTTCTCGACGTTCGGTGCCGGCAACCGCGTCGTGCGCGTAACGGGCTTCGGCGTCTGCGGCAGCTTCGTGAACTACGGCAACGGCATCCCGGGCACGAACGGCGTGCCGACGATCACGGGCAGTGGCTGCGCCGGCCGCGGCAACCTGATGGCGATCGACATCCAAAACGGCCCCGCCGGCGCCTCGGGCCTGCTCGCCGTCGGCTTCACGCCCAACTCGATCCCGTTCCTGAACGGTCAGCTACTGATCGACGTCACCAACAGCTACTTCCACATCCTCGACGGCACGGGCGCCTGGAACCTGCCGCTGTTCCTGCCGCTGGACCCGGTGTTCAACGGACTCAACATCTACTCGCAGAGCTTCTACCTCGACAACGGCGGCGCATTCGGCGTGTCCGCGACGAACGGGCTGCACACGCTCGTGCGCTGATGTTCTCGGGGCGCCCGATCCGCTGCGCAACTCAGCGCAGCGTGCCCGTCGAAAACATCCAAAAGCCCGTTCCCGTCGCAACGAGCGTCGCGGCGAGCCAGACCCAGACGCAGACGAGGTGCAACTTGCGCACCTTCGGGCGGAACAGCAGCACGATGCCCGTGATGATGACGGGCAACGCCAGCGCCGCGGCCGACTTCGCGAAGACCAGGTGAAAGTCCAGGTTCTCGCGCGGGAACTCGTATCGCCGCACGAGCTGCTCGGTGAAGACGATCGCGAACGCCAGCGCGACCATGGCAGCCGGGCCGAACACGAGGTGCAACCGCCGGCGGCACCGATAGCCCGAGACCAACGCTCCGACCACGCAAACGAGTGTCGCCACGAACGCGATCCAGAACGGCACGGCGGACGGCGAATCGACGGGGGTCTGGACCAGCATGAGAACGGGCGGCAACGCAGTGGAGCCGGCGGGATTTCACGCTACCGTGCCCCGCATGGTCAACCAAAACCGTGGCTCCCTGGCGGGGAGCGGCCGGCGCATCGGAATCGCAGTGGCGCGCTTCAACGAGGTCGTGACCGAGCAGCTGTTGGCCGGTGCCAACCAGGCGCTGACCGCAGCGGGCGTGGCCGAGGCCGACATCGAGGCCGTCTGGGTGCCGGGTGCGTTCGAACTGCCGGCGGCCTGCGGCATGCTCTGGCGCACGGGGCGCTTCGACGCCGTCGTGATGCTCGGCGCCGTCGTCCGCGGCGAGACCGACCACTACGACTACGTCTGCCACGCGGTCAGCGACGGTGCGATGCGGCTCGGGGAAGCCGGCGTGCCGGTCGGATTCGGGGTGCTGACGTGTGGCACGATGGAACTCGCGCTCGCTCGGGCGGGCGGCGACGCCGGCAACAAGGGGATCGACGCGGCCCAAGCCGCATTGGCAATGGGCAATCTGCGGAGCGAGCTGGCGAACGGCAGCTGAGCGCACCGGAGCAGTTGCCTGCTCCTGGCCTCATGCGTCCAGGAGCAGTTGCCTGCCCCCACACGCAAGCGCGTGGGAGCAGTTGCCTCCCCCACCGAACGTGCTAGGCTTCCGATTCCCGGTCGCCCCGACCGGCCGTTCCTTGCCATGACCGCCCCCACCCGCCGACGCACTCGCGCTCGCGAAATCGCGATGCAGATTCTCTTCCAGGTCGACCTGCGCGGCGCCGAGTATCTGCAGGAGTTCGGTCGCCCCGTCGCGGATCTGTGTCTCGACGAGGCCCAGGGCGACGCGGACGTCGCGAAGTTTGCCACGCGACTCGTGGAGGGCACGGTCGAGCGCCGCGAGGAGATCGACAGCCGGCTGCAGTCGGTGACGCGGAACTGGGACCTGCGGCGGATGGCGAACATCGACCGCAACGTGCTGCGCATGGCAATCTTCGAGTTGGCGCACTGCAACGAGGTGCCCCCGAAGGTCGCGATCAACGAGGCGATCGACCTCGCCAAGAAGTTCTCGACCGCCAACTCGGGCGGTTTCGTGAACGGCATCCTCGATCGGGTGCGCATCGATCTGGAGCAGGAACAGAAGCAGGCGAAACCGGCCGCGAACTCGCCCGCCCCGCCGCCTGAGCAGGGCGACATGGATTCCAGCAGCGCGGGCGCGTAAGACCTGTCGCCGACCCCATGGTGTTCGGCAAGCTGTTCGGCGCGCTCAAGAAGACGCGCGAGGTTCTCGCAAAGGGCCTGTCCCGCCTGTTCTCGGGCCGTCAACTCGACGAGGATCTGCTCGACGAGCTCGAGGAGTTGCTCTACCAGGCCGACCTCGGGCCGCTCGGCACGCGCGTCGTCGACGACCTCAAGGCGGCCTATCGCAAGAAGGAGATCCGCGACACCGAGGCGGTGCCCGGCTTCCTGCGCGAACGGCTGCAGACCATCCTCGCGGGCGCCTCGGCGCCGCTCACGCGCGCTCCGAGCAAGCCGACCGTGATCCTCGTCGTTGGCGTCAACGGCTCCGGCAAGACCACGTCGATCGCCAAGCTGGCCTGCCACTTCAAGTCACAGGGCAACTCGGTCATGGTCGGCGCCGGCGACACGTTCCGCGCCGCCGCGGTCGAGCAGCTCACGACGTGGGCCGACCGCCTCGAGATCCCGATCATCAAGCAGAGCACGGGCGCGGATCCCGCAGCGGTGGCATTCGACGCCGTCGCCGCCGCGATCGCCCGCAACGTCGACTACCTCGTGCTCGACACGGCCGGTCGCCTGCACACGCAGAAGAACCTGATGACCGAACTCGAGAAGATCGTGCGGGTCGTGCAGAAGCAGCTGCCCGACGCGCCGCACGAGACGTTGCTCGTCATCGACGGTACGACCGGCCAGAACGCCATCCGGCAAGCCAGCGAGTTCGCCAAGGCCGCACCGATCTCCGGCCTCGTGCTGTCCAAGATGGACGGCACGGCGAAGGGCGGCGCGGTGTTCGGCATTCGCGACGTGCTGCCGGTGCCGGTGAAGTTCCTCGGCGTCGGCGAAGGCATGGAAGATCTCGAGCCGTTCGACGTCGAAAGCTACATCGACGCGATCCTGCGCTTCGAGGACTCCTGATGCGTCGCCTCCGGTCCGCCCGCCCTTATCGCCCAGCCGTCACGCCGCGATGAGCGATCCCGGCGCGGCGATCGGCTCGGCCCCCAAGTGGCTCGTTGGTGCGTTCCTCGCGCTGCTGATCCTGCCGTTCTCGCCGCACTGGGTCGACTTCGAGCAGGTCCGACGCGGACTGCTGCTCACGCTCACCGGCGCCGTCCTGCTGGCGCTGCCGCGCCTGCCCCGCGTGCACGGCGAACCCGCGGTCTGGGCCTTCCTCGCGTTCCTCGGCGTCGCGGCGCTCATCAGCACCCGATCGCTGCAGCCCTGGGAGGCGTGGTATCGCATCGCGCACTTCGGCAGCCTGTTCGTCGTGCTGCGGCTCGGCGCGGCTGGGGCGATGAGCCTGGCGACGCCGCTCGCCGCGCTGGTGATCGCCACCGCCGTGTTCGGTATCACCCAACGACTCGACCTCGCGAACATCGGCTGGTACGGCACGGCGCTCGAACCGGTCGCCGTCCTCGGCAACCTCAACGTCGCGTCGGAGTGGATGGCGATCGCGGTCATCGCGGTCGCGGTGCTGCCGACCCGCAGGCAGCGACTCACGCTTACCGCCATCGGCCTCGCGGGCTGCTACCTCGTGGTCAACGGCTCGCGCTCGGGAATGGTCGCCGCCGCGATCGGCTTCGTGCTGCTGACACTCATGCGGCGCCGGATCGCCGCGGTTATCGCGCCGGGTATCCTGCTGCTCGGCGCCGGCATCGGGCTCGCAATCGACTCGACGGCGGACCGCCCGCCAGCCGAAGACTTCACGGCCGAGCAGGCGATGCAGAAGCGGGCCACGCACACGCTCGAGGTGCGCTACGAAATCGCGCGAGGCTGCACGGAGCTGCTGAAGGAACGCCCGCTGTTCGGCTTCGGCCCGGGCCAGTTCCAGGTGCAGTACCCACGTGTCCGCTCGGCCGAAGAGATCGACCTCTCGAGTCAGCACCGCAAGTTCGCTTCCGAGGTACGCACCGCGCACGACGACTGGCTCGAACTGCTGGTCGAAGGAGGACTGCCGCTCGTGTTCGTGTTCGCCGCGATGCTCTTCGCGCTGCAACGCGGCCAGCGCGACAAGGAACGGCTGGTGCCGCTGTTCGTGCTGCTGCTGCTGATGCTCGTGCGCTCCCCGCTCGGCAACGCGCCGGCGATCGCGACAGCACTGCTGCCGCTCGCGACCGCGCATTCGACCCAGCACCACGAGAGCTGGCGACTCTGGCTGCGTCGAGCGCTCGGCCTCCTCCTGCTGACCCTCGGCACCCTGCCGATCGCCGCACACATGGCGTTCGCCCCCTATCTGGCTGCGATCGAGCATGGCGAGACTCCGCGGGCCGAGCATGCAGCGACCGCGCACCAATGGATGTGGTGGGAACCTCGCTGGCTGCAGGTGCTCGCGATGGAGCACGCCGCGATGGGCAATGCCAAGGCCGCGCAGAAGGCGGCCGCGATGGCCCTCGAGCTGCGACCACACGACCCGGAGCTGCTGCGACTGCTCGGCACGAACCTATCCAACGACGACAAGTTCGAAGACGCGCGCCAGGTCGCGGAAGCCGGCCTGCGCGTCGACCCCCACCACCCCGAACTCCGGGTCCTGCGCAGCATCTCGCTGATGATGTTGCGCCGCTACGACGAAGCCACCACCGCCGTGACCGTGCAACCGCACGAGGTGCTCCGCGCGCAGCTCGTGAGCCACTTCAAGGGGCTCGAACGCGTGGTGGAGCAGCGCGGCGATCCGGTGGGCGCGGCGCGCTGTCGCCTGGAGCATACGTTCCTCAGCGCGCTCGAGACGATCAACACGCCGCGACGGGGCGACGAAGCTGCAGGCGACTACAAGCAGCGACTGGAAGACAACGGACAGCTGGTCCGCGAGCTTCTCGTCCACGCCAAGGACTGCAACCGCCTGCGGACGGATCTGCGCCCGTACGTGATCGCGGCCCTGCACGCGGTCGAACTGGACGACCTGGAGTCGGCGATCGACACCGGCAACCGCGCGTTGAAAACCGATCTCGCGCTGCCCGAGTGGCAACGCGACCTACTCGCGGACAAGCTCGCCCCGCTCCTCGAACTCGAACCCTGGTTCGAACTGCTACGGCGACGCAGCTGACCGGCTACTTGCCGCCGGCGGCCTTGGCCTCGGCCTTCGCCGCCTCGACCAGCACTTCGAGTTCGTCGTCGGCCCCCGCCGCCTCGACGAAGTCTTCGAACTTCCAGTCCGCCTGGCGCAGCACGTGCTTCTTCGGCAGTAGGTTCTTCAACACCGGCTGCAGCTCGTGACCGAGGAACGCCATCCCGAGCCGGTTGGCGTGCAGGCGATCTTCCTGCTGCAGCGCCCCCTTGGGCGTCGGTAGCGGCCCGCTCGCCAGCGGCAACGCGATACCGACATCGCGCATCTGCTTGACGAGTTTGCCGAGCGGCAGCACGTGCACGTTGTCACGTTCGGCCGCGAACTTCGCGAGGTCCGCGTTGAGTTCGGCGAGCAGCTTCGCCCCGGGAATCTGGCGCGGACTGAGCATTCGCCGCGCCGCGCCGGTCATGTCGGGCAGGTTGCCGATGACCACGGGCGCTTCGATCTCCGCGAGCATCGCGAGACCGGCCGCAAGCCGTTCGCGGCGAGCCTCACGTTCCTCACCGCGAACGTAGCCGTAGGCGAACCAGAACGGGAAGTCGACGGCTACGACCAGGCCGGGCTTGCGACGCTTCAACGTATCGACCTGCCGCCGCCCGATCGCGAGCGGCTTCGTGAAGAACGCCGTCATCTCGATCGTGTTGTGGGACGTGACCCGCGCCTCACCGTCGGCCCAGCCGCGCAGCACCTTCTGCAAGGTCACCGAGTCGCCCTGCTCCTTGGCACCGAACGCGGGCCCGTCACGGAACCCACCGCTCACGCTCGCACCGATCACGTGGATCCGGAAGTCCTCGCCCTGCGCCGTGAGCAACGCAGCGACCATGCCAAGGGCCAGTGCCAAACGTACGATCTGCAACATTCGCTAGACTCTACGACATGGTCAGCCCCCCAGTCTCCCCGTTCGCGGCGGCAATGCTCCTCGCCGCGTTCCTGCCCGCCCAGGTGTTCATCGTCGACGCCAGCAACGGCCCCGGCACGAACTACACCTCGATCGCGACGGCCACGGCGGCCGCACCGGATGGCGCCGTGATCCGGGTCCGCGCCGGCACCTACGACAACTTCCGCGTCGTCGGCAAGAGCCTCACCGTGGACGCCGAGGCCGGCGTGTCCGTGCTCGGCAACCTGTTCCAGTTTCCGCCGATCGAAGTCGTCGACCTCGGCCCGACCCAGTTCGTCAGCATCCGCGGCTTCCGGTTCGACATCGTGTTCGGCAGCGTCGCGATCAGCTGCCGCGACTCCGCCGGACCGATCTTCATCGAGGACTGCAGCACGAACTCGCCCTCGACGATCCAACGCGGCAGAGTCCGGGCGACGAACTGCGAACACGTCTACCTCCGCGCCTGCGACCTGCGCGGCGCCGGATTCTTCGTGTCGCCGCTCGAGAGCTACAACAGCAACGTCGCACTGCATCACTGCAACCTGACGTCGGAAAACTTCTGCTTCCGGATCGGCGGCAGCCGAGTCCACATGACGGACTGCACCCTCGACAGCAATCCCGCGAGCGCCTTCCCGACCGGCGTCGGATTCATGATCGAGAGCACTCTCGTTCTCAACCTCGACACCACGCTGCAATCGCACGCCTCGACCGTTCAGCCCGGCCTGGTCGGTGACGGTGTCGCGGTCTTCGATCCGAGCGTCCAGTTGCTGGGCTCGACCGGCCCCGTCGAACCCGGCATCACCGTCGAGACCCGCCGGGTACCGCCCCTCACCACCGGGAGGACCCCCGCGACGGGCAACGTATTCGGCAACCTGGGCCTCCAGCCCGGCGAGATGGGCGTGCTGTTCGTCGGCTTCCCCGATCAACCCGAGTTCTTCGCGGGCATTCCGGATCCGTTCTGGCTCGAGTCCGCAGCCGTGCAGGTGACGGGCAGCGGCGCCGCGCTCACCAGCTCGTTCCCGGTGCCGAACCTACCCTGGGTTCTCGGCGTGCAGATCATGTGGCAGGGCGCCACATACGGCCTCGGCACCAACCTCGTGCGGGTCAGCAACCCCGCGCCACTCGTGCTCTTCTGATCGAGAACCCGGGGTCCGTTCGTCGACGCCTTCACCGGCCAGCTCGGCAACGATTACGCTCCAGCTGACTAACGGTGAGTCGGTGCCCTCGTCATCGGCTTCCCGGACGCGCCCAAGTTCTTTCCGGGTATCCAGGACCCGTTCTGGCTCGCCGAGGCCACCGTTCAGACTCGGGGCAGCACACCGATCGTCACCGGCAACTACCGGCGCCGAACGCCCCGCCTGGGTACTCGGCGTCCAGATCGTATGGCAAGCCGCCACGTTCTCTCCGGGGACGCCGTTCCGCGTCAGCAATCCCGCGAGCTCCGTGCATCGCTGACTCACCGCATCGCGGCCCGCACGAGATCGTGCACGTCGCGCCGCACCTGGGTGATGCGGTTGTTGACGCGTGTCGGATGCACCCGGTTCGTGAGCAGCACGACGCATAGGTCGAGCTCGGGGTCGCACAGCAGCGAGGTCCCCGTGAAGCCGGTATGCCCGAACGTGCCGGGCGACACCGTCGTGCCCGCCCACGAACCGCGCTTCGGCAGCTGGTAGCCGACCGCGCGCGACGTGTCACCAGCGACCAGGCCGGCCGGCCTGGTCACGAGTTCGACAACGTTGCGCGGCAGGTTCCCGCGGCCGCCGGCCAGCAGGTCGAGACCGACGTCGAGCACGTCATCCGCGGTCGCGAACAGGCCTGCGTGTCCCGAGACACCACCCATCGCATACGCGTTCTCGTCGTGCACGTAGCCCTCGACGATGCCGCCGCGCGCGGGATCGAGTTCGGTCGGCGCCGCCCCCGCAGACCAGCCGTCCGTCGCGACGAAGCGAGCGCGATGATGGTCGCGCCACAGCAGCGTGCCGACGGAGTACTCCTCGAACGGCTGCTCGCTCGCCGCCTCGACCACCGCCATCAGCAGGATGAAACCGAGATCCGAGTAGATCATCTTCGTACCCGGCTCGACCATCAGCCCTTCGCGCGCCGCGGCCTCGACGATCGTGTCCTTGCCCGACATCGTGCGGAAGAAACGCACGTAGGACGGTAGCCCGCTACAGTGCGCGAGCAGGTGGCGCACGGTGACCTTGGCCTTGCCGGTACCCTCGAACGCCGGCACCCACTTCTGCACTGGATCATCGAGCGTCAGTCGACCCTCCGCGACGAGCCGCAGCACGGCCGGCGTCGTCGCACATACCTTCGTCAGGGACGCAAGGTCATAGAGCGTGTCACGCCGCACCAGCGCCGCGCCCTTCTCGTAGCTCTGATGACCCACAGTGACTTCGGCGACCACCTCCCCATGCCGCGCGACGAGGCAGACCGCGCCGGGGAAGGCCCGCGCCTCGATTGCTGTCTGCAACCGCTGCCGCAGCTGTCCTGCCAGCCCGGGGACGACGTCGTAGCCCACCTCGGCCGGCCGGCGCGGCGTCCAGCGATAGCGCGTCAACCCAGCCCCACGCTTCGCGACGCCGGGAATCGTCACGGGCAGACGCCCGCTCACCGCCTGCGAACCCGTGATCGCCGCGTCGACCGCGGCGTGCGTCGCGAGCGTGTCGACGTAGGCACAGATGTAGGTGTCGACGACCGGCAGGTCCGCGATGAGATAGGGATTTCCGAACGACACCGCGACGACCATCTGCTCCGGCTGCAACGCCTCGAGCAGCGGTTGCACGGCCGGCGGCACCGCGATCCCGCCCGAGTACTCGCGCACCTTGATGAAGAAGTCGAGATAGACCAGCTCGGCGTCGGCGACCGCCGCGACGGCCTGCGCCACCTCGGCCGCCGAGCTCTTCGAGGACAGCCGCAGCGGCGCACCGGCCAACGGCCGCGCGGTTGGAGCCGCGGCCGTGCCCGGCCGATCCTCGATCATCACGGCGACCGCACGGTCGTAGGTCTGCCGAATCGGCAGCAGCTCGCCCCGATCACGCACCACCGTGACGCCGCGCTGTGCGATCTGTCGGGCCAGCCCACGCGATTGCACCGTGCGCAGTTCGCTCGACCATCGCGGCGACACCCGCCCCCGACCTGCGGTCGATCCGCCCGCCAGCAAACCGACCCGTGCTTTGGCGCGCAGGATTCGCAACACGGCTTCGTCGAGCCGCGCCGGCGATACCCGGCCGCTCTCGACCGCCGCCACGACCGCCGCGCGCGCCGCCAGCGGGTCCGGCGGCATCAGCAGCACATCGGCGCCAGCCAGGAGCGCACGCACGGCGACCTCGCCGGGCGGGAACGCGTTCTTCAC
Organism: bacterium; assembly: GCA_024743115.1. Taxonomy (GTDB): domain Bacteria; phylum Planctomycetota; class UBA1135; order UBA1135; family UBA2386; genus JAGQRA01. The sequence continues at coordinate 66,380 of JANSXC010000002.1, read as the reverse complement.
GCCGCCCATTTCGAGCGCGTCGGTGACGATGAGGCCATCGAAGCCGAGCTCCTCTCGCAGCACGCCGCGCAAGATGCGCGAGCTCAACGTCGCGGGTACCGTCGGGTCCTCGCCGAGTCCGGGGACCGCCAGGTGGCCCGTCATCACCGAGGCCAGACCGGCCTTCGCTGCAGCCGCGAACGGCGCGAGCTCGACCGACCGCAGACGCGCCCCATCGCCGGGCACCGTCGGCAGCTCGAGATGCGAATCCGAATCGACGTCGCCGTGGCCGGGGAAGTGCTTGCCACAGGCGATCAGCCCGGTGCTCTGCACGCCACGCGTGAACGCGGCCCCGAGCCTGGCGACGAGCTGCGGATCCTCGCCGAAGCTGCGCACGTTGATGATCGGGTTCGCGGGGTTGCTGTTGACGTCCAGCACCGGCGCGAAGACCCAATGGAACCCCAGCGCCCGCGCCTCCTCACCGGTCACGCGGCCCGCTTGCTCGACCAGCCACTCGGAGCGCGTCGCGCCGAACAGCATGTTGTTGCCGAGTTCGGTGCCGCCCTTCAGCCGAAACCAGACGCCGCCCTCGAAGTCCCCGGCGAGCAGCAGCGGCACCTTGGAAGCGGCCTGCAGTCGGGGGACGAGGTCCGCGGCGTCGGCGACCGTGCCCAGGCTCAGGATCACGCCGCCGAGTTCGGCCTCACGCACCCACTGCAGCATGCGCTCGTGGTTGTTCGCCTCGCCTTCGCCCGCGGACCGCGACAGGCTCCACGACATGAACAACTGGCCGGCCTTCTGCGGCAGGGTCAATTCTGCGAGCAGCGCCTCGGGAGTCGGCGTCTTCGGTTGCGACGCCGACGGCGCCTGGGCCGTGGCAGTCCGCAGGCCAAGCCCGGCGACGATGGTCATGGCGAGGAGCGAGAGTGGCTTCGTGATCCGGTTCACGCGCGCAGCGTACAGTTCGCGGGTCTGGAAGGCGCGTCGGAGCAGGATTCGCCAGCTCGATCGGAGGGCCGAACCGGCGCCCCACCAGCGATCAGGGCGCGACGGATTCGTCCGTGATGCCCGCGGCCGCGGCCGCATCGAGCAGCACGAGAACGTCGGCGTGGCGCCTGACCGCCGAGGCGGGGCACGCGGGCGAGACGTCGCCGCGCAGCATCGCTTCGATCGCCGGCGCCTTCGCCGAACCGAACGCACAGAGGACCAGCCGCTCGGCCCCGAGGATCGTGCCGACTCCCGAAGTGATCGCGCGGCGCGGCGGTTCCGCGGGCGCGAACCGCGCACGGGCGTCGCGCCGCGTCGCTTCGGCGAGATCGGTCGCGTGGAACCCACCGTCGAGATCGGTGCCCGGCTCGTTGAACGCGATGTGCCCGTTCCGACCGATGCCGAGGAACTGCAGCTTGACGCCGCCCGCCGCACGCAGCCGCTCCGCGTGCCGCCCGATCGCGGCTGCATCCTCGACGTGAGGCACGGGCAGGAACCGTTCCGCCGCGAGCATCGCCGACAGTGGCGGGCAAGCCGTCGTGAGTTCGTGAACCATGCCACCATCGCGCGTCGGATCGAACCCGGCGTACTCGTCGAGGTGCGTCGCCGAGAACTCGCGGCCGAAGATCGTTCCCGGCTTGCCGACGGTGAACTCACGCACGAGCGCGCGCAGCATGGCGGTGAACGTGCCCCCGGTCGCGAACGAGACGAGCGGCCGCTCGAACCTGGTCACGGTACGACGCAGCTCGTCGAGCAGCAGCGGCACCGCCGCCTCGGCGCTCGGAAGGATCCTGATCTCGGGTGCCGGCACGGACATGACGGCACTTTGCGCCAAGCCTGCACGGCAGGCAAGACCGTGAGCCTGCGGCTGCCGGGAGGCCGCGCGAGGCCACCTCAGCGGGGCGGGCAGGCAGCGCCAGTGATCTGCACCGGCACGCGATAGAGCGAGGTCCGCGCGGTGACGAACAGGCTCTTGCCATCGGCGCCTCCGAACGCGCAGTTTGCGGGCACCTCAGGCAACCGAATCGTCGCCAGCAGCTCGCCGCGTGGCGAATGCACCAGCACGCCGGAACGCGTCGTGCGCCAGAGGTTGCCGGCCCGGTCGCACCGCATGCCGTCCGCTCCGCCCGCCAGCCAGAACAGTGGCCGGCTCAGCGCGCCGTCCGCCTGCACCGCGAACGCCCCGACCCGCTGCTTCTCGCCACTGTCCGCGATGTAAATCCGGACGTGGTCCGGCGCGAAGCAGATGCCGTTCGGTTTGTCGAACTCGCGCTGCATGACGGTCACGGCGCCGGTCTTCGGCTCGAGCCGGTAGACGAAGTTCCCCGGCTGCTCGGGCGCGCGACCTCGCAGTCCGTACGGCGGATCCGTGAACCAGATGCTGCCGTCGAACCGCACCGCCAGATCGTTCGGCGAGTTGAGCCGCTTGCCGTCGAAGCGTTCGAGCAGCACGGTCGGTTCGCCATCGGCGCCGTACCGCACGATGCGCCGCGCGCGATGCTCGCAGGAGAGCAGGCGTCCCTCGCGATCGAGCGTATTGCCATTGCTCTGTTCGCTGTCACGCCACTCCGCTACGCCGGTCGCGGCGGTCCATCGCATCAGCTTGCCGCGCGGGATATCGGAGAACACGAGCGCACGTTCGTTCGGCAGCCACACCGGCCCCTCGACGAACTTCATGCCGGCACCGAGGCGTTCGATCTTCGCGTCGGCGACGACGAGTTCTCGCCCGCGGGGATCGTGGATCTCGACCTGGGCCGTCGCCGAGGTGATGGCGGTGCTGATCAGGGCGAGGAGACTCGGGAGATCACGAGGACGGAGCTGGATCACGTCAGACCTTCCACACGATTCGGAAACGGTAAAGCACGACCAACACGACGAACCACCCGGCGATCCACGTCAGTGCAAACGCCAGCGAGGCGTCCTTCGGGGCATACGCCGGGACGAACACGCTCTCGAAGATCCAATACTTGAAGCTGACCGTCCGCGGCGCGCCATCGGCCGCGACCATCTCGACGGTCCAGTAGCGGGCAATGGTCTGGCCGAGCAGGCTGCTGCCGACGAACACGAGCAACGCATTGACGCCGTAGACCTGCAGCGGCCAGAGCAGTACGCGACCGAGGCCCGAGCGCGCGACGTGCTGCAGCCCACCGAGCAGCATCATCGCGATTCCCGCCGTCCAGACCGCGTAGCTGCTGGTCCAGATCGGCTTGTTGAACGGCAACGCGAAACTCCAGAGCCAGCCGATGACCATCAACCCGAGGCCGAACAGTAGCAGGCGGTTGGCCGCGGTCGCGCCGGCGCCCGGCAACCCGCTCGAACTCCGGGCAGCGAGCACCCGCCCCGCCTCGAGCCCCAGCAGACAGGTCCCGAGCGCCGGCAGGGTGCTCAGCAGCCCCTCGGGGTCATACTTGCCCTTCACCCAGATGTGGTCGCCGAAGACCGCGCAGTCCAGCCAACCCTGCAGGGTCATGGCCGCGGTGTCGATGTCGGGCATACCGATTCCCGGCACCGGCACGAGCGTGATGAGCGGCCAGTAGAGCAGCAGACTGAGCACCAGCACCAGCCGTTGCATGCGCCGCGAACAGAACAGGAAGAGCAGCGCCGCGGCGCCATAGCACAGCCCGATCCGCTGCAGCACGCCGGGAAACCGGGTGCCGAGCAGCGGCGAGAAGTGCTCGACGAAGCCGCCGTTCTCTCCCACGTCGAGTCGCACGAACGGGAACGCGGACAGCATCATCCCGAGGAGGACGAGCACGACGACACGCTTGCCGATCCGCCATGCCAGAGCCGACCGGTCCACCCCGCGCGCCAGCTGCTTGCCGAGCGCGGGCGCGATCGCCACACCGGCGCAGAACAGGAACGTCGGAAAGACGAGGTCCGTGAACGTGCAACCGTGCCAAGCCGCATGCCGTAGCTGCGAGTACTGCCACTCCGACGACCAGCGCCCCGGGTTGTTGACGAGGATCATCGCGGCGATCGACAACCCACGCAGGGCATCGAGCCCGAGCCAGCGCCCGGCAGCAGCGTCGCCGCCCGCGGGCGCGGCGTCGGCAGCGCCCGCGCTCACGAGTCGAGCGCGTCCCGCACGCTGCCGACACAATGGAACAGCAGCGTGCGCGCCTGCGCCGGATCGACCCGTTTGAGCAGGCTCACGATCGCGGTCTTGACCTCGCCATCGCAATCGGCGAGCGCACGCTCGGCGGTGGCATGGTCCGAGCCCGTGGCGGTCGCCACCATGTTGATGCTGCGCGCGACGAGCTTCTCGTTGCTCGCCTGCAGGTCGACCATCAGGTTGCCGTACGTCTTGTTGAGGCGCACGAACGCGCCGGTCGTGAGCATGTTGAGCACCATCTTCGTCGCGGTGCCGGCCTTCAGGCGGGTGCTGCCCGTGACGACCTCGGGACCCGTCGGCACTTCGATCGGCAGCTGCGCGGCTGCCGCCAAAGGACTGCCGGGGTTGCACGTGATCGAAACCGTCGTGGCGTTCTGTTTCGCGGCGTACCGCAGCGCACCGATCACGTAGGGCGTGCGCCCACTCGCGGCGATCCCGACGACGATGTCCTTCTCGCGTACGTCGATGCGCTCGAGGTCCGCCGCCGCGAGCGCAGGATCGTCCTCGGCGCCCTCGACCGCCTGCAAGAACGCATCCGAACCGCCAGCGATCAGCCCGACGACCGCGCGCGGATCCGCGGAGAACGTCGGCGGGCACTCCGCCGCGTCGAGCACTCCGAGCCGCCCCGACGTACCGGCGCCGACGTAGAGCAATCGGCCACCCTTGCGCATCTGGACCGCGATCTTGTCGACGACCGCCGCGATCTGCGGCAACGCGGCCGCGACCGCATCGGCGACGCCCCGATCCTCGTCGTTCATCGCCCGCACGAGGTCCAGCGTCGACATTGCGTCGAGTTCTTCCGTGCGGGGGTTGCGCGCCTCCGTCGTGAGCGCACTGAGGTCGAGTCGGTCCATGCTGCGTTCCGAGTATAGCGACGCCCGGCCGCCACCCCATGGCGAAGGTGGTGTGACCCGCCACGGGCTCGGGACTAACTACCGCGTCAGAACCAGCGTCGGCGCCCACGCAACCTTCCCAGTCCCCTCACCGCGCAGCCTGGCGGCGCGGCACAACCCGTGAGAAGTTCGATGCGACCCGAGATCCGCCTGTCCCTCCTGACCGTCCTGCTAGCCACGACGCCGGCCGCGCTCAGCGCCCAGACCGCACCGTGCCTGGCTGCGAACGCTACCACGACGAGTTCGTCGACCGCGGTGTCGTCGTACAGCCTCGCCGGTCAGAACTACTTCGCCTGGCGGTTCACGCCGCCGGCCAACGCCAACTTCACGGTTCAGGCCGCCAAGGTCTTCACGAGGAACGCCTCCTATCCGGGCGACGCGTTCCTCGCCGTCGAACTCTGGGACGAGGTCAACGGCGAACCGGGTAGCCGCCTCGGCGGCGGCGTCTGGGAGATCGACAACACACGAGCCGCGGGCTGGCGCGGCGCGAACTTCGATCGCGCCGTCACCCTGCAGCCCGGCGTCCCGACCTGGTTCGTGTTCGTCGAGCCCGGCTTCACCCAACTCATCACGGAACCGAACGGCACCTTCAACCTCACTCACGTGAGCCGCGCGGGCACCGGCGCCTGGAGCGCCGCCACGACGAGCGCGCCGAAGTTCCAGCTGTTCTGCAATCTGCTCGACGATCAGGGCGTGACGACGCAAGGGCAGGGCTGCCCGCTGTCGACGGGCGAAGTTCCGACCGCCTTCACCAACGAGCCACCGACGATCGGCAACTCCCGGTTCGCCTACGAGACGTGCGGCAATCCGCCCGGCGGTGCAGTGTTCGCGGTGATCGGCGGCAACCCGAACTTCACCCCCCTCGCGGTTCCAGGCCTCAACCCGGCCTGCATGCAGAACACCGACTCGATCAGCACGCTGCTGCTGTTTGCGGGCAACGGCGACACCCGCGGCCCCGATTACGCCGGCCACGCGCGCCTCGGCTTCGCGATCCCCAACTCCACGGGGCTCGCGAACGTCTTCCTCGCGATCCAGATGGTGCCACTCGACCTCAACGCCACCTCGCCGCTGCCGTTCGCAACCAGCAACGCCCTGCGACTGCGGCTCTACTGAGACGTCGACTGTCGGCTCGCCGAATCGCCGGATCCTGTTCTCGCCCGCGCCGCGGCGGTAGCTTGCGGCGCGCCCATGAACATCGGCTCCGTCGACCTCGCGATCCTGATCGTCTACGTCCTCGCGACGATCGCGTTCGGGATCTGGATCAGCCGCGGCCAGAAGAACGCCTCGGACTATCTGCTCGGCGGCCGCAACCTGCCGTGGTGGGCGCTGCTGATCTCGATCGTCGCAACCGAGACCAGCACGGCGACGTTCCTGTCGGTGCCCGGCATCGCCTACGGCAGCGGCAACCTGCATTTCCTGCAGCTACCGCTCGGCTACCTGATCGGGCGCGCGATTGCGACGGGCGTGCTGCTACCGCTCTATTTCCAGGGTCGGTTGTTCACGGCCTACGAAGTGTTGCGGCAGCGCAGCGGCCCCGCGGTTCGCACGATCGCGAGCGGGCTCTTCCTCGTCACGCGCACGCTGTCGGACGGACTGCGACTGTTTCTCGCCGCGCTCGTGCTCGAGATCATGCTCGGGTGCGAGACCTGGGTCGCCGTGACCGTCGTCGGCGTCGCGACCGTGATCTACACCGTGCTCGGCGGCATCAAGGCGGTCGTATGGACCGACGTAATCCAGTTCGTGGTCTACATGCTCGGGGCAATGGTCGCACTGGCCGTGTTGGACTCGCGACTCGAAGACGGCATGCTCGGGGCGCTCAGTGACCTCACGACCGAGTCGTACTTCGACCTAGGCAGCGGCGACACGCTGCGTGAGTTCTTCGCCAAACCATACACGCTGTGGGCCGGGCTGATTGGCGGCGCCGTCCTCTCGATCGGAAGCCACGGCGTCGACCAGTTGATCGTCCAACGCTATCTCAGCGCGCGCTCGCTCGGCGAGGCCCAGCGAGCACTGTCGTGGAGTGGGCCCGTAGTACTCGTGCAGTTCGCGCTGTTCCTCGTCCTCGGACTCGGCCTCGCGGTGTTCTACGCAGGGCGCGAGTTCGACACGCCCGACGCAGTCTTCGCGGACTTCATCGTGCAGCACCTGCCGGTCGGCCTGATCGGCATCGTGCTCGGGTCCGTGTTCTCCGCCGCCATGTCGACCTTGTCCAGCTCGCTCGCCGCGTCGGCGTCAGCACTGGTCAACGACTTCGTGCTCCCGATCACGAAACACGCCGCCGATTCACCGTTCGCACTCCGCGCCTCACGTATCGCGACCGTGATCTTCGCCGCGCTGCAGATGGCCGTCGGCATGAGCGACATCGACCGCAAGAGTCCGATCGTCGGCCAGGTGCTCGGCATTGCAACGATCACGACCGGAGTGATCCTCGGGCTGTTCGTGCTGGCAATGGCCCGCCGCCGTTCACCGGCGGCGTCCCTCATCGGCCTCGTAGCCGGAATCGCGACAACGATCATCGTCATCTTCGTGCTGCCGGAGTACGACACTCGCATCTCCTGGCCGTGGTACGGCGTCGCGAGCTGCGGCGTCACCGCGCTCGTCGGCACGCTCGCTGCCCGTATCCTGCCCAGTAGCAACCCATGAAGCTGCCAGCCCTCCGCCAACTCTCGAACCGACTCGCACGCCGGGCCAGTGCCACAGCGTGCACGCTGCTCGCCGTGTCGGCCCTCGCGACCGACCAGGCGACTGCCCAGGTGCAGACCGGCATCGACGTGCTCGCGGCCGAGGACTGCGCCCGCCTGCGCGGCCGCAAGCTCGGCATCATCACCAACCACACCGGCCGCACGATCGACGGTCGGCGCACGGTCGACGTGCTCGCGAACGCCAAGGGCGTCGAGGTCGTCACGCTCTTCTCGCCCGAACACGGCTGGGACGGCATCCTCGACGAGAAGGTCGGCGACTCGCGCGACCGCGCGACCGGCCTGCGCGTGTTCTCGCTCTACGGCAAGCACCGCACGCCGACCCCGGAATCCCTGCAGGGCGTCGACACGCTCGTGTTCGACATCCAGGACATCGGCTGCCGGTTCTACACCTACGTCTCGACGATGCGGAACGCGCTCGAGGCCGCCGCCAAGCACGATCTGCGCTTCGTCGTGCTCGATCGCCCCAACCCGATCGGCGGCATCGCGATCGCCGGCCCCGTCCTCGCGGACGATCGCCGCAGCTTCATCGCCGCCCACCGCGTGCCGCTGCGCCATGGCATGACCGCGGGCGAACTCGCGCGCATGATCGCCGGCGAGGACGGCATCCAGGCCGAGCTCGAGGTCGTGCAGTGCACGGGCTGGCACCGCGCCGACCTCTGGGATCGCACCGGTCTTTTGTGGGTCAATCCGTCACCGAACATGCGCTGCCTGACGCAGGCGCTGCTCTACCCCGGCATCGGCCTCGTCGAGGGCACCAACGTGTCCGTCGGCCGCGGCACCGACACGCCGTTCGAGGTCGTCGGCGCACCGTGGATCGACGGCCGTGAGCTCGCCGCCGAACTGCGCGCGCAGAACCTCCCGGGCGTGACGTTCGTCCCGATCCGCTTCACGCCGAACAGCAGCAAGCACAAGGGTACCAAGTGCGGCGGCGTCGACATCGCGATCACGAACTGGCGCGCGTTTCAACCCGTGCGCACTGGCATCCACCTGCTGTGCGCGCTGCGCAAGCTCTACCGCGACGACTGGGACACCAAGCGCCTCGACTGGCTGCTGCGCGACGCCGACGCCGCGAGCGCGATCCTCGCCGGCAAGGCCGCGGAAGAGATCATCGCGAGCTGGCGCAGTGACCTGCGCGTGTTCCAGATGCGGCGCAAGCCGTTCCTGCTCTACGAGTGATCCGGCCATGACCGCAACCACCGCGATCTGGATCGGGCTCGAAGCCTGCTGCGAGGCTCCGCCCGCGATCCTGCAGCAAAGTCGCAGCGTCGGCCTCGTCTGCAACCAGGCGTCGGTCGATCGCGACTTCGTGCACGCCGCGGATCGCCTGCACGCGGTGCTAGGCGACCGCCTCGCCGCCCTGTTCGGCCCGCAGCACGGCCTGTGGTCGACCGAGCAGGACAACATGGTCGAGACCGCGCACGGCGTGCATCCGCGACTCGGCATCCCGGTCCACAGCCTCTACTCGGAGACGCGCCGGCCGACGCCGCAGATGCTCCGCGGCCTCGACCTGCTCGTCGTCGACCTTCAGGACGTCGGGACGCGGGTCTACACCTACGCGTGGACGCTGACCAACTGCATGGCCGCCGCGACCGCGGCGGGCCTGCCGGTGCTCGTGCTCGACCGCCCCAACCCACTGGGCTGCGAAGAGGTCGAGGGGCCCATGCTCGACATGGCGTTCGAGAGTTTCGTCGGCGGCGCGCCGATCGCGCTGCGGCACGGCCTGACGCTCGGCGAACTCGCACACCGGTGCAATGACCTGCTCGGTCTCGCCACCGACCTGCACGTGGTCCCATGCAACGGCGTCGCCCGCGACCAGCTCTGGCCCGAACTCGGCCGCGAGTGGATCCCGCCTTCACCCAACCTGCCGCGCTTCGCTGGCGCCCTCGTCTACCCGGGCCAGGTGCTGCTCGAAGGCACGCGCCTCAGCGAAGGCCGCGGCACGACGACGCCGTTCGAACAGTTCGGCGCCCCGTTCATCGACCCGTTCCGGCTGCGCGACACAGCACTCGAACACGACCTGCCCGGCGTCGCGCTGCGCCCCGTTCGCTTCGAGTCGACGTTCCAGAAACACGCCGGCGAACCCTGCGGCGGCCTTTTCCTGCACGTCACCGACCCCGCGACGTTCCGGCCGGTGCGCACGACGGCCGTGCTGCTGCGCACCGTCCGCGAACTCTGGCCCGACCGCTTCGAGTGGCTGCCGCCGCCCTACGAGTACGAGGCCGAGAAGGCGCCGATCGACATCCTCAGCGGCAGCCCCGCGCTCCGTGCCTTCGTCGACGGTGAGCTGGCCTGGGACGAACTGCCGGCCATCCTCGCCGCCACCGGATCGGCAACGAGCTGATCAGCGCGCTCGAATCACTGCGACCGAATCACTGCGACCGGATAACTGCGACCGAATCACTGCGCTCGGATCACCGCACTGAGCGTGCGCTGCTTCGCGAACAGCTGCAGGTTGACGCGCTTCGGCATCTTCTTGGCTGCACGCCCGACGGGCATCGCCTGCTTCATCGCGTCGAGCCAGCCCAGGAGGTTCATCTCGAGCGTCATGATCGCGCCACCGGCGAGGGCGCCGCGCTTCAGTTGCTGCTCGGCAATCGTCTCGGCGAGCTTCTGCGCCCGCTCCTTGGAACCGCCCATCACGAGGTAGCGACCGACCGCACCGAAGAACTGATTCATCTCGTCGTTCGGCATCATCGGGTTCGGCGGTCCGTCGTTGTACATGGTCATGCGCATGAACTTCGAACCCCGGTGCTCGAACGCCGACCGCTCGATCTCCACCTCGATGTCACGGCCGGGCTGCTGCGCGACCATCATCTGATGGTATTCGTCGCTGTGAAGCTTGGTCGCGAGCTTGTCGGAATCGAAGAAGCCGTAGAGCGCTTCCATCTGCATGCCCTTCGAGATCGCGAACGCAAAGCCACCGTCGTAGAGCTCGACGAGTTCCTTCGAGAGCTTCTTGGCCTGCTTGCGCGCCTCCGGGTCCGTGTAGCTGAACGACAGGCCGAAGTCGAGGAACGGCCCCATCAGCGGCCCGAGTGCATCGTTCGCGAGTGAGAGCTGCATTCCGAGCAGCCGCTCGTCGTCCCGCGGCAGCGCCGGTGCACCTTCACCAGCAGGCACCAGCCGCTCGAAGAGTGCCGCGACCTGGGTGCCCGGCTGCGCCGTCACCGCCACCCGCATCTCGAGCCCGTGGTCCTCGAACTGCTTCGGGTTCCGCGGCAGCACGAGTTCGGCGCTCTCGAGCAGGTACGGAAACTCGAACAGCGACCGCATCATGCCGGTCGCCTCCTTCGCCGAGAATCCCTGCTGGGTCATCGCCATGACCGCAACACCCTGAGCGATGCCCTTGACGCTCTTGATCTCATCCGCGAACAGCTCCATCACCGCGCCCGGATCGACCCGGAACTCGAGGTAGCCGACCGCGCCCGAGCCGGCGCGGACCGCCACCTCGCGATCCGCGTCCACGACCAGCTCGTAGTGCCCGTCCTCAGGCAGGTCGGGCAGATCGTCGCGGAACCCGAATCCCCCCGCGATGTCGAGGATCGTCCCGGCCGAGGCCGACCGCACCCGGATCACCGGCGATTCCCCCTGCTGCCCAGCCGTCTCTTGGCCAGCCGTCTGCTGCTGCCCCGGTCGCTCCGACTCGGCCGGTTCCTGCGCCGGGGCGAGGGGCACGAGCGCGGTCGTCAGAAGCAGCAGGGTCGTTCGTCGCATCGGGTTTCGATCTCTGGCTGTCGGGCCCGGCCCTGGGGGACAGTGGGCGGCGGGACGGCGGGTTGCGGAAGCGAGTTGCGGAAGCGAGTTGCGGGGTCGGTCTGCGGAATCGCAGCAGCTGGCAGGCTTTCGGACCGGCGTGGACCAGGCCGAAGGCATGGTGCAGAGACGGGAACATAGGAACCCGCCCCACGGGAACAAGTGGACGGAATCCGCGCCGAACCGTCGCGAAGTTTCGTCGCGGCGTCTCGCTGGTTGCCGTACATTACCCACGTTGGACGCATCGCCACCGCTCGAAAGCCGCCTCTCGGCCGGCCTGCTGGCCCTTGCCACCGCCCCGGCAGTGGCGCTCGCCGCCATCCAGATCGCCTGGTGCTGGCCATTCTTCAGCGACGACGCGTTCATTTCGCTGCGGTTCAGCGCCCGCCTGCTGTCAGGTGATGGCCTGACGTGGAGCCCAGGTGCCGCGGTGGAGGGCTACAGCAACCTGCTGTGGGTCCTGCTCTGTGCCGGACTTGGAGCGATCGGGCTCGATCTCGTCGCCGCCGCCCGCCTGCTGGGCTTCGTTGCCACCGGCGCGACCTTCGTTCTCCTCGCCGCAGCAGCTCGGCCCCGCACCCCGACCGGCGCCCTGCTCGCCGCGCTGCCTCCGCTGCTCGTAGCCAGCTCGCCCCAGGTCATGAGCTGGACCGCAAGCGGGCTCGAGGGCCCGCTCGTGATGCTGCTGCTCGCCTGGGGCCTGCGCGGCCTGCTGCACCTGCTCGAACGGTCCAACCCCATCGACTCTCCGCCTCCGGCGACCGGCCGGCTGCTGGCCTGCGGCGTGCCATTCGCGCTGCTGGTCTGGACCCGGCCGGACGGTCCGCTCTGGGCCCTGACCGCCGGGGCAGCCCTGGCTCCCGCCCTCTGGCGGCACGGCGCGGGCGCAACCGCCTCGCGCATCCTCGCGTTCGGCGCGCTGCCGGCGCTCGCACTCGCGCTCCAGGTCGCGTTCCGACTGGTCTACTACGGCGACTGGCTGCCCAACACCGCGCACGTCAAGGTCGACCTCGACGGCACGGCATGGGGTGCGGGCTGGATCTACATCAAGGACGGCCTGTGGACGGTCCAGGGCCTGGGCTGGCTCGCGCTCGCGGCCGCGGTCGGCCTGCTGTGCCGGCGCTCGACTCGGGCAGCAGTCCCGGTTCTGGTCCTGCCGCTGCTCGCCTGGTTGCTCTACCTCGCGAGCGTCGGCGGGGACCACTTCGCCGGCTACCGCCTGATGCAGCCGGCACTCGCGCCGCTCGGCCTGCTCATCGCCTGGGCCGCGCGCCGACTCCCCGCCCACCGCATGCTCGCGGGTGGTCTGGTGCTGCTCGCAGCCGCCGGCACGGCCGGCAACGTCGCGATCACCCGCCGCGAACCACTGTGTGTCTTCAACCGCAGCGAGACGTGGGAATGGCAGGGCAAGGTGATCGGCGAAGTGCTCGGCCAGGCGTTCGACGCGGAGCAGCCGACGATCGCGGTCGATGCCGCCGGCGCCGTGCCGTTCTACTCGCGACTGCCCGCCCTCGACATGCTCGGGCTCTGCGACCGCACGATTGCAACGACCGCGACGCCGGACTGGGCCGCGGCCGCAGCACAACGCGGCGGCCTCGTTCGCACGCAGGGCCACATGCGGGGCAACGGCCGCTATGTGCTCGATCGCGCACCGGACCTGATCCAGTTCGCGAAACCTCCCGGGATGCCGCTGCCGGTGTTCCTCAGCGGACTCGAGCTCGAGACCGACCCACGATTCCTCGCCGACTACCGACTCATGGTGCTCGACCTCGACAAGCGCCCCTGGGCTCACGGCCTGATGGGCCCGATCACGAGCTACGTCTGGGTTCGGGTCCAGGGTCGCGCCGGGATCGCGGTGACCGAGAACCGCATCGAGGTCCCCGGCCACCTGCTCGGCGCATTGCGCCCATCGCGAGCGATCATGGTGCGCAACGAACCGATGACCACCGAACGGCTCCTCGCAACGAAGGAGTTCGCCGACGCGCTCCTCGAGAACCGCCGCCACGGCGTGATCGCGCTGCCGTCCGGTGAACTCGCACTACAGGTCCGCGCGCAGCAGGAGGTCACGCTCGACCTCGGGCCCGACCTGCTCGGCGACGTCGAGGCCGCGGCATCCACGTGGCACGTCGAGATCACGCCGGCGACGGCGGGCGTCACCGGCACGATCGAAGCCGGGAGGATCGTCGTGCGCGCCGGGCCCGCCGTGAAGCTGCCGTGGACGGTTCGCCAGGTCACGCTGACTCAGAACTGATCACGCCGCCGCGCGCAGCTTCTGGGTCGGAGTAACCGCTGCGGGGTTACTGACACAGGGTTTCGAGCGCCGCGCTCGCCGTGACTCCCTGACTGCCACAGCCATCGACGAAGCCGTACTGGAACGCCAGCTGCTGGCCGACCGGCAACCAGGCGGGCAACGGTGCGGGATGGCGCGACACCCCGGCGCCGTCCGTCGTCGACAGCACGAGCACCGAGGAGCCCTGATCGAGCCAGAACTCGATGCCCGCGATCGCCAGCGGCGTCGCCGCGGTCTGGAACGCGATCGCGAGGAATGTCGGCGCGTTGGGCGGCGCCCCGGTGCACACCGGTTGGAAGTCGAGGTTGCCCGCCTGCGGCAGGCTGCCGAACGTGATGTGGAACGGGCCACAGCCGGCGGTGCCGGTGCCGACCTCGACGCCCGATGCGAGCGGCAAGAACGGCAGCACGAGCGAGTTGTTCAGGAAGTTCGCAGCACCGATCGCACTGCCGAACAGGTTGTTGGAGGTGTCGAGCGTGTGACCGTCCAGGTTCCACGTCGAAACCGCCCCCGGCACGAGCGCCAACGCGAAGTCCTTGTCGTGCTGGATCTCGGCCGCCGACCGCGCGAACGGCCACAGCCGCACCTCGTCGATCTCGCCGTTCCAGACCTCGATCGGGCCACCGGAGTCATCGCCCTTGCCGATGCGCAGCTCGCCACCGCGATCCCAGAGGGGTTGGCCGTTCGCCGGGGCGGTGCTGACCTGATTGCCGTCGATGTAGAGCGCCGCAGTGTTGCCGTCGTAGGTCGCCGCGACGTGCGTCCAGGTCAGGAGCTGGCCGGGCGTGAACGACCAGTCACAGACCGCCGCACCGTTGCCTTGGGTCACGACCTTCCAGCGCAACGTCCGCTGCCCCGAGTTGCCGGCCTCGATACGCAAGAAGTAGGCCTCCTGCTGCGGCGTAATGTTCTGCCGCACGACCGTCGGATAGCGCCAACCGGCCGGCAGCGTGCTGTCGTCATAGGTAATCCAGGCCTCGAGCGTGATGCCGGTCGCGGGCACGAGCGCTGGGTCGTACGGGATCTCGACGTAGCCGTCGATGCCGTTCGTGAGCGCGAGGCCGACGTTCTGGCCGGGCAGGGCGGCGAGGGTCGCGAGCGTGGCGGCGAGAGCAAGAGAACAGTTGGCGATAGCTCGGGTCATGGGTTGGCGTTGGTGGCAGCGAGGAGAACGGTAGTCGCACCGAGTCTAACCGTCCCCTAGCCTGCCCGCTTGGCTACCGTCGATCTCGCTTCCGAACTGCACCGGCTCTACGGCTTTGACGGGTTCCGCGGCCTGCAACAGGCCGTGATCGAGCACCACCTGGGCGGCGGCTCCGCGCTTGTCCTGATGGCGACCGGCGAAGGCAAATCGCTCTGCTACCAGCTGCCCGCGTTCGTCGGCGAAGGCCTCACGCTCGTCGTCTCGCCCCTGATCGCGCTCATGGACGATCAGGTGCAGGCGCTGCAGGCGCGCGACCTGCCGGCGACGTGCATCCACAGCATGCTCGAGCGCAAGGAACGTGAACGCCGCCTCGCCGCCGTGCAGCGCGGCGAGATCCGGTTGCTCTACGTGACGCCGGAGCGGTTTCGGGTGAAGGGTTTCCTCGCCGCGCTGAACGATGTGAAGATCGCGCGGCTCGCAGTGGACGAAGCGCACTGCGTCAGCCACTGGGGCCATGACTTCCGGCCCGAGTACCGCCGCCTCGGTGAAGTCAGGGAGCAGCTCGGCAACCCGCCGTGCCTCGCGCTGACGGCGACGGCCACCCCCACTGTACAGTCCGACATCCGCACGGCACTCCGACTCGAGAACGCGCAGCGGTTCTGCACCGGCATCGAGCGCGACAACCTGTTCTTGTCGGTCGCGCCGTGCCACACCGACGACGACAAGCGCGACCGATTGCTCGAGGTCCTGCGGCAAACTGGCGGTCCGGCGATCGTCTACTGCGCGCTCATCAAGGACCTACTGCGGCTGGAGAGCGAACTGCTGCGCGAAGGGATCAAACCGCTGGTCTATCACGGCGATCTGTCGGCGCACGAGCGACGCACGCAGCAGGCCGCGTTCCAGGAGCGCGACGACGCGCTGATCCTCGCGACGAATGCGTTCGGCATGGGGGTCGACAAGGCCGACATCCGCGCCATCGTGCACTGGCAGATCCCGCGCACGCTCGAGGCTTACTACCAGGAGGTCGGCCGCGCCGGCCGCGACGGCCAGGGCTCGTTCTGCGAGTTGCTCTACCGCGAGGAGGACCTCGTGATCCAGCGCAACTTCACGGAGTGGGCCAACCCGACCGCCGAGTTCGCCGAGCAGATCGCGCTCTACATGCAGGGCCAGGGCGATCGGCTGCACGCGCTCGATCTCGACACGCTGCGCGACACCTTCCTCACCAAGCAACGGCACGACGGTCGCGTCGAGACTGTCCTGCGTCTTCTGCGCACGGGCGGCTGCCTCGAGGGCGAGATCGGCCGCGACCTGCAGTTCGTCCGCATGCCAACGGCCGCCGAGCTCGCGGAATGGCTGCCCGACGACAAGAAGCAGCGAGATCTCATGGGGCTGCTCGCGATGGTGCGCTACGCCAGCGAGGCCGAGTGCCGGAAGCGCACGATCCACGCGCATTTCGGCTTCGAAGAATCGGCGGACGGCACGCCGACCGAAGAGTGGCGCTGCGGCACTTGCGATCTTTGTACGGCGACGGCGGAATGGCAGTCCGACCACCTGCCGACACCACGCGGAATTCAGAGCGCCACGGCGGGCACGGGCGAAGCCCCGGTGCGACGGGGCGATTGGCTCGAGACGCGCAAGTTCGGGCTCTGCTGCGTTGCGCGGGTCCATCGCCGTGGCAAGCACTGGCGGGTCGACGTCGAACTCGCGCGCGATCTGTCGTCGCGCTCGTTCAACTTGCGCGACGGCGAGTGGCGCCGGGTCGAATCGAACTGATTCGCCGTCCGCGTCGAGCGATCGAAGTCCGCCGTTCCCTGAGCCCGATCGTTCGGTAGGCTTCTGCCGCCTCCCTCCTCATGGGCCTCTACACTCGTATCACGCGGGACTGGCTCGAGAACCGCTTTCGCAAGCGGTCCGACGCCGGCGTCTACCTCGCCCACATGCCGATCTACGGCCTCGGCAATGGCGACTGCGAAGTCGACCAACCGCGCCGCATCGCGCGCATGTTCCGCATCCTGCGGCAACTCGATGCCCTCGAGTACGAGTCGCTGCTCGACATCGGCGGCGCCGAGGGCTTCCTGCCGCACGTTGCCAACGCGATCCACGGGGTCGAGGGCTTCACGACGGATCTGTCGCACGAAGCCTGCCGCCGCGCGACCGAACTCTTCGGCCTGCCGGCCGCCGCGGTCGAGAGCCACCAGCTGCCGTTCCCCGACGACGAGTTCGACGTCGTCGTGTGCAGCGAGGTCATCGAACACGTCGAACACCCGATCGAAACGATCCTCGAGCTCCAGCGCGTCGCCAGGCGCGCCGTGATCCTGACGACCGAAGAACTGCACTACGATCGCGGCTTCATCGACCAGTACCTGTTCCGGCGGCCGGGTTGGCCGCACATGGAACGCAATCTGTTCCACCCCGACGACCTGCGGACCTGCTTCCCGGGTGCGCAGCTCGAACCGCAGTTCGACTCACGCCCACCGAAGGACGTCGAGGATCCGGCCAGCACGCGCGACTGGGTGCTCGCGCATACGCAGAGCACCGCGCTCGAGCCCGGACGGATCGGCATTCTCGTCACCGACCTGCAGGATCCGGACGCCACGCGCGATCGCCGCCACAGCGACCCCGAGTTGCTCGATCGGCTCCTCGCCGTGCGGATCGACAAAGCCGCGGCGCCCCAACCGTCGCAGCCGAAGGCGCTCACGGAGTGCGTGACGCACCTCTGCGATCCGGTCTCGCGCGCCCCACTCCGCCCCCACGACGAGGTGCTCGTCTCGGCAGACGGTCCGCACTACGAGGTGCGCCACGGCGTGCCCGACTTCGTGCGACTCCAGCGCCCGGCGCCATCTCGCATCGCGCTCGCCGATCACCTCGATGCCCACCACCCCGACAACGGCGCCGCGATGCTCGCGCTGCGGGATCGGCTCTTCCTGCCCGATCGCTGGACCCAGGATCACTTCGACCTGCGGCGCGAAGAGGACCGCCGCGGCTTCTGGCCAAACGACCAGCTGCGGCCCCGGAAGAACGACCCAGGCAGCGAGCCCGGGTTCGCCTGGCACGCGACCGGGCCGGACCCGTGGCTCGTCACGCCGTGCCTGCAGCGCCCGATTCGCGAAGTCGAGCTCGAACTGCGTATCCACGCGCCCGACAACCCGGTCAAGGCCGGCACCGGCCAGATCTTCTGGAAGGGGCCGGCCGACGACACGTTCCTCGAAGCCCATAGCGTGCTCTTCGAGGTGCCCAACGACGGCCAGGTGCACAAGCATCGCGTTGCGCTCACGAGCAACCCGGCCCTGCCCGACGAGATCCAGTGGCTGCGCATCGACCCGGTCGACGGCGAGTGCGAAGTCGACCTGCTGTCCCTGCGGCTGATCTGATTCGTCCGATCTGATTTCGTCGGCGCGCCCGCCTCATGCCCGTTCGGTGATGCCCGGACAGCGGCGCTGCATGGCGGCCAGTAGTTCGGGCCGTTCGAGCGCTTCCGGCCAGAACGGCCAGTCGCGACACTTTTGCGGCCGCACGGGGTAGACCGTGCAGTGCGCTTCGCCGGCGCGTTCGCCCTCGCCGAGGAACACGCAACGCGAACCGAGGCCATCCAGCAACCGGTCGCCGTCCCGGTGCACGAAGCGGCTGCGCACGGCTTCTGCGCTCATCCCGAGGTACGCGGCAATCGCTCGCACGTCCGCGTCGTCGACACGCACGACACCGCCCGGGATCGCGCAGCAGTTGCCCGACCGACGACACGCGAACTCGAACGGGAAGTCCGCCGGGTCCGCCACGTCAGCGCCGCCGTCGCCGATAGCCGGAACTACGCGAGCCGGATCGCCGCGAGCCCGAACGTTGCGAACCCAACCGCGGCCTCGACCGCTCGCTCTGCTCTTCGAGTTCGCGCTGCTGGCGACGCTGCGCCAGGAACGCATTGATCTCGGTCTGCAGCTGCTCGGGATCCTGGAACCGCATCTCGGGATCCTTCGCCATCATCTTCTCGAGGAAGTAGTGCAGCTGCGGACTCAGCTCGAGCGCGCGGATCCGTTCGCCCGACAGCGATTCGAGCACCTGCTTGGCGAGGACCTCCTCACTCGTCTTGCCTTCGAACGGCAGAGAGCCCGTTGTCAGGTGATAGAGCGTTGCACCGAGCGAGTAGATGTCCGCCCGCACGTCGAGGCCCTGGTTACCGCGCGCTTGCTCGGGCGCGATGTAGTGCACGGTGCCCGCCGTCGTCTCTCCCGAGCCTTCGCTGCCGCGCTCCACGGCGAACCCGAGGTCGATGAGTACCGCCCCGCGCTCCTCGGCCCAGAGGATGTTGCCCGGCTTGACGTCGCGATGCACCAGACCGCGCTGGTGCAGCGAGTCGAGCGCACCCGCGACCTCGACGACGATCTGCAGCGCCACTTCCTCGTCGAGCTGACCCTGTTCCTCGAGCAGATCCTGCAGGCACGTGCCGGGCAACTGCTCCATCGCGAAGAAGATCGTCTCCCCTTCGCGTGCGACGCGGTAACCCCTCACGAGATGCGGGTGCTCGAGCTCCATGAGCAACCGCGCCTCCTGCACGAAGCGATCGGCCTCACGTTTGTCGACCTGCTTGTCGCGCCGCAGCACTTTGAGCGCCACCGCGCGATCATCCGTTTTGTCGACGGCGGCGAAGACCCGGCCGACGCCGCCTTCGCCCAGGAGTTCCCCTACGTCGTAGCGCGACAGCTCGGGCCGCGTGTCGCCGTCCGTTCGCACCCAGCGCGCCCAGTCGTCGGCGCTGCAAACCCCTTGCTCCACGAGATATCGCGCAATGTCACCCGAGGCGAGCGCGTCCCGGGCAACGTCGGCCGGGATCTGACCGCCGTGCACCAACGTCGCCAGCAACTTGGTTTCAGGGCTCATGACTGAAGCAAAAAGGACACTGCGGTTTGCCACCTGCGGCTCAGGTTCGAGACCGCATGCGTTCGATCAGAGTAGCGGCAGGATTCGTGAAGTGAGGGACTCGCTGTGAAACAACCCGGGGCGGCATTCGTGATCAAGTACTTCGACTTGATCGACGAATTCATCAAGGTTCGCTGCTGTTCGGAGGATCTGCTGCAGGAACTGCACGCAGCCACTCTGACCAACAAGTCGGCCTATCGTAGCCGAATCGTCGAGACGTGCGTCCCGTCGTTCGAGGCCGAGATCCTCTCGGTCGTGCAACGCATGGACGAGGGCTACGATCTCGAGATCGTCGAAGAGCTGCTCTACCAGATCTGCATCGACGTCAACCCGTCGCTCGAGATCCACCAGGTCAGCATCCCGTCCGAGGGCAGTGATGCCAACGCGGACGAGCAGGACGACCCGTTCCTGCCGCGCCCGGGCAACGACGCCGCGCGCCAGGCGCTGTTCCGCCGTGTCAACTCGCTCGACCGGTCGCTGCGCCAGCAGATCATCGGTCAGGACGACGCCATCGGTACGCTGGTCCGCGCGGTCAAGAAGGCCGCCGTCGGACTCAAGCGGCCAACCAACCCGGTCGGCACGTTCCTGCTCGTCGGCCGCACGGGCACGGGTAAGACCGAACTCGCCAAGGCCGTCGCGCGCAACCTGTTCGACGACCCGTCCGCGATGATTCGCGTCGACTGCAGCGAGTACGCGCTGCCGCACGAATACGCCAAGCTCATCGGCTCGCCGCCGGGCTACATCGGCCACAACGAAGGCGGCTTCCTCACGGAAGCGATCAAGAAGAAGCCGAACAGCGTCGTGCTGTTCGACGAGGTCGAGAAGGCGCACTACAAGGTGCACAACCTGCTGCTCCAGCTGCTCGACGAGGGCATCATCACGGACAGCAAGGGCCATACGGTCTCCTTCCACCAGGCGCTGATCCTGATGACGAGCAACCTCGGCATCGAGAAGATCGACGCGGTCCGCACGCGCATGGGCTTCAGCACCGCGAGCGTGCGACAGAGCCTGCAGGACCTCGACGTCCGCACTCTGACGCTCGAAGCGCTGCGCGAGTCGTTCCGTCCCGAGTTCGTCAACCGCATCGACGAGGTCGTTGTCTTCAACGCGCTCGACGTCAAGGTCTGCCAGCGAATCGCGGGCAACATGCTCAAGGAGGTCGCCGACCTGCTCAAGCGCCGCGGCATCACGCTGTCTTGGTCGCAGGGCGTCAAGATCAAGCTCGCGCGCGACGGCTTCTCCGAGGAGTTCGGCGCCCGCGAACTGCGCCGTCTCATCAAGCGCGACATCGAAGACCCGCTTACGGAGATGATCCTCGATCACGAGCTCGGCGCCGGTTCCACTGTGAGCGTCCGCGTGCAGCGCGGCGAGTTCGGCTTCGGCTTCACGACGGCCGACGAGCAGGAACTCCAGACCGTCTGAGTCGGGCCGCGCCCAAGGAGGCGGCCCGGCGATGGATCTCGCTGCCGGGTTGATCTAACCTGCGCGGCGGCCTGCGGGCCGAGCTGCCATGCTGCTGTTCTTCCTGGCCGTCGGATTCTCGCTGCTGTCATCGTTCCTCTGCTCGCTCGCGGAGGCAACGCTGCTCAGCGTCGGTTCCGCGCGCATCGAATCCCTCGCCCGTTCCGGCAGTAAAGCGGGCCAGCTGCTGCAGCGCTGGAAGAGCGAACCCGATCGCCCGATCTCGGCGATTCTCGTGCTCAACACGATCGCGAACTCCGGCGGCGCGGCGATCGCGACCGCACAGTTCGAGCATGCGTTTCCGGGCATCAGCGAGATCTGGTTCGCGGCGGCTTTCGTCATCGCGGTGCTGACCTTTACCGAGATCGTCCCCAAGACCATCGGCGTGGTGCACAGCAACCGCTTGTGCATTCCCGTGGCCCACTTCGTGCGCGGCACGATCATCCTCATGCAGCCGGCGTTGATCATGACGCGGATGCTGTCACGTGCGATCGCCCGCAGTGCTTCGGCCGAGACCACTTCGATCGAGGAGATCCGGGTGCTGACGGCCGTTGGCGAGAAGGAAGGCGCATTCGGCTCGATCACGGCTTCGCTCATCGACGGCGCCACCCGCCTGCGCGACACCAAGGCGCGCGACGTAATGGTGCCGCGCAACCGGGTCTCCTTCGTCTCCGGGGCCGACAGCATGGAGGTCAACCTCGAACGCATTCGGCGCTCGGGTCACAGCCGGTTCCCGTTCACTCCCACGGGCGAGCCGGACGAGGTCAACGGCGTCATCCTCGCCAAGGAGCTGCTGTTCTCCCTGCGCGAACGCGACGAGCCCGACAGCGCCGAACCGGACTGGGACGCGCTTCGCATTCCCGTGATCGTCGTGCCGGCGAGCGCGCTGCTGAACCACCTGCTGCGGCGGTTCCAGCTCGAGAAGCGCCACCTCGCGATCGTCGTGGACGAATACGGCTCGACGGTCGGCATCCTCACCCTCGAGGACGTGCTCGAGGAGATCGTCGGCGAGATCGAGGACGAACTCGACACTGCCGAGACGCAGTTCCTGCGCCGCGCCGACCGCTCGTTGCTCTGCCGCGGCAGCGCCGAGGCGCGCAAGATCTTCCAGGAGCTCGAACTCACCGACCTCGAAACCCAGAGCCAGACACTGGCCGGCTTCGTCACTGAGTTGCACGGCGGGCTGCCGGTCGCGGGCACCCACGTCGACGCCGGGGGCTACCGTTTCCTCGTCACGAAGGCCAACAACCGCCGCGTCGAACGGGTGCGGATCACGCCGGCCCCCGCGGAGGCCGAGAGCGCCGACGACGACTGACGAGGCTGGCGACGGGTCTGCGGAATCCGCGTTGCCAAGGCCGACTCCGGCCCGACCACAGCACAGGTTCGTCGGCTACCGATACACCGTGCGGTGGAACCGCTCGCAACGATGCCACCGGCGCCAGAGGGCTCGCCGGCACCCCACGAAGCCGAGCGTCTGGCACGGTCGTTCGCGCTGGCGCTCCGCAACGCCTCGGTCTATCCCGCCGACCACCCACGGTCACGCGGTGCGGCCGATCAGTGCCTCGCCCTCGTCCGCGAACGCGGCGGCCTCATCCTGACCGCGCACGGACCGGCCCTGGCCTGCAACGGTCGTGAGCTCGCCGACGACACCCAGTTCGAATGGGTGGTGACCCGGCTCCGCAACGCGGCACTCCGTGGCATCGTCATCGGCGCGACCTGTGAACCCGACGATCTGCTCGAGCTCGCGCGGGGCCTCGTCGCAACCAAGCCGGGCACGAACGACTTCGAGTGGCCGGCCGACCACCCGCGCCTGCAGACCGTACCCCTGGTGTTCACGGGCACGTTCGGCGCGAGCGTCGCCGGGGCGGCTGCGACTGCCGTTCCGGACCAGGACGCGGCCACGACACTGGAACCGGAGTTCGTCGGCCCGCCGCTCCCGAGCGAGTTCGGACTCGGCCACAACAGCGGCGCCCGCGTCGTCTTCGACTCGGTGGGAGTCCCCGCTCGCGGGCCGCGCGGGATGGCGCGGTCCAGCGGCGATCCGAATGCGCTGCGCGAGGCCCGATTGCAGGAGCTGCTGGCGAACGTCACGGACGCTGCCGCCCACGCGGCGCTCATCGCGGCCCTGGCTCGCGACACCGCGACACCGGACGACATCGACGACCTGCGCGTGGCCCTCGACGGTAAGCCCGCGCCGACCGCGATCGATGCGGAACCCGACGCCGCCACGAGCGTGAAGGACGCCGTCGAGTCGACTCTCGAGCTGGCACGCAAGTACTTCGGTCGACCACTGCCCGATTCGACTCCGACCAGTGGCCTGCCGAGCGGCCGCGCGGAGGATGCCGCGATCGAATGCGACCTCGACGGACTGCTCGCCGAGATCGAGACGTTGCCCGATGCCGCCAATCCCGCACTCATGTCGCCGGCGCAGAACGGCACGGACGCGGCGAGCCTCGCCGAGCAACTGCTCGGGGTCTACCTCTACCTCTACGTCGCCGACCCGGACCCGACCCAGCGATCACGACTCGCGAATCCGATCCGACGCGCACTGGCGCAGTGCGGGAACCGCACGACCGTGCTCGACGCCTATCTCGGCGGCGACGGGTTCCGTGAGATCTCCGACGACGTCGAACGCCTGGAACTGCTCGATCTCGCGGGGCAGGCCGATCGTCTCGACCTCGTGCGCGATCGTCGCTACCTCGATGTCGACCTCGTCGTCGCGGGCTTCCCGCATTGCATGCCGCTCGCAGCCGAAGTTCTCGGTAGTGACCCGGACGGCCTCGCGATCCTGCACGAAGCGGTGGACCGGCTCGTCCGGCGCTACGGCCGCACGACGTTCATCCGGATCCTGCGCGAGCGCTCGCTCCAGGACCCGACCGTCGTACGGGCGCTGCTCGCGATGGGCGGCGAACACGCCCGCGAAGCGCTCGGGGCCGTGGCCTGGAGCGGCCGGCTCGAACTCTACACGGAAGTAGTCGACTTCCTGACCAACGCCGGACTGCCTGCAGCCGAACGCCACGCGCTCGCGAACCTGCGCCCGAGCGATCACGGGGTCGCCCACTACCTGCAAGAACTGATGCGCACGCTCCAGGACGGCACGGTCTCCGAGGCCGCGCGGCGACAGACCGCGGAGCTGCTGCGCCGGCAGGTCCACCGTGCCCGCGCGGACGACGACGTGCAACGGCTCACCGCAGCCATCGCCGATCTCGCGCTCGCACCCGATGCCAAGTCCCGCGAGCTGCTCGAGGACTTCGCGGGCAACAGTCGCTGGAAGCAGCTGTTCGACCGCCTCGGCCCCGCCCGCACCAAGGCCCGTGAGGTCCTCGACGCCCTCGGGGAACGCCGCTGATGAACGCACTCGAGAACCGCCGCCAGCACGAGATCACGACCGCCGCAACGCTGCTCGTCGACGAGTTCGTCACGGCGCTCGTCAACTCCCGAATCTACCAGCTCGAACACCCGCGCCTGCAGAACTCGCTGAGCCGGGTACTGGACCACGTGCAGACCCTGACCACGGCGATGGGCTCGGAACGCGTCCGCATCGCGAGCCACGAGGGCATGATGTTCTTCGGCGGCAAACCGCTGTTGGGCGCCAGCATCGCAGCCGCCCGCCTGATCGAGGTGCTCGACGCGTGGCGCGCCGGCGGCTTCGAGATCGCGCGCCAGGCATCGCGCGACCAGCTCGCGGTGTTCTTCGCCTGCATCCTCGCCCGACCCGAGCCGATGCACGACAACCATGCGGCAATCAACTCGCTGGCCGCCCAGCGACAGTGCATCCATGTGACACTGCTGCCCCCGGTCGGCGACGGCGCCGATGACCAGGGTTCGCATCTCGGGCCGGGCAGCGAAGTCGACGGTCAGGGCGGCTCCGCGGCCGGCGACGACCCCAAGGCACGGGCCGCGGTCAAGACCTACCAGTCCCTGATGGACACCCTGCAGGCCGCGACTGTGTCGGTCTGTCGCGGCGGGCAGATCGATTTCTCGCCCGTGATGGCCCAGGCCGAGGCGGTGCTCAAACACCTCGAAACGGACGGCGCCGGCCTCCTCGGGCTCGCCCGGCAGGATCAATACGACGCGTTCACGCTGGGCCACTCGCTGCGGGTCGCGATCCTGGCGATGAACTTCGCGCGTGCACTCACGGCGGACCGCGAACTGCAGATTCGGATCGGCGCTGCGGCCCTGCTCCACGACGTCGGCAAGTCCCTCGTGCCGTTCGAGCTGCTGCACTGCAACCGGCGGCTCGATGCCGAAGAACAGCGCGAGATGAGCAAGCACGCCGAGCTCGGCGCTCGCTGCCTGCTGGACCATCACGATTCCGACCCACTCGCAATCGCCGCCGCATTCGGCCACCACCTCGCGCTCGACGGCACCGGCTACCCGAGCACCGTTCACGACCATCCGATCAGCTGGATCACCAGCGTCGTCAAGATCTGCGACATCTACGAGGCCCTGACCGCGGCGCGCCCGTACAAGACGGCGATGCCCCCGATCCGCGCCTACCGCATCATGATCGCGATGGGCGAACGCCTCGATCAGGGATTGCTGAAGCGCTTCATCGAGATCAACGGCATCTACCCCGTCGGCCAGACCGTCGAGCTCGCCGAAGGCGCCATTGCCATCGTCGCCGAGCAGACCGACGATCCGATGCACCCGATCGTGAACATCCTGCGCGACAGCGACGGCGACAATCCCGACCCGGACGACAACGAACCGTTCGACCTCCGCGAAGTCGCGTGTCCGAACGTGCGCATCATCCTGCGCGAGGTCCTGGGAACCGTCGTGGACCAGGCCCCGGAACGCGACGCCGAGCCGGCCGCGGACTGACGCGTTCGGCCGGCCCGCGATACGCGAGAACACGCCCCACGCCCGAGTCGAGATTTTCCGGCGACGCCCCCCGTGCGAGGCCGAAGCGAGCGATGGCCCGAAGGGGCCGGGGACGAACTCGTGAGTTGATTCGGCGCCCTCGCCCCCGCGGCTCAGGCCTCGGGAGCCCCGCCATTATCGCCCTCACGATCTGTCGGCACGTGAAACCGCTGCCACACCGCCTCCGCGACGGCCTCGGGCAACGGACTCTGCCGCAGCTCCTCTCGCGAAGCGGCCCGAACCGCGGACAGGGACCCGAAGTGCCGGAGCACGGCGCGGCGGCGAGCCGGGCCGATGCCGGGGATGTCATCGAGCTCGCTGCCCAGCTTGCCGCGTTGCTTGCGGTGGTAGGTGATGGCGAAGCGGTGCGCTTCGTCGCGCAACGCGGCGACGAGCAGCGTCTCCGGCGCCTGGTCCGCGAGTGGCAGCGAGTCCTCGCGGTCGGGCAGGAAGATGCGCTCGCCGCTCTCGCGCCGGGCGTCGCCGACACCGCGCAGCCGGCTCTTCGCGAGGCCACAGATCCGCAGATCGTCCTGCAGACCGAGTTCTTCGATCGCTCGTCGCGCCGCGGAGAGCTGGCCGCGCCCGCCGTCGACGACGAGCAGGTCGGGCAGCTCTTCCTCGTCGCGCTCGAGACACAGCCGCAGACTGCGCAGCACGGCTTCGGACATCGCGCCGAAGTCGTCGCCGGCATTCTCGGCCGAGATCTTGAAGCGGCGATACTGCCCCTTCGCCGGCGTGCCGTCGACGAAACACACGCGTGACGCCACTGTGCTCGTGCCCTGGATGGTCGATACATCGAGGCAGTGCAGCCGCTCGGGCACGTCGGCCAGCGCGAGCTTTCGACCGAGCCGTTCAGCGCCCGCCCGCCGACGGGCCGCGGCGTCGGTCGCCATTGCGTCCGCGAGCATCGCGTTCTGATGCGCGAGTTCGAGATGCCGTCGCTTGCTGCCGCGCTGCGGCACCAGGAACTCAACCCGTGATCCGCGCTTACCGCGCAGCCACTCGGTGACGATCTCGGGCTCCGACGGCAGCCGCGGCAACAGGATGACGCCGGGCACGTAGCGATCGCCCTCGTAGAAGCGACTGAGCAGCTCGTCGAGCAACATCGCGTCGGACAACTGCGTCTTCAGCGCGAACCGCCGCGAGTTCTCGAGCGCACCGCCACGAAACGACAGCAGCGCGACCGTCACCTCGTCACCGACCCGGTGCAACCCGATCGCGTCCTCGTCCCCCACGGCCGACACCACGGCTTGCGGCTGCGCAATCGACTGCAGCGCCCGGATCTGTTCCTTGAGCGCCTGCGCACGCTCGAACTCGAGTTCGTCCGCGGCATCCTGCATCCTGGCGCGCAGATCCTGCAACACCGGCGCGACCTCACCGCGCAGGATCCGAATGGACCGATCGAGCAGCTCGTCGTATTCCGAACGCTCGACGAGGTCCACGCACGGCGCCGGACAACGCCCGATCTGGTGTTTGATGCACGGCCGCGACCGGTTGTCGAACACCGAGTCGGTGCAGTCACGCAAGGGCACGATCTTGTGCAGCAATCGCAGCGACCGCCGCACCGACTTCGCCGACGCGTAGGGCCCGAAGTAGAGCGCCCCGTCGTCCGCACGCTTCCGCACGAGGCGATACCACGGCCACGGTTCCCGGCGATCGAGCCGCAGCAGCAAGAACGCCTTGTCGTCCTTGAGCTTGATGTTGTAGCGCGGCTTGCGCTTCTTGATGACCGTGTTCTCGAGCAGCAACGCCTCGGTCTCGCTCGCCGTCGCGATGAACTCGACGTCTTCGGCCTCCGCGGCGAGGAATCGCAGCTGGTAGCGGCCATCGCCGCCGGGCGTCAGATAGCTGCGGACGCGCGACCGCAGGTTCGCGGCCTTGCCGACGTAGAGCGCCTTGCCCGCGGCATCGGAGAAGATGTAGACCCCCGCCCCGGTCGGGAAGCGCGCGACCTTGTCGACGATGCGGGGATTCACCAGTGCATAGTTAGCGCAGCGGTGGTTGCCGTTCCATGCCCCCGCGCCGCTGCGACGCGGTGACGCTACTCGTGGCGCAGCGCGCGCACGGGATCCATGAGCGCCGCCCGACGCGCGGGATAAAGCCCGAACACGACGCCGGTCAGGCACGAGATCGCCATCGAGAGCGACACCGCCCACGGCGTGATCACGGGCTGCCATTCGGTTGCCTGCTCGATGAGGTAGGCCCCGACGACGCCGAGCCCGACGCCCAGCGCGCCGCCGATGAACGTGAGGGTCACGGTCTCGACGAGGAACTGGAACGTGATGTCCCACTGCGATGCGCCGATCGCCCGCCGGATGCCGATCTCACGGGTCCGCTCCGTCACACTCGCGAGCATGATGTTGAGGATCCCGATGCCGCCGACGAGAAGCGAGATCCCGGCGATGACGGGCAACACCAGGTCGAACGTGCGCTGGGTCGCTGCGCGCTGCTGCAGCAGCTCGATCGGCACCGTGACCGAGTAGTCCCGGCGGTCGTGGAACTTCTCGAGGATCGCATGAATCGATCGCGCCATTGCGGGCACGTTGCCTTCGTCGTCGACCCGGCAGACGATCTGGTGCAGCTCGACGCGCGACGTCTCTCGACTGCCCTCGTTCGACTGCGAGTGCGTCAGGCCGAGCCGGTCGACGACGGTGTCGAACGGCACGTAGACCTCGAGCGCCCGATCATCGATCCCGAGCACTTCGCGGTCGGGATTCTTCGTCGTGAAGTCCGGCAACACCCCCACCACGCGGTAGAACTGCGATCCGATCTTGAGGTCGAGCTGCAGCGGATCGCCGAGGTACTTGGCCTCGTGGATCACGCGCGCGCGCACGACACAGACCCGCGCGCGCCCACTCGCATCCGTCGAAGTCAGCACGCGGCCGTGGATCGGCTGCATCTGCAGGTGCTCGAAGTATTCCGGCGTGACACCGTGGATCTTGGCCTCAACGCGACGACCTCGGAACCACAGCCAGTCCTTGACGTCGTGCACGGGCAACGCCGCGATCACGGGACGCAGCGTCGTGCGAATCTGATCGAGGTCTTTGAACGTCAGACCGTAGCGCAGCACGTAGCTGCCCTTGGCCTTCTTGGTGTCCTCCTCGGCCGGCGGCTTCTGCGCGTTGATAATGATGTTCGTCGTGCCGAGCTCCTCGATCTGCGCGAGGATCTGCTGCCGGGCGCCCTCGCCCGCGGACACCATCGAGACCACCGAGGCGATCCCGAAGATGATGCCGAGCGCAGTCAGCAGCGAACGTAGCTTGTGGCGCTGCAGGTTGCGCAGCGCCTCGACGATCAGTTCGCCGAACATTCGGCCTCCTCGGGCCGGACCGACCCGGCAGCGCCATCGACGTTGGCCACCTGGCCATCTCGCAGCGTGATGCGGCGCTTCGCGATCGCGGCAACACCGAGATCGTGTGTGATCATCACGATCGTCCGCCCCTGTTCGTGCAATTCGACGAACAGCTTCATGATCTCTTTGCTCGTGCGCGAATCGAGGTTGCCCGTCGGTTCGTCCGCGAGCACGAGCGCCGGCTCGTTGACGAGTGCGCGCGCAATCGCGGCACGCTGACACTCACCGCCGGAGAGCATCGTCGGCAGGTGATCGAAGCGGTGACCCAACCCGACCTTCTCGATCAGTGCCCGTGAACGCTGGCGCCGCGTCTTGCGCGGCACCCGGGCATAGAGCAGCGGCAATTCGACGTTCTCCTGCACGGTCAGGTGCGACACGAGCTGGAACGACTGGAACACGAACCCGATCTTGGTCTTGCGCAGCCGTGACAACGCCTCGTCGTCGAGCGTCGCGACGTCCTCGCCGACCAGCCGGTACGAACCGGCCGTCGGTCGATCCAGGCAACCGAGGATGTTGAGCATCGTCGACTTGCCCGATCCCGACGCTCCGACGATCGCAACGTAGTCGCCTTCGAGCACGCACAGGTCGACGCCGCGCAGGACGGGCACGGGGTTGTCCGCGGTGCCGTAGTCCTTGGTGATCCCCGCGAGTTCGAGGACCGGTTCCGGCGCACGTCCGGGCTGGTCGCTCACGACTTGCCCTCGCCCTTGCCGGTATCGCCGCTGTTCTCGGACTCGTCACCAACCTTGCCGTCACCCGCCTGTTCCTCCGGGTTCGCGTCGGGCAGCGTCGGGTTGTAGAGCAGAACGTCGTCGCCCTGATCCAGACCGTTGAGGATCTCGACGAAGTTGTCGTTCGCGGGGCCGATCTCGACCTTCTTGCGCACGGGCTTGCTGTCCTCGCCCATGATGTGACAGAACTGCTCGCCATCCTCGGCGAACACGGCCTGAAGCGGCACGTAGAGCACGTCGGGGCGCGTCTCGATCTCGATCTCGGCCTTCGCGCTGATGCCGGGCCGCATCTGCTTGTCGATGCCCTCGCCCTGGATCGTGATCTCGACGTCGAACTTCTTGACCTCGCTCGAGCCACCGTAGTTGCCCTGCCCACCGGCCACCGAAGCGACCTTGCTCACGACCCCCTCGAGCACGAGCCCGGGATAGGTGTCCATCGTGATGCGCGCCTTCTGGTCGATCTTGACCTTGTCGATGTCCGCCTCGTGCACCTTGACCTTGACCTGCATCACCCGCAGGTCGGGAATCGTCATGACGGTGTGGCCACCCCAGATCTCGCCGCCAACCTTGATGTTCTCGCGGTACCAGGGTTGGTGCGGATCGCCGTAGAGCACGATGCCCGGGCACGGCGCCTTGATCGTCATGTTCTCGAGGTCTTCCTTGCGCTCCTTGAGCTGCTTGCGCTGTGCCTTGAGTCGCTTTTCGGACTGCGTCACCGCGACCTTCTTCTGCTCGAACTGCGACTCGGTCCGCTTCTCGGTCGTCGACAGCTCGCGCTCGGCGTCCTTCACCTTCGTGGCGAGGTCATCGAGCTTCATCGGGTGCGTGTATTTCTCGAAGATGCGCATGTCGAGTTCGGCGCCCTCCTTCTGCACAACCGCGCGCTCGAACTTGATCTGGTGGTCCTCGAGCTCGGACTTCTTGATGAACTTCTCCTGGAGCAGGAGCTTGCTGTCATCGAGGTTCTTCTTGGCGCGGTTGAACTCCGTCTCGGCATCCTTGATCGCGACCTCGAGCTTCTTGCGCTGCTGCGGCGCCTCGCCGTCACGGTACTTCTCCTGCTCCTGATTCGCCCGCTCGACCGCGACCTTCGCCTTGGCGACCGCGGCGACGTTCTCGACCTCCTTGATCTCGAGCTCGGTCTTCGCGGTCTTCAGGCCCGACTCCGACTGCAGGATCTCGAGTTCGAGCGATTCGATCCGGGTCTCGACCCGCGTCGGGTCCAGCTTGCAGATCACCGTGTCCTGCTCGACCTTCTTGCCCTCCTCGATCAGGAACGTGATCTTGCCGCCGCCGCGGATCTTGGGCGTGACCTTCTGCGACTCCTTGGCCACGAGCGTGCCGTTCTCGGTGATCGAGATCTTGAGGTCGCCGCGCCGGACCGCGTAGGTCTGGCCGACGTTCGGCCCGGCACTCGCTTCCGCGTCACCCGCGACGGCCCAGCCCCAGCCACCGAGGCCGAGGACGGCCACGCCCGCCATGAGGATCTTCCAGTTCATTGCGTATGCCTCGTTTGCCGTGGCCTCATTGCCACAGCCCCGTGTCGTCGACGTAGAAGACCCCCATGTCGCGCAGCAACGACAGCCGCGCGATGAAGTGGTCGACCTTGAGTTGGATCAGTGAGTTCTTGGCGTTCACCAACGCCTGCCGCGCTTCGAGCAGGTCACGGTTGTCGGCCGTGTCGGACTCGTAGCGAATCTCGGTGACGGTCACCGCCCCCTGCTCGCGCTCGATCTGCGCCTCTTGCAGCACGATGCGCTCCTCGATACTGCGCAGCTGACGTAATGCGTCGCGAATCTCGAGGTCGAGGCGATCGAGTCGCAGCGAGTAGGATCGCTTGACCTGCTCGAGGCCGATCAGCGCCTGGCGATAGCGGTTGCGTTCGGGCTTGCGCTGCAGCGGCAGCTCGAAGTTGAGCCCGATCGAAGAGCTCCATTCGTCCGGCCCGAGCTGGTCCTCGCCATCCCCACCGCCGGCTAGTCCGTAGCTTGCGGTCAGATCGAGGTCCGGCAACAGCCCGTTCTCCGCGATGCGCACGCCGCGCTCCGCGTCTTCCACCTGCTGGCGCTGCGTGATGATGTCGAGCCGGTTGTGGCGCGCCGCGGCGACGGCCGAGTCCACGGTGATCCGCACGGCCTCGTACGGCGGTTCGGCGTCGGCGATCTCAATCAGGTCGGTCGTCGGCAGCCCGAGCAGGATCTTGAACTCGTCGACCGCACGCTGATATGCCGCGCGCACCGCGATGAGCTGGTCGCGCGCGACGATCTCACGACGCCGTGCGCGGAACACCTCGAGGTCCGTGTTGCGTTCCACCTGGTAGAGCGCCTCGGCCTTGCGACGATCGAACACGGCGCCCTCGAGGTTGGTGTCCTCGATCGCGAGACGGCGCCGCTGGAACACCAGGTCGTAGTAGCTGCGCGCGATCCGGATCGAGAAGTTCTCACGGAAGAGCACGAAGTCGCGCACCGAGTAGATCAGGGAACGTTCGGCCTGGGTCAGTGGCTCGTGCGACGGCACGTAGCCGGCGCCGCGCAGCAGTGGCTGCGTAATGCTCGCGTTCACCGAGCTGCTGTAGCTGTCGAGCAACCCCTGTGAACCGTAGGGCCACACGGCGTTCGCCGACGAGGTCAACGCCAGCGTGCCGCCCGTCGGCAGGATCTGGCTCACCCCGAGACTCGCGCCGATCTCGCTCTGCGGACTCGCGAGCTCACTGTCGGACCAGAGCGAACTGACCGTCGAGTTGAACTGCGGGCCGAAGTTGAAGCGCGCCAACGAGGTCGACAAGCCCGCGCTGTAGAGCTGTTCACGCTGGGACTGGTACTCGCGGTTGTACTTGACCGCGGTGCGCAGCGAACGTTCGAGGTCGAACACCTCGGCGGTCTCGATCGGCAGCATCGGCGCCGGGTCGCCCTCCGGCCCGCCGGCCGCCCCCGAGCCCCCCGCCGCCGGATCGGTCGCGCTCTCGGTCTCGCCGTCGCCATCCGGAGTCGGCTGCGGAACTGGCTCCGGCTCCGGCAACGGCTCCGGATGAAGCAGTCGCTGGCGTCGGATGTCGAGCACGTCGGTGATCCCGCCATCGAGCAGCGAACCGACCTCGCGATCGGCATCCTCGACCCAGAATCCGGCCGAACAACCGGACAGAACACCGGCCATGATGACCGGCATCAGCGACGAACCGCGGGTAGGCATTGTTGGGGCAGGCGACCGACTCCCGGTTCAAGGGAGCCAGTCTCATGGACGCAGCGACGGCAGAGTCCTTCCCGGAAACCAGCCGCCGTCTTGGCAAACCGGCTCCCGGGCAGCGGGTCAGAACCGATGGTTCCGACCAGCGTAAGGGCAAAAGAACAAACGTGCTGCGTGCCCCGAAGGTTGGCAGATCCTCCCGATTTCCTTGTCAGATACTTGTCAAGCTCGTCGCCAGCGCGAAAGCCGTGTCAGTTCGGCGCGACGGTCGTCCTCGCGACAGAGCTCATCGAGAGCCCGTCGAGGCCGCTGAGCACGGCGATCTGCGTCACCAGCGGCAGCCCGGCGAAGCTCGTGTCGTTCGGCAGGCTCTGAGGCCAGAGCGCGGTGCCCGTGCTGTCCAGAACCCCTAGCGGTAGCGGCGTGACCACTTTGACCCAGACCTCATCGTCGAGCCCGAACGCGGCCAGCGACACCGCCGGCGCATGCAACTCGAAGCCGAGCAGCGGAATCGCGGCCGCGTTGGGATCCGCGCCGGATACGGCGACCTCGTAGCCGAACCCGACCAACGCTTCCGCGGAGAACTCGCCCTGGGGCACGTTGCCGTTGAGCCCCGGCGACCCGACGAGCAGCACAAACGGCGGGTCCTCGTCGACGATCCCCGCCGAGAAGTTGCCCGACGCA
The DNA here is from genome assembly GCA_024743115.1 of bacterium. GTDB lineage: Bacteria > Planctomycetota > UBA1135 > UBA1135 > UBA2386 > JAGQRA01. The sequence goes on along the minus strand of JANSXC010000002.1, from coordinate 32,335 downwards.
GTGACGAGTTCGATCGTGACGTTCTCCGTCTTGAGGCTGGCGAGCTGTGACGGCGTGAGCGACTGCGCCGGCGGCATGAGAAAGTCCCCGCCACCGACCGGGAACGTCGGCCCGTAGGACGCGTTCGTGCCGTTCTCGAAGATGTTCACAGCGGTAACGTTGAATGGGAACGACTGGGTGCGGACGAGAGCGGCGACGAACGGCCCCGGCTGACGGCGCAAGAACGCCACCGCGTTGTTCGTCGGACCGTCGACCCCGGAGTCGATGAGCGCGTGCTGCGTCGGTGAGCCGAGCTCGAGTTCGCCGAACAGCCCAGGATCCCCCACCGCGCGGCAGAACACCGCCCCACTTCGGATCGCTTGGATCACACCGGGCGCCACCAGGATCGAGCGGCTCTCTTGCGACGGCACCCCGATCGTCGCAAGCACCGCACCCGGTGACTGCGGCGTGCCGGCGACGATCTCGACCGCCGTCAGCCCGTTTGCAGCGATCGGCAACTCCTCGAGCTTGAACGACGAGACCACGCCACTGACCGGGTGGATCTCGAACTCGAGGAACACCTTGCCGAACCCGTCATCGAGCGTCACGAACGCGTCTTCCGGCGTGTCGAGCTGCACCTGGCCGACCAGCGCATCAAGGCCTTGGGTCGCAACCCGGAGCCAGACGTTGCCCTGAGTCACGAGTTGCCGTATCCCGGCTACGTCCGCCACGGTACCGAACCGCCGTCTGCTACCGGGACTCGCGGCCCTCAGCACCGCGATCACGTTGGCGTTGACCGCGGGTGAGTCGACGAGCCGCGCGTCCAACGCCGGTTCGTTGACCTCGACGAGAATCACGACCCTGTCGGATCCCACATATCCAACCCCCCCGGCGACGGCGTTGGTCATGGTGCTCGTCGCCCGCACCCCGATGTCGACGGATGAAGTCTGGGCGGCCAACGCGAGGCCGAGCACGGCTACGCAAGCGGCGAACGGCAGAACGGAACGACAGCGGATTGATCTCATGGTTGTCCGATTTGGGGGCAGGAACCGGGGCTCGTGACGCGAACGTGGCGATTTCTGGGCAAAATGACCCGGCCCCGCCCGCTTGCCGGATTCCTCGCGTTCTCGCGCGGCTTCCCGGGTGCCTGCCCGCATGACGACCACCGACGCTCTGACGCAGACCCTGCAGCAGAACGCCCGCGCGCTGCGGACGCTCGCCGTGACCCTCGTCGGCCCGGCCGACGCAGACGACCTGCTGCAGGACGTGGCGCTGGACCGCCTCACGACGACGATCGAGCCCGACTTCGAACTCGGCTTCGCTCGGCGGGCGTTGCGCTTCCTGGCCGGCAAACGGCGGCGCCAACGGCAGTTTGCCGCCGAACGCGAACCCAGAGCGGAGCCGCCGAGGGTCCCGCCGACGCCACCCGACGACGCCGCGCGCGCCGAAGCGGTGCAGCGACTACATGAAGCCCTCATGGCCCTCCCCGAGCCGTATCGCGGCACGGTGATGCGGCGGTTCTTCGCTGCCGAGACGCCGAGCGCGATCGCCGCGACGACAGCGACGCCGCTGCCGACCGTGAAGAGTCGCCTGCAGCGTGGGCTCGCGATCCTGCGGAGCCATCTGGAGGCGCGCGGCGGTCGCGACTGGCGGCTCGGCCTCGGCGCCGCGTTCGCGCTGCCGGGATCGCGCGCGACCGCAGCAACCGGCGGTGTCGGGACATCAGCGCTCGCCGTTGCCGTGCTCACCGTCGTCGGTGGCGGCGCGTGGCTGACCCTTGGCGGGACCGGTGATCCGGCTCCCGTCGTGAGGCATGCGGACGCCGCGGTGACTCCCCCGAGTTCGGCCGACGCAGCAGTCACGAGTGCGATCGCGAGCAGAGAACGACGCGAACCTGTTACGGCGGTTGCGGCGATCGACGAGCCGGCAGCGCCGGAGTTCACCATGGCCCGACTCGTCGGCCGGATCGTCGACGACGCGGGCCGGGGTCTGCCCGACTGCGAGTTGCGCCTCACGCCACAACACAGTGACCGGAGTTTCGAGCCGCGACCGCATCCGACCGTGCTGGCGGCCGGCACCACCGACGCGGGCGGCGGGTTCCTGATGCGGATCCGGCCACAACCGTTCCACTACTGGCTCGAGGTGCGCCAGGCGGGCTTCGGCACCCGCCTCGTCCAGGTCCTCGGCCGCGCCCGGTCGTCGATGCCGTCCGACGTTCCACACGCCGACGCGGGCGCAACGATCGACCTCGGGGTACTGCAGCTCCGCCGACTCGTGCGCGTCAGCGGTCGCGTGCTCGACATGGCCGGCAACCCGCGACCAGGCGCTCACGTGACCCTCACCTTGGACGGCAGCGGACCGCTCGGTATCCCGCGCCATGCGACCGCGGACTCGTCGGCGCGATTCGACCTGCTCGCCGAACCACGCACGTACCGCCAATCCGTAGCTGGCTGGCTGGCGCACCGCGGCAGCGTCCAGATCGAACCACCGACCACCGAGATCATCATCCGCACGCCGAACGACGGCGACATCGCGGAGCTTTGCGGCTTCACCGTCGATCCCAACGGCCGCCCCGTTGCCGACGTCCATGTGCAATGCGTCAGCCGACTGAGCGGCAGTCTGACCTTTGCGACCTCCGATGCTCGAGGCCGCTTCACACTGCGCAACACGGGCTCGCGATTCGCAACGGAGGACCTCACCCTGCGGGTCAGCCACCCGAACTTCGACGACAATGAGCTGGCGCGCCCCGCGAGGTGGGGCGAACGCGACGTGCGCCTGACACTCCGCGACCGGATCGCGGTACGACTCGAAGTCGTCGCGGCGGATGGTACGCCTTGCCGTGAATGCGACGTGCTGCACCGGCCGACCGCGTCCCTTCGTAGCCAGGCGCCGGTCATCGAGTTCACGCCCCAACCGCTGGCAGCCGTCCCCCAGGAGCCGATACGCCTGCCGCGTGGCGAACTCGAACTCGCGATTCGACCGCACGACCCGACGCGCTTCGCAACGACACTGCACACGACTTCGATCACCGATCGTGACTCCGATCCCGGCCAGCAATCGCTCGCGTTGCGATTGCGCTCGGCGGCGCCGTTCGCGGTCACCGTGGCGAACGCCGCGGATGAACCAATCGCCGACGCGTGGGTCGAACTCGGCGAACTGCTCGTTCACAAGGCCACGCAGGACACGCTGCCGTGCCGACTGTTGCACTGGCCCCACAACCGCGCCCTCGTCGGCCGCGCCCTGGCCCACGATGCCCAGCGAACCGACCGCACTGGTCACACCACGGTGCACGGCCCGGTGGACGCCGACCTTCTGCTGCGAGTCAGCGCCAGCGGCTACCTCGCTACGGTGACGCACCCGCTCCCGATCGACGGCGAAGGCGTGGTGCGCATCACGCTGAACCCAAGCCGGCCCGGCACCGACGAAGCACGTGCGCCACCCCCCGACGAACACCCCGTCGGTCACGTTCGCATCCAGCCCTACCCCCGCGCACTGCTCACCGAGTTTCCCGGCGCGATGAAGGTCCGCGTGTTCCGACCGGAAGGCCAACCGCGTGCGGTCCCCGGTGACGGTTTCACGGCCCGCCCCGTCGGCCCCGCATTCCTCGCCAATGTCCCTACCGGCAACTGGCGCGTCGAGTGTTGCTGGGCCCGCTCGTCCTGGCGCCCCGTCGGCCAGGTGCGCGTCCTCTGCGACACAACGACGGACTTCGAACTGGATCTGAAGCCGCTCCGACCAGGCCGACTGCACGGCACGCTGCTCTGCTCGGTGCCGCCAGTGTTGCAGACCGGGCGGGGCCACCTGAAGTGGCGCGACCAGAACGGCAAGTGGGTTGTGCTCGAGCGGATCGATGAAGATCCGGTCACCCACCGATTCGAGAGTCTGCTGCTCCCCGGCCGCTACCGCCTCGAGTTCTCGATGGGCCAGGGCCAGCCGCCGTGGCCCGTAGAGAACTCGGACTTCGACATCGTCCCGGGACGACCGACCGTAAGAACGTTCAAACTCGGCAACTGACGCCGTGCGCGTCAGTTCGGCCCGACCGTCGTCGCGGACAGCGTGCTCATCGACAACCCGTCGAGGCCGCTCAGCACTGCCACCTGCGCGAACAGCGGCAGGCCGGTAAACGTCGTGTCGTTCGGCAACGTCTGCTGCCAGAGCGCGCCGCCGTTGCCGTCGAGCACCGCCAGCGGCAGCGTCACGAGCAGCTTGACGAACACGATGTCGTCGAGCCCGAACCCCGCGAGTGACTGTGGCGGATCGTGCAGCTCGAAGCCGAGGAACGGAATCGCGGCTGCGCCGGGATCCGCGTCGCTGACCGCCAGCCCGTAGCCGTAGGCGATCAGAGGTTCTGCCGTGAACTCCGCGAACGGTACCACACCGTTGAGACCTGGAGTGCCCACGTCGAGGATCAGCGGTGCGACACTGTCAACGATCGGCGCGGAGAACGTGCCCGCCGCCGTGACCAGCTCGACGATCACGTTGTTCTGGTCGAAACTCTGACGCAGGGAGGGTGTCAGCTGCACGACGGGCGGCAGCAAGAACTCACCGTTCCCGATCGGCAAGGTCTGACCGTACGACACATTCGTCCCACCCTCGAGGACGTTGACCGCCAGCACCGTCGATGGGAACGCGGCCGTTCTGACCGTTCCGGCAATAGCGTTGCCCGGCTGCAGGTCGAAGAAGCCGATGGCGTTGTCAGCCGATCCATCGGTGCTCCCAACGACGAACCGCTTGCTATCGGACGTCGTCTGGATCGTGGAAACAACCGACGGCTGCGCGGTGAGGCGAGCGAACGCGTTACCGAGGCAGACGGCATTCACCGTTGCGGCGTCGAACTGGACCGGCTTGCGGCCGCTGGTTCGCAGATCGATCGTCGCGAGAACTGCCCCCGGCGCCTGCGGCGACCCGGCAACGATGTCGAACTGCGGGACCTGCGTAGCGTTGATGGACGCGACCTTTCGAAAGAACGCATCACCGCTCTTGCTCTTCAACTCGAACACGGAGAAGAAGATCCCCGTCCCGTTGTCCAGATCGACGACGAACTGCTTGGTCGGATCCCGAAGCAACGGACCGACCAGCCGGACGCCGGACGGCAACGTCACCCGGAGATACGTGGTCGTGTTCAGAATCTGACTGCTTTCGCCCGAGTCGGCGTCCCCATAGAAACGCGTCGGCGAGGAGATCCGCCCGAATGTGACGATGACGTTGGCGCCGGGTTGCACTGAATCGACGATCTCGACCGCGGTAGCCGGCACGGTGACATCGACCGAGAAGACGCCGCCGAGGATCAGGCCTGGGCCACAACCAACGCATCCCCGCAGCTCCGCCGACGCCGTGGCCTGGGTCGGATTGACCGATCGGGCGTAGAAGTCGACCCCCTGGGCGCGCGGTCCCTGGCCGAGGAGGATTGCCGCGAGAGCGGCGAGAACGAACGTAGCGAATCGCTTCATGGTCCTGAGGGGGGATTCGCGCCGCGCTTGTGATCCGGGGTCTTGGAAAATCGTCAGTTCGGCCCGACCGTCGTCGCGGTCGGCGTGCTCATCGACAACCCATCGAGGCCGCTCAAGACCGCCGCCTGCGCGAACAGCGGCAGGCCCGTGAATGTCGTGTCGTTCGGCAACGTCTGCTGCCAGACTGCGCCGCCTTCGCCATCGAGCAGCGCGAGCGGCAGCGTGACGAGCAACTTGACCCAAACAGCGTCATCGAGGCCGAAGTTCGCAAGCGACTGCGGCGGGTCGTGCAGCTCGAACCCGAGAATCGGGATCGCGGGCGCACCGGCATCGGCGTCACGGAACTCCAGCGTGTAGCCGCAGGCAATCAGCGCTTCGGTCGGAACTTCAGGCACGGCACGACGCCGTTGAGTCCCGGAGTGCCGACTTCGAGCACGGCCAGCGGCTGGGAGTCCGAGATCGGCGCCTGGAACGAACCGCTGGCGGTCACGATCTCGACGATCATGTTGGTCTGCTCGTAGCTCTGGATCATCGCCGTCGTGAGCGGCACGACCGACGGCGAGAAGCACGGAACAGCCATGACGAGAGAATCGCTTCATGGCAGACATCCGAGGATCCCGCACCCCATCCGTGACGAACGAAATCGCGTTTTCCGGTGCGCTCCTGGCAGCCGAAAGCGTCAGTCGTCCCGCAGCAACTCCTCGCGGTAGCCCTGCATGGCCGCGCGCTCGGCAGCCGTGGGCTCGGGGTACCGCGGCCGGATCGCCTTCAGCGCCCGCCGGACGAGATCCGCGACCGTCCGCCGCATGAACGGCTTGTCGTCCGCAGGGATCGCGTACCAAGGCGCCCACGGCCGGCTCGTCGCACACAACGCCTCTTCGTAGGCGCGCATGTAGGCCGACCAGTGCCGACGTTCGGCGACGTCGCCGGGCTCGAACTTCCAGTTCGACTCGGGCTCGTCGATGCGATCGATGAACCGCCGCCGCTGCTCGTCGCGGCCGACGTTGAGCCAGAACTTGAGGATCGTCGTACCGTTCCGCGCCAGGTGCTGCTCGAAGTTACGGATCGACTCGAAGCGCTCCTGCCAGATCGTGGCGAGGTCGAGCTTGCCGGGCAGCCGCTGCGACTCGAGGTATTCCGGGTGCACGCGCACCACGAGCACCTCCTCGTAGTGCGAGCGATTGAAGATGCCGATGCGACCACGCTCGGGCAGCCGCGTCGCAACGCGCCAGAGGAAGTCGTGATCCAGCTCCTGCTTCGACGGCGCCTTGAACGACGACACCTGGCAACCAGCCGGATTGATGCCGCTCATGACCGCGCGGATCGTGCCGTCCTTGCCTGCGGCGTCCATCGCCTGGAAGACGAGCAGCAGGGAATGCGAATCGAACGCGTACATCGCGCGCTGCAGTTCCCGCATCTCGTCGACGATCGCCGCGAGGGCCTGCTTGTGGCGCTTCTTGTGCTGCTTGCCGCGCTCGCCGTCGGACGGCGCCGTTGGCGCGTCGGCAACACGGAACGTGCCGTCGAATGGCACGAGGAACTCGGACGGCACCGGCTCGATGATGCGATCACTCATCCTTGCTTCCTACAGCAGCTTCATCTCGGCCTGCTCGAGCCGGAACACTTCGTCGCGAATCCGCGCCGCGAGTTCGAAATCGAGGTTCTTGGCCGCGGCCATCATCTCCGCACGCAGCGCCTTGATGTGCCGGAGCAGCTCCTTGTGATCGGAGAACTTCGGCGTCGCGGACTCCGCCTCGGCGCCGACCGGGCTCTGGCCGCGCGCCTTGGCCGCCCCTTTGCCTTTGCCCTTGCCGCGCCCGCGCCCCTTTGCGGGCATCTCGAAACCGTCCTCCTCGGCCGGCGCCTCGAGCTGGTCACGGATCGGCTTGACGATCGTCTGCGGCGTGATGCCGTGCTCGTCGTTGTGCGCATGCTGGCGCAACCGGCGACGCTCCATCTCCCCCATCGCGCCCTCGATCGACTCGGTGACTTTGTCGGCGTAGAGGATCACGCGACCTTCGGCGTTGCGCGCGGCGCGGCCACACGTCTGGATCAGCGAGGTCTTGCTGCGCAGGAAGCCTTCCTTGTCCGCATCGAGTACGGCGACGAGTGTCACCTCGGGAATGTCGAGCCCCTCGCGGAGCAGGTTGATGCCGACGAGCACGTCGAACACCCCCAGGCGCAGGTCGCGGATCAACGCGGTGCGCTCGAGGCTGTCGATATCGCTGTGCAGGTAGCGCACCTTGACGCCGAGATCACGCAGGTAGTCGGTGAGCTCTTCGGCCGACCGTTTCGTGAGCGTTGTGATGAGCACGCGCTCCTTCTTCTCGACGCGCTTGCGCACCTCCGCCACGACGTCGTCGACCTGACCCTGCGCCGGCCGCACGTCGACGGGCGGATCGACGAGCCCCGTCGGGCGCACGACCAGCTCGACGATGCGGTCGCCGCTGCGCTGTTTCTCGTAGTCGGCGGGCGTCGCGGAGACGAACAGAACCTGCCCGAGCAGGCCCTCGAACTCGTCGAACTTGAGCGGCCGGTTGTCGAGCGCCGACGGTAGCCGGAAGCCGAAGTCGACGAGGTTCTGCTTCCTCGCCCGATCGCCGCGAAACATGCCGCCGGCCTGCGGGATCGCGACGTGCGACTCGTCGACGACCAGCAGGAAGTCGTCGGGGAAGTAGTGCAGCAGCGTCGCGGGCGGCTGCCCCGGCGCCCGCCGATCGAGATGGCGGCTGTAGTTCTCGATGCCCTGGCACATGCCCGTCTCGCGCAGCATCTCGAGGTCGTGCCGCGTGCGCTGGCCGAGCCGCTGGGCCTCGAGCAATTTGTTGTTGGCCTCGAGGTACTTCAGCCGCTCCGCGAGCTCGTCCTCGATCGTCTCCATCGCGACGTTGAGCTGGTCGTGCGTCGCCACGTAGTGCGTCGTCGGATAGATCGAAATCTCCTCGAGCTGCTCGAGGATCTCGCCGCGCAATGGATCCACGACGACGATCGACTCGATCTCGTCGTCCCAGAACTCGATGCGAATCGCGCGCGCATCCTCGTAACTCGGATAGACCTCGACGACGTCGCCGCGCACGCGAAACCGCCCGGCCTGGAAATCGTAGTTGTCGCGCACGAACTGGATCGACGTCAGCTGCCGCAGCAGTTTGTCGCGATTGATCGTCTGACCCTTCTTGATGTGAACGGACAGCTCCTTGTAGGTCTCCGGCGAGCCGAGACCGTAGATGCAGCTGATCGACGCCACGATGAGCACGTCGCGTCGCTCCATGAGCGAGCGCGTCGCGGAGTTGCGCATACGCTCGATCGCGTCGTTGATCAGCGCATCCTTCTCGATGTAGGTGTCCGTCGTCGGGACGTAGGCCTCGGGCTGGAAGTAGTCGTAGTAGCTGACGAAGTACTCGACCGCGTTGTCGGGAAAGAACGCCTTGAACTCGGCATACAGCTGCGCGGCGAGCGTCTTGTTGGGGGCGAGCACGATCGTCGGCCGCTGCAGCTCCTCGACGACCTTGGCGACCGTGAACGTCTTGCCCGAACCCGTGACCCCGAGCAGCGTCGCCGCGTCGGCGCCATGCCCGATCCAGTCGCTGAGCTGATCGATGGCCCCGGGCTGATCGCCGGCGGGCACGAGGTCGGTGGCCATGCGGAAGCGCATGGCGTCGGTTTACGACATCGGGACCGCGGCGCATACTCCTCGTCGATGCGCGCCCGAAAGCCCCACCAGTTTCTGCTCCCCGCGGTCGCCACCCTGACTCTCGCGGTTGGATTGTCGGGCCAGAACGTCGAGGCTCCGGAGCGCTACGCGACGGCGCGCGCCTCGATCGCACAGTTCGTCGCGGACGACACCACGCCCTCGATCGCCGTGGCGGTTCACGACGGCGGGCGCACGATCTGGGCCGAGGGGTTCGGCCTCGCCGATCGCGAACGCGAGATTCCAGCCGATGCCGACACGATCTACCGGCTCGCTTCGATCAGCAAGCCGTTCACGGCGACAGCGATCATGCAGCTCGTCGACCTGGACAAGATCACGCTCGACGAGCCCGTCAACCGCTACCTCGGCGACATCAAGATGCGCGCGTTCCGCGGCACGGCCGACCGGATAACGGTCCGCCGGCTGCTCAATCACACGAGCGGCCTGCCCACCCACTGGAACTTCTACTACACCCCCGAAACCCCGCCGGGCCGCGACGAATCGATCCGGCAGTTCGGGTTCGCGGCGTTCGAACCGGGCACGCGGACGAACTACAGCAACTTCGCGTTCGGCGTGCTCGACCACGTGATCGCGCGCCACTCGGGCAAGAGCTTCCGCGACTGGCTCGTGACCGAACTCTGCGACCCGCTCGGAATGGCGCACACCGACGTCGGCGTGCGGCCGGGCCAGGAGCAGCACGCGGCCGTCGGCTATCGCGCCGAGAACGACGAATGGCAGCCGGTCGTCGACTACGGCTTCGACCACGACGGCGCGTCCGCGATCCGCAGCTCGGCGAACGACCTGATGCGGTTCGCGCGGCTGCAGTTCGGGCGCGGCGCCATCGGCGAGACCCGACTGCTGCAGGAGGCGACCGCGCTCGCGATGCGTGAGCGGCGAGGACACGAGGCCGGCAGCAATTTCGGCATCGGCTGGTCGGTCGGGGAGGCGCGCGGCAAGAAGGTCCTCAGGCACAGCGGCGGCATGCCCGGCGTCAGCACGCAGCTGCTCGTGTTCCCGGAGATCGACTTCGCCGTGACCGTGCTGACCAACAGCAGCAACCGGCGACCGACGAATCAGGCCGTCAAGGCGATCCTCGACGCTCGGTTCGGCGAGCAGCCGGCGGGAAACCCGTGGAACACCGCTGTGGGCGGCGCGCCGGCCCGCCGACTCCGGGGCACGTTCCGGGGCATGATGAGCCACCTCGACGGCGCTCTCTCCGTTCGCGTGCAGTTCGGCTTGATGTCCACGATCGCCATCGGCGCGGGACGCCCGACGCCGATCGAACGGGTTCCGCGGGCTCACCGCACCTGGCGCTGCACGCACCCACTCGCGCTCGGGCACGGCGCGTCGCAGCCGACCGAGCTTGCGTTCGAGATCAAGGAGAGCACCGACGATCGTCTCGCCGGAATCTGCTACGCGACGCTCGATGGCACCTGCCGACTGCCCTTCTGGTTCGAACTCCATCGTTCGCAGACGAAGCGCAAGTCGACGTTCCGCGTCATCACCCACAACGTCCTGGTCGGCTTCCGTGACAGCGAAGTCGGCCGGTTCCTGCCCGGCTGCCAACGCCAGGCGCGACTCGGTGCGTGGCTCGCCGCCCAACGCCCGGACGTCGTCGCGCTGCAGGAACTCAACGGCTTCGACGAGGACCGCCTGCGCCGCACCGCGCAGGCCTGGGGTCACGAGCACGTCGCGATGCTGAAGGAAGACGGCTACCCCGTCGGCCTGACCTCGAGCGCCCCCATCACGGTCGTGAAGCGCCACCTGCAGGGCCTGCACCACGGCATGCTGCACGTGCACACGCACGGCATGGACTTCGTCGTAGTGCACTACCCGCCGATGCCGGGGCTGACCCGCAAAGTCGCGGAGAGCGCACGCGCCCTCGCGTGCCACCGACTCGCAGCCGGGCTCGGCCACGAGACCGTCGTGCTCGGCGACTTCAACTCGATCCAGACCAGCGACGTCGCGCGCTACTCGGACGAGGCCAAGCAGCGTTACGAGAAGTGGCGCTACCTGCAGGTCGACGGCCGCCCGGCCGAGTTCGCGATCGGCCCGCTGCTCGACCGGGGATTCGTCGATGTCGTCGCCGCCGCCGACACGCTGCCAGGAGCCATGGCGCTGCCCCGCATCGATTTCCTCCTCGCGAGCCCCGCGCTGGCAGCCCGCTGCCAGACGGCCACCTGGCTGGCGACCCCGGACCTCCTCGAGCTGTCCGACCACCCGCCGGTCGTCGCCGATTTCACCCGGCCCGCGACTGCTGTGAACCGCAAGTAGCCGCCTGCCGTTGCGCCCGGGTACCGCGGCCCTTACCGTGCTCCGGCCCTCCCCCTGGATTCGCATGGGTAGCGGGGCTCGTCCGGGCCCTTCCCAGCTCTCAACCCCGATCGCGTTCCGCTCCGGAACAAAGCAGGTCCTGCCTTGGCGCGTCGTTCATCTGCAGCCCGTTCTTCCCGTTCTCGCACCACCGGCAGCCGCTCGGGCTCCGGCTCGGGTCGCTCAGGATCCGGTCGCTCCGGTCGTTCGAGTGGCGGCCGGGCCTCCGCAACGCGCAGCGACGGTCGCGTCGATGCGCCATGCCCGCAGTGCGGCACCCGCTACCGGGTCTCCGAGGAAGCACTCGACACCCCGCTCGAGTGCCAGGCCTGCCACCGCGTCTTCATTCCGAAGACGACGGCCGGCAAGCGGGTCGCGCAGCAGGACAACACCAAGGTCTACGTCGGCTTCGGCATCGGCGCCCTGCTGCTCGTCATCACGTTCGTGTTGATGTCCGGCGGCAACGACGAGCCCGTCAAGAAGAAGCCCAAGGTCAAGGCCCCACCGCCGCTCATCCACACGGTCGGCACCCACCCGCGCACGCAGACGCTCGTGCGCTGGGCCCAAGGCTTCCACTCGGGCACCAAACTCACGATCTCGACCGTGAGCGATCTGCCCGCTCTGGCGAAGATGATCGAAATGGAGGACGCCGACACCGCCTCGAACGGCGACATCGTCGACGCGCTGCTGAAGCACAAGAGCACGCAGTGGCTGCGCGACATCAAGTGCGAGGCGGGGTCACTGAGCAGCGAGGCCGCGATGAAGTCGGCAACGGGCAATTGCACCCTCTACCTCGTGCCCGAGCCCGGCAACAAGGACTACCGCAACGACGACCGCGCCGAACTCGACGTGGCGTTCCGCGCCGACGGCGACAGCATCAAGGTCACGGGCTGGACGATCGCGCGGCACATCCGCCGCCTGACGCCCGATCCCAACCGCAAGACGATCAAGGTCAACAAGCACATCAAGAAGGCCGAGACCGTCAAGATCACGGACAGCGCCGGCACGCGCGACGTGATGGAATCCGAGCCCGGGCCAGTCCCGCACTGGGAGAAGGCCGACGCGGTGATGCGCGCCAAGGTCGACGAAGTCATCGCGGGCGTGCTGCGCTCCGCGGACAACGACGGCCCGCCGCTCGCGCGCTTCACGCTGAAGATCCGTTCGCTCGAGGACCGCAAGGCCGCCGTGCCGCGCGCCCTCAACGCGATGTACGAGCTCTACGGCGACGTCAATGCCAACAAGATGAAGCTCAGCCAGCTCGACCGCGCACTGCGCGACTGGACCGGCTTTGCGACCAACTTCCAGGTCCGCGAATCGGGTGACGCCGCGCGCGACAAGAAGGAGCGCGAGTCCTGCGTGCGGCAGTGGTTCGGCTTCTGGTGGCGCTTCTCCGAAACCGGCCTCGAGGACTTCTTCGACATGCGCGAGAACCTCGACGAGCCGCTCGAAGGCGAAGAAGAGGGCAAGGGCAAGTAGCCCGCCCCACACCTCCACCCAACGCAACTCTCCCACCTCGGATCGCCCCCTCTCCCATCGGAATGAGCACCATCCAGATCGTCTGTGACAACTGCGGCGCGAAGTACAAGCTGCCGGAGTCCTTCTCGAGTCCCAAGGCCAAGTGCCAGAAGTGCGGCAGCGTGATCGACGTCGCGAGCCAGCGCGCCGCCGCGGAAGGCGGCGACGACAGCGCCACGAAGCCCGCGGCCGCCGCCAAGCCGGCGGCAGCCGCCAAGCCCGCTGCCGCGGCGAAGCCCGCGGTCGATCGCAGCAAGGGCCGCACCGCGGCCAAGGCTGGCGGCGGCAAGGCCGGGGCTGCCAAGGCGGCCAGCGCCAAGGGTGCCGGCGCCAAGGGCGGTGGCCGGGCCGCGTCGCGGCGTCGAGGCGGCGGCGACGACGAAGATGACGGCGGCGGCCGCGGCGGCCGGCGCGGGCGCGAGCCGCAGAAGTCGAACAACATGCCGATGATCGCGGGCGGTATCGGCCTGCTCGCGATCATCGTCGTCGTGCTCGTGATCGTCATGGGTGGCGACAACGAGCCGAGCGAGAACAACGAAGCGCAGAAGGACAAGAACACGCCGACGGCGGGTTCGAATGACGGCGGCACGCCGAGCAAGCCCGCCGATCAGCCGAAGTCGGCCGATGCGGGCACCGGGGCGCCCGCCAAGACTGGCGACCCGAAGCCGGCTACCGGCGAAGGCGGCGAGCAGGCCCCCGGCGACACCGGGACGGCCAAGCCCGCCGAGGCGACGACGCCCAAGCCCCGCCCCAAGCTGCCGAAGAACGCGCCGATCTGGATGAAGATGAAGGCGCAGACCTACGCCGACGTCGCCGACCCGAAGACCTTCGGCGAGGTGCCGTGGTCGCTGATCGACGAGACGAAGAAGGAAATGGTCCAGAACTGGGCCGCCGACTTCGCCGCGGGTGGCCGCCCGGGTATCGATGCCGAAAAGGAGATCCGTAAGAAGGAGAACCGCTACATCGCGATCTTCGGCCTGATCGATCACCTCCGCGGCCTGAACTACACGGACGGCTTCGACACGATGGGCGCCTACGCGATCAACCGCCTGCTGACGGAGATCACCGACGGCCTGCAGACCGGCTTCGTCGCGATCGAGAACCTCGACGAGGAGATCGACCCGCGCAAGGCGGCCTGGAACGCCAACACGGTCAAGACCTGGCTGAAGTTCTTCAAGGCCAACGGTGACGAGGCGACGTTCCAGAAGGGCTGCAAGGATCGGCGCACCAAAGAGAACGCCAAGAAGTAGCCGGTCGGCGGACGGGACGGGCGCGGAGTCGGCCGCTATGCTGCTCCGCCACGAATGACCGACTTCGCTGCCGACCTCACTCCGAAAGAGATCACCCGCCGCCTCGACGACTACATCGTCGGGCAGCAGAAGGCCAAGCGCGCCGTCGCGGTCGCGCTGCGCAACCGCTGGCGCCGCCGCCAGCTCGGCGCCGATCTCGCCGCCGACGTCTACCCGAAGAACATCCTGCTCATCGGGCCAACTGGCGTCGGCAAGACCGAGATCGCGCGGCGCCTCGCGACGCTGGCCCGGGCGCCGTTCGTGAAGGTCGAGGCGACGAAGTACTCCGAGACCGGCTACCACGGCCGCGACGTCGAGTCGATGGTCCGCGACATGGTCGACAACGCGGTCGCACTCGTGCGCGCCGAGAAGGTTCAGGAGGTCGAAGCCAAGGCGACGCAGGCGACGAACGACCGCCTGTTCTTCGCGCTCGCCGAAGCCGAAGGCCTGCAGGACTACCAGGACTATTCGCTGCCGAGCGATGACGACGACGACGACGAGGAGGATCCTCGCAGCGGCGCGATCTGGCGGGCACAGCCATTCGACTCGGAGAACCCCGAGAACGTCGACGACCTGGCGGCCCGCGAGCAGGCGCGCAGCAAGCTGCGGCAGCAGCTCGAGAGCGGCGCACTCGATCAGCGCGTGATCGAGATCGAAGTCAGCGACAAGAACACCCCCACCCTGTCAGTCATGGGCCCGCAGGGCAACGAGACGATGGGCATCGACGCGCAGGCGCTGCAGGAGATGTGGGGTCGCTCACCGGGCAACCGCACCAAGGTCCGCAAGTTGCCGATCGCCGAGGCACGCGAAATCGTGCACGAGGAAGAAGCCGACAAGCTGCTCGACCAGGACCAGATCATCGCCGATGCCGTCGACCGCGCGCAGAACGACGGCATCGTGTTCGTCGACGAGATCGACAAGATCGTGAGTTCGGGCGGCAGCGACGGCCCCGACGTCTCGCGCGAGGGCGTGCAGCGCGATCTGCTCTCCGTCGTCGAGGGCTGCGCGGTCTACACCCGCTACGGTCACGTGCGCACGGACCACATGCTGTTCCTCTGCGCCGGGGCGTTCCACTTCCACAAGCCGAGCGAGCTGATCCCCGAACTGCAGGGCCGCTTCCCGGTGCGCGTCGCGCTGCAGTCGCTGACCGAAGCCGACTTCGTGCGCATCCTGACCGAGCCGAAGAACGCCCTGACGCGCCAGTACGTCGCGCTGTTCCAGACCGAAGGGGTGGAGCTGACATTCGCGGCGGACGGCGTCGAACGCCTCGCGGCCGTGGCGTTTCGGGCAAACCGCACGACCCAGGACATCGGCGCCCGCCGGCTCATGACGATCCTCGAAAAGTGCCTCGAGGACCTGTCGTTCGAGGCCAGCGAACGCCGCGGCGAGAAGATCGTGATCGACCGCCAGGTCGTCGACGAGCGCCTCGGCGAAGCCGGCGACGACGAGGACCTCATCCGCTACGAGCTGTAGAACGGCCGGGCGGCGGCGTTTCCGCCCCGTCGGCCCTCGCAGCCACGAGCCCGATCGCTACCATGCCAACGGCGACAGGCTCGAATCCGGGAACTTTCCCGGCCGTGCATCGAATCAACCCCTGACGCCATCCGGCACCGCGCCAGGAGTCCGCTTGATCGACATTGCCACCGAGACCGTAGCCGCCGCCCGCCGAGGCGATCAGGACGCCGCGCGCGAACTCGTGGAACGGCTCCATCGTCCGATCATCGCGACGATCTACCGCTTCCTCGGCCCGGGGTTCAAGAAGGACGTGGAAGACATCGCGCAGGACGTCTTCCTGAAGATCTTCCGCGCGATCGACCGCTTCGACGACAGCCGCGCGAAGTTCACGACCTGGGTCTACACGTTCGTCCGCAACCACTGCTTCGACGTACTCAAGCGCCGGCGGCTGCCGACGACGAGCATGCACGCCGGCCCCGACGACGAGTCGCACCGCGACTTCGAGGACGCGCGCGAGCTGCAGCCGGTCCAGGACGCCGAGAACGAAGAACTCGGCCGCCGTATCGGAGAGGCGCTGCAGGGACTCGGTGAGGACCAGCGAATGGTGTTCATCCTGCGCGAGTACGAGGGGCTCGACTACCGCGAGATCGCCGACGTCACGGGCGTCAACGAAGGCACGGTCAAGTCGCGCCTGTTCCGCGCGAAGGAAGCCCTTCGCCAACAACTCGAACCCTACCTCAAGGCGGGCGCATGACATTCGACGGACACGATTCGTTCGATGAGCACGGTTCGTTCGATGAACATGACGGCACGTTCGAAGGCCGCCGGTTCCCCGACGAAAGCGAGTGGCTCGGCACCGAGCTGCCAGACGACTTCGAGATCAGCGACGACTTCGTCGATCACACCGTGATCGCCGTGCGGTCGCCGACCCCGGAACAGCTGCAGGCATTCGATGCCCCCGCGCCGAGTGCCGACTTCGTGAGCCGTGTCACCGGCGCGATCCAGCAGGACCGCCGCGAGCACTGGCGGGAGATGCTGGCGCGCTACGTCGCCCCGGAACCGTCACCGGAGTTCGTCTCGCGCACACTTCGCGCACTCGAAGAACGCGCGGCGGAACGCGCACAGCGGGACACCGAGGACGCGCGGGCTACCGGCTCCCCCGGGGTCGGCCCACGCGGCATCGTGCCAGCAGAGGATGCAACCGGACCCGAAAACACGTTCCACATGTGGCGCCGCTGGGGCATGCCGCTGGTCGCCGCGGCCGCGGTGATCATCGCCGCGTTCCTGCTGCCGGGTGACCCGCCGCGCGCACTCGAGGTGCGCGCCGCCGAGTCGCTGCCGGCCGCGTTCGGCGCAGCCAACGCAACCTCACCGCTGCCCGCATTGCTCACGCACCTGGACCAGGAAGCCGACCCCTACGGCCTGCCCAACACGGGCGGCGACGGCGTCTGGCTACTGATGCAGAGGAGCACTCGATGACGGAGCCGTGGATGACTGGACCAGAGCTCATCACACGGCGCTCCAGCCTGCCGGCGACAATGCTCCGCAACTGCCTGCGAACCTGGCTCTGCAGCCTCCTCGCGCTCGTCGGGGCGCCGGTCTGCGGCCAGGACGACGCCGCAACGCGCGCGAAGATCGAGGACGCACTCGCCGAGCTCGACGCCGCATTCGCAGCCGGCGATGCGGCCCGCTTCCTCGCGGCCTTCGAACCGGATCACACCGGCGCCCACGCGTTGCTGGAACAGCGCATGCTGCGGATCTTCCCCGTGGACCGATCAGGCAAGTCGCCCTACCGGCGGAAGTCGACGATCCTCGGCGCGCCGCGGCAGCTCGGCCCACGGACCGTAGCGCGCGTGCGGCACGAACTCTTCAAGGGCAGCGTGGCCATCGCGGCCACGCTCGAAGACACGATGATGGCGTTCCGAGAGTCCGGCGACACCCTCGTGCCGACCCTGGCGATCGAAACGCCACGCCAGGCCGAGTGCTCCGCGACCGACAAGTTCACGTGTCCGGCATGCAACTACGAGGTCGGCGGCGTTGCGGGCTGGCTCTGCGTGCCGATGGGCCGTGATCGCGCTCAGGCGCTCGAAGCGTCGAGCTTCTACCTCATGGGCACCGACATCGCCTGCGACGTGTCGGTCCGCATCGACGACCGCCGCACCGCTATGCAGGTCGTGAACGAACTCGCCGGCGTGCTGCGTGAGGTCGAGTCGGACGCCACCCCGAACCTCGCGACGAATTGGCTGCCGCCGGCGCACGCCGGAGGCAGCGAAGACGACGGCTTCATCGCCGACCTCGAAGGCGCGCGGATCGAGATCGCCCTGCCCTCACAGCACGACGACGCGGGCGCTGTCGCGATCTTTCACGCGCTGCAGTTCGGCAGCCTGCAGCACCTGCTACTCGTGCGCGGCAGCCACGGTGCGATCCAGAAGAATCGTCAGACGGTGGACGCCCTGCTCGCGAGCTTTCGGCTGCTCGACTCGAACGCCGAACGCGCGGCAGCCGGCGCGCGAGCGCTCCAGATGCATGTCGGTGGCGTCGTCAAGGACGGTCGCTACGACAACGGCAAGCACGGCGCCTCGATGCAGGGCCCGGCCAACTGGCAGGTCCAGCAACGCTGCGGCGGCGCGCTCTTTCGCGTGCTCTGGACCGGCCCCGACGACAGCCGCATCTGGCTCACGGGCTTCGCCGTGCCACCCGGCATGGACTATTGGTGCCAGCAGACCGCCGACCACTGGGTCCGCAAGCTGTGCAAGTCGGCGGGCATCGAGGTTCCGCCCGAGAACAAGACTCCGGACGTCGACAAGTGGGCCACCGACGGCCTCTGCGACGCGTCGGTCCGCACGCTGAACTGCCAGGCGCCGCGGCAGAGCGGCGTGCCGGGCAAGGCCAGACGCGTACTGCGCGTGATGTTCCGCGCCAACCTGCTGCTGGTCGGGGACGGCACGGCAACGACCGACGAACACTGGCAGCTGATCAAGCGCTCGCTCGGCTCGATGCGGCTGTAGCCCGGGCGCCTCTGAAGCAGAGCTCAGCGCGCCAGCCGCGCGAGCCACGCCTCGGCCAACCGCTCCGCCGCCGCAGGTGAGTGGCGGAAGAACAACGCGGGCTCGATGAGTTCCAGTTCAACGAGGACACAGGAGCCGTCATCGCGCCACAGGAAGTCGACGCGGGCGTAGAGCAGCCGCCTCCCGCCCAGATGCTCGGCGAGGATCCGCTCCGCGACCGCGAGG
Source organism: bacterium (assembly GCA_024743115.1). Taxonomy (GTDB): domain Bacteria; phylum Planctomycetota; class UBA1135; order UBA1135; family UBA2386; genus JAGQRA01. The sequence continues at coordinate 13,413 of JANSXC010000002.1, read as the reverse complement.
ACCCGGTGCACGTGTTCACGCTCGGCACCGGTCGGCTCGTATGGCTCGTCCCTGCCGCCATGATCGTCCTGCACACGGTAGTCACCGGGCACAGGGATCTTGCGCACGCAGTGCGACAGCTCGCCGTCGAACACCATCGCCGACCACTCCCCCCGCGACAGCACGTTCGCGAGGACCGGCTGCAGCATGTAGTCCTCGCGCGCGATGCGCTCGTCGACCAGCTCCTGCGCGCGCCCGACGCCGACGTTGTCGAAGTGGAAGCGCAGCGTGCCCTGCGCAGTCGCGCCGACGCACGGCTTGAGGAAGCCCTCGGTGCCACCGACGACCGTCGTCAACGACGCGACGTCCGGGCGGCTGCCACGGTCGAGCCAGATCGTCGGCACGACCGGCACGCCGGCCGCGCCGAGTTCGCGCAGGTACGACTTGTGCGAGTTCCAACGCAGCACCGACGCCGCGTTGTCGAGCCGGGTCAGCGCCGCGATCCGATCCGCCCAGGCCCGAAACTCGTCGACCCGATGCTGGTAGTTCCAGGTCGTACGCACGAGCACCCCGTCGAAGCGTGACCAGTCGACGCTCGGGTCGTCCCAGGCCGGTCGCTCGAGCGCGACTCCGCGCGATTCGAGCGCCGCATGGAACGCCAAATCGTCGGTCTCATGGGCCGGCAGGCCCGAACAGGTCGCGAGCGCGAGAAGCACGCTGCGGAGCATGCCGCGCCGGCCGATCAGTTGCCACGCCCGCCCCCCGCCGTAGACTGACGTCGCCGTGATGATTCCCGAAGGCATGCAGCTCGTCCTGCAGGGCAAAGCGGACCTGCTCCGCGAGATCGCCGAGCAGATCCGGTCCGAAGACATCGCCGTCGCAACGGGCCCGTTGCCGGGGTCGAGTTGAAGCCCCCGCGCCTGGCTCGCGGTCGCGAGCGACGAGACCGAACGCGCGATGCAGGTGCACGAGCGCTACCTGACCAGGATGGTGCGCCGCGAAGGCCTGCCCGTGCACGATCGGCAGGCCGACTTCGACGCCGAAGAGACCACCTGCCCGGCCTGCATGACGACGTTCCAGACCGCAGGCACGAGCCGGTGCCCCGAATGCGGCCTGAACTTCGGCTGACTCCGACCGCCCGGCTCACCCTCTCCCCGTCTCGTCTGCCGCCCCAGCCCGCCGCCCTCTCTCGATGCACCAACCGTCCAGCCCCAGACTCCGATTGACCGGCCTCCGGTCGATCATCGCGCTGCTCGTGCTCGGCTCGAGCCTCGACGCCCAGGAGTCGTGGGACATCCCCCACCGCGGCGCGCTCGTCTACGCACGCAAGACCCAGGTCTTCGAAGTGCAGCCGCCGCCCTCCAAGCTCGAAGGCGACCGACTCATCGTTCCCGCCAGTGACGGCGGCCACGAGTGGCGCTACCTGAGCTGCGACAAGGGCGCCATCCCGAAGGACTTCGCGAACCCGAAGTTCGACGACAGCACGTGGGCACTCGGTTTCAGCGAGTTCGGCCCTGACGCCAAGGCCGGCTCGAGCACCCGCACGGCCTGGAAGCAGACCGCGGTCTGCCTGCGTACCGGGCTCCAGCTCGCGCGCAAACCCAAGGCGCTCGTATTCGACGTCCATCACGACGACGGCATCAAGATCTGGCTCAACGGCACGGTCGTCGTGTCGAACAACGGCTACGGTCGCAACAAGCGCTATGTCGTCGCGGGCAAGGCGCTCTCGGGCTGGAAGCGCGGCCCCAACGTGCTCGCCGCGCAGTGCATCAACGTCGGCGGCGCGCAGTACTTCGACCTCGCCTTGACGGCGCTGCATCGGCTGCCGCGCGGCGTTCGCAAGCAGGCTTCGATCCAGAAAGCGCTGAGCGCCTCGAAGAACTCGGTCAACAAGACCCGCCGCGAGCTGTTCGCCGAGTTCCGACCACCAGCCGTGCTGCTGCAAGGCGATCTCGACGACGATCAGGTACGGGCGCGGATCCCGCCGGCCGATCTGCGCGACATCGCCTGGTGGATCGCGACCGATCTGCGCTTCGGCAAGAGCGGCGGCAGCGTCCGCGCGGAGTCGTATCGGATGTTTCGCCTCGGTGATCTCGACATCAAGGGCCGCGCGGGCGTGGTCGACGAGCAGGGCTGGCAGACGATCCGCGCGACGGTGAAGAACCTCGACGAGCCCAAGCCGCGGGACGACTCGAAACGCCACGTCGACCGGTTCGTCAACAAGTTCGTCCTGTACGGCTTCGACGGCGAGCTCGAGATTCGCCGCAAGCTCGAGATCGGCGCCGGCGCCAAGGCGCGGGTCATCGAGTTCGAGACCGTGCTGCACGGCCGCGTCCTCAAGCGCAAGGACAAGAAGTGGAAGGCCCATGTCGCCAACCTCGAGCAACGCGAGACCTGGAAGCTCAAGGACGTGCGCGACGGCCAGGACGCCGGCTTCCGCAAACTCGTCGCCGACTCGATCGAACGCGGCATCAAGCGGATCAAGGAGCAGCTGAAGGAACCCGAGAAGGGCAACACGGCGGCCGAGAAAGCCGATTCCAACCGCACCTACAACACCGGGCGACTCGCGCTCGCGCTGATGTCGCTCGTGAAGGCCGGCGTGCCGACCGACGACCCCATCATCAAGAAGGGCTACGACGAGTTACGAAAGCGACGGATCATCGACACCTACTCTCTCGGCAACGCGCTCATGGCGCTCGCCGCGCTCTACGCGCCGAAGTCCGAGCTCAGTGATCTCAAGTCCGGCATCCTCGGCCAACCATCGAAGCGACGGCCCTCGCCCGAGGATCGCGAACTGATGCAGAAGTGGACCGATGTGCTGCTCGGCAACATCGACGGCCGCGTGGACCCGGCGTACCTGCTGCGCTTCCACTACATCGGCGCCAACGACTACGACAACTCCGTCAATCAGTACGGCCTGCTCGGCCTCTACTCGGCCCACCTCTGCGGCATCGAGATCCCCGCCCAGGTCTGGGAGGCCGCCGCCAACCATCTCATCACCTGCCAGAGCCCCGACGGCAAGCGTCGCACGGTCACCCTCGTCGACTACGGCACGATGGCCATGGAGGGCGACAACGCGACGCCGATCAAGTTCCAGGCGCGCATCGGCGGCTGGAACTACAAGGACGGCAAGTCCGGCGGCGAACTGACGCCAACCTGGGGCAGCATGACCGCGGCCGGTATCACCGGGCTCGCGATCTGTCAGGCCGCGCTCTCCGACTACCCGCAGATCAAGCGCGGTCGCCTGCTCAAGGACATCGGCCGCTCGCGCCGCGACGGCTTCGCCTGGCTTGCGGAGTACATGACGATGCGGTGCCACGCGGGCGCAATCGAACGCCAGGGCCGGTGGTACTACTACTACACCTACAGCCTCGAACGCGCGGCGCTGCTCTCGGGCATCGCGCTGATTCAGGACCGCGATTGGTACTTCGAGTGCGCAATGATGCTCGCGCTCGCCCAGAAGGCCGATGGCAACTGGCCCGGCGAGCTGCAACCGGAGCAGGCGCTCGAGACCAACGCGATGGCGCTCTTGACCATGGTGCAGAGCACCCGCCCCGTGATCACGGGCCCGCGATGAGTGGCACCAGCCGCTTGCGCCGGCGACCGGCCCGGCTCGCGGCGCTTGCACTCTGCACGTTGGCGGCGTGTGAGTCGGGCCCCCGCTGGCAGCCGCTGCTCGGCGACTCGAAGCTCGCGCCGTTCGCGGTGACGGAGTTCGGCGGCGAAGGCCCCGTCACGGTCGCAGGCGACACGGTTCAGCTCGAGATCGGCAGCCCGCTCACGGGCATCCACTGGCAGTCAGAGGCACCGCCGCCCGGCGCCGACGGCGCAGACTACGAACTCGCGTTCGAAGCCACCCGCGAGACCGGCACCGACTTCTTCTGCGGTCTCACGTTCCCGATCCGCGGCCAGCACCTGACGCTGATCCTCGGCGGCTGGGGCGGCGCGCTCTGCGGGCTGTCGTCGCTCGACGGCCAGGATGCGGCGCGCAATGCGACCCGCACGCTGCGACACTTCGAGAACGGTCGGCCCTATCGCATCCGGCTCTCGGTGCAGGGCGCGATGGTCCGCGTCGTGATCGACGACGAACCGCTCCTGGCCGTCGACACCGCGCCGTTCGAACTGTCGCTGCGCCCCGAGGTCGAACTGTCGCGACCGCTCGGGTTCGCAACGTTCGCGACGACGGCGCGGATTGCCGATCTGCGCTGGCGCCGGCTCACGACCGACTGACTGCCCGCTGAACTTCCGATCGGCGATCACTTGCCGAGCTGCTGAAGGCGCGCATCCAGCATGCGCCCGACGCGATGCTCCGGCGACTGCGTGAGCACGATGTCCACCAATTCTCGGGCCTGATCCAGACGCCCGCGCTGCGGATCCATGGCGTAGGCCGCGAGCGCGAGGTTCGCCTCGACGTAGTCCAATCGACCGCGAGCGTTCAGGGCTGCGAGCAGTGACTGCTCCGCGTCGGCGTGCCGTGACAAACCCCGCAGCACGAGCCCCCGCACTTCCTGTACGCGCGGATCGTCGACGAGATCCCAGGCCAGTGCGCCATCGGCCGCCCCCAACGCCGCCGCGAGCCGTGCCGGCGTGGCCCCGTCGCGCAGTGCGAGCACACTCTCGACCACCGCGATCCGTTGCCGCTGCGCAACGAACGTATGCGCGGCGAACCCGAGCCATAGCAGGAGCCCCGCCAACCCGAGCCAGCCGGCCCGCGTGAACCGCCCGTCGCGTTTGAAGTCGGTGTGCTGGAACTTCAGTTCCCGCCGCCGCACCAGTCGCCAGAGCAACAGCGTGAAGACCGCGGTGACAACTCCGACCCCGACGGCGAGCAGTAGCGGCACGCCTTCGCCGAACCACGCGTCGCGGAACGCGTACTGCGTCGCCCCGAACGCCACGAGCGCGAGCGCGATCTCCTCGGGCCACGAGAAGTCTGCACGTGCCTTGATGCGCTGCTGACTGATGGCGAACGGCTGCGGTTTGGCCGCGCCGAAGTAGAGCGCGTCCTTGGGGCACACGGACACACAGTCCAGGCACTTCATGCAGCCCGGGTCGACGATCTGCCCGTGTTTGGCGACCTCCTCGTGCACGCGCACGTTGCTCGAACACACGCTCGTGCAGTGGCCACACTTCTCGCAGTCGTCGGTCACCTTGATCCGCATCGGCGCGACGCGATCGGCGAGCGAGAAGAACGCGCCGTAGGGGCAACCGTGGGTGCAAAACCCCTTCGCCCCGAGCCACCAGACGATCAGGAAGCCGACGACCACGAACGTCGCCGTCGCCATGATCCAGCCCGGGAACGTGACCCAGAGTTCCTCGGTCGTGAGGTGCAGTTCCCACTCGGAAACCGCCGGCAGCGGTTTCTCGTCGGGCGCGAGCCAGTGCCAGAGCACCGGCCAGACGAACATGTAGCCGGCCACGACCCAGGGTCCGAGGACGAGCAATCGCGACCGCAACGGGCGCGGCCGCAGCCCAGCGCGGGTGAGGAGCCAGCCACAGAGATCCTGCAGCGCGACGACGTGACACGCCCAACCGCAGAACCAGCGACCGAACACCAGGGTGCTCGCGATCAGGCCAGCGAACAGCAGGAACCCGGCGTTGATGCGGCCGAGCTCGATGGTCTGCATGGCCTCCGACGGTTCGACCGGCGTCACGGAGCTGCCCGTCAGCCACCAGTGCAGCACGTGCAGCAGGATCACACCGTGGACGGCAATCAGCACCCAGGCCCGCCGCCGCCCCATCCGGGACGGGCGGACCTCGCCCTTGGGCCGATGCCGGTCCTGGCGCGGCAGCCAGGCCAGCGGGTCGTTCGCGGTGCGGTTTCTCGGCGGAGTCGCGGTAGCCACGGGGCGAGAGCATACGGCGCCCGTTGCTTTCGGCACGTCGACGCGCGATGTTCACGCCCGCAATGACCGCTACTGACGACGACTCCCCGCCGGCCACCGACTTCGTGCGCGACCGCATCCGCGCCGACCTCGAGAGCGGCAAGGTCCAACAGGTCGTCACGCGGTTCCCGCCGGAGCCCAACGGCTACCTGCACATCGGTCATGCCAAGGCGATCACGCTGTCGTTCTCCGTGGCCCAGGAGTTCTCCGGCAAGTGCCACCTCCGGATGGACGACACCAATCCGGAGGCGGAGGACCAGGAGTTCGTCGACGCGATCCAGGAGGACGTGCGCTGGCTGGGGTTCGAGTGGGACGCGCTCTACTACGCCGCGGACTACTTCGACCAGCTCTACGACTGGGCCGAACAGCTCGTCGAGAAGGGGAAAGCCTATGTCGACGACCAGGACGCCGAGACGATCGCGAGGATGCGCGGCACGGTCACGGAGCCGGGCACGAACAGCCCGTTCCGCGACCGCACGCCCGGTGAGAATCTCGAGCTGTTGCGCGCGATGAAGGCCGGCAAGTTCGGGGACGGCGAGAAGGTGCTGCGTGCCAAGATCGACATGAGCAGCCCCAACCTCAACCTGCGCGACCCGGTGCTCTATCGCATCCGCCATTCGCACCACCAGCGGACCGGCGACAAGTGGTGCATCTACCCGATGTACGACTGGGCGCACGGGCAGGGCGACTCGATCGAGGGCATCACCCACTCGCTCTGCACGCTCGAGTTCGAACACCACCGACCGCTCTACGACTGGTGCATCGAGCAGCTCGGCATCCACCATCCGCAGCAGATCGAGTTCTCGCGTCTCAACGTCGAATACATGCTCACGAGCAAGCGGCGGCTGCTGCAGCTCGTCGAGGGTGGCCACGTCGAAGGCTGGGACGACCCACGCATGCCGACGATTCGCGGCCTGCGCCGCCGCGGCTACCCGCCCGAGGCGCTGGTGAAGTTCTGCAAGCACGTCGGCGTCGCCAAGTTCAACAGCACCCACGAGGTGTCGCTGCTCGACTACTTCGTCCGCGATCACCTCAACAAGATCGCGCCGCGCCGCATGGCCGTGCTCGATCCGATCGAACTCGTGATCGACAACTGGCCCGCGGGCCAGGTCGAGATGGTCGAGGCGATAAACAACCCCGAGGACGAGAGCGCCGGCACCCGCCAGATCCCGTTCTCGGGCCGGCTCTACATCGAGCGCGAAGACTTCATGGAAGAGCCGGTGAAGGGTTTCTTCCGCCTCGCGCCCGACCGCGAGGTGCGCCTGCGCTACGGCTTCTTCGTGAAGTGCGTCAGCGTCGACAAGGACGACGACGGCAACGTCACGCGCGTGCACTGCACCTACGACCCCGCGTCCAAGGGCGGCAACTCACCGGAGGGTCGCAAGGTCAAGGCGACGCTGCACTGGGTGTCCGCCGACCACGCGATCGACGCGGAGGTGCGGCTATTCGAGCAGCTGTTCACCGATCCGGACCCGGCCAAGGCCGACGGCGAGGAGTTCCTCGCACTCCTGAACCCGAACAGCAAGCGCTCGGTCGCCGGCAAACTCGAGCCGAGCCTCGGCGAGTTCGCCCCCGGCGACCGCTGCCAGTTCGAGCGCCTCGGCTACTTCACCGTCGACCCCAAGGACAGCACGGCCGACCAGCCGGTGTTCCTGCGCACGACCACGCTCAAGGACCCGTGGAAGAAGAAGCAGGGTGGCGGCCAGAAGGGCGGCGGCAAAGGCAAGGGCGGCGGCAAGGGCGGCGGCAAGGGCGGCGGCAAGGCCAGGCGCTGAGCGCCTCCCGACCCCGTCCACGAGCGGCTCGCCCCAGCGGCGAGACCCCGCGGCTACCGCCGCAGGATCGCCTTCGACGGGTTCGTCGGCACGATCGTGCCCGTGCTCGGCGTGTAGGCCGCGGCCTGGACGAACATCGGGTAGCCGACGACCGAGGCGTTGTTCGGCACCTCGACGCCGACATAGCCGCGATCGTCACCCGAAATCAGGATGACGGGCAGCACGGCATCGATCGGCACCCACTGGTTGCCGATCGGCGTCGGGATCGGCGCCGAGTAGCGCGACCATGACAGCCACGGCACGACGATGTCGTTGTTCTGCGCGTGAACGCCGACCGTGACCGCACCGCCGACCGAACGCTGCGAAACCGCCATCAGGTGCGCCGAGGGTGCGGGCTCACTGCTGTGGACGTAACGCCCCAACTCGTCGGCGCCGTAACCACCCGCATCGTTGGTCAGATACCACAGGTTGCCGTCGGGCCCCATCGCGATCGCGTAGCCCGCGCCCGGCAGGTCATGGAACACCGTCTCACCCAGCAGCGTCTGCCCCGTCGCATCGAGCGTCATGACGCGCAGCCGGTTGTGGTTGTAGTCCGTGAAGAACCACTGGTGCTGATACGTCGACGGGTAGTTCTCCCCGTCGTAGAACGCGCAACCCGTCAGCGCCGAGGTCGGCTGGTACCAGCTCAGCGGATCGGCGAAGCTCGGATTGGGCGTGACCTCGCGCCCCTCGACCGTGGGCCAGCCGTAGTTGCCACCGGGCACGATGCGGTTGACCTCGTCCATCAACGCGCCACCGTTCTCGGTCTGGAACAGCCCACCCGTGACGGGGTGGATGCTGAGGCCGAACCCGTTGCGATGACCGAGTGAGTAAACCGCGTTGTTCGGGAACGGGTTGTTACTCGGGACCGTCAGGTTCGGAACGTCGAAACGCAGGATCTTGCCGTTCCAGGAATTGAGATCCTGGGGGGCGGAGCCGCTGAACGCATCCCCGGTCTGCACATAGAGCGTGCCATCGAACCCGAACACCATCGAGCCGCCGTTGTGATACGGGATCGAGTTGATCTTGTTGGCCGGCGTCAGCACCGTGTAGTTCACGCCCTGCCCGCCGACGTCCTCGAGCCGCGCGATCCGCGACTCGCTGTTGAGCGTGTGATAGACGTAGATGTAGCGGTTGTTGAGGAAGTCCGGATCCACCGCGATTCCGAGCAGCCCCGCCTCCGAGAACGAACCGTGGTTCGTGACCGCGATCGTCGCCCAAGGGTTGGGGTCGAGCGTGCCGTTGGCGAACACGCGCACCCGCCCCGACTCACGCTCCGTGATGAACAGACGACCGTCGGGCGCAAACGCCATCGCCGTTGCGCTCGCGAGCTGGCCGTCTGACAACGTTTCGTAGGTGAAACCGGCCGGCGGCGAACCCTGGGCAAGAGTCGGCGCCGCGAGGCTGGCCGTCAGCGCGAGCGTGACGGCAGGGAAGGATCGGTGCATGGCGGAGGAAGGGAAACGAGCGCGGGGGAAGCGAGAGGCAGGAGCGAGTGGGCAGGAACCGCGATCGCGGGGAAGGTACACGGGTCCGCAGTCACTACGCAATCGTCGTCCGAATCGGCCCGCGGAAGACGAGGAAGATTCCGCGCGAGCGAAGTCTACCTCCCGTCGAGCGGACAGGCGGGCCGGAGGCGCGAACCCGCGATGCCACCGCGGCTTTGCGCTCGACCGCCAACTACCAGCCGAAGGCGAACACGCACCGGTGACTCACGAGTCGCGCGGTGCGCCGCGGATCAGAACGGAATGTCGCCGTAGTCGACATCGCCGCCGCCGCCACCACCGCCGCCGGCCGAGGCTTCGGACTCACCACCAGCCGAACGCCGGCCACCACCACCACCACCACCGCCGCGCTGGCCGCCACCACCGACGAACTGGAAGTTCTCGACGACGACCTCGAGCTTGCTGCGCTTGCCACCGTCCTGGCTCTCCCAGGTCGAGTATTCGAGGCGGCCCTCGACGAACAGCTGGCTGCCCTTGCGGACGTATTGCTGCAGGATCTCGGCCTGCTTGCCCCACGCGGTCAGATCGACGAAGCAGGTCGACTCCTTCTGCTCGCCCTGTACCGAATACTTCCGGTTCACGGCCATGCCGAACTTGGCGAGGGCCATGCCACTCTGGGTGTGTCGCAGTTCGATATCGCGGGTCAGGTTGCCCAGCAGAATCACTCGGTTGAAGTTCGCCATCGCTGTCTTGCTCTCGGAAAGTATTGGACCGCGGACGATCGTAGAGCCGGAGCCTCCGCGGTTCCAACCGAAGTGCTCGGCGGCTAGATTGCCGGGGTGACGTCCCCTTCCCCGCAGCAAGAGCGTCGCCGCGCGCCCCGCGCCCACGGTGATTTCCCGATCCGGTTCTCCCAGGATCCCGACGCCCCACCGGGCACGCTCCGCGACATCTCGGAGATCGGGCTGGCGTGCACCTCGCCGCGCGAGATCCCCGAGATGACCGCGATCGGGCTCGAGTTCGCGCTGCCCGGCCAGACCGACCGGCACACGGTCCAGGGCGCGGTCGTCCGCTGCGAAGCCCAGGCCGACGGCGATTGGGATCTCGCGGTCTACTTCACCGAAGTGCAGCCGACGACGCGGGCTGCGCTCGCCAACTTCGTGGCCAAGGGCAAACCGGCCTAGATCCGGGCGGGCTGGCCTGCACGACGGCCTGCCCGTCTACCACATGCCCGTCGACCGCAATCGCCACCGCGCCTTCGCCACAGACGTCCAGAGCGGCGGGGTCACCCTCGTCCTCGGCGCCGGGGCCTCGCTGAGCCGCGGTGTGCCGTCCTGGGGTCGGCTCGTGCATCGCCTCTGGCGGCAGGCCCGGCCGTATCGAGACGCACCCACCTGGCTCACGGGCGACGGCGAAGCACCGCACCCGCTGGCGCTGCAAATCCTCGTCGAGGAACTCGAGTCCGAAGCCCGCCGCCAGGAACGCCGCCGCCTCAAGGCCGCCGCCGACACCGCGCGCGGCCGCGAGACCCTGGAGCAGGCCGACCTGTTCGCCCTCGCCGAGCGGCAACTCGTCGAGTGGCTGACCGACGCGCTCTACGAGAACCTGCGCCAACCGGCCGACGACGCCGCCGAGGACACGCTCGCGACACTGGCGCGCCTGCTGCGTGAGGACCAACGCCGCGACCGCCGCCTGATCCGCCGCGTCATCAGCTTCAACGCCGATGACCTGCTCGAGACCGAGACGAATCCGCCGAAGCGCGAACGCTCCGATCCGATCCTCTGGACCCTGTCGCGCGGCAGCCAAAAGCAACGCCGCTCCAACGGCGCCAACGGCAGGTCACCGATCCCCGTCTACCACCCGCACGGCTTCCTACCGCGCCGCCGCGGCTCCGGTGCCCGCGCCGCGCCCGACGTGCTCGTGTTCACCGACGCGCAGTACTGGGACTCCGTGAGCCGTTCGAGTTCGTTCGCCAACCGGGTGATGATGAACGCGCTGTACGACAGCAACTGCATCTTCCTCGGCCTGTCGATGACCGACGTCAACCTGATGCGCTGGCTCGGCCTGCGCTACGGCGAAGTCGTCCAGGACAAGCGCACCGAACAACTGCTCAAACAGCGCGGCGGCGTGAAAGCCGAGAGCTCCGTCAAAGCCGCGCTCGACCGCCACTACTGGATCCGACCAACCGGCGACGACCCGGACGGCTTCATCACGAACCACCTCCGCCGCCGCGGCGTGCGCTCGCTCGCGATCGACGGCTGGGGTGAGCCGCTGCGGGAACTGCTCGACAGTGCGTTCTCGGCGCCCTAGCTCGGACGGTCCGTCGACTACGCGCGCCGCGCGAGCAGATAGCGGTCGATCGCGGCCGTGTCCGGCCGTAGCTCCACGTCGGTGAGCCACGGACACTCCGCCAGCAGCTCCCGCCCGGGCGTACTCGCGCCAACGCCGGTCTCCATCACGACCGCGCCACCACTCACCAGCCCCTGCTCCAACCCGGCGACGATCGCGCGGTAGCACGACAGCACGTCGCCGCGTTCGGAGAACAGCGCGAGCGGGGGTTCGAATGCGCGCACGTCATCGGCGAGTTCGTCCGCGGCGTCGGGGTCGATGTAGGGCGGGTTGCTGACGACGAGGTCGAACGGGGACTCGTCGGCCAGCTCCTCCCACCACGAGCTGCGCACGAACTTCACGCGCTCCGACACACCGTGGCGCTCGGCGTTGCGCGCGGCGATCTCGAGCGCGTTGGCGCTGACGTCGGCGGCGACGACCGTCAGGTCCGGGCGTTCGATCGCGAGCGCCAGCGCGATCGCACCGCTGCCGGTGCCGAGGTCGACGACGCGACCGCCATCCGGCGCGCGTTCGAGCGCGAGGTCGACGAGGTCCTCGGTCTCGGGGCGCGGCACGAGCACGGCGGAGCTGACCTCGAGTTCGTGCCCGCGGAAGCTCCAGCTGCCGAGCAGGTGCGCGACGGGTTCGCCGTCGCCGCGGCGCTTGAGCAGCGCGCGCATACGGTCACGTTCGGACTCCACGAGCGGGCGGTCGTGCTCGAGGTAGAGCTGCAGGCGCTCCATACCGAGCACGCTGCCGAGTAGCAGTTCGGCGGAGCGCTGCGGCGCCTCGACGCCGCGCTGCCGCAGCCATTCCGCGGCGCCGCGCAGCACGCTGACCACGGTGTGTGCAGCGTTGCCCTGGCCCACGCGGCGGTCCGGCGACTCCGAGGCGTCGGCCGTCAGCCTAGCCCTTGGCCTTGCGACGCTTCTCAGCGGCCGCGGCCATCTTCTCCTGCTTGAGCTGCTTGTTCTTCTTGGCGCCACCGAGGACACCGCCAATGAACCCGAGCTCCGCGATCAGCGCGCCGGCGAACACGAAGAACACGCCGGGGCCGAGCAGGCGCCAGAAGTTGCCGACGCGCACGCTGGCCTCCGCGTCCTTGGCGAGCGCGCCGCCGAGGTCACCGAAGAACGCGCCCCAGCCGGCCGAGAACGGGTAGTCGCCCTGGATGAAGCCGCGCGCAACCGCCATGTCGTAGGCCTTTTGCGCTTCGAAGCCGGCCATCGTCATGATCGTCGCGACGAGCGGGATGAAGCAGGCGAGCAACCAGAGGATGCTCGAGCCACCCGAACGGTTGGTGTTGATGGCGCCCCACCAGGTGCGGATCATGCCGATCGCGAGCAGCAGATAGCACGCGCCGCCCATCGTCTGGTAGCCCGCCGCGCCGTAGTTGGCGTCGAACGGCATCAGCGTGCCGACGAGCATCAGGATGCCGGACCACAAGAACGCGTAGTACGTCTTGTCGCGGCAGTAGGGGTTCATCGCCGGCGCCGGCAGGCCCGAACGCATCGATTGCAGCATCGCTTCGTCGGCCGACATCTGGACGGGGGCACCAGCAGGAGCGCCGGTCTCCAGGGGCTCGAGCGGCTCGAGAGTGGCGAGGTCACCGGGGGTCTGACTCATGTTCTTTCGATCGTTCTGAGAGGGGGTCGAGTTTGCAGGCGGAGCATTTTTGCGGACCGCCCCGTGTTAGTCACCAACGAAAGCCGCGATTGGCAGGTTCGCTCGCCAATCGCCGAAAAACGCCGCCGAGGCCCCCAGCTGCCCCCGTAGTCCCAGTTGCGCCCGATCGCAGCCCCCCGACGGTCAGAGCTCTTCGATGGCCCGCTCGCGGCGATCGTGCAGCAGCTGCTCCACGACCGGGTCCAGCCGACCCTCGAGCACCTGCGCGAGCGCGAAGTTCTTGTTCAGCCGGTGATCCGTGAGCCGGTCCTGCGGGTAGTTGTAGGTGCGGATCCGGTC